>CALSLK010000007.1 GCA_943787175.1 uncultured Alphaproteobacteria bacterium
GGCGCGCACCATGGCGCAGGGCCCGACAGCGGCCTTTGCCAAAATGAAGCAGGCGCTCAATGCGTCGATGGATAACAGCCTGGACGATCAGCTGGCGCTGGAAGCCAAGCTCCAAAATGAAGCGGCGCAAAGCCACGACTACAAGGAAGGCGTCGATGCCTTCCTGGAAAAGCGGCCTGCCGTGTTCAAGGGAAACTAGATCCATGACAACCCATAGAATTGCGGTGATTGCCGGCGACGGCATCGGCAAGGAAGTCATGCCCGAGGGCATGCGCGCGGTCGAGGCTGCCGGTGCGCGCCACGGCGTCAGCTTTGAGTGGGTTGAGTTCGGTTGGTCCTGTGAAGTTTACGCCAATACCGGCCGCATGATGCCCGAAGACGGGCTGGAACAATTGCGGGCCTTTGATGCGATCTATCTGGGCGCCGTCGGCTGGCCCGGCGTGCCCGATCACATCTCGCTCTGGGGGCTGCTGATCCCGATCCGCCGTGCCATGGGCCAGTACGCCAATATCCGCCCCGTGCGCCTGTTTGAAGGCGTGCCTTGTCCGCTGGCCAACCGCACGCCTGAGGAAATTGACTTCTGGGTCGTGCGCGAGAATGTCGAGGGCGAATATTCCCAGATCGGCGGCAGGCTTTACGAAGGCACCGATGACGAACTGGCCCAGCAGGCCAGCATCTTCACGCGCAAGGGCACGGACCGCATTCTGCGTTACGCCTTTGAGCTGGCCCAGAGCCGGCCCAAGAAACACCTGACATCGGCGACCAAATCCAACGGCATTTTCCACACCATGCCGTTCTGGGACGAACGGGTTGAAGCTCGTGGGCGCTGATTTTCCTGATGTGAACCATGACAAGTATCATGTGGATATTCTCACCGCCCATTTTGTGCGTCATCCCGACTGGTTCGATGTTGTGGTGGGATCGAACCTGTTCGGCGACATCCTGTCTGATCTGGGGCCTGCGGTGGCTGGTTCCATCGGCATTGCGCCCAGCGCCAACATCAATCCGGCCAAGACCGCGCCCAGCATGTTCGAGCCGGTCCATGGTTCGGCGCCAGATATCGCAGGCCAGGGCATCGCCAATCCGATCGGCCAGATATGGTCTGGTGCGATGATGCTGGAACATCTGGGCCATCCGGAAGCCGCCGCAGACATGATGACGGCCATTGAGGCCGTGCTGAAGGAACCGGGTGCACTGACACCCGATCTGGGCGGACAGGCCAACACGACCGAACTCGGCAAGGCGATCACCGAAGCGATCTGACGGAGAAGAATACATATGCAATTCGGTATTGGTCAGCCCAACCCGCGCACGGAAGACCCCAAGCTGGTCAGGGGTCTGGGGCGTTACGCTGATGATGTCAGCATAGCGGGACAGGCCCACGGCTTTGCCCTGCGTTCGCCCCATGCCCATGCCGATATCACGGCCATCAGTATTGAGGCCGCGCTTGAAGCGCCGGGCGTCATCGGGATTCTGACAGCCGACACTATCTCCAGTGAAGGTCTGGGCGATCTGCCGGTCATGGGCAAGATCAACAACAGTGACGGCACGCCCATGCCCTATGTGCCCCATCCCGTACTGGCAGGCGAACGGGTACGCCATGTCGGAGAGCCTGTTGCCTTTGTTGTTGCCGAAACCTATCTGGCCGCGCGCGATGCTGCCGAACTGATCGAGGTTGATTACGAGCCGCGTGATGCGGTGGTTGGAATCGTGCGGGCCATTGCACCCGATGCTCCTGAAATCTGGCCCCAGGCACCTGGCAACGTGGTGCTGGACTGGGATGTCGGTGACCCCGCCGCAGCGCGAGCCGCGGTGGAGAGCGCCGATTCCGTGGTTGAGCTGACGGTCACCAACAACCGTGTCGTTGTTGCACCCATGGAACCGCGCGCAGCGCTTGCCGAATATGATTCAGCAACAGCGCATTTCACACTCCATGTCTGTTCCCAGGGGCCGCACAAACTCTCGAAGCCGCTGGCTGAACATGTCCTGAAGATCGCGCCCGGCGAGCTGCGCATCGTGACCGGCGATGTCGGTGGCGCCTTCGGCATGAAGAACTTCCTGTTTCACGAATACGTGCTGGCGCTGGTTGCGGCCCGGCGCTGGCGCAGGCCCGTGAAGTGGACGGCAGACCGCAGCGAGAGTTTTGTCAGCGATATTCAGGGCCGTGACCGCTTGATGACCGGGCGCATGGGTTTTGATGCCGATCGTCGCATTACCGGTCTGCAGGTCGAAATGGCGGCCGACTTTGGCGCCTATGTCTCCCAGTTCATGCCGTTTGTGGCGACCCTGGCGTCCACGGCGGTGGGTTCGGGTCTCTACAATATTCCGGCCCTCCACACCCATGTACGGGGTGTGATGACCAATACCGTGCCCATCGATGCCTACCGTGGCGCCGGGCGGCCCGAGACGGCCTATCTGCTGGAACGTGTGCTCGATAAGGCGGCACGGCAGTTCGGCCTTTCGCAGGGTGAGATACGCCGCCGCAATGTCATCACGCCGGATCTCTTCCCTCACGATACCGGGGTGGGTCTGATTTATGACTGCGGCGATTTCGGCCGTCATCTGGAGATGGCTCTGGAATCTGTTGATGCCGATGGCTTTGAGGCACGGCGCATGGAAGCAAAGGGGCGCGGACGTCTGCGTGGTCTGGGGGTCTGCGGCATGCTGGACCGTTGCGGTGGCGGTGGCCCCGATATGGTCGACCTGCGCATTGACCCCGCCGGTGGTGTCACACTGGCTGTGGGCACCCAGACCAACGGGCAGGGACATGAAACGGCCTATACCCAGATTGTTGCAGGGGGACTGGGCATTGCGCCCGAAAACATCCGCGTGCGCCAGGGCGACAGCGACCTTGTGCCGTATGGCTCCGGCAATGGCGGCTCCAACTTCATCGCCGTGGCGGGCAGCGCCTGTCAGATCACGGTGGAAAAGGCGATCGAGAAGGGGCGGCGCATTGCGGGCCATCTGATGGAAGCCGCAGAAGGTGATATTGATTTTGAGGATGGTACCTTCCGCATTGCCGGCACCGACCGCACGATGAGTCTGGCCGAAGTGGCGCGCAAATCCTATGACACGGCAAGCCTGCCACCGGGCGAGGAGCCGGGCTTTCAGGTCATCGGCAGCTTCAAGCCCCAGGACGGGCCGACATTTCCCAACGGCACCCATGTCTGTGAGCTGGAAGTCGATCCTGAAACCGGAACTGTGGAACTGTTGCGTTTCCTGGCGGTTGATGATGTCGGCACGGTCATCAATCCGCTGCTGGTCGATGGCCAGGTCCATGGCGGCGTCGCCCAGGGTATCGGTCAGGCGCTGGCCGAAGAGACCGTTTATGACCCCGAAAGCGGGCAACTTCTAACCGGCACCTTCATGGATTACCGCCTGCCCAGAGCGAGCGACCTGCCGATGATCGAAACCGACCGCATCTCCGTCCCCACGCCCCGCAATCCGCTGGGTGCCAAGGGCAACGGCGAGGCCGGCGCTATCGGTGCACCACCCGCCGTCATGCATGCCCTGCTGGACGCACTTTCACCGCTGGGCATCGACCATCTCGACATGCCCGCCACGCCCATGAAGGTCTGGCGCGCCATTCAGGAGGCTTCATCATGATCAAGGTTCCACCCCAGGAGTTTGTCGAGCGGCGCGCGCGGGTACGCCATGCTGCAGAGAAAGCGGGATTGGCGGGGCTTGTGGTCTGCTCGCGCGGCGGCGGCACGACGGATCGTTATGGCGACGTGAAGTACCTCACCAACTTCTATACGCGGTTCCCGTTCATCCCTGATGTACCCGGCGAATGGACGGCACGCGCCCATGCGTTTGTTGTTTTGCCCGTTGAGGGTGAGCCGATCCTGGTCGCCGATGACAAACCCAAGCGTGATGAGGAAATGGCGATCGATCGGGTCGTGGTGACAGGCGATGTCATCGCCTTGGTCATTGAATCCCTGAAAAGCGCCGGCCTTACGGAAGGCAAGGTCGGGGTCGTGGGCAGCGATACCCTGCCCTGGAGTGTGCATGCCAAGCTGGCGGCGGCCTATCCCGACATCGAGTGGGTGCCTGCTGATGAACTGCTGGGCCGCATCCGCATGATCAAGTCACCCGCCGAGATCGAGAAGCTGCGCCATGCCTCCCAGGTTGGCTCACGCGCGACCGAAGCCATGCTGAAGAAGGCCGAGGCCGGCTGTACCCATGGTGAAGTCGTGGCGACGGGCATGGAGGTGCTCGCGACCAACGGCGGCATTCTCTACAACAATTTCATGTCTTCGGGCCGGGGCGGCAACAACCCGACCATGGTGGCAACAAGCTTTCCGACCTGGGGCAGCACGGAAGCCCTGGAAGACGGCCAGTGGTTCCATTGTGGTATTTCTGGCGCGGTCGATGGCTACTTCTTCGACCACGCCCGCTCCAAACCGATCGGCAACGCCACAGCCGAGCAGATCCGCGTCTTCGAGGGCCCGATGCTGGCCGTGCAGGCCGCCATGGCCGAGATCCGGCCCGGCGTGACGGCATCCCACGTGGCACGCGTGGGGCGTGAAAAGCTGGAAAGCCTGGGTTTCGAGTTCGAAGGTGCCTTCAAGGGTTTTGGCCACGGCGTCGGCCTGGGCTGGGATTCACCCTGGCTGATCGAAAGCGACCACACAGTTCTGGAAAAGAACATGGTGCTCTGTGTCGAACGCAGCGTGCGCCACATGGGTTATGTCGGCGATTTCGAGGAAACGGTGGTCGTCACCGATGACGGCTACGAACTGCTGACCGACGCTCAGGTGAAGTGGTGGTGAGTGGCTGCTGACTGATCCCCAGCGAAGGCTGGGGTCCATAATCTCGTTAGATGAAGCAACGCGATAATGTTCGCCATCCGCGACCGCATGGGGTCATTCGAACCTGCGGCGTTTCTGAAACGCCTGTGCGTATGAACCTCAGCCTTCGCTGGGCATCAGTTCGGAGTGGGCTTTTGCCGAGCTTTGAACGGCCTAGTTCAGGCGGGGTTTATCGACCTTCACTTCAAAACGCGGCTTTTGCTGTGGCGTGACGACCTGGGCGCGCGGAGCGAGGTCCCACTGGGCGGTGGCGGCCTGCTTTTCGATCAGGTGGATCAGGCCCCAGAAGGTCTGAGCGGGCAGGGTGGTTTCGAGGAACTTCTTGGTGACCAGAACGATCTTCAGCTTGATGCGCCCGTCCTTGAGAGAGCTCAGCTGAACCTCGGTCACGACTTGTGCCTGGGCACCCAGTTCGGGGTGCGGGGCACCGCCTTCGAACTTCTTGGAGAAATCGGCCTTTTGCACGGCGGCTTCACGCTTGAACTTGGCGACTTCCTTCTTGGCGGCAGGCGTGGTGACCTTTTCCGCAGGAACCATCTTTTCGGCAAGCTGGCCGACGCTGCCCAGAAGGTTGCGTACCAGGCGTCGGGTGAAGAGCAGGCGTACCTCGCTGCCGTCGGGGAAGACGCCGGCGATGTGCAACCGGTCCTGGACCGGCTGATAGCTCACGCCAAACTGCAGCTCCTTGGCCATTCTGTACCCCGTGCCGTCAGGCGGCGTTTGCGCCGGCTGATTCCAGTGCTTCGTTGGCCTTCAGCCATCTGGCCTCGGCCTTCTCCAGCGCTTTCTCGACTTCGCCGCGTTTCTTCATCAGCTCGCTCGAGGTCATCTTGCTTAAGGGACCATCATAGTTCTTCGGGTCAAAGAGGGCACGGTCGAAGTCGCTGCGTTGCTCCGACAGTTTTTCGACTTCCTGTTCTGCCGATTTGACGGCCTTGCGCAGAGACTGGGTTTTTTCGCGCGCGGCGGCAGCAAGACGGCGTTCTTCCTTGCGGCTGACCTTGGGGCCGGACTTGGCGCCGTCCTTGTTGTTGTCGTTTGATCCACCGCGACCCAGGATGAGATTGCGGTAATCATCCAGCGTGCCGGTGAAGTTGGTTGCGCTGCCGCCATCGATCAGGACCAGTCTGTCGGCGGTCAGTTCCAGCAGATGACGGTCATGGCTCACGATGATGACGGCACCGCTGTATTCGTTGAGTGCCTGCACAAGTGCTTCGCGTGCATCGACATCAAGATGGTTGGTCGGCTCATCGAGGATCAGCAGGTGCGGTGCATCGCGCGTGATCAGCGCAAGCGCCAGTCTGGCGCGCTCTCCACCGGAGAGATGGCGCACTTCCAGGATGGCTTTCTCACCGGAAAATCCGAAGCGGCCAAGCTGGGCACGGACGGCTCCGGGCTTTGCGTCGGGCATCAGGCGCGACATGTGCTGCAGGGGCGTATCGTCGGCATACAGGTCTTCGACCTGATGCTGGGCGAAATAGCCCACGCGCAGCTTCCCGCTGGCGGCCATGGAGCCTGCCATGGTTTCCAGCTTGCCTGCCAGCAGGCGGGCAAGCGTTGTCTTGCCATTGCCGTTGCGTCCCAGAAACGCGATCCGGTCGTCGGGGTCGAGCCGCAGGTTGAGGTTCTTGAGGACGGGTTTGTCTTCCACATAACCCACGGCCGTGTTGTCGAGCACGATCAGCGGTGGCCGCAATTCCGCAGGATTGGGGAAGTGGAACGAAAGGCTGGAATCCTCCATCGCTGCGGCAATGGGTTCCATGCGTTCCAGGGCCTTGATGCGGCTCTGGGCCTGGGTCGCGGTATGGGCCTTGTAGCGCCAGCGATCGACGAATGCCTGCAGGTGGGCACGTTGGCGCTCCTGCTTGACGCGCATGGACTCAACCTGTGCCAGGCGCTCGGCGCGCTGACGTTCAAACGCATCGTAACCACCGGGGTACAGCGTCACCTTGCCACCCTCCAGGTGGAGGATGTGGTCGACCACGTTGTTGAGCAGATCGCGTTCATGGCTGATCACAACCAGGGTGCCGCGATAGTTCTTCAGGAACGATTCCAGCCAGATCGTGGCTTCCAGATCCAGATGGTTGCTGGGCTCATCAAGCAGCATCAGTTCGGGACCCGAGAACAGGAGCTCGGCGAGCGCAACACGCATACGCCACCCACCCGAAAAGCTGTCGAGCGGTTGATGCTGGGCTTCCTCGTCAAACCCCAGTCCAGCCAGGATGCGCGATGCGCGGGCCGGTGCCGAATGGGCTTCAATCGTGTTCAGACGTTCATGAATTTCGCCGATGCGGTGGCTGTCGCCCGTGCTTTCAGCCTCTGCCATCAGGCTGGCGCGTTCTGTGTCTGCAGCTAGAACGCGGTCGAACGGTGTGTCGATGCCGCCCGGTGCTTCCTGGGCGACGTAACCCATGCGCATGTCGCGCGGCATTTCCACGGAGCCATCATCGGGATCAAGCGTTCCGGCGATGGCTTTCATCAGGGTGGACTTGCCCGCGCCATTGCGCCCGATCAGCCCGGCACGGCTGCGGTTTGGGAGTGATGCAGATGCGCGGTCCAGGATAACCTTGCCGCCAAGACGCACGGTAATGTTCGAAATCGTCAACATGGCGCGGCTGATAACACGAGCATCGTCGCGCGTCAGCATGTACGGTCCGCCCATCAAACAGGAAAGCAGCATGACTCAGACCTTCGTCAGCCACCTTGAATGCTCAATCACCGGAAAACGCTACGAAGCCGGGCAGATTCACGGCCTTTCGGAGGCCGGACGCCCCCTCCTGGTGCGTTATGACCTGGAACGTCTGGGCGCTGAAATCACGAAAGAAACCATTGGCGCTTCGGCCGATCCCGGTTTCTGGCGTTACGCATCCTTTCTTCCGGTCACCAAGCCCCAGAATCGCATCTCGTTGGGTGAAGTCGTCACGCCGCTGATTCCGCTGGATCGTTCGGCACCGGGGCTGGGCGCAACGCCGGGCAAGGCCCTGATCAAGGACGAAGGACGTCTTCCCACCGGTTCGTTCAAGGCGCGTGGCCTGTGCCTTGCGGTCTCGATGGCCTGTGAACTGGGTCTTGAGCATCTGGCGATTCCGACCAACGGCAATGCCGGTGCAGCGATGGCGGCCTATGCCCGCCGTGCGGGTCTGAAGGCCAGCGTTCTGTGCCCGTCCGACACGCCCGATATCAATGTGCGCGAAATTGCCCAACAGGGTGCCGGAGTCTGGAAGGTCAATGGCCTGATCAACGATTGCGGCAAGATTGTCGGACAGGGCAAGGAAGCCGTCGGCTGGTTCGATGTCTCGACGCTGAAGGAGCCCTATCGGATCGAGGGCAAGAAGACGATGGGCCTGGAACTGGCCGAACAGCTGGGCTGGAAACTGCCTGACGTCATCTTTTACCCAACTGGTGGTGGCACCGGCCTGATCGGCATGTGGAAGGCCTTCCATGAGCTGAAGGAGATCGGCTGGATCGATGGCCCCATGCCACGCATGGTCGCGGTGCAGGCCGAGGGTTGCGCCCCCATCGTGAAGGCGTGGGAGGCTGGAGAGGAGCACGCACCGCTGTGGGAAGATGCCCATACCGTTGCAGCAGGCATCCGTGTTCCCATCGCGGTGGGCGATTTCCTCATCATCCGCGCCGTGCGTGAATCCAATGGTTTTGCCATGGCCGTTCCCGACGATGCCATCATGGCGACGCGCGATCAGGTGGCGAAAGAAGATGGCCTGCTGCTCTGTCCTGAAGGCGCGGCCACGGTCGAGGCCTATCGGCGCGCCCTTGCAGACGGTCTGGTCAAGCCTGGCGATAGCGCCGTGCTTTACAACTGTGCTACTGGCCTGAAGTACCCGATGGCGCAGGTGGACCAAACTCTCGACAAGAATGGCCCTATCGACTTTTCGGTGTTTGCCTGATCCTGTCCTGAAGTGCTGGGCCCCTGGGCCGCATCTCTGAAGGTATTGAAGAGGTGGGGAGCATGAAGACGCATGCACGTGTGGTGGTTATCGGCGGCGGCATCGGTGGATGCAGCACGCTCTATCATCTGACCCGCGAGGGCTGGAGCGATGTTGTTCTGGTCGAGCGCGACGAACTGACCTCTGGCTCGACCTGGCATGCTGCTGCGCAGGTCACGCAGTTTGGAGCGATCCAGACCATGGTCGGGCTCAAACGTCACAGCCTTGATCTCTACCGCGAACTCAGCGCTGATCCAGAGCATCCGATCAACTATCACATCACCGGTGGCATCAGGCTGGGACATACGGTCGAGCATCTCGACGGCTACCACCACTTCGTTTCCATGGCCAAGGGCATGGGCGTCGAATTCGAGGTCATTGATGGGGAGGAATGTGCCAGGCGACATCCCCTGATCCGTAGTCATGGTCTTGCCGGAGGCCTGTGGGATCCGCTCGACGGCGATATTGATCCCAGCCAGTTGACCCAGGCTCTGGCGCGAAAGGCACGCGAAGGTGGCGCGGAAATCTACCGCTTCAACCCGGTCGAGGCGATTGAGCAATCGGCTTCCGGGGAATGGGTGGTGCACACCAAGAACGGCACGATCACCTGCGAGAAGGTGGTCAACGCCACGGGTTACCGGGTCAATGAGGTCGGGGCCATGCTGGGTGTCGAACACCCCGTGATCTCGATGGAACACATGTATTTCCTGACCGAGCCGATTGCCCAGCTCGAGGCTCAGGATTGGCGGGTTCCGATCCTGCGTTGCCCCGCTGACGACTTCTACAGCCGCCAGGAGAAGAAAGGCCTCCTGGTCGGAATCTACGAGCAGGGCTGCAAGTCCTGGGGTGAGGATGGCATCGATCCGTCGTTCACCATGGAACTTCTGCCCAACGACCTCGACCGCTGCCTCGACAACATGGAGCGGGTGTTCGAGCGCATGCCGGTGCTCACCGACACGGGTATCCACACGATCGTGAACGGTCCCATTACCTATAGCGCTGACGGTCTGCCGCTGGTCGGAAAGATACCCGGACTGCGCAATGCCTATGCCATGTTGGGCCTGCGCGCGGGCATCGGTGAGGGCGGAGGCCATGGCCGCATGCTGGCCGAGATCATGGTCCACGGGGAGGCGACCTGGGATACCTGGGCGCTCGATCCCCGGCGGTTCCTGGGTCACTGCACGCGCGAATACACCACGGCGATGGCGGTCCAGGACTATCAGAACGAGTTCCGTTTCCACATGCCGCACGAACACCGTCCGGCAGGACGTCTGGCCAAGACCACGCCGCTCTATCCCGTGCTCAAGGCCAGGGGTGCGGAGTTCGGCCCTGTCGCTGGCTGGGAACGCGCGCTCTATTACAAGCCCACGGCAGATTTTGAGCATGTCCCGAGCTTCCATCACAGCTCCTGGCACGGGTTGTCGCTGATGAGGTCAGCGCGGTTCAGCAACGCGTTGGTCTGATGGAAGTCAATGGATTCAACCGCTTCGCCATAACCGGCAAGGGCGTTACTGCGTGGCTCGACAGCCTGATGTGCGGCCGCGCGCCCAAGAAGAACGGCAAGGTCGGCCTGGCCTACTTCCTGACCGACAAGGGCCATGTCCGGGGTGAGGCGACGCTGGCCCGCCTGGACGATGAGGCCGTCTGGTACGGCTCGGCGGCTGCCGCACAGTTTCACGATCACGACTGGCTCAGCGAACACTCTGCCCGATGACGGCAGCATCGACGACTCGACGACCTGACCCACAGCCACACGATCCTCGTTGTCATCGCCGGCCCGCGCTCGCGCGACGTGCTGCAGGCCGTGGCCCCGGCGACGGACTGGTCCCAGGCGGCGTTCCCCTGGCTCTCGGTCCGGCCCGTGCGCATCGGGCTCGCACCCGTCGTCGCCATGAGCGTGAGCTTTTCGGGCGAATTGGCGTGGGAGCTCCACATTGCCAACGAAAACCTGCTTCTGGTCCATGGGCTTCTCGAGCAGGCCGGCGAGGACCACGGCATGCAGCCGTTCGGACTCCTGGCGACCGAGTCCATGCGGATCGAGAAGGGTTATCGCGGCTGGAAGGCCGATCTCGTCACCGAATACACACCCTTTGAATCCGCACTTGACCGATTTGTGCAGCTCGAAAAGCCGCAATTTCCAGGGCGCGAGGCGCTGGTTGACGCTCACGCTGACGGGCCGCAACGCATGTTCGTGTCGATGACGGTTGAATGTGCGGGGGCTTCGCCCCATCCCGGAGACTCGATCTATGCCGGTGGCGCGGTCCGCGGCACGGTAAGTTCAGCAGATTACGGTCATCGAGTTGGCGCCAACATCGCAATGGGCTTCGTGCGCCCCGACATGGCCGCGCCTGGAACCGCGCTGGAGGTCGAAATTGTCGGTCAGCGCTACCCTGCGACAGTGGTTGAACAACCCCTTTACGACCCCGTCAACGAACGCGTTAAAGCTTAAGGTATCAAGACATGGAACACATCAAGCAAGCGGGCAGCGACCCTGAGGCTGACGACCTGGCGGTCCGGGAGCGGGTGGCTGAAATGCTGGCGGATATCGAAGCGCGCGGCGAAGACGCCGTACGTGCCTATGCCAGGGATCTCGATGGTTGGACCGGCGATTTTGTTCTGAGCGATGACAAACGCCGTGCCCTGATCGCTTCGGTGCCCGAAACCGTGAAAGACGACATTCAATTCGCGCATCGCCAGGTCAGGCGCTTTGCAGAAGCCCAGCGCGATAGTCTGCAGGCCTTCGAGATCGAAACCGAAGACGGGGTACGCCTGGGCCAGAGCATCATACCGGTCGACGTCACGGGCTGTTATGTGCCCGGCGGCCGTTATGCCCATGCCGCTTCGGCAGTGATGAGCGTGACCACGGCCAAGGTTGCAGGTGTTCCCTTCATCGCTGCCTGTTCGCCGCCACGAGGCGAGAGCATCGCACCTGCCGTGGTTTATGCCATGGACTTGAGCGGTGCTGACATGATCCTGGAGATGGGTGGCGTGCATGCCGTGGCGACCATGGTATTCGGCCTGTTTAGCTGCCCGGCGGCCGATCTGCTGGTCGGACCCGGTAACGCCTATGTCGCGGAGGCCAAGCGGCTGTTGTTCGGCCGGGTCGGTATCGACGTCTTTGCGGGACCAACCGAAAGCGCGATCATTGCCGAGGCCGGTGCCGATGCCATGACGATCGCGGTCGACCTGGTGAGCCAGGCTGAGCACGGTCCCAATTCGCCCGTCTGGTTCATGACCACCGATCGTGCGCTGGCCGAGACGGTCGCTCGCATTCTGCCCAAGGTGGCCGACGACATGCCTGACCCCGCCCTGATCCATGCTGCCTGGCGTGATCATGGCGAGATCGTCCTGTGTGAGGATCGCGAGGAGGTCTGCCGTGTCGCCGATCGTTATGCACCCGAACACCTTCAGGTCCTTGCCGATGATCACGACTGGTGGCGCGCCAACCTGCGCAACTATGGCTCCCTGTTCCTGGGTGAGGGCGCCACGGTTACTCATGGTGACAAGTGTTCGGGCACCAACCACATCCTGCCGACCCGTCAGGCGGCGCGCTACAGCGGCGGGCTCAACGTCCAGAAGTTCCTGAAGGTGCTGACCTGGCAGGAGCTTGATGAGGCTGCAAGCATCACCTTCAGCTGTGCGGGTTCTCGCATTTCCCGCGTCGAAGGCATGGAAGGTCATGCCCGGGCCTGTGACTGGCGCCTGCAGAAGTATGCCGGCAACACCGACTTCGATTTCGAGGTCTATCGCCAGCGTCGTTACGAATGACCCGGCGTTTCGACAAGTCCTTTACCCAGCAGGAACCCATCCCCGAAGCAGCGATTGCACGGGCTGTGGAGATCATGCAGTCGGGCCGTCTGCATCGCTACAACGTCGCTGAGGGCGAGACATCCGAGGCCTCCCTGCTGGAGCAGGAATACTCTGCGTGGCAGGGTTCCCGCTATTGTCTGGCCTGCACCTCAGGCGGACAGGCGATCCAGATTGCCCTGCGTGCGGCCGGCGTGATGCCTGGCGATGCCGTGCTGGCCAATGCCTACACCCTGGCCCCGGTGCCTGGAGCACTTCACGCCGCGGGTGCCAGACCGGTGCTGGTCGAGATCGATGAGGATTGGCACACCGATCTTGCGGACCTTGAAGCCAAGGCCCAGGCCAGCGGCGCGCGTTTCTTCCTGCTGTCACACATGCGCGGCCATATCGCCGACATGGAAGCGGTGATGGCGGTCTGCGAACGTCATGCCCTGACCCTGATCGAGGATTGCGCCCATACCATGGGGGCCCGCTGGAACGGGGTTCGTTCAGGCAACCATGGCCGGGTCGCCTGCTTCAGCGCCCAGACCTACAAACACATCAATTCCGGCGAGGGTGGGTTGCTCACGACCGACGATCCCGAGCTTGCTGCCCGGGCTATCGTGCATTCCGGCTCCTACATGCTTTATGGCCGCCATGGCGCTGCACCCGAGGAAGAGGTCTTCCGGAAGGTCCGGCTCGACAGTGCCAACCTCTCGGCACGCCTCGATAACCTGCGCGCGGCTTTGCTTCGCCCGCAACTTGCCGCGATTGATGAGAATATCGCCCGCTGGAACAAACGTTACCAGGTGCTGGAACAGGGTTTGCGCCGGTCATCACACCTGCGGCTGCCCGAACGCCGCCAGCATGAGGCCTTTGTCGGCAGCTCGATCCAGATGCAGACGCCTGCGCTGGAACGCGATGCAATTCCGCGTTTCGTTGCTGCCTGTGCCGAGCGTGGCGTGGAGCTCAAATGGTTCGGGGATGATGAGCCCAGGGCCTTCACCAGCCGTTATGACAGCTGGCGTTATCTGGGCGATGTACCGGAACTGCCGCAAACGCTGGCCGTGCTGGCCAAGACGCTCGATATGCGGATTCCGCTCACCTTCTCGCAAGATGACTGTGCCCAGATTGCAGAGATCGTGGTGGACGTTCTGAGCGGGTTCTGAGCGGTCGGATCAGGTCTCTTCTTCGGGGATGCCGTCGCGATTGGTGTCGCCCTCCACCTGGGGCTGAACCCGGCGGATGATGATGTCGCCGTTTTCCATGACCTCGGGCATTTCGTATTGCGGGATCGAGGCAATGATGAGGTCAAGGGCCAGCATTAGGTTGCGCATGGCCTGCTCTGCCTGAGCCAAAGCATCGTCCTGCTGGTCGGCAAGAGCCGGCGTCGTCATCAGGGGCAAGGCAAGGGCGGATGCCAGCAGGCATCGTTTCAGGGCACGCATGATGGTGTTTCCCAGGGTTCGTGTTGTCGTGGGAGTCTGCGGCCATAATGCGGCATTCCTGTGGCCCGCCCACGCTCAGCGAAACTCTGCCTACTCTTCTGCTTCTGCTTCTTCGTCCAACGCGCGACCGCAGGCAGGTTTCTCGCAGGTCAGAGGATCCCATCGCAGGTCGATCTCGTTCCAGTACAGACGATAACTGCCCTGCGAATCCAAGCGATAACGCAATTCGACGCCATCGGTCAGAAGAAGGAAGTACCAGACTTCCGATCCACCGAACACGCCGACCTGCTCTGCGCCCAGACCAAAGCGATCCCAGGTTTCGTTGTCATTGCTCAGACCGAAGGTGAGCGGCTGGGGCGCCGTATTCTCGATGTAGATTTCGTCGACGAGCGGCGCCGCAAGTTCACCATCCTGCGCCAGCACAGGGTTTGCTGCACCCAGCATCAGAACAAACACAACCAGGGTCAGGGAAATGCGCATGGTAGCTCGGGCAGGTGAACTCAGTGTCCGTCACCCTGACGCGCCTGCTGTTCGGCGCGGCGGCCGTGATAGGCCACCATGAAGAGCCAGGCGAAGACGACCATGCCCAGACCCATGAGCTGAGCCAGGCTGTCATCTGCACTAGCGGCGATAAAGAGGCCAAAAAGTCCCATCACCACGAAAACAAGGGAAATACCGATCATGGGCTTCTTCTCCAGTTGCCACGAAACTGTGTGCACGTTATCGGGTTCGGGACCCGAGGCCAAGATGGCGGAGATGGTGATTGGGCAAAATCACGTTCTGCGCCAACGCCATGAAATAGATCGGATTCACACGATCAGGCCGAGCCATTAACGGTTCCGCCCCATCGCGATCCGATCTAATCTCCAGGCACATTTATTCATGCGCGCCATTGCGAACATGGTCGCGAATACAAGGGAGATCGGTTGTGAAGGTTGCGTTTCTGGGACTGGGCGTCATGGGTTATCCGATGGCTGGCCATCTGGCGGCAAAAGGGCATGACGTCACCGTCTACAACCGTACCGGCGCGAAGGCCGAAAAATGGGCCGGCGAACAGGGCGGCAGTCATGCTGCGACGCCGGCAGAGGCCGCCAAAGGCCAGGAGATCGTATTCTCCTGCGTTGGCGATGATCCCGATCTGCGCGAAGTCATCGCGGGCGAAAACGGCGCCATGCATGGCATGGGCAAGGGCGCCATTCTTGTCGATCACACCACGGCATCCGCCGATGTTGCCCGCGAGATGGGCGACCTTCTAGCCGGCCAGGGCATGGGTTTCCTCGATGCCCCGGTCTCTGGCGGACAGGCCGGTGCGGAAAACGGCCAGCTCACCGTCATGGTCGGTGGCGAGCAGAGCCTTTTCGATACCGCAAAGCCGGTCATGGATTGTTACGGCAAGGCCGTCACACTGATGGGCGATGTCGGATCGGGCCAATTATGCAAGATGGCCAACCAGATCTGCATCGCCGGTCTGGTGCAGGGCCTGGCCGAGGGCCTCAACTTTGCCCAGCGCGCCGGTCTGGATGGCGAGCAGGTGATCGATGTCATCTCCAAGGGCGCGGCCGGTTCCTGGCAGATGATGAACCGCGGCAGCACGATGTGCGAAGACAAGTATGATTTCGGTTTTGCGGTCGACTGGATGCGCAAGGACCTGCGCATCGCCATGACCGAAGCCAAGGAACAACGGCTCCCTGCTGCCCGTCACCGCTCTGGTCGACCAGTTCTACGCCGAAGTCCAGCGCCTGGGCGGCAACCGCTGGGACACCTCCAGCCTGATGCACCGCCTGAAGCGCACGCCCTAAACCGTCAGAGCGTCAACCAGCGCCTGCCAACTCTCGCCATCCGGCGCATAGAGAAACCCGTAGCAGTGATCCGGCCCCGTAACGTCATAGGCTGAGCCATCCAGATGGGCGCTGTAGCCGCCCGCTTCGGCGTGGAGCAGGTGTCCGGCGGCGTGGTCCCAGGGCATGAGCTTGCGGTAGAGCGCGTAGTGCAGCGCGCCGGATGCCCAGCGCCATGTATTCGTGGGCGGCGCAGCGCAGGTCCATGAAGGGTGGAACCTTCTGGCAGTTCTCGACGATCTTCAGCGGCAGGCTGCGCTCGCCAAAGCGCAGTTTGACGGTGCCGTACATGTGTTTGGGTTCGGTGGGGGCTGCGACTTGGGCCTGGACTCCGTTGATGGTGGCGCCGTCGCCTGCGCTGGCAAGGGCCGTGCGGTCGTTTACGGGGTCGTGGATGCAGGCAAGGCGCATTTCGCCGCCCTGTGCCAGGCCCACGATGGTGGCAAAGATCGGCAGGCCCGCCGCGAAGTTGGTGGTGCCATCGACGGGATCGACAATCCAGACCGGTTCATCGCGTTGCAGCAGGTCCATCACGGCGGGGTCGGCGGCAACGGCTTCCTCGCCCACGACATGGGAGCCCGGAAGCAGATCCTTCAAGCGTCGGGTCAGGGCTTTTTCGGTTTCCAGATCGGCAATGGTGACGGGATCGCCCGGGTTCTTGTCGCTGACATCACCTGCAGCCAGGTTCTGGTAACGCGGCATGATTTCCTGTGCCGCGACCTCTGCAACGATTGCGGCGACGGTTTCGGGTGAGGGCAGGGGCATGGCGTTCTCCCGACATGGCTGGAACACAGGCGCGTGCTGGGACAAGATGGCGCCGGTTTGCTTTTGAGGTTTGGTCATGACGCCCATCGACCCCGCGCGCAAGGACCTTGTGGAGGAATTCCGCCACAAGACGACCGGCCACCAATCCGGTGACCTGCGGCGCATGCTGAACGCCATGCGAACCCATCCCGATTTGCCGCACTACATTCTGGTGTGCACCAGGCCGCAACAGGAATGGCGTCTGGCGACCAAGGTGCCGGGCCGCCACACCGCTGTGGAACTGCTGGACCATCCGCCTTTCCATGATCCCCGCGATGCCGAATGGGCGGTCTTTCGTCTGCGTTGGTCCACGCTGTTTGGCGAGGAGTTGCCCCATGAGCGTTGAACTCCCACGGAAACGCATCATCGGTTATGGCGATGAACTCTCTGTCGCGCCGGGCGAAACCATTGCATTCAAGGCTAGCTGCGAAGGTCTGGAAAGCTATGAGGCCTCGATCGTGCGTCTCATCAGCGCCGATCTGCACCCCGATGGCCGCGGCTGGATCGACGAGCCGGTGACTTCGGATGTCGATGGCAGTTATCGCGCACGTGAGCAGGCCATTCCCGCAGGGTCCTGGGCTGTCGTGCCGGCCAAACCCTGCCTTTGTGCCGAGACCTTCACCGTCGCTGCATGGATCTGGCCCACGACCCCGCTGAAGGGCGAACAGGTGCTTGCCCGGCGCATGACACCCGATGGAACCAGAGGCTGGTCCCTGGGGATCGACAGCGCCGGCACCTTGTCGATGCAGGTCGCCACGACCCAGGGCGTGGTATCGGTCTCGACCGGCATGACGCTGGGCAACCGGGTTTGGTGTTTTGTTGGAGCGTCCGTTGATGGCGAAACCGGAACGGTCACCGTGTGGCAGCGGCCCCAGAAATCCTGGCCGGGCCATGATGCGACAGATGAAGCTCAGGCGCTCTTCAAGGGAGCTGTCCATGCTGGAGGTTTGCCGCTGACCTTTGCGGCAGCCTTCGAGCGAAAGGATGGCGAGCAGACCTTTGGGAACCGGTTTCTATAACGGCAAGATCGAGGCTCCGCGTCTCTATCGCACCGCATTGGGCGGAGCCGAGGCGCAGGCCAGACAGGAGGCGCCGGACTCCCAGAAATCGCTGATCTCGGCCTGGGATTTCGGGCGCGACATCACCGGAACCAGAATCAGCGACATCAGCGCCAACCAGGCTCATGGTCATGTTCTCAACGTGCCCACGCGCGGCATGAAAGGCCACAACTGGACCGGCGAGGTGCTGGACTGGAAGGCCGCCCCGCATCAGTACGGCGCCATCCATTTCCACGATGACGATATCCACGATTGCGGCTGGCAGACGGATTTCTCGCTGACGGTTCCCAAGGACTGGAAGAGCGGCATTTATGCCGCCAGGCTCCAGAGCGGCGAAGATCGGGATTACATCCCCTTTGTTGTGCTGCCACCCCGTGGTGAAGCCACCGCCGACGTGTTGTTCCTGATGCCCTCAGCAAGTTACATGGCCTATGCCAACGAACATTCCGCCAGCCATGGCGGAGGCTTCATGCAGTCGTTCTCGAACGGGCTTTCGGGGCTTTCCGCACAGGATCTGCTGCTCAACGAGCGCCCGGACCTGGGCTATTCACTCTATGACGTGCATTCCGATGGTTCCGGCGTTGCCTACAGTTCGCGCCTGCGTCCCATCCTCAATATACGGCCTGGTGTAACCAATGCCTGGGTCGGACCGGCAGGCACCTTTCCCTGGCAGTTCAACGCCGACCTGCCGTTGCTCGAC
Organism: uncultured Alphaproteobacteria bacterium; assembly: GCA_943787175.1. Lineage (GTDB taxonomy): Bacteria > Pseudomonadota > Alphaproteobacteria > SP197 > SP197 > SP197. The sequence continues at coordinate 18,390 of CALSLK010000007.1, forward strand.
TTCATGAACCATCACGGCATCGCCTGTGATGTCGCTACTGACGAGGACCTGCATCGCGAGGGGCTGGGTCTGCTGTCGCGCTATCAGGTCGTGATGACCGGCAGCCATCCCGAATATTATTCCAAACCCATGCTGGACGGCCTGCAGGCCTATACCGAACGCGGCGGGCGCCTGATGTATCTGGGGGGCAACGGGTTCTACTGGCGCGTCGCCTATCATGCCGATCTGCCCGGCGTGCTGGAACTGCGCCGTGGCGAGGACGGCATCCGCGACTGGGTCGCCGAAGGGGGCGAGTACTATCACAGCTTCGACGGCAGCTATGGCGGCATGTGGGAGCGCCAGGGCCGTCCGATCCACGCGCTGGCCGGGGTCGGCATGGCGGGGCAGGGCTTCGACTCCTCGACCTATTACCGGCGCACGCCCGACAGCCATGATCCCCGTGCCGCCTTCATTTTCGAGGGCATCGAGGATGAACTCATTGGCGACTTCGGCACCGTGGGTGGTGGTGCCGCAGGCATTGAAGTCGACCGTTGTGATTTCTCGAAAGGTTCGCCGCCCAACACGCTGGTGCTAGCGTCTTCGGAAGGGCTTTCTGATACCTACTATCCAGGCCCTGAAGAGATCGACAATGCTTCGCCCTTGATCGACGGCAGCCAGAACCCCAACCTGCGTGCCGACCTGACCTTCATGGAAACATCCGGCGGCGGCGCGGTCTTTTCCACCGGCTCCATCGCCTGGATGGGAAGCCTCACGTGGAACGGCTTTGACAACAATGTCGCCCAGATCATGCGCAACGTCCTGAAGCGATTCCGGGATACCGAGCCGTTCTGAGAGTTGCAGGATCGTCGAATCAAGCTTGAAGCTGACACGATTGAGGTTGGCAGCTACCCACGAAAAAGGGCCGCGGTCGAAACCGCGGCCCTGATCCGTAACGGAAGGTTGGTTGGCCTGGCTTAGAAGCCCATGCCGCCCATACCACCCATGCCGCCCATGCCACCCATATCGGGGGCACCTGCCGGCATCGGGGATTCCTTCTTGGGCTTCTCAGCGACCATGGCTTCCGTCGTGATCAGCAGACCGGCCACCGAAGCGGCGTCCTGCAGAGCGGTGCGCACAACCTTGGTCGGGTCGATGATGCCGGCCTTGATCAGATCGCTGTACGTCTCGGTCTGGGCATCGAAGCCGACGTTCTTGTCCTTCTGCTCCATGATCTTGCCGGCAACCACGGCGCCGTCGAGCGCCCGCGTTCTGGCGCAATCTGACGGGCAGGAGCCTGGATCGCGCGACGCACGATCTCGACACCAACCTGCTGGTCGGCATTCTCAAGCTTCAGCTTGTCGAGAGCCTTTGTGGCCAGAAGCAGGGCTGTTCCGCCGCCGGGAACGATGCCTTCTTCGACCGCCGCACGGGTGGCGTTGAGGGCATCTTCGACGCGGTCCTTGCGCTCCTTCACTTCGACTCTCGGTCGCGCCGCCGACCTTGAGAACGGCAACACCGCCGGCCAGCTTGGCCAGACGTTCCTGCAGCTTCTCACGATCATAATCGGACGAGGTCTCCTCGGCCTGCTGGCGGATCTGGTTGCAACGGCCCTGGATCTGCTTCTTGGTGCCGGCACCATCGACGATGATCGTGTTCTCCTTGGTGATCTCGACCTTCTTGGCCGTGCCCAGCATGTCCATCGTGACATTCTCGAGCTTGATGCCGACGTCTTCGCTGATCACCTGGCCGCCGGTCAGGACAGCAATGTCCTCCAGCATGGCCTTGCGACGATCGCCAAAGCCCGGCGCCTTGACGGCCGCGACCTTCAGGCCACCACGCAGCTTGTTGACCACCAGCGTGGCCAGAGCCTCGCCCTCGACGTCCTCGGCGATGATCAGCAGCGGACGGTTGGACTGCACGACCTGCTCGAGAACCGGCAGCATGGCCTGCAGGTTCGAGAGCTTCTTTTCGTGGAGCATGATGAACGGATCTTCGAGATCGGCGATCATCTTCTCGGCGTTGGTCACGAAGTAGGGCGAGATGTAACCGCGGTCGAACTGCATGCCTTCCACAGTCTCGAGCTCGGTGTCGATGCCCTTGTTCTCTTCGACGGTGATCACGCCTTCCTTGCCGACGGCCTGCATGGCGCGAGCGATCATGTCGCCCATCGGTTGCATCGCCATTGGCCGAGATCGTACCCACCTGGGCGATTTCGCCTTCGGTGCTGATCTTGCGCGAACGCTTGTCGAGATCGGACACCACAGCCTTGACCGCCTGGTCGACGCCGCGGCGCAGATCCATCGGGTTCATGCCGGCGGCAACCGCCTTCGCGCCTTCACGCACGATCGCCTGGGTCAGAACCGTCGCAGTCGTGGTGCCGTCACCAGCAATGTCGTTGGTCTTGGAAGCGACCTCACGGACCATCTGGGCGCCCATGTTCTCGAACTTGTCATCGAGCTCGATTTCCTTGGCGACCGTCACACCGTCCTTGGTGATACGCGGCGCGCCGAAGGACTTGTCCAGAACCACGGTGCGGCCCTTGGGACCCAGCGTGACCTTGACAGCGTCGGCCAGAATGTCGACGCCGCGCAGCATGCGCGTCGCGTGCGTCCGCACCGAACTTCACGTCTTTAGCAGCCATGTTGTTTATTCTCCTGTGTGTCTTCTTTTATGGATGTTCGTTGAAGCGGCCCAGCGGACTTACTTCTTCTTGGCGCCCTTCTTGGTCGCTTCGATGACACCCATGATGTCGGATTCCTTCATGATCAGGAGTTCCTGACCATCAAGCTTCACTTCCGTGCCCGACCACTTGCCGAACAGAACGCGATCGCCAGCTTTGACGTCGAGCGCCTGAAGCTTGCCGTTTTCGTCACGTGCGCCCGGACCGACGGCGACAATCTCGCCTTCCATCGGTTTTTCCTTGGCGCTGTCTGGAATAATGATGCCGCCCGCAGTCTTTTCTTCGCCGTCTGTACGACGAACCACGACGCGGTCATGCAAAGGCCTGAAACCCATGTGCCACTCCCCTTTTGAATTGGCGGTTTGGATGGTGTCTCCGGGGCTGTTAGCACTCCCCATTGACGAGTGCCAGACAGATGGCGTTGCTGAGCCGCGGAGTCAACCCGGTAAGCGTGAATTCTGCCTGATTTTTTGCAAAAACCGACGGAACGCGCGCAATTTGACTGGATTGGAAGCGTGATCCCGGCTGGTGCCCCCTAAGTCGGTGCGCCATGGAATTGTGATCTGATGGCCACAGATCGGCCTTAATTGGTTCCCAGATTCATACTCAAGGACGGGCTCGGGAACCTCGTTGTGCGGTCCCCTCATCACAGCGACCTGACCCGCCCAACAACGATCCGGATAGCACCCCCTGCTGTCCGGGCGTTGGCCACCAGGCCGACGCAGATTGCGCGGTGGCGCACCACCTCCTAGCGCCCCCTTTGGAACGGTCGCCACCGCGTGATCACTTTGTCTCGTCTCTGTACGTCTTTATCTCTGTAGTCTTTGCTCGGCACAGCAGTTGCGGGTTTGATGTTTTCGGTCCTGCGGCCTATCTTCGCGCTGGTTTTCATTGGAGTGCGGGCATGGGCCGGCTGGTATCCTGTCTGGCGATTCTGGTCACATTGGCCGCGTGTGAGTCCCAGCTTCCGATCGCGCAAAGTTACGATCTCTCCTATCAGCGCAAGATGCAGGCTGCCTATCACTGGCAGGTGCTTGCCGAGGACGTCTCGAGCAAGGTGATCGAGCGCATGGAGACGCGCGCCCTACCGATCAGAATTGTGATTCAGCCGGAAGGGCCGACGACGGCCTTTTCCCAGGCTCTTGAAGACATGCTGATCACGCAGTTCGTGGAACGCGGTCTTGTGGTTCTCTCTGTGCCCAGCCAGGACGCGATCGTGCTGACCTATGACGTTCAGGTCGTCACGCATGAGCCGGGCCGGTTTGTACGCGAAGCCCCCGGCACCTATGCATTGCTGGGCGCAGGTGTGATTGCCGTGACCAGCCTGGTCAACGACTTTTCGGTCGGCGGGCTAAGCTGGACCGTCGCCGGAGCCGCTGCTGCAGCGGAATTGGGCGCAGGCTCCTATGCCGAGGTCAGCAATACCGAGGTCATCATCAACGCTTCCCTGCTTTGGCAGGATGAATACGTCGCGCGCTACACCGACATCTATTATGTGCCCGACGATGATTCCGGGCATTACGAGGCCGAAGACGGCACCGTTGTTATTGCAGGCGACGACGGCAGTTTTTCCATCGTATATGACAGCTATCTGCGCAGTCTTACCAATGTGCGCGAGGAAGCAGAACATCGCTGTTCCCGCGACGGCCTGCTGACCTCCATCACCGGGCGCGACATGGCCCATCGTATGCAGACCGCCTATTTCCGCTGCTACACCCCCTGATCAACCGGAACCCTATGGTGGGCATTTCACGACGAACGCTGCTTTCAAGCCTTGCCGCGGCGGGCCTGGTTCCCGCCGCGATGACCGGGTCTGCCGGAGCGCAAACCTCAGGCAGCGATCTGAGGGTGATGTCCTGGGCTGGATATCAGGACGGCTCCTTTCATAGGCCCTACCTTGATGCTCATGATGGCTCGCCATCGTTCACGGTCATGGACGATGAGGCCGATGCCTTGTCCAGACTGCGTGGCGGCTATCTGGCTGATGTTGCCCAGCCCTGTGCCTACAGCATTGGTACCTGGGTCAATGCCGGTGTCTTGCGCCCCATCGATACCGCGCGGCTTCTGCACTGGAATGACATCTGGAAACCGCTGCGCAATCTGCCCCGGGTGCTCGACAACGATCTCGACTGGTTTGTGCCGCTGGACTGGGGCGCGGGCGGCATTATCTACCGGACCGATCTGTTGCCTGATCCCGATCCCTCGTGGTGGCTGCTCTATGACGAGGATCTGGAGGGGCGCATTGCCATGCAGGCGTCATCGCAGGCCGTTGTGGGTGCTGCAGCGCTTGCCGTTGGTGTCGCTGACCCATGGTCGATGAGCAACGATGAACAGGCCGTGGTGCAGCGCCTGATCAGTAAGCAGGCAGAGCTGGTTACCGCATTCTGGAGTGACCCCCGAGTCGCCGAGGACGGGCTTGAACGCGGTGACCTGATCGCAAGTTTTGGCACGAACGATCTTTATGCACGTCTGTTGGCGGCAGAGGTTCCGGTCGGTTTTCTGGCGCCCAGGGAAGGATACCTGACCTGGGTTTGCGGTCTGTCTCTGCTGGCTGCTGGTCATGTAGATGAGGGCCTGGCCTATGACTTCATCGATGCCATGTTGGCGCCTGAAGCCGGCAAGGTGATCATCTCCAGCCTTGGTTTCGGCCATGCCAATCACAAGTCATTCGACCTGGTGTCCGAAGGTTTGCTGGATCGACTGGCACTGTCCGAGCCGCGCCAAATCCTGGAAAAGAGTGAGTTTTTTGATCTGAGTACCGCCGGTGCAGGTCCGCAATATGATGCGCTGTTTCTTGGGGCGCTCGAGCAAACGTGAGTCATTCAGCTTTTCAGCGCCACAATTTGCTGCAAAGATAACTGCAAGCTTTGGCATGTCTGGCTGGGGCAGGGGTTTCAACACTTAAGGGAGTGAACAATGAAACGTATGGGTATTAACGAATTCCAGGACAAGCTGTTCACCGGCAAGCTGAGCCGGCGTGCAGCCCTTGGTATTATGGGCACCATGGGTGTCGCCGCAATGACGGTGACTCCGCGCGGTGTGCGTGCTGCGCAGCAGCCGCTTGTGTTTGAATGGAGCGGGTATGAACTTCCCGAGCTCTATCCGCCATATTTCGCCGCCCATGGCGAGCCTGAGTTCGCGTTTTTCGCGAGCGAGCAGGAAATGGCAACCAAGATCCGCAACGGCTTCCCGGCCGATATCACGCATCCCTGCGCTGAAAGCTGGGGACGTATGGACGACGGCGGACTGCTCAAGCCGATCGATACCGCACGTCTGTCGAACTGGGGCGACGTGTTTGCTGGCCTGCGTGACATCGATTCGATCCGCAACGCCAATGGCGACATCATGATGCTGCCGGTTGATTGGGGCAACAGCTCGATCGTCTACCGCACCGATCTCTACGAAGGTGAAGAAAGCTGGTGCATGCTGTTTGACGAGAGGTACGAAGGTCGTCTCGCAAGTTTCGATTCGGAAAGCTCCGTCATGATTGCCGGTCTTTGCCATGGTTACGGCAAGGAAGCCTTCAACATGACCGACGAAATGCTGGCCGAGATTCGCCCGCTGGTCGAAAAGCAGGCTGGCCTGGTGCGTTTCTACTGGAACGATCAGACGGAAATCGAGACCGCTCTGGCCTCGGGTGAGATCGTCGCGGCATATGCGTGGAACTCAGCCGTCAAGTCGCTGAAGGAACAGGGCATTCCCGTGGCTTATGCCGTGCCCAAGGAAGGCATTCTGAACTGGCTGTGCGGTCTTTCGATCGTTCAGGGCGGTTCGGGCGATGATGACCTCATCTATGAATTCCTTGATGCCTGGCTCGACCCGATGGCCGGCAAGTTCCTGATCGAAGACTATGGTTATGGCCACTCCAACAGTGTGTCGTTCCAGGTCTCTGATCCAGAGCTGGTGGCTGCGCTGGGCTTCCCCAGTGATCCGATCGAGATGCTCGACAACGGCATCGCGTTCCAGCCATACGACCCTCAGGTCCTCCAGAACATGGTCAACATGTTCGACGAGGTGAAGATTGGCCTTTAAGGTCTGATCTGAACGCTGAAAATGGAGGCGCGGCTTCGGTCGCGCCTCCTTCTTTTTATCCACCTGCGACACCTTTTCGTTTTTGTGCGACAGGTAACAGGGTTTTCAACTGCATCCTTGCTGTGTAAAGGTAATGATGCGGAATGAGGAATTCGATGTGGTCGGAGCCGGCCATCGCGTGTTTCGCTCTTCCAGGCTTGATTAGAACGGGGTGACCAGATGACTGACCAAACCCAAACAGGCGGTGCCGTCGGCTCCTATACGGAGAACACGTCGCTTGGCTTCCGCGTCAGGTCCGTATTCCTGAAGCATGAATGGCTGCGCGGCTACACGCTGCTGTCGCCTACGCTTCTGGTCATGATCTGTCTGATGTGCGTGCCGATCTTCATGCTGGTCGCCTACAGTTTCTGGACCCAGAACTATCTCGACATCGACAAGACCTTCACCTTTGCGAACTACGAGGCCTTCTTCCAGAAGCCCATTTATGTCGCGCTTATGATGAAGTCGATCCGCATGTCGCTCTTCTGCACCGCGGTGACTCTGGTTCTTGCCTACCCCATGGCTTACTTCATCGCCTTCAAGGTGAAGAGCAACAAGCTGGTCTGGCTGATCCTGATCACGGTCCCGTTCTGGACGAGCTACCTGCTTCGTGTGTTCGCCTGGAAAGTCATCCTGGGGTACAACGGCGTCATCAATTCCGGTCTGATCAGCCTGGGTCTGCTCAGCGAGCCGCTTCAGTTCCTGCTCTACAATCCCACTGCCGTTGTGTTGACCCTGGCACATGCCTGGGCCGCCTTCGCCATTCTGCCGATTTACGTCTCGCTTGAGAAAATCGACCGCTCGCTGCTCGAAGCCGCGACCGACCTTGGCGATACGCCGACCGAACGGTTCTGGCGCGTCACCTGGCCGCTCTCCATGCCGGGCATGGTTGCCGCAGGCCTGCTGGTCTTCATCCCGACCGTTGGTGACTACGTGACACCTAGACTTGTAGGTGGGACCACCGGCATCATGATCGGTAACATCGTGCAATCCCAATTCGGCAAGGCCAATAACTGGCCTATGGGAGCTGCGCTGTCCGTCATATCGATGATCCTGATTACCATTCTTGTGGTTACGTTCATCACTTCGACCACTCGTGCCAGGGCGAAAAGCGCATGACCGATACGACCGAGGACACACCGAAGAAAAAGAAAGCGATGTCCATGACGGCCGAAGCGGCCGCCGCGGATGAGCGTGGTTCACAGGATGCTGGGTTTGTTCAGTCCAAGCACGCCGGCCATCACTGGTCTGGTGAAGCGCCGATGTTCATCTACGCCGTTTGGTATCTGGCGTTTCTGTACATTCCTGTGATGTTCCTGCCGCTTTTTTCGTTCAACGACTCGATTTACGTCGCATTCCCCCTGAAGGGCTTCACCCTGCAGTGGTATGGCGACATGGTCGACAATCCTGCCCTGCTGCGGGCGCTGGAAAACAGCGTCAAGGTCGGCTTCGGCGTTGCCATGGCTTCAACCTTCCTGGGTATGTTCGCGGCCAAGGCGATGACTCGCTACTACATGCCGGGCAAGGGACCGATTACCAGCTTCATCATGCTGCCGCTGGTCATTCCTGGTATTGTTCTGGGCATCGCGCTGCTCGTGATTTCCAACACGATGGGCATGAGCCTCTCGCTTTGGACGATTGCCGCCGCGCACACGCTGATCGGCGTGCCATTTGCCATGCTGGTGATGGTTTCCAGACTTGAAGGCTTCGACAGGAATCTGGAGGAAGCTTCGCTCGATCTGGGCGAAGGCGTCGTCCAGACATTCCTGAGGATTACCCTGCCGCTGGCCTGGCCTGGCATTCTTGCCAGTGTTCTCCTGACCTTCACGATCTCGTTCGATGAGTTCATTCTGGCCTTCTTCCTGGCTGGTAACGAGGTCACGCTGCCAATCTACATCTGGAGCCAGTTGCGCTTCCCCAACCGTTTGCCAATGGTGCTTTCGCTGGGTGCTTGTGTGCTGGTCTTCTCGTTCTTCATCGTTACCTTCTCTGAAGTCATGCGCCGACGTGGCGTAGGACCCCAGGGCGGCGCAGCCATCTGAGGATTTGGCTGCTGGGTGTTGAATGATGCGTTTTCTCTCCTCAACCCGTTAACAACAATGGACGTGGGCGCTCATGTTGCGTGACGATTATATTGCTATCAAAAACACGTCGAAGCATTTCGGCAGTGTCAAGGCTGTGGACGACATCACGTTCGACATCGCGGAAGCAGAGTTCTTCTCGCTGTTGGGTGCGTCGGGTTGCGGTAAAACAACGCTGCTTCGTATGCTTGCGGGCTTCGAACAGCCGACCTTGGGCAACATCTATATTGATGGTCAGCCTCAGGCGGGTGTTCCTCCGCATCAGCGTCCGGTCAACATGGTGTTTCAGAATTACGCCATTTTCCCGCATCTCAATGTTCACAAGAACATTGCCTATGGCATGCGGAAATCGGGTCTGACCAAAGCGGAAGTCGATCGTGAGGTCGATGAGATGCTGGAGCTGATCAAGCTGCCGGGTTACGGCAATCGCGGCGCGCACCAGCTTTCTGGTGGTCAGCGTCAGCGTATTGCGCTTGCCCGCGCTCTGATCAAACGCCCCAAGGTGTTGCTGCTTGATGAGCCGCTTGGCGCGCTCGACAAGAAGTTGCGTGAGCAGATGCAGCTTGAGCTGCGCGCCCTGCAACGCGACGTTGGCATTACCTTCGTGTTCGTGACGCATGATCAGGAAGAAGCCATGACCATGTCAGACCGCATTGCGGTCATGTCTATGGGCAAGGTGCTCCAGATTGACTCCCCGACCAGCCTCTATGAGGTTCCCAAGGTCAAGGAAGTCGCCGACTTCATCGGAACGATCAATTTCTTCGATGGTTCGATCAAGGGTAAGGAAGGCGACGCAACCGTTCTGGATGTTGAAGGTCTTGGAACCGTGCGTTCCACGTCTTCGGGTGCCAATGCACCGACCGCAGGTACGACCACGGTCGCCATCCGGCCTGAGAAGTTCAATCTGACCTTCCAGCAGCCCAATGTTGAAGCCAACATGGTTGAAGGTTCCATTCAGGCAGCAGCTTACCTGGGTGATCGCAGCCATTACTATATTCAGGTGCCTGGACGGGATGCCCCGATTGCGGTTGCAGCCCAGAATGCCCAGCGGACTATGGAAGCTATTGATGCTGATAAGCACGACAAGGTCTGGCTTACGTGGGACGAAGATTCAGCTCTGCTGCTGAACAACTGATCCACTGACGTTTCATGAAGCGCGCGGTGTCGTAGGCACCGCGCGCTTTTTCTTTTCTACTTCTTTTTCGCACCGTGAGTCCGCCATGCGTTACGCACCAATCGTCGATCGTCTTGCCAACGAGGGCGCCCGTGCCTGGGAAGTCCATGGCCGCGCCATGCAACTTCGCAGGGAAGGGCGCGATGTTGTAATCCTGAGCATCGGGGATCCTGATTTCGAAACCCCTGAGGCCATTACCAAAGCGATGGTCGAGAAGGTCCAGGGCGGTGATACCAATTACGGCTGGATTGACGGTGGCCCGGACCTCAAAGCTGCGATTGCCGGCTATCACACACGCCAGACCGGCCAGGAGGTTGGACCTGCCAACATTTCCATGACCCTGGGCGCACAGGGCGGCCTCTATGGCGCCGTCATGTGTGTGGCCGGAGATGGCGACGAGGTGATCGTGCCGCAACCGGTCTATGTGACCTACGAGTCCGTGGTACAGGCCTCTGGTGCCGCAATGGTACACGCCCCCCTGCGGGCCGAGCGCGATTTTCATATTGATGCTGCCGATGTGGAGGCTGCCGTGACGCCGCGCTCGCGCGCAGTCATGATCAACACGCCCCACAACCCAACAGGTGCAGCCTATCGGCGCGAAGACCTGATGGCCCTGGGCGAGGTCTGCAAGGCGCACGATCTCTGGCTGATCTCAGACGAGGTCTACAGCCGCACCTTGTTTGATGGCCGTCAGCATGTTTCGCCTGCTGCCCTGCTGGGGCTGGCTGAACGCACTATCGTGGTCGACAGCCTTTCGAAGTCTCATGCCATGACCGGTTGGCGTGTCGGATGGACCGTGGGACCCGAGGAATTCACTCGTCACATGTATTACCTGGGCCTTGCGCTCCACTACGGTCCGCCGACCTTCATTCAGTCCTCGGTTGCCGTCGCCTTCTCGGATGATTTTCCCGAAGTCGAGGCGATGCGTGCCCAGTATGAAATTCGCCGCAATCTTGTCTGTGATGCCCTGGAAGGAAACAAGCGCGTTCGGGTGATCAAGCCCGAGGGCTCCTGTTTCATGATGATGGATGTGCGTGACAGTGGCCTGAGTTCCCATGAATTCGCCCACCGCCTTCTCGAAGAAGCAGGCGTTTCGCTCCTGCCCGGCGAAGGTTTTGGCCCCAGCGGCAGCGGATTTGTGCGTTTTTCACTGACTGCACCAGACGCCGATCTGGCCGAGGCGGCCCAGCGCATCACACGTTTCGTCAATACGTTGAACACATAACCCCTGCTTGCCTTCACCTTCGCGTCAGGGCGGGCGCTCTGCCTTGCATTGGCCATGGAGCAAGGCCACGTTAAGGCAGAAGTTCACGTGAGGTTTGATGGAGACGTCCAAGGTCCTGACATCCGATAATCAGGCAGAGACCGCACGATCACCGCGCCGCTGGATCTATGTCATCCCGGTTGTGGGGTTCGTGATTCTGGCATTCGCTCTGGCACTGGGGTTGCAGCGTGATCCCAGTCTGCTGCCGTCTGTTCTGGTAGGCGGGCCGGCGCCCACAATCGCCCTGCCTGCCGTGCCTGGTTATGGCCCTGAGTTCACCAATGCCGATTTCATGGGCAAGGTAAGTCTGGTGAATGTTTTTGCCTCCTGGTGCGTCAGCTGCCGCTATGAGCATCCGCTCCTGATGGAAGTCGCGAAATCCGGGGATGTTGCGGTCTATGGTCTCGCCTACAAGGATGCGCCTGAAGACACTGCGGAATGGCTGGACCAGTTCGGAAACCCCTTTACCGGAACTGCTGCAGATGTCAGCGGGCGCGCCGGTATCGACTGGGGAGTTTATGGTGTGCCTGAAACGTTTCTGATCGCGCCTGATGGCACGGTTGCCTTCAAACATGTCGGGCCGATCACGGTTGAGAGCTGGCGCGATAGCCTGGCGCCCAGAATAGCGGAGTTGTTGCAATGATAAGACGCCGCCTGACTGTTTTGCTGGTCCTGTTTGCAGGCCTGATGGTGAACCAGGGCCTGGTCGCGGCTGCACAGGACGGCCTGCCGAACCTGGCCTGGCTCGACCCGCCGCGCGTGGCGCCTGATGTGGAATATCTGGTCGAGGGCGGGGAAGTCCAGACCCTGGATGCCTTTCTTGGCAAGGTTGTCGTGCTGAACTTCTGGGCGACCTGGTGCCCGCCCTGTGTTGCAGAGATGCCCTATCTCGATGAACTGGCCGGCGCCCATGGCGGCGACCACCTCGTTGTCGTGACCATGGCGATGGAACGTGCAGCCGAGTCCAAGATCCTGGAGTTTTATGAACGTATCGGGTCACACAACCTGGGTATCTATCGTGACCCGGATATGGCTCTGGCGCGTTCCATGCGCGTTTTCGGACTGCCCACGACTCTGCTGATCGACCACGAAGGCAACGTCGTTGCCCAGCTTGTAGGCGAGGCACACTGGAGTGGTGATGCCGCACTGGCTGATATCCTTCCGCTAGTCGAAGCAGCCAGACTGGCCTCTGCCAATGTGGTGGAGCAGGCGGCTCTGTCGGACTGATCAAGGGTCAGAAAGCTCCATGGAAATCTCCGGCATCGGTCTTTTCAGTGCATTCCTGGCAGGGTTGATCTCCTTTCTGTCACCCTGCGTGCTGCCGCTGGTGCCAGCTTACGTTTCCTACATTGCCGGTGAATCCCTGGAAGACCTGACCGGTGAGACGACGCGTAAGCAGCGCATGACAACCCTGTTGCTGAGCCTGTTGTTCGTTCTGGGGTTCACAACGGTCTTTGTTCTGATGGGCGCCAGCGCGACTGCTATCGGTGACCTGCTCCTGCGTTATCGTCACATTTTAGAAACCGTTGCCGGTGTTGTGGTGATCCTGTTTGGTCTGGTCATGATTGGATTGGTCCGCTTCCAGGGCCTGCAGCGCGACGTGCGTTTTCACCTCAATGTGCCCGGCGGCCAGCCGATCGGTGCCTACATCCTGGGTGCAGCCTTTGCCTTTGGCTGGACGCCCTGCATTGGACCCGTTCTGGGTGGTATCCTGGCGATTGCCGCCGTCGGCAACACGGTGGCCGGTGGCATGATCCTACTGGGGGTCTATTCGCTGGGCCTTGGTGTTCCGTTCCTGATCGCGGCAGCCTTTACCGGATTCTTCCTGCGTCACATGCGCGGGTTGGGCAAGTTCGGGCGGCGCATGCAGATTGCGGCAGGCATCATTCTGGTTCTGATGGGACTGGCAATGATCACGGGTTACCTCTCGGAATTCGCCTTCTGGCTGCTCCAGACCTTCCCGGCTCTGGCCACGATCGGCTAAAGCGATCCCCGGCAAACGTGCCAGAGCCTGATCGTTTCAGATTGTTTCCAACTGGAACGTTCCTGCTCTAGGCTCCAACACCATGGCCAGTACAGAATATGAGAGTTACTACGCTGTCATCCGGGCGATTCCGCCTGGCCGGGTGATGACCTACGGCGACATCGCCAAGGAGGCCGGCAATCCCAAATGGGCCCGGCGCGTGGGTTATGCGCTCTCTGCCTGCAGTGACCCAACGGTTCCCTGGTGGCGTGTCATCAATGCCCAGGGCCGCATCAGCCGTGGTAGTGGTCGAACCCCGGAAGGTGTTGACCAGCAACGTGATCTGCTCGAAAGCGAAGGTGTCTACATCGACCTTGAAGGTTTGATCGATCTCAAGGCCTATCGGCATCTCTCCTGAACCAAAGGAGGCCGCCTGGGGTTCCACCTCGATCATGATTGGGATGCAGGCGCGTGTTGTTCCGCCGTTGTGGGTGCGCAATGATGCGGTTCCAGGGAAACGAAGGGCAGTCACGGCATGAACCTCTTGAGCTTTGCGCTTTATTTCGCGATTGCCGGCTTCACGCTCTATCTGATGATTGTCGGCAAGGCGCTTATCCTGCCCTTTGTTGTCGCTATCGTGTTCTGGTACCTGATTTCAACCTTGGCCAAGACCTATTCCAGGTTGGGAACGTGGGGTTTCACCTTGCCGTCCTGGCTGGCGATGACGTTTGCCGTTTTGACCTTTGTGGCCGCGCTTTCCGCCCTGGTCGATCTGACCAGCACTAATATCGGCGAGGTTGTGAAGGCAGCACCGACCTATCAGGCCAATGTGGAACGCCTGTTGCAGCAAGCTGTGACCTTTCTTGGTTTGGGTGAGCTGCCAACCGTCGATCAACTGCGCAAACAGGTCAATCTGGGCAGCATTGCCGGGCAACTCGCCTCGGGTGCCGCCAGCTTCCTGGGGAATGTGGGTATCATCCTGGTTTATGTGGTCTTCCTGCTGGTCGAGCAGAGTGGCTTCAGTGCCAAGGTTGATGCTGTGGTCGGGGACGATGAAGCAAGGCGCGCACGTGTCAAACACATCATCGATCGCATCAATGCCGATATTCGCATGTACCTGTGGGTCAAGACCTTGCTTTCAATCGGCACGGGCGGAATCTCGTACCTGGTCATGATTGCCGTGGGTGTTGAATATGCCGAATTCTGGGCCGTTTTAATTTTCCTGCTCAATTATATTCCTACCTTCGGCTCGATCCTGGGCATCGTGTTCCCACTACTTCAGACGCTGGTTCAGTTTGACGAGCCGTTGACCCCTTTCATCATTGTTGCGGTTTCGCTGGGTGCGACACAGCTCATTACGGGCAATGTCGTTGAACCCAAGATGATGGGTAAATCGCTCAGCCTGAGTCCCCTCGTCATCCTGGTCTCTCTGGCGGTGTGGGGCAGCATCTGGGGCGTGATCGGCATGTTTCTCAGTGTTCCGATCACGGTGATTGCCATGATTGTCTTCGCCCAGTTTCGCGTCACGCGACCCATCGCGATCATTTTGTCGTCGGACGGGGATGTCTCGCACCTCGAGAGTGAGGATTCCGGACCGACCGCGGCACCGGTATGAACGCGCCCGTTCGTGCGCCAGAGATTGATCGGCCGGCGACCACCTGGTTCAACGTTGCCGGGCCCATGAATCTGGCCGACCTGCGCGGCCGCTTCGTGATTCTCGATTTCTGGACGTTTTGTTGCATCAACTGCTTGCACATCCTGCCGATGTTGCGCCGTATCGAGGAAACGTTCCCCGAAGAGGTTGTGGTGATCGGCGTTCATACGCCCAAGTTCTTTGCCGAGCGTGAGGCCGACAACGTGGCTGCGGCGATTGCGCGCTACGATATCCGCCATCCCGTCGTGCATGATCCCAACATGACGATCTGGCGCGAATATGCCGTGCGTGCCTGGCCGACCCTGGTGTTCCTTGATCCCGGCGGATACGTCATCGGCCACGCATCGGGCGAACCCGATCCCGATCGTCTGCTTCAGGCGGTCGAAGACCTTGTCAGTCAGGGACGGGAGCAGGGCGCTCTGGAACCACGCCTGACCCAGCTTGTTGCACCCGTTGCCGTGGGGGAAAACCTCTCTTTCCCGGGAAAAATCAAGGCGCTCCATGGCGGTGGTTGGGCAGTTGCCGATGCCGGCCACAATCAGATCGTTCTGCTCGATGATGCCGGGGGTATCCGCCAGCGGATCGGTTCCGGCGAACCAGGCTTTGCCGATGGTCCTGCCGAAGAAGCTTCGTTTGAAGCGCCACAGGGGCTCATTTCGGACGCTTCCTGCATCTACGTTGCTGATACCAGTAACCATTCCATTCGCGCGGTTGATCGTGGCACCGGTACTGTGACAACCCTTGCCGGAACGGGAAAGCGCGGAGCCATTCTTGGCGTGCCATCGCCCGCTGGAATAACGGCTCTTGCCTCACCCTGGGATCTTGAACTGCTGGATGGCCGCCTCCTGTTTGCCAATGCGGGAAGCCATCAGCTGGGTGTGTTCGACCTGGCTGACGGCACGGTTGCACGGCTAGCGGGAACTGGTGCTGAGGCTCTGGTTGATGGTGATGCCTGTGATGAGGCTGTGCTCGCTCAGCCCAGCGGCCTTGCCCTTGATGAAGAAGGAAACCGGCTCTTCTTTGCTGACAGCGAGACTTCATCCATTCGGGTTCTGGATCTTCAATCCCTGACGGTCACAACACTTGTCGGCACAGGCCTGTTTGATTTTGGCCACCAGAACGGACTGTTGCGGGATGCGCGGTTCCAGCATGCGCTTGGGCTGGCCTGGCGTGGTGATGGCCTGATCGTCGCCGATAGCTACAATCGTGCGGTGCGTTTCCTGGACCTTGAAGCTGGTACCGTGCGTGACCTGGAACCGGGCATGACCTGTCAGGACCCGGTATGCCTGCGTCTGGGTGAGCCGGCCGGTATTGCCGTCAGGGGTTCGGGCGAAATCCTGCTGGCCGATACCAACAATCATCGGATCCTGATCATGGACCCCGTCGGCAGAACCTATCGGACCTGGCTGCGCTGACACCTGTCTTGCGGTGAACCCTCATGCGTATGGCAGCGTGTGACCAAGCTCCATGCGGTCAGCCTTTACCAGCATGGCGTGAGCAAGGGCAATGTCAGAGGTCGAGAGGCCGCGATGCCAGAGCAGGATGGTTTCGTCGTCGTTCTCGCGCCCGTTCAGGTGACCTGCGCAGATCTGCCCCAGTTCGCCATGGATTGATTCCTGCGTCACCTTGCCGCCGTCGATATGGCGGCGCAGGCAGCCGAAAGGGCCGATCAGGCATTGGCCCCAATCGTCGACCACAACCTTGTCCATGACATCGGTGAAATCATCCTCGACCGCGCTGATCGTGCCATAGGGTACGACCAGAGCGCCGGGCTTGATCCATTCGGTCTTGAAAAGCGGTGTGGGTGTTTCCAGGCGCGAGGCTTCAACCATGATGTCGGCACCTTCCAGACAGCTTTGCCAGTCCTGGGTAACGATGACTTCCTTGCCCAGATCTTCTGACAGGCGGGCAGCAAAGGCATCCCGGCTTTCGGGGCGCCGTGAATGGATTCGGATTTCCTCAAAATCAAACAGGTGATCGAGCAGGCGCACATTCCAGTAAGCCGTGCCGCGCGCGCCGATGTGACCCAGTTTGCGGGGATTGGAAGGAGCCAGATACTTTGCACCTACCGCCGTCACGGCACCGGTGCGCATCTCGGTGATCGCTGTCGCGTCGACCACGGCACGCGGCACCCCGGTCTTGGCGTCGAACAGATTGACCAGAGCCATCTCGGAGGGAAGGTCGCGCTGCCAGTTGTCGATATAGTCGCTGACGACCTTCACGCCCGCCACGCCCAACGGTGCGATATAGCCGCGCAACACGTTGAAATGGCCACGGAAGGCCGGATCGGCAACCAGATGCATTCGCGGCTCGATCACGGTCTGGCCTCGTCCCTGTGCAACCAGGCTGCCTTCAATGGCATCAAGAATTTCATCGCAGGTCAGGTTCAGCGCATCGATATCGGGGCCGCTCAGGTAACGCAGAGTGATTTCAGGCACCGTTTTCTCCTTTGGTCGTATCCATGGTCGCATAGGCTTCGGTCAGAGCTGCAATCAGGGCTTCGCTGATGCGCCCGTCCGCCTCCATGCCACGGTCATTCTGGAAACGTGCAATGGCTTCGGACGTGGCCGGACCGGCAATGCCGTCGATCAGACCGTTGAGATAACCCAATTCCTTGAGGTAACGCTGGGCGGCGGCAGGCAGAGAACCCATCTCTTCGATGGCCAGGGGCCAGAGCTCGTTTTCTCTGCGCTGTGCAACTTCTGCATCCACACTGTCTCGCAGAATCTGGGCCCGCGCGATCGCCTGATGGCGGGCATCGGTATCAAGTCGCGGGGAGAGGCGTCTGGCATATTCCACGGCAACATCGCCTGCTGCTTCTTCGCCCGATATCCGGGCAATCAGGATCCACGCATAGGCTTCGATCAGGTCCTGTTCGAAGCCGATACCGTTGGCATAGGCGTTGGCCAGATTGATCTGCCCGAACGGATCGCCGCCCAGGGCCGCAGCCTGATACCAGGTTGCGGCAGACAGCGGATTGATTTCCGTGCCGCGACCATATTGCAGCATGATAGCCAGGTTGTTCTGCGCCACGGCCAGGCCCTTTTCCGCCGCGCGGTGATACCAGTAGACTGCTGCGGTGAGGTCCTTGGCCACGCCCTCACCTTGTTCGTACATCAGGGCCAGGTTGTTTTCGGCCTGGGCAAACCCCGCTTCAGCGGCCGCCTGATACCAGCGGAAGCCCTGCTCAGGATCGCTGCCGCCTTCACCAGCGATGAACAGGCGTGCAAGACCATACTGGGCTTCGGGCAGGCCCTGCAGGGCGGCACGGTGATACCAGAGCGAGGCAAGGTCTGCGCTGGCCAGGACATGGGTGCCGTTCTCATAAACCATGGCCAGGTTGTTCTGGGCTGGTGCATATCCGGCTTCGGCCGCCTTGGTCAGCAGATCCAGACCAAGGTCGGTGTCGGGCTCCATGCCCAGGCCCTGGATCGCCAGGCCCGCCAATCGGTTCTGGGCAGCAGGCAGACCGCGCGCGGCTGCCGGACGGTACCAGCGTATCGCCTTTTCATAGTCGATTTCGCCCAACAGGCCCGATTCATGGAGCAATCCAATGTTGAACTGCAGGTCGACATCACCGGTATAGGCGGCATCAAGCCAGGCAACCCGCGCCGCGCCAGCGTCGCCCGCCGCTAGAGCATCCCAGCCGGAACCGAAATCAGCGCGTGCAGGCATGACAAGCAGCCATGCACAGGTCACGAGCGACAAAAGCCGCAGGATCGGAATGAAAATCATGAGGCACCATAAGCTCCGGGATCACCCCTTGCCCAGCGTAGCGTCTTGCCCAAACGCCACCATCGTGATGATTTGTCTTCATGACACAGGGATCAAGGGCATTTGCGGCAGAATGGGCACGCGGTTGCGGTGAACTTGCGCGACGGGACGATGTCATGGGCCAGCTGATCGCGCGTTACCCCGGCGAACGCCTTGAGCCCCACGGCGATGTGTTTCACACGCTGGTGCGTGCAGTTGTGGGCCAGCAGATATCAGTCCTTGCTGCCGAACGCATCTGGTCGCGTGTTGTGACCCTGCTTGGTTCGGTGAAACCTGAACGGGTTGCAGAATCCAAACTGGAACTGCTGCAGGGCTGTGGCCTGACAGCCAGGAAGACGAGCTATCTTGGGGGGCTGGCTGATCATGGTGTTGCGCATCGCGACGCATGGGAGCGCCTGCCGGGGCTGGACGATGCAGCGCTGGAGCGCGCGCTGACCGACCTGCGTGGCGTCGGGCCCTGGACGGCACAGATGGCCATGATCTTCGCACTGGGCCGCCTTGATGTGCTGCCGGCTGCCGACATCGGCCTGCAGCGCGTCGTGGCAGAGTGTTACGGCGTTCCGCGCTCGCCAGAGGCGCTGCTGGGCCTTGCCCAGGGCTGGCGACCCTGGCGAACCATCGCAATCTGGTATCTCTGGCGCGACCTCGACCCCGTACCGGTGGCCTATTGAGAACCGCCGGCCCTAATCAGGTCAGTTGTGGTCGCGGATGAAAAACACCAGCAGAACCATGCCGAACAATCCGGCCGCGATGGCGCCCAGCACCGGATCGATGTGGGAGATGTCATAGGCTATGCGGTTGACGAAGCGGACAACGCCGTTGTCCAGGCCGTCCCGGCCACCCATGAGTTTCGCCAGAGTGACGCCACCCCAGGTGGCAAGCGCGATCACCGTCGTTGCCGTCAGGAACGAAACGACCTTTGAGGGCTTGGAGGATTTCTGTTTGCGGCTGGAAAAATTGGGACGGCGATTGCGTTGTGACGATGCGAACATCTTATGTCTCCCTTCGGTAGCTCCGCTGCCGCCCGAATGTCGGGGGCCGGTGGCTTTGCGTCCCGGCGTTGCCGCCGGTTTGCCGTTGTCGGGGAAGTCCATGCCTCCGTCTGGGAAGCATCGCGCTCGGGGAAAACCCACTTGATGAGATTATCGTTAGGCAGAACCTCCGCGACCGTCTGTGACGACCCGCACATTCTGGTTTGCACCGGTTCGGCTTGACGGACGGCCCTGCCAGCGCCAATGATCCCGCCGCGTATGCAGATCGTTTAGGGTAGGGGACCGGCACCATGACATTTCAGACCAATCCACGGGTGGATGCCGTCAAGGCGCCTCCCATTCCAGAAGCCTGGAGCTGGGTCGAGGGTATGACCTTCCCGGCAGACCGGCCGTTGCTGGATGTCTGTCAGGCCGTGCCCAGTTCGCCGCCGCCTGATGCCTTGCGCGCCCATGTTGCTGCACGTGCGGCCGATCCTGAAACCGCGCGTTACACCGATATTTTCGGACTTCCCGCCCTGCGCCAAGGCTTGGCCGATGACATCAAGAACCTCTACGGCGGCGATGTCACGGACCAGGACGCCATGATCATGGCGGGTTGTAATCAGGCGTTCTTCAACACGATCGTTTCCCTGGCGGGCGACGGGGACCACATTCTTCTGCCCGCACCCTGGTACTTCAATCACGAGATGACAGCAGACATGCTGGGCGTGGGTGTCGTGCCGCTGCCGTTCCATGCCGACCGTGGTGGTGTGCCTGATCCCGAAGATGCGCGCAGAATGGTGAACGCCAACACGCGCGCCATTGTTCTGGTCTCACCCAACAACCCGACCGGTGCGGTCTATCCGCCCGATGTGTTCAATGCGTTTTTCGAGGTGGCCAAGGAAGCCGGCTGTGCGCTGGTGATTGATGAGACCTATCGTGATTTCCTGCCTGCGGGCACGCAGCCTCACGATCTGTTCTGCCGCAGCGACTGGCGTGACACGCTGGTCCATCTCTACAGCTTCTCCAAGGTCTATTGCCTCACCGGCTACAGGGTTGGTGCTGCGGTTGCTGGCGGCAAGTTCGCAGCCGCAATCGAAAAGGTGACCGATTGCGTGCAGATCTGTGCGCCGCATCTGGGTCAGGAAGCCGCGATTTATGGCCTTGGCAACCTGAAAGCCTGGCGTGAGGAAAACGCCACCATCATGGCCGGCCGTGCTGATGCCTTGCGCCGTGCCTTCGCGCGCAACGATCTCACCTATGATCTGGTCAGTGCCGGGGCCTATTTCGGCTATGTGCGCCATCCCTTCGAGGATCGCAGCGATGTCGAGGTTGCCCAGATGCTGGCGCGCGAACAAGGCCTTCTCACGCTTCCGGGTACCTGGTTTGGCCCCGGCCAGGAACGTTACCTGCGCTTTGCCTTCGCCAACCTGGACGAAGCCATCATGCCGACCATCGCTGAACGCCTGGTGGAGAGCCAGGGGTAATAAGGGGTTCGGCCTAACGCTCGCGGAAGGCTTCGTGGCGCAGCTTCAGGACGGGCTTGAGCAGGTAGGTCAGCACGGAATTGGTCCCGGTATGGATATCGATCATGGCTTCCATACCTGACGTGATCGGAAAGTCGCCGGGCTGGTCGCCCAGATAGGACCGGTCGGTCTCGGCCACCACGCGGAAATAGGTGTTGCCGCTTTCATCCTGATGGGAATCGGGAGAAACTAGTGTGACAACCGCATCCAGTCCGCCATATCGGATGTAGTCATAAGTCGAAATCTTAACTGTGGCGAGCTGGCCTTCACGCACGTAGCCCACATCCTGTGGGTTGAGGTGAGCCTCGATGACAAGCTTATCGTCGGAGGGAACGATATCCATGATCGCTTCGCCGGGTCGCACGACGGCACCGATAGTGTAAAAGCGCATGCTTTTGACGACCCCGTCGATGGGGCTGATGATCAGGGTCCGCCCGGAGATGGCGGTGGCTTTGAGAATTTCCTCGGTCGTGGTGTCGATGGAAATCTCGACATTCGCCAGTTCTTCCAGGGCATTGCGCTGGAATCCCAGGTCGGCCTCGTTCATGCGCTCCTTGGCCTGCACCAGCGCTGATTCGGCGCCGGGAATTCTGGCATTCACCGTGGCAAGCTGACCGCGGATCTGATCTACCTCGGTCTTGGCGGCCAGATGATCCTGGCGCGAAATCAGCCCGTCAGTAATGAGGTCTTCGGCCATGGCAAAGGCCTCGCGGGCAAGCGCCAGTTGGCTGGCCAGGGCGCGCGCCTCTTCCTCAAACTGGTCCAGATCCGATTCGCGCTGACGCACCTGTTCTTCCAGGCCGATCATGGAACTGTCCATCTCGGCAATGCGGGCATGGAGCGAGTTGAGTTCGTTCTGTGCCATTTGCGGGCGGCGTTCGGCGACATCTTCGGGAAACTCCGGTTCGCCGCCATTGGCTTCGGCCAGCAGGCGCGCCCGGCGCAGCATCAGGCCATCAAGGGTGACCAGCAGTTCGGCTTCGCGCGTGCCCGAAGCGCTGAGATCAAGCTGCACCAGGGGCGACCCGGCAAATACGATATCGCCCTCGGTCACGAACATCTCTTCGATGATGCCGCCTTCAAGATGCTGGATGGTCTTGATTTGGCTTTGGGGGACGACTTCACCCGTTGCCGTGGCAACTTCGTCCAATTCAGCCTGAGAAGCCCAAGCCAGCAGGATGGCCAGCAGAACGACAATCGACCAGCCAAAGAACCGCAGGGTCGTTGCCTTGTTCTGGTTCCGAAGGTCGTCGAGCTCACTCACCGCGTCCCCTCCGCGCTTTCTGGCGCCGGAGCGTCGTCATTGGTTTCAGCTTCAACAGCAGGTGCGCCGACCTGTTTTTTGGCCGGGCCAAACATCTTGGCCAGCACCTCGCGGGTCGGGCCGGCAATGGCGACCTTGCCCTTTTCCATGCCGACGATGTGGCGGCAGGCCGCCAGCAGCGCTGGCGTATGGGTCGAGACAACAACCGTGCGTGTTTTGGCCAGTTCGACCAGCGTGTCGCGCAGGGCGTGCTCGGCGTCGCGGTCAAGATTGGAGGCAACTTCGTCCAGCAACAGGATCGGCGGGTCGTGCAACAGGGCGCGTGCCACGGCGATCCGCTGGCGCTGCCCGCCCGAAAGGCGCATGCCGGCTTCACCGATGTCGCTGCCATAGCCATCGGGAAGGTCCGAAATGAAGCCGTGGGCGCCTGCGGCCTTGGCCGCCTCGACAATGTCTTCGTCGTCGACGCTGGGGTCCATGCCGGAAATGTTGTCACGGATGGTGCCGTGGAAGAGGGCTGCCTCCTGGGGCACGTAACCGAACCAGGGTGCCAGGTCGGCTCTGGTGAACTGGCTGATATCGGCACCATCGAGCAGGACGCGGCCCTGGGCGGGCTCATAAAGGCCAAGCATCAGCTTCATCAGCGTGGTCTTGCCTGACCCGTTGGGCCCGATAAAGCCGATCATGCCGCCGGGTTTGATACGCATGGTGATGCCGTCGATCACCTTGGTGCCGTCCTCAAGAAAGCTGAAGGAGATGTTTTCCAGCTCGATCTCTCCCTTGGGGCGGGAAAGTTCGATGGTCGATTCCTTGCGTTCCTCGACCAGAGCAAAGGCTTCCGACAGG
This sequence comes from uncultured Alphaproteobacteria bacterium, assembly GCA_943787175.1. Lineage (GTDB taxonomy): Bacteria > Pseudomonadota > Alphaproteobacteria > SP197 > SP197 > SP197. The sequence continues at coordinate 41,637 of CALSLK010000007.1, forward strand.
CGATCAATCGATTGTTTGTAGAGCGCATAGTTGCGCCAGGTGTTGACCAGCTGGTTGAGCGGCTGGATTAGCCGGTTGGACAACATGTTGGTTGCGATCAGCGCGCCGATGGAAAGCCGCTGGTCCAGAATGGCAAGGGCGCCGACAGTGGTGAGGGATACCGTCGTGATGAACGACAGGCTCATGGAAAGGTTGGCAAAGCTGTCGGACCAGAAGCCGCGTGTCAGCGAACGTTTGATGACGCTGGCATGCTGGCCTTCCCATTTGTCGCGGAAGCCCTTTTCGATTGCCAGGGCTTTCATGGTGGTGCGCCCGCCCAGCATTTCCGAAAGCATGGCTTCACGGTCTAGCTGGCGTTCTTTTTCGTTCTTGTTGGCGCCGCTCAGCATGTTGCCCGAAACCCATGCCACGATCAGGAAGGTCGGCACGATGACGACCAGGACCCAGGCGATGGGTTCGGCGATGACAAAGACAATAATGATGAAGATCGGGATGAATGGCAGTTCTGCAGCCAGTACCGCTGTGGGTCCCGAAAACATGTTGCGCACCGTGTCGGCATCGCGGAACAGCGAGTTCCAGTAGTTGGATGGCCGGTCTTCAAGCGTGCGCAGGGGCAGGGAGGAAACCTTGTCGAAGAGGGCCCGCCCCAGCTCGACGTCGATCAGGAGCGCTGCCTTCTGCAGAACGCGACTGCGTGCCTGGCGCAGGACGTAATCGAACAGGATGACGATGCCCACACCCGCGACCAGCGCCACCAGCGTCTGCGTGCCTTTGTAGAACACCACGCGGTCATAGACCTGCAGCACAAAGATCGGCAGGCCCAGAGCCAGAAGATTGACGAACAGCGACATCACCATGACCTCGCGGAACGCGGGGGCCAGGGGTTTCAGGATGTCCTTCAACCAGGTCTTGTCGTGTTTGTCTACCATGGCGGGGATTGTGCCACTGTTCCACAGCCTGCGCCACGCCTGTGCATCGACGCTTTTTCACACGTCCAGCCGTGCTAATGTCGCCTCAACTGTGGGGACGGGGCGCGCATGATCCGGCTTTTGACCAACTGGAAGTTCACCTACACCATCGCCTTTGCGATGGTCGTAGCCATGGTTTCGATCCGGATTGCGGATCCGCTGCCGCTCCAGATCATGCGCAACAAGACCTTCGACCTGTTCCAGCAGATCAAGCCGCGTGTGGAGCCTGAAGAGGGTTACCCAATCGGGGTGCGCATCATCGACCTTGACGATGAAAGCCTGGAAGAGATCAGCCAGTGGCCCTGGCCCCGTACCATCGTGGCTGAACTGGTGCGCAAGCTGGTCGATGAGTATGGCGTCGCTGCCGTGGCGTTCGACGTGGTGTTTGCCGAGCCAGACCGAACATCTCCGCGTCAGCTCGCCGATACGCTGGCTGAAGTCACGCCTGAAATACGTGAGGCAATTCTGGCCTTGCCGGACAACGACGAGTATTTCGCATCCATCATTGAAAACAGGCCAGTGATTCTTGGCCAGGCAACAATCCCGCGTGGTGATCCACCGCAAGCTGATGATCTGCCCCGTATTCGCGGATTTGGCGCATTGGCCAAGGGCGCTGACCTGGCACCAATTGATCAATACCTTCTGAATTTTGCCAACATCGAACGTAACCTGAGCATTCTGGAAGATGCTGCGCCAGGCATCGGGCTGTTTTCGTTTCAGCCGGATGAAGACAATGTCGTGCGTCGCGTGCCCATGGTGGTGGCCGTCGATGGCGAGCTTTATCCCGCGCTGAGTGTTGAGTCCCTGCGTGTTGTTCTCGAGCGCTACGCTGGCGGCCAAGAGCTTTCCATGCTTGTGAAGTACGATGCAACGGGCGCGGAAACGATCAACGTGGGGCCACAGTTTTCGCTTTCGACGGATCAGAGCGGCCATGCCTGGGTCTACTACGCACCCTATACCCGTGACCGCTATGTCTCCGCAAAGGATGTGCTCAACGGTACGGCTCCGACTGCGGCTCTGCAAAACCACATCGTGATTCTTGGCACCTCTGCCGCAGGCTTGCAGGATATTCGTGCCACACCGCTTGCCAATGCTCTTCCTGGTGTGGAGGTGCATGCACAGATTCTGGAGAACATCCTCTCAGGCATCTTCCTCAAACGTTATCCTGAATCGATTCTTGTGGAGCTTGGGGCGATCGTGGGCATGGCTATGCTGGTCATGATCCTGCTGCCATTTGGCGGTGCCTTATGGAGTCTGCTGGCGGTGACCGCGATCAACGGCGGACTGGTCTATGGCTCCTGGTACCTGTTCAGCGTGGAGTACCAGCTCCTTGGTTTCCTCTATCCGGTAATCTGCTCGTTCATCCTCTACATGTTCCTGACGTTCATGAACTACATGCGTGAGGAGCAGCAGAAGAAACAGGTGCGTGGCGCGTTTGCACAGTACCTGTCGCCGGCCATGGTCGAACAGCTGGCCAAGAATCCCGACAGCCTGCAGCTGGGCGGGGAGATGCGCAACATGACGCTGCTGTTCTCCGATATCCGCGGTTTCACCACGATTTCCGAGCAGTTCCGGGGCAATCCGGTGGGGCTGGTCGATCTGATCAACCGTTTCCTCACGCCCATGACCGGCATCATTCTTGAGCGCAAGGGCACGATCGACAAGTACATGGGCGATTGCATCATGGCCTTCTGGAACGCGCCCATCGAGGACGACGACCAGATCGATCACGCCATCGATGCCGCGATCACCATGATCGACGAAGTCGAGCGTCTGAACGTGGAGGTTGAAGCCGAGGCAATCGAGGCCGGACGGACGTTCTATCCCATCAAGGTTGGTGTGGGCATCAACACCGGCGAGGTCTTCGTCGGCAATATGGGCTCGGACCAGCGGTTCGATTATTCCGTCATCGGCGACGATGTGAACCTGGCTGCGCGTCTGGAAGGCCAGTCGAAGTCCTATGGCGTCATGATCGTGATCGGTGAGACCACACGCGATGGCGCCGATAACTATGCGACCCTTGAGCTCGACCTGATCAAGGTGAAGGGCAAGAACGATGCGGTACGGATCTTCACTGTGATCGGTCGCTCCGACGTCCTCGAGAGCGACCTGTTCAAGGAGCTGGCCGACAAGCACCAGCAGATGCTCGATTCCTATCGCGGTCAGGAATGGTCAAAGGCCAGCGCGTTGGTTGCCGAGTGCCGTGTATTGCGGCCTGATCTTGACGGGTTCTATGATCTCTATGTTGAGCGTATCGCGGAGTTCCAGGCGGACCCGCCGGGCGATGACTGGGACGGGGTCTTTACAGCAACGACCAAGTAGGTCGCGGAGCGACGTCAGTCACGCCACGTCAACCACGCGCAACGGTGCGTCATAGACGCATTCCTGAAACATTGAAGACCGGCAAGCCGGATGGGCGCTGCCCGCGGAGTGACTTACTCGAAGCCCCAGCCGCGGGTGAGGTTGAGATCGCTGCTCTGCTGAAGGTCAGCAGTCGAAACCAGCATGGTCTGGGCCACAGCATTGGGCTCAACAGCCGGCTGCTCGGGAACTGCAATCACGGCCACCATTTCGATGGGCTAAGACGCAGGCTCGACAATCTCGACCGACGTTGTAACCGCCATCGGTTCTGGCAACGGCTCGGAAGGTACATCGGCCTGGGCCGTCACAATCTCGACCGCTTCAGGTTCGGCCTCGAACGATTCCAGATTTGCCGTCATGGATTCGAGCGGTTCAGGCGAAGTTTCCAGGGTCGGCGCTGCCACGACTGCTGCCACTTCGGGTGCTTCGGGCTCGGGCCAGGCGATGGGCTCGCTCTGGGCGGCGATTTCAACGGCGACAGGCTCGTCAGGCACCACGTCCATGGCCAGGATGACCGCTTCGGCTTCAACCTCGGGCACGGAAGGTGCTGCAGTTGCCAGTGCAACGGTGTCGGCTTCCATGGCAGAGGCCATGGCGACGCCACCATCATCAAGCTCCAGCGAGGACTGATCCAGGCTGGCACCAAGCCGGTCAGGGGTCAGATGACCCATGGCCTGCATCAGGCGGAAAACGCCGATGTAACCATCGTACTGGGCTGTCACCAGATTGATCTGTGCGTTGAAGACGTCGTTTTCGGCATCGAGCACGTTCAGCACGGTTTCCTGACCGGCATCACGCAGCTTGACGCGTGAAGCATGAACTTCCTCGGCAATCGCTACCGCGTTTTCGAGAAGTTCCACACGCTGAACCGAGGTATGCCACTGTTCCCAGGCCAGCTCGGTGTCGCGCACGACAATGCGGTTGGTCGCCGTGCGGTCGTTGACCGAGGCGACATACTGATAGGCAGACTGAGCAACACCGGCCTGATTGGCAAAACCGGCAAAGAGCTGCCAGTTGGCTTCCAGGATCACGGCGGCATCGCGGCGGATGCCGATGGTGCCGTCAACATCGTCTTCCCAGTTCAGGCGGCCAACCAGATCCAGGGTCGGATAGTAGGCCGAGGTGGCTGTGGTCCGGTTTTCATCGGCCAGAGCGACATTGAGTTCGCTGTTGGTGATCTGCGGGTTTTCGTTGACCGCAATGGCAACGGCCTCTTCCAGAGTTGCTGGAAGTTCGCCGCGGGGAATGATGGGCAGGTTCATGTTGGCCAGATCGGGCGCATGACCAAAGATGCGCGTGTAGCGCGCCATTGCCTGTTCCAGAGCACCTTCAAACGCAACCTTGCGCTCCTGCGCAATCTGAAGACGTGTCTTGGCCTGCAATTCGTCAAGCGTCACGCCTGAGCCACGCTCGACGCGTTCGGTCTCAAGGTTCAACTGGGTCTGGATGACCCCGACGTTGCGGGTTGAAAGGTCGATCAGTGCCATGGCACGCAGCACGTTGAGATAGGCGCGCACACCAATGAAGATCAGGCCCTGGGTCTGGTTCTCGAGCGTGATTTCGGCAACGTCACTGGCAAGCAGGGCGCTGTCGTATTGTGCCTGTGTACCGAACCCGTCGAACAGGCGCTGGCGCAATGTGGCTGTCACACGGCTGCGTGTCAGCTCCAGAGGATCGTCCGGGTTGGACAAACGACGCGCCGGCGAATCAGTGTGTTCGCGGCCAAAGTCGCCGGAAACATCGATCTGCGGCAGAAACCCTGCAAAAGCGATGGTCTCGCCTTCTTCGGCGGCAAGCGCCTGGTTGCGCAGGCTTTCCAGCTCCGGATTTTCGACCATCAGAATACGAATCTCGTTTTCGAGACTATCAGCTGTGGCCGTGCTGGCACCAAGCGCCATACCGGTAGCCAAGGCGATCCCGGATACAGATCCCAACCACTTGGACATAACTTCTTCTCCCCAAGCATCCCCATCCGGCGGGTGAAACCCCTCCAGAGGCGCGCATAATAACCGTAGGTCCGTCACGAAGCAATGCGGGTGAGCGCACGCTCACCCGCATTGTGCGTAATCTAACAACTTGTTTTTTCTCAGCTTTTTCCCTGGCCGACTTCGGTCGCATTCACCAGACACGCCATGTTGCCATAGGGGTGCTTGTTGTCGCGCATCAGCTGATGGGCCTGGCCGATCTCGTCAAACGTCATGGTGGCCGAAAGGCAGGGATCGATCTTCTTGTCGATCATCAGCTGGTTCACCGCTGCTGCCTGCTCATCATTGGAAAGATGGCTGCCCTGCAGGCGCTTCTGGCGCATCCAGTGATGGCGCAGATCCATGGTGATGTTGTAGCCCGTGGTCCCGGCACAAATGACGATCATGCCGCCGGTTCCTGCAACAAACCCGCTGGTCGGCAGGGTTGCTTCACCGGGATGTTCAAACACGATCTGGGGGCTGACACGTTCGCCCACCGCATCCCAGATCGCCTTGCCGAAGCCGCGTGCTCCCTTGGCCCAGGCGCCGTATTCCGGGCTGTTTGTATCGGGCATGGTGCCCCAATGGTCGAAATCGTTGCGGTTGATGACGCCCACAGCACCCTGATCCAGGCAGAACTGGCGCTTGTCTTCGTCCGAAACGACGGCAACGGCGCGTCCGCCCAGGGCTTTGGTGATCTGCAGGGCATAGGTGCCCAGACCGCCCGCGGCACCCCAGACCAGGACGACATCATCCTTCTGGATGGTGTTGGGCGCCCAGCCCATGAGCATGCGATAGGCGGTCGAAGCGCACAGCAGGTAACAACCGGCCTCTTCCCAGGAAAGGTGTTTGGGCTTGGGCTGGCACTGATGTGCTTGCGCCTTGGCGAACTGGCAATAGCTGCCGTAATTGGTCTGGTAGCCCCAGATGCGCGTGGAATCAGCCAGCATGGGATCCTTGCCTGCCAGAACCCAGGGGTCATCGGGCGCCCACCAGCCTGAATGCACCACGACTTCATCACCGGGCTTCACATTGGTGACGTCGGCGCCAACCTTCCAGACGATGCCTGAACAATCAGAGCCGCCAGCATGGAAGTCTTCCGGCTCGCCCTGCTTCTGGCGCACCGCGATAACATCAAGCGGAATACCCAGTGCAGCCCACACGTTGTTGTAGTTGATGCCGGTGGCCATGTTGTAAATCAGCACTTCGTCGGGGCCGATTTCGGGCACATCGATGGTTTCGTGCTGCCAGGCGTCCTTGGGCTCGCCGAAACGGTCCTGACGCACCAGAAAGGCGTGCATTTTTTCAGGGACTTCACCCAGAGGCGGCCGTTCACCAAGTGCGCAGATTTCCATCGATCTCTATCCTTAACTGGTTCGTGTTGCAGTGCACAATAGGCTCACATTAGTCCCTGACTGGCCAGTCAACGTCAACCCTGATCAGCGGGCTTTGCGAGCTTTATCAGAGCCGGCACCAGATCTGCTGCATCGCGGCACACCGTGACCCCCAGGGCGGCGATGCGATCGGCCACATCGACCGGCAGACTGGTGTTGGAAGCGTCGGGAATCTGATTGAGGCGGCCACCGACCAGCACGGGTATCTCGCAGCCTGATGCCCGCAGGTCGTTGAGCACAGCTTCGACGAAATCGAGCGCGACGCCGTTATAGGTGCTGATGCAGATGAGATCGCAGCCAGACTGGCGCGCGCTTTCCGCCAGATCATCGGGGTCGACCGAAACGCCGCCATCCACCGTTGCTACCTTGAGGTCCCGGCACATGGTTTCCAGCAGGGTCTTGCCGTGTTCGTGCACATCGCTGGTCGCCAGCAGCGCGGTGAATCCGGCCTTGGCGATGGCCTCGCGCGTGGCCTGATCGATTGTTTCCAGCCGTCGTGCGGCCATCTCGTCGAGTTCCTGGCGTACTGGCGAGATAACAACGGGCTCTCGCGCGCCAAAGGCGCTTTCCAGCCTGCGCGCGCCGATACGGCGCAGCGCAAGGAACAGTTCGAACGGATCTTTGATGTCGTAACCGCGATCCGCCAGGCCCGACAGCACGGCATCACGGAAGGCGCGCCCGCCTGCGATGATGCGTTCGGCCTCCAGCGCCGCCGTTGTCGTCTCGATCACCTGCGAGAGCCCGGCAGCCTGTTCGATCAGGCGCCCGGCAAAAAGCTGGGCGGCAACGACTTCATCGATATCGGGAATGCGTTCGTTTTCGGTCACGGGCACCGGGTTGATCGCGTGGCCGGTCGGTTTTGTCATCTGTCCCAGAATGTCGGTCAGCAGATAGGACGACAGGCTGGCATAGTTCTGGGCTTCCTCGCCGCGATAGGACGTCGTGTTGCCATAGATCATGGAGCCTGGTGTCGTCGCGCCGTCGGCAAGGGCCAGGTGAAAGGCCAGGCGCGGCACGGGTTCGGAAAAATGATGGCCGAAACAATGGGCCATCTTTCCGCCAATCAGATCCTCCACGATGTGGCGCTCGATCAATGCCGCACCCAGACAGCTTGCCAGGTCGGAGAACGTTGCGGCAAAGCCGTCATCCAGATTGGCATGGACCAGCACATCGACCGGTTGCGCGGCAATCAGCCCCAAGGCCTTCACGGTTTCGGCAACGCTGGTGACGTCATCGTCCCAATCGGGCAGGCGGAAGGTGAAGAGCTGGCCCAGATTGCCGATCGCCGTGGAGCCCGCCGCCAGCGCCCAGCAGGTGTTGGCCACCGCACCAGGAAAGCCCAGGACAAAGTCTCCGAAATGGGGCGCCGCCGGGGCTTCACGGGTCAGCGCGGCAAATTCCTCAGGGCCTTCCAGCATCATGCCGGTGCCGCGCGGCCCTTCGCGGCGGCGCTCCAGCGGATAACCCATGGCCCAGTCCAGACACAAACCATAACGGTCAACGGATTCGCCTGCCGCGTCACAGGCCGACCAGATCTCGCCATAGGCGCGGCGGCTCTTTTCGGGATCGCGGAAACCAATCTGGGCGTGGCGCATGACCCGGCTCTGCGCCATGCAGCGCCGCTTGAAGTCGGCTTCGCTGGCGACACCATGATGTTCCAGGAACGGCGAGGGGCCGACCTGCCAGTCCTTGGCCATGGCCCGGCCGTCGTCCAGCAGCCCGGCTCCATCGGGCAGGTCGGGCTCGGGCAGGATGGTGGCGCGGGCGAGGGGATCAATCATGGCGCCGCTACTTTGCCGTCCACAACGCGGCTTTGCCAGTCTCGCGTCGCACGTTATGATGGCCCATGCAGCGTGACCGTACCCTGATGCCAGCCGAAGCGCTTCGCCTTGCCGCCCTTGGCGTGCTGGCGGGCCGCAAAACCATGGCCTATGCCGCGCTTGCGACCGAGGTGCGCCTGTTCACCGCCAGCTATGGTGGTTCGCCCGTCGACGTGATGTCGTCGTCCATCGAGCTCCTGCGCTTTGAGGGCCTGATCGAGGTCGTCGAAAGGGCCGATGACCCAGGAGATGCCGTCGTTGAGCTCACGGCCGAGGGCCGCGAGGAGCTCGCAACCCTGCTGCAATCGCCGGTCAAGCCGTCGGGCGCCTATGCCAAACTCCTGACCGCGCTCAAGATGCGCTTTCTACACCTGCTGCCCGACGATAAGCGCGCGCTGCAATTCGACCTTCTGACGGACTCGCTCGAAGGCGAACTTGCCCGCCTGCTCGACCTGCGCGGAAGGCTGGCCGGCGAACACCCCGATTACCTCGCCTGGCTCGATCGCGATATCGACCGCGTCCGGGCAGAGGTCGCGTGGTTTGAGAACAGGGCCGACGACTGAGTCTGCAATGTGACTGCCGGCTCCATCTGTCTAGTGATGGTCTGCCAGCGGCGCATGGATCGTCGAATTAAGTTCGACGATGACTCAGGTTCTTGGATGTGGGCCGTTACTCCAAACCCCTCGGGGTCATCCTTCGACTTGATCGGAGGATCCATACACGGCACCTGGCTACAGGCTCTGCTCCTGGTTCAGGGAGCATTGTGCGAAAGACGCCAGTCTAGAATCCCAGCTCAGCCTTCGCCGCCGCACTTCCCATCTCTGCCGCACGCTCCAGGGCTTCACGCGCCAGTTCCGGCTGGGGCGTGTTGTAGTCTCCGCTCTCATAGGCGTGCGCCAGTTTCAGCCAGTCTTCGGCTGTTCCGACTTCAGCGCGTTTTTTCAGCTTGAAGAGCGCCATGATGCGTTTCTTGTTGGTCTTGCCTGCCATGGTCCAGCGATAGCAGCAGGACCGGCAGACCTCAAGGTTCCTCGTGGGTCTCAGGCCGCGTCTTGCGCGACTCTTCAAGCAGCCAGTCGCGGAAGGCGGCAGTCTTGGGCTGGCGTGCACCGCCTTTTGCGCTCAGCAGGTAATAGGAGAACGTCAGCGGCGTGCTCAAGCCGGGATCAAACGGGCGCACCAGACGACCGGCGGCAAGGTCATCGGCCACCAGCATGTCGCCAACCAGGGCGACGCCCTGGCCGTCGCGCGCGGCCTCCACCGCCATGGTCTCCATGGTGTAGCGGGGGCCGCGGGTTGGATCGATGTCGTCGAGGCCGGCAGCCAGCAGCCACATGCGCCAGCTTGCCTCGGCGTCCTTCCAGTCGATATGGAGCAGGGTGTGGCGGCGCAAATCATCGGGTTGGCTCAAAGGCAGTTCACCGCGCAGCAGAGCGGGACTGCAGACTGGCGTGTTTTCCTGCCCGAACAGCCGGTCGACCTGTACGCCTTCATAACCGCCGGGGCCGTAACGTATCGCCACGTCGGCATCACCGCGTGCCACGTCGACCCGGCGGTCGGTACCGTCGATGCGGATTTCGATCTCGGGATGCCGCATGCGGAAGTCCTCCAGCCGGGGCACCAGCCACATGGCGCCGAACGAGGGGCTCACACTGATGGTGAGCACCCCGTTCTCGCCATGGGCGCGCATCTGCTCGACGCCCTGTGCCAGCCGGTCGAAGCCATGGCTGATCGTGGGCAGGGCCATCTGGCCTGCTTCGGTCAGGCGCAGTGCCCGCGTCTGCCGGTGAAACAGAGGCACACCAAGCCGCTCCTCCAGCGCCTTGATCTGATGACCCACGGCGGCAGGCGTGACGTTCAGTTCCGTCGCCGCCCTGGTGAAGCTCAGATGGCGGCCTGCCGCTTCAAAGGCCTTGAGCGCATTCAGCGGAGGGAGCGGTCGCGCCATGATTCATGTCCTAGTTTTTCTAACAATAGGATCGAGATCATCTCGTTTGTCGGGGAATCAGGCAATGCATAGTTTTCCCCTTGGGACGAAGCCATCTGGATCGGCTCCGATTCGCCAAAGACCTTCCAGTTCAAAAGAAAAACTAGCCTTTTCATCAAAGGCCACAGCAGAAAGAAAACATGAGTCAGAAGCCCCCATCAGCCTATGTTGTCGGCGTCGTTCTGGTCGTTGTTTCCGCCGTCACGTTCAGCACTGCGGGTCTCTTTACCAAAGGCGTAGAAGCCGGATCCTGGGAGGTCATCTTCTGGCGTGCCTTGTTTGGCGCAGTATTCACGACACTCTGGATCATGAACCGGGGAACCCTGCGCCAGGACTTTGCCGGTATGGGCTACAGCGGTGTGGCGATCGGCGTGATCGGTGCCCTGGGAACGGCGGCCTTCATCACCTCGTTCAAGTTCACGACCATCGCCAATGTCTCGCTCATCTATGCGATCTCCCCCCTGATCGCCGCACTGCTAGCCTGGGTGTTCATCCGGGAGAAGGTCTCGGCAACGACGATGGCTGGTTGTCTGGGCGCGCTCGCCGGCGTGGCCATCATTGTGTCCGGCTCTCTGGGGCAGGTCAGCCTCACCGGTGACCTGCTGGCCCTGTGGATGGCCATCGTCATGGCCACGATCATGGTGCTCTATCGCAAATACCCGGACACGCCGGGAGCGGGCCCTGCCGTGCTGGCATCGGTCCTGCTGCTGCCGTTTGCCGTGTTCTTCGGTGAACCCTTCAAGGTCGATCAGACGGAAATCTGGATTCTCGCAGCCTTCGGGATGTTGTTCGCCATTGCATCGGTCACGCTGGCTGAAGGGGCCAAGCGCGTACCCTCCGGCCAGACCGCTCTTCTGAGTATCCTGGAAACCCCGCTCGCCCCGATCTTCGCGTTTTTTCTGTTGGCGGAAGTTCCAAACACCCCGACCCTCATCGGCGGCGCGGTCGTTCTTGTCGCGGTGCTGGTTTCGCTCAGAACCAAGCCCTGACTAGGCTCAGGACTCATGGATCACAACCAGTAGGCTCCGGTTGCTGCGATGCATATAGCGCTCATGAAGGTGTGTGCGCATCGGTCATAGCGCATGGCGACGCGCCTCCAGTCCTTGAGCCTGCCAAAGACATTCTCGATCTTGTCAAGCGGTCATGCCTGAAGGCTAGTTGCAGGAGCCTATTGACCCTTCGGCACAGACCTGCCCGTGGAACCAGGTCGCGCCGCTGAAGTCTGTGCCGAGCAGTTGCGCACGCTGCGGGTCCGCGCCCCTCAGGTTGGCGCCGCTCAGGTTGGCGCCGGTTAGGTCCGCGCGGGTCAGGTCCGTGTTGCTCAGGTCGGCGTTGGTCAGGTCCGCCTCGATCAGGCCCGCGTTGCTCAGATTAGCCCCTGAAAGGTTCGCGCCCGGCAGCAACGCCCAGCCCAGGAACGCGCCGCTCAGATCGGCGCCGGACAGGTTCGCACCGGATTTATCGCACTCGAACCAGTCAACGCCAGGGGCTGCAGGGGCATCGCAATCTGTCGTCGATTCGTGCGTCACCACCGCCCAGAGCACCACTGCGGCGACAAGGATGCTGGTGCCGCCGAAAAATGCAGCGACAACAAGCACGGCGGTGCGGGCAAGAGACGTCTTGAAGGTCATGGAACAGGGTCTCCTGCAGGGGTTGCCTTTACGGCGCACCCGTCGTGCAGCGAACCGTTTCATGCCCCCATCATGCCCTCATGGGCTTTGGCTGTCAGCCCTACGGGCGCTCCAGGCAGGGTACTTGGGATCAAAGCCGGGGCCAGAACACACCAGTGGGCTTGTGTGTGCCTTAAGGGCGACCCTCACCGCCAGATCACGGCCTAAACGGTGGAGCATTCTACCGGGTCTGGTCATAGGTGATTTAATGGGTCCTGAGCCTAGGCAGTTTGCCTCAACCGACCCCGCCATAGGTGACACCGGAAAGTTCGGCCATGTCCTTCTTCCAGGTCGTGAGATCATCGTGGTTGAACTTGGAAAGGTGATCGTGGCCGCAGGCGCGCGCCATCACCTGCATCAGCTCGGTCGTGGCTTCAAAGAAGTTCTTGAGCTGGTTGGCGGACTTCTCGACCACCAGACGGCTCACCAGATGCGGCTTCTGGGAAGCGATGCCGACGGGGCAGTTGTTGGTGTGGCAGGCGCGCATGGCAATGCAGCCGATCGCCTGCATGGCGGCATTGGAAACCGCAATGGCATCGGCACCCAGCGCCATGGCCTTGATGAAATCGGCCGGTTTGCGCAGGCCGCCGGTGATGACCAGCGTGACGTCGTCCGCGATCCAGGCCGTCCAGATGACGTCTGGCCCGCGCCAGCGCGGGAATGGTCGGGACCGAGATATTGTCGCGGAAGATGATCGGGCGCCGCACCGGTGCCGCCGCCACGCCCGTCCAGGATGATGTAATCGACACCGACCTCCAGTGCCGCATCGATATCCTTTTCGATGTGCTGGGCCGAGAGCTTGTAACCGATGGGGATGCCGCCGGTGCGGTCGCGCACTTCGTCGGCAAAGTCCTTGACCTGGCTCACCTTGGTCCAGTCCGGGAAGCGGGAGGGTGAGATGGCAGGTTCACCCTCGTTGAGCCCGCGCACCTCGGCAATCTTGCCCTTGACCTTGGGCCGGGCAGATGGCCGCCGGTGCCGGTCTTGGCGCCCTGGCCGCCCTTGAAGTGAAAGGCCTGCACGCTGGCTGAGCTTGTCCCAGTCAAAGCCGAACCGGGCTGAGGCCAGTTCATAGAAGTAACGTGAATTTTCCGCCTGCTCTTCGGGCAGCATGCCGCCTTCGCCCGAGCAGATGCCGGTGCCCGCCAATTCGGCACCACGGGCCAGGGCGACCTTTGCCGGCTCGGAAAGCGCGCCGAAACTCATGTCGGAAACAAACAGCGGTATCTTCAGCTTCAGGGGTTTCTGCGCATTGGGGCCGATCACGACGTCAGTGCCCACGGGCATCATCATCGAGCATGGGGACACGATGGCCAGCTGTGCGGTCAGAAGCTGGATGTCGTCCCAGTCCGGGCAGTTCGTCGCGCGGCACGCCCATGGCATCGACCAGCACCGTGGTGGCCCGTCTTGGAAAGGCCCTGCTTGGCATAGCGCTGGATCAGGCCGTTATGGGGCTCTTCAGGCGTGCCATGGCCGGTGTCGGCGTACTGGCCCAGATAGGCCTTGCGGTTGAAGGGCTGGGGGTTGTCCCGCCCCCATGCCGCGATCTCGTCTTCATCCACCCAGGATCTTCGCCGTCTTCTTCCCAACAGCGCTGAACTTCGGCAGCGCCTCGGCGTTGTTGTATTCCGAGACGCCGGTGTCCATCCGGTAATCCCAGTAATGCACGCCGCAGATCAGGCTATTGCCGCTGACATAACCGTCCGACATCAGCGCGCCGCGATGCAGGCAACGGCCATAAAACACGGCAATCTCGTCATCGAACCGCACTGCAACGAGGTCGACATCGGCAACCAGCGCATGTTGGGGTTTGCGGTCTTCCAGGGCATCGCTGGAAAGGATGGCGACTTTGTTCATGACGAATTCCGGTTCTTGTCTAAGTCTTGGTGATGATGAGATTTGCGCAAAGGGATAGCCGATTGGCCGGCAGTTTTCATCTCAGGGCAGTCGCCCATGGCCTTCACTTTTGCGGCATACCAGCGTGCGCCAGGCTGTGCCGAAAGGCCGTGAAGCAGGGCACTGATCCAGACCGTATTGATGGCAATGGCCAGAATTGGCTCGGCAAAACCTGGATCAATGGTGGGCACGATCAGCAGGGCAAAGAGGGCGGTTGCCAGGCCCCTTGGGCCGAACCAGCCAAAGAACAGCCGTGTTGTGACTGATGCATCCGAGCCCATCAGGGAAATCGCGATGGCGAGCGGGCGCACGATCAACAGGCTGATCAGGATCATGGCCGCCATGGACCAGGTCAGATGCCCCAGTGCCGCGGGCATCAGGGCCAGCCCCAGCAGGAAGAAGGCGCCCCATGTCAGAATCTGGCCTTCGCTCTCGGTGAACTCATAGACAAAGCTGCAACGCCCTTTCATGACGTTGCCGAAACACAGGCCACCGACAAACGCGGCAATGAACCCCGTTGCCGCCGATTTCGCCCGCCAGCAGATAGGCACATCCCGAAAGAGCGATCGCGCCGATGCCTTCAAGCGTATCAGAGGTCAGGCCTTTCTCGCTGGCCTTGACCATCAACCAGGCGCCCGAAAGCCCCACGACGGGCCCCGGCCAGGGGCCCCAGAAGAAGCTGCCTGGCACCAAACACCAGCCAGTCAACGTTATCCTGGCCCATCTCGAAACCGGTCAGGCTGGCAAACAGCAGGATGGCCGGCAGCGCCAATCCATCATTCAGTCCACTCTCGACCGTCAGCGCCCTGCGGGCGCGTTCTGGAACCACCGGGTTCGTGACCACGGCCTGTCCCAGGGCAGCATCGGTCGGGTGCCAGAATTGCCGCGGCAAGCACAATGGCAAAGATCGGCCAATCGGGCAGGAAGCCCCACATCGCTACCGTACCGATCAGGATAGCCAGCGGCAGCCCGATCAGCAGCATACGCTGGGGCCAGGCGTGCTGACGCTGCAGGGATTTGAGGTCGATCTGGGCCGCGTCGATGAACAGCAGAACCACCAGGGCGATCTCGGCCACCAGATGCATCGCCTCCTCGGCTTCTTCACCAGGCAGCAGGCCGGTAAGTGACAGCAGATAGCCCAAACGCAATGAACAGCATCGGCGCGGTCAGAACCGTGGCCGACAACCTTCGCGCAATCATGGTGTAACCGACCGTGAAAACGGCCAGCACCAGCAATCCAGTTTCCAACACGGCCCCCTTGGAACACCTGCCATTCTGGCCTGAGCCAGAAGCCGGCAACGATAGGGCGATGCGCGATGCCCGACCAATCACAATTGAGAGGGCGGAGATGCGCCCGGATGCGAAGCCGTTGGCTGGCGCATGTGTCGTGGGGGCCTTAGCCGTGATTAGGCAAAAAAGGGGTGGCCTTTCGGTGCGGCCCCGGACAGACTCACGGCTACAACAGAATTTGAGGAGAGGGCACCACCATGCTTAGGAACAGCAAGCACACGGCAGAAGAATTGTGGCAGATGGATCATGATCACGTCATCCATCCGTTCACGGACTTCTCCCGCTGGGACAAAGACGGCTCGGACATCATGGCTGAGGCCGCCGGCATCCATGTTACCGATACGCATGGCAACAAGTTCATCGATGGAATCGGCGGCCTGTGGTGCGTGAACATCGGCTACGGCCGCGAGGAAATGGTGCAGGCGATTGCCGATCAGGTTCGCGAGATTCCCTACTATTCGCCGTTTTCCCATCTCTCGACGCCGCCGGCCGGTGTTCTGGGCAAGATGATTGCCGACCGCACGCCGGGCGATCTCAACCACATGTTCTTTGGCACCGGCGGGTTCCATGGCCAACGACTCGGCCATCCGATTCGTCCATTTCTACTGGAACCAGAAGGGTCGGCCGACCAAGAAGAAGGTCATCAGCCGCGTCGATGCCTATCACGGCCAGACCTATCTTTCGGCCGCGCTGACCGGCATTGCATTCGACAAGATCGGCTTTGATGAGGCTGATGGCATCGTTGAGTATGTCGCCTGTCCTTACCCCTACCGCCGTCCCGAGGGCATGTCGGTCGAGGAATTCTGCGACTGGCTGATCGAGGATCTCGAAAAGAAGATCGAGGATGTCGGGGCCGAGAATATCGGCGCCTTCATTGCAGAGCCGATCATGGGTGCCGGTGGCGTCATCGTGCCGCCCGAGGGCTACCACAAACGCACGCTTGAGGTCTGCAAGGCCAACGAGATCCTCTACATCTCCGATGAAGTCGTGACCGGCTTCGGCCGCCTGGGCCACTACTTTGCGTCCGAAGCGGTGTTCGACATCGTTCCCGACATCATCACCTCGGCCAAGGGCATCAGCTCGGGCTATCAGCCGCTTTCGGCCACCATCATCAGCCAGGAAATGTACGACGTGTTGTCCGTGCCCCAGGCCGATGGCGCAATGTTCACGACCGGCTTCACCTATTCCGGTCACCCGGTGTGTTGTGCCGCGGGCATCAAGAACATCGAGATCATCGATGAGGAAGACATCTGCGGTCACGTGCGCAAGGTCGGCCCGTATTTCGAGGAGAAACTCGGGGAGCTCAATGATCTGCCGCTGGTCGGCGAGGTGCGCGGCAAGTGTTTCATGATGTGCGTCGAGAACGTCGCCAACAAGGAAACCAAGGAGCTGCTGCCGCCGGAGGTGAATGTCGGCGGACGCATCGCCAATCATGCCCAGAAGAACGGCCTGATTGTGCGCCCGATTGGCCATCTCAACGTCATGTCTCCGCCCCTGATCATGACCACCGAGCAGATCGACGAGTTCGTTGATATCCTGCGTGGTGCCATCGAAGCGACCCAGGACGATCTGGTGCGCGAAGGCGTCTGGAACGGCTGATCATTCAGCCAGGATCAATGCAACGGGGCTCCTCCGATTTGTCGGAGGACCCCTTTTCTTTGGGCTCCCGATTTCGTGAATGATCCGCGCCCGGGGGGGGCTTTCGTAGAACCGGCATCGTTTGAACCCCAAAGGAGACTTCCACCATGCGCAAGACTGTTCTGGCTGCCGTTGTTGCTTTTGCTTTTCCCCTTGCTGCCCATGCCGATGGCCATGGTCATCACGGTCTTTCGGGTGAAGAGATTTCAGCGCTTGTCAGCGGTAACACCGTTGAAGGCAGCATGATGGAATCTGGCCCCTATGCCGAGTTCTATTCTGCCGACGGTATGATCAAGGGCGCTGGTTACTCTGGTGAATGGATGATCGAAGGTGACACCATGTGTTTCTCCTATGACGGTGAGTCGGCAGGCTGCTGGAACGTCGTGATGGACGACGACATGCTGAACTGGGTCATGGATGGCGAAGTGGCTGGTGACGGCATGGTCAAGCCGGGCAATACCAACGACTTCTGATCTACTTCCAGAAGATGTGATGAAAAGGGCTGCCCTGATTGCCGGAGCAGCCCTTCTATTTGTGCCGCGATGGTGCCAAACCATGACCATGAAACACTTTATGGCATTTGCCCTGGCCGCGGCCCTGCTTGCCACTGGGTCGCCTGCCCATGCCCAGGATGATGCACTCTCCTGGGACGAGATCATCATGCACGGGCATCGCGCGCTCGGTGCGGGAGACGTTGAGTCGGCGCTGAGTTCGTTCCGTACAGCCAACGATATGGTGCAGGGTCAGGATGACAAGACCGAGGAACAGATCATTGCCCTGACCTCGCTGGGCCTGTTCTACGCAACGACCGGCGAGCTGGTCCTTGCAGGCGATTACCACGATCAGGCACTGGCCCTGCGCCTCGAGACCTATGGTGAACCATCACACCAGGTGGCAATCGGCCTGCGCAACCTGGCCTCGGTGCGCCAGAACCAGGGCCTGATGGCCGAGACCTCGACTCTGCTCAACCGCGCGCTCAGCAATCTTGAAGGGATCGGGGACGGCCAGGGCGAGGATGCTCTGGGTGTCCGGCGTGACCTCGCGTCGGTTTATTACGGCATGGCGCGCTATGACGATGCGCTGGAGATCTACGAAGACCTGTTGCCGGCCGCAGAAGAAGGCCAGCCGGAACAACTGGTCGAGCTGCTGACCAGCATGGCAGCGACCCATCAGGCCGCGGAACGGCCGGCACTTGCTTTGCCTCTGCTGGAATGGGCGCTGGAAGTCTCTCGTGAACAGCTGCCGGGCGCCACACAGTGCCACCGCGATGGTCCTGAACAGCCTGGGCGAACACTTGCGCATTCAGGGGCGCAGCGCCGATGCCCTGCCAGCCTATCAGGAAGCGCTGGCCATGCGTGCGGCGCTGCATGGCGAGACCGATCCGCGTGTCGCGCCAATCATGAACAACATTGGTCTGGCGCTGCTGGATCTCGGGCGACTTGACGAGGCCCGTACCTATCTTGAAGCCGCGTACGCCATCGCGGTGAACGCATACGGCGACCGTCATCCCGCTGTTGCCATCGTCATGGGTAATCTGGCCGATGTCCTGGAAGCCCAGGGCGAATTCGTGGACGCTGTCGAAGCCAACCGTTATGCGCTTGGCGTGATGGAAGTGCTCAATGGCCCGAACCATCCTGAGGTTGCCCGTCTGCGTGCCAGTCTGGGCCGGCGCCTGGTGACAGCCGGCATGTTTGATCATGCAGCGCCCGAGCTTGAGAACGCTCGTGCGGTGCTTGAAGCCACCTATGGACACGACCACGCCGACATTGCCGAAATCATCAACAGCCAGGCCGAGATCGCGCGGCTTTCTGGAGAATTCGAGCTGGCGCTTGAACTCAATGCTGAGGCTTCAGCGATCCTGGAGGTGCTCGATCAGGAGGGCACCCTTGACTATGCCGACCTGCTTTTCGTCCGAGCAACGATCTACAAGACAATCCGTGACATGGAGGCTGCGGCCCCGCTCTACGCAGAGGTGCTGTTGATCCGTGAGCGGCTTTTGGGAGTGGACAATACCGCCCTTGTGGCGACCCTGCGCGATTATGCCTTCGTCCTGCGTCGCTTGAAGCGCACGGAAGAAGCGACCGAACTGGAAGAAAGGGCGACGGCTCTGGAGGCTGAGTGAAGCTGGGTTGCCACCGCTTCGCCGCAATCTGGTGAAAGATTAGGGGCGAACGCGAGGGGTCGATGGCAAAAGAAAAGAAACACGGCGGTTCTCTGAGCCTTCTGCTGGGTGTGGTGACGTTGGCCATGGGTCTGCTTGCCGCCAGTCCCATGTTTGGCTTCGAGACCTGGCCGGCGAGCTTGCCGCAAGCTGGCGGCCGCACGTGGCGGTGGGTGTCCTGGTCGTGGCGGTTCTGTGTCTGGCCATGAGTCGGCGCTGGATTGCCGGCATGCTGGTCGCGGTGGCGCTGACTCTGGGCGCCGATGTGCTCTGGTCCGGCCTTGTTTCGGCCCAGACCGAAGCTGGCGCCGTCAAGGTTGAGCAGCCTGCCATGGCGCGGGTCATGTTCGCCAATGTCTTGCGCTCCAACCCCAGCCTTGCCGACCTTATGGTCTGGCTCAATTCTGAGAATCCCGATGTTCTGGTGATGACCGAGGTGACGCCCGGGCATGTCGAAGAGATTGCCGAATTGATGGCGGGCAATGGTTATGCCCATCAGGTTCTGGAGCCGCGGCACCACGCCTTTGGCATGACGATCTACAGTCGCCTGCCGATCGTCGATTACAGCTTCGAGACACTGACCGACAACACCTTGAGCGAGGGTGGGCCGAATACCGTGATCGCCCGCATCGAGACCGGGCAGGGTGTTCTTGCTGTGGCCGGGGTGCATCCGTTTCCGCCCTCCATCCGTGCCTCTATGGAAGCGCGCAACCGACAGCTTGATGATGCCGTTTATCTGCTCGAAGACATTAAGGACCCGCTGATCGTCGTGGGAGACTACAACGCTACGCCCTGGTCACCGGCCTGCGGAGGTTTGCCGAGGCACTGGATCTGCATGGCTTCAACGTCGCTGCGACGTGGCCGGTCTGGTTCGGTTTTGCAGGAATCCCGATCGATCATGCACTGGTCAGCAACGAACTGCTCATCAGTGGGATTGAGGTCGGACCCAATATCGGCTCCGACCATCGCCCCATCGTCGTCGATGTCCTTCTGGACGTGCCGCTGGGTGATCAGGGATCGCCGGGCACGCCGTAGCTTGGCGTGTCGCGTGGATCGAGTGCGCGCATGATGTAGGCATCCATCTGGGGACGATAGACATCCCAGACTCGGCGCAGCTCGGCGATGGGCTCATCGTGCCAGTCGACGCGCAGTTCGCAGATCGGCCAGTCATGCTGATGGCAGACCTTCACGCCGACGGACTTCACGTCACCTTCTTCGCCGCCGGCATCAAGACCGGCTTCCAGGCCACGCAACAGACGCTCGGCAAGGTGCTCGTCGGCGTTGGCTTCAAACGCCGCGACCATGGCATCGGGCACCTTGGGCGTGGAGAGCAGATTACCTGCAGCGATGGCGTTGTTGCCTTGTGCCACGTTGTTGGTGCCCAGCGTCTTGGCGCCGGAATGATGGGCTGTGTGGCCCAGCGCGTCGATCAGCGCGATCTGGCGGTATTCGCTGAACGCACGCGCACCCACGATCATCTCCATCGCCTTCTTGGCGCCGAAACCCTGTTGCATCAGGTCGAGACCCATGATGCCAAGGCCGGGGTCGGTGATGTTCTGCGTCGACACCGCGCCGACGTGGCCGCGCACCCAGGCGCAGCGCGCCGCCACGGCAGGGCTGGAGGAGGTGACGATCACGCCGAACATGCCGGTGCGGGCACAACGGCCCGTCAGGGAGAACGTCATACCTATGCCTCGTCGTCGGGGATGACGGCATCGACATCGATTTCCATCACCATTTCGGGCTTGGCCAGCGCCTGCACGACCAGACCGGTAGAGACCGGGTGCACGCCCTTGAGCCATTTGCCGATGACACGATAGACCGGCTCGCGGTAGCGCGGGTCGGTCAGGTAGATCGTGACTTTGCAGATGTGTTCCATCTTGCCGCCGGCTTCCTCGATCAGGCGCTTGACGCACGACATGGCCATTTCGGCCTGGGCCGCACCGTCGCCAACGCCATGGAAGCTGCCGTCGAGATCAAAGCCGGTCTGCCCGCGCATGAAGATGTGATTGCCTGCACGCACGACCATGGCCAGGTCGTTGTCGAGCGACTGCTCGGGATACATTTCCTTGGTATTGAATTTGCGAAAACGCTGATGCGCCATGATGGTCCCCTTGGAATCGAATGTTAGCGTTACGGTACAACGAAGGTCCGCACCTTCCCACAGCTATGCTGCGGACCGGCGGGATGAATTGGTTCGGCGTTCAGGCTGCAGCGACCAGGTCGGTCGGCCGCGCATACTGTCGGTTGACGTGGAGCAGGGCATCTCCCTCCTTCAGGCTGGTTGCCACGACTTCGCCGATAAAGATGCGATGCGTGCCCCAGGAATCTTCCTTCACCAGCCTGCAGTCAAAAGCGACCAGATGATCGTCGAGAACGGGCGCGCCGGTTTCCAGGCTGGTCCAGGTTGCTGCTTCAAAACGGTCAATCTCGCCATGCCCGGCAAAGATGTCGGAAAGGTTGGCCTGATCATCGCGCAGGAGATGCACGCAGAAGCGACCGTTCCTGGCAATCATGTCGCCGGCGCTGCTGGCCTGGTTGACACAGATCAGCAGGGCAGGGTCGTCGGCTGTTACCGAACACATGGCCGAGACGGTCAGGCCGGCTTTCCCGGCCTTTCCGTCAGTGGTGACGACCGTGACCGATGACGCTGCCTGGGCCATGCCCTGGATGAACTGCTGACGTGTTTCCATGAAACTCTCCTGAGCGTTGGATCCAGCGATTACATGACCTTGTCGGACAGGCCCGCGGCTTTCTTTACGAACTCCATGGGGCCGTTGAAATCGAAGTTGCGGTAGACCGCGCCCAGATGCGCGAACGGCGGGGACTGGGCAAACAGCTGGAAAGTGACTTTGTGACCGGCATAGTCGGAGTTCACGAGGTCGCGTCCGAACGCCAGCAACTTGCGGCGGTCATCGGACTGCCAGTTGTCGTTGACGTTGTAGAATTTCTCCATCCATTCCTTGGTGTCGGGCGAGTGGAACGACGGGCTGTCTGGTGTGACGCAGATCTGGCCGCCGCAAAGTTCGCGGGTCAGGTGCATCATGGCCGGAAGTTGCGAGCAGGCCAGCACGCGACCGGTATACAGCAGCGACTGGTTGGGCATCAGGAAGCCGCCGGGGCTTTTCTGAGCCGTGGCAATGGCACCGGTCATGTGGGCGTTGATGCCTTCGCGGTAACACGCCAGCTGGGCGAGTTTCTCCTGCACAGCCTGCTGCTTGTCGAGACCGGTCTGCTTCACGTTGAAGAGTGCGGTGCCGATCATCAGGTCGGCCATGTGCAGGATGCGCAGGGTGAACATATAGGCGCTGTAGCGATGCAAGGTGCCGCGGATGAAGCTGGCGGCAGCCGTGTGACGGTAGAACAGGATATTTTCCCAGGGCACCAGCACGTTGTCGAAGACGAGCAGGGTGTCGACTTCGTCAAACCCGTTGGAGAGCGGATAATCGTCCTTGGGCTTCACGCCGGCAAAGCCGTTGCGGCAGATGTGCTTGAGGCCCGGCGCATTCATCGGGCAGATGAAACCCAGCGCATAATCAGAAAGCTCTGCATTGCCCCAGTTGGCGATGGTCGGCTTCACGAAGGCCTGTGTGGCATAGGCTGCTGCGGTCTCGTATTTGGCACCGCGCACGATGATGCCGGCATCGGTTTCCTTGACGACATGAAGCAGCATGTCGGGATCCTGATCCTGGGGGGACTTGGAACGGTCGCCCTTGGGGTCGGTGTTGGCCGATACGTGGAAGATGTCGTTTTTCAGGACGTTGTCGATGTGGTTGTCGATGTTGGAAGCCCACTGGCCGTCCACCTCATTGAGGATGTCCTTGCCGTCAGCCAGCGACCACATCTCACCCACGGTCTCGTCACCGACGCGTGTCACCACGCCGCCGATTTCCTTCATGACCATTTCGACCCAGTCTTTCTTGGCCCACCAGTCATCCTGCGTGTAGGGCGGCTGCCATGCGGTGGCGAAGGTCTCGCCATCCTTCTCGTAAGCCATGGTGTCCTTGAACTTGTCTTCATGGGCCATGTCATAGATGCGCGAACGTACATCGACGATCGGCTTGAAGGCGGGATGATCGGGCACGCTCTTGACGCGTTCGCCGTTGATGAAGACCTCACGATCGTCACGAAGGGAGTCGCGGTACTGTTCGCCTGTCTTGAGCATGGTCTGAGTTCTCCGTCCCGATTGCCGGGGCTGATGGCCTGTGTTTGGTGTGGCGGGAGATTGACAAACCCGACAAATACAAGAAAACATTATCTATCGACGCATTGGATAACTTTTCTTGATGAACTACACTCTCAAACACCTGCGCTATTTCGTTGCGGCGGCGGATGCTGGCAGCGTCACGGGTGCTGCCGAGGCCAGCCATGTCTCACAGCCATCGGTCTCAGCCGCGATCAGCCATCTTGAAGACGTGTTCGGCGTGCAATTGTTTGTGCGCCATCATGCCCAGGGCCTGTCACTGACACCTGCTGGCCGCCGCCTGCATGGCGCATCACGGGAACTCCTGGTTCACGCCGAGGAACTTTCGCAGGAGGCAGAAGGTCTGGCCGAGGGGCTGGCAGGGGATCTGGATGTCGGGTGCTTCGTGACCTTTGCACCCATCGTGCTGCCGGGATTGCTACGCATGCTGGCGGGCGATCACCCGGCCATACATGTGCGTCCGCACGAAGACGACCTGCGTGCCATTCAGGAAGGCCTGCGCCACGGCCGGTTTGAACTGGCGCTCACCTATGATCTCAATCTGGGCTCGGACATCACCTTCGAGCCAGTCGTGACTGTGCCTGCCTACATCATGCTTCCGGCCGATCATCGCCTGGCATCACGTGATGCCATCCGGCTGGTTGAACTTGATGGAGAGCCGCTTGTGCTGCTGGGGCTGCCGGACAGCCGGGGGCATTTTCTATCGATCTTTTCGGAAGCAGGCATCGAACCCAACATCGCCTACGAAACCCGCTCTTTCGAGATGGTACGTGGTCTTGTTGCCAACGGTTACGGTTACAGCCTCCTGCATTCGCGCGCGCCACATCACCGTGCTCTGGACGGCTCCGGACTGGTCTGCCTGCCGCTGGTTGAGCCCACACGTGAGATGCATATGGGATTGGCGCGCCTGTCGCGAACGCGCCCGACAAAGATGGGCCTGGCCTTTGCTCTGGCCTGTCAGGAACACCTGCCGGACCTGCTGGAAGATCAGGCTGAGGAATAGTGTCGGTCGCAAAGCAGAACACCAAGCTGGTCACAATCAATTTCCCTCACAACCCGAAGGGAACGATCCTGCCGCTTGACCGCTACGATGCACTCATTGCGCTTTGCCGGTAACACGGCATTTACATCCTCCACGATGAGATTTTTCACGGTCTTGGGGCCACCGGCACGCAGCACCTTCCCTTTGTCGGGGATGTTTATGAGCGCGGCCTGTCGCTGAACGTGATGTCGAAGTCTTATGGACTGCCTGGCCTGCGGATCGGCTGGATTGCCTGTCAGGATGCCAATGTGATTTCACGCATGGAGCGGATGAAACATTATCTCTCTATCTCGAACTCCGGCCCCAGCGAGAGACTGGCGGGTATTGCCTTGCGGAACCGGGCCAGGATTCTGGCGCGCAACTGCGCAATTGTGGACGAGAACCTGCCCATGTGGGATGCGTTCTTTGCCCGCTACCCCGATCTGTTCGAATGGAAACGCCCGATCGGTTCCTGCATGGGGTTCCCGCGGTACAAGGGTGAGGAAGGGGTTGCAGTGTTCACGGAAACCCTGGTGGAAGAGAGTGGTGTGCTGTTTCTTCCAAGCACGATCTATTCGTCAGACCTGGGGCCGACGCCTTCTGACCGCTTCCGGCTTGGTTATGGTCGTACCGGGTTGGACGAAGGTATCAAGGCGCTAGAGAACCACATGATGCGCAACCGTACCTGAGCAGCCTGAGCGCGTTTCGCGCGCTCTAGATCTTTCTGTCTTCGGGCACCGGGTTGTGTTTTCGCAGCCACAGGAAGAGATCGCTGGTCGCCTGATTGCCACCTGCGACAACCAGCGTCTGACCGGAAGTCCATCCTGCTTCATCAGAACAGAAATAGACCGCAGCACCGGCAATGTCGCCTGGCGTGCCGACGCGGTTGATCGGATAAAACGAAGCTCTGGTGGCGCGGTCGTCATCGGTCTTTAGATGGCGTTCGACCAGCTTGGTATCGATCAGGGCAGGAGCGATGGCGTTGATGCGTACGTTGTGGCGGCCGTATTCAATGCCCATGGTTTCGGTCAGGCTGATCAGCGCTGCCTTGGCCGCGCCATAGATGCCTTCGCCAGGTGCGGCGTGCACACCATCAATGGAAACGATGTTGAGGACCGCGCCGCCGTCGTGCCCCGCCATGTGATCGGCTGCCTTGCGTGCGCAGAAGAAAGGGACGCGCAGGTTGAGCTCAAACAGCGCATCGAAGCCCTCGATGGTGGCATCCTCGATAGGGCCGATTCCGCCCTTCACGCTGCTGCCGCCACCGGCATTGTTGACCCAGACATCGATACGGCCCATGGCCGCGATGGCATCGTCGACAAGCGTCAACGCGGCATTGATATCGCTCATGTCGGCCGTCATGGGCCAGGCCTGGCGACCCATTGCGCGGATCTCCTCGGCAACCGCTTCTATCTCTGCAGCCGTGCGTGATGCCAGCACGACATCAGCGCCCAGCTCGGCGAAGTTAAGCGCGATCTGGCGCCCAATGCCGCGCCCCGCACCGGTGACGACGGCTTTCTTTCCAGCATAGGAAAACATGACAACTCCCTTACAGATTTGCAGGAACCGGTGATCCGGAATGCGGGCACATGTCGCCAGATTCCGATGATTCCCCATCATTGGGGCCACGGTGCGGCGCAAATCAGGCACAATCAAGTTTGATCGCTAGGGACTCCCTTCCGACCAACTTATCCGTTAACTTGACAAGTAGACCGCCAATCAAGGCGGCAGTTGCTTCACTGCGGGAGTTTTCGCGAATGGATAAAATCAAACCTCTGATGGAGACCAACGAGTTTCACGACAAGATTCGTGAAGGCAAGTTGACGCGCCGCCAGGCACACAAGGTCATGGCCTCTGCCGGCATCGGCACCGCAGCTATGGCCAGCATGCCCAACATGGCAGGCGCTGATGGCCATGGCGATGATCTCGTCATGCTCACCTGGGGCGGCTACGACGATCCGGAATTTGCGGTGCAGTATCGCGAAGAATATGGCGGACCGCCTGAGTATTCGCTGTTTGCCGATCAGGCCGAAGCGCTGGCCAAGATGCGTGCAGGCTTCCATGCCGACGTGGCGTTCCCCTGCATCTCCAAGGTCAAGACCTGGGTTGATGCCGGTGTTGTCGAACCGGTTGATACCAGCATGCTGAGCCATTGGCCTGACGTGATTGATTCGCTCAAGGCCATGCCCACCACGATTTCGCCTGATGGTTCGCCTTACTTCATCCCGGAAGACTGGGGCACAACCTCGGTCCTGTTCCGTGGAGATCTGGCACCTGAATATGTCGACCCGGAAAACCACACCTGGGGCATCCTTTGGGATGAGAAATATGCAGGACGCCTGGGCGCGCTTGAGGCGATTGAGGATCACTTCAATGTCGCCGCGATCTACATGGGGATCGATTTCCTCGATATGACACCAGAAGAGATCGAGGCTGTTGGCGACAAGGTGCGTCAGCAGATGCCTCTCCTGCGCATGGTGACCGGCGATACCACGTCGCTCACTCAGGCGATTTTCTCTGGTGAACTGATCGCATCAAGCGCGTGGAACGGCATGATGCTGACGGCATCCGAGGAAATGGCTTCCGAAGGGACAGAAGGCAAGTTTGTCTGGATGAACCCCAAGGAAGGCGCGTTGACCTGGGTTTGCGGTCTGACCATTCATCCCGCGACCAAGGAACTGGGCACCTGGGAACAGGCCCATGCGCTGATTGATGCCTATATCGAGCCGGAGTCACAGCATTACGAGCTGATGAACTGGGGTTACGGCGTGGTCAACAAGAAGGCCTACGAGTTCAATGACGTGACTGAGGAATACCTCAACTCGCTGGGTCTGGGACTGCCGATCGACAAGTTCCTGGCTTCGGGCAAGTTCTCTGCCCATCAGGAACATTACGGCGAACTGGTCAATCTCTACGACCAGATCCTGGCCGGCATGTAAGCTCTCTCGAGGGTAAGCTGAGTATGGGCGGGCACGCAGGTGCCCGCCCATTCTTTTTTGAATGCGACGCAAGGTTGCCTTGCCGCAGGTGACCTGTTGCTCCGGCCCTTGCGCTCTGCAACAAGGCAGGCACAGAATTTGGAGCAGGGCCGATGGCCAGCCAACATGAACTTCCGCCCAGGCGGGCTGGCTGGCGCGGTGAAATCGGGCGTACGTCCAAACTCGCGCTGCCCATGGTGGCAGCATATGTCGCCGAACTGGGCATGTGGTGGACCGATCAGGCCATTGTTGGTCGGCTTGGCGCCGATGAACTGGCCGCAGTCGGCCTGTCAGGCGGCGTGTTGTTTCAAGGCATGGCGATCTCGATGGGCCTGCTTTCCATCGTTGCGGTGCTGGTGGGCAATGCCTATGGCGCCGGACGCGTTGACGGCTTTGCTCAGGCCGTACGTCAGGGCATGAAGGTTGCAACGATACTCACCGTGATCGTGATGGTGTTTGCCTGGTTCGTTCCCAACCTCCTGGAACTTGCCGATCAGGATCCGGTCATTGTCGACCTGGCTGCCGAGTATGTCCGGGCGGTTTTGTTCTCGGTTGCGCCGTTCCTCTACTTCACGGTGTTGCGTGGCTTCATGGCTGGAATCTCACGCCCGCTCCTCGTGATGGTCATTACGGTTGCCACGATCCCGATTAATCTGGGGCTGAACGTTGTCCTGGTGTTTGGTGCCGAGATCCCGCTTGGACAAGCTACAGTGACCATTCCGGCCATGGGCGTGGCCGGCGCTGCCTGGGGTTCGGTTCTGATTACCTGGTTGATGTTTGCCGCCCTGGTCGCCGACATTCTTCTGCGCCCGGCCACACGCCGGTACTACGTTCTCTCACGCCCTTTTGCCCACAACCAAAAGGAGTGGCGTGCGATCTGGCGTCTTGGTTTGCCTGTGGGTGTGCTGACGCTCATCGAAGGGGCGTTGTTTACTGCCGTCAGTCTGTTTGCCGGCCTGATCGGTATCGCCACACTTGCCGCCAATCAGGTGACCTTAAACCTGGTCGGATTCACGGCGATGATTTCAGTTGGTATCGGAGAGGCTGCAGCCGTGCGTGTCGCCCAGGAGATGGGCGCCGGCCGGCCCGGTGATGCACGCCTGGCCGGTTTTGTCGCCCTGGCGCTGGGTGTTGTGGTGGCACTTCTGTTTGCCGCCCCCCTGCTTTTCGCGCCGGACCTGCTTGCTGCCCTGTTCCTGGATATCGATGACCCGGCCAATGCCGAAACCCTGAGGATTGTTGCGCTGTTGGCCGCAATTGCGGCGCTTTTCCTGATCTTCGACTGTCTTCAGATCATCGGTGCAAGGGCCCTGCGTGGTCTCCAGGACACGGTCGCACCTGCCTGGATTTCGTTTGTGGACTACTGGATTCTGGCCGTTCCGCTCGCCGTCCTGCTTGCATTTCCGCTGGGTCTTGGTGGCGTGGGCCTCTGGCTCGGCATGGCGGCGGGCCTTGCGCTGGCTGCCGTTTGGCTGTGTCTGCGCTTTGCCCGCCTTTCCAAGGTGCCCGGAAGCTAGAGCAGATCGCGTTAAGCCTGTACCGCACGCGCGCCAGGCTTAACGCGTGAATCCGATCTAGCCAGCCATCTTCTTGAGGCCAATCGACATCATGATGGCGGTCCAGCCGGTCATGATAAGGCTGATTCCGACCATCAGGCCGATGGCCCAAACGGCGGTTCCAGGAAGGCCCGAAAGCAGGAGGATACCAAGCACGGCGTCAACCAGACCGCTGAAAAGAATCCAGCCCCAGCCGTTGCCGGGACGCATGGCAAATCCAGCCACCAGTTTGGCGCCGCCTTCGACCAGCAGCAGGATTGCGATGATGACGGTCAGTGTCACCGCGCCTTGCAGAGGATTGGCGAGAAGAAGGATGCCGGCAATGATGGCAGCGGCGGCTGCAAGGATGTTCCAGAACTGCGAGCCTTCCACGCGACCGCGCAGGCTGCGCCACAGGCGTGTGATGCCGCCGATCAGGAAGACCGCACCGATCACCAATTCAATGGCGAGCGTAAAGATCGCGGGGACTGCGATGGCGACGCTTCCCAGGATGAGCAGAACAATGCCCTCCCACAAAAGTGCCTTGGATGCGGTGGCCACGAGGGGTGCGCCGTCGGGTGTCTGTGTCGTGTCGTTCATGGATTTTGCCTTTTGCTTGTCGTGCAGCGGTCAGAGCAGGTGCTGGCCGCCGGTGATCATGATTTCGGTGCCGGTGACATAGCCCGCATCGGGGCTACAAAGATAGAAGATCGTGCCGGCGACTTCTTCTGGCGTTCCCGTGCGTCCCATGGGGATGCGCGGAATCAGGTCTTCGGTTTCGGGCGAGAGAATGGCGGTTTCGATTTCACCGGGAGCGACTGCGTTCACGCGCACACCCAGATGGGCGAACTCGGAAGCCATTTCGCGGGTGAGTCCCGACAGGGCGGCCTTGGAGCAGGAATAGGCGCTGCCCGCAAAGGGGTGAATACGATGACCGGCGATGGACGTCACATTGACGATGGCCCCTTCGCCACGATGCAGGGCCGCTGCAAAGCCGCGCGCCAGGATGAGTGGGGCAAAGAAATTAAGTTCAAAGACTTCGCGCCAGTGATCCAGACTGCCGTTGAGCGTACCCAGACGCTCTCTGAAACTGGTTTTGGGCGAGACGCCGGCATTGTTGACCAGAGCATGGACCGGGCCGTCGCCGATAAAAGCGTTGGCCGTCTCGACAAAGGCATCGATGCTGGCGGGGTCGGCAAGATCCGTCGGCACGTGAAGATGGGGCGAGTCATCGACCTGCCGGTCCATGGGAATATCATCACGTGAACAGCTCACGACACGCCAGCCCTCACGCACAAAGCGGATCACGACCTGATGGCCGATACCCCGGCTGGCTCCGGTAATCACGACAGTCTTCTGCTCTTTGTTATCGGACATCGGGTTTCCAGCAATAAGTCACGTCAGGTTCCTTTTCAGCCTCGCTGACACCAAAGGCGGTGGCAACAAGACCCTGGCTTTCATAGAAGGCGCGTGCCGTCAGGTTAGCCTGGAAGGTATAAAGCATGAAACCGTCCGGGCGCAGCCGTTTGATGTCATCCAGCAGTGTCCTGCCGATGGAACAATGCTGAAAGTCCAGCCTCACGAAGAGCTGATCCAGATCGGCGCCCTCCAGACAGGCAAAGCCAACCGTCACCTTGTCATGCACGCCAAGACGTACATTATCCCAGCGTTTCAGGGCATCGCAGACAAACCAGCGAAATGAGGTGTCGCTGTGGGTCCAGGGCATGAAGGTGTAGGCCGCACGTGACGCCTGCGCCAGGATTGTCACAACATCATCAAAGTCGTCGTTGGTGTAACCCCGGACCGTTACAGGGACGCTCAAGAGGCCTTGTGACCCAGCACGGCGTCGACATCAATTTCATCCATTTGCTGGGGCATCAGGAATTTCTCAGCATAATCGCGATAGACCCCGGATTCGATGAAGAGATCAAAGAGGTCAGGGTCGATGTGACCGTCCTTCTTCATGAAGGTCATGATGCGGATCGACTCCGACAGCGTCTTGGGATCCTTGTAGGGGCGGTCTGCTGCCGTCAGGGCTTCAAAGATATCGGCAATGGCCATGATGCGTGCGGGCACCGACATCTGTTCGCGGTTAAGGCCTCGTGGATACCCGGTGCCGTCCATCTTTTCGTGATGACCGCCAGCAAATTCGGGAACGCGGCGCAGTGATTTGGGGAAGGGGAGCTGCTCGAGCATCTCGATAGTGATTTCCATGTGGTCGGTAATCACCTTGCGCTCTTCGCCGGTCAGCGTGCCACGCTCGATACAGAGGTTCTTGACCTCCTCTTCAGAAAGCAGAGGCGTCGTCCTGCCGCCGGCATCGCGCCAGGTCTTGGCGGCGATGGCGCGGACCCGCTCCTTCTTGTCGTCTGCCATGAACTCGCCACCAATATTGGCAAGCTGCAGGAACATCAGATCGTCATCGAGTTCAGCCGCCTGGGCACGGAATGCCGCTTCCAGTGCGTCCTTGTCTGCGCCTGGTTCCATGGCGGCGCGCAAGAAGTCGATTTCAGCATCGCGCTTGGCAGCGGCAAACCGTGTTTCAACTTCGACGATGCGGTCGCGGATGGTTTCCAGCTTGGTTGATTTATCCATGACGTATTCGGGCGTTGTTACCTTGCCGATGTCATGGAGCCAGCCTGCGACATGGAGAGCAAAGGTCTGCTCGTCATCCATGGAGAAGCAACCCAACGGTCCCTGTGTCGTATCGCATGCGGCCCGTGCCAGCATTTCGGTCAGGGCAGGCACACGGGTGCAGTGGCCGCCGGTATAGGGCGACTTGCGGTCAATGGCGTTGGCCATGACCTTCATGAGTGATTCGAAAAGCTGTGTCTGGGCAACCAGCAACAGGTTGTTGTCGAGCGAAACCGCAGCCTGAGAGGCCAGTGATTCCACATCGTTCTGAAGTTCCGGATCGAAGGGGCTGATGTTTCCATCGGCATCGCGTGCATTGATAAGTTGCAACACTCCGATCACGGCCTCTTCTCGGTCGCGCAGCGGCACGGTCAGGAACGACGTGGAGCGATAGGCATTCATCTCGTCGAATTTGCGTGTGCCCGAAAAATCAAACCCGTCGGTATCATAGGCGTCGGGAATGTTGATCGTCTTGCCGGTCAGGGCCGCATAGCTGGCGACGTTTTTCTCGTTGGGATCGCCCGTTTCGGGGTCATAGATCGCCAGCTTGGGCAGCGTGATTTCCTTGCCCGACGTGCCGCCCATGGAAATGCCCAGGGTGTCGTTGACCAGAATGGCAAACTCAAGCGCCTCGCGGGGGCGGCGGCGATCCCTGCCTTCCCGTCGATTGGCTGCCTGGCGTCGTTCCGTCACGCCAGATGGCGCGCCGAGTTCGACCCTGCGTCGGTCGCAGATGCGCCGGTCACCACCGGTGCGCCGGTCTATGCGTTTGCCTTCGACAAAGACAGGCTCGGGCACATCTTCGGTCTTGAGGTAGATCGTGCCGCCATCGGCCCGGCACAGGTTCTTGGCTTCCAGCATGATCATTTCGAGAAGCGTGTTGAGGTCTTTCTCACCAGTCAGTGCAACGCCGATCTCGTTCATGCGGCGCATGCGTTCACGGCTCGACTTGATCTCGGCTTCGCGCTGGTAGAGATCGGTGACGTCGTTATAGACGGCGATCAGACCGTCGCCTGATGCCGTGATGCGGGTGCGCAGGGTGCGCCCGTCGGTCAGATAGCGGTCAAAGGTCTGGCCCGGGACATGCGCTGCCATGGCCTCAGTGACCCATTGGTCACCGGGTGTTTCGCCCAATTCAACGATCTCGTAATCAACCAGGGCGTTAAGGAAACTCTCCAGCGTCGAGCCATCTCCAAGATGGCCGCTGGCTGCTCCGAACATGCGGCGTGCCGTACGGTTCCAGGACAGCAGGCGCAGATCACTGTCCAGCACCAGAACTGCGCTGGGCAGATGGTCAAAAGCATCAACAATCAGAGAACGGCGATTAGCCGATGTCTTCTGTGCCGTCGACATATCCTGGGCCAGGTTGTTGGACACCAGCCGCCCTTCCGAAATGGTCGTGGGCATTCAGCGTAAAACGCGAGAGCTGCAAACCCGCTGTTGAGAAGAATCGTAACGCCTGACTGGTTTGGTAACAAGTGATCGCTGTCGCAGTTGGCTGCAATCAGTGGGTGAAGAGAACCGGAAGGTCAGAACGGTTGAGCATGAAACGGGTCGCTCCGCCCAGGATGAGCTGGCGCAGTTTACCCTGGCTGAACGCGCCCATGACGATGAAGGCAGCTTCCTCCTGATGGGCAATCTGAAGAAGCGTATCGCCGATGTTCGTCCAGTTAGTCGGCAGGTTGTGCACATGGCAACGGATATCATGGAGTGCCAGGTAACTTGCCAGAGCGTCAGGGCCGGGACCACGCATGGAACCTTCCTCTGGTGCCATGATGGCCACTTCCTCGGCTTTTTGGAGCAGCGGCATGGCCCGGTGCACGGCACGCGAAGCCTCCGCACTGCCGTTCCAGGCAATCGCTGCGTTACCTGAAAGATCAGAAACGCTGCCAGATGGCACCAGCAGAAGTCCGCTGCCGGATTCCATCAGCACGGATTCGGCCACGACCTCTTCCTTGGCATCGCCGTCGGCTGTGGGCCGCGCTGCAATGACCAGGTCGGAAAGCCTTCCGCGCTCGGCAATCACCTCGTCTTCGCGGCCTTCTTCAAGGCGAAAGGTGACGGAGGCCTTGTTATGGGCTGGTTGCTCGGTCACTTCGACACCGTGACGTTCGGCGACTGATTCCAGGTCGGTGGACGCGCGATCGGCACGCCGGTCGATGTCCTGTTCGGCGGTCGAGATGATTTCCTCGATGACGGCGCCGGTCATGCCCTCAGTCATGAAAG
Organism: uncultured Alphaproteobacteria bacterium; assembly: GCA_943787175.1. Taxonomy (GTDB): domain Bacteria; phylum Pseudomonadota; class Alphaproteobacteria; order SP197; family SP197; genus SP197. The sequence continues at coordinate 75,384 of CALSLK010000007.1, forward strand.
CCACGGCATCACGCGGATTGCGGCGCACATTGATCGCTTCGACATGAGCGTCGAAACGTTTGGCCAGCAGCAGCGCTGTTTCCAGCGCGCTTTGGCCTTCGGTGGTGCCTGATGCGGCAACCAGAATCTTGGCCATGGTCATGGTTTGGTTCCCTTGGAACTGTGCATCTCAAGCAATAAGCCAGTTTACCCGCGATTGGCTGATCCTGCCAATCCAACATGAGCCGGACTCAGCTGGGCGGTGGAATGGGCGAATGGGGTTCCTCATGGCCGACCGGATCCTGATGGATGATGACTTCCGCGCCGGGAAACTCATTCATGATCAGAAGTTCGACTTCATCGGCGATTTCGTGGGCCTGAACCAGGGAGAGGTCGGGCTCCAGCTCCAGATGAAGCTGGACAAAGGGCTGGATGCCCGAGCTTCGGGTGCGCAAATCGTGGAGGCCCCTGGTGTCGGGATGGCTCCAGACAATCGCCTTGATCTGCTCGCGCTCTTCTTCGGGAAACTCCCGGTCCATAAGCAGGTCGAGCGAACGACCGGCCACTTTCCAGGAGCTGAACGCAATGTAGAAGGCAATGGCGATCGCGACGGCACTGTCGAACCACCAGATGCCGAATTCAGAAGACGCCACCAACGCGATGATGACGCTGAAGTTGATCATGATGTCCATGCGGTAGTGAATGGCATCGGCGCTGATGGCGGTCGATTGGGTGCGCTTGACGACATATTGCTGGAAAATCACGAGAACGATTGTGAGCACCATCGAGATCACCATGACGGCAATGCCGATCTCGGTGTTTTCGATCTGATGGCCTGTACCGAGCCGGTGCAGCGCCTCGAACACGATGAAAACGCCTGAACCAGCGATAAAGGCTGCCTGGGCCAGACCAGCCAGGGGCTCGGCCTTACCATGGCCGAAACGATGTTCCTTATCTGCAGGTTGCAGGGCATGCCGTACGGCAAAAAAGTTCAGAAGCGAGGCAAATGCATCGAGCAGGGAATCGACCAGTGAGGAGAGCATGCTGACCGAACCGGTCATCAACGCAGCAATGATCTTGGCCACAATCAGGACCAGGGCGACGGAGACCGAAGCAAGGGTCGCCAGTCGCATCAGCCGTGCGCCAGCCGCGTCGACTCTGCCGACACTACCTTCTGGAGTTTGTGAGGGGGGATGTCATGTCAGGGGAACAACCTGCGGTTTGTCCATTCTGCAGCATCGTTCTCGCGTGAAAACTCGATGCGTTCATGGAGGCGGAACGGTTTTTCCGACCAGAACTCGATGCGATGGGGAATGATTCGGAAACCCGACCAGTAGGACGGTCGGGGTACGGTTCCCACGGCGTGTTTCAGGGCCATCTTTGCGACGTTCTTTTCCAGATCATAAGCGGTTTCCATAGGGCGCGACTGCTGGCTGGCCCACGCACCAATCTGGCTGTCGCGCTGGCGGCTTGCGTAATAGGCGTCGGCTTCTTCCGTGCTGACCTGTTCAACGCGGCCCTGGACGCGGACCTGCCGGCCCAGCGGCATCCAGTGGAAAGTCAGCGCGGCTTTGGGATTGGCCAGAAGTTCGCGGCCCTTCCGGCTTTCATAGTTGGTGTAGAACACAAATCCGTCAGGTCCGTGACCCTTCAGAAGAACCATGCGCAACGAAGGCTGGCCGTCCGTATCGGCGGTGGCCAGGGCAACTGCAGTAGGTTCCTTGAGGCCGGATTCTGCAGCTTCGGCATACCATTCCGAAAAAACTTCGTAGGGATCGCGGTTTTCGATGCGTGCCATGACAGATTCCTCGTGTCGGGAATGTCGGTTAAGTGTGACCGATGTCCCTTTATTCTTTTGTTTCGTGGCGTCATCCTGAATTGGTGAATGCCACAATGAGTTCTGCCTTGTTATGGCCGGATTTCTTGGCTACGGCTAGGGTCTGGTTCAGGGGTTTATCAACGGGAAACCGCAGCTGAGATGGAAAACATGATGAAGATGAAATTTGCAGCGCTGGCCATTGCCGGTGCTCTTTCTTTGTCAGCCTGCGCCGAAGGTGCGGGTGGCAAGGAAACCGCAGGCACGCTTCTCGGCGCCGCCGGTGGCGCCCTTCTGGGCTCACAGGTCGGTGGCGGTACTGGCCAGATCTTCGCGGCCATTGGCGGTGGCCTTCTGGGCGCCTATCTGGGTAATCAGGTCGGTTCATCGCTGGACCGCGCCGATCAGGCCTATGCCTCGCAGGCGGAAGTTGCCGCGCACAATGCGCCGGTCGGTGAAACCATCAATTGGAACAACCCCGATTCCGGCAACTACGGCAGTTACACGCCGGTGCGTGACGGTACCGATCAGAACGGCCAGTATTGCCGCGAGTATCAGACCACGATCACAGTCGGTGGTGAGTACCAGCAGGCCTACGGCACGGCTTGCCGTCAGGATGATGGCTCCTGGAAGGTCGTGAACGGCTAGTTAATCAGGATCTGAGCGCTTCAGCTCTCCATCCGCGCGAGAACCCGCGCCTCGATACTTTTTCGGGGTGGCGGGTTCTTTGGCGTTTGGGGGTCATCAAACGCACTGTGGAACGTGAAGCGTGCGCGACCGTCACGAGCCGAATCATACCCTTTGATCAGGATCGCCTCGTCGGTGATCATGCGCGGCGCATAGAACCAGCGATGGGCCGGGTTGTAGAGCGCGTGATAAATTTCACCGACCCTGTCTGGATAGAGCAGGTTGGTCAGCCTCAGATCCTCTGTTTTGATGCTGCGGGCGTCACACAGCGCGAGCGGTGTCATCAGGACCGGACCTTCAATCGGACGCCACACGTTGAGTTCGATAAAGCGGCCGTCGATCCACTGTTGCGCTTCATCTTGCGGGAGCAGATCACGCACACGTTTGGGCGCGGAATCTTCCGTATAGTCGTTGTGGACGACACGCACCGGCGCACGCATGACCGTGCTCTCTTCTTCACCGCCGCCCTCGATACGGATCGTATGGTCAAAGACCAGCGCCTCAACTGCGCCTGTGGCACGTTTTACGAAATCCGATAGCTGGGGATAATACTCCTGCTCAACCACGGCGGCGTCATAGAAGTCGCTGACGGCAACCGGTTCGTTCCAGAGTTCAAACCCCTCGCGATCCAGGGAAAGGCCCTCGATCTCGCGCATGTTCTCTATCGCAACGGGAAAATGGCCATAATTGCCGTCCCGTCTGGGCAGGCCCGGTTGGGTGTAGTGGATCACGGGTTTCACATCGAGATTGGCCAGATAGACCAGATCTGCTTGGACTGCGTTGATCTGGGCACGTTCCGTGGCGGGCATGGCCATAAGAGATCTCCTTATCTGGTCGAACAACTTCCATCGATATGGTGCACGCCTCCAAGCGTGCAACGAACCAATACTTGGGTTGCCTGCAGAAATTCTCATGCATGATGGACACACAAGACTGTGACGCAAGTGACGCGTTGGCCGGACTTCTGCTTTTGTGTAGGATTGCGCAAAGCGGGACGGAACTCTTCGTCCCATCGGTGTTTCACAAGACGCAGATGAGGTTTTCATGACTGAGCCCGGCCCCCTGATGGCAGGCAAACGCGGGTTGATCATGGGCGTGGCCAATGATCGCTCCATTGCCTGGGGTATTGCCCGTACACTGGCCGCGCACGGCGCAGAACTTGGTTTCACCTATCAGGGCGATGCCCTTGGCAAGCGCGTCAGACCGCTTGCTGAAAGCATCGGTTCCAAGCTGGTAGTCGAATGCGATGTGACCGACGAGGCCAGCATCGATCGTACTTTCGATGCGGTTTCGGACAGCTGGGGCGGTCTGGATTTCCTGATCCATGCCATCGGATTTTCCGACAAGGAGCAGTTGCGCGGACGTTATGCCGACACGACCCGTGATAACTTCCTGATGACCATGGATATCTCCTGCTTCAGTTTCACCACGGTTTCGCGCCGCGCCGCCGACTTGATGGGTGACAAGGGCGGAAGCCTGGTAACGCTCACCTATTACGGTGCCGAACGCTGGATGCCTCACTACAACGTCATGGGCGTTGCCAAGGCAGCGCTTGAGGCCAGCGTGCGTTATCTCGCCGCCGATCTGGGTGAGCAGAATATCCGCGTCAACGCCATTTCGGCTGGCCCCATCAAGACGCTGGCGGCTTCAGGCATCGGCGACTTCCGCTACATCCTGAAGTGGAACGAACTCAATTCGCCCCTGGGACGCAATGTCACGACCGATGAGGTCGGTGGATCAGCGCTTTATCTCACCAGTGATCTTTCGACCGCTGTCACGGGCGAGGTACATCACGTCGATTGCGGCTACCACATCGTCGGCATGAAAAACCCGAAGGCGCCGGATATCGCTCTTGCATAAGTGTTTGAGCGATCTGGCTTGTCTTGACCTGATCGGAGTTCCTGACGATGGCAGGTAACAGTTTCGGCCATCTCTTTCGCGTGACGACCTGGGGCGAAAGCCACGGGCCCGAGATCGGCTGCGTGGTCGATGGTGTGCCGCCAAGGATTGCCATCACAGAGGCCGATATTCAGCACTGGATGGATCGGCGCAAACCCGGTCAGTCGCGCTTCACGACACAGCGCAAGGAACCTGACCAGGTCCAGATCGTTTCGGGCTGGTTTGAAGGCCATACCACGGGCACGCCGCTTGCCATGGTCGTGAAGAACGTCGATCAGCGCTCAAAGGATTACGGCGACATTGCCGTGAAGTACCGGCCCGGTCATGCCGACTATACCTATGACGCCAAATACGGCATCCGCGATCATCGCGGTGGCGGGCGCTCCAGCGCACGCGAGACCGCCATGCGGGTTGCCGCCGGTGCGGTCGCACGCAAGGTTCTGGGCGATGGCATCACGATCCGGGGCGCGGTCACGCAGATCGGGCCTCATTGCGTGGATCGCGAAAAATGGGATTGGGCCCAGATCGAAAACAATCCGTTCTGGTGCCCCGACCAGGAAATGGCCGGAACCTGGGAATCGTTTCTCGATGGTGTGCGCAAGCAAGGTTCATCAGCCGGCGCGGTGATCGAGATTGTGGCTTCTGGCGTGCCGGTCGGCCTGGGCAGTCCGATATATGACAAGATCGACAGCGACCTTGCCCGCGCCATGATGACGATCAACGCCGTCAAAGGTGTGGAGATCGGCGATGGCTTCGGCTTGGCTGCAGAGCCCGGCGAAACTGCCGCCGATGAGATGACCATGGGCAACGACGGCCCGCGTTTTCTCTCCAACAAATCTGGCGGCGTTCTGGGCGGTATCTCCACGGGCCAGGATCTGGTCGTGCGTTTTGCCGTCAAACCCACCAGTTCGATCCTGCACGAACGCCAGACGGTCGACAGCGATGGCAACGACACCACGGTTCAGGTCAAGGGCAGGCACGACCCCTGCGTCGGCATCCGCGCCGTCCCGGTTGGTGAAGCGATGATGGCCTGCGTGCTGGCTGATCATTTGTTGCGCCACAAGGCCCAATGCGGCTGACACCAGCAGCCCTGTTACTCACGATGACGTTGGCCGCTGCGGCTCACGGCGACGATGCCCAGCCGGTCTCAGGCTACGGGCCCAGCGAACTCTTCAATGTGTACTGCTGGCGTGCAGGTCAACTTGTGCAGACTTACGAATATGTCCGCCTCTTTGTCTCGCGCCGTTCGTTTCTTTCGATCATCGACGATCAGGGCAATCACACCCATTTTGCCGCGTTGCAAAACACGCAATGCGAGATTGTCACCATCAGTGAGGATGTTGGCTGAGCAGGCTCAGGCGGCACGTTTCATGGCCGTCTCGAACCAGCCCGCCCAGTCCGCACCGTCCACGACATAATTGAACCCCGTTACGATGCGCGGCTTGCGCTCGCGCACCAGCTTCAGCAGCCGGTCTCCCTTGGCCACCATCGGTGCCTTGTCGGTAAAGGGATTTAGCCGCATGGCCTTGTTTCCGGGAAAGGCATAGTCGCAGGCAAAAAGAACATCGTCGTGGAAGTAGACCGTGAAGCCCTCCGTGTGCCCGCCGATATGAAACGCGTCGATGCCCTGGAAGGTGAAATCGCCGGTGAACGGGTCGTCGACCGGGAACGGTGATGCCAGAGGATGTGTGGTTTCGGCCTGATGAATATGGACTCTGGCGTTCCAATGGGCACGGTACTGGTTCGACGCACCCATGAAGTCCTTGTGGGTGAAGAAGATGTCGTCGACAGGTTCCAGTGTGCGGTTGAACGCGCTGGGGCAATCGAACCAGACCGCGCCGTCGCGGGTTTCAATGCGATAGGCCGCGTGTTCGTAGCCAAGCCGAGGCTGTGAGCGCAACTGGGTGACTCCATCGGCCACGGGTGTCGAGGTCACGCGATAGGTTTCCTCGGCAACGTTCCAGGTGACAAACTTCTCATGGCGCTCGCCACAGAACGGGCAGACCTCGGGCATCTCGCCGATCATGTTGTAGCCGCAGGGCACACACACCCATTGCTGCATGGGGAAGTTCGCGTTGAGATCGGTCATGGCAGTCTCCTCCTGACGGCCATGATATCATGGCAATGGAAACGGAGTGACCTGTTGATGTCTGGTCCAATGTTCGAAGCTGAAAGTTTGATCGACCTGGAGCGTTATCCTGTTCAGGAGCCCAAGAGCGGGCCAGGCGAAGTCTTGAATCGCGATGCCAAGCCACGATCGACCGTGACGGCATACTGATTCTCGATGGTTTTGTGACACCAGATGCCGTGGCCGCCCTGGTTGGCGAAGCCCGCGCTGTTGAGGATGCGGCATACTTCTGCGTTCACCGCCATACGGTCTATCAGACTGATGGTGCCGATGCGGCACCCGAAGGCAGTGCGCGAACCCGGCTGGTGACGAGCGACAAGGGCAACGTCGCCATGGACCGCATCCCGCGCGATGGCCCCCTGCGTGCACGCTGTTCGACTGGGCACGCAGCTCCACCGGTTTCTGGCCGCCGTGCTGGGCCTGCCGGAACTCCATCCCTTATGGCGACCCGCTGGCGGGCCTCATGATCAACGTCAACCGTACGGGCGAGCAGCTTGGCTGGCATTTCGACAAGGCGGAGTTTGCCGTCACCCTGATGCTGCAACCGCCCCAGGCCGGCGGCGCGTTCCGCTATCTGCCCAATGTCAGGACCGGCGGTGCGGCTGAAGAGGCGGCTGAAGTTGCTGCTGTTGGTGCGGTCCTGGATGGCGACGAAACCGGCCTGATCGATCTGGCTCCGTCCTGCCGGAACGCTGGTCGTTTTCCGCGGCCGTGACTCGCTCCATTGCGTGGCGCCGGTCGTCAGGGTCACGCGCGCCCGTCTCGTCGGCGTCCTCAGTTACGCCCGCGAGCCCGGTCAGCGCATGGATGCGGAACGTCCCAGCTGCTGTTTCACGGGCGCGTGGCCTGAAATTGAGCGTTACCACCCGGTTGCGTCCGTCGCGTCCCAGTCCATCTCTGGATTTTCGAGGTTGCCGCGATACTTCACGCGGTACTCGTAGACGTCGGTGATCATCGTTTCGGTCCACAGGCCGCAGCGTGTCGGCGTGGTATCTGCGCCGGCCGCTCCTCGCTCACGAACTGGGGCAGCGGGCGCACGACGCAGTCGTGGTTCGCGCCGAAGAAGAACGGGAACGAGACACGCTCTCGGCCCGAGTTGTTGATCACGCGGTGCGGCGTGTCGAGACGAACTCGCCGTTGGTCCAGCGCATCAGCATGTCACCGATGTTGATGACAATTGCGCCGGGGATCGGCGTGGCCTTGACCCATTCGCCCTGACGGTTGCCGACCTGCAGGCCGCCGACCTCGTCCTGGAGCAGCAGCGTGAAACACTCGTAGTCGGTGTGGGCGCCAATCCCGATCTGGTCGGGATCGATCGGTCCGTCCTGGCTGGGATAGTAGATCAGGCGAAGCTGGCCCATGGGTTTGGTGATCTTGTCGTCGAACCAGCCCTGGGGCAGGCCCAGGGTCATCTCGAAGGCCCGGAACAGCGTGACGCCCAGCTGGTGCACCGCGTCGTAATAGCCCGACACGCTCTCGCGGAAGCCGGGCAGGTTGTCGGGCCAGACATTGGGGCCCAGCATGATGTTGCCGTCGAGGTAGTCGGGGTCGTCCTCCGGCAAGCTCCAGCGAGACCTCGTACCCTTCCTGCAGGTCCGGCTTCTTCTTGGCGTCGGCATAAAGCGCGCCGGTGGCCACGTAACCGCGATGCCGCTGGACCTCGTTGATATCCAGCTTCATCTTTTCGTCCAGCGGCTGGTGGAAGAAATTGCTTCGTCTTCGCCGATCAACGTTCGTCGATCTGGTCCTGGGGAATGCCGTGGTTGGTGATGTAGAAGAAGCCGATGGTGCGGCAGACCTCGCCGATCTCTTCGGCGACGCTGCTCCTTGGCTGCCTGGTCGTTGCCGAAGAAGGGGCCGATGTCGATGACCGGAATGCTGTCGAAAGTCGACACTGTTTGGCGTCAATGGAATCGGTTTTTCTCAAGGGCGCTGAGTGCAGCCATGGTCTTTCCTCGCAGATCTGTCGTCATTCTGAACAACCCGCGCGCTCCCGGCAAGCAGGCTTGTTGCCGACCGGGCATTGCGGTGTTTCGCCAAGTGCTGTCACAGTAGCGGCATTTCCGGGGGAGGTGCCGTGATGGGTGAACTGGATGGACGTGTTGCCTGGGTGACCGGCGGTGCCTCGGGCATGGGGTTTTGCCTGTGCGCTGGACCTGGCAATGAAAGGGGCCTCGGTCGCCATCGGCTCGCTGACGCCGGATCTGGGCGAAGGCACGATCGATCCCGGTCAGCGTGCCTTCATGCCGACCGATGATGTGCTGGCTGCGGCGCGCGATGCCATTGCTGCAACCGGCGTAAAAGTCCTTGCCTTGCCGCTGGATGTCCGCAGCGATGAATCCGTGGCGCAGAACCACGCCGACATCGTCGATAAGCTGGGTCCGGTCGATATCCTGATCAATGCGGCGGGCACCTCAGGCCGTCATGCCATGATCGACCACCCCGACGGACTCTGGCACGCGCTGCTCGACGTGAACCTGACCGGTTCCTATCGCACGACCAAACTGTGCCTGCCGGACATGATCGCGCGGCAATGGGGCCGTGTCCTGATGTTTTCCTCCACGGCAGGGTTGAACGGGCACGAGCTGCATGCGGCCTATTGTGCGTCGAAGTCCGGGCTGCTGGGCCTGATGCGCTGCGTTGCGTTGGAAGGAGCTGCCCATGGGGTGACCTGCAACGCGCTTTGTCCCGGCTGGGTCGCGAGCGAACAGAATGTCGATGGCTGTATCCAGGAAATGGCGCTGCTGGGCCTCGACATGACGGTCGAGGAATACCGCGTGGCCATGGCCGAAAAAATGGGTGCCCCAGAAACGGTTTCTGGAGCCCGGCGAGGCCGGCGCCTATGTCGGCTTCCTGTGCACGGACGCCGCGCGTGGCATCACCGGTGAAGCGCTGCGCCTGTCGGGTGGTTCACAGTGGTAGGGAGCGCGGCATGATCTATCTCGAATACATCGAACGCGACCGTCACATCACGGTTGAAGCGTTCCGTTACATGGGCGACCAGCGCCAGTCCTGGGTCGATCCGGACTCCGATGCGATGATCCTGCAACTGGGCCGCACCCTGAGGTTCGGGCCGATGCCGTCCTATCTGGCGTTCTGGAAAATCGCGGGCCTTGAACGGCTGGACGCCTGGGAAGCCTATTTCGGATCGCCGGAATGGCATGACAACGCCCGCAGCCAGGCCATGCACCGCACCATCCATATCCAGCGCGCCGGACTTTATGACGAGCTGATGGAGGGGCCGGAACCGGGGAAGGGCGTGTATGTCGTCGAGTTCTTCGATGCCAGGGACGATGTCACCGACGCCGATCTGGCCGAAGCCTGGGCCGGTCGTGCGCATCGTCATGACGCCGGCACGCTCAACCTGGTCCTTCGACGGGTCGGTGTCTGGGGACCTGACCCCGCCCATGTCGCGGTCTGGACCTTTCCCGATTACGCCAGCATGGAGGGCCTTCTGCGTGAAACCGCGGTCGGGCCGGGCATCACGATCGCGACCGGTGGAATCTATCGCCAGTTGGGCGAAGAGATCCTCTAACGCATGCCTTCCAGGATCATGCGCGAGAGGTGAAGCGGGCGCTTCGTCCCAATAGGGAGATAGGCGCCCGCCGTCATAGGCCGGTGAGGTGCGGCCCTTCTGCAGGCTTTCGATCAGGCCGACATCTTCCTTGTTGAGGTCGCGCCACATCTCGAGCACGGCTTTGCGCTGACCCTCGTATTGCGGTGCATCGGCTGCTTCGCCGATCAGATAGATGTCGATGCGCTCGTGGCACAGGTCGGGCGCGATGGGCGTGACGTGGAAGCTCGCCACATGGTCGGGATAGACCTCCAGCCCGAACGGCACCGGCAGGATGAACCACAGACCCTTGTGCGCGGCTTCATAGGAGAGGTCCGGGAAGTGCGGTAGTCCGGCACCGCGCCCTTCCTCAGCCTGCTTGAAGATGTAGCGGTTCCACATGACGTGACGGTCGATTTTGCTGGGTTCCCGTTCGGCCATGGGCACGAAAGCGTGCAGGCGCGGATGCGCCGCAAACACGTGATAAGGCTCAATGTAGTTCTCCATCGCGAACTTCCAGTTGGTCGCGATGTCGAAATGGACCGTGCCGGCGTAACGGCTGGCGTTGAGGTCATAGTCCCCGATACGTTCCAGCGCCGGGGCAAGGTAGTCGGCAAGCGGCGGAGCCTTGCCGTCCAGATTGACGAAGATCCAGTGATGCCAGATCTCTGCGCGGACCGGCACCAGCCCGGCGCAGAGGGGTCGTCCCGGACCACATCGTGTTTGTTGCCGCCGTAAAAATGCGGACGCGTGCGCAGGCTGCCATCCAGGCCATAGGCCCAGGCGTGATAGGGGCAGGTCAGGATCTTGAGGTCCGAGCAGGGCTTGTCGACGATCACCGCTCCGCGATGGCGGCAGACGTTGTGAAACACGCGAACCACGCCGCTGTGGTCGCGCAGGATCAGCAACGGCATGCCGGCTGCCTGAACAGGCATGGCATCACCGGGATTCGGGATGTCCTGTGTGAAGCCCTGCGACAAACCAGGTGCGGGCAAACAGACGGTCGTATTCCAGTGCCTGCCAGGCGGGGTCCGTGTAGCAGGCGTTGGGCCAGGGCCGAGGCTTCCGCGATGGGGCGCTCCAGCGCGCTAATGGCGTCATCGGCACCCAGCATGGCCTCGACATCACCCCCAGCTTGATCTGCTCTGGTAACTCCCTGCCCTTCATGGCCCGCTCCCCGCTCGCTGATGACAGACTCTCCTGCAAACAACCAGTGAAATCAGTACACCAGAATATTGCCCCGCTGGGTCAAAAAATGTTCCATTATTTACCCATGAGTGCCGACCAGCAGGGTTCTTCATGCCGATGGCGTCGTTTCCCCATCTTTTCGAGCCCCTGAAGCTGGGCGCCCACACGGTGCGCAACCGCCTGTTCTTTCCGCCCCATGGCACCTCCCTGGGCGATCAGGGCGTCGTGGGCGACCGTCATCATCGCCTATCACGAGGCGCGCGCCCGTGGCGGCGTGGGCAATGATCGTGATGGAAGGCATGTCGATGCACGAGAGCTTCGACATCCCTTCGGGCTACATCCTGGCCGGCCGGCCCGAGGTGGTGCCCGGTTTCACGAAACCTGTCCCGAGGCGGTGCACCGGCACGACACCAAGCTGCTGGGCCAGTTGTTCCACCCCGGCGTCGCGATGCGCGCGACCCTGGATGGCTCCAAGCGCCCGGTCTATTCGGCGTCCGACACCCCGTTCGAGCGCTACAGCCTGATGCCGGTGCCGGCCTCCCACGACCTGATCGGTGAGTGGGGTGGCGGCCTATGCGAAGGGCCTCGTCGCCACATGATCGAGGGCGGCTTCGACGGCGTCGAGATCCTGGCCAGCATGGGTTACCTGATTGCCCAGTTCCTGAACCCGCGCACCAACCGGCGCGAGGACCAGTATGGCGGCAGCCTGGAGAACCGCATGCGCCTGCTGACCGAGATCCTGGCCGCGGTCCGCAAGGCCATCGGCTCCGACCCCATTCTTGGCGTGCGCGTCACCGATGGCGATGTCACGCCCGACGCCATGGAGCCCGGCGACGTCATGGAGGTCTGCCAGGCGCTCGAGGCCGGTGGCCTGATCGACTACATCAGCGTGATCGGCGGCAACACCTCGACGGCGCGCGGCTGGATCGACGTCTTTCCCCCACTCATGGCCATCGGCCACGGCCATGTTGCCGCCAATGCCGGGGTCCTCAGGCAGGGCCTTGATCGTTGCCGGTGCTGGTGGCCGGGCGCATCAACCAGCCCCAGATGGCCGAAGAGGTCCTTGCCAGCGGCCAGGCCGACATGGTCGGCATGGTGCGCGCGCTGATCGCCGACCCGCATCTCCCGGCCAAGGCACAGGCCGGCAGACCCCACGACATCCGCGCCCTGCATCGGCTGCAACCAGGCCTGTGTCGGTCATCGCCTGCAGTATTTCGGTGTCTCCTGCATCCAGCACCCCGAGACCGGCCGTGAGCTTGCTCTATGACCACGACAAGGCCCCGGCCGAGGACCCGCGCGCAAGGTCATGGGTGATTCGGCGGCGGGCCCGGCGGCATGAAGGCGGCTGCCATCCTGGCCGAGCGAGGGCCACGACGTGACGCTCCATGAGGCCTCCGCGCAGCTGGGCGGCCAGGCCTTGCTGGCCCAGGCCCTGCCCGGGCGCGAGGAGTTCGGCGGCATCGTCACCAACCTCGCCGCCGAGATGGAGCGGGCCGGCGTCGCCGTCTGTCGGAACTCGGTCGTCACCGCCGAGTGCCGTGCGTGCGGTCGCACCCGACGCTGTTGTCGTCGCCACCGGCGGCACGCCCGTACCGGCCCGACTTTGACGGCGCCGAAGAGGCCCATGTGGTCGATTCCTGGGCCGTGATCCGGGGCGAGGCCAATGTCGGCGGCTCGGTCGTCGTGGCGGACTGGCGCAACGACTGGATCGGCCTCGGCGTCGCCCACAAACTCGCGCTCGACGGCTGCCGCGTGCGCCTGGCGGTGACCGGCATGGTGCCGGGCCAGAACCTGCAGGATGGCGTGCGCGACTTCTGGATCGGCGAGCTGCACAAGCTCGGCGTGGAGATGATCCCCTACGCGCGCCTGTTCGGGGCCGACGCCGATACGGTCTATCTCCAGCACACCGTGAACGATCAGCCCATCATCTGTGACGAGGTCGAGACGCTGGTGCTTTCCCAGGGCACACGCCCGCTCAAGACGCTGGCCGAGGCCCTGGCTGACTGGGACGGTGACGTGCACGTCATCGGCGATGCCCTGTCGCCGCGCACGGCCGAGGAGGCGGTGCTGGAAGGCCTCAAGGCGGGGATGGCGATATGACCATGGACGATGGACAACAGCAACGATCTCGTGCTGGATGGGGGTTCCGGCGAGAGCGCCCCGATGACGGGCTCGATCCCGTCGCCGTTCTCGCTGGGCAACGACATCCGTGGCTTGCGCAAGACCAACGGCCTGACGCTCGCCGACCTCGCTGAGAAAGACCGGCCGTTCCATCGGGTTTCTCAGCCAGGTGGAACGCGGCCTCAAGAAGCCGTCCGTCGGCACCCTGCAGAGCATCGGCGATGCGCTGGGCATGGGGATCGGGCTGGTTCTTTCCAGGTCGAACCCGGCGACGACAACGAGGAGCGCGATGTGGTCGTGCCGCAAGCGCCAGCGCCGCCGCATCACCTATACGCCGCTCCACAGCACCGATTACCTCGGCATGGAGGACTACCTGCTCTCGCCCGATCTCAACCGTGAGCATGGCCTGGTGCTGACCGAGTACGAGCCCCGGCGCCTCCTCCGGCGACGACCTCAACGGCCATGAGGGTGAGGAGTCCGGCTATGTCGTTTCCGGCATCCTTGCTGCTCGACCATCCCGACCGGACCTATCGCCTGGAGGCCGGCGACAGCTTCCATTTCCGCAGCGAGATTCCGCACCGGTTCCGCAATCCCGGGGCCCGAGAAAACCGTCACCGTGATGGCGCTGGTCCCCATGGCCTTGCGCTACGGCCATGCCCATGGCGGCGGCAGGAACGAGGACTGAAGCCGTGACCGAGAGCGATTCCCCAGACCATGCGCGCCATGGTGACAACCGGCCATGGCGGCCTCGACAAGCTGGACGTTTCAGGAGGATTGGCCGGTGCCCGAGGCCGGGCCGGGCTGACGTGTACTGATCAAGGTCGGCGCCTGCGGCTGCAACAACACCGACATCAACACGCGCACCGCCTGGTACCTTCCCCGATTCCGTGAAGTCGCGGCATCACCGACGGATGGCGGCGCTGGCGGGTTCGACTGACATCACGCCCGATGCCGCGACCCTGGGGCGGCGGTCTGCCGCTCGAGCTTTCCCCGTGATCCAGGGGGCCGATGCCGTCGGGCCGCATCGTCGCCGTGGGCGCTGGCGTGTCGAGCCCCACCGCATCGGTGAGCGCGTCATGGTCGATGGGCTGGCTCCGTACCGGCGATGATATCGAGGACTGGGGCTATTGGGGCAGTGAAGCCGATGGCGGGTTTGCCGAATATTGTACGTCTCCAACCGAAAACGCCGTGAAGGTGGAGAGTGCGCTGTCGGATGTGGAACTTGCCACCTTCATGTCGCGTTTTCCACTGCGGAGGGCATGATCCGTCATGTCGATCCAAAACCTGGTGAATGGATCCTGGTCACCGGTGCATCCGGTGGTGTCGGAACGGCTGCCATTCAGTTGGTCAAGCGTCGTGGCGCCAGGGTTGTTGCGTTGTGTGGCGCCTCAAAGGCTGATGAAGTCCGTGCCCTGGGCGCTGACGCGATTGTTCCGCGTGATACCGATGATCTCGTAGGTGCGATTGCCGGGATTACGCCATCGGGTCAGGTCGAAGGCGTCGTCGATGTTGTCGGAGGCCGTTGTTTGGCGCCATGATTGGCGCCATGTGCACAGGTGGACGGTATGCGTCGTCGGGCGCCATCGCAGGACCGGAGGTCTCCTTCAACCTGCGCCACCTGGTTTACCGTGACCTGGAATTCCATGGCTCCACCTGCACGCCTGCGGAGGTGTTCCATGATGTCGTGCGTTACATCGAAGCCGGTGATGTTCGGCCCCGTACTTTCGGCAACCTTTCCCCTAGAGGAATTGGTGCAGGCACAGCCGCATTTCTTGAAAAAAACTATATCGGCAAGATCGTCATCGAGATCTGAGAAAGACCTTTTGAAAGGGTGAGAGGGGTGGCGAAATCGCACCCCTCTCGAAGTTGCTGCAGAAGGTTTACGGCAGCAGAACCGTATCGATCACATGGATCACGCCGTTCGAGGTTTCGATGTCGGCGGCGATCACGTTGGCGTCGTTGACCATGACACCATCTGTGGCATTAACCGCAATGGTGCTGCCCTGAACGGTGACGACTTCCAGGTTTTGCCCGGCGATGTCGCCTGACATCACGGCACCAGGAATGACGTGATAGGTGAGAACTGCGATCAGCTTGTCCTTGTTCTCTGGAAGAAGCAGCATTTCCACGGTGCCTTCAGGCAACTTGGCGAACGCGGCGTCGGTCGGAGCAAACACCGTGAAGGGGGGCCTTCGCTCTTGAGTGTTTCAACCAGGTCGGCTGCCTGAACGGCAGCGACCAGGGGTGTTGAAGTCATCGTTGGCAACAGCGGTGTCGACGATGTCCATGTGACCGTGGCCGTCAGCCTGGGCAACGGAGATGGCCATGAGGCCACCGACGAATACGGATGTGATGCGAGTTAGAAACGACATGATTTTTGTTCTCTTTTGCGAGTTGACGATGGCTTGGTTACGGAGCCATCGGTCGCGCAGATCGTTGCCTCACGCGAACGTGAGTGATTGCCGTTTTCTCACCACAATCTACTCGTGGCCGAGATAGATCAGGAGGCGTCGATCACATCGCGGTCATAGTCGGTCTGGGCGGCTTTATCACGTTCAGCATAGATCGCGCGGACGCGTTCGCGTTGTTCCAGGCGGTGGGCATAGGCTGGCGGCAGCACGTCCACCAGGCCTCGATACCCAGTTCGCGCGCGGCGCGGGCTGGCCAGTTGGCATCCAGCATCAACTCCCGTGCGATGGCGACGAGGTCGGCTTTGCCTTCGGTGAGGATGGCTTCAGCCTGGCGGGGTTCGATGATTTCGCCCACGGCGACCGTTGCAATGTCTGCTTCCCGACGTACCGCCTCGGCAAACCCGGCCTGGTAACCCGGCGTGCGAGGCACGATGGGCATGTCGGTATCGCCGCTTATCCCGCCAGAGGAACAATCGATCAGGTCGACGCCGCGTGCCTTGAGTTCGCGCGCCAGCACAACCGTGTCGTCCAGGTCCCAGACACCGCCCTTGCCATCGACACAGGATGCTCGCCACCACAGCGCCCGGTCTGCAGGCCAGGCCTTGCGCACCGTTTCTGCGACTTCCAGCGCGAAACGCATGCGCCCGTTGAGGTCGCCGCCATAGCCGTCCGCGCGGTGGTTGGAGAGGGGCGAGAGGAACTGATGGATCAGGTAGCCGTGCGCGCCGTGGATTTCCAGGAGTTCAAACCCTGCATCCAGCGACAGACGCGCGTTCTCTGCAAAGGCGGCCAGCACGGTCGCGATATCGTCGCGGTCCATGGCATGGGGCAGGGGATGGGCTGGTGTGTCGGGCAGGGGGCTTGGTGCAAGGGCAATCCATGGCGGCTGGTCCGGCGTGGTGTTTCCTTCGCCGAGCGGTTTCCAGCCCTGCATGGCGCCGTGACAGGAACCTTTGCGTCCGCTGTGCCCGGACTGAATGGCAGGTACAGAGCCAAAGCTGCGAATCATGTCGGTGACGCGCCGATAGGCGGGAATCTGGTTTGATGACCACAGGCCTGCGCATTGATAGGTCTTGCGTCCGCGCGCCTCGACGGCGGTTTCCTCGACAAACGAGATGCCGGCACCACCCATGGCAAGGCGGCCCATATGGACCATGTGCCAGTCCGTCGGCGCGCCATCGACCGAGGCGTACTGGCACATGGGTGCTACGACGATGCGGTTCTTTGCTGTGATGCCCCGCAGGGAATAGGGCTGAAAGAGAAGGGGAAGCGTGTCAGTCATCGCTCGAGATCGAGATGCCGCCGGCCATATGTTCGCCCCCATCGATCACCAGGGTCTGTCCGGTGATGGTCTTTCCGCCGGTCAGGAACCACAGCACGGTTTCAGCGACGTCTTGGGCCCCGACCATCTGCTGCAGGGGCAATTGTTCGGTCAGCGCCGCACAGAACTTCTCATAAGCCGCATCGCCGATCCCGCGCCGACCCCAACGTGTCGTCACATAGCCCGGACAGACGGCATTGACACGGATATCGGGTGCCAGTCCGCGTGCCATCGAAAGGGTCAGCGAATTGAGCGCTGCCTTGGATGCGGCATAGGCCGCCACTGCTGCCAGCGCCTGTGAACCCCGAAAGAGACGACATCACCACGACCGACCCGCCGCCGGATTCGCGCATCAGGGCTGCTGCAGCACGGGTCACCTGCCAGGTGCCGATGACGTTGACCCCGAAAATATGCTCGAAGTCCTCGCGGTTGAGGTTTTCCATATCGGCATGGGGCACAAACTTCGTGACCCCGGCATTGTTGACCAGACCATCCAGACGGCCCCAGCGTTCCCGGGCAGCCTCGGTCAGCGCCCGGCAGGTGGCATCGTCGGCAATATCGCCCTGGACAATGACGGGATCGCCACCAAGCTTGCGGCATTGCGCTTCGGTCGCGCGCACTTCGTCTTCGCTGCGTGTGTAGTTCAACACAACGCCCCATCCCAGTGTGGAGAGTGCCAGCGCAATCGCAGCCCCCAATTCCGGTCGCTGACCCGGTCACGATCGCCGCGCGTTCCACATCTTGCGTCATGGCTGTCTCCCCTTCGATTTCATGGCCCATCTTGTCCTGTTGCGCATCACGGGGGAAGGTGTGGTCTGGTTGTAGTTGAATGCGTTTTCGGGGAGATCACCGTGCGGCGTATCGGGATTGATGTTGGCGGTACAAACACGGATGCCGTGTTGCTCAACGGTGACGTGGTTGCAGCCAAGATCAAGACGCCGACCACCGATGATGTGATGTCAGGCATCCGTGCAGGCCCTTGCCTGCATACTTGCCCAATCGGGTGCTGATCCTGCTGACATCGATGCCCGTGATGATCGGCACCACGCATTTCACCAATGCCGTGATCGAACGACGCGGGCTTCAACCTGTCGCGGCGATTCGGATCGGCCTGCCGGCAAGCCGGTCCCTTGGACCGTTCGTGGATTGGCCTGATGACCTGCGCAGCCATGTCGAAGGTGCGGTGTTCGCTGTTGAGGGTGGCCATGAATACGACGGCAAACCGCTTGCCGATCTCGATGAACGTGCCATTGCCCATGCCGGTCGCGCAATTTCCAAAGCCGGTATCCGTGCAGCAAGCGTTGCCGCAATCTTCTCTCCCCTGACCGGAGCGTGCGAAGAACGCGCCCGGGACATCCTTGCGCAGGAGTGCCCTGATTGCAGCGTCACGCTTTCACACAGGATCGGTCGGGTCGGGCTGTTGGAGCGGGAGAACGCGGCACTACTCAATGCCAGCCTGGGCCCCTTGGCGCAGCACACGACCCAGGCTTTCCGTGATGCCCTGGCGGGCAGTGGCCTGGAAGCCAAGCTCTACCTCACGCAGAACGATGGCACGGTGTTGCTGGCCGATAGGGCCGAGAGGTATCCGGTGTTCAGCTTTGCATCGGGTCCCACCAACAGCATGCGCGGCGCTGCGTTTCTGTCCGGGCGCCCTGATGGCATGGTGGCCGATGTGGGTGGTACGACCACCGATGTCGGCATGTTGCAGGGCGGGTTTCCGCGCGAGGCCAACAACGTCATCAAGATCGGTGGTGTGCGGACTCTGTTCCGCATGCCCGACCTGATCTCGATTGGTCTGGGTGGTGGTTCACTGGTCGACCTGGACGCCGGGACCATCGGGCCTGAGAGTGTGGGCTATCGCCTGCCCGAACGCGCAAGGGTTTTTGGCGGGCCCGATCTGACTGCTTCGGACCTCGCCGTCGCTGCAGGACTTCTGTCTCTGGGGGACGCTCGTGCCGTTGCAGACCTCTCACAGGGTGACGTCGCGCGGTTCATGGGTTTGGCCAGTACCATGGCTGCCGGTGCCGTCGATCGCATGAAGACTGAGGCCTCGGGCGTCAGCGTGTTGGCGGTTGGTGGTGGCGCGTTCCTGATCCCCGATGACCTGCCCGGGGCCAGCGAGGTCATCCGCGTCGAGAACGGCGATGTCGCCAACGCCGTGGGGGCCGCCATCGCCCAGGTCTCGGGCGAATGCGATCAGGTCTTCACCGGCCTGGCGCGCGATGAGCTCCTGCAGGAAGCCCGACAGGATTGCCGAAGCCCGGGCGGTCGAGGGCGGCGCTGACGCCGCAACCCTCAAGACCGTCGAGGTCGAAGACCTGCCGCTGGCCTATCTCCCCGGCAATGCCGTGCGCGCCAGAGTCCGGGTCGTCGGCGATATTGCCGCGTGACTCACATGCTGTCGGCCGTCGCGCCGGCGGCGATGAAGCGGTCGATGTCCGCGTCGGCATAACCGGCCTCGCCCAGGATCTCGCGCGTGTACTGGCCATAGACCGTGGAGGGCCGTTTGGGTCCGCCGGGGGTTTTGGAGAACTTGACCGGCAGGCCCAGCGTTTTCACCTCACCGGCAATCGGGTGGTTCTGCGTGACCACCATGTCGCGGGCCAGCGCCTGCGGGTCCTCGATGCATCTGCGGGATGGTGTTGATGGGGCCCGACGGCATGCCTGCGGCTTCCAGTTCTGCGATCCACTCGGCGGTCGTCTTGATCGCCATACGAACGTTTAGAATGGCTTCGAGTTCCTTGACGTTTTTCATGCGGTTCTCGTTCGTGTCGAACCGTGGGTCGTGCTCCAGGCTGGGATCGACCAGCTCGCAGAACTTGCCCCACATCCAGCCGCCCGCGCTGACCGTGATGTGGCCGTCCTTCGTCCTGATCGCCTGATAGGGCGCCTGCAAGCGGATGGCCTGATCCCAACGGCTCTGGGGCGCCTCGCCGGTCGAGAATGCCAAGCGCGCTGTGCCAGTAGGTCTGCACGATGCCGGCTTCGAACAAGCGAGGTATCGACCATCTGGCCCTCGCCGGTGACTTCGCGGTGACGCAGGGCCGCACAGATGCCCATGGCCAGCAGGATGCCGCCGGTGATGTCGGTCATCGGCACGCCGGGTTTGACCGGGGGCCGGCCCGGGCCTTCTCCGGTCACGCTCATGATGCCAGCCATGCCCTGGGCCATCAGGTCATAGCCGGGCCGCTGGGCATAAGGACCCGTTCGACCAAAGCCGCTGACGGCACCATAGATGATGCCGGGGTTGGTCTTGGCGGCGTCTTCATATCCCACACCCAGACGATCAAGCACGCCGGGCCGGTAGTTTTCGACCACGACATCGGCGCCTTTGATCAGACGGTGGGCAATCTCGACGCCTTCGGGTGTCTTCAGGTTCAGGGGGAAACCGCGCTTGTTGCGGTTGACGATCATGTAGGACGCGCTGACCCCATTGATCCAATAGGGATCGTCGGCGTTGTGCGAGCCGTCTTCTTCATAGGGCACGCGCTCGATCTTGATCACATCGGCGCCCATATCGGCCAGCATCATGGTGCAGGCGGGACCTGCCATGACATGGGTGAAGTCGATGACCCTGACACCGTTGAGCGGCCCGTATCCTGTTTCCATGATCAGCGGCCCTTGAACTTTGGCGTCTCTTTGTTGGCGAACGCTGCACGCCCGATATCGTAGTCCTCGGTCTGGAAGCAGGCATAGGGTTCCTGCAGCTCTTCGGCACTGAGCGGCGCGGGATCAAGCAGTCGGCGTGCGAACTTCTTGTGCCAGCGCGCTGAAAGCGGTGCGTTGGCTGCGATGCGTTCAGCCGTTGCATAGACCTCCTCTTCAACCTTGTCGTCAGGGACGACACGGCTCACCAGCCCGATCTCGAGGGCGCGCTGCGCATCGAACTGCCGTGCTTCCAGCAGTATTTCCAGCGCATGGGCGTGGCTTACCAGACGTTTCAGCTTGGCGATGTCGTCATGGCCATAGGTAATGCCCAGGCGTCCTGCAGGAATGGCAAAGCGCGAGGACTCGCCGGCAATACGCAGGTCGGTCTCGGGCAGCAGGCCCATGCTGCCACCGATGCAATAACCCTTGATCAGCGCGATCACGGGATGGCGGCAGTTGGCCAGGCCGGTGCCCCAGGAATCTTCATAGTCCTGGGCCTGGTCGGGGCTGTTACGCACGTCCTTGAACTCGGAGATATCGGCCCCGACGCCAAAGGCGCGATCACCGGCGCCACGCAGGACGACAACACGCAGGTCGTCATCGGCGGAAAGTTTATCGAAGGCATCGGACATGGCCCGCGCTGTTGCCGTGTTGATGGCATTCAGCTTTTCGGGCCGGTTGATGGTGACCGTGGCGATGGGGCCGTCACGGCTGACCAGGAGAGTGTCTGTGGGGGATGTGTTCATGGGTGGGATTGTCGGACCAAGAACACGCGGCGGCAAGAGGTGTTGGTGTTACTCCCCAGCCTGGCGCGCGGTCATGGCCGCATCCAGACCTGCTTCGATGTCCACCAGCAGGTCCTCGACGTTCTCGAGACCGACGGACATGCGCACCAGACCTTCGGAAATGTCATGTTTGGCGCGCTCTTCTGGCGTGTACGCGGCATGGGTCATGCTGGCTGGATGCTGCACCAGGGTTTCGCTGTCGCCCAGACTGACCGCCCGCGTAATGAGATCAACGCCGTTCATGAACGCCATGCCGGCGTCGTAGCCGCCATGAAGTTCAAACGACACCAGTCCGCCGCCTCGGATCATCTGACGTCGCGCAATTTCTGCCTGGGCAAAGTCATCGAGCCAGGGATGTGTGGTCCAGGCGACAGCGGGATGACCGCTCAGCAGTCCCGCAACCTTCAAGGCACTGTCGCAATGACGTTCCATACGCAGTTCCAGGGTTTTCAGGCCACGCATCACCAGAAACGCTGTCATGGGTGAGATCGTGGCACCGGTCATGTAACGCAACCCGTGCTGGCGGATCTGATGCACAAGGTCGTGGTTGCCCACCACAATGCCGGCCAGCAGATCACCATGGCCGCCCAGATACTTTGTCGCGGAATGCACCACCAGATCGGCGCCATGCTCCAGCGGGCGTTGCAGGGCCGGGGTGCAGAACGTGTTGTCGACCACTGAAAGTGCGCCCACGGCATGGGCCTTGTCGGAGACCGCCTGGATATCGATCACGCGCAGGTTCGGATTGGCCGGTGTTTCGAAGAACACCATTTTGGTCTTTTCCGTCAGCGCCGCGTCCAGATTGCCAGCGTCCGTGAGATCAACAGGCGTTACCGCCACGCCGAATTTTGGCAGGCCGTGGGTGAACAATGCGAAGGTATTGCCATAAAGCGTGTGGTCGATCACGACCTCGTCACCCGCGGCCAGATGGGACCAGCACAGGGCACTGATCGCACCCATGCCACTGGCCAGCGCCAGACCGGCCTCTGCGCCTTCCAGGCTGGCGAGGCGCTCTTCCAGCAGGCCCTGGGTGGGGTTGCGGGTGCGCCCGTAGATGTAACCCTTGCGCTCGCCACGGAAGAGTTCGCCGCCGGCTTCGGCTGAATCAAATGCATAGGTCGAGGTCATGTAGATCGGGGGCGTCAGCGCGCCATTCTCGTCCATGGGATCGTAACCCAGATGGATGGCCCGGGTCGCAAAGCCCTGGGGCCGGTTGCTGCCGTCCTTGTTATTATCGTTGGCCATGATCCGCTCTCCGCACAATGCGGGCGCACCTTCGTGCGCGGGGCAGCCAGGGTCAAGGCGTGGTGACGGGAAGCGTGTCTTGTGTGCCGGTCAGCCAGGCGATGATATCTGCCAGAACGCCCTCGCGCATCGCCTCAAGCAGGGCGTTGTGGCGGTTCCGCTTGGGCAGTGCCCAGCGTTGTGACGGCAGGGTGTCGGCCATAATGCCGGCAAACAGCTTGTCCTGCTTGTTGGTGTCACCGTGCACAATCAGGATTTCTGGCTGTGTGGAACCGGCCCAATCGCTGGTGAGATTGGGGAGGTCGCGATTGAGTGCGGCCATGCGCGCTTCAGAGCTACCGTTTGGGCCCGCGGGCCTGCCGTTGCCGTGCGGACGCGGACTGAAGGCGACAATGCGTCTGGCGCCAAGCTGCATGCCCGCCCGAAGGCCGGGAATTCCTGCGGCGCTGTTGCAGAGAATGGCGACTTCGTCACATTCCATTTGTGCGGCAATCGTCTGGATACCCTCGATCATGGCTGGCCAATCGGCGCCCAGAGCTTCGATTCCGTGGTGATAGAAACGTCCTGTGGTATCGCGCAGATAAAGCATGTGTGCAGGCTGGGCAGCGAACCATTGGTGCAGGATGGTGTGGGGTAGGCCTAACCGTCCCTCGCCACCACTCATGGCAACGACAAGACATCGCGCATTCGTGTCTGCCGCAGAAACCAGCTGAACCGAAGCCTCCATGGTATCGGTAAACCGGCTGGGTAGCCGCGGTGTCAGTTCGGTGATTTCCTTGAGTTCCCTCAGGAATCCCATGTCGGGGTACAAGGAGCAGGCCGGTTTGATGAGTGTCTCGAGGCGCTCGACCGGCATGTCGTCGAACAGGCGTTGCAGAGCGGCACACCAGTTGAGCGCGGACGTGAGCTTGAGGTCGGGAGATCGCGCGGCCTGATGACAGGCAAGCGTATAGAGTGCGGCCATCATGGCGGTCCCGCCCTCGTTCCTCAGCCGGTTTTCCAGGTGTTCAGCAATTTCGCCAGCGGCCTCGCCGCTGATCAGCGCATAGGCCGCGTTCCGCAGCCTGCTGGTCCGCATGTTGCTCTCAAGACGATCCGCGGCAAAATCAACAGCAGCTATTGGGCCATCGCGTTGGGACCGGTTTGCTACCTGCTGGGCCAGATGGCCGCACATGGTCCAGTGCGCTCTGGGCACCAGGATGGCCTGACCGTTCGCGTTTGCCTGTTCAACGAGTTTGTCGAGTTCTCTCAAAGCGTGGATCCGCTCAGCCTGATGGAAGTGTGCACCGTCGCTGCACCAACGTGTATCGCAAGGCAATTCAACCCGGTTGGCATATGCACTAACCTAGCAGCATGGCAAAACGTCTTTTCAAACTCGATAACAAAAAACCTCATGATTTCGGTGGGCCCGTAGGGCGCCCTTTCGAAGCATTGGAGGAACTTGCTGATACGATTCCCCTGCACCAGTTGATCGAACGGCATGCGGCAGTTCTGGGTGACAAGCCGGCGGTTGTCACCGTTTCAGCGATACTCTCCTTTGGCGAACTGATTGCGTCAGCGCACCGGTTTGCGGCCGCATTTCTGCCGGTCATGTCTCGAGAGCCCGGTCTGAAACCGGTCTTTTGCTTGAGTGATGACAGCTGCGTTCAGGTTGCTGTCGCCCTCGCATGTTGGCGGCTCGGCCTTGCGCATGCCCCCCTGGATCCAGACATGACCGAGCGGCGCATGGCCGGTATTCTCCGTGCTGAACCCGGCGCGATTCTGGTGGGCAGCAGGGATCAGATTTCCGGATTTGATGACAACGTCTCCGGTTTGCACGTGATTGATGCCGACCTTGATGCAGTCTGTCCGATTGACCCGGTTCCAGACTTTTCCAGCCCCGATGCGGCGGGCTCAATCGTTTTCACCTCCGGCTCGACGGGAGAGCCCAAGGGAATTGTTCATGATCAGCGCTCTCTGGCACTGCAGATGGCGGCAAAGGTCAGGAACGGACACCTCAATGACCGTGACTGTGCCGCCTATGTCGGCGCAGTGTTTGTTGCGGGCTGGCAACGCAATGCCTTGCCGCTGCTGGCGGTCGGCGCTACGGCTCTGTTCCTTGCCCCGAAGACCTCTGCGGAACGAATTCTGGAGTTGAACCAGTCGCACGGCGTGACCGTGTTTGGCAGCTATGTCGGAACGGCGCGCCTGCTTGCGCGACACGCTCTGGCGGTCAACGCGTTTGCCGGGATCAGAATGCTGACCATGTTCGGCGACGCCCTGTCGCTGAAGGATGTCCAGGCAATGCGGGCCATCCTGCCTGAGGATGCGCTCATCTGCTCTTCCTACAGTCAAAGCGAACATTGGCGCATCTCGTCATGGTTCCTTGATGAAAATCTGTGCCGCAGTGATGAGCGAATCCCCGTCGGTTACACGTCACCTGATTCCCAGGTCGCTCTGCTTGTCGATGATGAGGACCGAACATCTGGCGACCTGCCAGCCGGAGAAGTGGTCGTCGCCAGCCCCTTGCTTGCCAAGGCAAGCTGGCCGGATCCGAATGCTTTCAACGAGCGCCTTGTTGTCGATCCTGATGATTCCACCCGAACGTTCTTTCGCACAGGCGATGTTTTGCGCATACGTGATGACGGCATGCTGGTCTTTGTCGGGCGGGTCGACAATCAGGTGAAGATTAACGGCTGGCGCATTGAGCCCGAGGAGGTCGAGCGAGCTGCACAACAGCACCCATTGGTCAATTCGGTTGCATGCCATGCGCGACGGGATGAATCCGGCCGGGCGGAAAGATTGGTTCTTTATGCCGTGCCATATGCAGGCCGTGAACATCTCGCGGCGGACCTGTTGGATCACCTGAGGCAACGTCTTCCAGAATACATGATTCCCGGAGAGGTCCTTGAAGTCGACGCTTTGCCGATGACGCCGACAGGCAAGGTCGACCGGATTGCCCTGGCTGCGAAGGATACGGCGCGCGTGAGCAACGTCGACGAAGAGGCGCCTGCAACGTCACTTCAGGATTTATGGCCTGACACGCGGCAGCGCGCTGTTGCTGCGCTGATTGCAAAGGAAATGCGCCAGGCCGTCATCAGGCCTGATCAATCTCTGGTCGATGTGTTTGGTGACTCGCTTGAAGCGCTCACGATCGCGCTGGAGATCGAGAAACAGTTTGGCGTGTCGCTTGATCCCACCGAGTTGCTGACCGACGAGGCGCTGGGTCCAATTGTCGCTCGGGTCTGCGGAGACTAAATCGGAAGCCCGCGCCTGGCGTGAAACGGACGTGCTTCAGGCCAGGCGCGGGCAGTTCTGATGGAAGACCCGGCTCAGCTTGCCAGACGCGTTGGCTCGACAATCTGCGATTGGTTCGCGGCGGTAGGAGCCACAGCGTTACGCTGAATTGCAGCCTCGGAACTTTCAGATCTGGCCTTTGCTTTGGCGATGAGGCCTGCCTCTTGGGCAGTCTTGTTCATGCGGCGCGCCTTGATCATGCGTCCAAATTCCATACCGACGACAAGAATGACGCCGCCGATATAGGCAAAGAGAAACTGTTCAAGCATGGTCGTTGTCCTTGGACATCCTGGTGGTAGAGCCACCGTGTTGGTTGGTTACTCAACAGATGAGCAAGGCGTGTGCCAGAATCCCTCGATGTGCATTCCGTTAACGAATGTGTGATTGGGCGCACATCTGGCGCCTGATGAGGCCGCATTCCAGGCCGTTCAGGAGGCTTCAGGACATCCGTGAACGCCTTTTGACGCCGGATGTCGCCAGATGCGGCGGTTGACTAGCTTGCGATTGTTCTGATTTGGACCACCTGAATCCTGTGCCGGGATTCGAGATATCGGTCAATCCGGCCTGGACATCACCAAAAGGGTCTCAAGACAAGGGTTTGAACCCTTCCAGGTGACATCCCAGGGCTCGTTTCCCTGTAACAAGCGCCCGGCAAGCGCAGCCAGGCCGTCAGGCTGGGGCCCGCCGCTCAGACTTTCGATCCCGGGGTGCTGTTGGCTGAGGCGTTCAAAAACCTCCTGACACCAGCCTGCATGGGCCATAACGCCTGCAGGCTGTTCAATCCTGTGTTTCAGCGCTGCGGCGGCCAGACGGATAAGGCCCTGAAGATAGAGCCTGTGCGGGCTTCCGCGGCGCTCTACCTGCCAGGGTTCCTCCCATGCCTCATGGGCTTCCCAGAAGTACCCATGGTTGAAAAGATCTACGCCATGGCAAAGGGCAAGGTTGAGCGCCCTTCCAGACATGGGCCCGCCTTTGGGTGGCCACGTCGCCCCATCGGCCTCGTGTCTGCCTGGATGGGGCGTTTCTCCGGGAACATAGGCGGTCTCGGGAAAGGTCAGATCGGGAGCGTGGCGATGACGTTCGTGCAAAGCTCTTGCCAAGGTGTGAAACAGATCACATAATAGCATCAACACGGCCAAGTTGTGCTGTGGGATGTCTGCAGGTTTTTGAGCGCTACATTGTCCCCTTGGGGGGAACGGGATTGCTGGGATGCGTTTGCGCGTTGTTCCACATGATCGGTTGTAATGATGGGGAGGGGCCTGTGAATCAGTTCGCAGCTCCATACTGCTCGATATATCTGTTGGGACGTGACGTTCTTCCAACATTGTTGCGCGCTTCTGATCCGTGGATACGGTCATGAACGCAACGATTCATCGTATGGAAGATTCCTTGCCCAGTCTTGATGGCGAACGCAAGGTCGTCTCGGTCCTGTTTCCCGACATTGTCCGGTCTTCGGATATGGTTGCGGGCAAGGACCCTGAAGACGCGAACGATCATCTGCTTCCTGTTCTCCAGACCATGATTGATGCGGTGCACCGTTTCGGCGGCACCGTGAACCAGATTCTTGGCGACGGCATCATGGCTGTCTTCGGCGCTCCCATGGCGCAGGAAGATCACGCCGCACGTGCCTCGCTGGCCGCGCACGCCATGCAACAGGCTGCAGGACGCTTGCTGGCGCGTCATCCCGACCCCGTGGTGCGCAATCAGGCAATTCGTGTGGGCATCAGTTCCGGCGAAGTTGTTGCGCAGGTCATGCGTGGCGATCTTCATACCGAGTACCGCATCGTGGGCGAGGCGGTTTACCGCGCGGCCAGGCTGGAAAAGGCTGCGCCCGCCGGTGCCGTGTTGTTGTGTGCCGATACGCTGTCCCTTGCTGGTGATGCCGTCGATGCGCATTCGACCGGTGATGTGGATTTCTCCGAGGACGAAGCAGGCATTGCAGCGTTTCGTCTGCTGGGCGTGGGGCGCCGTCGCTCACATGTCGAGGCACGTCAGCTCATTGATGTGCCGGGCTTTGTCGGGCGGGACGATGACCTTGAGTTCCTGCAGGGACTGCTGACGAACGTGACGGGCGGCTTTGGTGAGACCGTTGTGCTGTCTGGTGATGCAGGAGTTGGCAAGACGCGCGTCATCAACGAATTTCTGGGCCAGATCGACGAGCGCTCCTACTGCGTGATCAATTGCAATCTTCATCCTCTGGGCGTTGGCCGGAGCAGCAATGCGCTTGACCGGCTGGCACGGCAGGCCCTGGCTGGCACGGTTGCCGACATGCGGTCCGTGGTTGCCAGATTGCGCGAACTTGGCATCGAAGACTCGATGAGCGTCCATGCGGTTCTGGAACTGCTGGGTCTCTCGCGTGGCGATGCGCTCTGGCAGGAGGCTGCTCCGGCAGAGCGCCTCCGCGTGACCCTGGATGCCGTCAGCCGACTGGTCCTGGCCATGGCCAAGGATCGCCCGGTGGTTCTGGTACTGGAAGATTTCCATTGGTCTGATTCGCGCACCCGTGCTCTGGCACAGGAGCTCTCGGCGCGTTCAGGTTCAGCCGCACTGATGTTGATCGTGACGTCACGTACCTGGCAGAAAGCGCCCTGGTCGTCGTGGTCGCGCGTGGTAGAGCGGCACTTGTCGCCTCTGGCACCTGATGCCACGGCACTTCTGGTCGAGCAGTTGCTGGGCACGTCACGCGAGTTGCGCCGCCTTAAAGACCGCCTTGTCGAACTGACCCAGGGCGTGCCTCTGTTCGTGATTGAATGCGTTCGCAGCCTGCGCCAGTCCGCTACGCTGACAGGCCCCATTGGCGCGTGCAGTCTGACGATTCCGGTGGCCGAAATTCAGATACCGGCTTCCGTGCATGCGCTGCTTGCTTCGCGCATTGACCGTCTTCCTGCCGGCGACCGCTACATCCTGCTGTGTGCCGGGGTCATCGGCATCCGCTTTGATGTTTCGCTTCTGCAGGATCTAACCGGTCGCCAGTCTCATGATCTGCTGGTGCATCTCAACCGCCTGGAAACTGCCGGCTTCATCCAACGCACCCGCGTCGTGCCAAATCTGGAGTTCAGTTTCCAGCATGCGCTGGTTCAGGATGTTGCCTATCAAACCCTCTTGAAGAGCATGCGCCGCGACCTGCATGATCGATTGCTGGGCGCGCTCGAGCAGCGCCGCGACAGCGACCTTGCCGGTCGCATCGAACTGCTGGCGACGCACGCTCACCGTGCGCAGAATTGGCCCAAGGCCTTCGTCTATGGACGTCGTGCCGGTCGCGAGATGATTGCGGCCTCGCGCAATGTGGAAGCGGTCGAGACATTCGAGCGCAGCCTTACCTGCCTTGATCAATTTCAGGACACCCGGCGAAATCAGGAACGCCGGGTCGATCTGTATCTCGACCTGATTCAGGGCCTTTTCCCGCTGGCTGACCATGATCGCGTCGATTTTTATCTTGATGCAGGAACCCAAATTGCCGAGCGCATTTCGGACGAACGCCGTATGGCTCACCTGGAATCATACCGAAGCCTCTATTTCTGGGGCGTTGGCAAGATGGTCCAGGCCATTTCGACTGGACGCTCTGCCCTCAAGCATGCGCGGCATCTGCGGGATCGCGATCTTGAAATTCACGTTTCAAGCAGGCTTGGTGCAGCACTGATTGATCGCGGTGATTTTGAAAGTGCCTGCAAGATGTTGCGGACAGCGATCGAACTGATCCCCACAGATGCGCATCATCGCCGTTATGGCCTGTTGAATGTGGCGTCGGTCAGTAACAGAGCGGCCCTGGCGCGCAGCCTTTCGGAGATCGGAGCGTTCCGCGAAGCCGTCCAGGTCGGTGACGAAGCGGTACAGATCGCTGACGAGGTGGGTCATCCCTTCAGTCAGGTCTATGCCAACCTCTGGATGGGCAATACGCTGATCAAGAGTGCGGACTATGCTCGCGCCATTCCTCCGTTGGAACGTTGTGTGCATATGACCGAAAGCCCCGGCCTCAATCTGTTGCGGCCCAGGAGCATGAGTTCGTTGGGCTATGCCTACTTCTCCTCTGGCCAGCAGGAGAAGGGTCTGGCGCTTCTGCAACAAGCCGTCGATGAGGCGGAACGTGATTCGATTGTCTGGAATATTGCGCAGCAATACGCATGGCTTGCCGAAGCCCTGATGCAGACAGGTGATTTAGAGGCCGCGTTCAAGGTCGCGACCAAGGCGTTGGAAGTCTCGGTCAACTCTGGCGAGAAGGCCTCCGAAGCCGGTGCATTGTAGCTTTTGGGCGAGGTTCACAGGCGCAGGGACGCCACTCCGGCACCGCTCGCACATCGTTATCTGACCAAGGCATGGGATATCGCCAATGCCCACCGGATGCGTCCCTTGCAAGGGCACTGTCACCGCAGCCTTGCCGACTATTTCATGACCCTGAAGGCGCCCAAGAAGGCCGAAGGTGAGCTTGAAAAGGCACGTTCTGTTTTTGCAAACTGTGACATGCCCCGATTCCTGGAACTGGTAGGGCACGACGCCAGACTGTTCGAAACTGCGGACGGTTTGCGTATCCACTGATCCCAACCTGAGGGTGGAGACCCGGCTCGCTGATGTGAGCCGCTTCACAGACGTGTCCGTCGTCAGAACATTTGGGACGCGTGAGCTCGTTTTCTAATTGAGTATCTGGCTCATCTTGAATAGCCCCGAGATTGGTAGACACCTTCTTCCCTAAATTTGAGGCAAGGAGGCCATGATGAGCAAAAGTAATTTCAGCGACGATTTCAAACGCGACGCGGTAGCGCAAATCACCGAGCGGGGTTATCCGGTTTCGGAGGTTTCGCAGCGCCTGGGCGTAAGCCCGCATTCGCTCTACGCGTGGAAGAAGAAGTTCTCGGCGCCGTCCGGCGGTGACGACAGGGATGCCGAGATCCGTCGGTTGAAGCGCGAGCTGACGAGGGTGACCGAGGAACGCGACATCCTAAAAAAAGCCACCGCGTATTTCGCCAGGGATGCAAAGTGAGATACGCGTTCGTTGCCGAGCATCGCCCGGTGTTTCCGGTGCGTGCGATGTGTCGCTGTCTGCGCATCCACCCCAGCGGCTTCTACGCCTGGCTCAGGAACCCGCTGAGCAAGCGGGCCCGGGAAGACGCGCGCCAGACCGAGCTGATCCGGAAGGCCTGGAAGGAGAGCGGCAAGGTGTATGGATATCGCAAGCTACATGATGACCTGCTGGATCAGGGTGAGACGTGCTGCCCGAACCGTGTCGCCCGCCTTGCGAGGCAGGCGGACATCAAGGCCCAGATCAGCTACAGGCGCCGGCCTGGCGTTTATGGCGGCAAGCCGTCCGTGGTCGTCGATAACACGCTGGACCGGCAGTTCGACGTGGAGGACCCGGACAAGGTCTGGGTGACGGACATCACCTACATCAGGACCCTTGAAGGCTTTGCCTATCTGGCTGTCGTGATCGACCTCTACTCCCGTCGTGTCGTTGGCTGGTCCATCCAGAGCCGCCAGACGACGGACGTTGTCCTGCAGGCGCTGTTGATGGCGGTGTGGCGCAGAAAGCCGAAGAACAGGGTGCTGATCCACTCGGACCAGGGTTCCCAGTTCACCAGCCGGGACTGGGCGTCATTCCTCAGGGCGCACAATCTGGAGCATTCGATGAGCCGGCGCGGCAACTGTCACGACAACGCTGTCGCGGAGAGCTTCTTCAATCTGCTCAAACGTGAACGGATAAGGCGCAGGACCTATAAAACCCGAGCCGATGCCAGGCAGGATGTGTTCGACTACATTGAGATGTTCTACAATCCCCAACGAAAGCATACGAAGAACGGGATGCTGTCGCCCGTTGAGTTCGAACGGCAGCAGAAAACGATAACCGAAGGCGTCTAGAAAACTAGGGGCTATTCAGTTCAAGCGGCGGGTTTGGATGGTGAGTTTTTTGATCTTTTCCCTCTTTTCGATGATGGCTGTGTGGCGCCCGAAGTAAGCATCCGATGGTGTGACGTTGCCAATGCTCTCGTGGTAGCGATGGTTGTTGTAATAATCCACGAAGGTGCCGATCTGGTTTTCGAGATCGCCCTGCAGATAGTAGTTTTCCAGCAAGATCCGGTTCTTGAGCGTCTGATGCCAACGCTCGATCTTACCCTGGGTCTGCGGGTGATAGGGTGCACCGCGAACGTGCTCCATACCCTGGCCTTCAAGCCATTCGGCCAGATCGCCGGATATATAGGACGAACCATTATCGCTGAGCAGCCGGGGTTTATGGATGACCTCGGCCTGGTCGCAGCCTGATGCTTCCAACGCGAGTTCCAGTGTCTGGGTCACATCGCCCGCCTTCATGGTGGTGCACAGCTTCCAGGCGATGATGTAGCGCGAGTAGTCGTCGAGAATGGTCGACAGATAGAACCATCCCCATCCGATGACCTTGAAGTAGGTGAAGTCGGTCTGCCAGAGCTGGTTCGGAGCTGAGGTCTTGTCCTTGAACTCATTCGCTGCCTTGATGACGATGAAGGCCGGGCTGGTGATCAGGTCGTGGGCCTTGAGCAGCCGGTAGACAGACGCTTCTGAGACAAAATAGCGTCTCGTGTCAGTGAACCTCACGGCCAGTTCCCTGGACGATAGTTCCGGCTCATCCAGGGCCATCTCCACGATCTGCTGGCGCACATCGTCGGGGATGCGGTTCCACACCCGACCGGGGCCACTGGTGCGGTCATCAAGGCCGCCTCCACCTCGATACCGGTCGTACCACCGGTAAAACGTCGTGCTCGGGATGCCCAGCTTATCCAACGTCCGCCGGACCGGTAGATGAGAGCCTTCGACCAGCCTGATGATTTCCAGTTTCTCAGATGCGGGATATCTCATTCCTCGTCTCCCCCATCCCCGATCATGCTTTTTTTGAGTAACCGGTTCTCCAGTATCTGTTCGGCCAGCGCCTCCTTGAGATCGCGGGCTTCGACACGCAGTGTCTTAACCTCGGGACTGCTGGCCTGACGCGCCGTGTCGCCGGCAAGGCGCTTCTTGCCAGCCTCCAGGAACTCCTTGGACCAACTGTAATAAAGACCCTCGGCGATGCCTTCATGGCGACATAAAGCCGCGATGCTCTCCTCGCCGCGCAGGCCCGATAACACAATCCGGATCTTCTCCTCAGCCGAATAACGCTTGCGCGTCTTGCGCCGAATGTCGCGGATGGCCTGTTCTGCCGGGTCGCTCTTGCTCATGGTTTTCTGCCTCATCTTCGTTCCCTACGGTCACTGCGATGAGCCAGAAAAACTCCCTTATGAAAACCACTCAATCTGTCCCAAAGGCGCTGACGTCAGACACGGCACAAAGGCTGGCGACACGACACGGATCGATGTCAAACTTTCTCAGGAGAGCCTTGGCCAGATGCTGGGTTCGACCCGCGAGAGCATCAACAAGGGTCTGAAGTCTCTGGAACATAAGGGCCTGATCGAAACCAAGAGCGGCCATATCAGCGTGCTTGATATGGATGCTCTGGAAGATTTCGCTGAACACCAGGATGACGACTGACCTGTGACCAAGGCTTCGTTGAGCAGCGCTGGCCGCTTGCGTGAACTTCTCGAAGACGCGCAGAGCGCTGTCGTCTTAACCGGGGCGGGCATCAGCACGGAATCGGGTATCCCCGACTTTCGCAGCCCCGGCGGTTTGTGGACCAAGTTCAAGCCAATCCAGTTTGAGGACTTCCTGGCTTCGGCCGATGCCCGTCGTGAATACTGGCGCAGGCGTTTCGCCACACTCGATCCCATGGAGCAGGCACAGCCCAATCGCGGCCATCGCGCAGTGGCGCGTCTGGTCGATCAGGGCAAGGTCTCCATGGTTGTTACCCAGAACATCGATGGCTTGCACCAGCGTTCCGGTGTGTCCGACGAACAGGTCGTCGAACTGCACGGCAATGCGACCTATGCCCGCTGCCTCGATTGTGCCCGGCGCCATGAGATCATGCCGATCCGCACGGCATTCCTTGAAGACGATGACCTGCCAGTCTGTGATGCCTGCGGCGGCATCGTGAAGTCAGCAACCATTTCCTTTGGTCAGACGATGCCCAAAGACGCCATGGCCAAGGCGGAAGAGGCCACGCTTTCCTGTGATCTCTTCCTTGCCATCGGGTCATCGCTTGTCGTTTATCCCGCTGCGGCGTTCCCCGTGGTTGCTAAGCGTAACGGGGCGCGGCTTGTCATTCTCAATCGCGACCCCACTGACCTGGATGGTCATGCCGACCTGGTGCTCCATGATGAGATCGGGCCGGTCCTGGGCTCTGCGACCGGCGTGAACTGACCTCCTGGTCTTGCGCAACGTTGGTTGCACCGTCCTCTTGCGGACCAACTCATGCTACTAGAGTGAAATTGACGCACGGACAGGACAGCGCACGATATGGAACCAGAGCTCATGTTGCCGGGTAAACGCCCGACCTTCTTTCAGGCATTCCGCCGACGGCTGATTACGGGGCTGGTCACGGCCATTCCGCTCCTTGTGACGTGGTTCATCCTGTCGTTCCTGTTTCGCCTTTTGTCGGACCTGGGCCGCCCTCTGGTCAATGCGATCAAAAGGCCCGCGCTCAAGGTTTCGCCTGACCTGGCCGACATCATCGCTCAGGCGTGGTTCCTGCCGACCATGTCGGTCATCATGATCGTCGTTCTGCTGTATTTCCTGGGTCTGCTGGCTTCCTTGGTCGTGGGTCGGCGTGTGATCGGGGCCTTCGACGCCCTGATGCACCGCATTCCGGTGGTCCAGACCGTCTATGGCTCCGTGCGCCAGCTTCTCAACGCGCTCAAGCAGGACACAGGAGAGACCCAGCGGGTCGTACTGATCGAGTTTCCCTCGCCAGAGATGAAGGCTGTCGGATTTGTCACACGCACGCTGACCGATGTTGATACAGGTCAGGAACTGGCTGCCGTCTACGTGCCGACCACGCCCAATCCGACCAGCGGTTATCTCGAGATCGTGCCGGTCGACCGTCTGATTTCCACCACCTGGACCTTTGATGAGGCCATGACCTTCATCGTCTCAGGCGATGCGGTTTCCCAGGACACAATGAACTACTCCAAGAGCGCCAGTGATGAAGCGTTGCAGGCTGCAAGAGAAGCCCGCGATTAGCGCGGCAGTGCTTCTCAGACCTCGAAGCCTGCCTTCAGGCCTTCCAGCACAGCCTCTTCGCAGGTGCGCGGGCTAAGGCAGTCTCCAGCCATCAGAACCTCGCCGTCCCAGTCATCCAGCGCATCGGCCAGACCCGCCACCGCCTGATGTCCCATGGTCGTGACGATGGTATCGACGTCCTCGATGATGATGGGTTCACCGCTTGTGGTGTGCTGCAGATAGGCGCTGCTTGCATCGGCACCAAACAGGCGGGTATAGGGGATCATCTCCACGCCCAGTTTGTTGAGATCGCCGACCCAGCGGTCGCGCACATACATCTGGATCATCTGGCCCGGCATGTAACCATTCACCGCCAGCGTCACCTTGCAACCGTCACGCGCCAGGCGTTCGGCGATGCCAAGACCGATCCAGTCGCAGCGCCAGTCTGCCACCACGACACGTCCACCAACATTGGCTTCACCTTGGAGGACCTGCCAGGCGTTGACGATGTGTGCGTCCTCTTCGCCTTCGATCGCAGGGCGCCAGGGCAGGGCGCCCGTCGCTACAACAACGGCATCGGCACCCTCGGCCTTGATCAGATCCAATGTGGCTTCGGTCTCAAGGCGTACCTCCACGCCATGAAGGTCCATCTCATGGGCCAGATTGGTGACAATGCCACCAAATTCCGCCCTTCCGGGAAGTTCCTGAGCAAGCAACGCCTGACCGCCCAACCGTTTGGAAGCCTCGCACAGGATGACACGGTGCCCGCGCTCTGCCGCCACGGCTGCTGCCTTCATGCCGGCAGGGCCACCGCCTGCGACCACAACGGTCCTTGCCGCGGCAACGCGCGGCTTTGCTTCGTAATCGAGTTCCCGTCCTGTCTCGGGCCGCTGAATGCACGAGATTCCGATGCCCATTTGCATGTGCCCGATGCAGGCCTGGTTACAGGCAATACAGGCGCGGATGTCATCAATGCGGCCCTCGCGCGCCTTGTTGGCCATCTCCGGGTCGGCGATCTGGGCGCGTGTCATGCCGATCATGTCGGCCTGACCTGCTGCCAGAATACGCTCGGCCTCCTGGGGCTGGTTGATGCGTCCGGCCACGAAGATCGGAATGGGTACCAGCTTCTTTATGGCTTCGGCATGCGGTGCCAGATACCCGGCTTCGATGTTCATGGGGGGGACGACGTGAATGCCGCCGCTCAAACCCACCATCGAACCTGCAATGACGTTGAGGTAATCAAGTCCGCCCTCGTTGCCGAGCAAACGGCAGACTTCCATGATCTCATCGGGGTCGTTGCCGCCATCCTGGAGCTCGTCGGCAGAGATGCGCATGCCCACCACGGTTTCGGAACCAACATGGTCACGCGCGCTGGCGACAATCTCGCGCAGGAAGCGCATGCGGTTTTCCAGGCTTCCGCCATAGGCATCCGTGCGCCAATTCAGATTCGGGTTCAGGAACTGTGCCGGCAGAAGGGCGTGGCTTGCCAGGATTTCCACGCCATCCATCCCGGCGGCCTTCATGCGCCCCGCCGCGCTGCCATAGGCCTCGACATACTCGCGAAGCAGGGAAAGCGGCAGGGCGCGGGAGATGTTGTGCGTAGCGCGATGCCTTGCCCTGGGACGGGGCATAGGAAACCCCCAGGCTGCCGTCCCCCGTGGTCACACCGTAAACCCCGGAATGGCCAAGCTGGCCGAAAGATGCCGCAGCCATGTTTGTGAACCGCTTCACCAACCCGGCGAAGGCCCGGAATGCAGCTGTCCTGCGAAGCGTCGAGATTACGGTGGCCCCCGGTCTCATGAATGCGCGCAGCTTCCATGATGATGAGCCCGGCACCGCCACGTGCACGGGACTCATGGTAGGCCACAAACCGGGGGTCGGGCTGCAGATCGCCATCAAGCAGGCAGGTCATGTGCCCGGTCGAAAAGATCCGGTTACGGAAGGTCGCCGGGCCAACGTCGAACGGGGAAAACAGATTGGGGAACGCAGTCATGAATGCAGCCTCTCCCTTATGCGGGCTGCATGGTGGCGTGTGTCAGGCTGATAGGGAAGCCTGCATTCAGGCGGCCTTGCGGCTGCCTCGCTCGTTGAAGGCGGCAATCACCTGTTCGGCGTTGCAGCGGGCATCGCGCTGAAGGTATTCCATGGCGTTGAGCGATGCTTCATGGGCCGGGAAGCTCGACCCGCCAACACAATCTTCGACCACGCGGGCGTAATAGTCATGCTGGTGCGAATCGGCAAAGGTGTAGTGCACACAGACATCGGTCAGACCACCACACAGGATCAGCGTGTTGGCTTTGAGGCCTTTCAGAAGAATCTCCAGATCCGTGCCGAAAAACGCGGAATAACGCCGTTTGGGAATGAGATAATCCACGCCATGTTTGTAGGGCAGGCGGGTATGGATCACCGTGCCTGGATGACCTTCAACGCAATGTTCGGTCTCGGAACCGTCAAGCTCGCGGCCGAAATCGACATGGTCAGGGCGGTGCACCTCGATGATGTAGATGACCGGCACGCCGTTGGCTTTGGCCGCCTCGATCATGGGAATGACCCGGTCGACGCGCTCTTCCTCGCCGCCCATGGACGGAATGCCGCCATCGTCATCCTCTGGCTTTCCTGTACCCATGATGTCGACGACGATCAGTGCGGGATTACCTTCGATGAATGCGGGCATGGCTGCCTCCTCGTGCCTGGTTGAATCCAGCCTAACAGGATCACAAACAGCCTACAAAGGGCGGCGCATGACCACGCGGGACCTCCGGTCGAGACCATGGTGTTCTTCTGCTGTCACCAGAGCCGTCAATTCAGGGCCCCATTGTGCTTCCGGCAGGACCGCAAAGCCCAGGCGTTCATAGTAGGGGGCGTTCCAGGGCACGTCGCGGAAGGTGGTCAACGTCAGCGCCTCCATCCCGCGCGTGGCTGCGGTGACAGCAAGGTGATCGATCAGCCGTCTGCCGATGCCCTGTCGCTGCCAGTGGCGCAACACGTCGATCTCAGCGACATGCAGACTACACTCAATGGTGTTTGCCAGTGCAAAGGCCACAGGCACGTCATTGGCATCGCAGGCCACCCAAAGGTCTTCGCGATCCAGAGCAGCACGCAGATCTTCTAGATTGCGCGGCGGATCATCGTTGATTTCGGTCATGCCGATTTCGATGAAAATCTCGCCGGCGCTGTCTTCGATGACCCGACAAGCCTGCAGGTCGCTTTCCTGTGCCGGCCGGATCGCGACGGAAGCGTTATCGTCAGACCCGCTCATTGCAATCTTCCTGTGGCTCTTGCCATCCTTGCCGCTATCCTGTGGTCCGCTACAGGCAAGAGCAAGGGCAGAACAGACGGATGTTTAATCTGGCCACGAATTTGGAAAGTGCAGCCGCCGAATGGCCCGACCGCGAGGCTATCGTGTTCGGCGACCTGCGCATGGACTATCGCACGCTGGAGCAGGAGGCCTGCCGTGTCGCCAATGGCCTCAGCCAGGCAGGAATCGGCCGTGGTGATCATGTTGCGCTAGCCTGCCCCAACCGGCCTGAATTCATCAGCGCCTATTTCGGCATTCTGAAACTGGGCGCCGTGGTGGTCTGTGTCAGCGCCCTGTTGCGCGCGCGAGAGATTGCCTGGCAGCTTGATCATTCTGATGCCAGGGCCCTGATCGCCTATGGCGGCGGCGACATGTCGATTGGCGCTGCCTCACGTGAGGCGTTCGACCGGATACCAGGTTGCCGCAATGCCTGGTTCATCAAAAGTGATGGTGAGCATGTGGACGGCGAGGATATTGCCCCCTTTGAAACTCTGATCGAAGGGCAGGCTACTACCTGCCGGTCGATGCCGACGCAGGCTGAAGACACCGCCGTGATCCTCTACACGTCAGGCACAACGGGCAAACCCAAGGGTGCGGAACTCACACACGCCAACCTCATGCTCAATGTCGTCACCATCATGCGTGAACGCCCGGCGCCCGAAGGCGGCAGCCGGTCTTTGGTGGTGTTACCGATGTTCCACATCATGGCCCAGACCTGCATCATGCTTCTGGGCATCTTCAACGCCGGTCTCCTGGTCCTCATGCAGCGTTTCGACCCGGCAGAAGCCGTGCGCCTGATTCTGGCTGAGAATATCTCGGGCTTTGCCGGAGTGCCCACCATGTACCGCGCTATCCTGGATTGCCCGGACATCACGCCCCAACAGCGGGATGCGGTGGGGCGGCAATTGATCGCGGTCTCGGCCGGCGGCGCCTCGGTGCCGCCCGAGCTTCAGCGGGAGTTTCTCAGCCGCTTCGATACACCCATGAGCAACGGTTATGGCGCGACTGAAACTTCACCGGTGAGTTGTTTTCATCAGGGCAACAGCGACATGCGCCTGGGCTCCATCGGCACGGCAGCCTGGGGCGTGGAACTGCGTGTTGTTGATGATGAAGGGCATGATGTGCCCCCTGGAGAAGCCGGTGAGTTGCTGGTGCGCGGCCATTGCGTCATGAAGGGCTATTACAAGGACCCTGAAGCAACAGCCCTTGCCATTCGTGACGGTTGGTATCACTCCGGCGATCTCGCGCGCATGGATGAAGACGCCTACGTCTACATCGTCGGGCGCAAGAAGGAGATGATCATCCGCGGTGGATTTAACGTCTATCCGGCAGAGGTCGAAGCCAATCTAATGGAACATCCCGATATCGGGCAGGCTGCCGTCGTCGGCGTGCCGCATGATCGGCACGGGGAGGAGGTGATGGCGTTTGTCACAGTTCTGCCAGGCCGCGAAATAGATTCCGGCGCCGTGATCGCCTGGGCACGTGAAGCCATGGCGTCGCACAAATATCCCCGGATCATCGAGGTGCGCGAAAGCCTGCCGCTGGGGCCAACTGGCAAGGTGCTCAAACGCGCCCTGATGGACGAAACCAACCAGGAGACGGCTGCGCAATGACCAGAAAAAGCAATCGCCAGATCACGCTTGCCCGAAGGCCCCATGGCCTTCCCGTAGCCGAGGACTTCAGGCTTGTTGAAACGCCGGTCCCAACGCCCGGCGAGGGCGAAGTCCTGGCCCGCACCATCTATCTCACGCTCGACCCCTATATGCGCGGCATGATGGACGATACGGAATCCTACGATGATCCCGTGCCACTGGGTGGCGTCATGATTGGCAGCACGGTCTCGCAGGTGATTGAATCCAACCACGATGGATTTGCGGTCGGCGACATCGTTGAAACCTATGCCGGTTGGCAGGATTACGTCGTTGCTCCGGGTGCAGCATTACGCAAGATCGACCCCGCACTCGCCCCCATCTCAACAGCGTTGGGTGTACTGGGCATGCCAGGCCTTACCGCCTATCACGGGCTGCTCAAAGTTGGCGAGCCAAAGCCGGGCGAAACCGTGTTTGTCTCCGCAGCCTCGGGTGCCGTGGGCGCGACGGTTGGCCAGATCGCCAGGATCAAGGGCTGCCGCGTGGCCGGCTGTGCGGGTTCAGACGAAAAGATCGCCTATTGCCTTGATGATTGCGGCTTTGATGCCTGCTTCAACTACAAGACCTGCGGCGATGTGGCCCAGGCAATCCGTCAGGCCTGCCCCGACGGCATTGATGTCAATTTCGAGAATGTCGGTGGCGAAATCAGCCGGGCTGCGATGATGCAGCTCAACCTGCATGGCCGCATGGCCGTTTGTGGCACAATCTCCAACTACAATGCGACCGATGTCGAACAGGTCGCTGATAATCTCTGGTGGTACATCGTGCGCCGAATCCGCGTTCAGGGACTGCTGGTCACCGATTACGAGGATGGCCATGCCGAGGCGCTCAAGGAAATGGCCGGCTGGATCGCGCAGGGCGAGCTGGTCTATCGCGAGACAGTGGTTGAAGGCCTTGAGAATGCACCCGCGACCTTTAATCGCCTGTTTGAAGGCAGCAACTTCGGTAAGCTGATCATCCAGGTCAGCGATGATCCGACCAAGGGATAAGAGCCATGTCCGTCTTTCACGTTGTTGATGATCGGTTCCGAGACCTGATCGATGAAAACGCTGATTTCGAAGTGCTGGCTGAGGGATTTGCCTTCACTGAAGGCACCACCTGGCATCCGCTCGAACGCCATGTGACGTTCAGCGATATCCCGTCGGATCGACTGCATCGCTGGTTCGCCGATACAGGTGAAACCGTGGTTCTGCGCGATCCCTCGGGCATGACCAACGGCACGACCTATGACCGGCAGGGCCGCCTGTTGATGTGTGAGCACAAGACCAGCAGCGTGACCCGTCTGGAGGCCGATGGCTCCGTGACCGTGCTGGCCGACAACTGGCAGGGCGATGAGCTCAACAGTCCCAACGACATTGTGGTCGATCAACGCGGGGGCATCTGGTTCACCGATCCGCTCTATGGCCGTGAGGCCTCTACCGGCATCGTCCGCGATCCCGGCCTGCCGTTCCAGGCGGTCTTCCACATCCGCCCGGATGGCGAGCTGGCGTTGATCGACGATGACTATCGTGCGCCCAACGGATTGTGTTTCTCACCCGACATGGCGCGGCTTTACGTCAACGACAGCAAACACAAGCATATCCGTGTCTATGATATGGATGCCGATGGCCGAGCATCCGGCGGCGCGGTTTTCGCGGAAACCCTTGAGATTGAAGGTGTCGAAAAGTACGGCTCGCCAGATGGCATGAAGGTCGATGCCGCTGGCAATGTGTGGTGCGCCGGTCCTGGCGGGATTCATGTATTTGACACCGCCGGCATCCTTCTGGGGATCGTGCTGACGCCCCAGTTTCCTGCAAACTTCTGCTTTGGCGGGGATGATCTCTGCGATCTCTTCGTTGCTGCGGGAACAACCTTTGTACGGCTGCGAGTCGCCAAACCCGGCCACCCGATTTTCAGTTTCGACTAAAGCGCTCGCGGATTGCCTGAAACCACTGGGTCAGGGGTTTCGTGGCTTCGTGACGGTTTGACCAACGCGCGCCGCGTCGCGCAATGCGGGGGCCGGTCCGAGGCAGAGTCTGAACACCGATTCCAGACAGGCTTGTGCGCCAGTCGTCGGGTGCTTCTTCACGGGCGCTGTCTGTGACGATGATGGAGAGGCGAACGCAGCAATGCAGAGCACCCATCACCATGACATAGGCCGCCGGTCCCTGGGGATAGCGGCCATCATCGAAGCGTGGCACCCATCGGTTCAGGACGTCGTTCTCCATGGTGGGGCGGTCAATGATCGATTCATCACCCAGAAACCAGACGACATCGTCCAGGCGGTTGCGTGTGCCGCAATGTTCCCAGTCGAACCACGCAACGCCCCCATCAGCAACCGCGATGGCATTGGGCGGGCGGGCATCCCACTTGACGAAATCGGTCAGGGGCCGCTCCAGCACGGCAACGATCGCTGCCGTGTCGAGTTCTGGTGCCGGGAGCCCCAAAAACGCTCCGAGCCGCTCAGGCGCTCGTGCAAAATCTTCAAGCCAGGCAGTGGTGTCACCAATGGTCCGGCAATGGCGCGCCAGACCGATTGTCTGCGCCGCTCGATGGATATGGTCCAGACTTTCCAGTCCTGCATGGAGATGGCCCAGGGATTCATCCTTGCCGACACGACGCATCATGCGTGACAAGCGCTCGCCGCCGAGATCTTCCTGGATCAGCCATCGATCCTCGAATTCCAGGACATCGGGAACCGGAGCACCGGCACCGTGAAGCTGGCGCAACACGTTGACTTCGAGATCTGCGCGTTGACGGGATCGGCGCCGGGTCGCAATGACCGAACGGTCCGCCAGAAACAGCCTTGTCGACTTGCGGCGCTGGCCGCCGGGGTCTTCCCATCCAACCACAGCCTCACCCAGCATGGATGAGCAGGCCGCTGCTGCCCTGGTGGCGGCTTCGTCCATCGTTTCTGGATCATCCATCGTGGCACCGAGCTGAAAGGTGGGTCTATAAACAAACATGCAGGAACAGGCGAACATAAGCCAAGGTAACGTGATTGGTCATTATGGCATTGCCGGGCGTGACGATCAGGCGCCCCATACCTGTTCCGTGATCATGCCTTCGATCCTGCG
Source organism: uncultured Alphaproteobacteria bacterium (assembly GCA_943787175.1). GTDB lineage: Bacteria > Pseudomonadota > Alphaproteobacteria > SP197 > SP197 > SP197. Next base: position 118,492 of record CALSLK010000007.1, read on the forward strand.
CCCGTCGATCGAGAGGGCAATGCATTCGATCTATGCGCAGACGCTGACGGGAACGATTCAGGTCATGGTGGGCCTGGATGGGGGCCGGGAACGCATAAGCCTTCTGCAAAAACTGATCAACGAACGCCCCGTTCATGTCGCGATGACCCTTCTTGATCCCGGCTATTCGACCTCGCGCCAGAGGGGCGGCATGCATGGTGCCTTCGATGGTGGAGCCCTGCGCACGATTCTGAGTTATGCGGCAAACAGCGCGTTGCTTGCCAACCTTGATGATGACAACTGGTGGGCACCTGACCATCTGGAAGGTCTGGTCAAGGCCATTGAAGGCAAGGACTGGGCCTTTTCCAAACGCTGGTTTGTCGCGCCAGACGGCGAAACCGTGTTGTGTCGGGATGACTGGGAGTCCGTGGGCCCCGGCAAGGGCGTCTTTCTGGAGCGGTTTGGCGGCTTCAGCGACACCAACACCATGCTGATCGACAAGACCCGCCTGGAACACGTGCTGCGCCTGTGGGGTATCCCGATTGCTGGTGAGGAACACACCGGAATCGGTTCGGACCGCAACGTCTTTGCCGCTCTGAAGGACCGCCCTTTCGGCGCATCCGACCTAGCTTCAAGCTATTACGTCGTTGATGCCGAAGACGCCATGCAGAATAGCCGCGTGCGACGCGTTCGCGAAGTTCTGGCGCGCGACTTCGATGGTTTCCAGGCATTTCAAGACGGTCGCTTTGCCGATGCCGCCGATGCCTTTCATCGCTACATGGCAATTGGCCCCCGCAGCGGCCTGGCCCTTGCCTGGATTGCGCTCACGCGCATGCGTGCAGGGAAAGGGGATGACCGGCAAGCACTGTTTGCGGCGCCCCGGGAAAGCACGATCGGCGATGCACGCGATCACGCCATTGATGCCCTGGCTAACGGCTGGATTCTCGAGCCCTCACTTGTGGGGAAGGAACGTTGCACTCTTGCGTTCTTTTCCGGGCAGCATGCCTTGCTTGGCGGTGACAAGGCCACAGCAAGGAAGTGCTTCACTGCTACCATCGAATGTGGCGGAGACCAGAACGAAGCACGGGCAGCCCGGGCCGAACTGCAGCGGCTTGAACGTGGCTGAGGCTTAACGCGTCAGATCAGCGAAGCGTTCAAGATGCCAGTCGGAATCACCAAACAGGCGCGCAATGACGCTCAAGCGCTTGAAATAGTGGCTGGCTGAATAATCGTCGGTCATGGCGATGCCGCCGTGCAGTTGCACGGCCTCCTGGCCGACCGAACGCCCGGCCTTGTCGCACTGAACCTTCATGGCAGACACGGCATAACGACGTTCATCACGGTCACTCGAATCAACATCGGCCATGTAGACCGCAGTCAGCGAGCGCGATTCCTCCAGCGCCACGAACATATCGACCATGCGGTGCTGCAGGATCTGGAACTTGCCGATCGCCTGACCGAACTGCTCGCGTGTCTTGGCGTATTCGGTGGTCATGTCGTTCAGGACAGCCATCAATCCGAGCGATTCGGCACAGATGGCCGCTGCCGCCCGGTCCATGACTTCTTCGAGCACCGGATAGGCCTTGCCCTCGTCCCCCAGGATCGCGAGCGCCTTGACGTTCTCCATCTTGACCTCGGCGGCGCGCCCACCGTCGTTGGTGGGGTAACCGCGTACCGTGACGCCATCCGCCTTGGGATCAACGACAAAGAGCGAAATACCGTCCTCGTCCTGTGTCGCGCCGGAGGTGCGGGCCGAAACAATCAGGCGGCCTGCCGTATCGCCGTTCAGCACCACGCCCTTGTGGCCGTTGAGCACCCAGCTGTCGCCCGAACCCTCGGCACGGGTTTCGACATGAGAAATGGTGTAGCGCGATTTCAGTTCGCCGTGAGCAAGCGACATCAGCATGTCGCCGCTGATCACCGCGCCCAGAAGTTCATCTTTCTGCGCGTCATTGCCGGCCAGCGCCACAGTCTTGCCAGCCATCACGACCGTGGCGAGATAGGGCTCGACCACCAGGCCCCGGCCCATGGCCTCCATCAGCACGGCGGTTTCGCGCGCGCTGCCAAAGCCACCCTGGTCTTCCGGCATGCCAACAGCCAACCAGCCAAGATCGGCAAAGGTCTTCCAGGCCGAACGTCGGAATCCCTCTTCCAAATTGGCCGCCTTGCGTCGGTCGGCAAAGTCGTACTCGCGTTCGATAAAGCGGTTGGCACTGTCCTGGAGAAGCTGTTGCTCCTCGCTGAGTTCAAGATCGAGCATGGATTTTGACCGGTTCCCTAGAGACCAAGCACGTGCTTGGCGATGATGTTTTTCTGGATTTCGTTCGACCCGCCATAGATCGTGACCTTGCGGGTATTGAAGTAGGTCGGCGCGACCGGGGCGGCATATTCAGGTCCCAGCGGTTCTTCGTTCCAGCCCTCTTCGGAGGCCTTGAGCGAGAACGGCATGACATAGGGGCCAACTGCTTCCATGGTCAGTTCGGTCATCATCTGATCGATCTCGGTGCCACGGATCTTGATATAGGACGCTTCAGGACCCGGGTCCTTGCCTGCGGCCTGGGCCGCCAGCATCTTCAGCATGGTCGATTCCAGCGTGATGATCTGGATTTCCGCATCCGCCATCTTGGTGCGGAAGCGGATGTCGTTGGTCAGGCCCTGATCCTCGGCAATGGCCTTCAGGCGGCGAACCTGGCGTTTGGCCGAGGGGATGCCTGCCATGTTGAAGCGCTCATAGCCCAGCAGGAACTTGGCATAGGTCCAGCCCTTATCCTGTTCGCCGATGCGGTTGGCGACGGGCACCCGGACCTCGTCAAAGATCACCTGGTTGACCTCGTGGCCGCCTTCCATGGTGATGATGGGATGCACCGTAATGCCGGGGCTGTTCATGTCGACCAGCAGGAAGGTGATGCCTTCCTGGCGTTTGCCGCTGGAATCGGTCCGCACCAGCAGGAAGATCCAGTCGGCATATTGCGCCAGGGTCGTCCAGGTCTTGCCGCCGTTGACGACGTATTCGTCACCATCCAGCACGGCTTTGGTCTTCAGGCTGGCAAGGTCCGACCCGGCGTTGGGTTCGGAGTAACCCTGAGCCCACCAGACTTCACCGGAGAGAATGCCCGGCAGATACTTTTTCTTCTGCTCGTCGTTGCCGAAAGACCAGACCACCGGAGCCACCATTTCAGGTCCAAAGGGCACACCCGGCGGTGTTCCGGCATTGCCCGTTTCTTCCTCGAAGATGAAGTGCTGAACCGGCGTCCAGTCACAGCCGCCATGTTCGACCGGCCAGTGGGGAACTGCCCATCCCTTGGTTGCCAGTTTCTTGTGCCAATTGACGTAATCTTCCTTCTTGAGCGCCAGACCTTTCTGCACACGCTCGCGCGCGGCCGGATCGCATTCGGCTTCGATAAACGCACGGACTTCGGCGCGGAAGGCGTCTTCTTGTGGCGTGTAGGTGATCTGCATCAGGTTGTCCCCATGGGATGGCTGTTCCAATGCTAGTATGCGCGTTGTGTGCAGTGCAATATTCGTTCAACGAATTAGCAGGATGTGGAGGAACGACATGGGTCTATTTGACCTTACGGGCCAGGTTGCCGTGATTACCGGCGCTTCTAAGGGTATTGGCCGGGCTATTGCCGAACGTATGGCTGAAGCAGGCGCCAAGGTTGTTGTTTCCAGCCGCAAGATCGATGCCTGTGAAGAGGTGGTTGAAGGGATTCGCGCCAAGGGTGGAGATGCCACGGCAATCGCCTGCAATGTCACCCACATCGAACAGCTCGAAAGCCTGATCGAACAGTCGCTGAAAGCCTATGGCCATATTGACTGCCTGGTCGGCAACGCAGCGGTCAATCCCCATTACGGGCCCATGACGACGATTGACGAGGGCGCGTTCGAGAAGATCATGAACTGCAACGTGCGCGCCAATCTCTGGCTCTCGCGCCTGGTGATCCCACAGATGGTCGAACGCAAGGGCGGCTCGATCATCTTGATTTCCTCGATTGCGGGGCTCAAGGGTACCGACGACATCGGGACCTACGGCATGTCCAAGGCCGCAGATATGGCCATGGCGCGCAATCTGGCGGTGCGCTGGGGCGAACACGGCATTCGCGTCAACACCATTGCTCCGGGTCTGATCAAGACCGACTTTGCCAAGGCGCTTTGGGAAGATCCCGTCAAACGCGCCAGTGTGGAAGCCCAGTATCCCCTGCGCCGCATCGGCGAGCCTGACGATATCGCAGGCACGGCGATCTTCCTGGCTGCCGATGCCGGGCGTTACATCACCGGCCAGACCATTGTGGTCGATGGCGGTTCGACCATTGCCGTCAACGGCATCTGACCCCTGATGGTCCAGAAATCCAGTGAAAGCGGAGCGTATTAATATGGTGAAAGCTACCTTTGGAATGGGCTGTTTCTGGGCCGCACAGGATGTGTTTGATCGTGCGCCTGGTGTCACGGCTACCGAGGTTGGTTATGCCAACGGTCAACGCGATGATGTGGACGAGGCCACTGTTTTCTCAGGCGCTGCAGGCCATGCAGAGGTTGTTGTGGTGACCTTTGACCCCGAACAGACCGATTATGCAGCGCTTCTGGAGGTCTTCTGATCCTACCACGACGCGACAGGCGAACAGCGTTCCATCGTGCGTTCAACCCTGGTTGTTCATGATGAGGCGCAGCGCAAAATGGCTGAGGCTGCCGTCGGTGAACGCCGCGCCGCCGGTGCCCAGACAACGTCGAACCGGCTGGCCGTTGCTGGAAGGCGCCTGAAGATCAGCAGCACTACCTCGCTAAACAGCGCATGGCAGATGCTGCCGAGTAGCACGGTCCGTTGCCGGGCTCACGACGTTGCGACGGATTCCGACTCTTGTGTTAGGCCGTATCGGAGACCATCTCTACGGCAACACATTGCAGGAGTAGATATCATGGCCAAGGCGACCTTTGCATGCGGCTGTTTCTGGAGCCCCGAAGAGACCTTCCGCAAGATCAACGGCGTGACCGATGCCGCCGTGGGATATATCGGCGGACACACCGAAAACCCGACCTACGAGCAGGTCTGCAGTAAGCAGACCGGCCATGCCGAAGCCGTTGAGGTCGAATTCGATCCCTGAAGTCACGAGTTATGAAGACCTGCTGAAGGTGTTCTGGGAGATCCACGACCCCACGACCATGAACCGTCAGGGCCCCGATGTCGGCAGCCAGTACCGCTCCGCCATCTTACGCCCATGGTGCTGAGCAGCTTGCCTGCTGCCAAGGCCTCACGCGATGCGGCCCAGCAGGCCCGCCACGACGATCGCAAGATCGTCACCGAGATCGTCGAAGCACCCACCTTCTGGCGTCGCCGAGGACTATCACCAGCAGTTCATCGAAAAACGCCGCACCCGTTTCGGCTTCAAGGTGGCGTAACAGTCCTTAGGACTGATTCCGCGCCATCAGATCCTCGCAGCGCAAAAGCAATGCCTTCACGCGGTCGCCCAGGATGGCAAACCGTTCATCCCGGGTCTGACCGCGCAGGTAGCGGATGTAGATCTGCTGCAGGATCACGGCGACCTTGAAGGTGCCGAAGGCCTCATACCAGCCGAACCGCGAGACATCGAAGCCGGTTTTCTCCGCGTAACGGGCAACAAGCTCCGCGCGTGAAGGAAACCCCGGCTTGTCGGTCGGCATATAGACGGCGCGTCGCCAGACCTCGTTGTCGCTTGCCTCGCTCCAGTAGATCACCAGGTTCGCCAGGTCGAGCAGGGGGTCGCCACGGGTGCACATGTCCCAGTCCAGCACCGCAACCGCCCTGGCCGGGTCGTCATGGGCTACCATGATGTTGTCGAGCTTGTAGTCGTTGTGGACCAGCGTTGCAGCCTGGGCGGCAGGAATATCGGCCTGGAACCAGGCCATGACGGTTGATGCATCAGGTGACGTTTCATCAAGCGCAGCGTCCCAGCGTTTGGACCAGCCACCAACCTGGCGTTCGACGAACCCTTCGGGCCTGCCCAGATCCCCCAGTCCGGCCTTGTCGGTATCGACCATGTGAAAGCTCGCCAGAACATCGGCGGTCATTTCACCGATACGCCGACACAATTCGGGTTTGCCGTCGGTCACCTCAGGATTGGTGGCGCGCAGGACAAAGCCATGCCGTCGCTCCAGAACATGGAAGTCGGCGCCCAGAATGTCGTGGTCTGTGCACAGAACATAGCTGCGTGGTGCCATGTCCCACTGGCGCCAAAGCCGCGACAGAATGCGGTGTTCACGGCTCATGTCATGGGACGACGGTGCAATGTGCCCAAGTGGAGGCCGGCGCAGAACGAATTCGCGTTCCCCGAAGTTCAGCAGATAGGTCAGGTTGGCGTGACCGCCGCCAAACTGGCGCAGGGATAACGGACCTTCCGCACCCTCCAGATTCTCGCGCAGCCACGGCTCCAGGCGTGTCAGATCCACCTTCTCGTCGGGGCGCACTTCAATCGTTTCTAAATCGCTGACGGTCATGATGCCTTGCTGCATGTGAGTGAATTTCAGTCAGCTTCCTATGGTTCGTGACCGCGTGCAATCGGCGACGGGGGCCTTGTTGGAACAAACGGCAACGGCTAAGCAGGATTGCGGCATGAACTGTGCGGTATGGAAATGACACAAACGCCGGAATTTGATGCCGTTGTTGTTGGTGCAGGGCACAACGGTCTTACCTGTGCTGGTTATCTGGCCTGCTCTGGCTTGAAGGTTCTGGTCCTCGAACGCCGTTCGGCCGTCGGTGGTCTCAGCACCGATTACGAGTTTTTCCCCGGCTACCACGCTTCGCTGCCCAATTCGCCAGGCTCGCTTGAGCCCAAGGTTGTGGCCGATCTGGAACTCGCCAAACACGGCCTGGAGTTTGTGCGCCCGGACCCCTCGCTGGTGGTTCCTTTCCCTGATGGAAGGGCAATGGTTGCCTGGCGTGATCCTGAAGCGACCGCGCGCGAGATCGCAAAATTCTCCGAACGTGATGTTCGGGGCTATGGCGCGATGTTCGAATATCTCAACGCCTTTGCCGAACGCCTGGGCATTTCCATTTTTGAGCCGCCGCCCAGCCTGCGTGAGCTCACCGCGCGGCTTGAGACCCCGGCCGATGAGGAAGCCTTTGCCCGTGTCTTTCTGGGCAGCCTGAAGGACCTGCTGGACGACTGGCTGGAATCCGAGGAACTGAAATCCACCATCGCGGCGATCTCGGTCACCTCCAACCTGATCGGCCCCTACGCTCCGGGCAGTGCGGCCTTGCTGATGATGCGCCCGCTTTCCATGGCCTCTTCAGCCGCCGATGCCGGCCATGACCCACGCAAACAGTATCTGCGGGGTTCAACAGGCCTGCCGGTCGGCGGCATGGGTGCTGTGACGCGCGCCATGCGACGTGCGGTTGAAGCGCGTGGCAGCGTCGTGCAGGTCGACGCCGGTGTGCGTGCCATCGTGACGGAAGGAAAACAGGTTCGCGGCGTCGAGCTTGAGGACGGATCGTTCATTGCGTCTGAAATCGTCGCCTCCAACCTACACCCGCGCACGACACTACTGGATTTGCTGGATACCGGCGTTCTGGGTGATGACCTTGAAGGCAAGATGAAGTCGCTACCCGTGCGCGGTTCAGCCTTCAAGATGGCGCTGGCGCTCGACGGTCTGCCGACCTTTGCCGCCGCGCCCAAAGGCCTGGGTCAGGCCTATGCCGGCTGTCAGTTCCGTTTGGCACCTGGCCTTGATTACATGGAACGGGCCTATGATGACGCCAAGTACGGTCGGCCTTCCGCTGATCCCATCATTCTGGGCCTAATCCCGTCCGTGATGGACCCTGCCATGGCGCCGGCGGGCAAACACATCATGAGCTGCAACATCTGGCATGCCCCGGTCACGCTGGCTCAAGGAAGCTGGGATACCGAGCGTGACCGCTTCGGCAACCGCTGTATCGATCTGATCGCTGAATACATGCCTGATCTGCAGAAACCGCATCATTGATACAAAGTTCCTCAGCCCGGCCGACATCGAAAAGGAATTCGGTTTGCGCGATGCCAACATCATGCATGTTGATATGTTGCCCGCCCACATGTTCGGCCTGCGTCCTGCACCAGGTTGGTCGGCCTATCGCATGTCGATGCCGGGCCTTTATCTCTGCGGCTCGGGCACCTGGCCCGGCGGTACGGTCAGTGGGGTTCCAGGCCACAATGCAGCACAGGCCATTTTGTCGGATTTGAGAGGGATGTCATGAGTAGCGAGACGGTTCTTGAGCGCCTCAACGCGGCGTGGCCACCCTGTGTCACCATGATGCAGGGCCATGCGACGGAGTTTGATCCCGACGCGCGCAAGCTCACCATGACGTTTGCTGCGGCACCTGAGTTCTGCCATTCCGGTGATGTCGTGCAGGGCGGATTCATCACGGCAATGATCGATGCTGTCATGGCCTATGCCGCAATGTGTGAGCCGGACCTTTGCGAGGGCGTTGCGACGCTCGAAATCAAAGTGAGTTTCATGGCGCCGGGCAGGCCAGGTCCGATGGAGGCCACGGGCAGGGTGGTCAGTGCAGGCCGCTCCATCGGTTATCTTGATGGTGAACTCCACCAGAACGGAAAACTGATCGCCACGGCCACATCCACGGGCAAGTTGCTGCGCGCCAGGACCTGATTTCCCGAATGAATCAGTCCTTCGATTACATCATCGTCGGCGCAGGATCGGCCGGTTGCGTGCTCGCCAACCGCCTGTCGGCTGACCCCGATATTTCGGTCCTGCTGGTTGAGGCCGGACCGTCCGACAACAGCCTGTTCATCCGCATGCCCGCCGCCTTCACCTATGCCATCAGCCGGTCCCGCTTCGACTGGGGTTACCGCAGCGAGCCCGAGGAATATGCCAACGCAAAGCGGTTTCCGATTCCCCGGGGCCGTGTTCTCGGCGGGTCTTCCTCGGTCAATGCCATGTCCTTCGTGCGCGGCCAGCGCCAGGACTTTGACGGCTGGGCGCAGAATGGCTTGCCGGGTTGGTCCTGGGACGATTGCCTGCCTTACTTCCGCAAGATGGAGACCTTCTCGGGCGGCGCTGATTCCTGGCGCGGCGGAGAGGGACCGTTGCATGTCCGCGCACCCGAAGCTTCCGGCCCGCTGTATCAGGCTTTTTTGCAGGCTGCAGAGCAGGCTGGCCACGCCCTGCACGACAACACCAATGGCGCCCAACAGGAAGGGTTTCAGCGCCATGGACCAGACCATCCATGAGGGCAGGCGTGAAAGCTCTGCCACGGCGTATCTGCACCCTGTGCGTCATCGCTCCAATCTGACCGTGCATGCAACGTGTCCGACCCGGCGCGTCGTCATGGAGAGTAACCGTGCCACTGGCATTGATTGCCTGCTCAGGGGACGAGAGGTTCGTTTCCATGCTGATCGTGAAGTCATCCTGTGTGCCGGGGCTATCAACTCACCCAAGCTTCTGATGCTTTCTGGCCTTGGCCCGGCTGAGCATCTGCGCCAGCGCGGCATTCCGGTCGCCGCGGATCTGGGCCAGGTGGGTCAGAACCTGCAGGACCATGTCGATGTCGCCGTGATGGTTTCCTGCACACAACCGGTCAGCATGACGCCTGCTCTGCGTTGGCAGAACAAGGGTCTGGTCGGCTTGCGCTGGTTGCTGACGCGCAGCGGAGCGGCATCGACCAACCACTTCGAAGCTGCGGGTTATGTGCGTTCTGCTCCAGACAGTGCGCGCGCGGACATCCAGTATGTCTTCATCCCGGTGCTTGTCATGCCTGACGGCTCGCCTCTGCCCGAACCCCATGGTTACCAGGCAACCGCCATGCTGATGCATCCTGCCAGCCGGGGCAGTGTTGACCTTGCTGGTTCGGATCCTGAAGCTGCACCTGTCGTGCGCTTCAACTATCTCGGGGATGATCGGGATGTCGCCACCCTGATCAACGGCATCACGCATCTTCGCGAAATCTTCGCCCAGGCTGCGTTCGACGCTTACCGTGGCCGTGAAGTCGTGCCAGGGGCTGCGTTAGCAACTGACAGCGATCTCGAAACCTTTCTGCGCACCAACCTGCGTTCCACCCATCACCCCTGCGGCACCTGCCGCATGGGCAGCGACGCCGATGCCGTGGTTGATGGCCAGGCCAGGGTGCAGGGTGCCGATGCCTTACGCGTGATCGATGCTTCCATCATGCCGACGTTGACCAGCGGCAACATCAACGCACCCGTGATCATGTTGGCCGAGAAGCTGGCTGACGCGATCCTGGGCAAGGAGTCTCTGACGGCCTGAAACCCCGTATGCCCCGGCTTGACCGGGGTATCCATACCGCCGCTGGTGCAGCACATGCCAGCCGTGCGGTTGGCCATTGGTTCGGCATGAATCGCCCCATCAAGTGGGGCGATGACGGTTGGGAGGGGGTGGTTTTGAGCCCGACAGCCCTCAGCAGATCTCGAACAGACCCGCCATGCCCTGGCCACCGCCGATGCACATGGTGATGACGACGTTTTTGGCGCCACGGCGCTTGCCTTCGATCAGTGCGTGGCCGGTCATGCGTGCGCCCGACATGCCATAGGGATGGCCGATCGAGATCGAGCCGCCATCGACGTTGAGCTTGTCGTTGTCGATGCCCAGCTTGTCGCGGCAATAAAGCACCTGTGCGGCGAAGGCTTCGTTGAGTTCCCACAGGTCGATGTCATCGATGGTCAGGCCATTGCGCTCCAGAAGACGCGGCACGGCATAGATCGGGCCAATACCCATTTCGTCGGGTTCGCAACCTGCAGCGACCATGCCGCGATAGATGCCCAGTGGCTCCAGGCCCTTCTTCTCGGCAGCGCTGCGCTCCATCATGACGCAGGCCGAAGCACCATCGGAAAGCTGGCTGGCATTGCCTGCCGTGACGAACTTGTCTTCACCCATCACCGGCTTCAGACCTGCAAGACCCTCCAGCGTGGTCGAGGGCCTGTTGCCTTCGTCCTTGTCGAGCGTGACTTCCTGCTCGCTGATTTCCTTGGTTTCCTTGTCCTGAACCAGCTTCACCGCTGTGATCGGAACAATCTCGACATCGAAGCGTCCTGCTTCCTGGCCCGCTGCCGTGCGCTGCTGGCTCTGCAGGGCATAGGCGTCCTGATCGGCGCGACTGACGCCGTAACGCTCTGACACGATGTCGGCCGTGTCGATCATGGGAATCCACAGGTCCGGCTTGTGTTCCATCAGCCAGTCTTCCTTGGCCTTGTAGTGATTCATGTGCTCGTTCTGCACAAGGCTCACCTGCTCGACCCCGCCGGCAACCGCAACATCGACCTGATCGACGATGATGCGATGGGCCGCTGAACTGATCGCCTGAAGGCCAGAGCTGCAGAACCGGTTGATTGTGGTTGCCGCTGTGCTGACAGGCAGGCCGGCACGCACGGCTGACAGACGCGCCATGTTGTGACCCGTCGCACCTTCGGGAAGACCGCAACCGATGATGACATCTTCAACCTCACCGCCTTCAACGCCGGCACGCTCCACGGCATGGGCAATGGCATGGCCCGTCAGCGTAGCGCCGTGGGTGTTGTTGAAGGCGCCGCGATAGGCTTTGCCGATCGGGGTGCGGGCGGTGGAAACGATAACGGCTTCACGCATGATCTGATCCTCTTGGTCTGTCTGGTCGGCAGGTGGGCCTCAGGGGCTCACTGCTCCTTGTCGTAATCCTCGAATGTCTTGCCTTCCTCCGCCAGCTTCTTCAGCAGGGGTGAGGGCTTCCAGTGATCAAAGCCCAGGGCTCTCGTGATAGGCGCAGACCTTCTCATAGACGGTCTTGAGCCCCACCGTGCCGGCCCAGTGCATGGGGCCGCCGCGACGTGTCGGGAAGCCATAGCCGTTGATGTAGACCAGGTCGATGTCGCTGGCGCGCAGGGCATGACCCTCGTGCAGGATATCGGCACCGATGTTGATCAGGGGATAGAGACACCGCTCCAGAATTTCCTGATCGTCTGAATTCGCGATGCTCCAGCCCGTAATGCGTGGCCGCATCCAGGGTGAGCTGGTCGACCTCGGGATCGGGTACGGGGCGGCGGCTGCCTTCTTCATAGATATAGAAACCGCGCCGCGTCTTCTGGCCGAACCGGCCCATCTCGCACAGGCGGTTCGAGACAAAGGCGCCCCGGCCTTCGGTGGCAACCCCGCCACCGGCATCCTTGCGTTTGCTCCAGCCGATATCGAGCCCGGCCAGATCCATCACCGCAAGCGGGCCCATGGCCATGCCGTATTCGAACATCACGGTGTCGATATGGAGCGGGCGCGCGCCTTCCTCGATCATGATCGAGGCTTCGCCGAAGTAGCCTTCCAGCATGCGGTTGCCGATGAAGCCGTGGCAGACGCCGGTCACGATCGGCAGCTTCCGCATCGCCTGCGCCGATCGCCATGGTCGTGACCAGGTTCTCGTCGCTCACATTGTCGGTGCGCACAACTTCCACCAGGCGCATCACGTTGGCCGGGCTGAAGAAATGGGTGCCCAGCACGTTGCCGGCGCGCCCTGGGATGGAAGCGGCAATCTCGTTGACGTCCAGATAGGACGTGTTCGACGTCAGGATCGCATCGGGCTTGGCCACCGCATCCAGCTTGGCAAAGACTTCCTTCTTCACCGCCATCAGCTCGAACACCGCCTCGATGATCATGTCGGCATCACCCAGGTCTTCCATGGAGACCGAGGGCGTGATGCGCGCCATGCATTGGCATCCATGGCGTGCCTGGGGCAGGCGGCCCTTGGCCACCGTGCTGGCATAGTTCCGCTCGATGACTCCCCATGCCGCGGTCCAGGTTCTCCTGGCTCTGCTCGACGAGGGTGACGGGAATGCCGGCATTGGCGAAGTTCATGGCAATGCCGCCGCCCATGGTGCCGGCGCCCAGAACGCCTGCCTTGGCGATCGTGCGCGGCTTCACGTCCTTCCCGATGCCGGGAATCTTGCGCGCGGCCCGCTCGGCAAAGAAGACATGGCGCATGGCGCGGGATTCGTCGGAATTGCAACGCAGACCTCGAAGATCTCGCGCTCGCGCGCCACGCCCTCGTCAAAGGGCAGGTCGACGGCAGCCTCGACACACTCGATGCAGGCATAGGGCGCGCGCATGCCCCTTGCCTTGCGTTTGATCTTCTCGCGCATGGCGTCGAACACGCCGCGGTCCTCAAGCCTGATCTCGATATCCCTGGTGCGCGCTGGTGGGGGCCGCCCTGGGCGCCTTTCTCGGCGGCAAAGGCGACCGGCGCCTTCCAGCAGGTCCCCCTCGATCACCTTGTCGACGATGCCGGCCTCGGCTGCCTTGGGGGCCTTCAGCGGACGGCCCGACACGATCAGATCGAGCGCAACCTTCGACCCCGGCCAGCCGCGGCAGGCGCTGGGTGCCGCCGGCACCGGGAGGGAAGCCCAGATTGACTTCCGGCTGGCCGACCTGCGCGCTGGGCACGATCACCCGGTAGTGACAGGCCATCGCCGTTTCCAGGCCACCGCCCAGGGCGTGACCGTGGATCGCGGCAACCACCGGCTTGGGGCTGGCTTCAAAGGCCGCGATGATGTCGGCGAACTTCTCTTCGCCGTCGGGCCAGGGCAGGGAGAAGTAGCGGATATCGGCGCCGGCAATGAACCCGCGCCCCGCGCCGATCAGCACGATCGCCTTGACGTCATCCTCGGCATTGGCCTCTGGCCACGCCCTCGCAGATGCCCTTGGGCACACCGGGGCTCATGGCGTTGACCGGTGGGATTGTCGACCGTCAGGACCGCAACCGAACCGTGCTTCTCGTAACCAACCATCGACGTCATTCCTCCCGCACCTGCGAAATCATATATTGCGCTGCACAACGCTAGATCGAATTCCAGAGGATTGGAACCATCTGATCCAAGAGTGGTGCACAGACAGGTCAACATCAACCGGTCAGACTGGACAACCTCTCCCGGATCACCGCGGCAACGGGCTCCGACATCGGGCATGTCAGGGCCCGCTGCCATGACTCCCGGGCCGCCCCGTCCTTGCCCTGTCGCGCCAGGACCTCGGCTCTGGCCAGAAAATAGGGGGCATAGGTGTGCATGGATGCAAGGTCAGAGACGGCCTCAAGTTTCTTCATGGCCGCGTCCGGATCGCCTGCCATGGCAAGCGCAACACCGGCATTGACTGCCACGACCGGCGACCGGGTCATGGTTTCAAGGTGCCCGTAGAGCCGGACAATGGCGGACCAGTCGCAGGATTCCCAATTGGGCGCCAGGGCATGGGTCGCGGCGATGCCGGCCTCCAGGTGGTAACGCGACACGACAGGGGCCTGCCGCACGGTTTGCAGGTGGCCAAGGCCCTCGGCGATCAGATTGCGGTCCCACAGGCCGCGATCAACGGAAACTCCAGCAGGATGATCCCGCCTTGGGCGGTTTCTCGGGCTGCTAGGCGTGAGGCCTGAAAACATAGCAGGGCGCACAGTGCGGCAGCCTCGGCAGTTGCGGTCGGTGCGTGTCCGGCAAGCAGACGGGCAAGCCGCAGCGCTTCCAGGGCAATATCGCTGCGCACGGCGTATTCGCCTCTGCGGGGCGCATACCCCATGGCAAACATCAGATAGATCACCTTCAGCACGGATTTCAGGCGTGCGGCCAGATCGATGGTCTCGGGTGTTTCGTGAAGCTCTTTCTCTGAACCGCGCAGAGTCTGCTTGGCGCGCGTCAGGCGCCGGGCCATGGCCTCCTGACTTGTTAGAAACAGGCCGGCAACCTCACCGGTCGTGAAGCCACCGGCAATCTTGACGGTAAGGGCCAGACGGTCGCGTTCCGAAAGGCTGTTATGACAGCACAGCCAGATCAGGCGCAGTTCAGGATCCTGGTCGGGCGTGTTGTCCGGAGCAATCTCCGGGTTGGTGCTACGCTTGTCGATCTCGGCGTCATAGGGAAGTTCGCGGCGTTCCCGGCGCAGGCGGTCATAGGCCTTGTTGCGGGCAACCCGCGCCAGCCATGCCGCCGGGTTGTCCGGCAGCCCCTGATAGGGCCAGCTTGCCAGGGCGACCGCCAGGGCTTCCTGGGTGACATCCTCGGCCAGATCAAGGCGCGCACCGCCCAGACGCCCGACAAGGTGGGCGACCAGGCGGCTGCGTTCGCGCCGGACAATCCTGTCCAGCAATCGGGTGACGGGAAGGCCGCCCGCCGCCTCCATCACACGTCTTGAATGGCGCGCAGCCCAAGAGACGTGTTGTGCTTGAAATGCGGATGCGCCTTGGCAATCGCGATGGCCGCCGCCTCGTCTTCGGCCTCGAACAGCATCACGCCGCCTAGAACCTCGGGCAGTTCGGCAAACGGGCTCTCATGCACTTCAATCTGACCGCTGGCGGCGGTCAGCGTCTTGCCGGGACCATCGTCGAGCTTGTGGCCGCCCTTGTAGATGCCTTTTTCCGTCATGGCCTCAACCCAGCCGACATAGTCCTTGATGATGGCCATGTAGTCGTCTTCAGACAGGCCGTCGTAACGGTCTGGGGCATGGTTCAGCATCAGCATATAGGTCGTCATGACGATATCCTCGCAGAGTGTTCGCAATGTGGAGACGCCCGCATGAATGCGGTGTCACTCCATAGACGAATGGCGAAGGCAGAATCGGACAGATTTCTGAACGTTTTTTAGGTCTTCAGCCAGACTGGTGTTTTGCCAGCTCGATCTTCGAGATCACGCCGCGATGGACCTCGTCGGGGCCGTCGGCAAAGCGGATCGTGCGGGCATACATCCAGCCGTGGGCCAGCACCGTGTCCTGGCTGATGCCCAGCGCCCCGTGGGCCTGGATGGCGCGGTCGCAGACGCGCTGGGCCAGGTTGGGCGCGACCACCTTGATCGCCGAGATTTCGCTTTTTGCGGCCTTGTTGCCCACGCGGTCCATCATGTCGGCGGCTTTCAGCACCAGCAGGCGGGCCATATCGATCTCGATGCGGCTGTCGGCGATGTCGGCGCGGATCGTGTCGCGCTGGGAAAGCTTGCGCCCGAAGGCAACGCGGTCTTCCACGCGCCGGCACATGGTCTCCAGCGCACGTTCGGCCAGTCCGATCAGGCGCATGCAGTGATGGATGCGCCCCGGGCCAAGCCGCCCCTGGGCAATCTCGAAGCCGCGCCCTTCGCCCAGCAGCAGGTTGGAGGCCGGCACCTTTACGTCGTCAAAGGTCATCTCCATGTGGCCATGAGGCGCATGGTCGTTGCCGAAGACATGCATGGGGCGAACCACCTTGACGCCAGGCGTGTCCATGGGCACCAGGATCATCGATTGCTGCTGGTGACGGTCGGCTTCCGGGTCAGTCTTGCCCATCACGATCAGGATCTTGCAGCGGGGATCACCGGCGCCTGAAATATAGAATTTGCGCCCGTTGATGGTGTAGCCGTTGCCCGATTTCACAATGCTGGTTTCGATGTTGGTGGCATCCGATGACGCAACCGCAGGCTCGGTCATGGCAAAGGCCGAACGGATCGTGCCGTCCAGCAGGGGTTTCAGCCATTCGTCCTTGTGTTCCTCGCTGCCGTAACGCTCCAGCACTTCCATGTTGCCAGTGTCGGGTGCCGCGCAATTAAAAACTTCGGGCGCAATGAAGCTGCGGCCCATCAGTTCGCACAGCGGCGCATATTCAAGATTGGAGAGCCCGAAGCCGCGCTCGCTGTCGGGCAGGAACATGTTCCACAATCCCTCAGCGCGTGCCTTTTCCTTCAATTCCTCGATGATCGGCGGCGCTTTTGTCCAGCCAAACTCCCGGGTCTGCTCCTCATAGAGATGTTCGTTGGGGTAGATGTGCGCATCCATGAAGGTGGAAACGCGGGCCATGAGGTCCGTTACGTGATCGGGATAATCGAAATCCATGATGGCTGTTCCGCTCATTTTCTGATGGGTGCCATCCTAACCACCCAACGCGTTCTTGGAAGCAGCTTCATGCTCCACCATGCAATCATTCGCCAAACCACAGGGCGACCGGGTAAGAAGAAACCAACCTGACCTGTTCGGTCTTCGGGTACGTAAAGGCAGGATCAGATATGGTTGGAACCTCGCGACGTGCTTGAAAACCCGTATTTCTATCTCGCCGCCATCCCGGCTGTTTTCCTGACCGGAATCTCGAAAGGGGGCTTTGGCGGCGTTGCTCTGCTTGCGGTCCCGCTGATGTCGCTGGTCATTTCTCCGCTACAGGCCGCCGGCATCATGCTGCCATTGCTGGTGCTCATGGACGGTTTCAGCGTCTGGGCTTATCGCCGGAATCTCTCGTTCAGGAACCTGAAATCGCTGCTGCCTGGTGCTGCCGTCGGCATTTTTGTGGGCTGGCTGATGGCTGAAGTCACCAGCGAAGATGCCGTGCGCCTGATCGTAGGCGTGATTGCGATTGTTTTCACGATCTACATGGTCGTCTTTCGCCGTGCTGCTGCTGGCATGCCCCCGCATGCCGGAAAGGGGTTTTTCTGGGGCGGTTGCGCCGGTTACACCAGCTATGTTGCCCATGCCGGATCACCACCGCTGCAGGTTTACCTGCTGCCCCAGCGCCTGCCCAAGGTCGAGTATGCCGCCACGGCGGTGTTGTTCTTCGCGGTCGTAAATCTCATCAAGATCCCGCCCTACTTCCTGACCGGGCAATTGGCCTTCGAAAACCTCGCAACAGCGCTGATGCTGGCACCCCTGGTGCCGGCCGGCGTCTATGTCGGCGTGCGCCTCAACAAGGCGGTCTCCGAAAAGGTTTTCTACAACATCGTCTATGCCGCCGCGTTCCTGATCGGCATCAAACTCATCTATGACGTGGTCGCACCGGCCTGAACACAGGCCTTCAGCCGATGGAATGGCCCATCTCTGTGGCCAGCCCGAGCAGGCGATGCCGGGCTTCTGCCAGGTTCGAGCGGATGGCAGCCAGGCGGCCGGCATCCTCCAGCAACCTGCCATGCTGCTTTTTCATCACGCCGTTGACGAACACCGTATCCACATTGGACTGGTTGGCATGGACCACGATGGTCTGCACCGGGTCGGTCACGGGGAAGAGGTTGAGGTCGTTCTTGCGCAACAGCACGATGTCAGCCTTCTTGCCCACCACCAGCGAACCCGTCTGTGATTCCAGACCCATGGCGCAGGCGTTGTTGATCGTTGCCCATTCCAGCACATCGTTGGAATCACACGAGATCTCCTGGGCCGTGACAATGCCGTCCACATCCGGGCGCCCCTTGCTCTCGCGCCGGGCCGCGGGGTCATAGGCTTCCATCGAGTCAAACGCGGCCTGCAGCTTGTCTGAGCCTTTCATGATGTCGAACATGTTGCCGGAAACTTCGATCTCTGTATCGATGGCGATGGAAGGTTTGCCGCCGGCGCGGATTACGCTGCTGATCATCGGTGCCCGCGGCACGCCGACTTCAATGGTCGCTGTGGCCGTGATCGAAGCCCCCTGATCGACCAGCAGCTGCACTTCGTCCTGCTCGAAGAAGTTGGCATGCACGGCATTGTGGCGCGGGTCCATCAGGCCTTCATCCACGATGGTCTGATACCCGCCCGGTGTCTTGCGGGCGTCGCCGCCCCAGACATGGGCGCTGGTCATCAGGTCGTATTCGCGTGCCAGGGCAAAGTCATGCCGGTTCACCTCGATCCCGGCATAGTCGGGACCCAGGATGCACATGGCCAGCGAAACCATGCCCTCGTTCGTGGCAAAGCGGCCTTCACGCAGGCGCTTGATTTCATGGGCAGGGAAGGGACGTTCGGAAAAGTGCGGTTCGCCTTCCTTCTGGTTCGGTTTGGGCGTGCCATGACCAAAGATGGACCGGATGCCGGATTCTTCCAGCGCCGCGATCACCATGTCGCTGTGATCGGGCGTTGCCGTGTTGTGACACCATTCCAGCATCGTGGTGCAGCCACTGTCGATCTGGTTCAGCGCGCCAAACAGCGTGGACTGATGAATATCGTCTGGTGTGAAATGTTCAGCCAGGCGGCCCAGCACCACGTCGAAATACTCGCTTTCCTTCCAGTCGGCACCAAGGCCGCGCAGAACCGTTTCCCAGGCATGAATGTGGGGATTGATCAGGCCCGGCATGACGATCATGTCACTGGCATCGATCACCTCGGCATCGTCAACCACAAGCCCCTGACCGATCTCTGCAATGGTTTCACCATCGATCAGCAGATCGCAGTGATCGAGCACGCCCAGCTTGCGATCCACGGTGACGATGGTCGCATTCTTCAGCAGGGTTCTTGTCATGAGGTGTCCTTAAGCGGTCGGCAACACGTGATCCCTGAACCGCTCACGAAGCTGCAGTTTGGAAACCTTGCCCGTTGCGGTGTGGGGAAGCTCGTCGACAAAGGCGATGTCGTCGGGCATCCACCAGCTTGCTATACGTGTCTTCAGGTGTTCGCGGATCGCATCGGCATCATGATTTTTGCCCGGATGTGCCACGATGATCAGCATCGGGCGTTCCTGCCATTTTGGGTGCGGCATGGCGACCGCACCGTCACTGTCCAGTATCGCGAACCTCCATCAGCGCCATCATGCCGCCATCCTCGTGCAGCAGGATGTGGCAGTGGTAGACGAACTCGCCAACCTGTTCGGGGCGATCGAAGTGAATGCGCAGCTTGACCGCCTGACCCACCAGCACAGGATAGTTGTCGTGCCAGAGCCTGGTATCAGGCGAAAAATCATCACCTGTGCCGACCACCTCGAGCACCTGGAAACGGCTCTGGTGGATATGAAAGTTGTGCCCCTCGTTGGAGGCGTTGACCACCCACCAGGTTTCGACTGAGGGGTACGGCACGCAGGTGTCGAGCTCCGCGTTGAAGCACTTGCCTCGGTTGGCCGCCGTCGTGTCGCCGAAGGATGTGGCGTAAAGATCGCCAAGCGCCTTGTCATAGGTCGTCAGTATCTCGTCGAGCGAAGAAGGGTTGCCGACCGTCGCGAACGTCGTGCCGATCGTGTTGAAGAAGTTTTCGTCACCCGGCGCGATCGGACAGTTCGGCGGCACGGCATAGTCGACCCCGGGCATCTGATCGGCGGAAAACTCCTGGACGTTGAAGACGACCATGCGGCTTTCGTCCGGGCCCAGGCGCGGACAACTCTCGTCACCGGACCCGGCGTAGCTCGTGGCCACACCCGCAGGCGCTTGCCCCTCCACGTTGACCACGCTGGGTGCGGGGGCCCCGCTGCCGTCGCCGGTCGGCACGAAGACCACTTCGGTGAGGTCGACCGGCGGCCAGGTGGCGCCTTCGCCCGGCTTCTCGCCGGTCAGGAAGCCAGCCTGGCGCAGCACGGCGTGGGCGCCCTCTTCGGGCACGGACCGGCCGCTGCCGTCGTCGTAGGCGACGTAGATCTCGATGCGTGAACTCGGCATCATCAGCAGGCTGTCGCGCACCAGCGCGCTTTCGGCATTGGGCTGTCCAACCGCGACGCCGTCGACGCTGACGATCTGGAAGGGCAGCTTGCGTTCGCTGCCGTCGGCCAGGGTCTCCACCAGTTCCAGGTTATAGGTGATGTCCGCGCCGGTATTGGCGATGCGCCAGAGCTGGGGATGCCCCTCATCGACCTCGATCGTGGGATAAAGCTGGCCGTTGACGGTGAACAGCCAGGCCATGTCGTCGCCGTTAAGGCAGACGCCGGTGCTGATCGCGACCTTGTCGGCGTCGTCCCCGGTCAGCGAGCAGTTGGTGTCGGACGGCGTGTCGTTGACGTGCCACATCTCATCGCCCGCCTCGCGGGTGAGCTGCAGGTCCTTCAACATCAGCAGCCGGTGTTCGAGCTCGCCGGTGTCGGGCGTGTCGCCGATGTAGTCGTTGGGCAGGCCCACGGTCATCAGGCCCGCGAGGCCGCCGCCGACCTGGGCCTCCGAAAGACCGTGGGGGTGTGGGTGATACCAGAACAGTCCGACGGGGTGATCCGACGGAATCGGGATGCTGTAGTCGCCCGAGCCGTCCACCACGGGGAGCACGACCGTGCTGTTGCGGCAGATGAAGCCCAACGCCGCCGACACCGAGTCCGGCGCCTGGGCGAGTTCGACCAGGCTGCCCACGGCGCTTGACGGCGCGGGTTCGGGATTGATCGGTCCAAGCGCGGTCGAAGCGAACAGCGGCAGGATGTTGTCGCCCATGGGTTCGCTGAGGTTCGTGCCGCCCGCGTTGATCGGCGTGACCAACATACCGTGAGTGTGGATGTTCGAGATCTGTCCGAACGAACCTGACAGTTCGTTCGAGAACCGCACATCGATGGTATCGCCCGGGTCGATGCGCCAGACCTCCGGCATGTAGCTGCCGTTGTAGAGGTAGGCGTCGGCGATTTTGTAGTCGCCGATCGTGATCTCGCCGCGCGAGGCGGTAAGCTCGACGGCGAGCACGTCGGGAGACGGGTTCGAGCAGTTGGGTGAGCGCGGCGTATCGCTCGCTGCGTCGGCATCGACGCTGGAGCACAGCGGCAGCGCTATGTCGGCCAAAGGCTCTGCCGAGGCCGCCTGTGCGGCCAGCCACACGCCGACACCGGCGAGCAGAGAGGTTCCAATCCGACCCTTGTACCTCATGACATTTCTCCGAACCGAAGCCTGACGATCAAATCTGACGACGAAGAATCAATTCATGGCACAGGTGCGTGAGCGCTACAACTCACGCCGTCGACAGCACGTGGTCCTTGAACCGTTCACGTAGCTGCAGTTTGGAGACCTTGCCCGTGGCGGTGTGGGGAAGCTCTTCGACAAAGGCGATGTCGTCTGGCATCCACCAACTCGCGATACGACTCTTGAGATGCTCCCGGATCGCTTCCGCGCCGGGATTCTTTCCCGGATGTGCCACGATGATCAGCATCGGGCGTTCCTGCCATTTGGGGTGCGGCATGGCGATGGCCGCGGCTTCGGCCACATCGGGATGGCTCATCGCCTCGTTTTCCAGGTCGATCGAGCTGATCCACTCGCCACCCGACTTGATCAGGTCCTTGGTCCGGTCGGTAATCTGGAGCAACGCGCCGTCTGAAATCGTGGCAACGTCGCCGGTGCGAAACCAACCATCCCCAGTCATGGCGGCGGCACTTGCTTCCTCGTTCCTGTAGTAGCCATTGATGATCCACGGGCCACGGCACTGGAGTTCACCCTGGGTCTCGCCGTCATGGGGCAGCTCGTTGCCGTCTTCATCGATCAGACGCAGCTCGACGCCAAAGAACTGACGCTGCCGCAGTTTCTGCTCATGGCGGGCATCACCTTCCAGACCCTCCATTTCCGGTCCGTTTGCCCCGGCGCAGCATACCGGGCTGGTTTCTGTCATGCCCCAGCCCTGCACCACGTTCAGCCCATATTCTTCCTCGTACGCCTTGATCATGGAAAGCGGGATGGCAGCACCGCCACTGACAAGATGCGACAGGGTGGTGAACCGCTTTCCGGTTTCGCGCAGATGGGTCAGCAGGCCCATCCAGATCGTGGGAACGCCCAGGGTCAGTGTCACGCCTTCGTTCTCCAGCAGTTCATAAATGCTCTCGCCGTCCAGCTTGGGACCGGGCAGCACCAGCTTGGTCCCGGCAATGGGTGCGGCATAGGGCTGACCCCAGGCCTGGACGTGGAACATCGGCACAACCGGCAGCACGCAGGTGCCCAGGCCAAAGGGCATCACGCCAGGTGCCAGCAGGCCCAGAGCGTGCAGCACGGTCGAGCGATGGCTGTAGAGGGAGCCCTTGGGATTGCCCGTGGTGCCTGACGTGTAACACATGGCCGACGCGGTTTTTTCGTCGAGCAGGGGCCAGTCAAAGGTTTCGGGTTGGCCAGCCAGCAATTCTTCGTAACACAGGGCATTGGGCAATGATGTCTCGGGCATGTTCTCCCGATCGCTCATCACGATGTAGGCCTTCACGCCGGGGAACTTGTCGGCCATTTTTTCGACCACCGGCAGCAGATTGCTGTCGATGAAGATCACCCGGTCGTCGGCATGGTTGACAATGTATTCCAATTGATCGGCAAACAGGCGCGGGTTGAGTGTGTGGCACACTGCACCGATGCCAGAGACACCGTAGTAAAGCTCAAAATGCCGGAACGTGTTCCAGGCGATGGTGCCAACCCGGTCGCCTTCCTCAATACCCAGCGCCTTCAGCGCATGGGCAAGCTGGGCGGTGCGTTTGTAGGCATCGCGATAGCCGTAACGATGGATCGGGCCCTCAACCGTGCGGCTCACGACCTCTATTGTGGGAAATGCCTTGGCTGCATGTTTCAAGATATCGATGATCTGCAGCGGCCGATCCATCATCTGGCCTTCAAGCATGGTCGTCTCCCGGTAAGGTTGCCCATTGTTGGGGCAATCATAGCGTCTGCAAGGCATGGTGCCAGCGCCGAAAACGGGATTAGGATGATGGCGACAAACGGAGGCGACCATGGCCGATATCTTTGCCGACGGATTTTGCGAGACGCCCTACTGGTGGGATCTGGCACCACTTGAGGAGAACGACGAGCCGACACCGGCGTCTAAGGCCGATGTTGTCATCGTCGGCTCTGGCAATGTCGGCCTCTCGGCAGCACTTTCGCTCGCGCGTCTGGATCGTAAGGTTGTTGTGCTTGATGCCCAGGAAATCGGTCACGGAGCCAGCACGCGCAATGCCGGTTATCTCGGCCGTGGGCTCGGCTTCAAATATAGTGACCTGGCTGCAAAGCTCGGGCGTGAGGACGCCGCGAAACTCGCCAGCGTTGCGGTCGCCGCTCATGATTACACCGCTGCCTTGATTCGAACTGAACAGATCACCTGTGCCTATCGCGATACCGGCCGGTTCATCGCCGCCCCCTCTAAGAAGGCTTACGACAAACTCTCCAAAGACCTCGATCTGATGCGCCATGACGGCGTGCCGATCGATGCCGAGATGATTCCGCGTGAACGCCAACACGAAGAAATCGCCAGCGACATCTATCACGGCGGCCAGCTCCTTCGCGGCAACGGCATCATGCATCCAGGCCTCATGCATCGGGGCCTCGTTGAACGTGCTCGCAGCCAGGGTGCCGACGTGATCGGTTTCTGCCCGGTGACGTCCGTTGACCGCCATAGTGGCGGTTTCACCGTCACGACACCCAAGGGCAAGATCGAGACCCGGGACGTCTTCATTGCCACCAACGGTTACACACCCAAGGCGTTCCCGTGGCAGCGCCGACGTGTCGTGCCTGCTTCAGCTTTCATGATTGCGACCGAAACTCTGTCTCCCGAACTCATGGCCAAAGTCTTGCCCGGCGGCCGACCGCTGCTGGAAAACCGCAACACGCCACTTTGGATTCGCCCCAACGAAGACGGCACCCGAATTCTGTTCGGGGGCACCACGGGCGAGGATCTGGGATCTCTGACTGCCAAGGCACATCACCTCTATTCGGAAATGACCCGCGTCGTGCCAGCTCTCGACGGCGTCAAACTCACCCACTGCTGGACCGGCAAGGTCGCCATGAGCTTCGATTTTCTGCCCCATACCGGCACCCATGACGGCATGCATTACGCCATGGGCTGGTGCGCCACCGGCATTCCCATGGGCACCTATCTGGGCCACCAGACCGCCCTACGCATCACCGGTGATCCCGCATCGGTCACAGCTCTGGATGACCGCCCGTTTCCTACCTGGCCGTTCTACTATGGCGATCCCTGGTTTATGCGCTGGGCCGTCTGGTGGCTTCAGTATCAGGACCGCCAGATGATGAAGGACTAGCTCTTTCGCATGGCCCTTGCAGCCATCACCTGCGCGTAGATAACACCTGCCAGAATGACGAGGCCGCCCAGGATGTGATGCCAGGTCGGCATGATGCCGAACCACATGGCAAGCAGGATGGCGATCACGGGCACGAAGTTGGCAAAGATTGACATCAGCGTGACGCCAAGGCGGCTGACTCCGGTGTGCCACATCAGATTGCCCAGTGCGATGGGAACGACCGCAATGAAAAGCGCTATGGGAACGGTCGTGCTGTTTAGCGGCACATGAATGTCGGCCAGACCCGTAAGCCAAAGGGCAATTGTCAGCACGGTGAGCAGAATGCCGCCTGGCAGCATGGTGTAGGCCACGATTTCAAGCTGGCTGAACCCCTTGAGCCAGCGCTGGGCGGCAACGGAATACCACGTCCAGAAACACAGACTCACCAGCATGGATCCCTCGCCACCGGTCAGCTCAGCCTGCCCAAGCTGGGCCGACTTGATGACGATTCCGCCAACGCAGGCCAGTGCGATGCCAATGCCGATGCCCTTCTGCAGGGGAATCTGGAACAACACTCTTGCTACCAACGCCGCAACCAGTGGGCCCATGGCGTAGATTACTGCAACGGCGATGGAACCCGAGGTTGCGACCGCCAGCGTCGTCAGGCTTGAAGAAACGGCGGGACCAAAGATGCCCAGTAGGGTCAACTGACGCCAGGGCAGGGCGCGACGAATGGGGAATTGTCGGCTACGCGCCCACAGCAGCAGCAACAGGGCCAGGGCGCCGATCAACTGACGCGAGGCGGTGGTCGAGAACATGTCCCATTGCAGCAGAAGCTGTTCGACCAGGGGGAAGTTCGTACCCCAGACCAGCATGACAACCACGGCGGCACCGTTGCCGACCAGCAGGTCACCCCGTTTCAGAGCAGGGGCGGGCTCAGGTTTCATGTGCGGCGTTCACGCTCGACACGGTCCAGCCGTTCGCGGTCGTCTGCCGACATGCCTGCGGTCAGCCGGGTCATGCCATCCTCTGCGGCCAGATGCAGATGATCGGTATCGTCAATCTCGATCGTGATGTCAGACAACACGGCGCCATGGCAATGGCCGCCCAGGCGTCCGTTATCGATGATCAGATGCAGGTGGTAGCCCGGAACGCCGACCGGCGCTGAATCAGCAGGAAAGCGGAACCCGACCAGCACGCCTTCCAGGCCTTGTTCATGGAATTCGGCCTGGCTCTTGCTGGCGGTATCCAGATCGGTGCCGTCGGTCTGGCGGCGCATGACGCGGAATTGCAGGTCATCAAACCGCGCGCTGATCTTGACCGCACAGAGCGCATCCTGTTCGGGCAGCTCAGCGTCAATTGCAGCCTGTACGGCTTCCAGGTCACAGGGGCCATCCAGACGGATCGTGATGTCGGTCTGGAAGTGTTTCACCACGGCAAACGGCGCCTGGCTTTCGGGATCTACAGCATCGCCCGATCCGTCAGGGCCAAAGCGATAGTACAGGCCGTCCACGGCGGCCATTTCGCCATCCAGTCCGGTAAACGTGCCCAGGCCGAAATCACCATGGCGCATGATTTCGCCATAACGCATGGCACCGGAATAGTCGGCGTCCAGCAGCCTGCCGATGGTCTCGACCTGAAAGACCTCATCGGGTGTGCAGCGACCCTGAAGATAGGTGTGAAGATGCTGAACCAGACGTTTCATGCTTTTCCTGCTGCGGGTGTTTCTACTCCAGACACGATAACGGCCGGGCTGCGCTGGGCAACCCGGCCGTATCGTGATCGTCAAAGAAGCTGCGATCAGGCTTCGTTGTTGTCGAACCACCAGCGCTCGATCAGCTTGTAGCCGTCGAACTCCCAGTTGCCGGCCACATGCTCTGGATGACGCACATTCTCGCGCGTTGCCAGAATGTGGTTGGCGAACAGGTGGATGACCGAGGGGCAGTCGTCACGACAGATCGCCTGCATCTCGAAATACATGTCCTTGCGCTTGTCGAAATCAAGCTCGGCACGCGCTTCGCGCAGCAGGGTGTTGAATTCCGGGTTGTCCCAGTAGGACTCGTTCCAGTTGGACTCGTCGGAATAACCCTGGGTGAACATCCAGTCTTCGGTGGGACGCCCGCTCCAGTAACTGGCAGACCAGGGTGCCTGCATCCAGACGTCCGACCAGTAACCATCTGCAGGTGCCCGTACCGGCGTGATGTTGATCCCCGCTGCTGCAGCCTGTTCGGCATAAAGCACCGTCGAATCTACCGCACCGGCATACAGGCCGTCTGAAGCAATCAGTTCAACATCGAGCGAGTCCAGACCCGCCTGACGCAGATACCAGTTGGCCTTTTCGGGGTCATAGGCGCGTTGTGGCAGTTCATCATTGAAGAACCGGTTGGCCGGGCTGATCGGATGATCGTTACCCAGCGAACCACGACCCGCCAGGATCCTGTCCAGGATCTGCTCGCGGTCGATGGCCAGCTTCAGGGCCATGCGCACGTTGTTGTCGTTGTAAGGCGCATCGGGTCCACGCATGGGGAAGGTGTAATGCTGCGTGCTCGCGGTGTCCTCGACCTTCACGCCAGCCTGCTGGCCCAGCAGATCGGCGGTCTTGGCATCGATGTCGCCACTGATATCAAGCGCATCGGTCACCAGGCCGTTGGTGCGCGCATTGGCATCGGCAATCACCAGCATTTCGGCACTGTCGAAATGTGCCACGCCCGGCATGAAGTAATTGGGATTGCGCTTCACGATGGCGCTCAGGCCGGGTTCGAAGGATTCGATGACATAGGCACCGGCACCCACGCCGCTCACATCCACCACATCACCGTCAGCCGGCATGATCGAAAGCGAGCTGGCGCTGAACCCGAACGGGAAATCGGCATTGCCGCCGTCGAGCGTGAAGATGATCTTGTCGTCTCCGTCGGCCTTCATCTCGGTGATGGTGTTGGCAAACGATGCCATGGCCGAAGCCGAATCACCCTGCGAGCGCAGAACGGACTGGATCACGTCGTTGGAGTCGACGGTCTTGCCGTTATGGAACTCCACATCCTTGCGCAGGGTGAACATCCATTTGTCGGGCCCACCCATGGGCTCATAGGATTCAGCCAACAGAGGCTCAAGCTGACCCTCGGCATTGACTTCCGTCAGCTGTGAATAGGCCGTGTACCAAAGGAAGTTCACAAACCCGCTGCTCAGCGTGGTCGGATCAAGCCCGTCCGTGGAGGAGCCTTGCACGGTCGCAATGCGCAGGTGGCCGCCCTTCTGGGGGGCATCTGCCTTTGCCTGCTGTGCCAGAAGTCCGGTCGGTACCGCTGCAAGGGCGCCCATGGTTGCAGCGCGGTTGATAAAGGTACGGCGGTTGATCCGCCCCTCGACGAAACTTCTCTGCAGATACTCGAAGGATGACATCGAATTCTCCCATTGTGACGGCCGGTCGCTTCGTGTGTTCGATCGTGACGAATCGTTACGGCCCATGATGAAGACACGATCACAAAAATTGACCTGTTTGTCACGAAATACTGTGATCACAGATTGACGCCTTCAAACGCCGGTTGCATAGATGATGCGGCCAGATCATGACCCATTATTCCCTTCTTCAACTCGCCGCAGAAGCGCTGCTGCCAAGCCGGCGAGGCCCCGCCTTTGAGCAATCCGAGCTCAAATCGCGCTATGACGTGGTGATTGTCGGTGGCGGTGGGCACGGCTTGGCCACGGCCTATTATCTGGCCGCCCAACACGGAATCACCAATGTCGCAGTGATCGAGCGCGGCTGGCTTGGGGGCGGTAACACCGGTCGCAACACCACCATCATCCGTGCCGATTACCTGATGCCCGGCAATGTCGCGTTTTTCGGCCATGCCCTGGGTATGTGGCCGACGCTTTCGCGTGAACTCAATTTCAACGTCATGTTCAGTCCGCGCGGTTACCTCGACCTCGCCCATTCAGAAGGCCAGCTCGACCACTTCAAACGCCGCGCGAATGTTCTTGCGCTCAACGGCATCGGTGCGCGCATGGCCGATCTGGACGAATTGCGTGAGCTTGAACCCGCACTTTCCATCGGCCTGGAACCGCCGATCCCGGTTCTGGGCGGCCTGGTGCAGGACACCGCCGGAACCGCCCGCCACGATGCCGTCGCCTGGGGTTACGCGCGCGGTGCAAGGAAACTGGGCGTCGACATCATTCAGGGCTGCGAGGTCCTGGGGCTCGAGATCGAAAACAATCACCTGCGCGCGGTCAAGACCAACCGGGGCGTGGTCAGGACCGATACTGCTGTGGTCTCGGTTGCCGGCAATTCCAGCCGTGTCGCAGATATGGCGGGTGTAAAACTGCCCATCGAGACCTATCCGGTGCAGGCCTTCGTCTCGGAGCCGCTCAAGCCGATCCTCCATCGCGTCACCAACCTGAACCTTGGTTACGCCTATGCCGGTCAGACCGACAAGGGCGAGATCGTCATGGGTGGTAATGCAGAACCGATGGCAGGTTACGCGCAACGTGGCAGCCCTCTGCGCATCGCCGAGCTCACGGCCAAACTCGTCCACATCATGCCCTTCCTCAGCCGCGCGCGGTTGATGCGGGTCTGGGGCGGCATTGCCGATATCGCCACCGATGGCAGTGCTGTTGTGGGCCCAAGCCCCGTTGCGGGCCTGCACTTCAACGCCGGGTGGGGATATTCCGGCTTCAAGGCAACCCCGGCAGCCGGGTGGTGCATGGCCCATTCGCTTGCGTCGGGAAAAACCCATCCGCTGATCGAACCTTTTGGTTTTGAGCGGTTTTCCTCCGGCGCATTTCTGGATGAGGGCGGTGCAGGCCCCTATCCCTGGCTACACTGAGGGCGTGCCATGTTGATCATCCCCTGCCCATGGTGCGGCGAGCGCGACGAGAGCGAGTTCTCCTATGGCGGCCGCGCAAAGCTACTGCCACCGCTTGATGCATCGGCAGACGCCTGGCAGGCAGCACTCCACGTTCACGAAAACCCGGATGGCTGGCACGAAGAACTCTGGTTCCATGGCTTTGGCTGTAACCAATGGCTTGTCATCAGACGCCATACCCGCACGCAGGAAATTGCCGGGGGCCGTGCGCCGGGGGAGGCGTCATGAGCGGGAACAGACAAATCAGGCGGCTGGCACAGGGCGGCATGATCGACCGTGCAAAACCGCTGTCTTTCAGCTTCAATGGCGCGAAGCTTGGCGGATTCCACGGTGACACACTGGCCTCGGCCCTGATCGCCAACGGCATCGATGTCGTCGCGCGCAGCTTCAAGCTTCACCGGCCCCGTGGCGTGATGACCGATGGCCCGGAAGAACCCAATGCCATCGTTACCGTGGGCACGGGGGCCGCGCGCACACCAAACCTCAAGGCGACGGAAGTTCCGCTCACTGACGGTCTTGTTGCTTCTTCGCAGAACTGTTGGCCGTCCGTTGATCACGATTTCGGCGCTGTCGCAGGCCTCATGTCACCCCTGTTGGGTGCCGGGTTCTACTACAAGACCTTCATGGCACCCCAAGGCGCCTGGACCTTCTATGAAAAGATGATCCGCCGTGCCGCCGGCCTTGGACGCGCCACAGAAGGCCTGGACCCCGAAACCTACGAACATCGCCACGCCCAATGCGACGTTCTCATCATCGGTGCCGGGCCCGCCGGTCTTGCCGCTGCGCAACGCCTGGCAGGATCAGGCATGCGTATCATGCTCTGCGATGAACGCAGGCAACCCGGCGGTGCTCTTCAGACCACCAGCGAAACCATTGATGGCGCGCCGGGTTCCGTATGGGCACATGCTGCCGCTGAATCCCTGGGCTCATCGGGCGATACAACGGTGTTGCAACACGCAACGGCAGTCTGGCTGGCCGATCACGGGCTCGTCACGATTGCACAGCGCCTGGGTGCCGGCATTCCTGTTGCACAGCGCCTGTGGTTCGTGCGCGCTCGCCATATCATCGTCGCCACCGGCGCCATTGAACGCCCGCTCTGTTTCTCCGGCAACGATCGACCCGGTGTCATGCTTTCTTCTGCGGCAGGCGCCTACCGGCGCCGCTACGGCGTGGCTGTGGGATCACGTGCGGTGGTCCATGCCAACAACGACAGTGGATACAATTGCCTGGTTGAACTGGGAGCGGCCGGAATTGATGTTGCCGCCGTGGTCGACCTCCGCCCGGCCGCCCGGATCGGAGATGGTGCACGTGAGCGCGCGGGAACCATCCCAATTCACGCAGACAGTCGTGTTGCTCGAACATCGGGACGAATACGTCTGCAGCATGTCGCGGTTGCGTCGCATGGCGAAGCCGACCCCCGATGCAGCTTTGATGCCGACCTCCTGTGTGTCGCCGGCGGCTGGTCCCCAACGGTCCACCTGCTGGCACATCGCGGTACACCTGCGCAGTTTGACCCCGATGCAGCGGCGTTTCTTGCCCAGGCGAAGGAGGATCATCTGGAACTTGCGGGTTCAGCAGCAGGCATCACGGATCTGGCAGCGTGCCTCGAAAGCGGATTCCGTGCGGCCGAAAATGCCCTTGCCAAACTCGGCCTTGAAGCCACGGCCAGAGCCGTCGAACAGAGCGTCGTCAGCGACGTGTTGCCGCCGGGAAATCTGGACGGGCCGTGGTGCAGCGCCCAAGGCACCAAAAGGCGGCGCAAGGCGTTTGTTGATCTCCAGAACGATGTCACGGCTGCGGATCTGGAATCAGCTATTGCCGAGGGTTATGACGCCGTCGAACACCTCAAGCGTTACACGACCAATGGCATGGGAACGGACCAGGGCAAGCTCAGCAACGTTCTGGCCATCGGCATTGTTGCCGAGATTACCGGCCGTCCGGTTGCCGAAATCGGGCATACAACCTTCCGCCCGCCCTATACGCCGGTCACCTTTGGTGCGCTGGTCGGGCCGCGCATTGGCAGCAACCTGCTCGTCACCCGTCGCACGGCTTTCCATGACCTGCATCTTGCCGCTGGCGCGGTCATGGAACCTGCCGGCGCCTGGCTATATCCCAAATGTTATCCGCGTGGCGGCGAAGACATCGACGCGGCGATCCAACGCGAAGTCGTGTCGGTTCGTGGTGCTGTCGGGTTTGTTGATATGGCGACCCTGGGCAAGTTCGAACTGCACGGCCCCGATGCCGGGGCGTTCCTGGACCGGGTATACGGCAACCGCCTTTCGACCCTGGCCGTGGGGCGTTGCCGTTATGCCGTGATGCTGCGCGAAGACGGCGTCGTTTTTGACGACGGCACCGTCACCCGCATGGCAGAGAACATCTGGCATCTGACGGCAACAACCAGCCATGCCGGGTCGGTCTATCGGCATCTGACGCGCCTCCTGCAGGTCGAATGGCCTGACCTCGACGTGCATCTGATTGATGTCAGCGAACAATGGGCAGGTCTGGCCATCGCTGGCCCCAGGGCACGCGATGTGCTGGCGCAGATCGTGTCCGATGTGGCGACGGGCTCCGATGACCTGCCCTTCATGGGATTCCGGGAAGGCAAGGTCGGTGCGCACCACGCACGCATCTACCGCATCAGTTTCTCGGGCGAACTGGCCTATGAAGTCTTTGTCTTTGCCAATGCAGCCGCCGATCTGTGGCAGGCCGTCATGGAAGCTGGCGAATCCTTCGACATCTGCCCCTACGGCTACGAAGCGCTTGATGTCATGCGCATCGAAAAGGGCCATATCGCCGACGGCGAAATCGATGGGCGCAGCTTCCCCGGTGATCTGGGGCTGGGCCGCATGATGAAACGTGACACGCCGTTCCTGGGAAGCGCCTTGCTGCGGCACTATGGGGAACAGCGCAAACGCCAGCCGGTTCTTGTCGGCCTGACGGCTTTGGACGGCAAAAGCCGCATACCCGGCGGTGCCATCCTGATTGATCGCAACGCGGATGCTCGCAAACCCATCGGCCACGTCACGGCCACGATCATCAGCCCGACCCTGGGCAAACCCATCGCCATGGCGATGCTCGACAGCGGTCAGACATCCCAAAGCCTCAGTGCGGTTTCGCCTGCTGCCGGGCTGAAAGTTGACGTCACCGTGACTGCCATGCCGTTCTTTGATCCCGCGGGCGAGCGGATGCGCTCATGATCACCTTGCAGGAAACCACGGGGTTCACAGCCCTGCGTCTTGTCGGCATCGATGCTGACAGCGCGATTGCAGGTTTGGCTCTGCCAGCCGGAATCGGCCAGGCATCGCATGGCGCCAACCGAAGCCTCCTGATGCCTGGTCCCGACATCTGCCTGATCCTTGATCGCGCCGGTGATCTGGACCGCAGCGCAGCCGATTGCGCGAAGCTCGCCCTGGACGAGAGCGGCGCCTGGCGTCTCTTCGTGCTGGAGGGAGAGGGTGCCTGTGACCTGATGGGCCAGCTTTCACCAGCCGATCTGCACGGCCCACCGGATGCCTGCATTGCGACCCATGCTGGCGGCCATCCCGTCATCATCCTGCCGCGCGGGGCCAACCGGCTCGAACTGCTGGTGGCGCGCAGTTACACCGAATCTCTGCTCGCCCTGCTTGAACCGGCGCTGGTACGCGCCTGAGTCAGGGTGATCCGCGCGCCAGCTGGCGATAGACCTTCGTGCCCCAGCCGATATCGCGCTCGATCAGTTCGCGGGCACGTTGCGGGTCACCCGCTCGAACAGCCTCGGCAACCCAGATATGCAGGTTGCGCCACTCTTCAGACGTCTCGAGGACATTGACGACATCAGCCAGATAGGGCCCGGACTGGACCCACAGACCTTCGATGATGGAGACCAGCTCGTCGTTGCCCGCACGGTTATAGATCGTGAAGTGAAAGCTGTAGTTGTTGGTCAGATAGCCATGTTTGTCTGCCGCAGTGATATCCCGGTCGGTCTGGGCTGCAAGTTTCTCAAGTCTCCTGATCTTGGTTTCCGAAAGGTTGGGCACGGCAAGTTCCGTCGCCAGGCCCTCCAGATGGGCACGCAGGAAAAACAACTCGGAAACACGTTTGGGGTTGAGTTTGGGCACCCGGAACGAGCGGTTGGCCTTCGAGACCAGGGCGCGTTCCGAAGCCAGGCGTTTCAGGGCTTCGCGCACCGGCATGGCACTGGTTCCAAAGGTCTCGGCGACCTTGCGAATGGAAAGACCGGCGTCGGGCGCAAACTCACCGGCAATCAGCGACCACTTGAGCTGCTGATAAACCCGCTCGCTCATGGAGGTGTCAGGTTGCCGGGAACTGGAACGCTTTGCAGGTGTCAAACGATCACCCGGTCGCGTTTCATGATGTCTTCACCGTCCAGCGTGCGGGCATAAAGGTGCCCTGCATGAACTGCTGCGGCAATGATGTTGGGCGCTTCGCAGTCACCAATGCGTTTCAGGCTGACAATACCGGCCTCTTTCAGTTTGTCGGGCTGGTCAGCCAACTGCCGGTAAAGGCCGTCGTCGGGATCGCGTGATGTCACGGTCACAACAGCATCGACATTCTTCCAGACCTTGTTGCCAGAATAGGTGCAGGCCAAAGAGGCTTCGGTGCCGCTGAACCCGGTCAGCATGCGCGCCGTGACGATCTCCACCCCCAGGTCGATCAGACGCGCCTGGATACGTGCCTGGTCCAGCGTTCCCGAACAATGCGGCGAGACGTTATCGGCCGAGGTCACCAGCATGACCTCGTTGCCGCGTGCTCGCAGCGTTTCGGCAATCACGCCACCCAGATAGAAATGGTCATCGTCATAAACCAGCACACGTCCGTCGATCTCTGCGCCGGCCATCACATCATCGGGCGTAAAGACCGCATCGCCGTCATGCCCGTCGAACGGGCTGAAGCTTGAAACGCCCATGCCGTTGCGCCGCCAGCGCGAACCCGTCGCGATGCAGACATGTTCGAAACCAAATTCCAGGATGTCGGGAGCTGTCAGTTTGCTATCCAGGTAGATCGAGACATTGGGCAGCTTGTGCAACTGGCCGATGCGCCAGTCCTTGACCCGCGCAAAGGTCGAAAGGCCAGCCAGCCCGGCTTCGCGTCGTGCCCGCCCGCCCAATTCATCGGTGGCCTCGGCCAGGGCGACTTCATAACCGCGTTTGCCCAGCGCACGGGCAGCTTCCAGTCCGGCAGGGCCAGCTCCCACGATCAGCACCTTGCCGTCACCACCCTTGTCGGCGATGTGCTCGGGATGCCAGCCGCGCCGCCATTCCTCACCCATGGTCGGGTTCTGGGTGCAGCGCAGGGGCACACCTTCGCTGTTGGTCATGATGCAGACATTGCAGCCGATGCACTCGCGAATGTCGTCAATGCGACCTTCCTCGATCTTCCTTGGCAGGAACGGATCAGCAATGGATGGCCTCGCCGCACCGATGATGTCGACCAGCCCCTTGTTGATGATCGACGCCATCCGGTCGGCCGTCGTGTAGCGGCCCACGGTCAGCACCGGCTTGGTCGTCACCTGTTTCACGAATGCGATGTACTCTTCCTGCGCGCCTTCCTCAGCGAACCTTGCGGTGCGTGCATCGGCCTGGAAGTTCGCGATGTTGACGTCCCACAGGTCCGGCAACTCTGCGACATGTTCGACCAGAGCCCGGCCGTCGCCTTCAAAGGTGATCCCGGCATCGACATCCAGGTTGTCGACCGCAAAACGGATTGCCACGCCGCAGGTGTCGCCCACAGCGTCTTTGGTGTCTTCCAGCAGTTCCTTGATCAGGCGCGCCCGGTTCTCGAAGCTGCCGCCGTATTCATCCGTGCGGTGGTTGAAGACCGGCGACAGGAACTGGGCGGGCAGATAACCGTGCGCGGCATAGACATAGACGATGTCGAACCCGGCTTCTTTGGCACGCAATGCCGACTTGCGGTGGTTTTCGCGGAATTCCCTGATATCGGCCTTGTCCATGGCCCGGGTCTGGTTGGTGCCGTGCCACACCGGCATCGACATCGGGCCCGTCGGCACACGCCGGCTCAGCTTGTTGCCACTGGCATAACCGCCATGCCACAGCTCCACGCCCGCAAGCGATCCGTGTTTGTGCACGCCATCAACCATGGCAGCCTGATTCCTGACGTCGCCATCGTCCCACAGCGTGCAATAGGCGTGGGGTCCGTCGTCGGATGTGTCGTCGGTCGAACAGTATTCCGTGCACACCACGCCCCAGCCGCCCTCGGCCTTGACCTCACGCATGGCGTTCAGCGTTTTGGGATAGGCCCAGCCCATGCCCGAACAATGGGGCACCTGGTAGAACCGGTTGGGTGCGGTGACGGGCCCGATCTTGATGGGCTCGAACAGGATGTCGTAACGCGGATCACGGGTCATGGCAGCTTCCCCTCATAGAGAACACCACCATAGCGGTGGATCGTTGTTTGCTGAAAGCCCCTGGACCGTTAACTTGGCCTGAACCTTTTTCTCGGGAGAGTGCCTGTGTCGGAAGCCGTTGATCTGTTGCGCCAGCTTGTCCAGCAAGAAACCTGCGATCCCCCGGGGCGTGAAATTGAAATTGCCACCCTGGTGCATGAACGCCTCAAGGCCTCAGGCCTGGAATCAACCCTGGATGAATTCGCGCCGGGCCGCGCCAACGTCATTGGTCGTGTGAAAGGCTCCGGCAACCGTCCGGCCATCGTGCTGTCGGCCCATTTCGATACCATGCCGCCGGGGACCAAACCCTGGAAACACGATCCCTTCGCCGCCGAAATCGTCGACGGCAAGCTTTATGGGCGCGGTGCTGCCGACATGAAAAGCGGCATGGCCTCCATGATCGTGGCGGCCGAGCGCATTGCTGCCAGTGGTGACCGCCTGGGCGGTGACGTCGTGCTGGCCTTCAGTGCCGGTGAAAGCTCCAACTGCCTGGGCGCCAAGCGCATGGTCGAAACCCGTGCGCTGGAAGGTGCCGGGGTCATCCTGGTGAGTGAACCATCCTCCATGGATGTTCTCCTGGCCGAGAAGGGCGCGCTCTGGGTGCGTCTGATTGCCCATGGTCAGGCCGGGCACCGGTCCGGCGCGGCAGGTTCCGTTGGCGGTGGTAACAACGCCATCGACCGCATGCTCGATGCCCTCATCAAGCTGCGCTCTTTCACTTTCGATGTCCCCGACCACCCCTTGCTGGGCGAGCCCACCATCAACGTGGGTAAGGTCAACGGCGGCATGGTCGTCAACCTCACGGCTGACCGCTGCGAAGCCGAAATCGATATCCGGCCCCTGCCGGGCATGGATCCCGCTGAGATCGAACAGGCCATCCTCGCCCATGTCGGCAGCGACGTTGATCTAGAACGCATCGACTACAAACCGCCCGTCGAGACCGCCGCCGATCACCCCTTCGCCGAAATCTGCCTCGGCGTCACCTCCGACATCCAGGGCAGCAGGGCCGAAGCCAAAGGTGCGTCCTACTACAGCGACGCCACCGTACTCACGCCTGCCTTCGACCTCCCCATGGTCATCATCGGCCCCGGTCCTTTGGGCATGAGCGGCCAGACCGACGAATACGTCGAGACCGCAGCCGTCGATCAGGCTGTTGATGTCTTCGAGCAGGTCGCGCGACAATGGCTGGGTGCCGGATGAGCCGGGCATGATTACCTTCAACAACCGTGTCGCTGTCGTCACCGGTGCCGCAGGCGGCATTGGCCGTTCGGTCTGCCGGATGCTGTTGGAGGCAGGCGCGCGTGTTGTTGTCGCAGACCTTGATGGCACGGCTGCAGAAGCACTGGCACGTGAGCTTGACCTCCATGGCGATCACGCTGCCGGATTTGCCCACGATGCGCGGTCCAGTGCCGATGCCGATGCGCTCATGGCCTTTGCCGTGGAACGGTTCGGCAGCCTCGACATTCTGGTGACCGCTGCAGGTCTCTTTCCGCCCGCACCGCTGGAAGAAATCGACGACGAAGCCTGGCGCAATGTCCTGGCGATCAATCTGGACGGTGTGATGTTCTGCTCGCGCGCTGCTGCACCGTTGATGGGCGAGGGGGCGTCGATGGTGCACATCGCTTCCCTGGCCGGTCACCGGGGTGCGGTCCGTCATGCCCATTATGCCGCTGCGAAGGGCGGTGTTCTGGCGCTCACCCGCACCCTTGCCGCTGAGCTTGCACCCCGTGGAATCCGCGCCAATGCGGTGTCACCCGGACTCATCGACACCACCATGATCGAGCCGGTCATGGCGCGCCGCGGTGACATCATTCTGGCCACTACACCCATGGCTAGGGTCGGCACACCCGATGAAGTTGCCGGTGTCATCTGTTTCCTGGCCAGCGACCTTGCCAGCTTCGTCACGGGCGAGACCATCCAGATCAACGGTGGCCTCTACATCAACTCCTGATCACCACAAGCTGCCCATGGCGACATTGATGTCTTCCATGGTGATGCCGCGCGCCGCATCGGTACACAGGAACGCAGCCATGCTGGCGATCTCATCTGGATGCAACATGCGGTTCATGGGCGAGACCGCCGCTGACTGAGCATAGGCTTCGTCCAGGCTGATGTTGTTGAGGCGCGCCAGCGCTTCCATGTCGCCCACCACCATGCCGGTGTCGACAAAGCCCGGGTTGATGGCATTGCACGTCACGCCATGGGTTGCTGCTTCCAGTGCGGTACAGCGCATCAGGCCGAGCATTCCGGCCTTGGATGCGCAATAGGCACCATAGTTGGGCGCGCCGACATTGGCCGCCGTCGAAGCGATCAGCACAATGCGTCCCCAGTCCTGATCGATCATGCCCGGAAGGCAGCGCTTCACCATGCGGTAACTGCCCGTCAGGTTGACGTCGATGATCTTGTTCCAGGCAGCATCGTCGTGTCCTGCAATCGATCCCTGCTTACAGATACCCGCTGCGTGAACCAGAATATCGATCTTGCCGAACCGCTCGGTCGCTGCATCCACCAGCGCCTGACAACTCGCGTCAGATTGCACATCGTGATGCTGGCCGTGGGCTTTGACGCCGTGCTGTTCGATGGCTGCAGCAACCCCGTCCATCTCGTCATCGCTGGGATAGGTCGTGGCTTCACCTTCCATCATGGTGCCCTGTCCCGCGACAAAACTGCCAAAGACGATATCGGCGCCCATCTCGGCCAGCATCAGTGCGCTGGCGCGTCCCTGTCCGCTGCCTCCGCCGGTCACCAGTGCCATACGGCCTTCCAGTTCGCGCTCCGACATGCTTCCCTCCACAAAGTACACAGGAAGCCTACAGGGTGGCCCATGCGCCGCAAGGGGACGAGACCATGATCTACATCGAATACATCGACCGTGACCGGCACATGCCGAATCAGATTTTCCGTCAGTTCGCCAACCAGTCCAGCTGGACTGATCCTGATGACGGGCTGGTCGGCATGTTCGGGCGCACCATGCGGATCGGGCCCTATCCCGCTTACTTCGCGTTCTGGAAATGCAAGGGCATGGAACGCATGGACGAATGGGAAGCCTATTTCCGCAGCGAGGAATTCGGCTCCCACAAGTCCGAACAGGCGACCTTCGAAGCGATCCACCTGGTCCGCGGCGGTTGCTACGACGCCCTGATCGATCAATCGCCGGTCGACCAGCAGGCGCTGTTCTGCATCGAGTATTTCGGCGCCGCACAGGGGGATGACGACAGCCGCATCACTGATCATTTCCGCCATCGGGAGGATGCCTGTGACGGGGCGCGTCTCGACTTTGTCCTGCGCCGCATTGGTGCCCTGGGACCCAATCCCGGCTGCCTCGCGGTCTGGAGTTTCCCCGGCTATGTCAGTCTGGAACCTTTCCAGCGCTGCAATCTCGACAACGACCCCTATCGGCCCGAAGAAACCGGCGTCTACCGCTGGTTCGGCCGCGACATACTTTAGATGGAGAAGGCCATGAAACTCGGCATCATCGGCGGAACCGGCTGGCTGGGCGGCGCAATTGCAAAACGCCTGCTCGGCACCGGGCATGTCGCGCAAGGTGACCTCTGGCTTTCCAACCGTTCGGGCAAACGCGAAGGGTTTGAAGCCTGGCCCGATGTCATGATCACCGACGACAGCGCGGCGCTGATTACGGCTTGCGATGTTGTGGTGTTGGCCGTGCGGCCGGAGCAATTGGCAGCCCTCGGCGTTGACGCCTCAACCCGGCTTGTCATTTCGGTCATGGCGAGCACGTCCATGGCACGCCTTGCCGAGCTCACCGGCGCATCCCGCATCATCCGCACCATGCCGAGCCCGGCCACCGAACATGGCGAGGGCTTCACGCCCTGGTTCGCATCAGATGATGTCACCGATGATGACCGTGCCACGGTGCAGGACCTGTTCGACGCCTGCGGCATCGCCGAAGAAGTCGCCAGCGAGGCTCAGATCGACTGGTTCACGGGTCTTACGGGTCCCGCGCCCGGCCTCTTTGGCTATGCTGCCCACGCGTTGATCGAAGCCAGCGTTGCCCACGGTATCGACCGCAAGGTCGCCGAACGCGCCATCCGCTTCCATGCCATGGCTGCGGGCAACGAAATCTGGCGCAGCGACCACAGCCCGGCCCAGGACTTCGCGCGCATCATCGACTATGGCGGCGTCACCACCGCCGGCTTCCAGGCCGCAACCGATACCGGCGCCATGGAAGCCTTTTCCGCCGCACTCGATGCCGCTTTGGAAGTCGCAAAGAAGGACCGCACCTGAGCTACTCCACACCCCACCCCCGTCATGGCCCCACTTGATGGGGCCATCCATGCCGGAGCATTTGCAACAAGTTGTGGTGGTAGGAACAGGGCCGCAAACGTAGCAACCCGCGATCCGATCAGTTCCGTCAGCGCCACCTGATGGTTCAACGGCATGGATGGCCCGGTCGAGCCGGGCCATGACGGAAGGGGGGCGAAACAGACCCGCGACTTCAAAGTCCGGTCAGGGAATTCTCCACCATGGCGTCGAGGTCGCTGCCTTCGCCCAGGTTCATGACCAGCTCTTCCAGTTCCTTTGCGCGTTTGTCGCCGGTGGCGGGTGCGCAATAAACGTGGAACTTCTCGATCATGGCTGCGGCGTCGAACGGATCTTCCGGCTCGCCCTTGGGCCGGGTCGGGGCCGAATGCAGCTCCTGGCCGTCCTTCAGCGTCACCGTGACATGGGCCCAGCGTTCCCTAGGGAAGCGGTCGTCATAGGGTTTGTGGTCGTTCAGGTGAATCGTGTCGCTGACGCGCGCGATTTCCTTATCGGCCAGCGCGTCGCCCAGAATCTCATCGACCCCCAATTGCCCGCGCACCAGGGATGCCGCTACGGGATAGGGCAGGCTGTACTGCGCCTGCTCGGTATCGGTGGGGTGATAAGTCGCAAGGCGCGTGGCTTCATAGAACGTATGAACGTCTATCCGCGTGATATCGGCTGAATCAACCTGATGCGCGCGCTGCACAGCAAGGGCTGCCTCAACAGACGGTTGGGCCCAGCGGCACACCGGATAGGGTTTCACGTACTGGTCCAGCATGTGCCAGGTGCTGTGCAGGTCCTCCCACAGATGGGAAACCTCCGGCATCTCCACCGTGGCAGCAGGCGCGCCGGTAAAGCCGTCGGCCGCCAGATAGGCCGCGCTCACACCGGCCATCGCGCCCCAGCCCGAACCGTCTTTCAACATGGTGGGGTGATCAATGCAGCGCATCATCTGACTGCGGGGGCCGTGATATTCCGCAATACCAATCGCATGGCGCAGCTTCTCGGCATCCAGACCCATCATGCGGGCACCAAGTGCGGCCGCGCCCAGGCAGTTCCAGGCGCCCGACGTGTGATAGTCCGGCACGGTGCTGTGGAGCGCCAGACCGGCACGGCCTGAAACCTCGTAACCCAGCACGAAATTGAACAGGAATTCCTGCGCATCAACCTTGTGGCCGTGGTCATACATCGCCAGCAGGGCAGGCAGAATGGCAACGCCGATATGGCCCTTGGTCGGTGGCATGCCGTCATGGGCATCAACCGCATCGATCGACATGCCGCCCGCCATTGCTGCTCCGGCAGGGCTTGCCGCCCGCCCGTCAAACAGGATGCGCGCGCCACGATTGCCCGCACCGAACATCGCCATGGCGTGATCGCGGATGATGCGCGAAAGCGGCGTGCGGATGGAACTTGCCGCCACCCCGATCAGGTCTAGCAGATGCAGCCTGGCACGCAGCTTCACGTCTTCAGGCAGATCGCCGTATCCGGCCTTCAATGTGAAATCGACAAACCGATCCCGGTTGTCCTGTGAAAGCTCGGTATAGGTCGGGCGGAATTCCATCTCAGCTCCTTGTCGATGCGTGCCGTATTAGAGGCGTAATTCGGCACGTGTGTCCATCGCCTTCACAGGCTGGCCAGTTCATCCAGCGCCGTCACCAGCGCCGCCGCCATCTCCGGCTCATCGGACATGTGGCCACCGTGTTCGATGATGCGCAAATCGGCACGCGGCCAGGCTTTCTTCAGCTGCCAGGCCTCCCATAGGGGTGTGCAGATATCGAAGCGGGCGTGGACGATGATGCCGGGGATCTCGGCCAGGGCATCGCAGTGGCTGACGACGTGATCCTCGCCATCCAGGAAACAGCCGTTTTCGAAGTAATGGCCGATGATGCGGCCATAGGTCTCGCCGAAATCATCGCCGCCGTCCTGCGTGAACGAGGTCGGTTGGGGGTGGAAATTCACCGATGCCGTTTCCCACGTCGCCAGCGCCCGGGCCGTGATCGCAGCAATCCTGGGGTCGTTGCCCTTGATCCGGCGATAGGTCGCGGCTTCCAGGTCTTCCTGCTCGTCGGGTGAGAAATGCTCCACGAAGCGATCCCATGCTTCGGGGTAGATCATGTTGGCGCCTGTTTTGAAGAGCCAATCCTGAGTCCGCCGGTTTGCCAGCCAGACGCCCCAGATACACAGCGCGCTCACGCTTGCCGGATGGGTCTGGGCATAGACCAGCGACAGGGTCGAACCCCAGGAGCCGCCGGCGACATGCCAGCGCTCGATCCCCAGATGCTTGCGGATCACTTCGATGTCTTCGACCAGATGCCAGGTCGTGTTGTTCTCGATCAGACCAGAGGGTCGGCTGCGCCCGGCACCGCGCTGGTCGAACGCGATCAGGCGGTACCGTTCGGGATCGAATATCTGGCGATGGCGCGCCTCGACCTGACCGCCGGGCCCGCCATGGAGCACGATGATCGGCTGGCCCTCCGGGTTGCCGCTTTCTTCGACATAAAGCTCATGACCGTCACCGACAGGCAGGTGAAACGTCACGCGGGGTTCGCTCGGCGGATAAACGATGCCGGAGATGTCGGGCGCGGCCACGGGTCAATAACCCCGTTCGGGATCGGTCACATTCACCAGGGCTCACCTCTGGTAAACCGGTCCAGGTTGTCGAGAAAGACCTCCGTGCTCAGCCGGTCATAGTCGGCATAGGTGATCAGGCCGCCGATATGGGGCGTGATGTAGAGGTTTTCGACGTCCCAAAGCGGGCTTTCGGCCGATAGCGGTTCCTCGGCAAAGACATCCAGCGAGGCTGCGCGCACATGGCCTGATGCCAGCGCCTCAATCAGGG
The DNA here is from genome assembly GCA_943787175.1 of uncultured Alphaproteobacteria bacterium. Taxonomy (GTDB): domain Bacteria; phylum Pseudomonadota; class Alphaproteobacteria; order SP197; family SP197; genus SP197. The sequence goes on from CALSLK010000007.1 coordinate 161,376, forward strand.
CGGCCTCGTCCATCACATGACCGCGCGCCATGTTGTGGATGATGACGCGTGGTTTCATCGCTGCGATGGCGTCCCTGCCGACCAGACCGCGGGTCTGTTCGGTCAGCGGCGTCACGATGATGACATAGTCGGATTTTGCCAGAACCTCGTGCATCCGGTCGGGCGCAACGACCTCTTCAACCCCTTCGCAGGGTTGCGGGCGTGCCCGCACGCCATAGACCGTCATGCCCATCTGGTGGGCCAGCCTGGCGCAGGCACTGCCCGATATGGCCCAGGCCGATCACCGTCAGCGTGCCGCCCGTGGAGCTCAGCGCATCATGGGTCTTCCACACATGCTGCTTTCTGCTGGTCATGGTAGGCAAAGAAAGTTGGCCTTGATCGCGACCAGGCCGGGCCAGCGCGAACTGCGCCATGCCTTCGTCCTGGATGCCGGCCACGTTGCAGACGCTCGACCTCGTTTCGGGGGCATCCCATGGGCGCCAGGTGGTTGATGCCCGCGCACCTGAAACATGGACGAAACTGGAAGCGCCGTTCCGCTGAACAGCGCCTCGCGCGGAAACGTCTTGCGCGCAAACACCTCCGTATAGGCGGCATGGGGATTGGACTCTGCCAACTGCCCCCGGCCAGCCCCCTCATAGGTGCTGCAGGCGCTGATCTCGGGCTTCCGGGAACCTCTCGGCCGTTCGGAGCGGTGATGGTGTCGGTGCGTTCGCCATGAACATGAATGCGCAACGGTTCGTCTGACATGGGGTCTCCCTTTTTCTGGTGCCAAACCTAGCCGGGATCGGCGCGCCAATCAAGGTATTGCTGTTGCGCAATCCCGTGCCAAAGGCCAAGTGTCATGCTCGGTCTTAAGGGGGCAGACGTCATGATCCGCAAACCGATTATTCTCATCATGCTCGTTCTGGGGCTCGCATTCGCGCCGCAGGCGGCAGTATGCCGCGATCGCTGTGGGAGATTCAGCAGGCTCAGGAAATGCTGAACACGCTGGGTTATGACGCCGGCACCGCGGACGGCTTCATGGGCGCGCGCACCCGCAATGCGATCCGCGCGTTCGAGTCCGACGTGGGCCTCTCCTTGACCGGCAACGGTCGATCAGGTCCTGCTCGACGAACTCAGCCGCGAAGTCGGGGGCGGTGCCGGGTCTGATCCTGCTCGATTACGCCGTATGGCTGGAAGACCTGGTCGGCGAAGCCGAGCGCACCCGAGGCCGCCGATCGCTGGGTCATCAACGACCTCTATCTGGTCACCGATGATCTGTATCTGTTAAGCCCCAGAGATGATTTCTCAGGCTACATTCTG
>CALSLK010000008.1 GCA_943787175.1 uncultured Alphaproteobacteria bacterium
CGCGCGCTGAAAACCTGCTACCTGAGGCGCCAGTCTGCTGGGTCGTATGCGGCGGCGGACGCCACAATCAGACTCTGCTGAAGGCTCTTGGGGAACGGGTATCGGGAAAAGTGCAGACCGCCGAGGTGTTCGGCTGGGATGGTGATGCACTGGAAGCAGAAGCGTTTGCCTATCTGGCGGTGCGATCTCTACGCGGCTTGCCGCTCAGCCTGCCGTCAACGACTGGCTGTTCCGCACCCGTCACTGGCGGAGCGCTCCATCACTCCGGGACACCCGGGGAATAGTTCAGGCCTGGTCGCCAAACCTTTCGGCGAGGTAGCCATCGATGTGGCCCTGAAGCTCGTCCATCTGTTTCTCGAAGAAGTGCCCTGCGCCTTCCACAATGCCAGCTTCACGTCGCGTTCGCCTTCAGCCAAGTGTGCGGCCAGTGCCTGGACTGATGGCGCGGGGACGATATCGTCGGCTGTGCCCTGGATGATCAGGCCGTCGCAGGGGCATGGGTCAAGGAAGGCAAAATCGTACTTGTTGGCCGCGGGTGCGATCAGGACGAATCCCTCGATTTCGGAGCGCGCCATGAGTGCCTTGGCGGCGATCCAGCCACCGAAGGAGAAACCTGCGATCCATACGGCACCGTGATCGGGGTTCTGGTGTTCCAGCCAATCCAGGGCCGCCAGGGCATCATCAAGCTCTCCATTGCCATCGTCATGGGTGCCCTCGCTGCCTTCAACGCCGCGAAAATTGAACCGCAGGACGGCGAATCCGGCATCGGCAAAGGCGCGGAAGAGCTTGAAAGCAACTTTGTTGCTCATGGTGCCCCCGTAAAGAGGGTGTGGGTGCAATACGACAGCAATGGGCGCATTTGGCCCGTTTCCTTCGTGATAACGCGCCTCCAGATGGCCTTCTGGGCCGTTCAACATGATTTCCGGCATGGGTGACGTCCTTCAGTGGGTGCTCTGTTTAACCTGATTGTGAAAATCCCTGCAGTCAGAATACTTGATTCCCTGAGTCGGACTTTCTATGTGTTCTGTGTCCGGTTTCGCGCGCTCCGCCGCCCGCGTCTCGGGTTTTCGTTCAACGCACCAGGGACACATTCATGTTCAAATCGATCGGTGACGAGATCAGCTCTGTTTTTGGCCGCGATCCAGCGGTCCGCTCCAGGCTGGAGGTGGCGCTTTGTTATCCAGGCTTTCACGCTATTCTTTTCTACCGCACAGCGAACTGGCTGTGGAAACGCGACATTAAGCTGCTGGGCCGCTTCGTGTCGCATCTTGGCCGGTTTTTCACCGGCATCGAGATTCATCCCGGCGCGACGATCGGCAAGGAGTTTTTCATCGACCACGGCATGGGTGTCGTGATTGGTGAGACTGCCGAAATTGGCAACCATGTGACGCTCTATCATGGTGTTACCCTGGGCGGGACAACCTGGAACACCGGCAAACGCCATCCCACTTTGGGGGATAACGTCGTCGTTGGTGCCGGGGCCAAGATTCTGGGCCCGCTGACGGTGGGTGATGGCGCTGCGGTTGGCTCGAACGCTGTTGTGGTTAAAGACGTGCCGCCGGGCCACACGGTCGTCGGCATCCCCGCGCGTGTGGTTGATCACGGCAAGAAGAAGCTCGATGAAGCGCATTTCGCGGCCTATGGCACGACCACACCCGACATGCCGGACCCCGTCAGCAAGGCGATCAACGGACTGCTCGAACATATCGCCAAGCTTGATACGCGCATTGCAGATCTGGAAGGCAGTCAGAGCGACAACAACGGCAGCGTGACTGGCATAGAAAAAGACGAAGGCGACACGTCCGAAAAACGCGCGGATTGTTGAGGACGTCATGAAACTTGGTTCCAAGGCGCGCTATGCCGTGATGGCCATGGTGGACCTGGCTGTTCATGGATCCGAACGTACGGTGTCGCTGGCCGAGATTGCATCCCGTCAGGAGATTTCGCTCTCCTATCTTGAGCAGTTGTTCGCCCGATTGCGAAGGCATGATCTGGTGACCAGCGTGCGGGGGCCGGGCGGCGGATACAGGCTGGCGCGGCCGTTGGCCGAAATCGCGGTTATCGATATCGTCGAGGCCGTGGACGAGTCCATGCGTGTTACCCGGTGCGAAGAGGGCGCTGCGCCAACGGAAGGCTGCATGAGTGATCGGAGCCGTTGTCTTACCCATGATCTCTGGGCGGAGCTTGGCGACCATATCCGCAGCTTCCTGAGCGATGTAACCCTGGAAGATGTCTGCGAGAACCGCCCATGCCCCGCCAAGGCGCGACTGCTGGCTGCGGAATAGAGGCGGGCAGGAGCGGTGAACGTTTACCTGGATCACAATGCCACGACGCATGCACGCGCCTGCGCGCGCGAGGCGGCTTTGAAGGCCATCGACCTATCGGGCAATGCGTCGTCTGTGCACGACGCTGGCCGGCGTGCAAAGGCTGTGCTTGATCGTGCGCGCGCTCAGGTTGCCAACCTGGCGGACGTGGGCTCGCGGGAAGTGGTGTTCACCTCTGGTGGCACCGAGGCCAACAATCTTGCCCTAAAGGCATTTGGTGCGATGCCCCTGCTGGTTTCAGCCATCGAGCATCCGTCGGTTCTGAATGTACGCAAGGACGCTACGATCATTCCGGTTGGACCTGATGGTTGTCTGAATCTTGATGCGCTCGAACAGCTTCTCACGGGGAATGAAGTCCCCATGTTGGTTTCGGTCATGGCCGCCAACAACGAGACCGGCGTTATCCAACCCATCGAGGATGTCGTTTCACTGGCGCGCAAGCATGGTGCGATGGTTCACAGCGATGCGGTGCAGGCGGCTGGCAAGATCGGCAGTGCGTGGCAGCAAGCCGACCTTGTGACGCTGTCAGGCCACAAGCTGGGTGGAATTCAGGGTGCGGGTGCTTTGATCGTGCGCAAACATATCAGTCTGAAGGCCGTGATGGGTGGTGGTGGTCAGGAACTGGGCATGCGGCCTGGTACTGAAGCATTGCCTGCAATCGCTGCATTTGGCGCTGCAGCCAATGAAGCGGTGAACGACGACTTGGCCGGAGTTGCTTCCTGGCGCGATGCGCTGGAACACGAAATGTTGGCAGCCGCACCTGATGCGGTTGTCCTGGGCCGCGAGTCTGAACGCCTGGCCAATACGCTTTGCATCGCACACCCGCGCATTGATGCAGAAACCATGGTCATGAGCTTTGATCTGGCAGGTGTTGCCGTCAGCGCGGGCTCGGCCTGTTCTTCGGGCAAGATGGCGGCATCGCACGTTGCGGTGGCCATGGGGCATGATGGCCTTGCCCGCAATGCTGTTCGCCTGAGTTTGGGGTGGTCGACGACACAGGAGGATTGTCTGCGCGCTGCGGCAGTCTGGAAAGACATCGTCACGGGTTTCGAAGAACGGCACCGGGCGGCCTGATGACCATGGATACTGCCAATATCAAGCTTCCGGTCTATCTGGACTATCACGCCAGCACGCCGGTCGATCCGCGTGTGCTGGAGGTCATGCTGCCGTGGTTTACCGAAAAGTTCGGCAATCCGCACTCGTCCAGCCACAGCTTTGGCCGTGAAGCTGCCGAAGCCGTGGAAAAGGCGCGTGGGCAGGTTGCAGACCTGATTGGTGCAGACCCGCGTGAGATCATCTTCACATCGGGTGCAACCGAATCGAACAATCTGGCGATCAAGGGCGCTGCGAATTTTGAACGGCACCATCGCAACAAGCGCCGCCGGATCGTGACGCTGGTGAGTGAACATAAATGCGTGCTTGAGAGTGTCCGGGACGTCGAGCGCGAAGGGTTTGAGACGGTGTTTCTGCCTGTCGATCAGGATGGCAGAGTTTCCATGGCCGATCTCGACCGCGTTGTGGATGATGAAACCCTGCTGGTCTCGATCATGGCTGCCAACAACGAGATTGGTGTGCTCCAGCCCCTTGAGGAGATTGGCGCGCTGACGCGTGAACGCGGAGTGCTCTTTCATACGGATGCGGCGCAGGCTGTCGGCAAGATTCCAATCGACGTCGAGGGAGCCAACATCGACCTTCTCAGCATCTCCGGCCACAAGCTTTATGGCCCCAAGGGGGTCGGTGTCCTGTTTATGCGGCGCAGGCCACGGGCACGTATCGAGCCGCTGTTCTCGGGCGGCGGTCAGGAACGCACCATCCGTTCGGGCACCCTTGCGCCACCTCTGGTCGTGGGCATCGGTGAAGCATGCGCAATCGCTGGCCAGGAACTCGAAGAAGAACGTGGGCGGCTGACCGCTTTGCGCCATCGCTTCCTGGAGCGATTCAATGCCCGTGTTGGAGGCGCTGTTCTCAACGGAAGCCTTGAGAACCGGTTACCTGGAAACATCAGCCTGCGCATCGAAGGTGTTGATGCCCTGGCTTTGATTGATCTGGCGCCGGATCTGGCGTTCTCCACAGGCTCTGCCTGCACATCGGATGTGGTGGAACCATCCCATGTTCTGCGCGCCATCGGGCTTGAGGATGGCCAGGCCGGTTCTTCCATTCGCCTTGGTCTGGGCCGTTTCACAACTGCCGACGAGGTGGATTTTGCCGTTGATCATCTGGCCGAGGCAGTGGGCCAGAGCCGCAGACAAGCGGGCGCGGCGTAACCACAAAATCAGGCGGCAGGGATGCGACTTGCATCTGGCGGTGGACGTGCCCGCGTGATTCTGCTTAAAAGCCCGCGAGAATCAGGAGCACAGCATGCCCAAGGTCACGTTTATTCTTCGCGACGGAAACAAGCTTGAAATCGATGCGCCCGAAGGCCTGTCGATCCTGGAGCTTGCGCGCAATCACGACATCGATATCGAAGGTGCATGCGAGGGCTCGCTGGCTTGCTCGACCTGCCATGTGATTGTCGACCCTGAGGACTTCGAACGGCTTGAAGAGCCGACGGAAGACGAGGAAGACATGCTGGATCTGGCCTTTGGCCTGACAAAGACCAGCCGGTTGGGATGCCAAATCATTCTGACCGAGGAACTCGACGGTTTGACCGTTACTCTGCCCCAGGAAACCCACAACATGCTGGCGGGCTGAGAACGGAACCTGAGCGGCCGGTCTCTGAAGTCGTGAGTACAGACCGGCACGGCGGTTGGTTGGCTGGTCCGCTCGGCGGGCTGATTCTTCGTCCCTGGTTTGATCGTCTGGCGCTGGCCATGATGGTCAAGGGATACTTCCCGACATCACGGCTTTGGGCCGCAGCGGAAGTTGCAGGCGAAGATCCAGATAGTTTCTTTGCAGAGGCACCGATGGCTGCCCTTGAAGGCAAGGCCCGGGACCAGCTTGTTGCCGCTCTGACGGTCGCATCAAGCGCACGTCAATGCGCAATCGATGCTGAAGTGGCCTGGCGAGAGACCCTGTTCTCAACGAGCAGCGTAAACGACCCGGTTGAGGCCGAAACAAGAAGGCGTGCCACGAGTTTCGATAACATGGCGACACGCTCAAAGTTCCGTGCCTGGCGAGGCAGGGTTGCGCCTGTGAAATTCGATATGGTGCGGCCCGCGGCTGCAGAGGCAAGGTTCGGCCCATTTCGCGAACGTCCGCAGGATTACTTCCAGCCTTCAGAGACACCGGTCGAGGTTTCGCGCGCTTTGACGCAAAATGGGGTTACGGAGCGCTGGCTGCGGTTTGATTGCCCGCACACAGCAATCGGAGGCTCGGTCTGGGCGCATGTGTTCGAGCCGGAAGGTGGTTACGACCATACTGTTGTGATGTGCCATGGCGTGGGTATGGAGGCCGAGCTGTGGAACAACGGTTATCACATGGCCCCACCCATGGTGGCGCGCGGCCTGCGCGTCATTGAGCCCGAAGCCCCCTGGCACAGTCGCCGCCGCCCGTTGGGCGTTCACGGTGGGGAGCCATTCATGGCCCGAGGAATCGTCGGCGCCATGGAACTGTTCGGATCACATGTTCGCGAAATTGGTGCCTTAGTCGGCTGGGCGCGGGAAACTTCGCCGGGCAGGGTTGCCGTGGGCGGCATCAGTCTGGGCGCGCTCAACAGCCAGCTTGCGGTCAATCACTGTGCAAGTTGGCCCGATGCGATGCGGCCCGATGCCGCCATGTTCGTTACCACAACCGATCGCCTGGACGAAGTCGCGATCGATGGGGCGTTCGCGAGGGGGTTCTCGGCGATGGATGCTCTGGTGCAGGCCGGGTGGGACCGCGAGAACGTTCAATCATGGATGCCCTTGATTGCGCCCGTGGGCGAGCCTGGCATTGAGCCAGACCGTATTGTCATGGCGCTGGGCACGGCAGATACCATCACGCCTTACCGTGGCGGCCGCGCATTTGCGCAGCGTTGGTGCATTCCGCCCGAGAATCTTCTCGAAAGCTGGCAGGGTCATTTCAGCAGGGCGATTGGCCTGGCACGTGATCCCGCCCCGATCGAGCGACTGTGTGCCATCCTGCGCTCTTGATAACGCGCGCAACCACCCTATGTTGCGCGCCATGAACTCACTCGGCATCAACAAGGCTCCAGCAGATACCCGCGTCGTCGTCGCCATGTCCGGTGGCGTCGATAGTTCGGTCGTGGCGGCTTTGCTGAAAGAGCAGGGCTACGAGACCATCGGCATCACGCTGCAGCTTTATGATCACGGGCAGGCGGTCGGGCGCCCGGGGACCTGTTGTGCCGGGGCCGATATCCAGGATGCGCGGCAGGTCTGTACGTCACTTGATATGCCTCACTATGTGCTCGATTACGAAAGCCGGTTCCGTGAGGCGGTGATGGATGACTTCGCCGATAGCTATCTTGCGGGCGAAACGCCGATCCCCTGTGTGCGATGCAATCAGAAGGTCAAGTTTGCCGACCTGCTCCAGACAGCACGCGATCTTGGCGCTGATGCACTGGCGACCGGTCACTATGTGCGCCGGACCGATGCTGATGGCGGTGCACAGCTTCTGCGCGGAGCAGAGGAGGGACGTGACCAGAGTTACTTCCTGTTTGCCACAACACCTGATCAGCTCGACCTGTTGCGGTTCCCCCTGGGAGCGATGACCAAGAATGAGGTGCGCGACCATGCGCGCCGCTTTGATCTGGTCGTGTCGGACAAGCCCGATAGCCAGGATATCTGCTTTGTGCCCAACGGGCGTTATGCCGACGTTGTCGCCAAGTTGCGCCCCGGTGCCATTGAGCCTGGTGAGATCGTCGATCTTGAAGGCAAGGTTCTGGCCCGGCACGACGGGGTGATCAACTTCACGGTGGGGCAGCGACGGGGTATTGGCATTGCCGCCGCTGAACCCCTGTTTGTTGTGCGGCTGGAGCCTGAGACGCATCGTGTCGTGGTTGGCCCGCGCGAGGCTCTGATGAAAACCACACTGACCATGCGTGAGGTGAACTGGCTTGGTGCCGACGCGATGCCCGCAGAAGGTGTTGCCTGCGAGGTCAAGCTGCGTTCCGCGCAACCGCCCCATGCTGCTCATGTGCATCCCTTGGACGACGGCCGTGCTGTGGTGGAACTGGTTGCGCCTGCGGAAGCGGTCGCGCCGGGACAAGCCTGCGTCATGTACGTTGGTGATCGCGTGCTGGGTGGTGGCTGGATCGAGCGGTCTGTCCAGGAAACCAACCGCTCTGCTGCCTGATGACGAAGTGTAGAGTTTAGGCGAACTACCAGTGATCTGCTAAACTTCTGCGGGAATTTTCCTATGGGGGCAAAGCCATGACACTGGAAGAACGCAACAAGGCGCAGATGCGCGATATCTATGATTCCTACAACAACAAGAGCATTGACCCGATGGTTGCAGCTTCCTGCGATGATCTTGTCATGCATGAACATGCCTCGCCGACCTTGCCGTGGGGCGGGCAGTATCGCGGTGCTGATGCCATGCAGCAGCTTGGCGAAGTGGTCGCGAGCCATCTTGAGCACAAGGAATACATCTGCGAAGACATGATCGCCCAGGGTGATGTGGTCGTTTCGTGGGGCAGATGCACGACGCTAGACCGGGAAACCGGGTGCGAGGCATCGTTCGTCTGGATGCACCGGGTCGTGCTGCGTGATGGCAAGATGGTGGAAGGCCACGAGTTCTATGACTCCCTGAGTCTGGGAGAGGATCTGGGCCGGGTTGCGCGCCCGAAAACCTGACGGATCGGATCTTCTCCGCCCGGCGTGTCAAAGCCGCCTTGACTTGCCTCGGTCCGGCTCTTATATGCGACCGACTTCTTTCCGGCGGAGTAGCTCAGTTGGTAGAGCAGGGGAATCATAATCCCTTTGTCGGGGGTTCAAGTCCCTCCTCCGCTACCATTCAAGAGAGGCGCTAAATCAAGTATTTAGCGCCTCTTTTCTATTGGAAAACTGGCGCAATAGTGGTTCTAGCCTCCTATATCTCTGGTTGCCTGGAACGTGAGAATTGCAAGACGGTTTTCTCGCGTTGATTCTCAATCGAGCGATGCACCAGGTGATCCGTTGTTTCGTCAGGTTTTCTCAACGCTCTTGACCTCGCCTTTGCGCGCGAACCAACCGGCCTGCTACTGCAAACTGCCATGACTTAGAAAGATCGGGTTTGGCTGAGCCGCTGCCCGCCATGGGGTAGAGGTGGGGCTGGCCAGCAGTGTGCGGCAAGAGGGCCTGGAGAGCGGGTGGCTTTAGTTTGGGTGTTCTGTCAGCTAAGCTAGCATCAAGCTAAGGAGACCTAGCGCCATGCACTTCGATCCAGACCGCCCGATCCTCCCTGCCGACTTGCCCGACGGTCGCGATCTCGTTGCCGAGGGGCGGCGCCTGGGAAACGGGCTCACGATGGGTGTCAGCCTGTTGTGCCGCGAGCACGGCGTTCGCTCCGAACGCGCCTATCGACAGAAGATGCACGCCGAGGGTCGCCTAATCATGACGAGCATGAACCTGGGCATGCAGACCTGGGCCGATACCGCCGAGGCGCTGCGCTGCATTCACGATGAAACCGGCCGACGCGGTTTCCGTATCGATCGCTACAACATGAACGCCGACCGCCGGATGGGCCTGCCGCCGGAGTTTTGGGACCAGGCGGCAAAGGAAACCGGGCCCATGCTCGAGGCGCCTGAGGACTGGCGCGCCACGGCCGAGACCGTCCCAATTCAGCCCGGCCTTGGCGACATGATGATCGGTACACCGATGTCGGTTGCCAACGCATGCCGTGCAATCCAGGCCGGCGTCAACAACGTCGGCAACATGTCGCAGTTCAACTGGCGCTATCCCGGCTGGCCGGGCGACGATGTCGAACAAATGGCCGAGATGGTCAAGGCGCTTGGCGTGATGGCCGCGCATGTCGACAACGACGCCATGGTTTCATCCTATCTGGACGATGGCTTTTGCGCCCAATTCGAAGACTACTGCTCCTATATCGGCTGGGCCCTGTTCGAACGCACGATCGTTGACCAGCTCATCGGCGCGCGCCTTTCGATCAGCTATGGCGGTTTGACCCGCAGCCCGATCGTCAAGGCGGCCATGGTTCTGGCGCTTGAATCAATCAAGCCGGACGGCGCGATGAACGCGGCCTACTACGGTGACACGACTGCCCATACGGCTGACATCGAGTCGAACCATGCGGTCCTGGTCACCGACATGCTTTATCTGATTCTGGCGCAGTTGCGCTGCGGGAGCGACGTCCCGATTAATCCGACGCCCGTCACCGAGGCGGTCCGCGCGCCGACCTGGCAGGAGATCGTCGACGTTCACGCCATCACCCGACGTATCGCCGAACAGGCAAACGAGCTGATGGACTCGATCGACTGGTCCCATATCGAGGCACTAAGCGCGCGGCTGGTCGCAGGTGGCCGTCGCTTCCATGACAACATCATGGCGGGCTTCGCCGAGCTCGGCGTCGACATGGCTGACCCGCTTCAGGTACTTCTTGCCGCGCGCCGCATGGGGCCGCGCGAGATCGAGGCCAGATACGCCGCCGGCGACGTTCCGCGGGCCCAGGCTGACGACGTCCAGCCATTGATTCCCACCGACACCTATCGTGACCTCGTGGCACGACGCAGCCGGGTCCATGCGACCTTCTCGGCCAGGGCCACGCCGAATACGCAGCATATCAAGCCGATCGTCGGCTCGACCGACATTCACGGGTACGCTCTTGATCTGGTGGTCGAGGCTTTGCGCGCGCTGGATATTGAACCGATTGTGGCGGGCGTCGACGTCGATCCCGATGCCTTCGCGGAATTGGCGCAGCGGCACGGTGCCACGGCGGTACTGATATCCACGCATAACGGCATGGCGCTCGATTACGCGGAGCGTCTGCAGCGCGAATTTCAGGCGCGCGACCTTACAATTCCGATCGCCATGGGCGGCAAGCTAAACCAGGACCGTCCTGAAGCGCCGGCGCCGGTCGATGTTAGCGATGACCTGGCCCGCCTGGGCATCCATGTCTGCGACGACATCGACGGGCTGCTGGCCGCGCTCAGGATCGGCAACTAACCCCTGGAGTGCTGCACTTCCTTCTTTGAGGGTTGCTTCACGCTGATCTGAACCAGCTTCTCCCGCGGCGTGGTCAGCGACTGTGTTCGACAAAGAAGAGCTGAACATGCCGCATCTGTCGCTGAGTGCCGTAACGAAACACAGGATTCGCTCGCACGACATTCGCTAGATCACCTGTGGAAGTTCGCGCCTGAAGCGAAGATGCCAAAACGCTCCCAAGCTACCATCAATAGCGTCCCTCCCTGGCGAACTGGAACCGGTGTTCTATTCGCCAGGGTGAGAACGACTTCGAGACGACTCTCGATGTCGATGGCCCACAGCCGATCCGTGTTCTGGTGCGTCAGCGAAGCGATCGATCCCAATGCCGGGTCAGGACGCCGCCCGCTGTTCTTCATCCATGACGCCGAGGTTGCGCATCCGCCCAATCATCGCTGCACGTTGCTCGGGCTCCAGCGGCAGCATCGGCAGTCGGGGGTCGCCGCAGTCGATGCCGAGACGTTCGGTGATCGCGGCTTTCAGCGCTTCGATGAAGCCGAATTCCATCATGGCCTGGCCGACTTCGGTGGCGCGGCGCTGGGCTTCTGTCGCTCCGGCGAGGTCGCCCGCCTGCCAGGCATTCCAGATCGCGACCCACAGTTCGGGCACGACCGCGAGCGGGCCATCGACACAGCCGCAGGCGCCGATCGTGAGGCCGGGCAGCATCAGGTAGCTGTTGCCGATGAAACAGGCGAGATCGAGATCGGCGAACTCGCGAACATGTTCGACCACAGGGCCAGAGTGTTTGAGGCCGGCCAGCGTCGGCACGGCATCCCTGATCCTGCGCGCCAGTGCGGGCGTGATCTCGACATTGGTCGATTGCGGAAGGTTGTAGAGCATCAGCGGCAGGTCGGTCGCGGCGCCGACCGCGCGGTAGTGCTCAATGATCGCTTCGTCGGTGACCTCGTAGAAAAATGGCGGCACACAACACAGTGCCTGGACGCCTGCCTTGGCTGCACGCTCGGCCATCGTGACGGCACGACGTGTGGTCGGGGCGCCGATATGCATGATGTTGGTGACGCGCCCGGCACCCTGATCGGCTGCTGCCGTCGCGATCCGGAGGTTCTCGTCATCGTCAAGCATGACGCTTTCGCCCGACCCACCGCCGATCCAGAAACCATGGACGCCTGCCTGGATATTGTATTCCAGCAGGTCGCGGAAGGTGCGCTCGTTGAATGCCCCGGCCGCCGTAAACGGTTGTGACGACTGCGGGCACAACGCCGCTCAGATTGGCCATGTTTACTCTCCCCGAAACCTTGCTGATCTTGCTTGGCTTGCAGTCTGCAACGAAACCGCGCTGGAACCGAGTGTTTTGACCGGTGGTTTGTAGCCCGGCGGGCTGCGCCCGCACCGCTTTGGCCTCTGCTGTTGATGCTGCACGAGGCCGCAGCGGCGCTGCTCGAATATATCCGGAAGATGATCGGCTATAGACAGCGCGCCAGAATACCGGGCTATTATCCCACCGACGGAGGTCGAGTGACGAAGGGTGGTGCCTTGTGGAACAGGCGGGTGGAACGATGACGATGGAGCTTCCCCGATTTGCTGGCGCCGTTGACGACGCCAAGCTGATCGAAGCGCTGCGCGAGACTGGCGCGGCGGTCGTCGAGCGGGGTGCTGGACGACGACGTGATCGACCGCTGTGCTGTCGAGATGCGACCCGAGTTCGACGCTTGCGGACGGCTGACCGAAAATGACTTCAACGGCTATACGACGCTAAGGATTAGCAGCGTGCTGGGTTATGCGCCTTCCACCCAGCATATCATCGCGCACCCCGCTGGCGCTCGCGATGGCCGACGCCTTTCTGTTGCCCCACTGCCTGGACTATCGAATTGGCAGCAACACGGGCATCGAGATCCTGCCGGGCGAGACTGACCAGGTGCTTCATACCGACGATTCGATCTATCCCGTGCGCATTCCCGGGATGCAACTTCAGCTCAATGCGATGTGGTCGCTGTGCGATTTCACTCAGGAAAACGGTGCGACTCGTGTGGTGCTGGGCAGCCACAAGCCGTTCGACTACGACGCCGGTGACCAGCAACCCGAGCCGGTACTAGCCGTGATGCCCCGGGGTTCGGTGCTGTTCTATCTGGGCAATGTGCTGCACGGCGGCGGCGCGAACTGCTCCAATGCGCCGCGCATGGGGCTGATCAACACCTATTCCCTGGGCTGGTTGCGCCAGGAGGTCAACCAGTACCTCGCCGTGCCGCCCGAGAAGGCAAAGCAGTACGACGATAGGGTCCGCCGTCTTCTGGGTTACACGAAGCACGGCTCGAGCCTGGGCCACTGCCGCATTGCCGACGAAGTCTGGGTCCGGAGTGAACATGACCACACCTCTTGAACTACCGGTTTTCGATGCGGGTGCCGAGCCCTTCAGGGTCGCCGAGGCCATGCGCCGTGCCGGCGCCGCGGTGGTCACCGGGGTGTTCGACAACGAGACCATCGAACGCTGCGCGGCAGACTTGCAGCCTGAATTTGAGGCCCGCGGCAAACTCCAGGAGAACGATTTCAACGGCTACAAGACGCTGCGCATTTCAAGCGTGCTGGGTTATGCGCCAGAGTCCGCGCCGCTCATCGCAGCGCCCCTGGTGCTGGGCGTGGTCGAGCAGATTCTTAAACCCCATTGCCATGCCTACCGGATCGGCAGTGCGACGGGGATCGAGATCTGGCCCGGCGAAGGCGACCAGGTGCTCCACACCGACGATTCAATCTACCCCCTGCGCATTCCCGGCGTGGAGTTCCAGATCGGCGTGATGATTGCACTGACGGACTTTACCGAAGAGAACGGAGCGACGCGTCTTGTGCTGGGAAGCCACGGAACCGAAGACTATTTTGACGAACATGCAGAACCGGTTTCGGCAGTGATGCCGAAGGGCTCGGTTGCGTTCTACTTGGGTTCGCTGTGGCACGCAGGCGGGGCCAACCATTCGGATGCGCCGCGCATGGGCCTGATCACGACCTATGCGCTGGGCTGGCTGCGCCAGGAGGTCAACCAGTACCTCGCCGTGCCGCCTGACATCGCCAGGCAGTACGATCCCACCATCCGCCGCCTGCTGGGCTACACCAAACACGGCAGCAGCCTGGGCCATGGGCATGTGGTGGGCGGCGCGCGGGTGCCGCATAATCCTGAAGACAAGAGCGACACCGGGCTCGACATGTGGGTCTGGGACTGACGGCCTAACGCACCAAAGCCTTCTGACGCGTCAGGCTTTGCCACAATTTGAACACATTTGCTGTCCAAATTCGCCGGGCTAGGGGCTTGAACCATCAGAGAAATTCAAGGTGAACGGAGGCGATCCGGATCATGGCACCATGATCCGATAGCGTGTTCCCGTAGAGACGACTGACGTATTTCGCCTGGCGAGATGAATCATGTATCTCGATCATTCGTAACTGTCGGCATACATCTTTACGTGCGCATTGCGCCGCCGCGATGGCAAGACCTGCGCAGACCGTGGCCCAGCCCAATGCACCAACGTTGCGCCGGGTTGCGACGGATCGGTAACGACGTGTCCGCTTATTGGACGACGCTTACCTTTCGCGCAGATCCCCATAGCTCCCGTTCAGCTGGAAGACCGCTCTGATTTCAAGTTTGGGCGGATACATCAATGACCATCACGACGGTTGGACTGGGCAGCTACACCACCGTGTTGCCGGACGGCGAACTACCTGTCACCAATTTCGAGGACGAACCCATAAGCCCCCTGGTGACGGAAAACGTGACCGGCGCGGTGCCGACCACCGACTGGTCCTCATCGCTGTCCTTTCCCTTCTTCGGGGATGCCTTCTCTTCGGTGATGTACGCCAACCCCATGGTTCTGAAGGCAGAAAGTACCGGCCTGGAGATCGGCTCCAACGACACGCCGCGCTTCATAGACGGTGCTGAATCTGACCCTGCTTACGAGGGCGTGAAGTACGAGTTCACCTATTCTCCAGACATCAAGGTCGGGCTGGCCGGCATGGCGGCGCCCGACGCCAGACTCGACGGCTACGGTGACTGGACCGTGCAGGCCCAGTGGGAGGATGGCGATACAGGATTGGACGTGACGTTTGGAAACGGCCTTCCGTTCGTCTATTTCGAGCGCGAGGGTGACGCCGAGGCTGTCATCACATTCCACGAGCAGAACGTCAGCAACATCGGCAACCCAGTCGATCCGCTCGTCTACACCATCGCCGACCTGACCGGCACCTATGAAGGTGGCGGTACGGAGTTCGCCCTGGCGGTGGATGCCGGGTCGAGTCCTGCCAACGGCCCACAGATGCGCGTTTCCTATGATTTCAACGGAGACGGCGACTTCGATCGGGTCGAGACCTTTGACTACTTTCCCACCGATGCGGCGGACGGCTGGGAACGCTACACCCATGGCCAGGGCCCTGACCGAGAACGAGGCGATTTCGCTGACTTCGAAGGAGGCAGTATCCAGGTTGAAATCTGGAATGCCATCGGCGAGGGAGACATCTCCGTCGCCACCGACACGCCCGCGAATGCTGAACTGCCGTCGACCATCCATGTTCCGTTCAACGGCCTTGAAGCCGGTGGCACGCCTGTTGTCGGTGGAACGCTGTTCCTGTGCGACGGGGCAGTCGCCGGTGAGGCTCCGGGCGCGCTTTCAACGGAGGCCGGCGCCGCCGTGTCTGAGGATTCAACAGCCGCACCCGATGTCGGATTGCCGGGCTGGGAAGGCCCAGGCGACCTCTGGTACGAAGCAGACGGTGTCGCCGGACTGACCATCAACGGTGCCCATTACGGTATCTTTGGCCCCAGCGGTACGAGCTGGGACTGGACCGCAGACGGCCTGACTTCTGACCTTGGTGGTGCGGATTATTTCTCCATCGCGGTTCTGCCCGACAATGCGGTCGATACGCTGGAGAGCTATCGCAAGCATGCCTACAACTTCGTCACCGACAGCCATATTGACTACAGCTATGATCCAACGACGGGCATGGTGCAGAACGTCTTCACCGCGACAACCGAAGCCAAGGAGACCGGTGACGGACTCTCCGATGACCCTCTGCTGTCGCTCTATCGTCATCAGTGGTTGAACACCGATGCGTCGTTCACCGACTACACCTACGTTTCTCCCCGCGGTGAGATGAAGGTGCTGGAAGGCACGCAGTTCGTTACCGAGACACAGGCAAGCGGATTGCTGCCGATGCTCCCCGACATGGGTTCCTATGACAGGGCAGATCTCTACCAGCTCGTGGACGATGCCTATCAGGATGTGCTTGCTCGGCCCATCGCCTTTCCCGGAGAGGACACCTATTGGTCGGGCAAGGAAATGGGACGGCTTGGGGAACTCACGCATATTGCCAACCAGGTCGGTCATACAGACGCCCGGGATCACTTCCTTGGCGCGATCAAGGATGAACTCGAAGACTGGTTCGACGCTGGCGATGGAACCGACAAGCAGTTCTTCTACAACAGCGACTGGGGGACGTTGCAGGGCTATCCGGCAAGCTTCCATTCCGAAACCCAGATCAACGACCACCAGTTCCACTACGGCTATTTCGTGCAGGCTGCGGCCACGATCGCGGAATACGATCCTGACTGGGCGGCGCCCGATCAGTGGGGGAGCATGGTCGATCTTCTGATCGCCGACGTCGCCAATGCCGACAGGGCCAATGCGATGTTCCCGTACCTGCGGAGTTTCGATCCCTATTCCGGTCACTCCTGGGCGTCGGGCCACGGCGCCTTTGCATCCGGCAACAACCAGGAATCGAGCTCCGAGGCACTGAACTTCGCGACCGGTGTGGCCCGATGGGGGGCGGCGACCGGACAGGCGGATCTGCAGGACCTGGGCGTTTATCTGCACACCATCGAGAGCCTGGCTGTCCAGCAGTACTGGTTCGACGTGGATGACGCCGTCTTTCCCCAGGACTACCTCTATGATGGGGTGGGCATGATCTGGGGCGATGGCGCTGACCACCGGACGTTCTTTTCCGCCAATCCGGAGATGATCCACGGCATCAACTTTCTGCCCGTGAACGGCGGTTCGCTCTATCTGGGATACGACCCGGCCTATGTCAGCGCGGTCTATGACGAGATCGTCGCAACCCGGGGCGGCGAACCTATCGTCTGGCAGGACGTGATTTGGGAGTTTTTGGCTCTGGCCGAACCGGATGCTGCGATGGCAGCATTTCTTGGCGATCCCAACTATAGGCCGGAGGAGGGCGAGTCGCCGGCTCACACCCTCCATTGGATCGGCAACCTGCAGGCCATGGGACAGGTCGAGCGGGGCGTCACCGCTGACACACCTTTCCACGGGGTTTTCAACAAGGACGGCGAGCTCACCTATGTCGCCTACAATCCAGACGAGACCGATCTGGATGTAAACTTCTCGGACGGTACCGTGATCACGGTGCCCGAACGCAGCGTCGCCGCAGGAGATGGTGCCGGCTCACTGACCGTGACGCACCTCTCCACATCCACACCGACAGACCCTGATCCGGACCCCACACCTGATCCGGACCCCACACCCGATCCGGACCCTACACCTGACCCAGACCTTGATCCTGCTCCTGAGCCCGGCAACGAGAGCGGGCTGCGCCTGGTCGATGGGGAGATGGTGTTTGCTGCAGGCATGGGAGAGGTTGTGGTGTCCACGGCCGGGAGTACCCACTCGGTAGGCACGCCGATCGATCCTCTGGTGTTCACGCTTGAAGGGCTTTCTGGAGCGTTCAATGGTGCCCAATCCGGGTTTGCGCTGGCGCTTGATGCCGGCAGCGAGGTAGGCAATGGCACTGCATTGCAGTTGTCCTATGACTTCGATGGCAATGGCGTCATCGATCGTGTTGAGACCTATACCTATTTCCCCACGAACGATGTGGCCGGCTGGGAGGTCTATGACGAGACTCGCGGGCTGATCTCGGCTGAGGGCTCGTTCGCTGACTTCGTTGGCGGTGCGGTTCGGGTCGAAGTATGGAATGCGTTCGGTTCAAGCGGGGTCGCATTGGACACCGCACAGTCGCGCTTCTACCTGCCGTTCGACAATCTGGAAGACGGCTCAGTGCCTGTCCCTGTCCCTGACCCTGATCCCACACCGGTTCCTGACCCAACTCCGGATCCCGACCCCGTGCCGGATCCCGATCCCACGCCAGACCCTGACCCTACACCCGATCCTGGCGTTCCGGCGCTGGTGCTCGGGGATGGCCTGGTAACGTTCGCTGGTAGTTCGGAACTCGCGGTCGTCGTCTCAGCTGGCGGAGGCCGTAGTATTGACACGCCGTCAAACGCCCACCGACTGGTGCTGGACAACCTGACTGGTTCACTGGATCCAGATCAGGTCGTGGACTTCTCGTTGGCATTGGATGCCGGCACCGGTATTGGCAACGCCACACAGATGCGCATCGTTTACGACTTCAACGGCGACGGGGCAGAGGTGCGCACGGAAACGTATGGATTGATGATCACGGACGATCGACCTGGTTGGGAATCCTTTGGCGTTGCGGGCGGGCCGACCCAGGTAGAAGGAGGGATGCGCGACTTTTCCGGCGGCTCGATTTCGGTCGAGCTCTGGAATGCATTTGGATCGGGTGACGTCGCCTTCGACCCGGCAGAATCCTGGTTCCGTTTTCCCTATTCTGACCTCTCAGCGGACGGGACATTACCAACCCCAACCCCCGATCCTGTGCCGGACCCAACTCCGGAACCAACCCCGGACCCGGTTCCGCTGTCTGACGCTTCGCTCTTTCTCAGTGCCGACGGCAGCCTGTTGTTCGAACCGGACCAGGATGGCGCGGTCACGTTGGTCGAGTCAGCACAGGGCGGCCGGCATTTCGACGAACCCGTTGCGGAACAGAGCTTTCGTATCGACGGCATCTCCGGCAGCTACCGAACCGGCGACGTCACAGGGTTCGAGCTGCCGCTCGACGCAGAGGACAACGTGGGTAACGGTACCCAGGCGCGGGTCTCGTACGACTTTGACGGTGATGGTGCGGCCGACAGGATTGAGACCTACGCGTTCTTTGCAAGCAACGATGTCTTTAACTGGGAAAACTACACCTCTGGGCACGGCCTGGTTTCGTCGGTCGGCGAGTTCGAGAACCTGGACGGCGGATCGGTTCAGATCGATGTTTGGAATGTCATCGGGAACGCAGACGTGGCGCTCCTGACTGACACTCTGGATGAAGATTCGACGCAAGCCGTACTGACGATTCCATTTGACGACCTGTGGGTCTAGGCAGTCCAGCCATTCACCGAACCGTCAGTGGTGTGTCCTTACGCCGCCTCCTTGGGGAGCAATGCGAACTGCGATTTGAATCTGCGCCAGAACAATGGTCAGACGCTGACCTCTCCGGGATTGTTTGTGACACGCTTGCGTTTCTGAATGTCCATTCGATTGGCCTGATACGTTGGCCGTGCCGGAAAGTGGCAGCATTCGCGTGACAGAGCTGTCGTCGCCAGAAGCGACGGTAACACCGTCGTTGCGTCTGGCCGAGTTGCCGTGACATTGTCTTTTTGATCGTGGGGCCTGAGATCTAGGGACAACGGAATGCATAAGATTGATCCGACAAGAACCGACCTGATTGAGGAATTCGACAGCAATCCAGGCGGACCCCACAGTCTTGAACTGGCCGTGGTGGTCAATCTTCTGCGTCTGATCCCCATGGAAGAGCGGATCATCATCGTGTGCACCAAGCGTCACGCTGAGTGGACGCTGGCCAAGATGCCAAAGGCTCGCGGTGACAGGATGGAATATTACGAAGACATGGTGTTTGACGACTACTACGCCGCCGTCAGAAAGGTCTTCCGCATTCGCTGGCAGGCGGCCACTGGCGTCGAGTTGGGCTAGGGAGGCGCGGGGAATGAAAAAGGTCATTGGATATTCGAGCGCCTGGTCGGTCATGCCCGGCGATATGCTCGACGTCATGGTCAGTACTTACGGACCCGACCGCTATCGCGCCAATCTGGTGCGGGTAATCTGTGGCAACGATGTTCCTGATCTCGACATCTATCGCGAAGAGGAGATTCCGGCCCCTTTTGCTGGAGAGCATCCCGGTCGGGAACAGATCACCATTGCCGGGTCATATGTAACCATTCCCTCGAACCCATTGATGACAGGCCTGGGCAGCTTCACGGTCCAGGCCTGGGTTTTCCCCACCACTCCTGAGAAGGGCACTCAGGGCCTGGTCTCCAATTGGGACGAGGTTGGCACCTGCGGTTTTGCTCTGGTCCTTGATGATGACGGTGCCGCTGCCATGCGCCTTGGCGATGGCAGTGGGGGCATCGTGGAAGCGACCACCGGAAAGCCGTTGGCAAAGCGGCGCTGGCATCTGGTTTCTGCCGCTTATGATGCCGAAGCGGGCACGATTTGCGTCTCCCAGGACTTCATCGGCCCGCAGTTCGAAGTCAGCACCAGCGCCAGCACCACGGTTTCGGTTGGATTCACACCTGCCATGGCAAGTGCGCAACCGCTGATCATGGCGGCAATGCCTGCAACCCACCCGGCGGGTCGGCCTGCTGCCAGCCAACCGTTCAACGGCAAGCTCGACCGGCCGCGGCTGGTTGGTCGCGCCTTGAGCCTGACCGACAGCGCTGCTTTGGGTTGGGATGCCTTGCCTCATGAGCGCGACCGATCGGTGATCGCAGCCTGGGACTTCTCACGCGAAATTGGCAGTACCAGGATCATGGACGCCAGCCCCAATGGGCTTCATGGCCAGGCGGTCAACCTGCCTTCACGTGCGGTCAAAGGTTTCAACTGGAGCGGTCACGAGCAGAACTGGCGTTGCGCACCCCAGGAATATGGCGCCATCCACTTCCACGACGACGACCTGTACGACGCCGAATGGGACACCGATTTCACCTATGAAGTCCCGGTAGACCTGCGCAGCGGGGTCTATGCGGTGCATTTGGTGGCTGATGATGATGAATGGTACGTGACCTTCTACGTTCGACCAAAGCGCGGCACAGCTACAGCCAAGATCGCCTTCCTGGCTTCGACGGCGACCTATATGGCCTATTCCAACATTCAATGGACGTGGCATGAGCATTTTGGCGAAGTGGCCGAGTGTTACTGGACCACCATGGAGCCCGGTGAAGTCTTTCTCCAGGAGCATCCCGAGTACGGACTTTCCACCTACGACAATCACTCAGACGGCAGTGGTGTGCGTTATGCATCGCGCCTGCGACCGGTGCATCAGGTCGGCCCCAAGACGGCGCCAGTCTGGAACATCAATAATGACACCCACATCCTGGGCTGGTTCGAAGAGAAGGGCATCGCGTACGACGTCATCACCGACGAGGACCTGCACAAGGAAGGCGCTGCACTGCTCGCGCCCTACAGTGCCGTGGTCACCGGCGCCCACCCCGAATACTACACCACACCCATGTGGGACGGCCTGAAGACCTATCTGGCCCGAGGAGGCCGAATGGCCTATCTCGGAGGTAACGGCTTCATCTGGCGTTGTGCCATGTCGGATGCGTTGCCGGGTGTCATCGAGTTGCGACGTGCAGAAGATGGCATCCGTTACCGCGATGAGGAGCCGGGCGAGTACTACATGGAGTTCAATGGCGAGTACGGTGGCCTGTGGCGCCGTCTTGGCACATCACCTCAGGCTCTTTGCGGGGTCGGCACGGTGGCGGTCGGCTTCGATGTTTCAGGCTATTACGTACGCAAGGAAGCGAGCTTTGATGCGCGCGCCGAGTTCATCTTCGAGGGTATCGGCGACAGTGAAGTGATCGGTGATTTCGGCTACTTCGCCGGAGGCGCCAGCGGCACCGAGATCGATGCTGTTGATTTCGAACTGGGCACGCCGCCCCACACGCTGGTCCTGGCATCCTCTGAAGGTCATTCAGCCAAGACAATGATCGTGCCCGACGAGATTGGTTTGAACCATTCCGCCATGGGCGGTGACCAGAATCCCAAGGTGCGTGCCGATATGACGTTTTTCGAAACACCTGGTGGTGGTGCGGTGTTCTCTGTGGGGTCCATCGCCTGGCCGGGTAGCCTGCCGCATAACGGCTACGACAATAACGTGTCACGTATCTGCGAGAACGTTCTGCGACGGTTCGTGGATAACACCCCGTTCACCATGCCCAAGGGGTAACGTCGCTTCGCGCAAGGCGACGAGGCTGTAGGACCTCTAGAGCGGGGAATCTCACGGCTGGTGGGGGTCCGACAACGCAACAACACAGCGATATCAAAAGCAGTACCGTATGACGATTCGATCCATCAAGATCTATCATGTCGACGCCACCAAAACGCTGACGAAAGGCTATGTTTTCTGCCGTGTTGAAGCAGAAGACGGGACAGTCGGTTGGGGTGAGGCTTACGCTATTCCGCGCCGCGAGCGGGGGATTGCCGAGTTCATCAAAGGGCTGGGTGTGATGCTGATGACTCTGGATGATGTGTCACCGCAGAGCTTCCGGGAAAATGTATTCGGCTGGTACGACGAGGGCCACCTCAGTATCGACCTTTCGTCTGCAGCCAGTGCAATTGAAGTGGCGCTCTGGGATATCCTGGGCAAGCAGGCAGGCAAGCCGGTCTGTGATCTGCTGGGTGACGTGGTGCAGCGATCACTGCCTCTCTACGTCAACATGGATCCGGTGAACGATCATCACCAGTCGATTGAACGCCTCGTCCAGCGTTGCGCCGCGATGAAGGAACGGGGCTTTGATGCCGTAAAGATCTATCCCATGGAGTACGAACCTCTTGAGGAGGCTGTGGAATGCGTGCGCCGGGTGCGCGCTGCACTCGGGGATGACACCCACCTGTTGCTGGACGCCTGGGCCCTCGACGGCGCCCAGTCTGCAGTGGAAGCCGCACGCGCCTTTGCGCCCTTCAACCCGTTCTGGTTCGAAGAGCCCGTTGCGGGCGAACGGATCAGCGATATGGCCGAGGTTCGGCGCCAGATCGACCTGCCGATTGTCACCGGCGAAAGACAAAGCGGCCTGCACCATTTCCGCGCGGTTCTGGAAGGGCGGGCAGCAGACATTCTCAACCCCGACATCGTCAGTGTCGGGGGTATCCTCGAGATCCTTGAAATCGCCCGGTTGGCAGAGACATACGGCGCAAAGATTGCACCCCATTGCTGGAACAGCACAACCGTTGCCGTGGCAGCGATGGCACACGCCTGCGCGGTCATGCCCAATGCCCTGATCGGTGAGTACTTTGCCGATTATGAGCCCTTCTTCAGCGAGTTTGGCGAACTCGACATCGATGTATCGGGCGGAATGGTAACGATCGGCGATGCGCCGGGACTGGGCGTGCGCATGAACGAGGCCGCGCTTGCCGGCCATGAAATCTGACCGCTAGAGCAGGATTCAGCCGGTCGCCCTCACCGCAGGTCAAGGGCGTCGGATACCATGCACTGGAAGTGATGGACCGAGTGTTCGCTGATGTGTGAGCGCTCGGCATCGACAATGAAACGGCCCTGCGAATAGCCGCGCGAGGCGAGACCGCGCTGGACCGCCTCGCAGATGGCGATATCCTCCAGAAGCGTTGCATCCTCGTCAAAGGACTGCCTTTCGGCTGACGAAAGGGTATCGCCCGGCAATCGATAGTAACGGCCGATCAACTGGTGGCGGTCGGGTCCCAGTGCCTTGCGTGTGTAGATAGAAAGCTGTGGCTGCTCGCCCGGCGTTGCATCGATTTCGGTGCTGGGCCAGACGTACCAATACATGAACTTGTCGACCAAATCGGAGTCGACCAGGTCGTCTTCGGCCTTCGCTGCTGTGTGCAGCCGCTGGCTGGTGTGGATCGTGACGATGCCGTCACTGACCGAGCGATAATGTGCCATGTCCACGTCCGTGGAGAAGCCTGGATGGCAAGGCTCGCAGTGATAACACTCGAGTGAATTCTCAACGAGTACCTTCCAGTTGCTGGCAACCTCATGGACGGTCTCGTGACACTTCACGAGCGCATCGGCATCAGGAATGAAGCCGCGGATCGAGGCTTCGAGGCCGGGTGCCTGCACCGCCAGACTTGTGGCCTGGGTATCCCTGTTGACGAAAACGAGACCGGCCAGGGTCTCCACACGCATCGCGGGATCGCGCGATGCCGGGTTACTGCAGGCCGCCCTTAGATTGCCATCGTGATCGCGCGAGAGAACAAGCGGTTCGCCGTTGATATCGCCATGGAACGACTGCCCCGCTGCGATCTCTGATACATGAGCGACAAAAACCCAGTTGCGCCCGAACACGCATTCGCGTTCGAGATCCAACACATCGGGGTCCCGGTAAACCCAGGAGGGGAGGGTTGGCGAAAGTTCTGGTGACTTGGTGAGTTGTACGAACGTGGGTTTCGAATGCAGTAGGTTCATCGGTTTCGTCTCGCTGGTTGCGTTGGCCTGATTCTGCATGTCAGTAGCCACGGATGGGATCGGTGATGTTGACCAACGGTTCGCCGTTCACGAAGCGATCCAAATTGTTGAGGAACACATCCGTGCTCAGCCGGTCATAGTCCTCATCGGTGATCACACCGGCGTTGTGGGGTGTGATGTGAAGGTTCTCCAAATCCCACAAGGGACTGTCGGCAGGCAGGGGTTCCTCACTGAACACGTCGCGCGAGGCAGCGCGTACATGCCCACTCTTGAGTGCCGAAATCAACGCATTTTCGTCGACCACACCGCCACGAGACATGTCGTGGAACATGACGCCCGGTTTCATGGCGGCAAAGGCAGCATCATCAATCATGCCAAGTGTTCCATCGGTCAGAGGCGTTACCACGATCACATAGTCCGATTGCGCCAGCACCTCATGCATCCTGTCGGGGGCCACGACGGCTTCAACGTGTTCACAAGGCGCAGGCCGGGCGCGCACCCCGTAAACTGTCATGCCAAGGGCGTGGCCGACGCGCGCACAGGCTTGTCCGATTCTGCCCAGACCCACCACAGTCAGCGAGCCGCCGGTCGAGTGTGGGATGCTGTGAGCCTTCCATTCGTGCCGCCTCTGCTGGTCGTGATAGAGAAAAAAGTTGCAGTTCATGGCAATAAGCCGCGCGATTGCGAATTGCGCCATGCCTTCATCCTGGACTCCGCCAGCATTGCAGACCTGAACCTTGTTCGTATCCCAGGGTGCCAGGTGATTGATGCCTGCGCCCGAGGCATGGATGAACCCCAGTGATGGCTGACTCATCAGCGCCTCGCGGGGATAACGTTTTGATTCGAAGTAATCTGAGAAAACCACATGTGGATCGCACTTTGCTGCTTCTGG
Source organism: uncultured Alphaproteobacteria bacterium (assembly GCA_943787175.1). Classification (GTDB taxonomy): domain Bacteria; phylum Pseudomonadota; class Alphaproteobacteria; order SP197; family SP197; genus SP197. Next base: position 24,549 of record CALSLK010000008.1, read on the forward strand.
CAGCCCCGCAAAGCTGTCGCAGGTCGTGATCTCTGCTCCGGGATGACGCTCTGCGACCTTCGCGGCAATGGCCTTGGCCTGCACTGTGTGAATCAGGATACGTAGTGGTTCGGTCATGCGATCAACCCTGTTTGTGGACCTGGGGCATTGTCACGGTAACCAGGACAAGCGCAATGATGGTACACCCTTCCATGCTGTCTCGGTGATGCCGGGGCAAGACGAGCGATGCGGGCTAGGCTGCCAGCAACTCATCCTCGAACGGAAATGTTGCGACGTGTTCGGTGCCGGTTGCGGTAATGCGTACCATCTCCTCCAGCTTCACGCCGTTCTTTGTGCCGGCTTCCGATAACCAGGGGTTTGTCTTGGTTCCCGAGACCACAAGACGGGTTTCGATGTAATCACCCCCCAGTGCGGCGTTGACATGTACAAGCGTGGCCCAAAGCTCGTTCTCAGAGGCGCCAGGTCGGGTTTGTTCGTGCATCATGCTCAACGCCGTCTCGCAAACCAGGGCGGAATGAGCCTGCGCTTTTTGTTCGTCGACGGTTTTGATGCGGCGCGCCTGCTCGATCACATCCTGATCAAAGCCGACCTCGATTCCACGTGATTCCAAGGCTGCACGCGCGTCGCCATCAAGCCGGTCGATGATGATGCGGTTGTTGCCACAGCGTTCGTGAATGAGAGATGCCAGTTCGTCGGCCCATTTCTCGATCAGGCCTGGCGTGCATGGAACAACATCCGTGATTTCAACATGGCGCGCCAATTGCGCTGGATCGCGGAGCGGCAGCCATCGCAGGGCGGCGTTCTGTTTGGTCTGCACAACTACCATCTGCAGGCCTGCAGCAGTTATGAGGGTGGCACTCCTCTTTCGACCATGGGGCAGTATCTGAGACATGCTGTGCCGGATTCCGATCTGGTTCTGATTGCCGGCCCGAGAGGCTCAATACCAATTACTTCCCCGTTGCTTTGGCCGAGGCGTATGACGCGATCCACTACACCGAGAGTCTGACCCTGGATGAACTGCGTCTGCCTGCCGGGCTGATGAAAGATTCCATAGTGCCAGATGTGTCTGCTCTGGACGGATTGGCCGGCACCTATCTGTTTTACGGGATCTCCAATGAACCAGAGGATTTGTTCGTGATCCGACAGGGCGAGCGGCTGTTCACAGATGTCGGTGCTCGAAACGGCGAGTTGTTCCCGCTCTATCGCAGCGAGCTTTTCGCAGTGTCGCCGACGGTTTTTCGCTGGAAGGAATGGCCGGCGGAACTGACGTTCGAACGCGACGAAGATGGTGTCGCAGGCAAGGCTTCGGTTCCTTTACTGACGACCCGCTACACACGTTACGGCAGCAAGGCAGGCTGACCTCGGAGTTTGATGTGCCCGATCGAGATCGCTGAGGGCAGGTCAATCTGGTGCAATTTCAGGTGTTCTTTGTGTCTGTGCCCAGGAATGATGATGAATCATGCATCAGATCGCTGTGAAGACCTGACCGGCACGTAATCGCCGTGTTATATCCGGTACAAGAATTCAGGAGCACTGATGTGAAACGATTGCTTGTTGCGGCTTTTTTGATGATGCCGGTTGTTGGCATCGATTCTGTGGCGATGGCGGAAGATGTCACAATGTGTAGCGCTGGCGGCGAGGCCTGGCGTGCCGGTGATGTACAGACTGCAATTGATGCCTTCACCATGTGCATTGATGAGGGTGATCTCAGCGATACAACGATGTCAGCCGCCCTGTCGAGCCGCGGCAACATCCTGGTCGCTGTGGGGGCGACACAGCATGGCCTTGAAGACCTCAATTCGGCCCTGCAGCTTGATCCGGTAAACGCTGCTGCTGCCTATGGACGCGGCAATGCCCGTTTCGATCAGGGTGATATGGTCGGAGCGCTCGAGGATTATAATCTGGCGTTGGGTCTGCAGCCCGATCTGCCACCACTGTATCTGGCGCGCGCCGATACCTTTTCGGCGTTGGGGCGTCATGCAGAAGCCCTGGCGGACTATGATCGTGTTTTGTTAACGACCCTTTCGACGCGGTCGCAATGACAAATCGCGGCTGGTCTAACACCGTTCTTGGCAATTACCCCCAGGCAATCGCTGACTATGAGGCGGCTTTGGCCATCGACCCGGGGTCGGTGCTGGCCCTGCTGGATCGGGCATGGACGCATGCGTTGATGGGTAACCCCCAGCTTGGTCTCTCTGATGCTGATGCCGCGCTTGCCATGGCGCCTGGACGGCCTGCTGCGCTTTCCACCCGTGCACAGATTCTGGCAGTCCTGGGCCGCACGGATGAAGCGCTGGCGGGTTTTGAAGCAGCCATTGGCATGGGCGGGGGTGACCTGGTTCGCGCCTACCAGAGGCGCCTGGCCGCACGTGGGTACAATCCTGGTCCGGTCGACGGAGGTTATGGCGGCCGCACCAAGGAAGCCCTGATCGCCTGTATTGCAGAGGCCTGCAACATGCTCCAGGACCCTTGAGCAGAAAGCTGACCTGCAGGCTTGCGGCAGCAGGTGGCTGGTTGTGTCTGACCGTCATTCTGGCGGCATCATTTCTGCCGCCTGCCAAGGTCGATGGCCTTGGCGATTCTGACAAGATGGGACATTTCCTGGCCTACCTTGCCCTTTCAGCGTGCTGGATGGCCGCAGGAGAGGCAACGCTTCGCCGGCTGATTGTGGTCTTTCTGGGCTGTGTCGTCCTGGGAGGCGCTATCGAATTTCTCGAGCCGCTCTTGCAACGGAATGGCAGCTGGCTGGATGCGGTGGCTGATACCGCCGGAGCATTGTGTGGCGTGTTTCTGGGCTGGTTATGCACCCGCCTGATTGTGCAAGACCGATAAGTGAGTCGTATCGCTGCGTGGCGAACGATCGGAGCTGTGTTAAACTTCGGCCGTGCTTCCGCTTGGGACGGAAGTGCTCTGGTAGGTCAAAGCAGTCGCAGCGAAAGCTGTTGAACTGCATCAATCTGATTTAACTCCGGAGGGGGGGCTGAATGATGGATGAACGCAGCGTGTTGAGTGAACCCGTCGTGGGTCTGCTTATTTTTGTCATTGGATTCGCGTCCGGTTATGGCGTGCGTGCGTGGCGCTCATGGCGCCGGCGCCAGCGTTTCAACAACTAATCCGTCCGTTCAAACCAGCCTGACTTGCGCCGATGCTGGCTCGGAAGTGACCGCATTGAGGTGTACTCGACGGGTGCTTCTGATTGTGCATGCGCTGGTTGCGCGACGCCCTGGACCAGCGTAGGCAGTCTCATCGCAAAGAGAGCAAGGTAACCATGATGCCGAACGGTCTTTCAGGACATCTGTCTGAGAACGTCGCTTCTTTCTGTCGTGACCATGTTGCCCGGCAAGCAGCTGAATGGGAGCAGAAGAGGCATTACCCCGTTGAGGCCATGCTGGCCGCTGGAAAGGCCGGTTTGACCGGGCTGATGGTGCCAGCAGAGCGCGGGGGCCTGGGACTGAGCCTGAAGGATACCTGCGAGGTGGTGTCGGTTGTTGCTTCCCATGACCTGGGAATGGCGTTTGCCCTGAAGGTGCATGCAAACTTCACTGCCAGTCTGGCGACATCAGACAATCTGGCGTGCCGTGATTACCTCGATGACCTTTTGGCCGGGCGTCTGATTGGCGCCTTCCTGTTGACGGAACCAGGAGCAGGTAGCGATGCAACCGCCATCACGACCACGGCACGCCGTGACGGTGACGGCTGGGTCATCGATGGTGAAAAGGCCTGGATTACCAATGGCGTCGCCGCAGGCCTGCTGAAGGTCTTTGCACAGACCGATCCTTCCCTGGGCTGGCGGGGTATTGCGGCGTTCCTGGTCAAGGGCGATGCCCAGGGGCTGGAGCGCTTGCCGGCCTATGGCATGATGGGCGGCCATTCCAGCGGGGCATGCGGCATGCGCTTCACGGGTGTTCGTGTTGCTGAATCAGCCATGATTCATGCGCCCGGTGACGCCTTCAAAGGCGCCATGAAGGGCATCAACATCGCGCGTGCGGGCGTCGCAGCCATGTCTTGCGGCATGATGCAATCGGCCCTGGACCACGCACTGAGCAGTGTTACGGCGCGCAATGCCTTTGGCGGCACGCTGGGCGACATGCAGGGTATCCAGTGGATGCTGGCAGATGTCGCAACCGATCTGGAGGCTGCCCGACTGCTGGCTCGCGAGGCCGTCGAAGTTTTTGATCGCGGCGAAGACGCCATGATCGCGTGTGCGCATGCAAAGAAATTTGCAACCCGCGTGGCCTGGAAGGCGATTGCTGATTGCATGCAGGTGATGGGCGCGCGCGGTTTCCGGATCGATTCCGGGCATCCGGTGGCACGCCATCTGGCCTGCGCCAAGATGGCCCAGTGGCTCGATGGTGCAACCGAAGTACAGAACGTTGTGATCGGAAGAGACCTGATCAAACGCGCCGGTAACGGCTGATCGGCCATGGCTGCACGTCGATCCGGCTGGCGTCTTGGTACGGTGGGTGAACTTGCGGTTGCGTGGCAGGTTGCCGAGCGGCTCGAGCGAGCGGCATCTCTTGGCCAGGCCTATGAAGACACCCTGGCAAGCTTGGTTGAAGCTGATGGCCGGGCGTCAGTTCAGGCAGGCAAGGCCTGGCCTGGCGATCAACGCATTGTTCTGCATCAGGAACTCCTGAAAGAAGGCCGGGAGGAAGACCGCAACGCGACCTTCCTGCACGAATGTGCACATATTCTGGCGGACAGGCACTACGGTAAACCCTGCCGTCACGGGCCACTTTGGCGTGCAACGATCGTCATGTTGGGTGAACTACCTGCGACCCATCATGAAATTCCCTATCTCTCGCGCCAGACCCATGCGTCCTACATCTGGACATGCAAAGCCTGCGGTGAGACCTATCCGTTCATACGCAAGCCGCGTAGGCGCATTCGTGACTGTTATTGCCGACATTGCGGGCCGGTGAACGGTGTGCTGACCCAGACCATGCGGTGATGTTGGTCAGGCGTCGTTTGCACCCATGCGCAGGGGCATCTGCGAGACTGTCGTTACCGACACATCGACCGTCATGCCCATGTAGTTGGCAGGGTCGCCCGCGAAGGTTCCGCGCAGGGGAACGGCCTGCTCGGGAAGGCGCGCCACACCGACACGGAACAGGTTCTTGCCGCCGATAATGCCATTGGTCGGGTCGAACTCAACCCATCCAGCGCCAGGCAGATAGACCTGTGCCCAAGCGTGCGTTGTTCCTGCACCGCGCACCTCGACACCGGTGATGCCGTCAAGGGCGGGGTCGTAGAGGTAGCCCGTGACAAAACGGGAAGCCAGGCCCAGGCTTCGTGCAGCTTCCATGAAGAAGACCGCATAGTCCCTGCAACTACCCGTGCCAAGTTCCATGGTCTCCATCGGTGTTTGAACACCAGGTTCGTCACGCGCCTGATAGCGAAAATCGGTAAAGATCGCTTCGGTCATTGCACCCAGAACGTCCGCCGTGCGGCTCTTGCCGCGCTCACTCAGAAACCGTCTTGCCCAGGCTTCGATTTCGCCGTTGGTGTCGGGATAATGACGCTCGATCATGCGTGCCAAGTCGGGCTGTTCGCCGATCGGATAAACGAAGGGAAGGGACTCTGCCGTCTCTTCGATGGGATAGGTGTCGGCCTCGGCACCGTAATGCTCGATCTCTATGTTGCTTTCGAACCGAAGTGATTGCGACGGCTCCTTGAACTTGGCGATCGTGATCGAGTTGCCGTAGACGTCGTGATACCAGCTCAGATCCGCCGCGGGCTCTACGTTCATTGAGACGGCCTTGATCCTGAGGTCATGGCTGTCACGTGGCCGAAACAACCAATAGTGCGGACCGAACGTCATCGGCCGACTATAGGAATAGGTCGTGGTGTGATGAATCCGCAGTCGTTGCATCGGGTCAAACAATCTGAAATGTGACGTTGTGCTGCGATCCGATCGCCAGCCTGGCCGATAGTCTACGACATTACTGGAAGAATGATGCCGATATTCGATGGGCGAGATCGTCCAGGCGAATCTGGATGCGATCAATATAAGCATTCAGGTCAGTTTGTAGATTTGGCCCATAAGGTCGTGCCTGAAGTTCTTCTAGTTGTCCGTCGTCAGAACATTTGGGACGCGTGAGCTCGTTTTCTAATTGAGTATCTGGCTCATCTTGATTTGATGTTAAGCCGCTTGTTGTTGATGGTTCAAGCGGCGGGTTTGGATGGTGAGTTTTTTGATCTTTTCCCTCTTTTCGATGATGGCTGTGTGGCGCCCGAAGTAAGCATCCGATGGTGTGACGTTGCCAATGCTCTCGTGGTAGCGATGGTTGTTGTAATAATCCACGAAGGTGCCGATCTGGTTTTCGAGATCGCCCTGCAGATAGTAGTTTTCCAGCAAGATCCGGTTCTTGAGCGTCTGATGCCAACGCTCGATCTTACCCTGGGTCTGCGGGTGATAGGGTGCACCGCGAACGTGCTCCATACCCTGGCCTTCAAGCCATTCGGCCAGATCGCCGGATATATAGGACGAACCATTATCGCTGAGCAGCCGGGGTTTATGGATGACCTCGGCCTGGTCGCAGCCTGATGCTTCCAACGCGAGTTCCAGTGTCTGGGTCACATCGCCCGCCTTCATGGTGGTGCACAGCTTCCAGGCGATGATGTAGCGCGAGTAGTCGTCGAGAATGGTCGACAGATAGAACCATCCCCATCCGATGACCTTGAAGTAGGTGAAGTCGGTCTGCCAGAGCTGGTTCGGAGCTGAGGTCTTGTCCTTGAACTCATTCGCTGCCTTGATGACGATGAAGGCCGGGCTGGTGATCAGGTCGTGGGCCTTGAGCAGCCGGTAGACAGACGCTTCTGAGACAAAATAGCGTCTCGTGTCAGTGAACCTCACGGCCAGTTCCCTGGACGATAGTTCCGGCTCATCCAGGGCCATCTCCACGATCTGCTGGCGCACATCGTCGGGGATGCGGTTCCACACCCGACCGGGGCCACTGGTGCGGTCATCAAGGCCGCCTCCACCTCGATACCGGTCGTACCACCGGTAAAACGTCGTGCTCGGGATGCCCAGCTTATCCAACGTCCGCCGGACCGGTAGATGAGAGCCTTCGACCAGCCTGATGATTTCCAGTTTCTCAGATGCGGGATATCTCATTCCTCGTCTCCCCCATCCCCGATCATGCTTTTTTTGAGTAACCGGTTCTCCAGTATCTGTTCGGCCAGCGCCTCCTTGAGATCGCGGGCTTCGACACGCAGTGTCTTAACCTCGGGACTGCTGGCCTGACGCGCCGTGTCGCCGGCAAGGCGCTTCTTGCCAGCCTCCAGGAACTCCTTGGACCAACTGTAATAAAGACCCTCGGCGATGCCTTCATGGCGACATAAAGCCGCGATGCTCTCCTCGCCGCGCAGGCCCGATAACACAATCCGGATCTTCTCCTCAGCCGAATAACGCTTGCGCGTCTTGCGCCGAATGTCGCGGATGGCCTGTTCTGCCGGGTCGCTCTTGCTCATGGTTTTCTGCCTCATCTTCGTTCCCTACGGTCACTACGATGAGCCAGAAAACTCCCTTATGAAAACCACTCAATCTGTCCCAAAGGCGCTGACGGCAGACACTCAAGACCCCGAACCTTGATGGCCTTGCTGCGCGGGGAACGCGTTTTAGCCGGGCGTTCGTGCAGTCGCCGGTCTGTGGTGGTTCGCGCATGTCGACCTATACCGGACGCTATGCTTTCAGCCACGGGGCCTTTGGCAACAACTATGCGCTTGCGGGTGGACGAACCAACCATGGGCGCGGTGCTGCAGCCTCTGGGCTATCGCACCGCACTGGTCGGCAAGACCCACATGACCTATGACCGAAATGCCTTCACGCGTCTGGGGCTTGATCCCGAAAGCGGCCCTGGCGCATTGGTTGCCCAATGTGGCTTTGAGCCGTTCGAGCGTGATGACGGGCTTTATCCCGCAACTCTGTTCGATCCTGACCTGGCCTATAACCGGTATCTCTGGGATCAGGGCTATGAGGCCGAACACCCCTGGGCCGACATCGCCAATGCTGCGCTGGGTCCGGACGGCGAGGGTGCTGTCGGGCTGGCATGATGCGCCATGCCCATCTGCCCGCGCGCGTCGCGCCCTGAGCACAGCGAGACCGCCTACATGACCGACCGCGCCATGGCGTTCATCGAGGAGGCCGACGGGCGGTAACCATGGTGCCTGCATCTCTCCTACATCAAGCCCCATCTGGGCCCTACATCGCTCCGGCCCCCTGGCATGACCTCTACCGCGACATGGACGTGCCCGGAGCCAATCGGGCCGAGGCCGAGCGCTGCCGACCCCAACCCCGATCCACGCGGCCTTCATGGATCATGCCGAGAGCAGGGCGTTTTCGCGCGACGAGACCCGCAACAATGTCATCCCGACCTATCTGGGGCTGATCGCCGAGATCGACCACCATGTCGGCCGCTTGATGGCGTTCCTCGAAGAGCAGGGGACTGGCCGACAACACGGTGGTCGTCTTCACATCCGACCACGGGGGATTATCTGGGCGATCACTGGCTGGGCGAGAAAGGACCTCTATCACGAGGAAATCGTGAAGGTGCCGCTCATCATCGCCGACCCGCGCCCTGCGCGCCGACGGCGTCCCCGGGGCAGGGTGGTGCATGCCTTCGCCGAAGCCATCGACCTTGCGCCGACCTTCGTGGAGATTGGCCGGGGGCGAGCCCGAGAGGCCACAGGCTGGAAGGGCGCTCCCTGACCGGCCTGCTCGCGGGGGATGCCGGGCAGCCATGGCGCGATTGTGTCTTCTCCGATGGCTGCTTCGGTAAGAAACCGGCCCGTGTGGCACTGGGGCTTGATCCCACACAGACCCGCAGTTTCATGGCCCGAACCGACCGCTGGAAGTACATGCATTTCATGGCCGGTCCGCCGATGCTGTTCGACCTTCAGGATGACCCCTTGGAACGTCATGATCTGGGCCGTGACCCTGGCTACGCGGACATACGTGCCGAGATGAAGGGCCGCCTGTTCGACTGGATGATGACCCGACGCTTGCGCCCCGCCACAAGCGACGCCGCCATCGAACGACAGACTGCGCCGCCTGTGCCCAAGAACTGGCTGATCGGCGTTTGGTGACCCTGCTTCGACATTGCTTCCCCTGATGATCTTGTGAGTTCGCCCGGCGCGCGATGTTCTCTTGCAGGCGATTTACTTTATCGTTAAACAAGGATTTCGAAATAACGATACATGGGGCATTGTGATGTCGGATTTCTGTTGGATCGAAACCGTTGATCGGGACGGCGCAAACGATGAGTTAAGCGCTGCCTTTGACGAGGTCTGTCGGACCGACCGCAGTGTACACAACATGTATCAGGCCTTCGCGACGCGCCCGGACCTGCTGATCCTGGCCGACCGGTTCTATCGCGAGATGCTGCACAATCCTCGCCGGACGCTGGAAGACTGGCTGCAGGAACTGGTGGCAACCCACGTGGCGATCCTGTGTGGCTGCAAGTATGCCCGCGACAATCACGGAACGAACTTTGTCGCGCTGCTGGGTGATGAGAAACATGGCTGGGCGATTCTGGCGGCATTGGAAGCTGGTGAAGAGCCAAAAGGCATTGATGCCCGTGTTACCGCGATCATCGCCTACACCGAAAAACTCACGCTCACGCCGGCCGCTATGGAAGAGGGCGACGTCGAAGCCATGCGTGCCGTTGGACTGAACGATGCTCAGATTTTCGAAGTCAATCAGATCGCCGCAAACTTCGCCTATTGGGCGCGCATGCTGAACGGGCTTGGCGTGCGTGCAACGGGTGAGGGGGTCGGCATGTACGGAGACAAGCCATGAGTGAGCAATCCAGTCGCCGCGGAAAACGCCGGGGCGGGCGCAATACCGCGCTTGACCGTCAGGCGCAGCCGGCCCAGGACCTGCGACGCCAGCAGAACCTGCGCCTTCCCGTTATCAGCCACGACGACGCCATGGCCATCCATAATGGAGCCCTGCGCATTCTTGAGGAAATCGGTGTCCAGATTGATGACGAGGCGACGCGCAAGGACCTGCTGGAAAACCATGGCTGCCGCCAGGATGAAGATGGCTATGTCCGCATCCCTGCTTCACGCGTGGACCACGCATTGTCGAGCGTGCCTGACAAGGTTGAGCTCTTTGATCGGAACGGGCAGCGGGTTGTCGACACCACGTCAGAGCGGCCCGCCTATTGCGCGGGGCACAACTGCGTCAACATTCTGGATCATCGCACCGGCGATCTGCGTCCCGGTGTCCTGCAGGACCTAGCCAATACGGCAAAGACCTGTGAGGCGCTGCCCCATATCGATGTTGCCTGCTCCCTGGGCTATCCGACCGATGTTCCACCAGAGGAAGAAGCCAGGCGATCCGTCAACACCATGATGGACAACACGGTCAAGCCAATCGCCTTTACCGCCCATGACGAAATCAAGGCCGAAGCGATCTGGGATTCCATGGCTGAACGCCTGGGTGGCTGGCAGGCGCTGGGTGACAAGCCCTGTGGCCTTGACCTCACAGGTCCGGTCTCGCCCCTGAAGTTGGGTGACGAGCTTTGTCGACGCTTGCAGCTTGGTGCCCGCAACAACCTGCCGGTCGTGTGTTATCCCGCAATTTTCCCCGGCATGGCCGGGCCGATCACCATGGCAGGCGTGCTGGCGCAATCTGCCGCCGAAACCCTGGCTGGGGTCGTGGTGCATCAGATTGCGGCGCCGGGTGCTCCGGTTCTGGCGGGCTCGTCGGTCCTGCCCATGGATATGAAGTCAGCCACCATCGCCTATGGTGGGCCTGAATACATGCTGGGTAACCTGGGCGGCACTGACTACTACAACGCCATCGGCCTGCCGAGCTGGATTGGTGCGGGCTGTTCCGACTCCCATTGTGTTGATGCGCAGGCCGCCGCGGAAGTCGGTGCCAATCTGGCGCTGGCCAGCCTTGCCGGAACGGCCTTCATTCACAATCTGGGTTTCCTGTCTTCTGGTCGCACCGGTTCGCTGGAAATGCTCGTCCTGTGTGACGAACTGATCGGTTGGTCCGCCCGGTTCGCACAGGGCATTGAAGTCACCGAGGAGACCATCGGGGTTGAGGTCGTCAAACGTGCCGCCAAGGACAACTCCTACCTGACCGACAATCACACGACAGAACGTTACCTGACCGAAAGTTGGTATCCGCCACTGTCCGAGCGCTCTGATGCCATGTTCTGGAAGGAGGATGGCAGCGTCACAATGCAGGACAAGATCAGGACGCGTCTGGCTGAAATTCTCGACGCCGCCTGAAGGTATCAGGCATGAGCCAGAACAAGATCACACTGGCCGATGTGGCACGCCGCGCAGGTGTGTCGGCCATGAGTGTTTCGAACTTCGTCAACGGTCGTCATGGCGCCATGACCGAGACGACGCGTGATCGCATCGCTGATGCCGTCAGTGCACTCAACTACCGCCCGCACAGCGCGGCACGCAGTATCCGCAGCGCGCGCACGTGGTCCGTCGGCCTGATCGTGGTTGATGAATCACCGACCTATTTGTCGGATGGCTACACGACGCAGGTGGTTTCCGGCCTGGGCGATATGCTCAACGCACGTGGATACACCTTGCAGTTGGAAGGATTGCCTGGCGGAAGACTGACGCAGTCACGCCTGATCCGTCATCGCCAGACCGATGGTCTTTGTGTCCTGCCATCGGGCGACCAGGCTGCGCGCAAGCGCATCATCGCAACGGTTGCGGCAACGGGCCAACCCGTTGTCCTGCTGCTGGAAACACTCCCTCGCAACATCGCAGATGGCTGTGCGGTGTTGCAGAGTGACCGTAAGGGCGCACGGGAACTGGCAATGCATCTGCTGGCTGCTGGCGCGCAACGGATTCTTTGCCTGAAGCAGACATTCAATCAATGGCAAGCGGTTTCCGAACGTCAGGCGGGGATCACGGATGCCGTAGAGGCGAGCGGAAAGGGCGCGCATCTGGACGTTCTTGGCTGTGGTGAAGGTGGTTTCGAAGACGTCGCGAATGCCTTGTCAGCGTATCTGGAAACCGCGCCGATGCCTGATGCCATCATGGCATCGAACGACCAGATCGGCATTGCCGTTCTCAAGGAGCTGAAGTCACGCGGGGTCAATGTGCCGGGTGAGGTCAAGGTGACCGGCTTCAATGCCTTTGATTTCTGGAAGTATTCTGACCCGGTGCTGACGACAGTGCGTTCACCTGGTTTCGAACTGGGTCAGGAAGCTGGGCGAGCGATGATTGAACGCCTTGAAACCGGTGTGTTTAACCGGCGCAGGGCCGTCCTGGAGACGACCCTGCAGCCTGGCGAGACAGTCTGAATGAAACATTGGGTGTGCCGGTTTGGCACATCATTAAGCAATCAGATGATGCCTTCAATCAGCATCAGCGGAATGGCGGTGCCAACAGCAAGAACCGCCAGGGCAAAGACGGCAACCCGGATACGGGTGCGGTTAAGCTGGGCCTTGGGATCGGCGTTTCTGTTCATCATGATCTTCGTTTCCATCGTCGCTACGGGCCTTTGGCCCCTGGTTGAACGGTGCTGCGTTGCTCGCTAGTACGCAGGTTCCGTGCCAGACTGATTTGAGCTGTTGATAGAGAAACGAATGCGTATCCAAAACATTCCCTACATCGCCGCAATGTTGGTTTTCTGCTTGTTAGGAAACAGGGCCGTGGCTGACGATCACATGGTCGCCGTGACCTTGCCCGAGCTTTCCGAACTGGCTCAGCAGGGTCAGTCTGTGTTTGGGGCAAATTGCGCAATCTGCCATGGCGAGAACGGCAGCGGGCAGCGACAAAGGTCCGCCATTGATCCACGTGATCTACGAACCTTCGCACCACGCTGATATGGCGTTTGTCATGGCCATGCGTAACGGCGTGCGTGCCCATCATTGGCCGTTTGGCGACATGGCTCCGGTCGAAGGACTCTCCCTGGCCGATATGGAAGCGATCATCGCCTTCGTGCGCGAGGTTCAGGTTGCTAACGGGATCGACTGATCCTGGACCGCCTCAAGGCCACGCCGGCGGTGAGGAGCGCAAGGGTCCGGAAGGCAGGGCCCAATGTGCCGGGCTGCCGGTAATCGATACTGGAAAACGAAGACGCTGTGCGGGGCCCCATCCGGTTTGCTCGATCGCGGGCGCAAGGTCGCCTGGGGGTTTCAGGAGGCATTGCGGTGATGTCGCCGGTGTCCCGGTGGCTCACAAGCAGATGTGCTGTGCGCGCCAGAGAGAGCTTTGCAGTCATCGTGCTGCCCACCAGAAGGCGGCCCGTTAAACCGGTGATGGCTGCTGCAGCCATCAGGTAGCCTGTTGCATGGTCGAGGGCCTGGACGGGCAGGGGCGTGGGTTTGTCCTTGCCGGACCAGATCATGCCCTGGTGCGCGATGCCGCTGCTCATCTGCACAAGACTGTCGAAGCCACGTCGGTCCTTCCATGGGCCGGTCCAGCCATAGGCGTTGAGCGAGACGTCAATCAGATTCGGGTTGATCCTTCGGCGGGCTTCTTCGTCATAGCCCAGACCATCAAGGGCGCCGGCCCGGTATCCGTGCAGCACAATATCTGCCTCGCCAAGAAGTCGCTCAAAGGTCTCACGGTCGCCTTGCTGAGTCAGATCCAGCCCGGCACACCGCTTTCCAAGCGTGACCTCAGGCACCACGCCCGGCTCTTCCCAATCGGGCGGATCAATCCGCAGGACTTGCGCTCCATAGGCGGCAAGGAAGCGGCCTGCGATGGGGGCCGGCAAGAACGCGGGTCAGGTCGAGGACACGGAAGCCAGACAGCGGGCGCTTTGCATCGTAAGGCCAGGCAGGAATGTTCCCGGGATGCTGGAACGTCTTGTGGATCAGCGATTCAGCGGCCACGGCCGTGCCTTGGGGATGGGCGGCCCAGGCATCGAGGGAACGCATGGCTGCAGCACAGCCACCTTGCTCGACGACATCGGCTTCAAGGTTGTCGATAGAGCGGCTGGCAACTGCCTTTGCGACTGCTTCACGATCCGATGGGCATCCCAGAACCTTGAGCGCAGCGTCTCTGTGGTGTGGCGCATTCGTGTGCAGACGTATCCAGCCATCACTACCCTCATAATCTCCCGCAATCGGGTCCATGGCTGGTGGAACTTCCCATCCTACCGGGCGCAGCGACCATGCAAACCACATGGACGCCAGGCGGCGGTCGACGTGGGAAGCCGGCTGCGCTCTGGACCGGTTGTCGCCATGGATCAAACCGGCAAGGCACGCACCTGCAATCCCCATGGATGCAGTCGCCAGTTCGGTCACCGGAAAGGCAGATGGAAGTGACCCGGCCCCGGAGACGTCGAGTTCGGCATGGTCGCCGACCAAGGCAGTGCGCATTTCGTCATACATAGCCTGGGGCATGGGATCAGCCGACAACGTTTTCACGGCGCAAGGCCTCGATTTCTTCGGTGCTGAAACCAGCCTCAGCCAGGACTCCGTCGCTATGCTCTCCCTTGGTCGGCGCAGGTGTTTTTGCGCCACCGGGGGTTTCGGTCATTCGAACTGCAGTTTCAGCAACCTGGACGGTTTGGTCAGAGCCGGGATGTGCCAGTTCGACCATCAAACCACGTGCAGCCGCGTGGGGGCTGTCTGCGAGATCGGCAATGTGGTTGACGGGTCCGAACGGTACTTTACCGCCAAGCAACTCCTCAAGTTCCTTCTTGGTCCGGTTGCGGGTCCAGCCCGCCACGATGTCGTTGACCTCGTCACGCCGTGCAATGCGTTCATCGTTCTTGGCATAGCGCGGATCGGTGCCGATCTCGGGCTCGCCCATAAGGTCGGCAATCTTCACCCAGAATTGGTCAATGGGACAGCCCACCGCGACCCAGCCATCACGGCAAGGGAAGGTGCCAAAGGGCACGAAGAAGGGATGATGGTTGCCTGCGGCATTGGCGTTGCCCGCACCATAGCCATGGGATGTGGCGGCGCGTTCGCACAGAGCGTGGATGGCGTCGATCATGGCAACATCGACAAACTGACCCTGGCCACTCTCGCGGGCATGCAGCACGGCAGAGACGATGCCGAAGGCCGTCATCATGGCTGCAACCGTGTCGCCAACGCCGGGGCCGACCTTGGTGGGAGGGCCTTCGACCGGGCCGGTCATGTGCATAATGCCGCCCATGGCCTGGGCAACGATGTCGTAGGCCGGCCAGTCCTGATAGGGGCTGGCGCCGGTGCGTGGGTCGCCGAACCCACGGATCGTGGCGTAGACCAGCTTCGGGTTGATAGCGTTCAGGCTTTCATAGGAAAGGCCAAGCCGATCCATCACGCCGGCCCGGAAATTCTCGACCACGACATCGGCATCGCTTACCAGCCGCCGAAACACTTCCTTGCCCTGATCGGACTTCAAATCGATGACGATGGAGCGTTTGTTGCGGTTGATGCTTTGGAAGTATCCGCCGAAATGGCGTTCGTTATCGTCGTCAAGAAACGGTCCATAGCCGCGTGCAACTTCGCCGCTGGGTGCTTCGACCTTGATCACGTCGGCGCCTTGATCAGCCAGCATCATGGTGCAGTAGGGGCCCGACATCATTTGCGTGAGATCGAGAACACGGACTTTGGAAAGGGCACCGTTCATGAAGCCTCCCCTGCGAGATGCTGCCCCAACGCTGCAATATGGGCGGGGCCGACACCACAGCATCCGCCAATGATACCAACGCCTCGGTCGATCCAGCCCTGTGCCGCGTCTACGAATTCAGCAGGCGCACAGACTTCGTCGAACTGCCATTGCGGGTACTCAAAACGGCCGGAATTAGGATAGACCGCCACGGGACCTGACCAATGTTTGCGCAGGACATCAAGCGCCGCGTCGGACACGTCGAGATCGCTGTGCATGATTGACATGATGATGGACGCGTCGGCGGGCAATTCCGGCAAGAGTTCGGTGAGCACGGTATCCAGATGTAGAGGCGATAATCCCATTTCATCAGAACGCGTGAGCACGCCTGGGCCTTTGCCATCCCACTTGCAGGTGAAGCCCAGAATGATCGGAAGGCCGAAAGGCAGTGTTGCATTCAGGGCAGCACGGGTCAGGCCTGTGTCGCACAACATCTCCAGTGTGAAGAGATCAACACCGGCATCTGACAAGATCTTCGCCTGCTCTTCATAGTTTGCCTGAAGCTTCACCGGATCGGGCAGGCGTGAGCGATCGGACTGGGCGGCAAACGTTGATAGCGAACCGGCGAGCCACTGGGGAGCTTGTGCATCATGTTCGCCAAGCGTGTCACGGCAGAGTGATACCGAGAGGGCATTGAAACTCTCGACCTCATCACCGAAACCTGCGGGTTCAAGGACATGCCGGGCCAGAGCAAAGCTGTTGGTGATGTGCATGTGCGCGCCGCCCCTGATGTAATCGGCATGCACGCTGCAGACTTCCTTTGGATGGGTTGTCATGGCAGCAGCGCTCCACGCCTTGCCATGCATCGGCACATTGCGCCGGTCGAGTTCCGTGCCCATGGCACCGTCCATGAGGACGATCTTGCCGTCGGCGAGGTAGGTCATGAGGTTCATGGCTGCGGGCTTCCTAAAGGTTTGGCGGATGCTATGGCCCTGAAACCAGATTGGCCAGTGGCCATCACGTCCCTTTCGGCATTAGGATTGGGCATGGCACATGTCACTATCATTGGCGCGGGAATTGTTGGCGCCTGCTGCGCTCGCTTCCTGCAGAAGTCGGGCCACGAAACCACCCTGATTGACAGGGTCGAACCGGGCATGGGCTGCTCGTTCGGCAATGCCGGCGTGATTTCGACGCCTGGCTCTTCCGTGCAGCCTCCCAGTCCCGGTTTGCTGAAAGATATTCCAGGCATGCTGTTTGAGCGCGATGGTACGGTCACTGTGCGCTGGCGTTACCTGTTGCGCCTGGCCCCCTGGCTGCTGGCCATGGCGCGCGGTTGCACCACAGCAGACCAGAAGCGCACCGGCGAAGCCATGGCCTCGCTGCTTTCGGGCACGACGCAGGCCTATGACACCATCGTGCGCGGCACCGATGCCGATAAGCTGATCCGTCGCAACGGCTCGCTGGGCATCTACCGTACCGAAGAGCAGTTCGAAGATGACCGTCCGCGCCGCGAGATGAACGCTGCATTGGGTGCAACACAGGATGAACTCACGACCGAGGAATTGCGGCAGCTTGAACCCTCGCTGAGCGATGCGGTCACGCGCGCCGTCTATTTTCCGCTGGCATACAGCACGACCAATCCCGCCATGCTGACGCGTGGCCTGGCCGACGAAAGCCGTCATCAGGGCGGTACAGTGATTCAGGCCGAAGTGTTGGATATCCGCATTGAGAACGGCAAGCCCACTGCCGTGATTACCGACCAGGGTGAACATCCTGTCGACAAGCTGGTGATTGCTGCCGGTGCCTATTCGCACCGGCTGGCAAAGATGCTGGGCATCAGGGTGTTGCTTGATACCGAGCGTGGTTACCATATTGAGTTGCCGGAGATCGAAACGCGCCTGACGCGCCCGGCCATTCATTACGAGCTGGCCTGCGGGATCAATCCGATGACCGACGGGCTGCGCTTTGCAGGCACGGTTGAGTTTGCCGGCGTTGATGCGCCTGAACACGAAGATCGTGCCAAGTCGATCTGGCGACGCAGCAAGGACATTTTGCGCGAAACGTCGGATGCCGAAAACCCGGAGATGACGACCTGGATGGGTCGGCGGCCCACCATGCCGGATTTCCGGCCGGTGATCGGTGCTGCGCCCGGTGTGGCTGATTGCTGGTTTGCCTTTGGTCATCAGCACCTGGGGCTGACCCTTGCTGCCCGAACCGGTGAAATCATCGGTGATCTCGTTTCCGGCCGCGATACAGGCATCGATCTGGAACCCTTCAGGGCGGATCGCTTCTAAAACGAGCCCTTTGAGCCGCCATAGTCCCGCCATAAGTCAAAATTATGCAGTGACCAACGATTCCTGACTTGCCTCTGGCATAATCAGATTGCAAGCTTATAGAGGGCTAATACACGCAGGTGGAAAACCACCGCGATTCTCAACCGATGCTTGGAAGCGTCACGTGGATAAAAAGGAACTTCTCAAAAACGAATTCATCAAAGGCAAGGTATCGCGCCGCGATTTCAACGCCGGATTGATGGGCATGGGGCTGACAGCTGCTGCAGCAACCACGTTCATTGGTGCAACAATCAAGGAAGCAGAGGCTCAGGCCCCCAAAAAGGGTGGCCATCTTCTCGTCGCGACCCAGGATGATACCGCTGGCGGAACGGTCGATCCGATTCTGATGGTTAACTGGTCGGATCTGGATCGCAACGGCCCGCTTTCGAACCGTCTGCTCGAATCACGTCCCGGCGAAGGCGATAATGGTCTTGTCGGCGCTTTGGCGACCGAATGGGAATCCAATGCCGATGCCACGGAATGGTATTTCCGTCTGCGCGAGGGCGTAGAGTTCCATAACGGCAAAACCATGACCGCAAACGATGTTGTACATTCGTTCAACCGTCATCACGCCGAAGACAGCCCCTCACCAGCGCGTGCCTACATCACCAGCGTGACCGAATTTGCTGCTGATGGCGACAACATGCTGGTCGTCAAACTCGATGCTCCCAATGCTGATATTCCCTACGTCTTGAGCGAGTATCACTTCTCGGTTCAGCCTGATGATCTCGAAGACTACAACACCGGCTATGTCGGCACTGGAGCCTGGAAGATTGAGGAACTGGAATGGGGCATCGGCTCGACGTTCGTGCGTCACGAGAACTACTGGAAAGAGGACGCGCCTTACGTTGATTCGATCGAGATTTTCGGCATTCCCGATAACTCGTCGCGCTTCAACGCGCTGCTCGCTGGCGAAGCCGACATCATCCGCAGCGTGGACAGCAGCTTCGTCTCTGCTCTCAACGATTCGGAAGATGCCAACCTGCTGGCAACCGCCAGTGGTTCGCATCTGACCTATCCGATGCGTGGCGACACGTCGCCCTACGACAACAACGATGTCCGTCTGGCCATCAAGAACGCCGTGGACCGCGAGAAGTTCAATGAGATTGCGTTCAATGGTCTGGGAACTGTTGGCCGTGATCATCCGATTGCGCCGTTTGATCCCATGCACTGTGACGAGATCCCGCTGCGTGAAGCCGATCCCGACAAGGTTGCCTACCACCTCAAGCAGGCAGGCATGGAAAACCATGAGTTCGAGCTCAACGTGGCCGACAGCCTGTTCGGTGGTGCCGCCGCTGGCGAGGCCTTTGCCCAGCTGGCGCGTGACAACGGCCTGAACATGACGGCCAAGGTCAATCCTGCGGATGGCTACTGGGGTTCTGTCTGGATGACCGCACCCTGGTCGGGATCGTCCTGGGCCGGCCGTCCGGTTGCCGACATGATCTTCTCCATTGCCTACAAGGCGGGTGGCGATTGGAATGAGTCGTTCTTCGAGAATGAACGTTTCGATGAGCTTCTGCTGGCTGCGCGTGGCGAGGGAGACTTCGATCTGCGCAAGGAGATGTACTGCGAGATGCAGTGGATCCTCTACAACGATGGCTCGCAGATCCTTCCGATCTTCACGCCATGGCTCGACGGCACAAGCAGTCGCGTCATGGACCTTAAAGCCAATCCATATGGCTCCATGGGTTATTGGTTCTGGGATCAGATTTGGCTTGCCGACGCCTGATCGATCCGATCAAGTTAAGGAAGAGGGGCTGGTCCAGCGGACCGGCCCCTTTTTTGTGGGAACACAGGATAGAGTCTAGTTTGAGCCCATGACTAAGACAGGCACGGAAGAACTGAACGCCCTGTTTGACCGTGGAGCAAAGCTCTATGGCGCTGGCAGAACGACAGCTGCTGCATCGGTTTATCGCAAGGCAGCAATACTGGCGCCCGATGACCCAACCGTGCGCTATCGTCTGGCAACAGCGCTGTGGCATGGCGAACACCGTGCCGAGGAAGCACTTGCTGAGCTGAAGGCGCTCGCTGAATCCTACCCCGGCAATGGAAGCATTCATCTGGCGATTGCCCAGATCGCCAATTCTCTGGGTCAACAAGAGGAAGCCGCTGAAGCGGCAGAACAGGCTCTGGCCGACGACTCAGGCCTGACGACGGCGTGGATTGAACTGGTCAACGCAAGCAAAGCGGGTGCCCGGGAAGCCTTGGGTGAGCGGTTGCGACAGGCGCTCGGGCAGCCGGGCTTGACGGAGAAGGCGGAGCGCGACCTCACGTTTGCACTGGGACGGCTTGTGGACCAGGAAGGCGATGCGATCGCAGCATTTGAGCACTTCCAGATTGGTCATGGACTCGCTTCTGGGCATTGGAGCGGTGATGCAGACCGCAGGGCGGCAAAGAGGCTTCAGGAGCTTTTTACGCCTGATCTGCTTGAGGCCAGGGCAGGGCAGAGTGACCCAGACGATCGCATGATCTTTATCGTTGGCATGCCGCGTTCGGGAACTTCATTGCTGGACCGCATGCTGGCAGCTCATCCCCAGGTCACAAGTGTGGGAGAGACAACGGGTGTTGGTGATGTCTGGCAGCTTTTGCAAAACAGGATCGGAAAGGACGCCGTTGCAGGAGCCTATTGCGATGCGTTGGATAGCAGAATGCTCAAGAGCGCTGCCAGAGCCTATTTTGATGCCATCGGGCCGCGCCTTCATGATGCATCTGCTCTGCGGGTCATCGACAAGATGCCGCCCAACCATCTGTTTGCGCCGTTGATTGCGCTGATGTTTCCCGGCGCGCGGATCATTCTGATGCGCCGCCACCCATTGGATGTCGGGCTGTCCTGTTACAAGGTGGGTTTCGGTTTCGGGTTCGATTATGCCAACGATCTCGCCACGATGGGCGAAGCCTATCGCCTGTTCGCAGATTTGACTTCCCGATGGCACGAGTTACTGGGGGCACGTCTTTTCGAGGTTCGCTATGAGACGCTGGTTACTGAACCCGAGCAGGAAATCGCGCGTGTCCTGGAACATTGCGGTCTGGCGTTTGACCCGATCTGTGCTGCTCCACCGCAAGGGGGTGGTCTCATCAAGACCGCTTCGGTGGCGCAGGCACGGCAACCGATTACTGCGCGGTCCGTTGGGCAGTGGCGCAAGGTCGAGGAACAACTCGGGCCCATGATCGCGGCAATGGGAGGCATGGACTGGATCGAAGCACATGTCGCCGACGTCAACGGATGTTGAACCCCGTATAGCCATCTTCAGCGATCGTCTCGCAATGGAGACGGAATCTTCGCAGGCCCCCGACATAGGGCATGAAAACCCTGGCCTTGCCTGGAATATTGGCACCCATGTACCAGGAATCGGCCTGGGGATAGAGCGTCGCATCGGCGGTTTCGTTGACGTGGTCGACCCATGCGTTTTCCGCATCGGCATCGGCCTCAATCACACTGGCACTGTTCTCTTCCAACCAGCCGATGCAGTCGTCGATCCATTCGACATGTTGCTCGATGGCGGTAACCACGTTGATCATGACCGAAGGGCTGCCGGGCCCCGTGACGGTAAAAAGATTGGGGAACCCTGCGACGGCAACCCCAAGGAGCGAGCGTGTGCCATCGGCCCATTTGTCACGCAGAACAGCGCCTTCGCGACCGACGATGTCGATGGCTGTCAGCGCGCCAGTCATGGCGTCGAAACCGGTAGCAAAGACGATGGTGTCGACCTTGTGCAGCTGCTCGCTGGTCTTGATGCCTTCATGGGTGATTGCCGTGATGGGCGTGGCGTTCAGGTCGACCAGGTCGACGTGGTCCAGATTGTAAGTCTCGAAGTAGCCGGAATCAGCGCAGAGTCGTTTGGTGCCGAAGGGGTGGCTGTTGGCACATAGCAGGTCGGCGATGGCAGGGTCGTTCACGCGTTTGCGGATCTGTTCGTGGGAGAACGCCGTGACAATGGCATTGGCTCGGGGGTCGGTCAGGACATCGTCGAATGGATACTGGGTATAGAAACCACCTTGTCTCCAGCAGTCTTCAAGCACGCGGCGTTGTTCAGCTTCGTCCAGGTCCATCAGGGCAGTCCCGCCCTGGGGAACGAAATCGCCGGAGTTGGTATAGCGCGATTTGGCTCGGATCTCGGGATAGTTGGCCTTGCGTTCGGCCTCGACATCGGAAGGCATGGGGCAGTTCTGTGCGGGAACGCAATGGTTGGCAGTGCGTTGAAAGACAGTCAGTCGGCGGGCCTGATCCGCAATCTGGGGAATGGATTGAATGGCGGTTGAACCCGTCCCGATTACGCCAACCGTCTTGTCGGTGAAGTCGTAGCCTTCGTGTGGCCATTGTGCCGTGTGCAGCGTGTCGCCGCCAAACCTGTCGCGGCCTGGAATGTCTGGCCAGTTGGGCACGGACAGACAACCAGTGGCCATGATGAGGTAACGCGTAACCATGGTTTCGCGATTCTGGGTTTCTACGGTCCAGGTGGACGCTGCCTCATCGAAGCTGGCTGCTGAAACTCTGGTGTCGAACGCGATGTCGGGCCGTAGCTCCAGCTTGTCGGCGACCTGGTTAAGGTATCGCAGAATAACCGGCTGTTCAGAGTAGCGTTCCGGCCAGCACCATTCCTGGTCAAGGTCGGGCATGAAGGAATAGGAGTATCCCAGGCTCTCGTTGTCGCAGCGCGCGCCGGGATAGCGGTTCCAATACCAAGTGCCGCCGACATCTGAGCCCTGTTCCAGGGCAATGACTTTCAACCCGCGTTTTTGCAACCGGTGAAGCATGTAGAGGCCGGCGAACCCGGCGCCGACAACGATGGCATCGTATTGAGGCATGGTGGATCCAGAATGAGAGAGCAAATGTGGCGGCCTGTCTCGCACGGATGCTACCGCCTTGGAAATCGGCCTGTCGAGTCATTGAACGTGTGTTCAATCCGGGCTTCACTGCATCAGCTAGCTCTGGGGAGAGAGGCGCATGGCGCGACCAATGAATGTCCTGTTTCTGATGGCTGATCAGCTCGCGCCGCACTTTCTGCCGGCCTATGGGCACAAGGTGGTGAAGACGCCAAGGCTGGATGCGATCGCTGCCGACAGCGCCATCTTCGATGCGCATTACTCCAACTCACCGCTTTGCGTTCCGGCGCGTGCTGGTCTGATGACCGGACAATTGCCATCACGGGTCGGTGTCTTCGACAGCGGCTGCGATTATGAATTCTCCGTGCCGACGTTTGCCCATTATCTGCGCGCGAACGGCTATGTGACGGTGCAGAGCGGGAAGGCCCACAACATCGGTGCCGATCAGCTCCATGGACTGGAAAAGCGCCTGACGATGGATATCTGCCCGGCAGACAATTGCTGGTATGGCATCTGGGATGAGCCCGACCGCACACTGGACTGGTTTCATACGCTCAAGAACGTCGTCAACGGTGGTGTTGCCGAGCGCGCCAGTCAGCAGGACCATGATTACGACGCAGCCCATGCTGCTGAACGCTGGATCTATGACTACGCGCGCGGCAACGACGAACGCCCGTTCATGCTGAAGGTTTCGTTCACCCATCCCCATGATCCCTATGTCACGCCACCAGCCTATTGGGACCGCTACCGGCACGATGAGATCGACATGCCGATCACGACCTTCATTGCACCCCAAGAGCGTGATGCCCACGGCCAATGGCTTTACAGCCACTATGACCGAGGGGAG
Organism: uncultured Alphaproteobacteria bacterium; assembly: GCA_943787175.1. Classification (GTDB taxonomy): domain Bacteria; phylum Pseudomonadota; class Alphaproteobacteria; order SP197; family SP197; genus SP197. The sequence continues at coordinate 48,087 of CALSLK010000008.1, forward strand.
TACGAGGTTACTGACGAAGACATCCGCACGTCACGCCATGGCTATTACGGTTCCATTGCGCTGGTCGATGATCTGATCGGCAAAGTACTCGATGCACTCAAGGCCGCACGGTTGGACGAAAACACGGCCATTGTCTTCACGGCGGATCATGGTGACATGCTGGGTGAACGCGGCAGCTGGTACAAGATGAGCTTTTACGAGCAGGCCTGCCGCGTGCCGCTGATGATCTCCCTGCCGGGGCAGAAGGGTTCACGTCGGATCAGTCAGTGCACGTCCCTGATGGACCTGATGCCTACCTTGCTCGACATGACGTTGGAGGGCGGTGCCGACAACCTGGTTGAGCCCATTGATGGTCGCAGTCTTATGTCGCTGGCGGCAGGCGATGCTACGGGCTGGGCAGACGAGACGGCGTCCGAGATTTTCTTTGAAGGTGTACGTGCGCCGGGCATGTTGATCCGCCGGGGCACCCGGAAGTTCGTCCACTGGGAAGGTGGGCCATGCTCCCTGTTTGATCTGGCCGTCGATCCCCATGAACACAACAACCTGGTCAATGATCCCGATTGTGCCGGGGAAGTGGCCGCTTTTGAAACCGAAGTGCGGCAGCGCTGGCCGCTGGAGGAACTGACCGAGCGCATTCTGTTGAAACAGCGCCGCAACGCGCTGGTCTTCAAGGCGCTCATGTCGGGCGACGTGACGCCACTTGATTTCCAACCTCATGACGATGCTTCGAAACGTTACTATCGTGGCTACGGAAACTGGCATGAAGCCGAAGCGCGCGATTTCCTTAGGTTCGATCAATGACAACCTACGACTACATCATCGTAGGCGCTGGTTCGGCCGGCGCTGTTCTGGCAAACCGCCTGACGGAAGACGCAGCGGTCCGTGTCTTGTTGCTTGAGGCCGGGCCCAAACATCACAATTGGCGTATCGAAATGCCGACGGCGATGTCGGAAGCGATCAAGTCGCCGCGGTTCAACTGGCATTATCAGACCGAGCCCGAACCGCATCTCAACAATCGCGTCATCGATCAGGACCGGGGGCGGGTACTGGGCGGCTCGTCGTCAATCAACGGCATGCTCTACATTCGCGGTCATGCCCGCGACTACGACCGTTGGGCACAGTCTGGATGTGTCGGCTGGTCCTATGCTGATGTCTTGCCCTACTTCAAACGGGCGGAACGCCACGACAAGGGCGGGGATGCCTATCACGGTGGAGACGGTCCGCTGGCGGTGCGGTCCAATGACAGCAAAAACCCGCTCTATGACGCCTTCATCCAGTCGGGCATCGAGGCAGGGTTTCCGTTCACACCAGACTGCAACGGCTATCAACAAGAGGGATTCGGGCCGAACAACCGGACGGCAGGACCTGATGGCAAGCGCGCCAGTACGGCCAGAATGTACCTCGACCCAGCCATGGATCGCGCCAATCTGACCATCCTGAGTGAAGCCCTGGCGACCAGGATTCTGATGAAAGGCACACGCGCGGTCGGCGTTGCCTTTGAACATGAAGGCCTCGGGCAGGAGGCTCATGCGGAACGTGAGGTTATCCTGTCGGGCGGTGCCATCAATTCGCCCCAGCTTCTGATGCTGTCGGGCATCGGCCCGGCGCAACAGTTGCGAGACCATGGCATAGAGGTGGTACGTGATCTTCCGGGTGTGGGTGCTAATCTTCAGGACCATCCGGACGCGGCTGTTGTGCAGGCCTGCAGTCAGCCGGTCTCGCTGCACGATACGCTGAGCACCTGGGGCAAATTCAAAGTCGGCCTGCGCTGGTTTCTGTTTCATGACGGTCTGGGGACTTCGAATCATTTCGAGGCCGGTGCGTTCATTCGCAGTCGTGCGGGCATGGAACATCCTGACCTGCAACTCACCTTCATTCCGGTCGGTCTGGGCGGTGAAGATGGCATGGATGTGACGTCAATCGGCCAGCATGCCTTTTCGACCTATGTCGATCTCCTGCGCCCGACCAGCCGTGGCGCGCTGACCCTGAAGTCGGCCGACCCGCACGAACATCCCCGCATTCTGGTCAACTTCATGGCGACACCAGAGGACATGCAAGCGATGGTCACGGGGCTCAAGCTGATCCGCGAGGTCCATGCTCAGCCAGCATTTTCCCCCTTCTGTGGTGATGAATTGTTACCCGGAGCGGCAGTGGACGACGATGAAGCGATTGAAGCCTGGCTGCGCGACAACATCGGTACGGGATACCATCCAGTCAGCACCTGTCGTATGGGGCCTGACAGTGATCCCATGGCAGTTGTGGGGCCCGACCTCAGGGTTCATGGTCTGGAAGGGCTGAGGGTCGCTGATGCCTCGATCATGCCGGATCTGGTAAGCGGGAATACGAACGCGCCGACGATCATGATCGGCGAGAAGGCTGCAGACCTGATTGCTGGTAAGGCAGCGCTGCCGCGCAGCGAAGCTGATGTATGGATCCATCCCAAGTGGGAGACGTCCCAGCGCTAGTGTCGCTGGTCGATTGGGGAACTGAACCGGGATGAACCATCATGATGCAATCACGATCCGTTTGCTGGTTGAGCTCGCAAGGGTGCCACGCGAGAAACGTCCTATGTGCCTGCTTCGGCTGAGCGAAAAACTCAATGGCCAGGGCGCGTTTGCGCTGGCACATTCGATGCTTGAAGAAGCGCATGATATCGCGCCACGGAATCCGCGGGTGTTGCGTGCTCTTGGGCTGTCTATGTGCAGAGCAGGCGAGCTTCGCGAAGGGCTGGCCAACTATGACCGCGGCCGGTGGCAGTTGGAGGAGTTCAAGGTCATTCGCCGGCAGCTGCCACAGTCGCTCTGGGGCGGAGAGCCTGTCGCGGGCAAAAGCATGATCCTCTCGGCAGAACAGGGTATTGGCGATCAGATCATGCAGCTTCGTGTTGTTCCAGAGCTCCTTTCTGGCGATGCCAGGGTTGCCATCGAAGTCGATCCCAGGCTTTTCCCTTTGGTTGAACGCAGTTTTCCAGAGGTGCGATGTGCCGCCCACACCGTCAAACCGGAGGCCTGGCTTCATGATGCCAGGTTCGATTTCCGTGCCTCGATGTTGTCGGCATGGCGATGGACTTCTGCGGGAGACGGTGAAACCGTCCAGAGAGCTTATCTGAAACCGGATGCGGAACTTGTTCGCCAGTTTCGCTCGCTTTGGAAGAAGAACGGCCGCCGCTTTCAGGTCGGGTTGTCGTGGCGCAGTGCGGCGAAGAAAACCGGCAAGGCGAAAAGCATCGATCCCTCGATGTTTGCTCCGTTGTTCCAGCATGCTGATGTCACGTTCCATTCCCTGCAGTACGACGCCGACGCAGACGAAGTCTCGGCATTGTCAGAACAGCTTGGGCAATCGATCTCCTATGACGCGGATGGAGATCCACGCAACAATGTCGATCGGCTTGCCGCCCAGATTGCCGCGTTGGACCTCGTAATCTCGATCGACAATACAACCGTTCACGTCGCCGGTGCCGTGGGAACCATGTGCTTTGCATTGCTGCCATGCCAGTCTGACTGGCGTTGGGGCATCGAGGGACGCCGGACTCCGCTTTATTCCAGTCTGCGGCTTTTCCGAAACCGCCAGACCGGTCGCTGGGGTTCCGTGATGGCCGAGATTTCGAGGGATTTCGAAGACTGGGTAGCGCGGCTGCGATGGGCTGCATCTAGATCACGGGCCCCGCGCATCCTTGGGCTGGAAGATGGCTACCGACGATGAAATTGTTGTAGTGTTTTTATGCCCGATGCCAAGGAGCAGCCAAAATGAACGTTGAAGTTACGCGTAACGTCCTGACCGACGAGGTACTTTCGCGGTTCGATGTGGCGCCCGAGGAGGGCAGTGGTCTTCCCAACGCCTGTTACACCAGTGCGGAATGGTTGAAGGCAGAGAACGAGCGCCTTTTCGCCCGGACCTGGATGCTGGCAGGCTTCTGTCACGATGTTCCAAGGAAGGGCGATGTCTGTCCGGTCGAATTGGCCGGTATGCCCTTGCTGGTGCTGCGCGATAACGACGATCAGATCCAGGTTTTCCACAACGTCTGCCGTCACCGTGGCGCGGTGATCGTGCCTGAAAAATGCTCGGGTCAGCGGATTCTCACTTGCCCTTATCACGCCTGGGCCTATGGCCTTGATGGCAAGTTGCGTTCGCGCCCGCATTTCTTTGGTGGCGACAAGCACGATACCGACCCTGGACCTGATGCACCTGGTCTGGTGCCCGTGCGGCATGCGGTCTGGCATGACCTGATCTTCGTCAACATCTCGGGTGACGCGATCCCCTTCGAAGAACATTGGGAACCGTTTTCAAGGCGTACAAAGGACTATGACTTCTCGGCTTTGCGTTATGCCAGGACCTTGGAGTTCGACGTAAAGGGTAACTGGAAGCTGATCCTGGAGAATTTCTTCGACGCTTATCACGTGCCCGCAGTGCATCCCAAGCTTGAGGAGTTTGCACCGATCCACACGCGTACCGGAACAGAGTTCGAAGGGCCCTGGTTCCACAACACGAACCCGATTTCCGAGCCACAGGAAGGACGTGGCAAGGGCATGCCGTTCTATCCCGGTCTTGATGAAACAGGACAGCGCACGGAGTGGTACTTCCACCTGTTCCCGACCACGCTGTTCGAGATCTGGCCTGATCAACTCGCGGTGTTCCAGCTCCATGCACTGGAGCCGGGACGCACGATCGAGAAGATTCACATGTATTTCATCGGCGAGGGCGCGACAGAAAAGCAGTACGAGCCGAATCGTCAGGGCGTCTATGACATGTGGGACGAACTCAATACCGAGGATTTCAGGATTGTCGAGAACATGCAGATGGCACGCGGTTCACCGGCTTTCGATGGCGGTGTTTTGTCACCCTTCTGGGATCCCGCAACACAACATTTCGCAAAGCTGATGGCGCAGGCCATGCGCTGATCCGGCGCTCGTGACCTTCAGCCCGATCGTCTTGACCTGGGCGTCCGGTGCCGTGACGCCTTCAGGCACGGTCTCGACCAGAAGAAACCGTGCCTGGGATGCGGCCTGACGGAACATCATGGCTTCCTGATACTCTGCTGAATTGTACATCGCCCGTGCGGTTTCCATGTCGGGATACTCGATCACCACCATGCGTTCAGTGAAGGGCTCGCCCTCAAGCGTATCGATCTCGCCACCACGTACGATAAATCGGCCGCCGTACTTGGCGACAATGTCGGGCGTGAGTGCGGTATACTTCTTGTAGGCCTCAGTGTCGTCCACGCGAACTGTGGCAATGAGCAATGCGGGCATGGTGTCCTCCATGGGGTCGGAATAGGCCATTGTGCCGGGCTTGGGTTGGCGAACATCCGTGATTTTGGCAACGGGTTGATGGATAGTGCGATCAGCAGGTCGGAGTGTTAGATGGCGCGGATCAATCTGGAAGATATCTATCACATCAAGACAACCGATGCGCTGCGTGTGGCCTATGACAACTGGGCTGATGATTTTGACCAACAGCTTGATGCCGAGCTTGGGTATCAGGGCTGGGGTCTGGTTGTCTCCAGCATTGCAGGGCGGCTGCCCAGCGATGCCCTGATCCTGGATGCCGGTGCCGGAACCGGCCTTTTGGGTGCGGCATTGGCCAGAGCCGGATTTCGCAACATCGATGGCAACGATCTCTCGTCTGGCATGCTCGCCAAGGCACGCACTCTTGGTGTCTATCGCAAGCTGGATGTCGCCGTGCTGGGTGAGGCGCTTGAACCCGCCGATGATACCTACGATGCGGTTCTAAGCTCAGGTGTCTTCACGCCTGGTCACGCGCCACCGGAATCGTTCTTCGAGCTGATCCGTATCACCCGGTCCGGCGGCCTGATCGGCTTCACCATGCGTGATGATGAACGGCCTGACGGGTTCATTGCGATGTCTGCCGTCAGCGCCTTTGGGACAGATTGAGTGGTTTTCATAAGGGAGTTTTCTGGCTCATCGTAGTGACCGTAGGGAACGAAGATGAGGCAGAAAACCATGAGCAAGAGCGACCCGGCAGAACAGGCCATCCGCGACATTCGGCGCAAGACGCGCAAGCGTTATTCGGCTGAGGAGAAGATCCGGATCGTGTTATCGGGCCTGCGCGGCGAGGAGAGCATCGCGGCTTTATGTCGCCATGAAGGCATCGCCGAGGGTCTTTATTACAGTTGGTCCAAGGAGTTCCTGGAGGCTGGCAAGAAGCGCCTTGCCGGCGACACGGCGCGTCAGGCCAGCAGTCCCGAGGTTAAGACACTGCGTGTCGAAGCCCGCGATCTCAAGGAGGCGCTGGCCGAACAGATACTGGAGAACCGGTTACTCAAAAAAAGCATGATCGGGGATGGGGGAGACGAGGAATGAGATATCCCGCATCTGAGAAACTGGAAATCATCAGGCTGGTCGAAGGCTCTCATCTACCGGTCCGGCGGACGTTGGATAAGCTGGGCATCCCGAGCACGACGTTTTACCGGTGGTACGACCGGTATCGAGGTGGAGGCGGCCTTGATGACCGCACCAGTGGCCCCGGTCGGGTGTGGAACCGCATCCCCGACGATGTGCGCCAGCAGATCGTGGAGATGGCCCTGGATGAGCCGGAACTATCGTCCAGGGAACTGGCCGTGAGGTTCACTGACACGAGACGCTATTTTGTCTCAGAAGCGTCTGTCTACCGGCTGCTCAAGGCCCACGACCTGATCACCAGCCCGGCCTTCATCGTCATCAAGGCAGCGAATGAGTTCAAGGACAAGACCTCAGCTCCGAACCAGCTCTGGCAGACCGACTTCACCTACTTCAAGGTCATCGGATGGGGATGGTTCTATCTGTCGACCATTCTCGACGACTACTCGCGCTACATCATCGCCTGGAAGCTGTGCACCACCATGAAGGCGGGCGATGTGACCCAGACACTGGAACTCGCGTTGGAAGCATCAGGCTGCGACCAGGCCGAGGTCATCCATAAACCCCGGCTGCTCAGCGATAATGGTTCGTCCTATATATCCGGCGATCTGGCCGAATGGCTTGAAGGCCAGGGTATGGAGCACGTTCGCGGTGCACCCTATCACCCGCAGACCCAGGGTAAGATCGAGCGTTGGCATCAGACGCTCAAGAACCGGATCTTGCTGGAAAACTACTATCTGCAGGGCGATCTCGAAAACCAGATCGGCACCTTCGTGGATTATTACAACAACCATCGCTACCACGAGAGCATTGGCAACGTCACACCATCGGATGCTTACTTCGGGCGCCACACAGCCATCATCGAAAAGAGGGAAAAGATCAAAAAACTCACCATCCAAACCCGCCGCTTGAACCATCAACAACAAGCGGCTTAACATCAAATCAAGATGAGCCAGATACTCAATTAGAAAACGAGCTCACGCGTCCCAAATGTTCTGACGACGGACACCGACCTGAAATTCGTTGTGGTTGAGTGTGGTGCGGGGTGGCTTGCCTGGTTGCTGTATGTCATGGACGAGCAGGTCGAGAAAAAACACATGTGGGTGCGCCCAAAACTGGAGATGAAGCCCAGCGAGTTCTTTCGCCACCAGGGTGCCGTCACCTTCAGCGATGATCCCATTGCTCTGCGCCTGCTGGACTACACCAGCGCAGATGTCCTGATGTGGGGCAGCGATTACCCCCATGACGAAGGCACGTTTCCACACAGTCAGGAAGTGATCGAGCGAACCTTCGCTGGCATTTCTGCCGAGGACAAACGCAAGATCGTCCATGATAACGCCAAACGCATGTATCGGTTTGCCTGAGGCGCAATGATCCTGGTCACCGCATCAACAGGTAAGATCGGCTCGGTCATTGTTACTGAGCTTGCGGCGCGTGGCGTTTCTGCTCGTGCTTTGATCCGCGATCGCAGCCATGCACGCGATCTGCCCGGCATTGAATGGGTTGTCGGCGATTATGAGGACGACACCAGCATGGATGCTGCGCTGGATGGTGTGACCATGATGTACCTTGCGTGTGGTGAATCCGGCCGCAAGGTGGCGTTAGAGAAGCGCGCCATTGATGCTGGTGTGCGCAATTCGGTTCATCACGTCCTCAAGGTTTCAGCTTCCGATGCCCATGATGACAATGCATCCGACTTCCGGCGCGGCAATGGTGTGATCGAGCGCCATCTCCGTGGCTCCGGCCTGGACTAGACCATTCTGCGCCCGACCATGTTCAACCAGTCACTCAATCCTCTGCGCATCGTTGCAAAAGGCGAGATCCTCTCACCCCAGGGAGAGGCACCGACACCGTTCATCGACGTGCGCGATATTGCCGATGTTGCGGTTGCGATCATGCTCGGAGAGAACCATCACGACCGCATCTACGACCTCACCGGCCCACAGGCTCTGACCCAGGCGGACTTTGCCGAACTGTTGGCGGACGTATTTGGCAAACCTGTTGCGTGCCGACACGTAAGTGATGCCGAGGCCTATCTTGGCATGATCGAAGCGGGGCTGGATGAAGGTATGGCGCGTTCGATGATTGCGCACTGGCAGTCCTACCGCGCGCGGCCGTCTTCGTTCGTTTCAGGTTGGATTGAGATCCTGACGGGTCGTCGCCCGCGCACACTGCGCGCCTATCTGGAAGAATGCGCGGCACAAAATTGAATGGTTCAGTCACGGGCGCATTCGATCTAAGTTCTCCGGCAAGTTGAAATCTGGAGGCTAGCGTGCATCGCATTCCATTGGTTATGGCCGTCACAAGTGATTTTGCCGGTCAAACGCGCGGCAAGGGATTCCCGATTACCGAGCGTGACGCACGCCTGGAAAAGGGCGTCGGCTGGACCTTCACCAACACCATGATCAACTGCTGGGGCCAGATTCCTGCCACGCCATGGGGCCCGTTGGGCGACCTGGTGCTTGTGCCCGATGCTGCAACCGAGATCGAGGTCGACTTCGGCGACGGTTCTGTTGCTGAACGGTTCATGCTGGGCAACATCCATCACATGGATGGTCGCGCCTGGGACTGCTGCCTGCGTTCCTATCTGGGCGATGCGGTCAAGGATTTGGAACGCGAAACCGGCCTGATGCTGATCGCTGCGTTCGAGCATGAATATCACGATGATAGTATTCCCGACCGTCCGGGCGATTCCTATGGCCTCGACAAGGTCCGCCTAGCCGGAGAGTTTCCTGAAGCCTATCTCTATGCCTTGCGTGCAGCCAATGCAGAGCCCGATACCTTCCTGCCTGAGTTTGGCCCCAACCAGTTCGAGATCACCGTGGAGCCTGGACGTGGCGTGGCAGCCGCAGATCGCGCCGTCATCGTTCGCGAACTGGCCCATGCAACGGCCCGCCGGCTTGGTCGCAAGGTCAGTTTCTCGCCCGTGGTTACGCCTGGCGCAGCCGGCAACGGTGTCCACATCCATATGAGTTTCCGTGACCGTCAGCGCCAACTGGCTGCCTATGATGCAGATGCGCCCTATGGCGTCTCGTCAGTGATGGGCAGCTTCATTGCCGGCATACTGCGCCGTCTTCCCCAGATTGTTGCCATTACGGCGCCTTCGGCAGCATCCTATCTGCGTCTGAAACCCCAGGCATGGAGTTCGACCTACAACAATCTGGGCTTCAGAGACCGCGAAGCCTCGATCCGCATTTGCCCGGTCTCCGATAGGCCCGGTGCCAATGTGGCAGGCGCCTTCAATGTTGAGTTCCGCGCTGGTGATGCTGCGGCAAGTCCCTATCTGCAATTGGGTATTTTGGTGCGGGCTGGGCTGGAGGGCATTCGCGAGAAGCTTCCGTTGCCGGAACCAACCTCATCGGACCCCGCTGCGATGACCGATGACGAACGCGCAGCGCTGGGCGTGACCAAGCTGCCAGCGTCTCTGGGTGAAGCGCTTGATGCCCTGGAATCTGCAGAAGGCATGCGCGATCTGATGCCCGGTGAATTGTTCGATGCCTATCTCATGCACAAACGGGGTGAACTTTCCGCCCTGGATGGTCTTGATGACGACGAAATCTGCCGTCGCTATGCAGAGGTCTATTGAGCGACTTCGATTCCCCCTTCTGGAAACGCATTCCGCTGGAGGCGATGACCAAGCGCCAATGGGAATCCTTGTGCGATGGCTGCGGCCGTTGTTGTCTCGTGAAGCTCGAGGATGAGGACACCGGTGAGATCGAGACCACCGATGTGGCCTGCCGTCTTCTGGATCTGAGCACGTGCCGTTGCAGTGATTATCACCACCGCAAACGGCGGGTGCCAGATTGTATCAAGCTGACGCCCGGCAATATCGAGGAATTGGCCTGGATGCCCAGCACGTGTGCCTATCGGCTTGTCGCAGAGGGCAAGGATCTGTTCGACTGGCACCCGCTGATTTCAGGTGACCCCGACAGCGTGCGTCGTGCAGGGATCTCACTCCACGACAAGGTCGTTTCCGAACGTGACGTCAGCGATGAAGATCTGATGGACCATGTCGTTGACTGGAAGCTCTGACCCCGATCAGGGAATACGATACATCGGATTGGGCAGCAGGATCGTGCGTTCGGCATAACCACCGGCAAGGTCACTGGGCTGGTCGCCGACATTGAGTACAATCGTGTAACCGCTCTCTTCGATGGCAAGGCGCGCCGGGGCCTTGTAGTCGGCGGCTGACTCAACCTTGAGACCTTCAGGTTTGGTCGTGATTCCCGCCCAGTCGGCATATCCCACAGCTTCAAGGTTGGTGACCGTAGCCTCGTGCATGGATTCCCCGCGCCCGGTAATGAAAAAGACGTCGATACCGCTAGCGCGCGCCGCATTGAAGAACTCCAGAGTTGGCGCAACCGCAGTGGCTTGGCCCAAGGCAACCCAGGCGTCCCAGGCGCAGGGGCCATTGGGCAGATGGTCACAGGCACCTGTGCGGAAATAGGAGAATCCGTTTGCCCGTTGGGCCGCCATGTTCGAGAGCGAGGTCTCATCAATGTCGAGAACCAGAGCCAGCTTCTCACCCGGAATGCTCTGAGCAGCGCGCCACTCGAGCCAGGTGATGCCCGGCTGCACGGCTTGCATCTGGTCGGCAGAATAGCTGCCTGAATCGATGTAACCGATAATCTCGGAACGCAGATCGGCGATATTCTGTGGCTGCTCGGCAAGTGCCGGGGCGGCCAGAAACAGAAACACAAGAAACAGCGCGCGCATGTCGTTACTCCTTTTCGGGAACGCTGGGGTTGCGGTAATCGGCGCTGTAGAGGGAATAGAGGAAGTCCATGCGCGCGTAGCCGGGCCAGGAATAGGCGCCGGTGTCGGGCAGCGCATACCAGTCGTCCTGAGGCACGCCGACATAGCCGCCGACCTGTCCGTTATCAAAAAACCTGTTGATGTCGATGCGCATGGCGACCGGTGCCGAAGGGTGATAGTCGTCCTGATCGGCGCCGAACTTGTACTCCATGGCGACATTCCTGTTGGGGCCGATGGTGGAGCGTGCATGGCAGGTCATGCAGGAGCTGGTGGTCTGCATGCCGGTCTCGATTTCCGAGTTTGTCAGAACGATGGGAACGCCATTGTCGTCGATATAGTCGATCTGCGTGCCGCGCAGACGGTAGTGCTCCCACACCGTGCCTTCCAGTCCCAGGCCGGTGGGTGCCGCCATGCAGCCCACGGGTTGGTCAGGGCAGGCCACACTGTCGACCGATGGCAGCATCCAACCTTCGTCATAGATGCCGCGGCGATAGGGGTTGTCTTCGTGTTCGAAGGTGGCCCAGAACCAGTTGGAGATCACAGCCGACATGATGTGGAATCCGGTCAGGCCAAAGAGGATCTCGTTGCCGTCCTTGTCGGTGAAGACATTCCACTTGTAACGCGGCTTTTCGGCTTCCGTGATGGACCGCCAAACGGCCTTCACCTCAATCGAGTCCTGGGGAAAGCCGATCTGGTTTCCCGTGTAGAACATGGCCTGCTGACCTTCGATGGAATAAAGCTCGTTAGTGATGATGTAGTCGAAGGTCGACTTGTTCATGCGCACTTCGAGGTTCTGGTTGTACGCGCTGCCCGGGGGGACCGGCTCGGCGGCAAAGATCAGCTGTTGTTGTGTCGGCAATTCGCCCTTTGCCGGGCGCACGCCGGAAATCCCGATGTCTTCCCAGTCACCGGGATCGGGAGCGCCGGGCAGAAATACCTCTTCCTTCTCCGCCCAGGTCTCCCAGACAACTGGTCCGTCGACTCCGAACGCAGCGGCGGTGTCGGGCCCCTTGGCTTCCAGATCTGCCGGCCAGTTGAGTGCAACGAAGGTGACCCAGGCATAAAGATCCGGCTCGTTGATGGCGAAGTTCACATCGTTCGGGACCTGCCAGGGCGCGGGATCATCGGCGTCTGCAGGTGTGAGAATGACAGAAACCGCACAGGCGGCGAATACCAGAAAGCAGTTGCGTACGTGGTTCATCAACAGTCCTTATCCCTTTAAGCCCCGCTGAAAACCTATCATGAATCCGCCCTTTGGCGATCCTTCCGCATGCGCTCCCATGTTCTGCGACTTGAATCCGGAAGCCGCGCGGTTTAGCTGGACCCATGTTCGCTGAACCGCCCGTCCCTGACCGCAAACTTTCCGTCGCACCCATGATGGATTGTACGGATCGTTACGACCGCGTTTTCCTGCGTGGCGTCACACGGCGCACGTTGCTTTATACCGAGATGGTCGTGGCCGAAGCCGTGTTGCACGGCGACCGTGAACGGCTGCTGGGTTTCGATGCGATCGAGCAACCCCTGGCCCTGCAGCTTGGTGGTTCGGACCCTCTGAAACTCGCCGAAGCGTCACGGATTGCCGAGGGGTTTGGTTACCTCGAGGTTAATCTCAACGTCGGCTGTCCCAGTGATCGTGTGCAGTCTGGTCGGTTTGGTGCCTGCCTGATGGCTGAGCCGGTCCTTGTAGCTCAATGCGTTGCAGCAATGCGGGCAGCGGTTTCGATTCCAGTGACGGTGAAGTGCCGTATCGGCATCGACGACATGGATGATGAAGAGACGCTGCCGGGTTTCATCGAGCAGGTCGCCCAGACCGGATGCACCAGCTTTACCGTCCACGCCCGCAAGGCCTGGCTGCAGGGGCTCTCGCCCAAACAGAATCGCGATATCCCGCCTCTGCGCTACGATGTTGTTTATGCCTCCAAGGCACGGTTCCCGGAACTGGAAATCAACATTAACGGCGGTATCCCTGATCTTGATACAACACTGGAGCATCTCCAGCAGGTCGATGGTGTCATGATCGGGCGCGCTGCCTATCACACACCCCATGTTCTGGCCGATGCCGACCGACTGATCTTTGGTGAGGACCGTGAGGCCCCCACACGCCGCGAGATCGTGGAAGCCTATCTGCCTTATGTTGCCGCCGAACTAGAGAAGGGGGTGCCGCTCCACCGCATGAGTCGCCACATGTTGGGCCTCTATCAGGGCCAGCCCGGCGCTAGGGCATGGCGGCGTGTTCTTTCGACGTTCGCGCCAAAGCCAGGGGCAGGGCTGGAAGTGATCGATGAAGCCTTGCGCCATGTCGAGTCTGGCGTGCTGGCTGAAGCGGTCTGACCTGCCGTTAGGGCCTAGTCCTCCGGAGAATGACTGCAGGCCTGCAGCTTGTTGCCGTCGAGGTCGCGAATATAGGCACCATAATAGTGCTCGTGATACTGCGGGCGGGGACCCGGTGCGCCTTCGTCTGTGCCACCGGATTCGATGGCGACCTTGTGAAAGGCATCAATGGCGGCCCGGTTCGGCGCTATCAAAGCGACATGGGTGCCGTTGCCGACGGTCGCAGGTGCTTCGTTGAAGGGCGTGGCAATGAAGAGCTGCGCCGGCTGGCGTTCCGGGCCGTAGGCAATGATGCCATCGTCGATCTCGCTGAACGTACGCTTCAGTCCCAGCGGGGCAAGCACGACATCATAGAAGGCAGCAGCCTTCCTGATGTCGTTGGTGCCAAGATTGATGTGGCTGAACATCGTTGCATTTCCCTTTAGAGCTCGCTCATTGCCTGGTCCATGGCGGTGATCAGGGTGTCGGCGTTGTCGCGGCTGAACACCATGGGTGGGCGGATCTTGAAGACGTTGCCGTTATGGCCCTCGCGTCCGGTCAGAACGCCCAGTTCGCGCATCCGGTTCATGACAGCGACCATGGTGTCGGCGTCGGGCGTTCGGGCTTCGCGGTCGCTCACGATCTCGACACCCGTGACAAAACCATGGCCACGGACATCGCCAATGCATTCATGACGGTCCATCAGTTCGGTGAGGCCTGCTTTCATGTGTTCGCTGGTGACACGGCAGTTTTCCAGAAGATCCTCATTCTCGATCACATCCAGCACGGCCAGACCTGCAGCGCAGGCAACTGGGTTGCCGCCAAAGGTGCTGAAGAGCCCGGTTTCCTCGGTGAAGGCATTGAGGATTTCGCGGCTTGTTACGACAACACCCAGCGGGAAACCATCACCAACCGGTTTGCCAATCGTGACGATGTCAGCCTTTGTGTTGTGGTACTCAAAACCCCACATGTGTGTGCCGGGACGGCCAAAGCCGTACTGCACCTCATCGGCAATGATCATGCCGCCGGCGCTGCGGACCTTCGCCGCGACCTTCTTGAGGTATCCTTTGGGCACGTCGGGAATGCCGTTGCTGCAGAACGACGTGTCGATCATCAGGCTGGCTGTGCCGAACCCGGCCTCGTCGAGTTCTACAATCGCGCGATCGGCATCGGCGGCGTATCTGTCGGCCAGGCCTTTTTCGCCGGTACGCCATGGGCCGCGATAAACCTCAGGCGCAACAAGGGTGCGGACATGGGAGGCCACGCGGTCCCGGTTGTCGGCGGCATTTGCATCAACACCTTCAGGCGACAGGGCGACAATGGCCTCTGTGATGCCATGGTATGCGTGTTCCATGACAATACCGCCACGCTTGCCCGTCAGCATGGTGCTCATCTGCCAGGCAATGTCGTTGGCTTCACTACCGGAGTTCACCAGAACGCAGGCATTGAGGTGTGAGGGCATGGTGCCCTGAAGCCGCTCGGCATATTCGGCCAGGATGGAATAGACGTAACGCGTGTTGGTGCCCAGTGCAGAGGCCTGGCGCGTGATTGCGTTGACGACATGGGGATGACAATGGCCCACGCTGGTGACGTTGTTGTAGGCATCGACAAAGGCGCGACCATTGGCGTCGTAAAGGATTGCGCCCTCACCACGTTCGACATGAAGCGGCTTCTTGTAAAAGAGGCTGAGATGTTTGCCGAGATACTTGTTGCGCCGTTTGAGCTGCGCTTTCAGGTCTGTGGCTTCGGGTGTGCTGACCGTTCCCTTGGCACCACGTGCTGGAAAACGCAGGGCGTCACGGAACATCGCGGTGCCGGTCTCACGCCCAACAGTGAGCATCTTGTCGAGTGCGTCGACGGAGGTTTTCTCCAGTTCTGGCATGTATTCGGGTGAGCCCGTGCGTGCGACAGCACGGCGCGCCACGATGGTCGCGGTCAGGGCAAAGCGTGCCGCAATCATGTCGAACAAAACCTCGACCTCGTCCTCCATCAGCGGCAGGACGGAATCAAAGCCCAGTGCGACATCAATGAATCCACGCATGGGGTCATCGACCTCGAAGCCGAAACCGTCGGCCGCCATAGCGACCTCGGCAGCGATGGGGCCATAGATCATGTCTCCGAAGTCGATCACGCCAACAGCAGTATCGGGCCTGGCGGGGTCGACCACGACATTGGCCATGTTGGCATCGTTGTGGATGACCTGGCTGCGCAAATGCGTCCAGCGCGGAAGGACATGGTCGATGAATTGATCCAATGCCTTCTCGCACGACCTGCGTCTTCCGCGGTTCTTGATGTCGCCGGTGTGGATGCGCAGGGCTGGCGACTGCTTGATGTCCCAGACCAGCGTGTGGATCGCGCTGGGGTGGTGGAACCCCTGAAGTGCCCGGTCAAGACGGGCCACCAGCGCGCCGGTGCTGTGGCGCAGGTTGCGGGTATCGGGAACCAGATGCAGATCGGTGCCCGGTACCCAACCCAACAGGCGCACGATGCTGGTGCGCCCATCCGGAGCCTTGGCCTTGCCGAACGGCAGGCCGCGTTTGGTTGGTGTCACCCAGGGAACCAGAAGGTCAGGGTCCGTTTCAGCAATATGGAGCAGGGCGTGCGTCTGGAAATCGATTACGCCGGCGTCTTCTTCTGGATGGAAGAACTTCAGGACCCATGTGCCGTCATCGTTGCGCAGGCGGAAATTGAGGTCGCGGTCGGAGTCCAGGAACTTCAGGTCACCGTCAATGCCGAACAATCTGCGCGCGATCGCGTGCACCTGATCTTCGGGAAAATCAGGCGTGTCGCTGATCAGAAATTTGATGTCGCCGCTGGTGTCGTTCATGGCTCTCTCCTTGTTCGCGCCGGAGTGTGCCTCAGGCTCAGCCGCCAAGAAAGAGCCTACCGACATCATCATCGTTCAGCAGATCGTTTCCGAGCCCGGCCTTGGCGAGTTGACCCGAGACCAGTACGTATCCGATATCGGCAAACTCCAAGCCTTTCTTGGCGTTCTGCTCGACCATGATGATGGTCTTTCCGTCACCCTGTTGCAGGTCGCCCAGAATCTCGAACACCATGTCGATGAAGCGTGGTTCCAGGCCGATGGAAGGTTCGTCCACCAACAGGACCTGGGGATCCATGATGAGGGCACGCGAGATTTCAAGCAGGCGTCGTTCGCCCCCTGAAAGTGTTCCAGCCTTCTGTTTTCGCCGATCAGCAAGGCGCGAATACTTCTCGAAGACACGGTCCGCAGCCTGCCTGGCTTCAGCCGGTCGGTTCTTCAGAAACCCGCCCATCAAAAGGTTCTCTTCGACCGTCATGTCGGGGAAGACCGAATTGTCCTGGAGAATGTAGGCAACGCCGGCGGCAGAGAGCTTTTCGTTGGAGGTGAGGCGGGTCACGTCACGCTCGCCCACAGTGATGCTGCCGCCCATGACATCGCAGAACCCGAAGATCGCGTGCAGCACAGTCGACTTGCCCGCACCGTTGGGCCCGATGAGACAGAGCGACTGACCCTTGCCCACCAGCATGTCGAGACCGTGCAGGATCTCCATGCGCCCATACCCTGCCTTGAGCCCGTTGAGGTCGACAGCGGTTTCTCGATCACCGGTCAGAGCTATGAGGTCGTCGCGGGAAGGGCCGCCACCTTCGAGGTCGCGCGCGGCCTGTTCAACGGCGTCAACCGACATGACGGTGTCGACACTGCCAAGTCCGTAGCCGCTGATCTGTTTGTCATCGGCCATCAGTGTCCACCCAGATAGGCGTCGATCACGCGCTCATCGTTGCGGATGTCGTCGGGCGTTCCGCTGGCCAGCAGCTTGCCGTAGGCCAGGCAATGGATGTTTTCAGCCAGATTCATGATGACGCGCATGTTGTGCTCGATCACGAACAGGGTGATGCCCAGATCCTGATTGACCCGTATCAGGCGTTCGATCAGGCCGTTGATCAGCGTCGGGTTGATTCCTGCCGTTGGTTCGTCCAGGAGCAACATGCGCGGGCGGATCATCAACGCCATAGCGAACTCCAGCAGCTTTTGCTGACCGAAGGAAAGATCACCGGCAAGCAGATGGCGTTTGCTGTGCAGGCCGCAGAAATCGAGCAGCGCTTCCGAGCGATCCCTGGTTTCGCCCGAAATCGGCTTCAGCAAGGCGGCCAGACCATATCCATGATCGGCATCGCTGATTGCCATGTTCTGCATGCAGGTCATCTTGCCGAAGATACGGGTCTGCTGGAACGTGCGGATCATGCCCAGGCGCGCGATCTGGGGTACGCGCAGGCGTGTGATCTCGCGTCCCTCAAACGTGATGGAGCCGCCATCCACGGGATGATGACCGACAATCGAATTGAACAGGGTGGTTTTGCCGGACCCGTTGGGTCCGATCATGCCGGTAATCGAACCTTGCGGCACGGAAAGCGAAATACTCTCGTTGGCGACGATGCCGCCAAAGCGTTTTGAGACCCCGGTGATGACAAGTTGCTCGGTCATGGTGTTTCGACCCGGTGGCCGAATCGCTCAGGCCAGCGCGTCCGCGCCCAACCCAGAATTCCCTGGGGAAAGAACACCACGATACCGACGATGATCAAACCCAGGGCGACACGCTGCCAACCCAGCAGGTGGGTCCACAGGATCTCCTGGGTGACGTGGAAGACAAAAGCCCCAAGCACAGGCCCCCAAAGGGTTCCCTTGCCGCCCAGGATCGCCATCAGGACCATCCACACACCGAAGGTCGCGCCGGCAAAGGCTGTGTCACGCGGATCGATGAAGCCCAGCATGTTGCCCGCTGCGCCTCCGCACAGGCCTAAGAAAAGCGCGGCCAGCATCCACGCTGCAATTTTATAGGTGTCTGTCTTCAGGCCCATCGCTTCGGCCTTGTCTTCGTTGTCACGGATCGCGTTCAGTGCCAGGCCAAAGCGGGTGCGGTAGACCCAGGCCAGAATCAGGAACGTGATGAGCGCAAGGCCGAAGAAGAGGTAACCAAAGAAGATATAGGAGACACCCGGTGCGCCGGGAAACAGGGGCGGGGACATGCCTGAACCTGCACCAATGAAATTCCAGCCACTGGCGATTTCACCAGCAGCAATGCCCAGCCCCAGGGTCGCGATGGCAAAGTAGTGTCCGCGCATACGCAGGATCATGGATCCCAGCACGGCTGCAAGAACAACACTGATGACGGCACCCAGACCCATGCCGATGAACAGCCCGGGGAAATAGTCGAAACCGCCGTCGCGCTGGAACACGGCAGCAGCATACATGCCTGTGCCAAAGAAGATGATGTTGCCAAAGGTGTTATAGCCGGTCTGGCCGCCTAGGATGTCCCAGGTCAGCGCGAACAGAACCATGATCCAGAGCATGGCAATCTGGGCACGGAATGCCGGAAAGACCAGCGGCGCAGCAAGTGCGGCTGCAACAATCACAATGCCCAGGATGATCTGACCGCGCCCGTTCATTTCAGGTACTTGCGTTTGTGCCGCAGCAGGGTGTTGCGCACGACCAGAATGACGACGAGCAGGCAGAAGACAAAGGCAACCTGGAACTGGGCACCCAGAATGAAGGCTGCGAAGTTCTCGGCTGCTCCCAGACCCAGCCCCGCCAGAATCACACCAGGCAGATTGCCCAGGCCTGCCACAATCACGATCATGAACGAGCGCACGGTGTAGGGCAGGCCGATATAGGGATGGACCGAATAGGCCATCACGACCAGGGCACCGGCAGCACCACACAGTGCGGCGTTGATGCCGTAGGTGGCAGCAAAAACCTTGTCTGTGTTGATGCCAAGGACGCGAGCGGCGCGTGGGTTCTGTGCCGTGGCACGGATCGCCTGGCCCAGCCGGCTCTTCTTCAGGAACAGGATCAGGATCAGGCCCAGGATCAGGGCGCCGGCACAGGCGACGACCTTGATCTGACCGATCGTCACCGTGTAGTCGAACAGGAACCAGGTCCCGAGGCCCGACTGTGCTGTGCGCACGTCACCGCCCCAGATCTGGTTCATCAGCTGTTGCAGCAGGATCGAGAGGCCGAAGGTTGCCAGCAGCGAGATGAACATGTCCTTGTCGACCACGCGCCGGATCACGCCGTAGTAGAGGCCGATGCCGATGACAAACAGAACGGCGGCGGCAACGGGAATGCCGAACAGGGGATGAATTCCCCAAAGGGTAAGTTGGAACGTGATGAAGCCGCCCAGCATGACAAACTCGCCCTGAACGATGTTGATCACGTTCATGACGCCCCACACCAGCGCCATGCCGTAGGCCGCAATCGCAAAGATTGCACCAAACAGGATACCGTCCAGCAGGACCTGGATCAGCAGGAACGGCGCATCAACGAAGAGCTGGAGATTGTCGAGCATCAGAAGGGCGTTTCATCCCGGATAAGGAAGCGTATCTACTGCGACCCGGGACCTCGATCGATCAACGCTGAACAATCGAGGTCCCGGCTCACAACGTGTTCAGCCGGGAAGGAACGTTTACTCCAGACGCTCAGCCCAGGGGGGAGTCGGCCAGCGAACTTCCGAAGCAGCCCACGCGGTCGGGGCAACCACGACATATTCACCGTCCTGGACCTGGTAGAGCACCATGGGTTTGGCGATGTTCTTGCCGGTCTCATCGAATTCGATGTTGCCGTAAAACGTCTCCATCACGGTCGCCGAAAGGGCGTCGCGCACGGCAGCCTTGTCAAAGGTTCCTGCACGTTCGAAGGCATCGGCAAAGACCATCACGGCAGCAGCTGATTCAGCGGCCTGGTAGGGCGGCGCATAACCGTACTCGGCCTCGAAAGTGGCTGCGAAATCGGCAGCGGAGCCAAACAGATCGTCGCTATAGGAAAGACTCGGTGCCCATTGGCTGGCGCACAGGGTGTATTCTGCTGCGCCGGCAAAATTGCCGATGATGTCGGCCGAGTCACAATGGGTCAGAGCCAGCATCGGCACGTCTACGCGCATTTCTTCCATCTGACGGATGGCAAGGGTCGCGCCCTTGGCATGGCCGGACACCACCAGGATATCGGGCTTCAGGGCCTTCACCTTGGCCAGCGTTGCGGCCATGTCGTTGAGCTCCGGTGGAAGCTGATCGTCGATCACGACCTTGATTCCCAGGGCTTCGGCATCGGCCAGCACGCCCGTGCGAATGTCCTGGCTGAAAGGATCGTTTTCAAAGGCGGCAGCCAGTGTCAGAGTCGAGGGATCACGCCCTTCGGCCACTGCAATTTCAGCGGCCAGTGCGACCGCGCTGGCCAGATACTGTTCCGTGGTGGAAAGCACGGCAAAGAGATACTGATAACCCTCCGTAAAGAGCGAAAGCGATGCACCGTTGGCTTCGACCATGGGCACACCGTATTGCTCCGTGACGGGCGCAATGGCCTTGGTCAGGCCAGAGCTGTACGGGCCAAGCATGTATTCGACGCCGTCCTGGTTGATCAACCGTTCGGCAAGCTGCGCGCCGCGCGCAGGGGTCGACTCATCATCGTAGTAAATGATGTCGAGCATATAGCTCTGGCCATCGACCGTAATGCCGCCGGCTTCGTTGATCAGCTTGACGGCAAGATCATAACCACGCTGGGTATGCTCGCCGTTGGTGGAGTATTTCCCGGTCAGCGAGATCGCTGATCCCAGATAGACGGTATCGCCTTCTACTTTGGCATCGGCTGTTCCCGCGAGAACAAGACCGAGCGCTGCCGTGGCAAGGCTGAGCTGCTTAAGCTTACGAATCATGATGACCCCCAGGTTCAATTGTTGTTCTTGCTGCCATGGTGTCTCAAGTGCCCTTGGGAGTCCACGATTCGGGTCCCTGATCAGAGTCCATACACAGGTGCAGGATTCCGCTCTGCGCGTCTCTGCAGTAGGCTCGCGCACCAGAGAGACAGGTTGGAATCCATGAACATTGATGCGGCGTTCGACGGCGGAAATATTGAGATCGAAAAGGCAGACAGCTCTGCCGACATCCGGCTGTTGCTCCGGAAGGACACCAACGCGGAATTCCTGCAATGGTTTAACTTCCGGCTGAGTGGCGTGGCAGGTGAGGATTGCGTCATCTCGATCACGAATGCCGGAAAGTCGAGCTACACAAAGGGATGGGAGAGTTATCAGGCGGTCGCCAGCTACGACCTGGAAACCTGGTTCCGTGTTCCAACGTCTTATGACGGAACCTCCCTGACCATCCGTCACAAGCCTCTGCACGATGCCGTGGAGTACGCCTATTTCGCGACCTATCCTCACAGCCGCCACCGGGCACTGATCGCTGCGATGCAGAGCAGGCCCGGCGTAGGCACGCGGGTGATTGGGGAAACCCTGCAGAACAGGGCCATGGATCTGCTCGAGATCGGGCAGGGGCCGCTTTCTCTCTGGTTCATCGCGCGCCAGCATCCAGGTGAAACCCAGGCATCGTGGTGGATGGAGGGTTTTCTGCATCGCCTGTGCGATCCCGATGACGCCCTGGCACGGAAGCTCAGAGATCTGGGAACCTTCCGGGTCGTCCCGCACATGAACCCCGATGGCGGGGTATTGGGCAATCTGCGGACCAATGCGGCCGGTACCAATCTCAATCGCATGTGGAAGGAGCCGTCCCTGGAGAACAGCCCCGAAGTGTTCTGCGTCCGCGCCGAAATGGAAAGAACCGGCGTTGATTTCCTACTCGATGTGCACGGTGACGAGGGCCTGCCCTATAACTTCATTGCCGGGCCGTACGGCATTACCGGGCTTGCCCCGCATGTTCTTGAGCTCAACGACCGGTTTTGCGAAGCCCTGGAGATTGCAAACCCAGACTTCCAGAACGAACACGGCTATCCCACCGTGCCGGATGGCAAGGCCGACACACGCATTTGTACAAAGTACGTTGCCAGCACCTTTGATTGCCTTGCCATGACCCTTGAACAGCCCTTCAAGGACAGCGCAATCACACCCGATCCGGTACATGGATGGTCACCGGAGCGTTGCCGCAAGCTTGGCGCATCAGCGCTCGACGCGCTTGCCGTTGTTATTGGTGATCTGCGCCATGAATGATCAGGAAGCCGTTCTTGAAGCCAACAATGCGTTCTACGAAGCCTTTGCCAGCGGTGACATGAAGTCCATGGAGGCTATCTGGTCCACGGAAGAGGACCTGGCCTGTATCCATCCCGGCTGGCAGGCGCTGGTGGACCGAACTGCCGTGATGGAAAGCTGGCGCACTATCCTGGCCAGCCCGCCTCCTGTGCGTTGTATCGGTGCCCGCGCATTTGTGAACGCGACATCTGCCCATGTGATCTGTTATGAAGGGTTCGGAGAGGGTATGCTTGTTGCAACCAACATTTTCCGTAAGGAAAAGGTGGGCTGGCGCGTGATTCACCATCAAGCCGGTCCTGCAAGAACGGTACAGGAAGCCGCACCACCCAGTGATTCCAGGGTCCATTGAGACTCTGACAGATGGAGATGATGACCTTGAAACGTTTTGCTCTTGCCGCATTTGCCGTGTTGTTGACAGCCACCACCGCGGTTGCAGACGAGAATGCATCGTATTCCGATGGCCTCGCGGCATTCAGCCAGAAACAGTACACCGTTGCCGTCCAGATCTGGGAGCCGTTGGCTCAGGGCGGTCATGTCGGCGCGCAGTTCAACATGGGTCGCATGTACGACGAGGGCGTTGGCGTGGTTGAGAACGATGTCACGGCCGTCTACTGGTACAAGCTGGCTGCCCAGAGCGACTTCGCACCTGCCATGGTGCAGTACGGCCTGGCAATGATCGATGGGCGCACGGGTACAGTCGACTACGTCGAAGGCTTTGCAGTGATGCAGAGGGCCGCCGAAACCGGTGATGCTGAAGCACAGTTCCAGATGGGCAAATTCTATCGCGACGGTGTTGTCGTCGAGAAAGACTATTTCGAGGCTGTGCGCTGGTATCAGGCTGCTGCCGACCAGGGACATACGCGCGGTCAGTACCGTCTGGGCTTCATGTATGGCTCAGGCTATGGCGTGCACCAGGACATGGTTCAGGCTTACTACTATTACGGTCTGGCTGCTGAACGCATGCCGATCAGTGCTTCTGCACAGAGCCACCTGACGGAATACATGACGGTTGAGGAAATCACCCTTGCCGAGGCTTTGATTAATGGTACGGCCACGGTTGCTACAACAGACTGATTTCTGGTTGTTCTAACGGCCCAGGCGACCTGCTCAGGTCGTCTGGTTCCGCGTTTACTGGGTTGATGACCGCTTCCAGCGCGTCAGTGCCAGGATCAGTCCGCCAACAAGCAGGCCCCAGAACGCTCCGCCAATCCCCATGATTGTGACGCCCGATGCCGTGACCAGGAACGTCACGGCAGCAGCTTCCCTGTCGCTGGTGTCCGACAATGCTGACGAGAGCGATCCGCCAAATGCACCCAGCAGGGCCAGGCCCGCAACAGCCTCGATCAGGATGGGTGGGGAAGCCTCCATGAATCCGGCCGCCGCGCCTGCAATCAGCCCCAGCAGAATGTAACAGGCGCCGGCTGTCGCCGCGGCCCAATAACGTCGAGCGCGGTCGGGGTGGGCTTCTTCACCGGCGCACATGGCTGCAGTGATGGCGGCCAGGTTGACGCCATGTCCGCCAAAGGGCGCGGCAAGCAGGCTGAAGATACCGGTCACCGTGAACATGCGGCCGGGATTGGGGTGGTAATCGTAGGTCTTGAGGACCGCGATGCCGGTAATGTTCTGTGATGCCATGGTGACAATGAACAGGGGCAGGGCAATGCCCATCATCGCTGCCAGATTGAAGGTTGGCGTGACCCATATCGGCTCGGGGGTTACCGGAGTTAGGCTGCCCGGTGGCAGGTCCGTCGTGACCGCAATCAGCACGGCGGCCACGGCAACAGCGGCTGGGATGGCATAGAGCCGTTTGAATCGCGCCACCAGGGCCCAGACCACGATGATGGTGATGGCCATGGCCGGCAGTTCGATCACCGCGAACACGGGCGCCATACACAGCTGAAACAGCACGCCTGCAAGCATGGCATTGGCGATGGGTGCGGGAATGGCCGCAACCCAGCGGCTGAGCGGCTTCCACAAACCTGCCACAACGATCATCGCTCCGGTGACCAGAAAGGCGCCCACGGCAGCGGAAAACCCACCTTCAACCAGCCCGGCTGAAGCAAGCAGTGCGGCACCGGGGGTCGACCAGGCAATGCTGATCGGCATGCGCGTCATCAGGCTCATCAACACGCCGCACACGCCCATGGCGATCGAAAGCGCCATCAGGCCCGATGCCGCCTGTGCCGGGCTTGCACCCACTGCCAAGAGCCCCGGCACCACCACGGTTGCGCTGGCAAAGCCGACCAGTGAAGCCAGGATTCCGGCAGTCAGAGCCTGAAGCGAGAAGCCTTTCATTCAGCCAGCAGGCGCTCTGCCAGTTCACGTTTCTGTTCTGGCGTCATCTTCTTGACCTCGTTGTCGATGCTGCGCTGATCGACATTCTGGTTCCAGAGGTCAAGCGCCTCGAAACCCATCAGACCGGCACGACCCAGGAAGTTGCGGATGACTTCGTTGGTTGGCGCCATGACCCAACCTGCCTTGCCGTCGCGCAACAGGCGTTCCATGCCCAGCCCGGCCTTGTAGGCCGTGCCGCCACAGGCATGGAGCATCTTGTCGGAGACTTCCGTCACATTGCTGGAGGCGGTGTACTTGGCCGACCAGCTCCATGGCACCAGTTCCGAGCGCGGCAGGGCCTCTGGGTCGCTATGGATCGTCCAGTCACAGTTGTTGGTCGTATCGTCCATCTGGCGACAGGTCGAAAGCGTGAGCATGCGGCTGGCATTGGTCGTGATCAGTGCCTTGCCGATGTAATCCTGAATGGTCGGGTAGTCGCAGACACGCAGGCCGACATCGACGTGTTTCTTGCGCGTTGTGTGACGCCGCGCAATGTCGATCATGCCCATGGCAATGCCGTTCCAGCAGGACGCAGTCCCGAACAGGAAGAAGGGATCCGTGGCTTCGTCGTTGCTGGTCGCGCCATCGCCCACAGGCCCGATCAGGCGGTCGGCAGGGGCTTTCAGATCCTTGATCTCGATGGGGCCTGACTGATTGCCGCGCAGACCCATGCCGTCCCATGAGCCGGGATTGGCCGCAACCTCGTCGCCCATCACCAGCCAGGTCGAGAAGTTGGCATAGTCGCCATTGAAATCCGGGCTGGTCGTCTGGGCCACATACCAGTCGGCATACCCGCCCGAGGTCGTCCAGGACGCCTTCTTGTTGAGCAGATATCCCTCACCATCGCGTTCTGCCGACGATGACATCAGGAACCAGACATGGCTGCCTGTCGCGGGGTCCGAGAGGGAGAGGGTGCCCACCAGGCATTCCTTATCCAGCCGTCCCATCAGGTCACACAGCGTCTGGTTTCCCTGATGGCGCAGCATGGCCGCAGCAACCGCGGCGGTATGCATGACGTAACACATCGCCGTACTGGGGCAGCCGTAACGCGCGATGGTCTCTACGACCATGGAAGTCGCGACATGGTTTTCGCCCATGCCACCCAGGCTTTCGGGAACATTGAGGCCCAGGATGCCCAGTTCGGCCAGCGCCTGAAAATTCTTGCGCGGGAAGAGATACTCCTCGTCACTCTCAATCGCGTTGGGGCGCAGGGTTGTGCGTGCCAGCTCGATCAGATCGGCCTGCAGCGCCTTCTGTCGGTCGGTAAACATGAACTCAGGCTCGAACTCCGGTCCGACCCCGCCAAAGCTGCCATCTTCATTCCATAGATCAATTGCCATCACGCCCTCCCGAATGTCGGGCAAGGTGATACCGGCTCATGCGCGATGAAGGAAGTGCTGTCTCAGTTCGCGATCGGTGGCGGCAGAGCCTCGCCGGTGCAGTGGCTGAACTCGACCCCTTGGCCGCCCGGCTGTGTATGCACTTCATAGGTACAGTCAGCTGTGAACTCCGACCATTTGCCGGTTCCGCCTGTGTAGGAATAAACGCCCTGACCCGGCGGCATGTCTGAATCTCTACCGCGCGTGACCTCCGAAAAGACCATATCGCCGTCGGTGTCGGTGGTTGCACACGAAAGGCTCAAGGTCATGCCATCTGGACCGGCATCAATCATGCCTGCGCATTCGAAGGAGCCGCCCGGAGCCATCTTATCACCCGCGATCAACGCTATGCCGCCAGTCGCGTAATAGGTCATGACCTGGCGGCCATTCTCCATGGCGACGGCATTGATGTCGCCGGTCGTCACCAGCACCTCAGTCCACTCAGCAGCCTGGGCCGAGACGGGCAGCCAGCAAAGGGCGCCTGCCGCTAGTACATGTTTGATGCGCAGGTTCATGGTCGTTTCCTCCAATCAGGTTGACCGAGTCTAGCGCAAACCCGCAGAAACTCTTAGCTGCCATCGATATGCGGCGGTAACCCGGTCAACACGATCCGGCGCAGCAGACGTTTCGTGCTTTCGTCGACGGCAGGACCAATGGGCTCGGCAGCGTGCATGGTTTGGGTATTGTCCCAGAACACCAGGTCGCCCTTGCGATAGCGGTGGCTGATAACAAATTCAGGTTTCGTCGCGTGATGTTTCAGGCTGCGCATCAGGTCGCTGGCCTCTTCATGAGCAAATCCCTCAACCTCGTGCCAGGTCCCTGCTACGGAATAGAGGCTTGTTTTGCCGGTTACGCTGTGGCGGCGCACGAGCGGGTGCCGACCTATGGGAAGTGTTTCGGCCTGACCTTCGACCATGGGGTGCACGTCATGTTCCCATTCGTCGCGATCACCACCGCCATAACGGTGTTCAACTTGGATGTCTTTGATGCGGGCTCTGGTCGCGTCATCCAATGCTTCATAGGCAGCAACCAGGTCACAGAAATGAGTTTCGCCACCTTCCGCAGGGGCATGGATGCACAAGAGCATGGTTACGGCGTTGCAGTCCTGGGCATAGGCGCGATCGGTGTGCCAGAAAGCGGCGCCGTTCCGGTAATCTGCGGTTTCCAGTACGCCGCCGACATTGCCGACCTCCATGATTGCGGGATGACCGGGCAGGGCCATGTTGTCGTAGCTTTCGACATACGGCTCGCCCCAGTTGCGGGCGAAGGCCTCATAGGCCTCCATCGTGAGGTCCTGATCGCGGATGATCAGCAGCTTGTGCTCGTAATAGGCGCTTGCCAGTTCCTGCAGGCTGGTGCCAGCCAGGGGTGTGCTCAGGTCCAGGCCAAGGACCTCTGCACCAAGTGCGCCGTCCAGGGGTTTGATGTCGATCGTCATCGTTTTCACCGTGCTGGTGGTTTGTGCTGATTGAAAGCATTGCGGCAACGCCTGCGCAAAGGCAAGGTTGCGCGTCTTCGGGAGAGCCACATGGCCAACAAGAGTAATTTCAATCAGCCTGTCGATGCTGCGGTTGTTCCGCGTTTCGGTGATATCCCCACCTTCATGCGCCTGCCGCACACGCGTGATCCGGCCAATGTTGATATCGCGCTGATCGGTGTGCCCTGGGACGGCGGTACGACGAACCGGGCGGGCGCACGCCATGGCCCGCGCGAAATCCGCAACCAGTCAAGCATGATGCGGAAGGTGCACCATGTCAGCCGGCTGGCACCTTATGAGCTGGCCCAAGTCGCTGATCTCGGAGATTGCCCGGTCAACCCCATCGATCTGATGGACACACTGGGCCGCGTCGAAACGTTCTACACCAAGCTGCATGATGCTGGCGCAGTGCCGCTTTCGGCTGGTGGAGACCATCTGATCACGCTGCCGATCATGCGCGCCATCGCCAGGGAGCGCCCCCTCGGCATGGTCCACTTTGATGCCCACAGCGACACCAATGACCGTTACTTCGGAAACAACAAGTTCACCCATGGCACACCGTTCCGCCGCGCCGTGGAGGAGGGGTTACTCGACCCCAAACGCACGATCCAGATCGGAATTCGTGGCTCGATCTATTATCCCGACGACATGGCCTTTGCCGAAGAAAGCGGCATGCGCGTGGTCTACATGGAAGAGTTCACCGAGATGGGTCCCGAAGCGGTGATCGCCGAAGCTCGCCGCGTCGTCGGCGATGGCCCGACCTATATCAGCTTTGACGTCGATGGCCTGGACCCTGTCTTCGCGCCAGGCACCGGAACGCCCGAGATTGGCGGCATGACGACACGCGAAGCCCAACAGGTTGTGCGCGGACTTCAGGGTCTTGACCTTGTCGGCGGCGATGTTGTCGAGGTTTCTCCACCCTTTGATCCCAGCGGAAACACAGCACTGGTCGGCGCGACCTTCATGTTCGAGATTCTATGTGTTCTTGCCGACGCATTTGCACGGCGCAGGGCCAGCTAGGGTAAAGGCGTGAAGCGTCGCCTGCCAACGCTGAGTTCCCTGCGTGCGTTCGAGGCTGCAGCACGATGGGGCAGTTTCAAGGATGCGGCGGGTGAACTCTCCGTAACGCCGACATCCATCAGTCATCAGGTTCGCTCTCTCGAAGATCAGTTGGGCGTGCAATTGTTCGAACGGTTCAACCGGCGGGTCGAGCTGACACCAGAAGGCCGTGTTTATGCCGCAACGCTTAGTCGGGCTTTTGATGAGATCGACGACGCCACGGGACGGCTTCGCCATGAGCCCAGAGATGATGACGCGCCGCGCAGGCTGGTGATTGTCGGCAACCCCGGTTTCATCGATTGCTGGCTGCATGCCCGCCTGATCCGTTTCCGACAGAGAAACCCGGATATCTCGCTCGAGCTGATTCCAGATGATGCGTCGGAACACCACCTGCGCAACCGGGCCGATATCGCCATCCATTATGGCTTTGCACCACCCCAGGCTTTCGCCAGCGAACACCTGTCGGCAACCGCACTTTTCCCCGTATGTAGTCCAGGTCTCTTGCGTGGCTCTGATGCACCAATGAAGCCGTCGGACCTTGGCCGCCAAACTCTCCTGCATGAAGGCTCAACCCAGTCCTGGACACGATGGCTCATGGAGGCCGGTTGTGGGCAGACGGTGAACGGCAAGGCGGGGCCTGTGTTCCATACCTCTGCGCTGGTCATGGAATCGGCACTGGCAGGCGAAGGCTTTGCTCTCGCTGACGGCTTGATTGGAGGCGATCACCTCCTTGCCGGGCGTCTGGTGAAACCTTTTGCCTATGTCAGCGAGACAGCGTTTGGTTGCTATTTTGTTGTCAGCCCGGAAATGCAGGGGCAGCCGGATGTCGGTGCCTTTCGGGGCTGGCTGATTGATGAAATCTCTGATTTCACGCCTTCGATGGATCGCTTCGCTGCATCGGAACCTATGATTATCAGGTAAGTTTGATTCATCTGACCGGCTGTGTTTTCTTCGTTTGATGAATGTGTGGCCCCCAATTAGCTTACGCTCCATGCGATATCAGGAGTTCGGCAATGGATGAAGTTTTTGCGGCAGGTGACAAGGCGCGAGTGGATCCTCAGGTTCTGCGCGGGCTGATGAAGAAGTCAGACCTTGCCGGTGCTATCCAGCTTGGAAGCCATCTTCTGGCACTTATCGTGACGGGGACGTTGCTCTGGATGACCTGGGGAAGCTGGTGGGGCGTTCCGGTATTCATGGCGCACGGGATGCTGATCAATTGGCTTTATGCGGCTCAGCATGAATCGAGTCATGACACCGTCTTTCGCACACGCTGGATGAACGAGGCATTGGGCCGTTTTACCGGCTTTGTGCTGATGTATCCCCGCGACTACGATCGTTGGCAGCATTTCTGCCATCATCGCCATACTCAGGACCCCGAGAAGGATGGCGAACTGGTTTATGTCAGCCTGTTTAACGGGCGTGTGGCCGAGTTGCTGGGTCTGATGGGCTTGACGATCTGGTTCGGACTGGGCGCAACCATGATCCGCCATGCGGTGACGGGCAAACGTGTTCCCGGGTCAGAATATTATCTGAGCGATGAGCAGGAGAAGAAGGTGGTGGCCGAAGCACGCTGGCACCTGGTTCTTTATGGATTGATCGCCCTTGTTTCGGTCCTCCTGCAGACCTGGGCAGCCGTCATCCTGTGGGTTGCTCCTGTGGTCCTGATGGCCTGGACCCATCAGATTCAGAACTATGTCGAGCATGGCGGCATGCCCTTTGTGTCCGATACCTGGCGCAACACGCGCACGATCAAGACCAACCCCCTCATGCGATGGCTGACCTGGCAGATGGTCCATCACACGGCCCATCACACCTATCCCGGTGTGCCATTCCACAACCTCGGCAAACTGCATGCAGCAATCGTGGAAGTCCGTGGCGAGCAGCCCGTGATTGCAACCTATTTCGGGCACGCTGCCCATGAGTTGCGCGCGATCTTTGCGTCAAAGGCGCAGGAGCCCACGGCCGATACCGCAGCATGACCAAACGACTAACCCTACTCCGTTAACCCTGTCGTTCGCGCCGCTGTCGAACCAGCAGAATGGCGGGCCACAGAAGCAATACGGAGATCACGAACTCCACGATGAATTCGCTCTTGAAAGCTCGCAGAATTGCCGTCTGTTTTTCAATGCCTGCGTGAATGAAGTAGGCATCAAACGCGACCAGAACCTCGTCCAGCACACCGGCCCCCAGTGAGGCACCCAGATAGGTTGCCAGAATGAAGCAGGTTGCGACGTGGGCGGCGTGCGTTTCGCTGATCGAGCGGTAGGCAAGGACAGCGGTAACACCAATAACCATGCCAAAACTCATGCCGTTAAAGACCACCGGCCAGATAGCCTCCAGCGCATCGCTGTCATTGGAATAGAGCAGAAAGCCGGTTTTTGCGACATAGGTCAGACCTAATCCGATCAGAAGGCTCAGGGCATAATGTCCCTTTTTGCAACACCACCCGGCGATTGTGAATCCAACCAGCAAGGTTGCTGCAGCGATCGAGCTGCGCAGCCCGATAATTTCGGGCGTCATCAACGCGTCTTTCCCGAGGTACTCGACCTGGAACAACCCGGTCGAGACCATGTTGAAGACAAAAACGATCAGCAGTGACAGCGCGGTATCGCGGTTTCTGATACAGCCCAGGTGGAACGCCGGTTGATCGTGCCTTCGGTAGCTCCAGATATAGAGTGGACCCGCAAAGGCCAGGCCCAACGCGCATGCCACGACCAGCGGGGATGCGAACCATGAAAGGCTCGGTCCCAACGATGCTGTGCCGACCAGAAGTAACATGGCAACGGGAGCAATGATCATCGATACGGCATCAGGGCGCACTGCTTTGTCGCGTCTCGTCTTGATCGCGGCCAGGATCAGCGGAATGACCAGAAGTGCAAAGGGCAAGGGGATCAGAAACAACGACCGCCAGCCGAATACGGTAATCATGACGCCGGCCAACAAGGGGCCGATCAGCCCGCCCGCGTAGTTTCCTGCGCCCCAGACCGCCATGCCGACACCCAGATCGCGGTCATGGAGGGTCTCCTTAACTGCAGCCTGTGTGGCTGGCGAAAGCGGCGCACAGAACAGCCCGTGCACGAACAAGACGACAATAAGCTGCCAGAAGGTCTGACAAAGCGAAGCAAGAACCGTCGTGACACACAGGCCGACAATCGCAAGAATCAGCATCCGCCGCGCGCCCAGTCGTCGCAGCAGATAAGGCGTCATCGGCGCCGCGAACGCGATTGCAGCATAAAGCGATGTTGGCAATTGCAGGATCAGGCTTTCAGGCGCATCCAGTGCCGTGCCGATCTGAACCATGGCCACAAAGACCGAGGAAAAATTGAGAAACGCCAACAGGTTGATTGTGAAGATCGTTGCCAGGAATCCCATGGGCAACGTCTCACGGCTTGGCTGTTTGCCAATGGCTGTCGTCTGAAAAACCATTATCGAACAATAGGGCTGAACTGGCGGGTGTCCATAGGTCCTGGTGACTTTGCCTCGTTCGGGCTTAACGCGTAGATCGGGTCTAGACCCAGGTCATCGCCAGAACCAGCACAATGGCTGTGAACGTGAAGAACTGGTTCATGACAGAAGCCCCTTTTTCTTTGGGGCGGAAACCCCTAGGTTCGCGCCCAAGATTGCACCCTGATCTTGAAGACAAACCAAAATCCCAGACCGGAGTTCCCATGACACGTCGCTTCCTGCTTTTCCCTATGGTCTTTGCTGTCATGCTTTCACTGGTTTCGGCATCGCAGGCAGAGGACCTTGAAAACATGCTCTACATGAATCTCGAATCTGGTCGTGTGACCATCAAGCTGCGCCCCGATCTGGCGCCCAACCACGTTAAGCGCATCAAGGAGTTGGC
This sequence comes from uncultured Alphaproteobacteria bacterium, assembly GCA_943787175.1. GTDB lineage: Bacteria > Pseudomonadota > Alphaproteobacteria > SP197 > SP197 > SP197. The sequence goes on from CALSLK010000008.1 coordinate 80,618, forward strand.
GCGTGAGGGATTTTATGATGGCGTGGTGTTCCACCGTGTCATTCCCGGTTTCATGGCCCAGACCGGTGATCCCACGGGGACTGGCAGCGGCGGATCCGGCCAGAACCTGAAAGCCGAATTCACGCTGACACCCCATGTGCGCGGCACGGTTTCAATGGCCCGGGCGCAGAGCCCCGACAGTGCTGACAGCCAGTTCTTCTTTGTCTACGACACGGCTCCCCATCTCGACGGCCAGTACACCGTCTGGGGTGAGGTAACCGAAGGCATGGAGCTGATTGATGGTCTGAAAATGGGCACGGCTGCGGGTAATGGCCTTGTTGATGACCCCGACCGTATCGTCAGCATGGAAGTTGCTGCTGACGCCGAGTAAGTCCGCGGCGCGGGTTTCGTCATTGAGAGTTTGACGTTACCTTTGCTGGAATTTCCTGGGCCACACGGGAGTAACCGTGTGGCCCTTAACTTTTCCGGAGAAGACGATATGACGACGGCGAAGACTGGCGACAAGGTCCGCATTCACTATACCGGCAGCCTTGATGACGGGCATGTTTTTGACAGTTCTGAGGGTCGCGACCCTCTGGAATTTACCTTGGGTTCGCGCCAGGTGATTGCCGGTTTTGATTCTGGTGTGGAAGGTATGGCAGTCGGCGAGAAGAAGACCGTCGCAATTGAACCTGAGGATGCTTATGGCAACCACAACCCCGACATGGTTCAGAAGGTCCAGCGCACTCAGTTTCCTGAAGATGCCGACATCAAGGTCGGAACCCAGTTTCAGGCGTCAACCGATGGTGGACCCGTCGTTGTGACGGTTGTTGCGATGGATAATGACGAAGTCACCATCGACGCCAATCATGCCCTTGCCGGCAAACGTCTGAACTTCGCATTGGAACTGGTCGAAATCGTCTGACGCTGATCAGTTGAATCAACCGATGTTGAGGCGCCCTGCGGCAGCAAGGTTTTCAGCATCGGCGGCTTCAAGGCCCGGCGCGAACAGAAAACCCTGTGCATAGTCGCAACCTGCCTTTCGGATCATGGCCAACTGATCGTGGCGTTCGATACCTTCGGCAACGACACGCATACCCATGCGGTGGGCCATCTCGGTGATGGTCTCCACGATCACCCTGCTTCTGGGGCTGGTGTCGAGTGTGCTGATGAAGCTTCGGTCGATCTTCAAAACGTCATAGGGCATCGCCTGGAGCAGATGGAGGGAAGAATACCCCGTTCCGAAATCGTCAATGCAGATACGCACGCCCAGGCGTTTGATGTCAGCCAGTGCTTCGGCGACTTTTTCGGGGTACTCGACAACGGTGGATTCGGTGATCTCAAGGTGGAGCGCCTCACGCGGCAAATCATAGGTGTCGATGGCTGATTTCAGGTCACGGGCGAGATCATGCTCGCCAAGTTGCCGGGCAGAGACATTGACGGTAACGAACAGGCTTGGATCGTGTTGCAGCCAGGAAGAAAGCTCCTTTGCAGCCATATCGAGTGCCAGCCTGCCAAGCGGCACGATCAGGTTGGAGTCCTCGGCTACCTTGATGAAGATTTCAGGCTCAACGGCATCCAGGCCATCCTGACCCCAGCGGACCAGGCCTTCGAATCCGACCAGACGGAAGGTCTCGATATCGATGATGGGTTGATAGGCCAGACGCAGTTCCTTGCGCCGGATGGCTTGGCGAAGTTGGGCATCCATCTGATAGCGCGTCTGCGCTGTTGAGCGCATGACATCGTCAAAGATGGCTGCCCGCATGCCCGGTTCATCCTTGGCACGTGCCAGTGCGGTCATGGCGTCGCGCACCAGGTCACCGCCAGTCGCAACGGTGCGATTGCCCAGTGCGATGCCCATGCCAACCTTGACTTCAATGTCGAGTCCGTCGATCTGGATCGGAGGAGACAGGGCTGCTTCCACACGGGCGGCAAAGTCCGTGGCATCTTCATGCGAAGAAAGATCTTCGATCACGCAGCCGAATGTCCCGCCGTCCAGATGACCCACCGTGTCGGAAGGTCGCACAACGCCCTCCAGACGGCGCGCGACGGCGGCCAGCACGGCCGTAGCACGTTCGTGGCCGAGTTCTTCGCTGATCATGCGGATGCGATCGATTTCAATCAGCGTGATGCCGAATGTCCGGTCACGGTCTCGCGCGCAACGGCGCAATTCCTGGGCAAGCCGGTCCATGAACAGCGTGCGATTGGGCAGCCCTGTTGAAGGGTCATGAAGAACCGTGTGCTCAAGCTGCAATTCACGGGCCTTCCAGTGCGTGATGTCACTGTGGACGATGGTCTTGCCACCGCCCGGCACCAACCTGGTCGAAACATGCAGCCATTTTCCATGGGCCGAGAGTTCTTCGTAGTCACACGGTGCGATCGCATGCAGGGCCATACGCCGAACGGTCAGATCAGATTGCGTCCCGGTCTGATCGTGGGGCATGGGAAGGGCGATACGCTGGCGCGTGCCTTCACGCAGGATTTCGGCGCTTTCAGGCAGTTGCCCGTAGCGTTGGCGCGAGGCTGCCAATGCGTTGACCAGCTCTTCAAAGGATTTACCGAGGTCCAGGTGACAGGCTGCGTCACCATAAAGCGTCACCAGGGCAGAGTTGTAGTGGCTGATACGGTCGTTGGCATCGAGCACCAGAATGGCGTCGGACAGGCTGTCGAGCGCGGGCAGGATAGATGCGGCGCCACGCCTGTGTTTCCCCGAATCCTGCGATTCGGACACGTCTTGCGTCTTCACGCGGCTGCTTTTGTCGCTGTGAGCCATCAAATTGCCCCGACTTTGTCGTACCCCAAATGCGACAGGTCGTGTCAGCCAACACGGCGCCCTGTGGGGCAATCATAAACACTTTCACTGGGTTAGGAAGCTTTCTTCATCAAATCAATGACGGTGGCATGAATGCTGCAGAGAAGAGGCCGTTGCTTATGGTGCCCGATCATGGGTAAAGATAGTGTGTCAATTCAGCACGCAAGCGCCGCTCCAAAGGATCACGACTATGGCCATGATGCAGTCCAACGGCATGAAGTCGACGCCCAAGATCAAGGCGGAAGTGGAAATGATGACCCATGACGGTGTGATGCTGAAAGGCAAGTTCTTCACCGTCCCGTCCCAGCGCGTTCTCGACGTCCTGAATGACGAACGGGCGTTCCTCCCGTTCGAGACCGAAGATGGTGATATCTACATCATCAACAAGCAGTTCGTGGCGCGGATTCAGCCCATCGGGCAGCAGGTTCAGTCGGCCAAGGCAGCACCGACCTGGTTGGGCCAATAGAGGCCTTTGTCGATTTGGTGCTGGACAGGGGGCCATGACTCTCCGCTAACATGATCGCGTCCACGGGGGGCAGGGCCTCTCGTTTCAGCGACCAGGGAGGTCAGACATGTCCAACGAAAAGTTTCCGGTATCACGCCGGCGTTTCATGGAAGGTACCGCTGCAGGCGCAGCGGTCGCGGCTGCCACGACGACTGGGCCGGCCTTTGCAGAATCCAGCGATACACTTCGCGTGCGCAACTATTCCGATATTCAGATTCTTGACCCGGCATACATTCTCTCGGCGCCGGAAACCGATGTGAACCTGTGTACCATGCACGGGCTGGTGACGCTCAAATCCGGCGATGATTGGGATTGGCAGCTTGATGCCGCTTCCGAGATCGACCAGGTAGACGAGACGCATATCAACTTCACCATGCGCGATGACATTGGCTGGACCAACGGGTTCGGCGAAATGACGGCGCACGATGTGAAGTTCTCCTATGAACGTGTTGCAGACCCCGAAATGGCTTCGCCCTATTCGGAAGACTGGATCGCGCTTGATCGCGTTGAAGTGCATGATGACCGCACAGGTACGATTGTGCTGACAGAGCCCTATGCGCCGCTCTGGACAACAACGATGCCCTCTGGCCGTGGCATGATCGTCTGCAAGGATGCAGTCGAAGCGCTTGATGGCAAACGTTATGAAGCTGAGCCGCCGGCTGTTTCGGGCCCCTATGAAATTACCAAATGGAGTCCTTCGCAAAGGCTGACGCTGTCGGCGATCGAGGGTTACACGGGCCCCAACGCCAATCCTGACTTCAAGACAATCGAGATTTACCCCATCGTGGACGAGCAGGCAGCCGAGGTTGGTTTCCTGGCCGGTGACCTCGACATCACAACCGTTCCGGTGACATCGCTGCTGACACTGCGTGATGCGATGCCTGAAGGGGCCAGCCTGCTGGAGCATCCCTCACTCAAGTATGTCTGGATGGGCATTAACCAGGACAACGAGCTCTTCTCGGACATCCGCCTGCGCCGCGCTGCGCAGTATGCTGTCAACGTGAACCAGATTCTCGAGGCGGCTTACTTTGGCGTCGCCCAGCCGGCAACCGGGATCATTCCTCCGGGACTGGTGGGGCATCGCAACAAACCCATCGTCCCCTATGAGGGCGATCCGGAGTTTGCCCGTCAGCTGATGGAAGAGGCCGGTGTGGGCGGTGGATTCTCCTGCCGCATCGATACCCTGAACAAGTCGTCCTATACGGCGGCCTGCCAAGTGATCCAGTCCAACCTGGCAGATGTCGGCATCGATGCCGAGATCAATGTGCATGACCCAGGCGTGTGGTGGACCATGGGTGATGAATCGGCCGGTGATGACTGGAAGGAACTCCAGATCATGTATTCGCGCTTCTCCTCGAACCCTGATCCGGGCTGGTACAGCATGTGGTTCACGCCACAGCAGGTCGGTATCTGGAACTGGGAGCGTTTCAACAACGTCGATTTCGGCATGCTGCATGCCGAGGCGCTTGTCACCATGGACCCGGCGGCACGTAACGAGATGTACATCGAAATGCAGGACCTGATGGAAGAATCAGGCTGCTATCGTTTCATCACGCATGAACTCACGCCGACGCTCTATCGCGACACGATTGTTCCGGCCCTGGGCCCGGATGGTCGCTATCTGCTGAAGGAATTCAAGATGGCCTGATTGGCCCTCTTGTCTGACTAAGGAAAGGGCTGCCCTCTGTTCGAGAGCAGCCCTTTCTCTTTGGCTGTGTTTCAAGGCTGCATTCTTGCGGCCCTAGAAATCCACCATGTCTCCGCCCTTGAGGTCCAGCATCTCGCGGGCCTCGGCAGGGGTGGCTACTTCCATGGAGAGGTCTTCCATGATGCGGCGGATCTTGGTGACCTGGGCGGCATTGCTTTCGGCCAGTTCGCCCTTGGAGATGTAAAGGCTGTCCTCCAGCCCGACACGCACATTGGCTCCCATGATGGCGGCCATGGTGCACAGCGGCATCTGGTGGCGCCCGCCTGCCAGAACAGACCAGTGATAAGCATCACCGAACAGCCGGTCTGCTGTGTCCTTCATGAAGATGACGTTCTGATGATCGGCACCAATACCCCCAAGAATGCCGAAGATCGTCTGCACAAAGATCGGCGGCTTGACGAGGCCGCGATCCAGCAGGTTCGCCATATTGTAGAGGTGGCCAACATCATAGCACTCGAACTCGAATTTCGTACCGTGCGTCTCTCCTAATTCCTTAAGAATATACTCCATATCATTGTAAGTATTGCGGAATATGAAGTCCTTGGAGTTCTCAATATGTTTGCGTTCCCAATCGTATTTGAACTCCTTGTAGCGCTCCAGCATGGGGAACAGGCCGAAGTTCATGGAGCCCATATTGAAGCTGCACATCTCCGGTTTGGCGCGCAGCGGGGCGGCCAGGCGTTCCTGGGGCGACATACCGTGACCACCGCCCGTGGTGATGTTGATGACGGCATCGCAGTTCTGTTTGATACGCGGCAGGAATTCCATGAAGACGTCAGGATCGGGGGTAGGGCTGCCGTCCTCGGGGTTGCGTGCATGCAGATGAATGATCGACGCGCCGGCCTCGGCCGCGGCAATCGACTGCTCAGCGATCTCGTCGGGCGTGATCGGCAGATGTGGTGACATGCTGGGTGTGTGGATCGAGCCCGTCACGGCACAGGTGATGATGACTTTCTTCTGTTTGCGAGCCATGGCGCGCCTCCCTCTGATTATGTCTGTTGGTATCCTAACGTCAGGAGGCGACGCTACAATGATTCCCTACAGAGGATAGTCGCGTTCCGGATCAATGCCGCAGTCTTCCAGGAACTTGCGAATCTTCTGGACCTCTTCCTTTGGCACAGCATGTCCGGCCTCATGAAAGACCGCGCTGTGACCGTTCAGCTTGAAACCGACGCGGGCGCCCTGATGGTGTTTGGTATCGACCTCGCCTCCCAGCTCACCCACAACGGACTCAATATCCTTCATGGACATGTTTGCGCTGACAGGATGGGCGAAGATCCCGTGCAGGACTTTGCGATGACGGTGATTCATGCTCGTGACTCCTTGTCTGTATGGGCTCAGACTTGCACGCGCGGGGAGAGCACGGTTTGACGTGTATCAAGCACCGTCGGGTATTGCCGATGAGGAGAGAAGATCATGGATGAGTCAGGTGTGAACGTGATTGCTGTTCTGGTGGCCGGCGTGGCGAGCTTTGCGTTTGGTGCGGCGTATTACATGAGCCTGTCAAAACCGTGGATGGCAGCCGTTGGCAAGACCGAGGCCGAGGTCAAGGCCAACAACAATCCCATGGTCTTTGTTGTCGCCATCGTCGCTCAATTGGTCATGGCCTACACCATGGCCCGGGTCATGGCCTGGCAGGGTGACATGAACATCGGTGCCGGCATCAGCATTGCCATCACCCTTTGGGTTGGCTTCATCGTCGCATCAATGGCCGTCAATCACGGCTTCCAGGGTGCCAAACGCTCGCTGACCATCATCGACAGCGGCCACTGGCTCGGCGTGTTGCTGGTGCAGAGCGTGGTCATCGCGCTTTTTGGCGTCTGAAGCACGACGCAGAGTTCAGGAGAGATCGTTGTTCTCGTACGATCTGGCGCATTGGGTTACCTTTGTCGCCGCAGTCATCCTGCTGGAGATTTCCCCTGGCCCCGACATGGCCTTTTATCTGGGGCACACCGTCAGGGGCGGTATTCGCAATGGTATGACAGCCCTGTCAGGGGTCTGGTTCGGCGTCTTTGGCCACATTCTGCTCGCGGTTTCAGGCCTTTCGGCGATCCTGGCTGCTTCTGCAATGGCGTTTTCCGTCGTGAAATGGGCCGGCGTTCTCTATCTGGTCTGGCTCGGCATCCAGAGTTTGCGCAGCACCGGCGGATCGTTGGACGAGGATGCCGCAATCCCGCAGGCAAGCCGGTGGCGGATTTTTCGCCAGGGTGCGCTGATCGATCTGCTCAACCCCAAGGTCGCGCTGTTCTTCCTGGCCTTCCTGCCACAGTTCGTTGTTCCCGGATCGGGCCCCATATGGGCGCAGCTTCTGTTCCACGGCATCGTTCTGATGGTCGTGTCGGTCATCATCCAGCCGCCCATCGTGTTGCTGAGTGGCCTGGTCACCAGAAAACTCCGGTCAAGCAACGCCTTTGCCAAGTGGCTGGATCGCAGCCTCGGCGCGCTGCTACTCGCCCTTGCCGCCAAACTGGCACTGACGGAACGCTAGGTTGCACTAGAGACGAAGCTGCTCCTTACGGTGCCGCCTTCGAGGGCAGCTTGGCGTCTGGTCACGCACAACCCACGCCAGGAATCGTATCACCCGTAATTCGGACGCTCCGGGCAGTCGGGGTCCAGCGGATAGACCGGGCGACGGACCTTGGAGAACTTGAAGAGGCTGTTGTCGCTGGAGGTCACACCCACGCCGTTGCAGGGGATTTCGGCCGTGGCAATGGCCTGGAAACCGGCGCGGAAATGGATGCGTGATTTCAGGATCAGGTAACGTTTGTTGGTCGGCTCGATTCCGACACTGCGGAAGCACCCGAGATCGTAGGGTTCGGTGTGTTGCGAGATCACCACGACCTGCACGTTGCCGATTTCCAGCACGCCTGATTTGCCCATCGACATCGTTGTGCCGCGACCCATAGGCACGGTGACGACAAAGTCGCCATCGGTGAGGGAGCGCACCTTGCCGGTCACGCGCAGCGGCTCGCCTGTTTTGCCGATCTCGGGCATATCGACCTTGCCGCCCAGATCGACGGTAATCTCAGCGCCAACGCCGGCTTTCTCCATGGCATTGACCACATCGGGATCGCAGATGCCAAACATGGCGACATCTTCCAGGCCCTGATCCAGCACTTCCTTGAGCACCGCAGTGGTGTCCTGGGTGCCGCCTGAGGCCGAGTTGTCGGCGTGGTCCAATAGAACGATGGGGCCTTCGGTCATCGCCTTAGCGTTCGCAATCGTCTCCTCGAGCGGATCGGAGTGGAACATCCACTCTTGCCGTTCCTTCCAGGCCTCGACCAGCATGCGTTCTGCTGATTCCTGGGCGTCTGCGCGATTGCCGTCCGATACCGTCACGACCGAAAGCCCGGCATTGTGAATATCGGCCAGAGGGAATCCACCAAACACGCTGGCAGCCAACAAACCATTGGCCTCGGCTTCGCGCGCCATGGCCAGCATCGGCTTCATGGGGTGGTCCTGATGGCCCATACGCAGGGTCTGGGCCAGGATCGGGCGCTGACCCCAGGCCATTACGGGTTTTACCTCGCCCTTGAGCGCACGCACCATGATGCGGCCGGCATGTTCGCCGGCTTCGTACATGTCGATATGGGGGTAGGTCTTGTAGCCCACCAGAACGTCGCAGTTGTCGACGATCTCGTTGGTGATGTTGGCGTGCAGATCCAGGCTGATGGCAATGGGCAGGTCGGGCGCCATCTCGCGGATGCGCTTCAGCAGCGTACCTTCGCCGTCCTCGGTCGTTTCCACAACCATGGCGCCGTGCAGATCCAGAAAGCAGACATCGCAACCCGCGGCAATGGCCTCGCAGATCGCATCGCACATGGTGTTGTAAGCGCCCGCCTCGACATAGGTACTGGGCGCGGCATTGCCGGCGATGGGCGTGGAGATTTCCATGCCCTCTGCATCGGCAATATCCAGGAACGCGCCAATGCCCGTACCGGTGCCCTTGAAGCGGCGATAGACCTCAGGCCCGACCGGGACTTCCGGTGAGCCAAAGCGCGAAAGGGGTGTAGGCACGGGCGAAAACGTATTCGTCTCGTGCTCCATCATGGCAACGACGGCGCGCAAGGTCATGGTCTATTCCCCAAAGTGATCAGTCGTAGATTTCGCCAACCGTGAGCGTCCAACGCACCAGGTTTTTCAGTACCTTGCCCAGCGCCAGGTCGAATGCCTTAACGATATCGTCCATGGTTTCAGAATCGGCCAGTACGCTGGCTTCAAAGCTCTCGTTCGCGATAATCGAACGATCAGGCATCTTGATGAGCTTCACGTTGATGCGCACATGCGCCGTCGGAATGGCAGCACCATCGAAGTACTCGGCCTGGAACTCACGCACTTCGGGCAGAAGGATGAACGTGCTTCGCAGGCCCGAAGACTGGCGGCCAACTGAAGAGATCATGCCTGAATTCTCGAAGGATTCGACAATCAGTCCCTGGACCATATCGGGAACCCGATCGGTCCAGTTGGCACGAGCATAGTACTGAACCTGTATTGGCGAGTTCATCAGGGCAATGCGCTGATTGTTCAGTGCTGCAGGTGCATAGGGCTGATCCACGGCGAGCTGAAAAGACACCGGCAGAAGGTCGTCACCAAACGTGCTCTTGGGCGTGAGCCAGAAGAGGTTGGGCGGGTTATCGGCCTGTGCAATCAGCTGCGCGCAGCCACCCAGAAGCGATGTTGCTGCGACACCTGCGCAGCTTTTTAGAAACAAACGTCGTGTCATGATGATCTCTGCCTCACTGGGCCTGATAGCCGGACTGGTTGCCACCGAACAGGAAGGCGGCTGGATCACGTTCCAGCTGCACGGCGATCTGGGTTAGGGATGCGACCAGAGAACGGGCATCCGTGACAAGCTGAGTAATTTCATAGAGCCCATTCTGCGCGAACTCGTTGATCGGCTCTTCGTTGTTCTGAAGGATCTGCTGGGCAGCCGTTGCGGCCCCCTTGATCGACGCCGCAGCAGACCTGAGGTCTGCCAGCGTCGCCTGAATGTTGGGCTCTGCATTGGTGATCGTCGTGTTGGCGCTATCGAGCGTCGTGCGCAGCGATTCCAGAGTCTTGCTGGCATCAGCGATCAACGGAGCGATGTTGTCGCTCAGCTCAGTCGTCGCCTTGCTGATGTCGGCTGTGGTTTTCTGTACGTTCGCCAGGGTTAACTGGGCATCGGTGATCAGCGCGCCGATAGCGTCCTTGTGCAGTGCGATTTCACCTGTGACGGTGCTGACATTGGCCAGAATATTGGTGACCGAAGCCCGGTTGTCGTCGCTCAGCATGGCAGAGGCGCGGTTCATCAGGGTGATCGCGGAATTGACCATTTCCGGCGCAGTAGCAAAGACTTCAGCCAGAGCAGAGTTTTCTGCTGTGATTACGGCAAACTCCTGTCCAGCCTTTGGTTTAAGCGCAGGCGCTGACTCACTGCCTCCGGTCAACTGAACATAGGCAACACCGGTGATGCCCTGCATTTCGATCGAAGCCACCGTGTCGGTGCGCACCGGTGTTGTGGAATCGACCTGGATCGTGATCAGGATCTTGTCGATATCGTCGGGCGAAATCTCGATTTTGGTGACGTTACCTACAGGAATGCCACGGTAACTCACGGTCGCATCGGAACTCAGTCCTGTGACCGATCCGGCAAACAGGATGTGGTAATCGTCATACTTCACGTCACTGGAGAATTTGGCCAACCAGATCACGAACCCTGCAAGGGCAAGCATCATGATCAGGACAAAAGTGCCGACGAGGGTGTAGCTAGCGCGTGTTTCCATGATTTCAGCTGCCAAAGGCGGCGCGCGCACGCGGTCCGCGGAAATATTCCTGAATCCAGGGATGATCCAGTTTCAGGAGTTCGGGAATAGTACCAACCACGACCTTCTTGTCGATAAGCACGGCGATACGGTCGCAAATCGCGATCAGGGAGTCCAGATCATGTGTCACCATGACCACGGTCAGTCCCAGGCTTTGCTGAAGGCTGCGAATGAGCTGGTCAAAGTTTGCCGCACCAATCGGATCGAGCCCCGCAGTCGGTTCATCAAGAAAGACAATGGCTGGATCCAGCGCCAGAGCGCGGGCCAGACCAGCGCGTTTGCGCATGCCGCCCGAAAGCTGACCAGGATACTTTGATCCGGCTTCCACCGGCAGGCCGACCATGGTCACCTTGACCTTGGTGACCTCTTCCATCAGTCGGGGCGAGAGGTTGGTGTACTCCTTGAGCGGCACCATGATGTTTTCGGCCACAGTCAGCGAACTGAACAGCGCGCCATCCTGGAACAGCACACCCCAATGGCTGCGTAACTCCTTGGACTGGGCGTTATCAAGCGCGCGGGTATCGCGCCCCAGCACCTCGATTGTGCCGGCTTGCGGCTCGCGCAGGCCGATGATGGTTCGCATCAGAACCGATTTTCCGGTTCCCGACCCGCCCACAACGCCCAGCACCTCGCCACGACGCACATCCAGATCTACACCATCGTGGACAGTCTGGGGGCCAAATCGGTTCACGACACCGCGCAACCGGATGACCGCATCATCTTCGACACGCGCCTCCAGGGTTGGTTCCAGTCGTGCGGGTTGCGCCATGATTGTCAGATTCCGATGAACGAGAAGATGACCGAAAAGACGGCGTCGATCACGATGACAAGAAAGATCGACTGCACGACTGCGCGGGTTGTCATACGACCCACGCTTTCCGCGCTGCCTTCTACCTTCAAACCGTTGTAACAACCCACCAGGGCAATGGCGAACGCGAAGACGGGCGCCTTGATGATGCCGACCCAGAACGACCACATTGGCACGGCGCTCTGCAACTGGGTCAGGAACTGCCCGATGGAGAGGTCGAGAGAGATAACAGCCATCAGCGCGCCGCCCACCAGACCCGCCATGTCGGCATAAAAACCCAGCAGCGGCATGACCAGGATCAGGGCGATGGTTCGTGGCAGGACCAGCAGTTCGATCGGGTTGATGCCCAGCGCGCGCATGGCGTCGACTTCTTCGTTGACCTTCATGGTGCCGATCTGTGCGGCAAAGGCGCTGCCGGACCGGCCTGCGATGATGATTGCGGTCATCAGGATACCGGTTTCACGCAGGAACGAGATACCCAGCAGGTTAACCGTAAAGATCTCCGCGCCGAAACGACGAAGCTGATCAGCACCCTGAAACGTCAGGACGACACCCACCAGGAAGGTTAGCAGGCCGACGATTGGCATGGCATTGATGCCGACCTGTTCCATGTGACTGACGATCGATGTGAATTTTAGCCTGCGTGGTCGCAGCAGTGCTCCCGCTGCGGTCAGCATCATCTCGCCAAAGAAGGCGAGCATGGCTTTGGTCTCCAGCCACATCTGGTAGCTTTGATAGCCGGTTCTGTCGGTCAGCCTTCGGAAGGGGTGGAACTTCTGAAGGTTCATTGGCGGCTGCTCTTCACATTCGACAATGTGATGGAACAGGCCTTCATGGCTGTCGCCGACATGGGAGAATTCTGCCTGGAAGCCTTCGCCCTTCAGGCGCTCACGAAGGCGGAACAGCACCCATGCACCTGCGGTATCAAGCAGGCCGACATTCCTAAGGTCGATGGAAACCGATTGGCCCGAGGACGGCGCAATGGCACGAACCTGCTTATCAAGACCCGATATGGTGGCAAGCGTCCATGTGCCGCTGGCATCAACAATCAGATTGCTGCCATCGGGCCGCGTTTCTATGTTCCCGGCAAGACTCATGAATGCAAAACTTCCCAACGCTTGAATTCGCGCGACACCTTAGAACGATGCGCGGGTCGTTTGCGAGCCCCAATCTGCCTGCCGGGATCAATCATAGAGACTCCGGTAATGCGAACTGGGAGCTTGGCTGACCGCCTCGCGCAACCAGACCTCATCACAGGCACGCGTGGCAAATCTGTCAGGCGCATAGGGTGCTGGATCGAATTTGGGCGTTGGAGATTCGAGGATGGCATCTGTGATGACGTGTCCGGCCAGCGCAGAATAGGTCACACCGCCTGAATTCATGGCGCTGGCTACATGAAGGCCCTCGATGTTGCCGTAAGCGCCCAGTAGAGGCTCACCATCGGGTGTAAAGGTTTCGGGTCCGTTGACGAAACGTCGGATTTCGGCTGTCTGCAGGCTTGGGAAAAGCCAGGCAGCCTGTTCGGCATAGGGTGCAAACTGGTTCCAGTTATCATCCAGCAGGGAAAACGAAAAATCGTCTGGCGGCGCACCGTGCGGTCCGGTGAGTGTGATGGCGTTGTCATCAAAACATCCAAACAACAGGTCGCCGACTTCTTCACGGCCATAGACCGCGGCATCGGGTGAAACAAAGGACGGTGTCGAACGGTCCAGCCGTTTGTTGGTGCGTGCGATGACATAAAAATGCTCACACCCCCATTGCGGCAAAAGCAATCCCAGCTTGGAAAGCAGCCGACGTGACCAAAGCCCGCAACACACCACCATGGTATCGACTGCGAGGTCTCCGTTGGTTGTCTTGAGACCGGCAACACGACCATTTCGCAATTCAATATCCGTGACGGAACATCCCTCACTGATGGTCACGCCGCGTCGACGTGCTGCCTTGGCATAAGCAGCCGTGATGTCGGCAGGATTGAGGCGACCGGACATGCCGTTGAACCATGCACCAGCCAGCGCATCTGCATCCAGAAGAGGGTGACGACCGGCTGCTTCTTGGGGATCAAGCATGGCATGCACGAAGCGTCGGGCTTCGGCCGCCGCCGCCATCGGGCGAAAGGAATCCAGGGTCGCATCCTTGCTGGCAAGGAACAGACGTCCCGTCTGAAGCCAGCCAACTTCCTGATCTGACTCTTTCTCGACCTCGGGAATGGTTTCGATCATGGTTAGAATAGCGTCGTGGCCAGGAATCCAATTGATGTTTCCAGCCGAATGCCAGGTCGTTCCCGATCCCAGCTGATCGCGTTCCAGAAGCACGATCTCTCCAGCATCGCGCTGTGCCAGATGCCAGGCCACGCTGGTTCCAACGACACCGCCACCAATAACCGCAATCTTGCGTTTCATGTAGATCTCCTTCCCCACAACAAGAATCAACATTTCCGTGCGCGGTGCAATCCTCCTTGCAGACAGGCTGCAGCTTGTGCAGCATCGCCGCCGTTGGTCAGGGAGCCTGAAGTGCGGGAACGAAGCGAGCGACGTGGGCGCAGCCTGCCGGCAACCTTGCGCATCTGCGTGACCTGCCGATGGCAGGGTCAGGATGTCATGGATGACGAACGGACCCGTCCGGGCCAGCGCCTTCATGATCTGGTCAAGGCAGAGGCCGGGCCTGAGAAGGCCGCCAGGGTCCAGGAGATTGTTTGCCTGACCCATTGCATGAACGCCTGCAACGCGGTGGCCATGCAGCGCGGCAAGACTCCCATGCTGATGACACGAATGGCTCCGACCCCAGAAACCGCGCGTGCCATGCTGGAGATGCTTGATCTGTTCGACGCTTCTGAAGATGGCACTGTTTCTGAAGACCAGGTACCAGATGCAATCCCGCAGGCCCGTCCACTGATTCCTGCCGGCGCCATGCGTTCCAGGAACCGTTCATGACCGGACAGGGGCCAGGTACCCGGGCATTGCGCAAGGAAGACAGGCGGTTTCTCACCGGTCAGGGAAACTATGTCGGAGATCTTGCCGTTCCCGGCATGCTGCACATGGTGATCGTGCGGTCCGACCACGCTCATGGTCACCTGCGTGGCGTTGATCTTTCCCAGGCACGCGATGCACCCGGCGTTGTTGCGGTGCACGATGGACCTTCGCTCAAGGCCATGGGGATCGGTGATCTTGCCTGCCTGCGCATGATCAAGGGACGCGGTGGCGAATTGCCTGCAGCTTTGCCGCGTGCGCCGCTGGCTGTTGACCGTGTGCGTTACGTTGGCGAACCCATTGCAGTGGTTGTTGCCCGGTCGCTGGATGATGCCGAAAGTGCAGCAGATCTGATCACGGCCGATATTGACCCTATGCCTGCTGTCACAGGTCTGCGAGCGGCGCTCGAAGATGATGCGCCGGTTCTGTGGGGTGAACTCGAATCGAACAGCTACTTCACCTTCGACTGGGGCAATGCCGAAGAAACCGGACGTGCCTTTTCCAGGGCTGAGCATGTTGTCAGTCTGGACCTCGTGAATTCGCGGGTCATTCCCAATCCCATCGAACCGCGTGTCTGTGTCGCATTGCCTGAAGGCAACCGGCTGACCCTTCATGCCAGCCATCAGAAGCCCCACGATCTGGTCAAGATGATGGCGCCGGTGATTGGCCTCGATCCCGCAGCCATGCGGGTTGTTTCACCCGATGTCGGTGGCGGGTTCGGCGCTAAGCTGTTCCTTTATCCCGAGGAGACCGTTGCCTCGTTCCTGGCAATGAACCTGCAGCAACCGGTTCGCTGGGCTGGTAGCCGCAGTGACGCGATGCTGGGCGACGCCCATGCCCGCGACCACGAAACCCATGCCGAGCTGGCGCTGGACAAGGATGGCCGCTTTCTGGCCATGCGCGCTGACGTGCTTGCTGCCATGGGTGGAGCCGTGAGCTCGTTTGCACCAGCCATTCCAACGTGGTACTTCGCGCCAGCCTGTACAGGCGTTTACAAGATTCCTGCGATGGCCGTCACGGTCCAAGGCGTGTTCTCCAATACCGCGCCGGTTGACGCCTATCGTGGTGCCGGACGACCAGAAGCGGCCTATGTCATCGAGCGTCTGGTCGATATCGCTGCAAGCAGGCTGGGTCTGGATCGTGCAGAAATTCGCCGACGCAACATGATCGGGCCCGGGGACATGCCGTTCATCACGGCGGGGCGACTCAAACTCGATACCGGTGACTTTCCTCATGCTCTGGAATCTGCGCTTGAACATGGCGACTTCATTTCGTTCAGCGAACGTAAGTCGGCCAGCCTGAGCCGAGGCAAGCTGCGCGGCCTGGGCATTGCTTCCTGGTTTGAACCCAGTGCCGGTGGTCGTCCGGTCAACCCGGATGGGTCCGGTGGCGGGCAGGGCGGTCATGAATATGCCCGCCTGCGCGTGCACCCTGATGGCACGGCAACGCTGCAGGTTGGCACCCACAATCATGGCCAGGGGCACGAGACGACCTATGCCCAGATCGTTGCCGCGCGGCTTGGCGTGCCGCTTGACGCAATCAATGTGCGAAATGGTGATACCGAAGAGGTGAGCTATGGCGAAGGCTCCTTTGGATCGCGCGGCATTCATCTTGCCGGCAACGCCGCCGCAGCCGCTGCCGACAAGGTTATCGTAAAGGGGCGCAAGATCGCTGCGCAGATGCTCGAAGCCTCCTTTGAGGATATCGAACTGGTCGATGGCACCTTCAGCGTTGTCGGTACGGACCGCAGCCTCTCGTTCCCGCAGGTCGCGCGGTCGGCCTATGGCGGCTTCTCGGCGCCCGAAGAGGGTCTTGAGCCGGGACTGGATGAGCACGCCTTTTATGTCGGCCACGGCTCGACCTTTCCTGGCGGCTGTCATCTTGCCGAGATCGAGATCGATCCCGAAACCGGGGTCCTGAAACTGGAACGTTATGTCGTTGCCGATGATGTAGGCGTTGCCGTCAATCCCACCGTTGTTGAAGGCCAGATCCATGGCGGTGTGACCCAGGGCCTGGGTCAGGTGATGCTGGAGGCAACGCATTACGACGAAAGCGGCCAGCTGCTGACGGCTTCGTTCATGGATTACACCATGCCGCGGGCCGACGACCTGCCGGCCTTTGATCTCAAACTCTTCGAGACGCCGTGCACGACAAACCCCTTGGGCGTGAAAGGCGCGGGTGAGGCGGGCTGTGTTCCCGCTCCATGCGTGATCATCAGCGCTGTGGCCGACGCATTGGGGGTCGAACACATCGACATGCCGGTGACATCTCAGACACTCTGGCGCGCGCTGCGCCGCGCTGCGGCATAGGCAGAAATGGGTCCGCTCGCCGCCGCGCTAGCGCTCTCGGCGGCAGTCCTTCACGCGTCCTGGAACACGCTGCTCAAGGCCAACCCTGACCGTTTCGCCACCTTGGCGATGATCGGCGCGTTTGGGCTGATCGGTGGTCCGATCCTGATTGCTATCGGCGGCCATCCATCGGCCGACGCGATCCCGTTTCTGGCGCTCTCCTTTGTCGTCCACATTGGCTACAACACGTTTCTGTTGTTTGCCTACCGCGTGGCCGATCTCAGTCATGCCTATCCGTTGGCACGCGGTTCCGCACCTCTGTTGGCGACTCTTGGTGGTGTCTTCCTGGCGGGTGATCACATCAGCGCCATGTCGGCAGCAGGCATCCTGGTAATTTGTCTTGGTATCGTCGCAATCTCTATGCAGTTCAACGTGCGGGAACTGGGCTGGAGCGGTCTTGGCTGGCCGCTGGCTACGGGGCTGATGATCTCTGGCTACACTGTTGTCGACGGCATGGGCGTTCGCGTGGCGGGAAGCCCGTTGGGTTACATCGGCTGGCTTTTCATCATTGACGGTTTGCCCTTCGTGATCTGGTGCCTGGTGCGCGAACGCGGCTTGGGCGTGCGGCGGCTGGCCAGGGTCTGGAAAGTCGGGTTCCTGGGTGGATTCATGGGCCTGGCGGCCTATGGCATGGTCATCTATGCCATGAGCTTTGCAGCTATCGGCGCCGTCGCGGCCATGCGCGAGACCAGCGTGATCCTGGCGGCCCTGTTTGGTACCTATCTGCTTAAGGAACCGTTTGGTGGAAGACGGATCGCGGCTTCGGTTGTGGTCGTTGGTGGTGTGGCCTTGCTCTACTTGGGACGATAGCTGATTTACAGAATGCAATTGCGAAGTATTCGCACTAATACTTGATGGATTGACCTCTACCAATTTCCGAACCTTGTCACTATCATGTCCTTCAACCGCAAGATCAGCGGAAAAGGGGAGGGCAATCATGCACAAGTCACTATCCATCGATCCGGGCAAATGCACCGGGTGCCTGCAATGCGAGCTTGCGTGCTCGCTTGATAACGAAGGGATGTTCAATCCTTCGAAATCGCGCATCAAGATTTTCAACTTCGAGGACAAGGGACGTTTCGTTCCCTACACCTGCACACAGTGCGCGGAAGCCTGGTGCCTGGAGGCATGCCCGACGCATGCCATCACTATCGACCGGGCGACCGGCGCCAAGGTTGTGAGCGATGCGCTTTGTGTCGGCTGCAAGGTCTGCACGATCGCCTGCCCCTTCGGCACGATCAATTTCAACCAGGACACCGGCAAGGTCGTTAAATGCGACCTGTGCGAGGGCGACCCCGAATGCGCTAAGGCGTGTCCGACGGAAGCCATCACCTATGTCGATGCCGACTGGACTGGCCTCGAAAAAATGCGCGCCTCGGCTGGTTCTGCCGACGCCGCCGCGCAAGCGTAAGGGAGAGAAAACATGGCATGGGCTGGAAAAATGCTGCGGGTCAACCTCACTGAGGGCACCTGCAAATCTGAACCGCTGAACATGGAGTGGGCACACGCCTATCTGGGACAGCGTGGTCTGGCGACCAAGTATCTGACCGAGGAAATCGACCCCAAGGTCGATCCCCTGTCGCCCGAGAACAAGATGATCATGACGACCGGTCCGCTGACCGGAACCTGCGCCTCGACGGCCGGCCGCTATTCGGTCGTGACCAAGGGTGCGCTGACCGGCGCGATCGCCTGTTCGAATTCCGGTGGTTACTTCGGCAACGAAATGAAGAATGCTGGTTGGGACCAGATCATCTTCGAGGGCAAATCGCCCAAGCCGGTCTATCTCTACATCGAAAACGACAAGGCCGAGCTTCTGGACGCGTCCGCGCACTGGGGCACATCGGTCTGGGATACCGAAGAAGGCATCAAGCACAATCATGGCGACCCGCAGATTCGCGTCGCATCGATCGGCGTCTCTGGCGAGCAGGGCGTAAAGTACGCCTGTGTCGTCAACGACATGCACCGCGCTGCCGGCCGTTCGGGCGTCGGCACGGTGATGGGTTCCAAGAACCTGAAAGCCGTTGCTATCCGCGGCACGCTGGGCGTCAGCGTCAAGGACCCCAAGCGCTTCGTGCAAGCCACCAACGATGGCAAGAAGGTGTTGGCCGACAATGCCGTCACCGGCCAGGGCCTGCCCGCCATGGGCACCCAAGTGCTGATGAACGTGATCAACGAAACCGGTGCTCTGCCGACGCGCAATCACAGGGACAACCAGTTCGAAAGCGCCAACGACATCGGCGCCGAGGCAATGGCCAAGGTTCGAGAGACCGATGGCAAGGCCAATCTGATCACCAACGCGGCCTGCTTTGGCTGCACGATTGCCTGTGGCCGTATCTCGCAGATCGATCGCACGCATTTTTCGGTGGCCGAACGGCCGCAGTACCACAAGGCTTCCGGCGGTCTGGAGTATGAGGCGGCATGGGCTCTTGGTGCAGCGACGGGTGTCGGTGATCTCGAAGCACTCACCTTCGCCAACTTTGTATGTAACGAGCAGGGCATTGATCCGATCACCTTCGGCGCAACGCTTGGCGCTGCTATGGAGTTGTTCGAGGACGGCGTGCTCACCGAAGAGCAGACCGGCATGTCGCTGAAGTTCGGCGATGCCAAGGCTCTGTGCGAAATGGCCCTGCTGACCGGCAAGGGCGAAGGCTTTGGTGCTGAGCTCGGACTGGGTTCCAAGTTGCTGACTGAAAAGTATGGTCGCCCGGAGCTTTCCATGGGCGTCAAGGGCCAGGAGTTTCCTGCCTATGACGGTCGCGGAATTCAGGGTATCGGCCTGGCCTATGCCACCTCGAATCGTGGTGCCTGCCATCTGCGCGGCTACACGATCGCTTCGGAGGTCTTCGGTATTCCTGTCAAGACCGACCCGCTGGACTCCGACGGCAAGCCGGCTTTGGTCAAGGCCTTCCAGGACGCAACGGCTGCGGTTGACTCCAGTGGTCTGTGCGTCTTCACGACCTTTGCCTGGACGCTGGAGGACTTTGCTCCTCAGATCGATGCGGCCTGCGAGGGTGACTGGACGGCCGAACGTCTGCTCGAGATCGGCGAGCGGATCTGGAACCTGGAGCGCAACTTCAACAACGCTGCAGGCTTCACGGCTGCTGACGACAACCTGCCTGAGCGCCTGCTCAAGGATGCTGCCAAAACCGGCCCGTCCGAAGGTAAGGTCAACGAACTCAGCAAGATGTTGCCTGAATACTATGAACTCCGTGGCTGGTCGCATGCCGGTGTGCCAACCAACGAGACCCTGTCGCGTTTGGGTCTCTAGAGCAGATCCCGTTCTGATCGGATCGCGTTGCGATACGAACAGAATGGGTGAATCCGCTCGAGAAACGGAAACGTGAAGTGAAGGGGCGGTCGTCGGGCTTGCGTGCCACGGCGGCCGCCTTTTTCATGTCTGCGACACGGAAAACATCACGGATCCCATGCAGATCATCCTGAAGCTTTATGCCGGCCTGACTCCTTTCCTGCCTGCCGGTGCGCAAAACAACCAGATTGCCATCGAGGTCGATGAGGGCACGACGATCAACGCCGTGCTTGATGCCCACAATTGTCCACGCAAGTTGTGCCATCTGGTGATGCACAACGGTTTTCACATTCCACCTGGAGAACGCGATGCGCGTGTACTCCGCGAGGGCGATGCGCTGGCCGCCTGGCCACCGATTGCCGGAGGATGAGCATGAGTATGAGCACATCCGAATCTGTCGTGCGGGACACGGCGATCACCGTCCCTGATTTCTTCCGCTTGCTGCCGCGGGCCCTTGACGGCGAACGTTATACGACGACGGATGGCAGTGTGGCGGTAGGCGATGCAGACCATGGCGTTAGCATTACCATCCGTCCTCTGGAACCCCGCCGCATCGCGCTGCTGAAGATCGATCGTTGCGAGGTGGTGTTGACCTTCACCGGGTACACAAGCGAAGAACGCGAAGCCTTCTTCATCCGCTTCGACCGCGCCTATCAGCGTGGTGGAGGCTGACTAACGAACGATGTCATCCCGGCCTTGAGCCGGGATCTCGGTCCGCACTTGGCCTTTGAAACCCGTCATGACGAGATCCCGGCTCAAGGCCGGGATGACACCGTTTGGGTTGGGCTGGGGTTGGATTAGCCCATTGCAATATCTTCGTAGAGGTCTCTCCAGGTTGGATTGAAGTTGGATATGAGATCGTCTTTTCAGTCGCGGCGCCAGCGTTTCAGACGTTTCTCGCGAGTGATGGCTTCGTGCACGTCTTCGAACGGTTCGTAGTAGACGAGCTTCTTGAGTGCATAGCGTTTGTGTAGCCTTGGATGGTTCCTTCGCGATGTTCCCAGGTGCGTTTGCCCAGATTGCTGGTGACACCAATGTAGATCGGACCGTTCTCCCGCGACGTCATGATGTAGACGAAGTAGGATTTGGTGAGCATCGTTGTGCCTCAACCTTATCTCTCAAGTGTCATCCCGGCCCAATGCGGGGGTGACTAGACGATGCGACCCAAACGCACCGCCGTTTTGCCTTTCAGGGGGTCGCGGGCGGGCATGATCATGACGCAGTTGTCGTAGGGGGTGTGGACCGCCTTGTCGTCGTCGTGGCCGATCAGGGTGCCTTTTTCGGGCACGACTTCGAAGCCTTCAAAGGTGCGGTCAAAGACGAAGTTGTCGGTTTCGATGGTGATGGGGCCTGAGACTTCGATGAACATCTGATCGACGTTCTCGGGGTCTTTGAGATGCTCGGCCAGAAACGCGGGATCGATGGCGTCGAAGTGGCGCAGGAAACGCAGGCTGGTTTCGATGGCAATGTCGGCGGCTTCTTCAAAGAAGTGATAGCCGCATTCCACCAGACAGGCAGAACTGTCGCGGGCGGGATCATCAAACTGAGCGTAGTCGCGGATGCGTTTGCCTGCGGCATGGCCGGCGTCGATCACGACATGGCGTGGTTTGCCGATGGCGGCAGAAAGCGCACGGCCCTTGGCCTTGGGACCGGCAAGCAGCATGGGTGGCTGGGGCAGTTCGACCGAATGGATGTCGAGCATGTGGTCGATCTGGTCAACCACCGGGCGCATGGCGCGGGCACGGCTGATCTCCTGGCTCTGGCGCGGGCCGTCCAGGGTTTCCTCGTTCCAGACGCGGTTGAAATCCTCGTCCACGAAACGCGACTCATAGGGCGCTGCTTCCTCGAAGCTTTCATAGGCCGCGACATTGGCAAACGAAAGCGTGAGCTTGCCGCGTGTCGGGCGCAAGTCATGCTCGAACAGGAACCGCAGGGCGTGGGCACCACAGACCTCGTTGCCGTGCGTGACGGCGTTGATCATCAGATGCGGGCCTGCGACGCCACTGTCATGGGTGGTGATGTAATCGACCCCGGTGTTGCCGGCCTTGTAAGCACTGATGTCGATAGGAAAAAGGTGGACGCCGTCAGAGGCGGGCGCGCGTTCGGTCATGGTATCTCCGGGATGGATTGGGTGAGAGCATCTTCACGCGACAAATCCGAATCGCAAGCGATTCGTGTTTATCGCGATCTGCTCTGTCAGGTCAGGTCAGGTTGCGAACTGCTCCTTGAGGATGCGTTCCTCAAGATCGTGCTCGCGGGCGAACAACAGGTTTACGGCACAGCATTCATCGGCGCAGATCGAGACGTGGACAACGTCGCGGATCTCGGTGGAATCGGCCACCGCACTGACAGGGCGCTTGGCAGCATCGAGCACGTCGAAGATGACCTTGGCGCCCTCTGGCAGCAGGGCACCGCGCCAGCGGCGGGGGCGAAACGCGCTGATCGGTGTCAGGGCCATGACGTTGGAACCGATGGGCAGGATGGGGCCATGGGCCGACAGGTTGTAGGCCGTGCTGCCGGCAGCCGTGGCACAGAGCACGCCGTCACACATCAGCTCCTTCATGCGCACGACGCCATCGACGCTGATACGGACCTTTGCGGTCTGACGGGTCTGGCGCAGAAGTGAGACTTCGTTAATGGCAACGGCCTCGTGCGCCTTGCCCGCCTGGTCGGTGGCGGTCATGCGCAGGGGATTGAGCGTGGTGACCTGGGCCGTGGCGATACGGCGCGGCAGGTCTTCGATCTCGAAATCGTTCATCAGGAAGCCAACCGAACCCCGGTTCATGCCGTAGACCGCGACATCGCGGCCCAGGCATTGATGCAGGGTTTCCAGCATGAAGCCGTCACCGCCCAGGGCAACGATCACATTGGCCTTGGAAGGCTCGCGTGCGCCGTAAAGCGCTTCGAGCTTCTTCTTGGCATTGCGCGCCTTGGGGGCGCTGCTGGCGACAAAGGCGATACGCGGTTTGGCCACGGGCCGGCTCCTGGTGAAGGTGGCGCACTATAGAGGCGAAGCGGTGCGGGCGGAAACGATGAAGGTTGCGGGACGTGATGTGTTCGGGGAGGGGGGTTGGGCGGAATTACGGGTTCAACCCCATGCACAGTAGGATTGGTCCTTTGAAATGGTGTGGCTGCGCCAGGTTCCGTGATGCCAATGTGGCCTGTGCGGTCGTGTGAGAGCAGGAGGCATTTTTGTCGCTTCCGGATGCGGGGCTGATTGTTGTTGTATGTGGAAACAAAAATAGAACGGAATGGCGGCAACAGCAAGCATGGGCGCGTTTCCTGTGGGGCTGAGGTGAGCCTGGAGAGCCGGGCAGGAAGGGGATTCACGCAGAGACGCAGAGGCGCAGAGAAACAAGGGAACAGGGTTCTTCACGCGGAGCCGCGGAGGACGCGGAGGGGTTCGTCGCTGCCTTTCTGGTTCAGCGCCCACTGTTTGGGTTGTTATGGATCGGCTTTACCGCTCAAGTGACACCGACCCGGATAACAAACAGCCGTGTCATCCCGGCTCTGCGGTGCTGCGCACCTTGTCCGGGATGACACATTTGTTTGTGTTCTCGTGGCCTTGCTTACTTGAGCGGCAGAGCCGCTCGATGACAACCTGCAGGGTAAGCGCTGAGCCGTGACGACAGCGCAGAAACGCTCCGCGTCCTCCGCGACTCCGCTTGAATCATCTTGTCGTGCACTCTGCCACGGCCCACGCAACAGAAGCGCTGGCGGACGGATCAGCGCCTTCTTGTTTCTCTGCGCCTCTGCGTCTCTGCGTGCCCACGTTTCCTTGTTGTTTGTTGATGGCGCGCCGCGGCGGGGTGCGGCACACTCAGGCTCACATTTATTGGGGTTTGATGATGCTCAGGAAATCAGGTTTCGGCTGGCTCGTGGTGCTGGCACTGGCGGTGTTCGTGCAGTCAGGTGCAATGGCGCAGGACGACGCGGCTGACGAGGACGGCGGCGACCGGCATATCGGCTACTACTATCCCGAGCCCAGCAGCGAGGAGACCTATCACGCCCGCGCGCAGACGCTGCCTGATGCCAGCCGTACAGGCCGCCTGGCCTTCGTGACGGTGCTGGCGACGCAACAGCTTGCGGCGCCGTATTCGCCAGGGCTGGCGGTGTTCGCCAAGGGCGATGATGCTGAAAAGCTGATCATGGTGGCGCTGAAGGACGAGCTCTTCGACAGCGTCTACCGGATGCGTGGCGTGCTCGCCATGATGACGGCCTCGGCACGGACCTCTGAATTGTTCCGCGCTTATCAGGTTCAGGACATCTTCACCTTCTTCGACCTGTTGAAGCTGTTGGGATTCGAGAAGGTGACCCTGACCAATGGGCGTGATCTGGCCCACGTCGTCTATCTGGAGTAGTTCGATGCCGCGTTTTGCCGCCAATATCTCCACCATGTTCGGGGAACTTTATTTTCTGGATCGCTTCGCTGCCGCCGCAGAGGCGGGGTTCCGCGCTGTGGAGATGCAGGAGCCCTATGACTTCCCCGCCGATCAGGTCCGCGCGCGCCTGGACAAGCATGATCTGGAAATTGTTCTGACCAACGTGCCCAGCGGCAACAAGGCCGCGGGCGATGGCGGACTTGCCGCCATGCCGGGACGTGAGCGGGACTTTGCCGTGACCATGGAAACGGCACTTGCCTATGCCGCCGTGACAGGCTGCCCGCGTCTGCACGTGATGTCAGGCGTGATGCCCTCGGGGTCCGTCATCAACGATTGCGAGGACGTGCTGATCGCCAACCTGGCGATGGCCGCACGGATGGCGGCCGGGCAGGGCGTGATGCTTCTGATCGAACCGATCAATACGCTCGATGTGCCGGGCTATGTGATGAGCCGCCAGAGCCAGGCGCGCCGTATCGTCGAGGCCGTGGATGCCGAAAACGTGCGCATCCAGTTCGATTTCTACCATTGCCAGATCATGGAAGGCGATCTGGTGCGCAACTTCGAGCGCCAACTGCCCCTGATCGGTCACGTCCAGATCTCCGACAACCCCGGCCGCCATGAACCGGGCACGGGGGAGATCAACTATGACCACATCTTCGAGGTAATTGACGCCAGCGCCTATGGCGGCTGGGTCGGCGCAGAATATCGCCCGAAGGGGGATACGGTGGCTGGGTTGGGCTGGTTTGAGGCGGTGAATAGCTAATGCTGAATATTCGTAAGTTAGGTCGTCAGAATTGGTTGAGCCAACCCAAAAGCCTCGACATAAAACATATCACGGGTAACTGGCGGGCCGTCCCCCAGAGTTCCATTCGATCATGGCAGCTAGCAATTCAGCTGTTGGGTACTTTTGAATGTCCTCGTCGGAAAATCCTTCAAAGCGCTGCTTCTCATAGTGCCACTACTGAAAAGCTACATATGCACCGGTAATCCTGGCTGGTCCGTCTCTCTTCGTGCAGCCGTTTGCGACGAGCCAGTGACGAATCTCCTCTATTGCGACTTCGAAATCACCTTCGTGCTTCCGAATGTCGAGGCCAGCTATGTCGGATAATGCAGCCTGATATCGATAGTCTTGTTCCTCAAGAATAAGAAACACTTTTGTAGATCGACCCTTTCCGAAGAATCGTCTGCAACCGAAGTCGATTCCCAATTCGAAAGGCATGTTAAGCCGAAAGTATTCGCCCTTCGTGGCGGCTTGGCACCGACTCAGATCGTGGACTGAAAGCTTAGAGTTTTCGATCAAGTTGATGATCTTCTCAAGCCGGTTGGTGCCGAAATCGATGTTTTCTGTTGCGATTCGTGGATGGTAGCCGAGGTAGATTATGCAAAAGAGAATCGCTTGTAGGATAGGTGCATAATCTTCGTCGAAAGGGCAGTTAACGAAGACGGATGTCTCGAATTTTCGAGAAGTCAAACTCTAGCCTTTCGGCGGATACGGATCATTTCCATAGGAATCGCGCTCTCTAATCCGACCGTCTCTACCATGAACATACAACTCGGTTTTTTGATTTCGAGCGATTTCACGAGCTTTGTCGATTGCCTCTTTCTGAGTTCCATAGACCGCCGTAGCTCTCGACGAGCCAGATTTTCTAACACTCCAGCCATCTCGATTCGGCACAACATGTTGTCCCTTTTTGGACATATCTCAAACCTCAGATGAACAGTTTATGTTGCTATGAATATGGTATGCTACGGACGCTCTGTCACGATTTGATCAGAGTATCATCTAAATATTTCTCAAGCTGTCACTGTCGCATTCGGAAACGCGGGCCAGTGGTTTTCAACAGCGGTTAGTCGAGTGCCGGGTGTGCCGTGATACGATCACACAGACCTTGAATATGCGCATCGTCCGTAACGGTTTCGAGCGGTGATGCAGCACCATCAAGTAGGAGCTGGCGGAGGTTTTGGCGATCCTGCTCGCGCCGGATTAGATCGCGCATGTATTCGCTACTGGTGCTGTAGCCCTTGGCTTTGACCTGTTCGTCGATGAACGACTTCATGGTTTCCGGCAAGAAGATGTTCATGGAATTCATGGGATCATCATGAACGCCTTGGCAAAATTTGCAAACCTATCGGCGTCAGATTCAAAGCCGGGAGATGTCGTAGAAATTCTTTTCGTTCTTGGGGCACTCCTCACGCATGAGTGCCGCTGCTCTTTCGACAGACGATTCTTCGGTGCCAAACACCTCGACCTCATGCCCGCAGTTCGTACAAGTGGCGATAAGTCCGTCTACGGGACCATAGTCGCCATCTAATGTGACTTCTTCAAATGACAGATAGATCTTCATTGAGAGTCGACCCTAGCAATGGCTTTGAACTGAAGAACCTCTGTTTGTTTCGGAAGACCTACCCTCCCGTAACATTCATATGCCGCGAGACCGAAGGTTTGTTGCTGCGGCGATCAATCACGAAGTCGTGGCCTTTGGGCTTGCGGCCGATCGCTTCATGGATCGAGGCGATCAGGAGGTCGTCGCCTTCGGATGCGCGCAGGGGGATCTTGAGGTCGGCGTTGTCGTCCTGGCCCAGGCACATGTAAAGCATGCCAGTACAGGTCAGACGCACGCGGTTGCAGGATTCACAGAAGTTGTGGGTCATGGGCGTGATGAAGCCCAGACGGCCGCCGGTTTCCTTCACACGCATGTAACGGGCGGGGCCGCCGGTCTTGTAGTCGATGTCTTCCAGGGACCAGCGTTCGCGCAGATTGGCGCGCACGACGGAAAGCGGCAGGTACTGGTCGGTGCGGTCACCGTCGATATCGCCCAGGGGCATGGTTTCGATGAAGGTGAGGTCGAAACCCTGATCGCCACACCACTGGATCATGGGATCGAAATCGATCTCGTTCACGCCCTTCATGGCGACGGCGTTGAGCTTGATCGCCATGCCGGCCTTCTTGGCGGTCTCGATGCCTTCCATGACCTTGTCGTAGTAACCCCAGCGCGTGATCGCCTTGAAGCGGTCGCGGTCGAGCGTGTCGATGGAGACGTTGATGCGACGCACACCGCAATCGTAGAGCTCATCGGCAAAACGCGAGAGCTGGCTGCCGTTGGTGGTGAGCGTGAGTTCCTTCAGATCGCCCGATTCCAGATGACGGCTCAGGCTGCGGAAAAGCTGCATGATGCCCTTGCGCACGAGCGGCTCGCCGCCGGAAATGCGGATCTTGTCGGTGCCCAGTTTGACGAAGGCGCTGCCCAGACGGTCCAGCTCCTCGAGCGTCAGGAGGTCTTTCTTGGGCAGGAACGTCATGTCTTCGGACATGCAGTAGACGCAGCGGAAATCGCACCGGTCCGTGACCGAGAGCCGGATGTAGCTGATCTCGCGGCCGAAGGGGTCAACGAGTGGAGCCATGGCGCACCTGCATAGTTTGGAAAGCGATGACTTGAATATAGGGCGCGCGGGGTGAGGCGGCAATGGCAGTGGAGCAGATGTGATTCATGTTTGTTCCCTCAGGCGCCGGGCGCATGCTCCGCATGCTTGGCTTACGGGCCTGACCGGCCCGCCGGTGCGGTCGCACCGGTCGGCGGCCGCTTTGCTCTTGCCGCCGATTGTCAGGATGGGCGGCGGAGCAAGGCGCCCGGCACGGACAACCCAATATGTGTCATCCCGGCCGTAGCGAAGCGCAGAGCCGGGATCTCGGTCTGCACGTTGCTTTTGAAACCCGTCATGACGAGATCCCGGCTCAAGGCCGGGATGGCACCGTAGAGGGGCGGACGCGAGCGTTCAGGCGCCGGTCAGCCGATCATGTTCGGCGACGCGTTCGCGCAAGAGGGGGATGAGTTCGCGGCCGTAGTCTTGCGCATCGGGCAGGGGATCCCAGCCGCGGATCAGCAGGCGGGTGGCGCCGAGTTTGTAATATTCCAGCAGGGCGTTGGCGACGGTCTCTGGTGTACCGACAAGGGCCATGCTGTTGCTGTGGCCGCCGATGGCTGCTGCAAGCGGAGTCCACAGGCAGGAATCGTGCAGTTCGCCGGCCTGCGCGGCATCAAGCAGACGGCGCGAACCCGCGTTTTCTGCGGTCCGGACCGCATCGTCCCGATTTGCATCCCGGACACGCTCCAGGATGGCATGAGCGCGCTCCCAGGCCAGGTCCTGGGTCGCGCCCAGGATGGGGCGGGTCGAGACACTAAAGCTGATGGGACTGGTGCGCTGGTCCCCGGTCGCGGCGCGGACACGTTCCATGAAGGCTGCGCAGTTGGCCAGGGGTTCACCCCAGAGCATGAAGACATCGACGCGTGGTGCCAGCACAGCGATGGAGGCGGGGGAGCCGCCGCCGCCAAAGAGCGGGATACGCGGGGACTGGAGGCAGGGAATGCGGGAATGGGCGGCTTCGACACGATAGAACGCACCGTCAAAGTCGAAGGCTTCGCTCTGGGTCCAGGTGAGGTTCAGGAGGTCAATGTATTCGCCCATGCGGTCGTAGCGACCGTCATGATCGACGTAGTCGCCGTCCATGGCCTGTTCTGCAGCGCTGGCGCCGGCAATGAAATGAACGGACGCGCGCCCGCCGGTGAGGTGATCAAGCGAAGCAAATTTGCGGGCTGCGACCGTGGGCGCAACAAAGCCCGGCCGGTGAGCGATGAGAAAGCGCAGGTTCTTTGTGACGCTGGCGGCCTGGGCGACAACCATGAAGCCATCGGGCGCGTCAGAGAAATAACCCACGAGTGCGGTGTCGAACCCGGCTTCCTCGTGGATGCGTGCGGTTGTGTTGATGGCCTCGATATCGAAAGCAACATCGCGCCTGCCGATCAACTCGGACTCAACCTGGTGTGCGACCCATCCGATTAGCTCAAGCGGCATTTGTTTGTTCCCTCAGGCGCCGGGCGTTCGCTCCGCTCACTTGGCTTACGCGCCATTCGGCGTGGGCACGCGGTCGCATGCCTGTCGGCCCCTTTGGGCCTCCCTCTGGACGCGAGGGCGGAGCAAAGGAGATGTGTCATCCCGGCCTTGAGCCGGGATCTCGTCATGACGGGAGCGGGACGTAACGTGGTGGGCGTGAGGACAGTTGCGTTCATGCGCTGTGTCCTTAAAGAACGCGCCAGACCCAGCAGCGGTGGCGGATATGGGGTTCGCTGGCGATCGACGGGAAGGGATCGCCGGCTTCGACCAGTTCCCATTTTCCGGCATCGACGAGTTCCTGCTGTTTAGCTGCGAAGTCGGCGGGCTCCTCGTCGCTGCGCAAGGTGTAGAGGATGAGGCCGCCTTTGCGGGTGATGCGCAGAAGCTCATCAAGAGACGAAGCCGGGGCGTGGTTGGGGGTGAAGACGCCGCAGGCGGTCGTGGCGCCAAACACGCTGCTGGCGTAACCCAGCGGTTTGCCCAGTTCCATGACCTGGCAGTGGCTGTAAATGCGTTTGCGCCGTGCGACTTCCAGCATGCCTGGCGAAAGATCGTTGGCGCTCATGTCGCGGTAGCCGATTTTCGAGAGCAGTTCGCCTAGCATGCCTGTGCCGGCACCAGCATCGCAGATGCGGGTTCTGATTTCGACGTGGCGTTCCACGACCTTGGCGAGCTCGATATGGCCGGTCCAGCCGACATCATCGGACATGGCAGCGTCATAAACATCGGCAGCCTCGTCATAGCGATCGACCAACTGCTTCTGGTCCTCTGCGCCATAGAACCCCTTCGGGTCCGCCTTGCTGTGTTCGTCGCGGATCGACATGACGCCCCCTGTCTGTCTTGTCGATGACAGTGTGCAGCAGACGCAGGCATTTGGGAATTGCGTACTTGCGCGATCCCGGACCATAGTTTTCGCGAACATGGGGGCGGCGAAGGTGACAGAAGGAAACACATCCGGACATTGGCTGGCGCCGATGCTGGCGCCACGCTCGATTGCGCTTGGTCGGGGCGTCCGAGCGCGAAGGTTCCGTCGGCCGCACTGATGGTCGAGGTCCTGCAGGCCGGTGGTTTTGGCGGCGCGGTCCATGCGGTCAACCCCAGGTATGAGAGCGGTTCTGGGGCTGCCCTGCGTGGCGGGCCTGGCGGATCTGCCCCAGGCGCCCGACCTTGCCGTGCTCTCGGTGGCGGCCCATCGCATGGAGCAGACCATGGCCGATGCCATTGCTTCAGGCGCGCGTTCCGCTGTGGTCTTCGATCCGTGTTTCTTTGAAGGCTGATGAAGCGCCCCTGTTGCTGGACCGGCTGAAGGGGCTGGCGCGCGAGGCCTGCCTTCCCCGTCTGCGGCGGCAACGGCATGGGGTTCATCAACCACGACAGCAACGCACATGGGTCAGCTTCCAGGAGCCGCCGTTTGCCAAGGCCCGGCGGCATTGCCATGTTCTGCCATTCCGGCTCGGTCTTTGCCCTGATGCTGAACGGCGCGCGGCGTTACCGCTTCAACATGGTGGTGAGCCAGGGCCAGGAGATCGGGGCCACGGCGGCTGACTACATCGACTATGCGGTGGAGCAGCCCACGACCCGGGTGATCGGTCTGTTCCTGGAGGCGGTGCGCGATCCGCAGGGCTTTGTTGCCGCGCTGGAGAAAGCCCAGGCCCATGGCGTGCCCGTGGTCATCAACAAGATCGCGCGGACCGAACAGAGTGCCGCGCTGGCGATGACCCATTCGGGTGCGATTGCCGGCAGTGACAGTGCGTTCCGTGCGCTGTGCGACCGTTATGGCGTGCTGGTGTGTGACGAGATCGACACGATGATGTCGACGCTTCAGATCATGTCGCAGGAAAGGCGGCCCGGTCCCGGCGCGCTGGGTGCGGCGACGGATTCCGGGGGGCTGCGGGAACATCTGATCGATGTGGCAGACGACATGGGATTCGCGTTTGCCGATCTGACGCCGGAGA
The DNA here is from genome assembly GCA_943787175.1 of uncultured Alphaproteobacteria bacterium. Lineage (GTDB taxonomy): Bacteria > Pseudomonadota > Alphaproteobacteria > SP197 > SP197 > SP197. The sequence continues at coordinate 112,082 of CALSLK010000008.1, forward strand.
CGACCCAGGCGTTGCGCGAGACGCTGGCGTTCGGGCTGGAGCCGGTCAATCCGATGGATGCGGCAGGACCGCTCACGCCTGACTTCACCGATCGGCTCAACGAGTCTGCTAGGATTCTGGCGTGCGATCCCAATGTGGCGGTGATGGCCCACGAGCTGTTTCTTGACGATCACTACTGTTTCTATCCGGAATCGATCGACTACCTCTGCACCCTGCCTGAGATCACCGGCAAACCGCATCTGCTGGTTTCGTCGCTGGGCTCGGCCGATACCGGCATTTCGGCGGAACGGCTGGAGGATGCGGGCATTCCCCTGATCAACGGCACCCGGCCCGATGCTGGCGGCCGTCAAGAATGCGCATTGGCCTGGCGCGACCACCAGGAACGCAGTTCCATCGAGAGCCCCGGCGAGGCCGATGATGCGGTGGTCACACGCTGGCGCGACCGGCTTGGCGCCGGAGCGATCGACGAGACCGCAGGCGCTCGCCATGCTGGGCGACGTTCGGCGTGTCCCGTTGGTGCGCATTCGCTTGTCTGCGAGACCGGCGTGCAGCAGCGTTGCACGGGCCGCGGGCGAGGTCGGATTCTCCCGTCGTGCTCAAGACGGCCATGCCGGGGATTGCGCACAAGTCCGATGTCGGCGGCGTCTAGTTGTCGGTCTGGCCGATGAAGCGGCGCTGGTCGCGAAGCCTATGACGCGATGTCTGACGGCCCTGGGGCCGCGCGTGGCGGTCGCTGCCATGGCGCCCAGAGGCGTGGAAGTCGCCCTGGGCATGGTGCGTGATCCCCAGTTCGGCCCGATGGTCATGGTGGGCGCGGGCGGCGTGCTGGTGGAACTGCTGGATGACCGCGCCTTTGCGCTGGCGCCCTTTGGCGTCGACCATGCCCACCGCCTGCTGGACCGTCTTGAAGATCAAGCGCCTGCTCGACGGCATGCGTGGCGCGCCGCCTGCTGATCTGGAGAGCCTGGCACGCTGGCGATCTCGCGGTTTTCCGTGATGGCGGCGGCGCTGGGCGATGCCATTGCCGAGATGGATATCAACCCGGTCATCGCCGGGCCCCAGGGCGCCGTTGCCGTGGATGCCCTGGTGGTGACCTGAATCGCGCCTGCTTTTGCCGCGCCGCCTTGGCGTCGGGCACCTGCATCCCCATACTCAGGGTATGAGTGATTTTCTGGTTCAGCCTGACCCCGGCGATGCGCGCCTGACGCGCAGGGTTACGGGCGTTGATCATGAAGGCAAGGCGGTCGAGACATCGGTGACGATGGAGCGCCCGCTGACCTTGTTTCTGAACGGGCAGGAGATCGTCACGATGATGACGATCGGGGATCACCCTGATTGCCTGGCCGTGGGGTACCTGCTGAACCAGGGCATGCTGCGCCCCGATGATGTGATCACCGGGATCGATCATGACGACGAGATCGACACGGTCGTGGTGCGGACGCAGCGCAAGACCGATTACGAACAGAAGCTGAAGAAAAAGACGCTCACGTCGGGCTGTGCGCAGGGAACGGTGTTTGGCGATCTGATGGACGAGATCGAAGCGGTGCGTCTGGACCCCGATGCGGTCATCCGCACGAGCTGGCTTTATGCGCTGTCGCGGGAAATCAACACGACGCCAAGCCTGTATCTGGAAGCCGGCGCAATCCATGGCTGCGTGTTGTGCCAGGAAGACCGCGCGCTGATCTATATGGAGGATGTCGGGCGACACAACGCGGTCGACAAGATCGCCGGCTACATGGCGCTCAACGGCATCGGGCCCGAAGGCAAGAGTTTCTATACGACGGGACGGCTGACCAGCGAGATGGTGATCAAGACCGCGCGCATGGGAATTCCGATCCTGGTTTCGCGCTCGGGCTTTACCGCCTGGGGTGTTGAGCTGGCCGGGCAGGTCGGCATGACGCTGATCGGGCGCATGAAGGGGAAGAGATTTCTGGTGCTGGCGGGCCAGGAACGGTTGCAATACGACGCCGATCTGTCGCATATCGCCGACGAAGACCAACGCCATCGGCGCAAGGGGAGCAGCAAAGATGACGCAGCCTGAAGAGATCACGACAAATGCCTCGGGTGTGGTCCTGGCCGGTGGCCTGGCGCGCCGTATGGGCGGAGGCGACAAGGGCCTGCTGGAACTCGACGGCAAACCGATCCTTGATCATGTGCTGGAACGACTGCGCCCCCAGGTGCGTCTGCTGGTGTTGAACGCCAATGGTGACCCCGAGCGGTTCAGCCGCTGGCCCTACACCGTGGCCGCCGATGTGCTGCCCGGCAACCCCGGCCCCCTGGTCGGCGTGCTGACGGGCATGGACTGGACCTTTGCGAATGTGCCCGGACTGGAATGGGTGGTCTCCGTGCCGACCGATGCGCCGTTCCTGCCCCATGACCTGGTCGCGCGCATGATGGCTGCGGTCGAGGAAGAGGGCGCGGACATGGCGTGCGCAACCTCGGGCGGACAACGCCATCCGGTGGTGGGTCTGTGGCCGGTCAGCCTGCGCAACGAACTGCGTCACGCGCTGATCGATGAAGGCGTGCGCAAGGTTGATGCCTGGACCGGACGCTACAAGGTCGCCGATGTCGACTTTGCCACCGATCCGGTCGACCCGTTCTTCAATGCCAACGATGAAGATGACTTGGCCAAGGCCAAAGCCCTGATCTCGGGTTAGGGCCGCCGGGCCGCCTTGCGTCTGACCCAAAGCAGGCGTGATTTGCTCTAGACTTCGAGCCATGGCCCGATTCGCCTGCAAAGAGATGCTCGGTGCGCTCGTTATCACAGCGCTTGTCTCTGCCTGTTCCACGCCTGCCGTCGAGCGGGGTGATGCCGGGTACGATCACGCCAACTATGTGCTCGACCTTGGCATCTGCAACATGAACGATCTGGTTGTGAACACGTTCGAGGGAACCGGCGTTGTGCTGGCCACGACCGGAGTCGGGTTTGTTTACGGCGCCGGTCTTTCCGGTAACAGCCATGCCTATCACCACGATCCCTCGCTTGGGGTCCTGCTGGTTGGTGGCGCTGTGGGGGCGACGTTTGGCGCAGGCGTTGGGGTCTACAAGGCTGTCGAAGACATCACGCTGGAAACCGACGCCTGCATGGATCGACAGGGTTATGTCGTTGTATCCAAAGCCGATTGAGAATCAGCCGCCGGTATTGCCGGAACAGTCGGCAGGTACGTCACCAACGGCAATGTTGTTCATGGCAGCGAGCGTGTCCCAGTAGGGGCTTTGAGCCAACTGGCAGCGGAAGTTGGTCTTGAAGGTGTCCATGCCCGAACGGCCTTCTGGCCAGCCACCCTCAAGGAACACCCAGGCAAGGTCGGCGTGACCGCTATAGATAAGATCAAGCATCTCGCCCCACAGGCGCGAATACATGTCCGTTGCCGTCCACCAGTCACTGGTGACGATCTCTGCGGCTTCCTTGGCTAGCGCATCGGTTGAGGGGGCCGGTGCGGCCATCAGCTCGGGCGACATGACATAGGCCGTGCCATCCCAGGTGAGTTTCACGACAGGCGTGGGTGATCCCGAATAGGGCGCATACCAATAGGCAAAGGTGTTGTCCCCGGTCGTCATGACGAGGCCCGTGATGCCATCATGTTTTTCGAACTGGGCACCGGAACTGCCGGTATCGATTTCGGCGAGCTGTCTGAAAGCGGGCTCCAGCGCATAGAGGTAGTAGCTAAAGCAGCAATGCGCCCCGCCCGAGAAGGATTCCACGATCATGTCGGGGTGACCGTCACCGGTTATGTCGTTCCCAGTTTTGGTTTCCGGGCCGAAATGATCCCCCAGAGTAAGCTCATAGCTATCGAGCGTGTCGGCCAGGACCCACTGATCAATCACCATCATGATGTCGGTGCGCGGATTCTCAAAATGGGCAATGCCGATGGTCAGGGTGTCGCTGACGACGAGCGTTTCGAGATTGGAGTTATCCTCTGCACGGGATGAGCCAGGGGAGTGGCAAGCGTGGCTGCAAGGGCTAGCGTCAAAAGGGCTCCGCGTGTCATGGGCATGGTGGTCTCCGATCCGGTTTGGTTGATCCTGCCCTAATTCGTGGAGCTGCGCAGCCTTTGGGGTAGTTCGGCTGGCGACTCTGCCCGATGCCGTGCGAAGCTGACGCTGCGATCATCAACAAGGTATTCATGGCTCCCTGGACCAACGAAACGCTGCTGCTGATTGCTTGTGCCTTTCTGCTCGCGGGGTTCGTGAAGGGCGTCGTGGGATTCGGACTGCCGACGGTTGGTCTGGTGGTGCTGGCGTTGTTCACGGGCGTGGTCGATGCCATGGCGCTGATTCTGGTGCCTGCTGCCGTGACCAATCTGTGGCAGGCCATGGTGGGGGGGCATCTTCTGGTGACTCTGCGACGGTTCTGGCCGTTGTTGCTGACGCTGTGCCTGGGAACGTGGATTTCAGCGGGATGGCTGGTCGGCGCGAATGCGCTGGTGCTTTCAGCCGCGTTGGGGCTTCTGCTGGTGGTCTACGCCGGGATCAGTCTGGCCGGCTTGCAGATGCCTTCGCCGGGGAAACAAGAACGCTGGTGGACGCCTTTGGTGGGACTGGTAAATGGCCTGATTACAGGTCTGACCGGGACATTCGTTTTGCCCAGTGTGCTTTATCTCCAGGCGCTGGGGCTGCCTGCGGGCCAACTGATCCAGACCATGGGCGTGTTCTTCCTGACCGCAAGTCTGGCGCTCTCCTTTGCACTGGCCGACCACGGGCTGATTGCTGGCGGTGTGCCCATATTGTCCGCCGTTGGTGTGGTGCCGGCTTTGCTTGGGATGTTGCTGGGCGCACTGCTGCGACGCTGGATGAGTGCGGCAATTTTCCGCCGTGTGTTCTTTGTCGCGCTGCTTCTACTGGGCGCTTATCTGGCGGTGCGCGGTTTCGTTTGATGCTGATTGGGTGTTGTGCCGGGATGTGGGGGCTGTGCTGGTTTATTCCGCCCGTGCATGGATCGTCGAATCAAGTTCGACGATGACTCCAAAAGGGGGAATTGGCAGGATTGCATCTGACTAAGGCGTATCGTGAGTAGATCGAAGCCCATCACCAAACCAAAGTGAGTCATCGTCGAACTTGATTCGACGATCCATGCACGGACCGCGGAGCAAGTGCGAAACCTGATCGAGGTGTGGTTATCGATGTCGTACTACGTCTACATGCTGGCCAGTCAGACGCGCGGGACGCTCTACATCGGCGTGACGAACGATGTTGCGCGGCGGTCATGGGAGCATCGTGAGAGTGACCAGCCCGGATTTGCCAAGCGGTATGGCGTGAAGCGTGTGGTGATGGTCGAGGCCTATGAGGATGTGCGTGATGCCATCCGTCGGGAGAAACAGCTTAAGGGCTGGAAGCGGGTCTGGAAGATTGCTCTGGTCGAGGAGAACAACCCGACCTGGTCGGATTTATACGATCATCTGCATTTCTGAGGTTAGGTGCTTCTGATGAGTAAAGTGTTTCTGAGGTTGAACTCCGTGCATGGATCGTCGAATCAAGTTCGACGATGACTCGGGAGGGGAAGGTGTTTTCCCTCGGTTCGATGCCGTGGCTTGCGTTTTACGCGGCGGGCAGAGAGACGTCGGCTTTGGGGAGAGGAGGTTTGCCGAGGATCATGTCGGCGGCTTTTTCGCCGATCATGATCGTGGTGGCGTTGGTGTTGGCGCTGACGATGCTGGGCATGACAGAGGCATCGACCACGCGCAGGCCTTCGATGCCGTGGAGGCGCAGCTGAGGGTCGACGACGGCCATGCTGTCGTTACCCATCTTGCAGGTGCCGCAGAGGTGAAAATCGCCGTCGGTGTTGTTGCGTAGATACTCGTCGATTTCGGCTGGAGAGTTCACATCCTTGCCCGGGGCGGCCTCCTTCACCCCCAGGTAATCATGGGCCTTCTGCGAGGCGAGTTCGCGGCCAATGCGCAGGGCGTGACGCATCTGGTTGAGGTCATAATCGGTGGTGAGGAAGTTTGACCTGATGCGCGGTTCCCCGGCGGGGTTGTCGGCGTTGAGCTTGACCCAGCCGGTTGCTTCGACCCGGACAGGGCCGATGGCATAGGAGAAGCCGTGGAGGTCGTGACTGAGGCCATCGTCGTGATCCATCACGGCGGCAAGGAACTGAACCAGGATATCGGGGTGGGGCACGCCGGGCTCTGTGCGCAACAGGGCGCAGGTCTCGACGTTGTTGGTGCTCCCGGGACCGGTATGGGTGGTGAGCCACTGTGCGCCGACCATCAGTTTGCGATCCGTGCGCAGGTACTTGCTGACAGAAACCGGCTTGTCGATCTCGAACTTCATGTAGATCAACGGATGATCATGGAGGTTCTGACCAACGCCGGGCAGGTCGACCTTGCAGTCGATGCCGACTTCCTTGAGGTGGTCGGCCGGACCGATGCCTGAGAGCATGAGAAGCTGGGGCGAGTTGATAGCACCGCTGGAAAGAATGACCTCACGCCGGGCTCTGGCCTGCTGTTCCACGCCGCCACGGGTGAACGAGAGGCCGGAGACGCGGTTGCCTTCGATGGTGAGGTTGTCGGCGTGGCAACGGTCCATGACGGTGAGGTTTTCGCGGCCCTGGTTGGGACGGATATAGGCCTGTGCGGTAGAGGCACGCACGCCATTGTCGACATTCATCTGGAAAGCGCCGAAGCCTTCCTGATGTTCGCCGTTGATGTCGTCACTGGCCGGTGCGCCCATTTGTTCGCCGGCGCGCAGGAAGACGTCATAGAGTTCACAATCGTGATCGCCCTTGCGGACATGCACCGGACCACTTCCGCCACGCCATTTGTTTTCGCCGCCCTGCCAGGTTTCCAGGCGTTTGAAATAGGGCAGAACTTCCTGCCAGGACCAGCCGTCTGCGCCTTCGGAGACCCAACGTTCGAAATCGAGTGCATGGCCGCGGATGAAACACATGCCGTTGATGGCTGATGAGCCACCCAGAACCTTGCCGCGCGGCTGGAAGACCCGTCGGTTGTTGAGAGCCGCTTCTTCTTCGCCGTGGTACATCCAATTGTACTTGGGATCGACCCAGGCCTTGTCGAAGGCCGCAGGCATGTCGATCTTCCAGAAGTCGAGGATGCCACCCTTGCTGGCGCCGGCCTCGATCAGAAGCACCGAGATGGAAGGATCTTCGGTGAGACGTGCGGCTACGGTACAGCCTGCCGAACCACCGCCGATGATGATGTAATCGTATTCGGTTGTGGCCATGGTCAGCGTGTTCCGTTCCGGGTCTTGTTCTGGAGCGGGTGACTATAAAGCGGACATTGGTACTGGCAAGAACCGGCCGTTGCCGGTTCAGCCGAAGCGGGCCGACGTCACGATGGTCTCATAGGGGACATGCAGGGTGCCGTCCTCTTGTGCGAGAGGCCCCAGGGCATTGGCATAGATGGTCAACATGTCTTCCTCGCTGCGCTCCAGGCAGGCAATCTTGTAGTGCGAGGTTGAGCGGACGTAGCCGATGAATTCTTCGAAGGTGAGCACCCAGTCCCAGACCTCACGGTCGACCAGCACATTGCTGGTGTCGGGCAGGCAGGAGAGTTCCATGGCAACGTCGAAGTCACGATATTCGCGGGTATACCCTGGACTGTACTTCGTGAGCACGCCTTCGTGGGCCTCATCGATTGGTTCGCCACGTATCCGGTTGTTGTAGAGGATGGCGAGCGTGCCGCCGGTCCGCAGGGTGCGTGTGCATTCCTCATAAAAGGCCGGGCGGTCGAACCAGTGGGCGGCTTGGGCAGCGGTCATGAGGTCAAGACTGTCATTCGCCACGGCGAGTTGTTCAGCTCGGCAGTTAAGCCAGGCGATGTTGTTGGTGGTGTCGGATCTGGCCGCTTCATCAAGCATATCCGAGCCCGGGTCCGCACCGATCACCGTTGCGCCATCAACCATGGGCGCCATGGCACGCGTAAGAATGCCGGTGCCGCAGCCCAGATCGAGAACACAGCGGACCGAACCTGTGCGTTTGAACATGCGATCGAGTGAGACCTGGGCATAGCGTGGCCGATAACGGTCATAGTCATCGGTGAGGCCATCGAAGATTTCACGGGGGTCGGACCAACGGTCGGACCAGATGTGCTTGGTGGTCACTTGGCGTGCTCCCATGCTCGTCCCTGGGGCGTGACCATAGCAGATAGCCAGAGACGGTTCAGGGGAAGCGTGGATGAAATGCATCTTGAAATAGTTCGGGATCGAATTATATAGTTCGAAATCGAATTAATGGAGTGATGTGATGCCTTCCAAACGGAACTTTCTGAAGATCATCGGCGGTGGCGTTGTGCTGGCCACTACGGGGGCAGGGACCTTTCTGGCGACCCGAACACCAGCCCGTGCGCTGGAGCCGTGGGAACTTGCCGGGACCTATGAGGAGCCGCGCCGTAGAGCCTTATCCTATGCTATTCTTGCGCCCAATCCGCACAACCGTCAGCCCTGGGAAGTCGACCTGAGTGAGGATGGCGTGATCGTGGTATGGCGCGACAGGGAACGTAATCTGCCCGAAACCGATCCCTTTGAGCGTCAGCTCACCATTGGCATGGGGTGCTTTCTTGAACTCCTGGCGCTGGCCGCCGGAGAGACGGGGCATCGCACGCAGATGGAGCTTTTTCCGCAAGGAGACAAGGGTCCCGTTGCCGTTGTGCGCTTTCTTGAGGGAGGAGCGCCCGATCCGCTTTTGCGCAGGTATTGAACAGACGCTCGTGCAAGGAGCCGTTTGAGGAAACGCCCGTGCCGGACGGCCTTGCATCACGAATGGCCGTTCTTGCCCATATCGAGCGCGACCCAGCCATGGTTGAGCAGATCAAGGCGATCACCTGGGAGGCATGGATGATCGAAGCAAGCACACCCAGAACCATGAAGGAAAGCGTTGACCTCTTCCGGATGGGCAAGGCCGAAATCAATGCCAATCCCGATGGTATCGATCTGGGCGGGCCGTTTCTTGAAACCCTTATGCTGTTTGGCATGTTGACGCGTGAGGGCCAGCTTGACCCGACGTCGAGCGAGTTCGCCCAAGGTGTCGCGTTGTATGATGCCATGCTCTATGCAACCCCCGCCTATGCGTGGATCACGACGGAGAGCAACACGCGGCTTGATCAGATCGCTGCTGGTCGGCGCTGGCTGTTGTTGAATCTGATGGCCACAGATCTGGGGCTGGCGCTCCATCCCGTCTCTCAGGCTTTGCAGGAGTATGCAGAGATGGCTGCGATCCATGCAGAGATACATGGCCTGCTCGCTGCGCCCGGACAGACGGTACAGATGCTGGGCCGGCTGGGTTATGGTCCGATGACACCGCCCACGCCACGCTGGCTTCTGGAGACCCGCCTGAGAGATGTCTGAAGACAAGTCTGTCGAATCCGAGGCTGCACTGTTCTTTGCCTTCTTTACAGAGGTTGGCATTCTAGCACAGTTGAGCCGTGCCCTGCTGGAATCACGGCTGCCGGATGGGGTTTCGGTTGCCCACTATTCCGTGCTCAATCATCTGGTTCGGGTTTGCGACGGACAGACACCGCTGACCCTGGCGCGTGCTTTTCAGGTGCCCAAGAACAGCATGACCCACACCCTTTCGGGTCTCGAGGCCCGCGGGCTCATCGCCATGCATGTGCATCCTGATGACGGCCGCTCCAAACAGGTCTGGATTACCCAGGACGGCCGGGACTTTCAGGCCGCAGCCGTGGGGCTTCTAAAGGAAGATGTTGCGCGGCTGATCCCCAAGCTCGACACCGAGCAGCTTGAAGAACTGACCACGGCGCTGGGAGGTATCCGCAAGGTTCTCGATGACGACAGATCGGTTGCCCAGAGCCATGCAGGCCCTGAAACGAAAACGCCCTGAGGGTCACTCAGGGCGCTAACGCGGTCAGAAACAATCTGGCAGCTACTCGGCCGCGTCTGCCATCGCAGCGCGTTGCACGCGCACGGCGCAGAACTTGAACTCCGGGATCTTGCCGAAGGGATCCAGCGCGGCATTGGTGAGGCGGTTGGCCGAGGCTTCGGCATAGCAGAACGGCACGAAGATCATGCCGGGTTGGATGCCGGCATCGATGCGGGCCTTGGCTTCGATGGCACCGCGACGGGTTTCGATGCGGATGGCTTCGCCCGGAGCAATACCCAGACGTTCCATATCGACAGGGGCCATGGTGGCGATGGCTTCCGGCTCGAGCGAGTCGAGATAGGTTGCGCGCCGGGTCATGGAGCCGGTGTGCCAATGTTCGAGCTGACGGCCCGTGGTGAGCACCATGGGGTACTCGTCGTCGGGCAATTCGTCGGGCTTGATGATGTTGGCCGGCACCATCTTGCCGCGCTTGGAAGGGGTCGGGAATTCTTCGGCGAAGACGATGGGCTGGCCGGGGTCTTCTGCCGAGAGGCAGGGATAGGTCACGACGTCTGCTTCGCTGACACGATCCCAGGTAATGCCGGTGATCGAGGGAATAGCCTGGCGCATTTCCTCAAAGACTTCCGAGACATCGCCGTAGTTCCAGGAAAGTCCCAAGACCCTGTGCCAGCGACTGGATGATCTCCCAGTCCTGGCGGGCCTCGCCGGGCATCTCCACCGCCTTGCGACCGCGCTGCACCTGACGGTTGGTGTTGGTGACGGTGCCATTTTTCTCTGGCCAGGCGCTGGCGGGCAGCACGACATCGGCATACATGGCGGTTTCGGTAAGGAAAAGGTCCTGGACGACCAGATGGTCGAGCATGGCCAGAGCGTCGCGTGCATGGTTGGCATTGGGGTCCGACATGGCCGGATTTTCACCCATGATGTACATGCCATGGAGGTTGCCGTGATGGATGGCATCCATGATCTCGACCACGGTGAGGCCCGGATTGCTGTCGAGCTCAGCGTCCCAGCAGTTCCTCGAAACGGGTCTTGTTGTCGGCATTGGCGACAGGCTTGTAATCGGGGAAGACCATGGGAATGAGGCCGGCGTCGGATGCGCCCTGAACGTTGTTCTGGCCGCGCAGGGGGTGCAGGCCGGTGCCGGGGCGGCCGGTGTGGCCGGTCATGAGCGACAGCGCGATCAGGCAACGGGAATTGTCGGTGCCGTGGATGTGCTGGCTGATGCCCATGCCCCAGAAGATCATGGCGCGTTCGGCTCCGGCATAAGCGGGCGACCTCACGCAGGGTGTCTGCGGGAGATGCCGCAGATCGGTCCATGGCTTCGGGTGTGAAGTCCTTGAGGTGGCTTTGAGTTCGTCAAAGCCTTCGGTCATGCGCCTGGATGTACTGCTTGTCGTAGAGCTCTTCCTCGACGATGACATGCATCATGGCGTTCAGCATGGAGACATCGCCGCCGGGCTTGAACTGCAGCAGGTGCGTGGCGTGCTGCGCAGAGCCTGGCCGCGGGGTCCATGCACGATCAGCTTGGCGCCGCGTTTGACCGCATTTTTGAAGAAGGTCGCAGCGACGGGATGGTTTTCGGTCGGGTTGGCACCGATGACGATGAAACAGTCGGAATTCATCGCTTCGGTGAAGGGCGCGGTCACCGCGCCGGAGCCGATGGTTTCCATGCAGCGCCGCCACGGAACTGGCATGGCACAGACGGGTGCAGTGATCGACGTTGTTGGTGTGGAAAGCCGGTACGCACCAGCTTCTGGAAGAGATAGGCCTCTTCGTTGGAGCCCTTGGCCGAGCCAAACCGGCAAGGGCGTTGCCGCCCTTTTCGTCACGGATGGTCTTGAGGCCTGAAACCGGCGCGTTCCAGGGCCTCTTCCCAGGTCGCTTCGCGGAAATGGGTGAAGGGATCGCTGGGGTCGACCCAGGTGTCACCGCTCTTGGGCGCGTCGTCGCGGCGGATCAGCGGCTTGGTGAGGCGGTGTTTGTGGTTGATGTAATCAAAGCCGAAACGGCCCTTCACACACAGACGAGCCATGATTGGACGGGCCTTCCTTGCCCTTGACCGCCACGATCGTGTTGTCCTTCGACCTGTAGGTGAGCTGGCAGCCGACGCCGCAATAGGGGCAGACGCTGTCGACTTCCTTGGACGGGGCGGTTTGCCGATGCCGTTTCGTCGATCAGGGTCTTTTCCATCAGTGCGCCGGTCGGGCAGGCCTGGACACATTCGCCGCAGGCAACGCAGGTGGATTCACCCATGGGATCAGTCGAAGTCGAAAGACGATCTTGGCATGGTTGCCGCGATAGGCCATGCCGATGACATCGTTGACCTGGATCTCGCGGCAGGCGCGTACACAACGGTTGCAGTGGATGCAGGCATCCAGATTGACCGCCATGGCGGGATGGCTGAGATCTTCTGCTGCAGCACCGTGGCGCGGGAACCGGGAGATATCGATGCCCATGGAGCCGGCCCAGGACCAGAGCTCCGACGTGGTGGTGTGGGCCTCCTCGACGACCGGCTGATCGGCGACGAGCAGTTCCAGCACCATATTGCGGGCGGATTCTGCGCGTTCGACTGGCGATCTTGACGACCATGCCGGGCGCAGGCTCGCGGATGCAAGAAGCGGCCAGCGTGCGCTCGCCCTCGATCTCGACCATGCAGATGCGGCAGTTGCCGTCTGCACGGTAGTCCTGCATCGGCGTGTAGCAGAGATGCGGGATGGTCTTGCCGTGGCGCTTGGCCACCTGCCAGATGGATTCACCTGCTTCGGCAGTGACTTCCTCACCATCGATGGTGAAAGTGATCGCTTCGCTCACGACACGTCCTCCGGAAAATATCTCAATACGGTGAGAAGCGGGTTGGGAGCAGCCTGACCCAGGCCGCAGATCGAAGCATCGATCATGGTGGTCGAAAGTCTTGCCCAGCAGGTCTGCATCCCAGGGCCGTTCGACATCAGCTTCACGGCCTTTTCGCAGCCCACGCGGCAGGGCGTGCACTGACCACAGCTTTCATCCTCGAAGAACTTCATGAGGTTGACCGCCGCGTCCTTCATGCTGTCCTGATCGGACAACACAACAACGGCAGCCGAACCGATGAAGGCGCCGTGTGGCTGGAGGGTGTCAAAGTCGAGCGGCACATCACCCAGAGAGGCGGGCAGAATGCCGCCGGAGGCACCGCCGGGCAGGTAACCCTTGAAGCTGTGGCCATCGGCCATGCCGCCGCAGAATTCCTCGATGAGTTCGTTGATGGTGATGCCGGCAGGCGCAAGCTTAACGCCAGGCTCTTTCACGCGGCCCGAAACCGAGAAGCTGCGCAGGCCCGTGCGGCCGTTGCGCCCGTGGCTGGTGAACCAGTCTGGGCCCTTGGTGAGGATCTCGGGCACCCAGTACAGCGTCTCGACATTGTGGACGAGCGTGGGCTGGCCGAAGATGCCGACCTTGGCGACAAAGGGCGGGCGATGACGCGGGATGCCGCGTTTGCCTTCAATCGATTCGATCATCGCGGATTCTTCACCGCAGATATAGGCACCGGCGCCGCGGCGGATGTGAATGGTCGTGGTGCTGTCGAAGCCTGCTTCGCGGACCCTGGCGATTTCGGTTTCCAGAGCCGTGCGAACACCGGGGTATTCGTCGCGCAGATAGATATAGACGTCGGTTGCCTCAACGACCCAGGCAGCGATCAGCATGCCTTCGAGGAACTGATGGGGTTTGCGTTCGAGGTAATAGCGGTCCTTGAAGGTGCCGACCTCGCCTTCATCACCGTTGACGGCCATGACGCGAGGCTGGGTTTCCATGCGCACGAACTTCCACTTGCGCCCGGCAGGGAAGCCTGCGCCGCCAAGGCCGCGCAGGTTGGAGGCCTCCATGGTCTCGATCAGGGCTTCACGCTCGTGTTTGCCGGCCAGAACATCGGCAAGGAGGGTGTAACCGCCCTCGGCCTTGTAGGCGTCGAAGTCCTGATAATCGGGGACGTGGGTTTCGATATCGCCGGCTTCGATGGCCTGGGCAACGTTTTCAGGCGTGGCGTGGTCAATGTCGTTGAGTCCGGCTTTGACGACCGGTGCACACTCACATCGGCCCATGCAGGGCGCGCGCACGACGCGGACGTCGGGGCCAAGCTTGCCGTCGATGGCTGCGATCAGTGCCTCGGAACCTGCCAGTTCGCAGGAAAGGCTCTCGCAGACACGCACGGTAATGGGAGCGGGCGGGGTCTGGCCTTCCTTCACCACGTCGAAGTGGTGATAGAAGGTCGCGACTTCGAACGCCTCGGCCATGGGGATACGCATCAGGTCGGCCAGCGCCTGGAGATGGCGTGCCGAAATGTGATGGTATCGGTCCTGAATGAGGTGGAGATGTTCGATCAGGAGGTCGCGGCGGCGCGGACGGTCACCGAGCAGATCGGTGATCTCTCGGACCGCGGAGGGATCGGGTTGACGGCCCTTGGCTGTGGACCTGGTCTTGCGTTTGCCGGCGCCGGGGTGGCGGCGCTTGCTCGTATCACCTGATGGGGTCGTCATCGACCTCCTCGTACATCATCAAACATGTCGGGTGCGGGCGAAGGCCGATGTCGTCTGTGGACGACCGGCCCCCTACCGGATTCGGGCGGGACCTTGCCCGATGACAGCTCAAGAGTCACGTTCAGGATCGACCACTTCAAGCATCACGATGTCGCAATTGAGCACACGTTTGCCGGCATGTTCGAAGTTGACCGTGACGCGGGCGCCGATGGAGGACTGCACCTGACCAAGGCCCCAGTCCGGCTGAGCCGGGTTTTGCACATGGACGCTGGGGACAATCCATGGATTCATGATGAAGTTCCGTCTGATGTGCGGGCAGGTTTGTGGCAAGGTAGCGTCGTATTGAAGTTGGGGAAATCATGCCGGGGATAACCTTGCCAGGCGATGAAGCCGTTTTGCTGTCGGGGCTGATCTGCTCGCGGTTGTGCCACGACCTGGTTGGACCGGCCGGTGCCATGGCGAACGGCCTGGAACTCTGCGAGGACCCGGCCATGGTCGATGCCGCGATGGGGCTGATGAAATCCACCAGTGACGGGCTTAATCAGCGTTTGGCGTTTTTCCGGCGGGCCTATGGCACCGGCGGCAACCTGACCTGGGACGAAGCCCGCGACCTGACGCAGCGCTATCTGAGCGGGGCACGCCATGTCGTGACCTGGCATCAGGGAGACGAGGAGGGCGGTGAGGGGCAAGCCAATCGGGCGCGACTCGCGATGAACCTGATTCTCTGTGCCGTTGACGCGCTGCCCACAGGAGGGGAAATCGCCCTGACGGCGGGGGCGCATCCAGGCATCGAGGCTTCCGGCAATCTGGGCGATCTGGAAAACCTGGTGGCGGCCTTTGGTGGCGGCCAACGCGATTGGGCCGGTCTGACACCGCGTGATGTTCAGCCGCACTGGAGCGCCATGCTGGCGGCACACGCGGGAGGCCGGATTGGCGTTGCCTATGACACGGGCAGCCAGCTCATACTGCGATTCGAACCAGAAGACGTTTGATCTAAAAGATTAGAATTGTTCTATAAGATATTGAAACTAAGTAGCTTCTGACTCTTCGTCACGCAAGGCGTAGCCGCGTCCCCACTCGGTAACGATGTAATGTCGCCCGCCGGTATGACGGGCGATTTTCTGGCGAAGCTTGCAGACAAAGACGTCGATGATCTTGAGGTCGGGCTCGTCCATGCCGCCATAGAGATGGTTGAGGAACTGGTTCTTGGTGACGGTCTGACCGCGCCGCAGAGCCAGCAGTTCCAGCACGCCAAACTCCTTGCCGGTCAGTTTGACCGGTTCGCCGTCGACTTCGGCCACGTGATCTTCGAGGCGAATCGTCAAACGGCCGATATCAATGCTGGAACCGGCATGGCCGCGTGAGCGCCGGACAATGGCGTGGATGCGCGCGACAAGTTCATCCTTGGCAAAGGGCTTGGTGAGGTAATCATCGGCGCCTGAACCCAGACCACGGACCTTGTGATCAAGCTCGGTAAGGCCCGAAAGGATGATGACGGGTGTCTCAACCCGTGCGTCGCGCATCCGCTTGAGGACGGCATGGCCATCCATGTCGGGCAGCAACAGATCCAGAATGACGAGCGTGAAATCGTAGAGGCGTGCCATTTCAACGGCTTCCTCACCGGATTCGGCCCGGTCTACATCGAATCGTTCGGATTCAAGAAGTAACCGAAGGCTGTCTGCCTGAATCTGATCGTCTTCCACGAGCAGAACGCGCATACCCCTGTCCCCTTATCGTTTGGAGTGTACGCCATCAAAGCCAAGCGCACCAAACGCAATGGGGGCTGAAGTGACCATCATCATGGGTGGGAGATCGCGTGGTTCTGGTCTGATGTCGTCATTTTGTCGTTATCTGACGCTTGCGGAACAGTGACGTTCCAACCTATACAGCGCGCCATTGGCGAATCACCCCGGTCACGGGGCTTGGATGTAACGACAAGAAGGGAGGTGCGTGGATGGCTGCCAAACGGCCCAGACGCTATAAGCCCACGGAAAAAGAAGCGTTCATGAACGCCAAACAGAAGACGTACTTCAAAACGAAGCTTCTGGAATGGCGCGACGAACTTCTTGCTGAATCCACCGAGACGATTCGGCACCTTCAGGAAGATACCTCTGCACAGCCCGATCTTGCCGATCGCGCGTCGGCGGAAACAGACCGCGCCATTGAACTGCGCACCCGGGACAGGGAACGCAAGCTGATCTCCAAGATCGACGAAGCGCTGCGCCGGATAGATGAAGGCACCTATGGCTATTGCGAAGAGACCGGCGAGCCGATCGGCGTCAAACGCCTGGAAGCACGCCCCATCGCAACGCTGAGCCTTGAAGCCCAGGAGCGCCACGAACGTCGCGAACGGGTCTATCGCGACGACTAGTTCGGCTTCCCAAAGATTGCTCTGACCGATTATCGCTTGCCCGCGGCACCTTGACCGCCGCAGGCTTGCGACATGGCAACTTTTTCTGAACGCGTTAAAGCCTCCAATCCGTCCGCCGGCTGGCTGCAAGCATGACCGACGACGAGACAGACGCGCGCGCGTCACGCGCCCCCAGACAACAGCGACTTTACGAACGCCATCTTGCTGCGATCCGGATCGCGGTCCTCAACGCCCTGTTGTTTGTGGCAGGGGCCGCGGGCGCCTTTGTTGCGCTCCAATCTCCGGCAGGTGACGTTGTTGCCCTGATTGCAGCCATGGTCGTGATCGGCCTGGGCCTGGTTTCCGTGACCTTTATTGTTCTCACCGCCCAGACCCATGGCCGGGAACTGCCACGGGATCTGGCGCTGGGCCTGACGACCGGTGCGGTGGGCCTGTTTGCTCTCGATGACGATGGCGCGCCGACCTACATCAACGAGACGCTGGTAACCTGGCTGGGTCACGAGCGCGATGGCACACAGCCGCGTCGCGCCATTGGCCGCGCCATTGCGCGCCGTCTGAATGCCGAAGAATCCCCGGAAACTGCCTCCCAGGCTCTGGCTGTGCGTCAGGCTGATGGCGCCCTGGCCAGGCTCTATGTCTCTCTTCATCCAGGCGAGAGTGGAACTTCCTTTGGTCTGGCATGGCTGGAGCCACCCCTGGGTGTCATGCGCCGGGCCGAGAGCGAAGACCTTGCCAGCGGGTGGATCGGCCTGCTGGAAGTGGCAGCGGTCGGCTTGGCCCAGGTTGACGCCGCGGGACGCCTCGTTCTGGCAAACCGGGCCTTCCGGCGTTTGATGGGAGCTTCCGGGCAGGTGCGCCCGGGTCGGTTTGTGGCAGATTTTGTCGCGCCTGAAGACCGCCGCAGCCTGATCCGTAACCTGGCTGATGCGGGGCAGGGTGGCGATATCGACAAGGCGATGGAGGTCCGGCTGATCGGGGAGGACGAGCGCGCGGTGGCCTTGTTCGTCACAGGCCTGAAGCGTACGGGTGAAGCCGCCCAGGGCAGTATTCTTCATGCCGTTGATGCGACACCGCGCCGGACCCTGGAGGCTCAGTTCGAGCAATCCCAGAAGTTGCACGCCGTGGGGCAGTTGGCAGGGGGCGTGGCCCATGACTTCAACAACATTCTGACCGCCATCACCGGGTTCTGTGATCTGCTTCTGCAGCGCCACCCGCCCGGGGACCCGTCATTTGGCGAGATCATGCAGATCAAACAGGATGCCGGGCGCGCAGCCGGGCTGGTGCGCCAGCTCTTGACCTTTTCGCGCCGTCAGCGGCCGCGCCCCAAGGTCATGGCGCTTTCGGCGGCAGTCGGCGACCTGATGCATCTGCTGCGGCGCCTGATCGGAGAACGTATCCGGCTGGAAGTGCATCACGGTCGCGAAACCGTGCATGTGCGTACCGACCAGAGCCAGCTTGAGCAGGTCATCACGAATCTGGTGCTCAACGCCCGCGATGCCATGCCAGATGGCGGCGTGATCCGCATTGAGACGTATGCCGAAATCCTGGAAGAAGCGCGGAACATGATCAACGGCATTGCGCCGCGTGGTCCCTATGCCGTGCTGGAGGTTTCCGATCAGGGAACCGGCATTGCTCCTGATATGATCGAAAAGGTCTTTGAACCCTTTTTCACGACCAAAGAGGTTGGCCGTGGAACGGGGTTGGGACTGGCGACGGTTTTTGGAGTGGTCGAGCAGAACGACGGGTTTATCGACGTCACCGATGCACAAGATGGCGGGACGGTCTTTCGTATCCTGCTTCCGCGTCTGAACACGACCGAGATTGCAGCTTTGACCGAAAGCGCACCTGCGCCGGCGGTCAACCAGGACAAAGGCGGTGCTTCGATCCTGTTGGTTGAAGACGAAGCTGCCGTGCGCAGTTTTGCAGCAAGCGCCCTGCGGGGGCGGGGGCACAAGGTGACCGATGCGGATGGTCCGGAGTCAGCACTGGAAGCGGTCGCCTCGAGTGGAGAGCCCTTTGATCTGCTGGTCACCGATGTCGTCATGCCTGGCCAGAGCGGGCCCCAGTTGGCTGAAGCAATCCGGCTGCTGCAGCCTGACATCGCCGTGATTTTCATATCCGGCTATTCTGAAGATGCCGCAGGGGCCGAGGCAATCGACAGCGCCGATTTTCTGGCCAAGCCCTTCGGGCTGGCGGAGTTGGCTGCCAAGGTGGTCGAGGTTCTGGAACGGCGTTCACTCTGATCAAAATAGGTGGGATTGCGCGTGAGTTGTCCCCAGACACGCGATCCTGACAAAGGCCGTGAGCGGCCTGAAGAGGGCTCTGTTATCACTCTAGTCGCGGTTTGTTCTATTTTAGTTCTTGTCTGATGAGAACAAACCCTGTACGACTTGATTCGTTGCGCTGGATGAGGCGCATATGAAATAAGGAGAGAGTCGATGACGGCAGCACCAGCGCTAAAAGTGGTTGAAGGAAACGGAATGCAACGCGACAAGGCACTTGATGCCGCCTTGAGTCAGATTGAACGGGCCTTTGGCAAGGGTTCGATCATGCGTCTGGGTCAGCAGGACCAGATTGTCGAGATTGAATCGATCTCGACCGGATCTCTGGGCCTTGATATCGGCCTTGGTATCGGGGGCCTTCCCCGTGGGCGTATCGTAGAATCTACGGCCCGAAAGTTCCGGCAAGACGACCCTGGCGCTGCATGTCGTGGCCGAAGCCCAGAAGGCAGGCGGCGTCTGCGCCTTTGTCGATGCCGAACACGCGCTTGATCCGATCTATGCCCGCAAGCTGGGTGTCAATCTGGACGATCTGCTGATCTCCCAGCCCGATGCCGGTGAGCAGGCGCTTGAGATCACCGATACGCTGGTGCGTTCGGGCGCGATCGACGTTCTGGTGATTGATTCGGTCGCCGCCCTGGTGCCGCAAGGCCGAGCTCGAAGGCGAGATGGGGATACCCATGTCGGTCTGCAGGCGCGCCTGATGAGCCAGGCACTGCGCAAGCTGACCGCTTCGATTGCACGCTCCGAACTGTCTGGTCATCTTCATCAACCAGATCCGCATGAAGATCGGCGTCATGTTCGGCAATCCCGAAACCACGATCCGGTGGTAACGCGCTGAAGTTCTATGCCTCGGTCCGCCTCGACATCCGCCGCATCGGTCGCATCAAGGACCGCGATGAGATCGTGGGCAACCAGACCCGGTCAAGGTCGTCAAGAACAAGGTGGCGCCGCCGTTCAAGGATGTTGAATTCGACATCATGTATGGCGAAGGCATCTCCAAGATGGGTGAGATCATTGATCTCGGCGTCAAGGCCGGGTCGTCGAAAAGTCCGGCTCCTGGTTCTCCTATGGCGACCAGCGGATTGGCCAGGGGCGTGAGAACGCCAAGCAGTTCCTGCGCGATAACCCGGAAATCTCCGATGAGATCGAAAAGACCATCCGCGCGAATGCCGGTATGGTCGCTGAGGAAATGATGCGCTGGACCCGGCGATGACGCCGCTGCCTCTGATGAAGGGGGTCCCGACGATATGGTGTGATTTAGCCCTTAGACCGGGTAGATTGCTCAAACGGGCGCCGGCCGCATCTGGCCGGCGCCCGTTGTCGTTTCTGGTGCTGTCGAACAGTCCGGGCATAAAAACCCGCAACCGTCCGGTGACCCAAGAGAAGACCATGACCGGCGTAAACGAGGTTCGCTCCACTTTCCTGGACTATTTCAAGCCGCAACGACCATCAGGTCGTGGCTTCGAGCTCGCTCGTGCCACACAACGATCCCGACGCTTGATGTTCACGGCTGCCGGCATGGTGCAGTTCAAGAACGTTTTTACCGGCGTCAGAGAACCGCGACTACTCTAGGGCGACGACCGCACAGAAATGCGTGCGCGCCGGCGGCAAGCACAACGACCTCGACAATGTCGGCTTACACGGCCCGCCACAACACGTTTTTCGAGATGCTCGGCAACTTCTCCTTTGGTGATTACTTCAAGGAAGAAGCCATTGAACTCGCCTGGAACCTGACGACCCGGGAATTCGGCCTTGATCCCGACAAGCTGCTGGTCACAGTGCATTCATCTGATGAGGATGCCGCTGCGCTTTGGCGCAAGGTTGCCGGGCTCCCCGACGACGAAGATCATTCGCATCCCGACATCAGACAACTTCTGGTCTGCCGGGGACACCGGGCCTTGCGGTCCCTGCACCGAACTGTTCATTGATCAGGGGCCAGAGATTGCCGGCGGACCGCCGGGAAGTCCCGACGAGGATGGCGACCGGTTCCTGCGAGTTCTGGAATCTGGTGTTCATGCAGTATGATCAGGTCTCACCTGACGAGCGGATCGATCTGCCCAGGCCCTCTATCGATACCGGCATGGGCCTGGAGCGCATGTCGGCGATCATGCAGGGGGTCACAAGCAGCTTCGATATTGATCTCTTCCAGACCATCTATCCACGCCACAGCCGATCTGGTCGGGCGTGAGCCCAATGCTGATGAGCGTCCGTCGTTCAATGTGATCGCCGATCATCTGCGTGCCACCTCGTTCCTGATCGCCGATGGCGTGCCTGCCGTCCAATGAAGGGCGCGGGTATGTGCTGCGCCGGATCATGCGCCGGGCCATGCGCCATGCGCACAGTTCTGGGGCGCACGATGCCTTGATGCATCGTCTGGTGCCGGCCCTGGTGTCGAGATGGGCCAGGCGTATCCCGAACTGGTACGCGGCCCAGGCCCTGATCACAGAGACCCTCGCTCGGAGGAAACGCGGTTCAAGCAAGACGCTGGACCGCGGCCTGGGCTTGCTTGAGGTCGAGACCGCGCGTCTTGGCGAAGGCGAGACTCTTCCTGGAGAGATTGCCTTCCGGCTTTATGACACCTTCGGCTTTCCCTATGACCTGACCGAAGATGCGCTGCGTCGCGAAGGCCGGGGCGTCGATCGCGAAGGCTTTGATGCGGCCATGGCTGAACAGAAAGCCAAGGCGCGTGCGGCATGGTCCGGCTCAGGCAGTGCGGCGACCGAACAGCTCTGGTTCGATTTGCGTGAGCGCGTCGGTGCGAGCGAGTTCCTTGGCTATGGCGCAACGCAGGCACAGGGCCAGGTTGTTGCGCTGGTGCAAGATGGCGCAGAGATCGCCAAGGCCGACACGGGCGATGCGGTCATGATCGTCTTGAACCAGACACCGTTCTATGGCGAGTCCGGTGGACAGATGGGTGATACTGGTCTGATCGAAACCGGCGATGCCGTGATTGCCGTCAGCGATACTCAGAAGAAGCTGGGTGCCCTGCACGTGCATGTCGGTACCGTGAAGTCAGGCACCATTTCGGTCGGAGATGCCGCAACGTTGACCGTTGATGCCGCGCGCCGTGACCGCTTGCGCGCGAACCATTCTGCGACCCATCTTCTGCATGAGGCCTTGCGCCGCCGGTTGGGTGATCATGTAACCCAGAAGGGTTCGCTGGTGGCTGAAGAGCGCCTGCGGTTCGACATCAGCCATCCCAAGGGCATAGAGGACGATGACCTTGCTGCGGTTGAGGCGGAGGTGAATGCTGCCGTTCGCACGAACAGCGCGGTGGCAACAACCCTGATGACGCCCGATGAGGCGATCGAGGCTGGAGCGCTGGCGCTGTTTGGCGAGAAGTATGGCGACGAGGTGCGTGTTGTTTCCATGGGAGAACGGACGGGCTCTGGCAAGGCGAGCGACAAACCACACTATTCGACCGAGCTTTGCGGCGGTACGCATGTCGAGCGCACAGGCGATATCGGTGCCTTCAAGATTGTATCCGAAGGTGCGGTGGCGTCGGGCGTGCGGCGCATTGAAGCACTGACCGGGAAGCTGCACTGGGTTACCTGGCAGATCAGGATCAACGTGTGCGTGCGCTTGCCGGCCGTTTGAAAACAACGCCGGTGGATCTGGTGACGCGTGTTGAATCGCTGGTCGAGGAGCGTCGCAAGCTGGAGCGCGAGGTTGCCGACCTCAAACGCAAGCTTGCGACCGGAGGTGGGGGAGCGCCCGAAGGTGAAGCCGTCAAGGAGATTGCCGGTGTGAAAGCCATACTGCGCCAGCTTGATGGCGTGCCGGGCAAGGACCTGCGCGGCATGGCTGACCAGATGAAACAGCAACTGGGCAGCGGCATTGTTGTGTTGGTTGCGACCGATGAAGGCAAGGCGGCCATTGTCGCTGGTGTCACAGACGACCTGGTCGAACGGTTCAACGCGGTTGATCTGGTGAAGGTCGGCGTTGCTGAACTGGGTGGAAAGGGCGGCGGTGGACGCCCCGACATGGCGCAGGGCGGCGGGCCCGAGGTTGGCCAGGCCGAACAGGCGCTGGCTGCCGTGGAGCAGGTGATCGCTGGTTAGATCACGGCCTGCAGGTCGAGTGTTATTTGGAATGAGTTAGGGGAACACCGTGGCAAACCGAGAAAAAAACGAGCGTCTGCTGCGTGACCTGATGGATGTGTTCTGGAACGAACATCGCCTTGAGGCGTTCGGTGACTTCTTCGCCGATGACGCGGTGCTCCATTCGGGCACGCAGGATTATGCGGGAAGGGCCGGACTGGGTGATCAGTTTTGCTGCGCCATTCTTTGCCGCATTTCCGGACCTGCATCATGCCATCGTCTATCTGCTGGTCGATGGTGATTGGGCGGCCATGCGCTATCACGGCACAGGAACCCTGACCCACGATTATGGCGGTGTGAAGGCCGCGGGCCAGAAGCTCGATTATTACGGCACAGTCATCTTCGAGCTTGCGAACGGTCGCATAGCAGAGGTCTGGGGACACTCGGATCTGGCAGATTGGATTGCCGCTCAGTAGGCCCGACACGAACCGGAAGCACTTCAGCCTAGCGTTGCGGTCAGGATCTCGCGGATCTGGTCGGCGACGACCTTGGGACGATGGCGCAGCAGGGATACATGGCCCAGCCCCGGGATCTCATAGAAGGTACCGTCCTTGGCGAGGTCAGACACGACCTTGCACATGGATGGTGCGGTCTGAACATCCTCGGAAAACGAGATGACATGAAACGGCACGGGACAGTCAGGCAGGCCCGGGCGGCAATCGAAATCAAGACAGGCCTGCCATTGGTCGATGGTATCCTGTGCCTTGCGTCCCCCGAACCGGGCGGTATAGGCCTCCTTGATCTGGGACCAGAGCTCAGGGTCGTGCAGGGCTTTGGCGGGATAGGCGTAAACCGCATAGTGCACGGCCAGAAAGTAGTCGGGCAGTTCGACACCGTCCTGGCGGATGCGGATCTCGGCTTCCATCCAGTCACGGGTAAAGCCGTCAATATAGGCTGACGTGCCCATGGGGATTGCAAGGCGGACCTTGTCTGGAAAGTCGATGGCGACCTGCTGGGTGATCAGGCCACCCATGGACAGGCCCGAGACTACAGCGGGCCCGTCGCAGACTGCATCGATCAGGGCCGCACAATCAGCCGCGAAATCGGCCATGGTCCAGGGGCCGTCAGGTGCCTCTGTTCCAGGAATGCCGCGCGGGTCGTAGGTGATGCAGTGAAACGAGTCGGAGAGCTTGTTGATCAGATGCAGATTGCCCTCGGCTGGCGAATCACCGCCCGGGACGAAGATGATATCTGGGCCTGTTCCCTGATCGACCACCCGCATGGAGACGTCTCCGACGGTGATCTGTCGGGTCCGGGCATCGGGTCCAAAGGACGGAAAGGAACTCATGTCGGGTTTCCGGGTTTTGGATGTGTCAGGTTCAGGTGAGTTTTGCCTGGAGGCCTTCGTCCAGCTTGGCCAGGAACTGGTTGGTGGTGAGCCAGGGCTGGTCGCGTCCGATAAGCAGGGCAAGATCCTTGGTCATATCGCCGCCTTCAACCGTGTCGACACAGACGCGTTCGAGGGTTTCTGCGAACGTGACGACATCGGGTGTGCCGTCGAACTCGCCGCGCGATTTCAGGCCACGGGTCCAGGCAAAGATCGAGGCGATGGGGTTGGTCGAGGTTTCGTTGCCCTTTTGGTGCTCGCGGAAATGGCGCGTCACGGTACCGTGGGCGGCTTCTGCTTCCACGGTGTCGCCGTCGGGCGTCATGAGGACCGAGGTCATCAGACCCAATGAGCCGAAGCCCTGTGCCACGGTGTCAGACTGCACGTCGCCATCATAGTTCTTGCAGGCCCATACGAAGCCGCCTTCCCATTTCAGGGCAGCAGCGACCATGTCGTCGATCAGACGGTGTTCATAGGTGACGCCGGCTGCAGCAAACTTATCGGCGAACTCAGCCTCGAAAACTTCCTGAAAGAGGTCCTTGAAGCGGCCGTCATAGGCCTTGAGAATTGTGTTCTTGGTCGAGAGATAGACGGGCCAGCCGAGGTTGAGGCCGTAGTTGAGGCAGGCGCGTGCAAATCCCCGGATCGAGTCATCGAGGTTGTACATCGACATTGCGACACCGCCGCCGGGGAAATCGAAAACTTCGCGCTCGATCGGATCGGAGCCGTCGGCCGGCTGGAAGGTGATGGTGAGCTTGCCGGGGCCGGGCACGACAAAGTCGGTGGCCCGGTACTGATCGCCAAATGCGTGACGGCCGATGACGATGGGTTTGGTCCAGCCCGGCACCAGACGTGGCACGTTCGAGCAGATGATGGGCTGGCGGAACACGGTGCCGCCCAGGATGTTGCGGATGGTGCCGTTGGGCGAGCGCCACATCTTCTTGAGGCCGAATTCCTCGACCCTGTCTTCATCTGGCGTGATGGTCGCACACTTGACGCCCACGCCGTGCTCCTTGATCGCGTTGGCCGCGTCGACCGTGATCTGATCGTCGGTCTCATCGCGTTTCTCGATGCCCAGGTCGTAGTACTTCAGGTCAACATCGAGATAGGGAAGAATCAGACGGTCCTTGATGAAGGCCCAGATGATGCGTGTCATTTCGTCGCCGTCGAGTTCGACGACCGGGTTCTTCACCTTGATCTTGGCCATGATTCCGCTCCGATTTCCTGTGCTGTCGTGTTGCGCCGCAACATAACGTGCGTGCGGTCGGGTGCAAGCTCAGTCCTGTAACTTGAGGGCCTCCATTGCGCCATCAAGGTCGGGGACCAGAGTATAAAGCTCGCGCACGGCCTCGCGCGCGTATCCGCCATCAATGACATCATCGAGCAGCGTGCCGAAGGGGCGCCAGTAGTCTTTCAGGTTGATCAGGATCATGGGTTTGGCGTGTTGGCTGAGCTGGGCCAGCGTGATGACGTCGAGAACCTCATCAATGGTGCCAAGGCCGCCGGGAAGAGCGATGAAGGCGTCGGAGCGCTCGATCATCAGGCGTTTGCGCACAAACATGGATTCGACCTCGATCAGCTCGGTAAGGCCTGGATGTTCGTCCTCGGCATAACGCAGGTGGGCTGGAATGATGCCGGTGACCTTGCCACCTGCAGCAAGGGCTGCGTCTGCGATGACGCCCATCAAGCCAACGTGACCGCCGCCATAGATCAGATGCGAGCCGGCCTCTGCTATCATGATGCCAAGGTCATGGGCCGCCTGACGATTATCGGAATCGTGGCCCATGCTGGAACCACAAAAGACGCAGATGGAGGCGGGATAGGACATGATGAGCAGGATTATACCGGGTTTTCTTGTCGCAGGTCTTGTGGCGCTTGCCCTGGTCTCGCAAGGGGCGAGAGCAGGGGAGGCCGATGTTGTCGATGTTGAGGTAGAGCAAACCGCGACTGGCGTCTATGCGTTCCGCGTAACGCTGCGCCATGGCGATGAAGGCTGGGAACACTACGCTGATCGCTGGGATGTGGTGGCACCCGATGGCACAGTGCTGGCAAGCCGTATACTGGCCCATCCCCATGTGAACGAACAGCCGTTCACGCGCAGCCTTTCCGGCGTTGCGATTGATGCCGGAATCACCGAAGTTCTGATCAGAGGCCATGACAGCGTGCACGGGGAGGGGGGCTAAACCCTGCTGGTGGCGTTGCCGCAACCATGACCGTCGGATCGGCTGTCGTGCCTGCGTGATACTATGGTAGAAGAATTTGCTGGCAGCAGTTGGGAAACGGGTCGTGAAACAGGTCGTCGCGGCGGGAGCCGTCTTTTGTATTCTCATTCTGGTCGTCGTCCTGATGATGACGGGCGATCGCGAGGCCGTGGTTGATGCCGAAGTTGAGCCGGTGCAGGCGACCGCCAGTGTCGAGCTTGATTCCGGGGACGGCACAGCCGGCGATGAAGGGGCGCAGTCGGGCAATGATGAAGGTGAAGCGGTTGATGCTTCCGACACAGCCGAAGATGGCAGTGTGCAGGGCCAGGATGGGGCCGATGATTATGTGCCGCTGCCCAGTTTTGACATCGTGCGCGTGGAACCCAATGGCGATGCCGTCATTGCGGGGCGCACAGAGCCGGGTTCAACCGTGACCATCATGTCGCATGACGGCGCCCTGGCCGAAGTCGCGACGGATGACAGCGGCGCATGGGTTGCGATTCTTGACCAACCCCTGGCGCCGGGAGACCATGAATTGTGGGTTTCTGCCCAGAGTGAAGACGGCAAGCGTCTGGAATCAAATGTTGCTGTCGTCATGTCCGTGCCCGATGCTGTGGCTGGAGAGACGGCCGTGGCGACCGTTGAAGAGGGCGATGACAGCAGTGGCGGCTTCAGCCTTGGAAATGCAGCTTCCAGCTCTGGTAACGACACGAGCCTGGGTCTGAGTCAGGACAGCGATACTGGCAATCTGAGCACGGCCGATGCCGCAAGTGCTGTCGATGAAGCACTGGACGAGGCCGGTGCAGGTTTGACGGGCGATGAGGTTCTGGCAGTGGTGGTACCGCGCGACGGAACCGGCGATATCGATGTCCTCCAGGCCCCAGGTGACGGTGTGGGTATCTCAGGCGGCGGTGACCTGACGCTCGACAGTCTTTCGTACGACACGGATGGCAATGTGACTCTGTCAGGCCAGGCAGAGCCCGGCGCGACCGTGGTGCCTTATGTGGATGGTGAGCCAGCCGGGCAGACGACGGCCGATGCCGACGGTGCCTGGCAACTCACCCTCGATAAGGAACTGGCCGAGGGGCAGTACGACCTGCGCGTCGATCAGTTGGGTGAAGGCGGCGATGTTTCAGCGCGGCTTGAAACCCCGTTCCAGCAGGCAGCCTTCACGATGCCGACTACAGATGAGCCGGTGATCGTCATTCAGCCCGGCAACAACCTGTGGGTCATCGCGCGCAAGGTCTATGGCGAAGGTACTCTGTTTACGCAGATTTTTGAGGCCAACAGCAACCAGATCGCTGATCCAGACCTGATCTATCCCGGTCAGATCTTTGTTTTGCCGGCACCGGACGCCTCAGGCGGCTGACGTGGCGAGAGGTGAGGGGAACGTGGCTGCGTCAAGCGATCTGGACCAGATCTACAAGCCACGCGGACCGGTAAGCGAAGCGCTGTCGTCCTACTATGTTCAACACGTTGTACAGAGCGCGATCGATGATGCGTTCCGCCTGGCACCATCGCGGGCGGACGCAACCAAACCATCAGATCAGGCACCAAACATCTAGGTGCGGATTGAGTTTCGTGGAAAACCCTGGCGGCGTCGACGCTTGGGAGCCAAGCCGGCCCGGCTTGTTGTTTCCCTGTCGTAGGACGAGCAGAACCCCGAGGTGCTGAGCGGGGACAATGTGCTCGAATCTCCTTGCTTGTCCGATTTAAAACAAGATCTCATGTCGCATTTCGACAAAATGATCAGCGCCAAAATTCGAAAAACGATCAAGATTGCTGCCCAGCCCCGCAGCTAGAGCCATCTGGTTCGTAGCTCAGCCTAGATGTGCGGATGTCGGAATCTGATCTGGTTAAATACAATCATAGGTAGTGATATGGGGTTGTTGAGTGCCTGAATCATTGGTGTACTACATCAGGATGTGTCCCAATTTGGCTCAAGTTTGACACATCCGATCTGCGCGCCTGTCCCGAATTTGGAATTGGGGCGCGGTTTTGTCCTATGTTGGGCAGCTTGCTTCCAGAACGTGACGTTTGTCACACAGCGCACAAGTTTGGAGCGCTTCAACCCTCTGTTGCTTGTCGCATGTGTGTAAATCATTACATTTCCCGTCAGGCGACAACATTTCCCGTCAGGCGACAACCTTTTGTACGGTCAGTTTACAAAGTTGCTGAACTACCCTGTCACTACGAAGTGCGTTCGGCGTGAAGGTCACTTAGTTATCACTCCAACGCATGGCAAGGCAGTTTGGCTTCCTGGCTGGCGCAACGAAACAGATGATAAGCAAATCCTGTAAGGGGACGAAATAATGTTGAAGGTTTTTGAAAGTTCACGCGCAAAGCTGCTGGGTGGCGTTGCCGGTCTGGCGATGATTGCCGTGGCTCCGGTCGCCCTGGCTGCGACAACCGCGAACACCACGATCTCGATCACGATTGACGAGACCGTGGCCATTTCAAATCTTGCCGCGACCATCGGGTTCGGCACGTGGGATGGCACCGGCCCTGAGCAGATGACCGATGACCTCTGCGTCTGGTCGAACGATGGCAGCCCGGGCCAGTACAGCATTGACCTGACCACCGACAACGGTTCGATGGTGCTCCAGCAGGGCGCTGATACCATTCCGTTCACAGTTTCCTGGGCCAACACGACCGGCCAGACCTCTGGTACGGCTGTTACCTACAACAACCCGACCGACTTCACGATGTCGGCAACGACCACGTCGACCTGTGGTGGTGGTGATAACTCCACGATCATCATTGATATCACCGAAGCCGATCTGGCTGCTGCGCCTGCCAGCGCCACAGCTTATGATGCGGTTCTGACAGTGACGGTTGCCGCGGTTCCCTGATCAGGCTGCACGACTCTTGCCAAGGGCTCCGGTGGTCTTAACGGCGACCGGAGCCTTTGTGCATAGAGGGCGGTGATCAGGCAGAAGAACACCAGGCAGGGAGTATCGGGACAGAACATGCATTCGGCACGCTCCATAGGCTTTGGATGTCTGATGGCTTCAGGGTTGGCGCTTGGCCTTGTCTCTGTTGACGGCCACGCGGCGAACTCGCAATGCAACGGCCTCGATCCCAATACGACGCCCTGCGCGGGCATATCCGGTGTCAGTGGTGATAACTTCACGCTTGTCTGACGTCAGCGCCTTTGGGACAGATTGAGTGGTTTTCATAAGGGAGTTTTCTGGCTCATCGTAGTGACCGTAGGGAACGAAGATGAGGCAGAAAACCATGAGCAAGAGCGCCCCGGCAGAACAGGCCATCCGCGACATTCGGCGCAAGACGCGCAAGCGTTATTCGGCTGAGGAGAAGATCCGGATCGTGTTATCGGGCCTGCGCGGCGAGGAGAGCATCGCGGCTTTATGTCGCCATGAAGGCATCGCCGAGGGTCTTTATTACAGTTGGTCCAAGGAGTTCCTGGAGGCTGGCAAGAAGCGCCTTGCCGGCGACACGGCGCGTCAGGCCAGCAGTCCCGAGGTTAAGACACTGCGTGTCGAAGCCCGCGATCTCAAGGAGGCGCTGGCCGAACAGATACTGGAGAACCGGTTACTCAAAAAAAGCATGATCGGGGATGGGGGAGACGAGGAATGAGATATCCCGCATCTGAGAAACTGGAAATCATCAGGCTGGTCGAAGGCTCTCATCTACCGGTCCGGCGGACGTTGGATAAGCTGGGCATCCCGAGCACGACGTTTTACCGGTGGTACGACCGGTATCGAGGTGGAGGCGGCCTTGATGACCGCACCAGTGGCCCCGGTCGGGTGTGGAACCGCATCCCCGACGATGTGCGCCAGCAGATCGTGGAGATGGCCCTGGATGAGCCGGAACTATCGTCCAGGGAACTGGCCGTGAGGTTCACTGACACGAGACGCTATTTTGTCTCAGAAGCGTCTGTCTACCGGCTGCTCAAGGCCCACGACCTGATCACCAGCCCGGCCTTCATCGTCATCAAGGCAGCGAATGAGTTCAAGGACAAGACCTCAGCTCCGAACCAGCTCTGGCAGACCGACTTCACCTACTTCAAGGTCATCGGATGGGGATGGTTCTATCTGTCGACCATTCTCGACGACTACTCGCGCTACATCATCGCCTGGAAGCTGTGCACCACCATGAAGGCGGGCGATGTGACCCAGACACTGGAACTCGCGTTGGAAGCATCAGGCTGCGACCAGGCCGAGGTCATCCATAAACCCCGGCTGCTCAGCGATAATGGTTCGTCCTATATATCCGGCGATCTGGCCGAATGGCTTGAAGGCCAGGGTATGGAGCACGTTCGCGGT
Organism: uncultured Alphaproteobacteria bacterium; assembly: GCA_943787175.1. Classification (GTDB taxonomy): domain Bacteria; phylum Pseudomonadota; class Alphaproteobacteria; order SP197; family SP197; genus SP197. The sequence continues at coordinate 142,959 of CALSLK010000008.1, forward strand.
GCACCCTATCACCCGCAGACCCAGGGTAAGATCGAGCGTTGGCATCAGACGCTCAAGAACCGGATCTTGCTGGAAAACTACTATCTGCAGGGCGATCTCGAAAACCAGATCGGCACCTTCGTGGATTATTACAACAACCATCGCTACCACGAGAGCATTGGCAACGTCACACCATCGGATGCTTACTTCGGGCGCCACACAGCCATCATCGAAAAGAGGGAAAAGATCAAAAAACTCACCATCCAAACCCGCCGCTTGAACCATCAACAACAAGCGGCTTAACATCAAATCAAGATGAGCCAGATACTCAATTAGAAAACGAGCTCACGCGTCCCAAATGTTCTGACGACGGACACACACCATCGGATGCTTACTTCGGGCGCCACACAGCCATCATCGAAAAGAGGGAAAAGATCAAAAAAACTCACCATCCAAACCCGCCGCTTGAACCATCAACAACAAGCGGCTTAACATCAAATCAAGATGAGCCAGATACTCAATTAGAAAACGAGCTCACGCGTCCCAAATGTTCTGACGACGGACAGACGGCAAGGCAAAGACAAAAAAGATACCCAGTGAGAGGGCAAGAATTTTGATGAAGCGTCGTGTTCTCAAGGTATGCATCCCGAACAGATTAGCCAGAAAACCCAATTGAATTGGATAGTTACCACAGTCTAACACGAATGTGGTGCTCTGGCAGACAGGTCTGGCGATGACGTGGTTTCGCCTTGGATTCATGCTCTCAATCAACATCTGGCAGCGGGCAATGTAATGGAGGGGGATTTATAAAGATTCCATGCCCCAAGCGAGCCGTCGATTGGTAGATTGGCTGCATAATGTTGTGCGATTTCCTCAGGGTTTCCAGCAAATGGCGAGGCCGTCTTCTAACCGGTCTGATGGCCTTGCTGGGCGTGTGCGTGCTGCTTGGGGCACCTGCTGGTCACGCGCAGGAGTCCGTGACCGATACAGCACCTGAGGATGCCGAGGCGCCGGCTAGTGGACTTGCGACCTATGAGGTTGCCATCAATGTCCCCGATGAAAACGGGATCAAGTCGCTGATCTTTGAAAGTTCCCAGCTTTTGAGGCTCGAGGACAGGCCGCCGCCGACCCGCAATGCCTTGCTGCGACGGATTGAAAGTGATGTCAGCACGTTCACGGTCGTGATGGCTTCCAAGGGATACTACGATCCCGATATTCGGTTCGAGGTCACCGGAGAAGCTGCGCCCTACAAGGTTGATGTTTCGATTGCCCTGGGGCCGCGTTACACCCTGGCGGCTTATGAAATAGTCTATCTGGGTGGCGCCCCGGACGCGCCGCTTGGTCTGCCGGATGTGGCTGAGAGTGGCCTGGAAATCGGAGAGCCGGCGGTTGCCGATCGTATTGCAGGTGCTGAAAGCACGCTGGTGCGCTGGTTGCACAACCGGGGGTTTCCCTATGCCGAAGTCAGTGACCGGCTGGTGCTGGCCAACCACCCTGATCACGACATTTGGGTGCAGGTCACCATCAAGACCGGCCCCCTTATCCGGTTCGGAGAATTGCAGATCGAAGGCCTGGTTGATGTGTTGCCGGTTGTGGTTGAGCGCAACATCGCGTGGGAGCGCGGTGATGTTTTCGATCAGAGCAAGGTTGAAGTCATGCGCAACCGATTGCTGGACGCCAACGTGTTCGAACGCGTTGCGATCCGACCCGAGGGTACGGCCAGTGATCCGGGCGGTGAAAGAACCATGCTGGCGGAGCTGAGCGAATCCCTGCCACGGTCAATCGGAGCAGGTTTGAGTTATTCGACAGACCTGGGGCTCGAAGTAACGGGGAGTTGGGAGCACAGGAATCTGTTCGGAGAAGCTGAGACGCTCTCGAACCGCATGCGCATTGGTGAGGAGCGGCAGCGCATCAGCAACAGTTTCCGAAAGCCTGATTTTCTGGCGCGCGACCAGGATCTGATTGTTGATCTCGACTTTCTAAAGGAAAACCTTGAGGCCTATGACCAGACCGGTGCAGAGGGTTCCGTTCGGCTGGAGTGGCCGGTCAACGAGTACCTCACGGGAACCTGGGGTGTGGCATACAACATTCTGGCGATTGAGGATGGTGGCAATACCAGGCAATCGATCCTGTTCGGCCTTCCTGTTGGCTATAACTGGGACAATACAAACAGCCTGCTAGACCCAACGAACGGTTTCCGCGTTGGTGTTAGAGCGACCCCATGGACAGGGAGTTTCGAGCAACCTGTCACCTTTGTGACGACCGAACTTGATGGCTCAACCTATCTTTCTTTTGATTCCGATGACCGGGTTGTTCTGGGATTGCGGGCGAGTTTTGGCACCAGTCTGGGCGAAGAGCTGGTCAACATTCCTTCGAACCGACGGTTTTATGCTGGCGGAGGCGGTTCTATTAGAGGCTATGCGTATCAGACCGTGGGCCCCCTGGACGCTTCGGACGAACCGTTGGGTGGACGCTCGTTGCTGACGATGGGAGCTGAACTGCGTATTAAAGTCACCGAAAGCATCGGCATCGTTCCGTTCTATGAAGGCGGAAATGTTTATGATGATCGTTGGCCTGACCTGAGTGAACCGATGTTCTGGTCAGCAGGTCTGGGCTTCCGGTACTACACAGTGGTTGGCCCGATCCGCTTCGACGTTGCCTTTCCGCTGGATCGGCGCAACGAGATCGACGATCCATTCCAGTTTTACATCAGCCTTGGGCAGGCATTCTGATGCGCCGGGTCCTGTTACGCATTCTGGCTGGTTTGTGCCTGCTGCTGGTGGTGACGGTCGGTGCGGTATTCGCCCTGATTGACGCTGCTTTTGTGCGCAGTTGGATCACCGATACGGTCAATACCCAACTTGCCTCGCCTGATGGCAGCGGCGTGAAGTTGTCGGGCTTTGGCCCCGGCCTGCCGGGTGAGATCAATATAGAGGCGGTTACGCTCTATGACCGTGATGGTGTGTGGCTTGAGGTGCGGGAGGTTGCTGTTGACTGGAATCCCTGGGCGCTGATCAGCAGCGATGTTGATGTGGAGCTGATTGCCGTCAATCAGATTGCCGTGCTGCGGGCGCCATTGCCTGGTGCATCTGGGCAAGAAGCGCCGGCATCTTCCGGTCAGGTCCTGCCCGATCCTCCGGGGATCGGGGTCAGGCTGGGTCAGCTCCAGATCGACAGCGTACTGATTGACGAGACGCTTACCGGTCAGGCGATGGCGTTTGATCTGGCCGGCTCGGCTGACCTTGCCCAGAGCGGTGCCGGTGCTGTGAACCTGCAGGTCCACCAGACCCTGGGCGGCACAGGAAACCTTGCGCTCGACGGTGCGTTCGACCTGGGGCTTGATCAAATTGCATTCCGGCTGGACGCAGGTGAGGAGCCGGGCGGTGTGCTGATCACGTTGCTGGGCATTGAAGGCGCGCCGGCGGTGGCGGTCATGGCAAAACTTGAGGGTGCGGCCTCGGACTTTGCAGGGCAGGTGACCCTGGACGCCGGGGAGGGACTTTCAGCCGACCTGGATCTGTCAGGCAATATGTCGGCTGCGGCGGTCAACGTCACGGTTGGCGGTACGATCGATGTCGACAGTTTTCTTGATGCCACGACCCGGCCGCTGGTGGGCGAGGCCATCACGCTGGACCTTGATGTTGCTATGGCGGGGGAACTCCTCACGATACGCAAGGCGGAGATCGATCTGGCGGTTGCAAAGATCGCAACCACGGGCACCGTGGCGCTAGATACTGAAACACTGAATGTCACGACAACGATTGAGAACCGCGACCTGGCGCCTGTCCTTGCCATGGCCGGCGGGGCCGAGGTTTCTGCCTGGCGCAGCGACGTTGCGGTGACTGGTACAATCGCTCAACCCATGGTGAATGCGGACGTTGTGCTGTCTGACCTTGCTGGCGAAGGCATTACGGCTGGTGGTCTGAAAGCAACCGCAATGGTGACTGCCCTGGATCAGGGAGCAGGCTGGACGGTGGATCTTTCCGCCGACCTTGACGGTATCTCGGCTGGCGATCCAGGCCTTGATGACCTGCTGGGCGATCAGCCAAGCCTTCATGTTCTCCTTCATGCCGATCAGGCTTTCGATCAGGTGATGCTGGAAAGTGCGACCGTGATGACGGCAGTGGGCCGCCTTGATGCGATGGGCTCGCTGGGCCTGGGCGAGGGGCGCCTCGAGCTGACCTCGTTGACGGGCCGGTTTGATCTTGAGCAGCTTTCCGGACTGGCCGGACTGCCCATGACAGGAGAGGTAATACTGCGGGCAGCGGCGCGCACGAACGGTTGGACCCAAAGCGTCGATGCGGTGATTTCGGTCTCGGGCAAAGAGGTCCTTGCGGATGACCCTGTCGGTGCCCTGTTAGGTGCCTCGCCCGAGATTTCGGCGCGACTGACCGCGGATGGACAGCGCTGGAACATCACTGAATTGACGCTGGTGTCGCCGATCTGGCAGGCGCTTGGTGAAGTCGAGCTCGACATGCCACAGGGCACGGTTTCTGCCACGTTGTCGGGGCCGATCACCATTGAGGGAGCCATTGCTCAGGCTCTTGATCCGGCGCTTGGTGCGTCGGGGACGTTGTCGATCTCGGCTGTGGGAGCCCTAGAGCAACCTGAAATGGATCTGCGTCTGGATATGGCGCAGGCGCATTACGGTGACCTCGATCTGGACGGCCTCAGTCTCAGGGTCAGCGAGCTCACCGCGGTTGACGGAATTGATACCAAGGTGGGTGTTTCGCTGCCGCGCGACAACGAACAGTTGGCGTTGGGCGCCAACGTCTCGACAGATCCTGCGTTCACCGAGGTTATCGTGTCGCGTGTGACGCTGCAGGGTCTGATGGTCGATCTGGGCGGAGATCTTACCGTGCCGCTGGACGGGCGACCCATGGAGGGGCGACTGGCCGGCGGCATCGCTGATCTGGGGGGGCTGGCGTCGCTGGCGGGACTGGATATCACGGGGGCAGGGCTCGTCGATGTCACGATGCGCGCTGGTTCCGGGGGGCAACAGGATGTCTCCCTGGGGCTGGCGCTGGCGGATGTCACGATGAACGACATGTCGGTTGCGGACCTGCGTGTAGCAGTCGATGCCCTTGATGTGCTGAACACGCCACAGGTTTCTGCGCGACTGTCTGCAGATGGTATGAGCGCCGCAGGGCAGGTGATTCACAGGGTGATTGCGTCGGCCGACGGTGCACTTGATGACCTCTCCATGAACGTCCAGGCCAAGTCTGATATCTGGACTGTGGACACGAGTTTTTCAGGTGATTTTTCCCAGGATGTTAACGTAACTGTCAACAGCTTGAACGGGACGGTTGGTGAAGAGAGTTTCTCTATCGTTCAGGATTTCATGGTAGTGGCGGCTGGCCAGACTATGAGTCTTGAGGGTTTCTCTCTTGATTTTGCAGGGGGAAATATCGCGCTTTCTGCGAGTGCTGCGCCCAAGGCGCTGACCGGGAAGGGCGCAATCTCCAACATTCCGGTGGCAGCATTCGGCGCAGTACACGAGGCGCTTGATCTGAAGGGGATGTTGGATGGAGGTTTTGATCTGAACGCTGATGCAAGCGGGGCCTCTGCTCATCTCGATCTCAAGGCAACCGGTGTTGGCGGGCGTGATGAAGCCGAAGGCGAGACTGCCGATCTGGACGTAAATGCCCAATGGGATGGCGAGTCTGTGGACGGCAAGATTGAGATTACAGGCATTGATGGGCTGACCGCCCAAGCAACGGTTTCGTGGCCTTTGACGCATTATCCTGACGAAGGAACTGTGCTGACGGTTGAAGAGGACCCCTTCAAGGCGGCGGTGACCCTTCAGGGCGGGCTTGCCCAGCTCTGGGACCGTCTGCCGATCGGTGATCAGACACTTTCGGGCGATCTTGATATCGGAATTGCGGTTTCGGGAACGCTGAACGATCCGAAAATTGAAGGTTCCGCGACGGTCAGGGATGCACGATACGAGAATTTCACGGCAGGTACCCTGATCGAAAAGCTGAATCTGACCACATCGATCGACGCTGATGGCAGCCTGTCCCTGCAGGCAAGCGGCAGCGACGGCGATGCCGGCACTCTGATGATCAACAGTCATGCCCGCATCGACAAGGATGAAGGGCTGAGCCTTGATACCACCTTGGTCCTCACAGCCTTCCGGGCCGTCAATCTCGACAACGCGGAGGTCGTGGCCGCCGGCTCGGTTTCCTATGTCGGCACGCCAATTGGCGGGAAGATCACGGGCAACATCACGGCAGAACCAGTCAGCATCAACGTCGCCCAGAGTCTGCCGCCCAGCGTGACGGAGCTACACGCCCATGATGTGTTCGTGAACAAGGGTGGAGAAGTTTCGGCCCCATCTGAATCTGTCTGGTCCGCGGAACTTGATTTGACGGTCGACTTTCCGCGCCGCTTCAACGTGTTTGGTCGTGGTCTTGAAAGCGAATGGGGGGGCAAGGTCGAAATTGGCGGTACCACTGACGCTCCGCAGGTGAACGGCAAAATCGACCTGGTGCGGGGCACCCTGGATGTGGCTGGCAGCCAGTTCACCCTGACGCAGGGCAATGTGACCATCCGCCCGGAGGATAATTTTGATCCGTCGTTTGTTGTCGTGGCTGAGGCGCAGTCGGGAGATGTCCTTGGGCAGATAAAGGTCTCAGGTCGTGTTTCAGATCCGCAGCTGGAGATTTCTTCGGTACCCTCCGTTGCCCGAGGACGAGGTGCTTGCGCGCACCCTGTTTGGCAAGAGTGCTTCGTCGCTTTCCGGGCTGGAGGCCGTGCAGCTGGCGACCGCGCTGGCGGGGTTGACAGGTAATGCTACCGGCGGCTCGGGCATCCTGGATCGAACACGTGCTGCGCTGGGTGTTGATGTTCTGCGTGTTGATACCGATGACGACGGTAATGCCTTGTTAGGAGCGGGAAGCTATGTCGCCGAAGGCGTCTATGTCGGCGTCGAGCAGGGAACCGGTGCTGATTCTAGTGCTGTTGAGGTTGAAATTGATGTCACCGATAACATCACGGTCACCACTGAAGCTGGCGCTAACGCATCGGCGCGGGCCGGCGTTGAATGGCGCTGGGACTATTGATCCTGCGGCCGTGATGTCGCCACATCGAGGCAGCGCGTCTCGAATTGGAACGATCCGTCAGCAGGCGGTTTGAACCGCGTGTCGTGTGTGACATTCTGGCACTGTTCGAAATGGAACATTCGTTCCATAGATCTGTCTGCCGTCAGCGCCTTTGGGACAGATTGAGTGGTTTTCATAAGGGAGTTTTCTGGCTCATCGCAGTGACCGTAGGGAACGAAGATGAGGCAGAAAACCATGAGCAAGAGCGCCCCGGCAGAACAGGCCATCCGCGACATTCGGCGCAAGACGCGCAAGCGTTATTCGGCTGAGGAGAAGATCCGGATTGTGTTATCGGGCCTGCGCGGCGAGGAGAGCATCGCGGCTTTATGTCGCCATGAAGGCATCGCCGAGGGTCTTTATTACAGTTGGTCCAAGGAGTTCCTGGAGGCTGGCAAGAAGCGCCTTGCCGGCGACACGGCGCGTCAGGCCAGCAGTCCCGAGGTTAAGACACTGCGTGTCGAAGCCCGCGATCTCAAGGAGGCGCTGGCCGAACAGATACTGGAGAACCGGTTACTCAAAAAAAGCATGATCGGGGATGGGGGAGACGAGGAATGAGATATCCCGCATCTGAGAAACTGGAAATCATCAGGCTGGTCGAAGGCTCTCATCTACCGGTCCGGCGGACGTTGGATAAGCTGGGCATCCCGAGCACGACGTTTTACCGGTGGTACGACCGGTATCGAGGTGGAGGCGGCCTTGATGACCGCACCAGTGGCCCCGGTCGGGTGTGGAACCGCATCCCCGACGATGTGCGCCAGCAGATCGTGGAGATGGCCCTGGATGAGCCGGAACTATCGTCCAGGGAACTGGCCGTGAGGTTCACTGACACGAGACGCTATTTTGTCTCAGAAGCGTCTGTCTACCGGCTGCTCAAGGCCCACGACCTGATCACCAGCCCGGCCTTCATCGTCATCAAGGCAGCGAATGAGTTCAAGGACAAGACCTCAGCTCCGAACCAGCTCTGGCAGACCGACTTCACCTACTTCAAGGTCATCGGATGGGGATGGTTCTATCTGTCGACCATTCTCGACGACTACTCGCGCTACATCATCGCCTGGAAGCTGTGCACCACCATGAAGGCGGGCGATGTGACCCAGACACTGGAACTCGCGTTGGAAGCATCAGGCTGCGACCAGGCCGAGGTCATCCATAAACCCCGGCTGCTCAGCGATAATGGTTCGTCCTATATATCCGGCGATCTGGCCGAATGGCTTGAAGGCCAGGGTATGGAGCACGTTCGCGGTGCACCCTATCACCCGCAGACCCAGGGTAAGATCGAGCGTTGGCATCAGACGCTCAAGAACCGGATCTTGCTGGAAAACTACTATCTGCAGGGCGATCTCGAAAACCAGATCGGCACCTTCGTGGATTATTACAACAACCATCGCTACCACGAGAGCATTGGCAACGTCACACCATCGGATGCTTACTTCGGGCGCCACACAGCCATCATCGAAAAGAGGGAAAAGATCAAAAAACTCACCATCCAAACCCGCCGCTTGAACCATCAACAACAAGCGGCTTAACATCAAATCAAGATGAGCCAGATACTCAATTAGAAAACGAGCTCACGCGTCCCAAATGTTCTGACGACGGACAGGCACTGCTGTCTAAAAAACGCATTTGCTAATGTTTGTCTGGGGAAAACTCCAGTACGCAAAGACAATGGGCTGTTTGCCATCCACGGTCTTTCCCGACACTGACCTATATTATTGATGCTAAGGTTACCATCGGTCGCCCCGTCGATGGTGCCGACCAGCCCAACTTTGCTCTACCTCAGCAGCCGTGATTTATGCCCTAAATGAGATAGCCGGCCAACACATAGAATAAAAATAGTGCCTGACCGAATGTTAAGTGGGACAAAAAACTCAAAATTGGCATCACAACAGGTCTGGGATGTTTCTGAGAAAAAAATCCGTGTCCCATTGCAGGCTGCTGAATACAATACGGAACAACCAAAGTGGTTAGACCAAATACTGACGCCGATAACAAGGTGGGCCCTACACCCATGACTTCATAAACCCAATAAAAATAAATGAGAGACCACGCAGAACCGATCACATAATGCATTATCCAACCGAAAGATAATTCAAACTGTATTTGCGGCGATTTCGAGATATGGTCATGTATGAAGCGTCCATTCTTCATGGACAAAAACCATCTACCAACAAGGCGCCATTCGGTTTTTGGAGTGCCAACAAACGTCCACATAATAACACTAAAAATATCTAACAGCCCGGTTGCAAAAATACCAATTGTGACGGCGAGCATAGCTTCAGAAGCACCCATTTTACCTCCAACTTAATATTAGCGCTTACGCCTGTTCCGCCATGTCACGGAGGGTAGTAGCAGTTTCCAGCGTCGGCGTTAGCTCCGTCAGCTCAGCAATATCAAAGGCGTGTGCGGGCACAGCAGAAGTGCCGACAAGATCGGTGAAAGCTTGGATCATGGGAATTACTCCTAATGGTTGATCTCAGTTGGTCGTATGTCCGGCCAAACAAATCTGCAGAAGCGAACTATTCTTCCGTCATCCTGTACGTCACCTGGACTGCCAACAGAAAAAACGCTGACATATCAGTGAGTTAGTGCAGGAGGTGGTGCCCCAGGAGGGTTATGGTTCCCCATATAGGCACCTGCATGCACTGATATGTGAGCAAGACAGCCATTCTAGGTGGCAGTGAGTCACCGTCAAGAGGCACATTCTGTGCGTCAGTTTGTGCGTCACTCAGAAGCCTGTGCGTCACCCAGAAATCTTCTGGTAATGGTAAGGGTTATAGGAGGTCAGGGTGTGCGTCTTGGTTATTGTTATTCATATCCCCCTCTAAAATAGTAGACAGGGATAGTATGAGAGATCTCTGATGAGCTCTGATGAGCTCTGATGAGCTCTGATGAGCTCTGATAATTATTATTTGTTAAACCTGATGAATATTATCATTATGTACTTATCAAGATATATGGGTCACCTAACTCATGTTAAGTTTTACAGCCATTTTTAGTTAAATTACCTCATATTAATTTATAAACTGGGTATGATATTCCATTTGCCTAGGTGTGGCCATGGGGGGAGGAAATAACGCCCCCTTAGTTAGTTATTAAATATGGGGGTGGGATGATGATTACAAATATTTAGAGTTCTTTTTATTATATTTAAGGTAATTTACCTTATTATTATTATTAAATGAATTGTTGATCTGGGAAACACTCTTTGTGAATAGCCCCTAGATTGCTAGACGCCTTCTTTCCTAATTTTGAGGCTAAGGAGGCCATCATGGGCAAGGTCAGTTTCAGCGACGATTTCAAACGGGATGCGGTATTTCAGATCACCGAGCGGGGTTACCCGGTTGCGGAAGTATCGAAGCGCCTTGGTGTGAGCCAGCATTCGCTCTACGCCTGGAAGAGGAAGTTCTTGAAGGCTTCCGGATCTGGCGAGGATGATCAGGCTGTCGAGATCCGACGTCTGAAGAGAGAACTGGCCAGGGTCACCGAGGAGCGTGACATTCTAAAAAAAGCCACCGCGTATTTCGCCAGGGATGCAAAGTGAGATACGCGTTCGTCGTCGGGCATCGTTCGGTGTTTTCGGTTCGGGCGATGTGCCGCTGCCTGTGCATCCATCCGAGCGGCTTCTACGCCTGGCTCAAGAACCCGCTGAGCAGAAGAGCGCGTGAAGACATACGCCAGACCGAGCTGGTCCGGGCGGCGTGGAAGGAGAGTGGCAAGGTCTATGGCTATCGCAAGCTCCATGATGACCTGCTGGACCAGGGCGAGACATGCTGCCCGAACCGCGTTGCACGGTTGGCCAGACTTGCCGGCATCAAGGCGCGGATCGGCTACAGG
>CALSLK010000009.1 GCA_943787175.1 uncultured Alphaproteobacteria bacterium
ACACTCTGACCGTCGCCGGGACGACAGTACATCTGGCCGGCATCGCCGCACCGCCTCTGGATCAGTGGTGCCAGCGTAACGACAAGGCGATCCCCTGCGGTGTCATCGCACGCGGTGCACTGCTGGATCTCGTGACCGCGATGACGGTGACCTGCCGCCTGACCGGCACGATGTTCCAGGGGCGACCTGATGCGGTCTGCAATGCCGGCGGTTTCGAGATCAATGCCAACATGATCTACACCGGCTGGGCGCTGCCGCTGCCCGGCACGGATTTCGAGATCACCCGCGATGGTGCTCGCCAGGACCAGCGCGGCCTCTGGGCCACCAACTACGTGCGCTACTGAACTAGTCGGCCTTGCCGAAACGGTCTGCCAGGCTGTTCATGCCGGAATCAAAAATGCCTTCAATAGCCTCACGCACGACGCTCTCAGGCGCACCGGCAGGCTGGAAGCTGCATGACCACGTCACGGCACTGGTACCGGAACCCCCTGCCACAACACGCAGGGTGGCCGTGAAGTCGGCAACAGGAAGTCGCCCGCCATCGCTGATCCCATAGCGCTGCACCATGGTATCGTCGTCATGAGCGATCAGGCGTTCGGTCACCTTGATTCCCCCGACAAACACCAGATGACGCACCATGCGCCCGTCATCCTCACCAACCCTGCTGTCGAGCACGGCGGGATGCCACGACGTCAGCGCGTCGAACTGGCCAATCAAGGCCCAAACCTCCGAAGCGGGTGCCGACAGGGATACGGAACGGCTGACGTCGGTCATGAGGCAGGTCTCTCAGGGTCAGGCAAATCGGCTTCCATTCGATAGGAATTGAGGCTGATATCGCCCATCCAGATCCAGGCCATCAGCAGCGCCTCGTCCCCGGTGCGGATCGCATGGGGCTGCCAGCTTCTGGAATGCGCAAATTCGCCGGGACCGTGGCGCACATATGGTTCGCCATCATAGGACCAGCGGCCCGACCCCGCGATAATAAGGTAGAGTTCCTCGGCACCATGAACGTGCCGCGGATAAAGTGCGTTGGGCGCAATCAGAAAGGTCCCGAACCGGATGCCGGTAGACGCCGCCCGGTCTGCCGGGCCAACCAACTGCGTTACGCAGTTGCGGCCACCCAGTGCCGTTTCATTTCACCCTCACCTGGTTCAGAACCAGATCAGGTCTGGCGCCAGTGCGGCAAGCGGTTCTGCAAGATCGGAGCGATCCGATGAGCCCAGCAGGGGTTGCAGGTAAGCAAGCGCCCTGGGCTCAGGTACATCGACACGCGTCGCCGGGGCCAGGCTCTGCAAAAGTGCAGCCCGCAACTCCCGTGCTGCCTGCCCGCAGACCGCCTCAGGTCGTTCCGACAGCCAAGCCGCACATGCTTCAGCAAATTCCTGCATCCAACCCCCAGCAATTCCACGTACCGTGATCGACGCCCGCCGCGCCGCATCCCATAGTAGCGCCAGCAGGCCAGGGAACAATGCGATGAAACGCATCGTCGAAAACTTCTCCAACTCAGTCCGCGATATCGAGGAAACCGGTATCACGTTGAAAGACGGCACCCGTCTTTCCGCGCGCATCTGGATGCCCGAAGACGCAGAAGACCAGCCGGTTCCTGCCATTCTGGAATACATCCCCTATCGCAAGCGCGACCTGACCCGAAACCGCGATGAACCTATGCACGGCTACTTCGCGGGCCACGGTTATGCATGCCTGCGTGTCGATATCCGTGGTTCCGGTGAATCCGAAGGCATTCTGCACGATGAATACCTTGGTGAACCCGAACTCAGCGACGCGTTGGAGGTTATTGCCTGGATCGCCGAACAGCCCTGGTGTGACGGCAAGGTCGGGATGATGGGAAAATCCTGGGGCGGCTTCAATTCGCTCCAGGTAGCCTCCCTGCAACCCCCGGCCCTGAAGGCGATCATCGCGGTTGCCGCCACCGATGATCGTTATGCCGACGACATTCATTACATGGGCGGCTGTCTGCTAAACGAGAATCTGACCTGGTCGGCGACCATGCTGACCTTCAACACACGCCCGCCTGATCCAGAGATTGTCGGTGAGCGATGGCTCGACATGTGGAAAGAACGCCTGGCTGCGGACGAAGCCCTGGGCTCTGACCTGGCTGGAACACCAACGGCGCGACGCCTATTGGAAACATGGTTCGGTTTGCGAGAATTACGACGCGATCCAGGTGCCGGTTTATGCCATCACAGGATGGTCGGATGGGTATTCCAACGTCATTGCGCGCCTCATGGCAGGCCTGAAGGGGCCGCGCCGCGGCGTGGTCGGTCCCTGGGCGCATGTCTATCCCCATGACGGCACGCCGGGCCCTGCCATCGGGTTCCTGCAGGATGCCCTGCGCTGGTGGGACCGATGGTTGAAAGACTGCGACACCGGAATCGACAGGGAACCGGTCTATCGCGTCTGGATGCAGGAGAGCGTGGCTCCTGCCGTCAACTATACCGAACGGCCCGGACGATGGGTCTCCGAGAACCAGTGGCCCTCAAGGGAACTCCAGCAGAAGACACTTCATCTTCACGGCGACAACACCCTGCAGGACACGCCAGGTAAACCCGGTGAACGTGCCTTCCGCTCTCCTGCCTCTACTGGAATGGACGGCGAGGAATGGTCCAGCTTCGGCCTGGCAGGCGAACTTGCCCTGGACCAGAGATCCGAGGACGGCCGCAGCCTGTGCTTCGAGACCGCGCCACTTACCGAACGCCTGGAACTGCTCGGTGCGCCAGTCATCGAACTGGAACTTTCCAGCGACAAGCCAATTGCCCAGATAGCCGCACGCCTGTGCGATGTTGCGCCCGATGGTGCATCGACGCTGGTGACCTATGGCGTGCTCAACCTCACGCACCGTGAGAGCCATGAGAACCCGAAGCCGCTTGAACCCGGCCAACGCTACAAGGTCCGCGTACAACTCAACGACCTTGCCCAGGCCTTCCCAAAGGGCCATCGCCTGCGTCTTGGTCTTTCGACCTGCTATTGGCCGCTGATCTGGCCTTCACCCGAAGCAGCGACGCTGACGCTGACGACGGGAACGGCAACCCTTGTGTTGCCGGTGCGCGAGCCCCGCCCGGAGGACGCTGATCTACCTGCCTTTGCCGAACCGGAAACCGCGCCGGATGTGTCAGTGACGTCTGTGGCGCCGGGAAGTTTCCATCGCACCATGAATCGCGACAAGGTCACCGGCGAAGTGACCAGCCTGATGACCGGTGAAGGTGGTTTCTTCGGCATTGAGGGAACCTATCGCATCGATCCCATCGGCACGGAGTTATCCCACACCATGGAAAGGCGCATGGCGATCCATGACGACGATCCGCTTTGTGCCAGCATACAATACGATCAGACCATCGGCATGAAACGTGGGGACTGGGAAATCCGCGTTGCCATGAACTGCCGCCAGTGGAGTACGGCAACGCACTTCATTCATGAGGTCAGTGTCGATGCCTGGTACGGCGATGCAATGATTTCGTCACGAAACTGGGTTAAGGAAATCGAACGCGACCTTGTCTGATCGCAAGCATAGAGAACTCTGCATGGAAATGGCGTCATGACCACTTACGCGCTTAATGGCCTTGGCCGCATCGGCAAACTGGCCCTGCGTCCTCTGCTTGAACGCGGCGCAAAAATCGCCTGGATTAACGATGCAGTCGGTGATCCTGCCATGCATGCCCATCTGCTGGAGTTCGACTCCATACACGGACGCTGGCCAGCCGAGATTTCCTGCGACGACAGTTCGGTCACGATCGACGGCGCCCGCCTGGCGGTCCACGACAAGAACCAGATCGCAGACCTTCCACTGGACGGCGTTGATATCGTGATCGACTGTACCGGCGTCTTCAAGACCGAAAAAGCGCTGGCACCCTACTTCGCAGCAGGCGTGAAGAAGGTTGTGGTCTCTGCGCCCGTCAAGGACGGCAATGCAGCCAACATCGTCTATGGCATCAACCACGACATCTACGACCCCGCACAGCACCAGATTGTGACGGCGGCAAGTTGCACGACGAACTGCCTGGCACCTGTCGTGAAGATCATTCACGAAGCAATCGGCATCCGCCACGGCTCCATCACCACCATCCACGACGTCACCAACACGCAGACTCTGGTGGACCGCCCGGCAAAGGATCTGCGGCGGGCGCGCTCCGCACTCAATTCGCTGATTCCCACGACGACCGGCAGCGCCACGGCGATCACGCTCATCTACCCTGAACTCACGGGCAAGCTGAACGGCCATGCCGTGCGTGTTCCCCTGCTCAATGCCTCCCTGACCGATTGTGTTTTCGAAGTTGCGCGCGAAACGACGGCCCAGGAGGTCAATGCGCTCTTCAAGGCCGCCGCTGATGGCCCGCTCAAGGGCATCCTGGGCTACGAGGAACGCCCGCTGGTCTCGGCCGACTACACCAACGACACACGTTCGGGCATCGTGGATGCACCCAGCACCATGGTCGTGAATGGCACCCAGGTAAAAATCTACGCCTGGTACGACAACGAGACGGGCTATGCGCACCGCCTGGTCGATGTCGCCTTGATGGTCGGGCAACACCAGTGAGCCGACCCGACGGTTTTTCCGCCTATATCGCGGTGACCGCTGCCTATTGGGCCTTCATGCTCACCGATGGCGCGCTGCGCATGCTGGTGCTGCTTCATTTCCATAATCTGGGTTTCACGCCGCTCCAGCTTGCCTGGCTCTTTGTGCTCTATGAGTTCGCAGGCATGGTGACCAATCTTTCGGCTGGCTGGATCGCTGCCCGGTTTGGCCTCACCACGACGCTCTACGCAGGATTGGGCCTTCAGGTCGTGGCACTGGTGGCGCTTTCCCAACTTGATCCCGGCTGGGCGCTGGGACTGTCCATCGCTTATGTCATGGCAGTACAGGGCGTTTCCGGTGTCGCCAAGGATCTGGCCAAGATGTCCTCGAAGTCTGCCGTCAAGCTGCTTGCCCCCAAAGACAGTGGCCGCCTGTTCCACTGGGTTGCCGTGCTGACCGGCTCCAAAAATGCCGTGAAGGGGTTTGGTTTCCTGCTTGGCGCAGCCTTGCTCGCAACCATCGGGTTTGTCGGGTCGGTTCTGGCCATGGCCGCCGTGTTGGCCGCAATCCTGCTGGCTGTCCTGATCCTGATGCCGACCGGCCTGCCCAAAGGCCGCAGCGACGCGAAGTTCAAAGAGGTCTTTTCCAAATCGCCCAACGTGAACTGGCTCTCGGCAGCCCGGGTCTTCCTGTTTGGCGCACGCGATGTCTGGTTTGTCGTGGGCATTCCACTCTATTTCTATGCCGTGCTTTCCGATGGCACTGCTGACGGTAACCGCGATGCCTTTTTCATGGTCGGCAGCTTCATGGCGACCTGGATCATCCTCTACGGTGCGGTCCAATCGGCCGCGCCCCGCCTGTTGCGCGCGGGCCGACGCCCCGAAGGCGAGCTGGTGGGTGAAGCCCGACGCTGGGCCATCATGCTGCTGGTCATTCCGGCCATCCTGGCAGTGGCATCCTTTGTCGCAGGAGAACCATCCACCTGGCTCACCATCACTCTGGTGACAGGACTACTGATGTTTGGTGCTATCTTTGCCGTCAACTCCTCCCTGCATTCCTACCTCATCCTTGCCTTCACACGCGATGAGCGCGTCACCATGGATGTCGGTTTCTATTACATGGCCAATGCCGGAGGACGTCTTTTGGGCACGGTGCTTTCGGGCCTCACCTATCAACTCGGCGGACTTGGCCTTTGCCTTGCCACTGCGGCTATCATGGTTGGTCTCAGCGCGGTGGCAGCAGGCCGGCTGAAAACCCATGAACCAGCAGAGAAATCGGCATGAATCTCTTCGAGCGTTACCTCAGTATCTGGATCGCCCTGGCAATCCTCGCAGGCATCGCTCTGGGCAATGTCGCGCCGGGGCTTGTGGAACTGATTGCCGGCGCCGAAATCGCAAGCGTCAACTTGGTCGTTGCGGTGCTGATATGGGCCATGGTTTATCCCATGATGATCGGCGTCGATCCCCACTCGTTCCGCGACATCGTCGCCCAGCCCAAGGGATTGGGCATCACGCTGGTCATCAACTGGCTGATCAAACCCTTCACCATGGCGGCATTGGCCATCCTCTTCTTCGAGGTGATCTTTGCGCCTCTGATCGAGCCTGAGGACGCGCAGCAATACATCGCCGGCCTGATCCTGTTGGGCGCAGCGCCCTGTACGGCGATGGTGTTCGTGTGGTCTCAACTCACGCGGGGCGACGAGAGTTACACCCTGTTGCAGGTATCGGTGAACGACGTCGTCATGATCTTTGCCTTCGCGCCCATTGTCGCTGTGCTGCTGGGCGTCACCGATATCATCGTGCCATGGGAAACGCTGGTTCTCTCGGTCGTGCTTTTCGTCATCCTGCCTCTGGCGGCTGGGCTTCTGACACGATTCCGCCTGTCGGACCCCGCACGCATCACCGCATTCCGCGACCGCATCAAGCCACTCTCGATCATTGGCCTCATCACAACCGTCGTCATCCTGTTTGGTCTGCAGGGCCATGTCTTCCTGAACGACCCGCTCATCATCCTGCTGATCGCCACGCCGATTCTGATTCAGAGTTACGCGATTTTCGCGCTGGCCTATGGCGTCGCATTTGCCATGCGCGTGCCGCACAGGATTGCAGCACCCTGCGCCCTGATCGGCACATCCAACTTCTTCGAGCTGGCCGTTGCCGTCGCCATCAGCCTGTTTGGCCTGAATTCCGGCGCAGCCCTGGCCACGGTAGTCGGTGTGCTGGTTGAAGTACCTGTCATGCTCTCGCTGGTCACCTTCGCCAACCGGACGCGATCACGCTTCACCTGAACGCTTTCATCATTCCAACCAGGACAGTGGAAACCGGGCAGGACCATGGCAAGATGCCTCCTGCTTCCATCTCCAATGAAATGTACATGCCGCATGAATGATCTCGACCTCTGTTACCTCTCTGCACGCGATGCGCTGGGCCTGTTCCGCAGCCGCAAGCTTTCGCCTGTTGAATTGCTCAAGGCGCAGATCAGACGCGCCGAGGCGGTTGAGCCGGCCGTGAACGCCCTTGCCTATACGTTCTATGACGATGCCCTGAAGGCTGCCGCCAAATCCGAAGCCCGCTACATGAAAACCGATGGCCGGCCGCGCAAGCTGGAAGGCCTCACCCTTGCCGTGAAGGAAGACACCGCCGTCAAGGGGCGCCCCCGCACCTTTGGGTCGCTGGTCTTCAAAGACAACATCGCCGATCACACCAACCCGTCTGTCGAACGTCTGATGCGTGCCGGGGCAATTGTTCATGCCCTGACCACCTGCCCTGAATTCGTTTGGCCCTGGACCTGCACGTCCAACCTGCATGGTGTAACCCGCAACCCTTGGAACACCGCCATGACCAGCGGTGCTTCCTCAGGCGGTGCGGCTGCCGCGTCGGCTTCAGGCACAACGACGTTGGCGACGGGTTCAGACAGTGCGGGCAGCATCCGCATGCCAGCGGCCATGTGCGGTATTGCCGGGTACAAGGCACCCTATGGCCGCAACCCAGGAAGCCCCGAGGTTGCCATGGATCCGTTTTTCCATATCGGGCCCATGACCCGCACCGCAGGCGATGCGGCATTGATGCAGAATGTCATGTCGGGCCTCCACGCCAGGGATCACAGCACGCTGCCCCAGCGTTTGACCCTGCCCGATACCTTCCCCGATGTCGCAGGCATGAAGATCGCCTGGTCCATGGACCTGGGCGTTTATGAGGTTTCCAGTGGCGTGCGCGCCAACACCAAAGCCGTGCTTGACCAGCTACGCGACGCAGGCGCAATCATCGAAGAGATCGAAACACCCTGGGCACAACACGCCAAGGCCAATGTCGGCATGTGGGGCGGCCATATCTATGGCGATGAGTTCAGCGATGCCGTCGACAATCATCCCGACCTCGTCTGCGAATACACACGTACCTTCGATCAGGAGAACAGAACCATCACGCCGCGCGAATTCCATGCCTGCATGCAGGCGATCGGTCAAACCTGGGCCGAGTTCGGCCCGCAACTCGCCCGTCACGATGCGTTTCTGTGTCCCACCGTGGGCACCACCGAGATTGGTGCTGATGTGCGTGACTGGGTTGATCCCATCACCGTCGATGGTGTGGAACATGACGTCAACAAGGTCATCATGACCTTCCTGTTCAACGGCTTCAGTCGGTGTCCCGCACTTTCGGTTCCGTCGGGCCTTGCAGGCGATGGCGTGCCTACCGGGATCCAGATCGTCGGCAATCCCTATGACGACAAAGCCGTATTCCGGATCGCTCAGGCCCTTGAAGGTCGCGTCGATTTCGGAAAGATCGCTCTCTAGCGCAGATCAGGGCAACGGCGTCGTGATATGTGGCGCCAGGGCTTCCATGACAGCGTTGTATTGAGCACGCGCCGCATCAATTTCAGCGATCTCCATGGCGCTTTCATGGGTGTATCGGACCTTATGGATGCACTGGCCATCGTGCCCCAGACCGACAAACTCGGTCACGGCACCGGTTCCCTTGATGCCGACATAGATGATGCCCAGCATCTCGATATCGCCGGCCATGAAGGACTCCATCTGCTCCATGTTGACGATCTCCAGGCCATTCATCTGTGTGACCTGCTGCACGACGGCGTGAACGCTCTGGATTTCGGCCGCAGCGATCTCGTTGGAGATCGCGTCATGGTCTCCATCATAGCGGTAGTACGAAACATTCCTTTGCCCGTCGGCATCGTAGAACCGATACTGCACACCGGCCCCGGAGTTCGGAAAGCGAACCGTTTCCTGATAGGGGATGCCTGCCAGGTCTGGCGCATCGATTTCGAAGTCCTGGTTGCATTCGGCAAAGGCAATTGCGGGCGCAACAATCAGGACCATCAGGATTGGAAGAAGGCGCATGGTTCGCTCCGCGAGGGTGGAAACCCGATCTGATCCCAATCATGTGGCAACAATGCAGCCTTGTCGCGACGTTCTTCCAGCCTGAGCAGATGACTGGCCCCGAACGTCGGGTCTACCCCATTCCCTCAACAACATAAGACCGGCTGACGCAGGCCTTGTCGCGGATCGAAAGTGCTTCGGCGTAATCGTCACTGCGGAACCAGGCGACAGCCTGTTCGGCCGAGGGGAACCGGATAATGACAGCGCGCGACAGGGGCACGGGCTCGCCTTCGAGATGGGTGATGTTCTCGCTTGCTGCCAGCACCTCACCCTCAAAGGTGGCCAGTGTCGGGCCGATGAGCTCGCGATAACGCGGCATCATTTCTGGATGTTTCACATCGAGTTCAACGACATAGTAACCAAAGGCCATGAGACCGGCTCCTGTTCAGACGTGATCCTGCGCCTTCATGAGTTCCTGTTCGGTATGCTGGCAGTAAACGACATGCTTGTGGCCCATCTCGCGGCGTGGCGCGGGTTCGGAATCACACTTGCCCTCAATCATGACCGGGCAGCGCTTGCGGAACGGACACGGCAGATCATGCAGCATCACATTGCTGCGCATGCCTGCAGCAGCTTCGCGACTGCCGATCACCTCTTCCAGCCAACCCTGGCGCAAAGCAGGCACCGAATTGATCAGAAGCTGGGTATAGGGGTGGTGCGGGGGCGCAAAGACCTCCTTGGTAAGGCCGGTATCGATGATACGTCCGGCATACATCACCGCGACCCGATCAGCGATCGAGGCAACCGTCGAAAGATCATGGCTGATGAAGACATAGGCGACCTTGTGCTTCTCACGCAGTTCCTTCATCAGTTCCAGCACACGCGCTGCCACCACGGTATCAAGGGCCGACAGCACCTCGTCACACAGGATGACATCAGGTTCGGCAGCAAAGGCGCGTGCAATCGAGACACGCTGACGCTCACCGCCTGACAATTCGGCAGGGAAACGGCCGGCATAGTCTCCGTCCAGACCCACCATATCCAGAAGTTCGGCAATTCGATCCTGCTTCTCTGAGCCTTTCATGCCGAAATAGAGTTCCAGAGGGCGCCCGATCGCATCATCAATACGCTTTTCAGGATTGAGCGACTGGTCCGGACTCTGGAAGATGATCTGGATTCGGCGCAGCTGCTCCTTGGTGCGTTTTCGCGCGTGAATGGGCAGAGTGTCGTCATCCATGGTCACCGCGCCGTTCAGTGCGGGATGGAGGCCGGCCATGACGCGGGCCAGCGTGGACTTGCCACTGCCCGATTCACCAACAACCGCCAGCACCTCACGCGGATAGACATCTAGTTCGATATCATGGAGCACGTATTGCTCGCGATCCGTTGTCTGGAACATGCGTTGGCGTTCATAGGTCGCATCGACATCGCGCACCGTCATGATCGGTGTCTGCTCTGCGGTGGGGTTCCAGTCCGACAGCGCGGTCTCGCGCGTCGGTTTGGGTTTCACCGCGCCCAGCAACGTACGTGTGTATTCCTGTTTTGCGTGGTTAAGGATGACGTCTGTCGTGCCCTCTTCAACAACATCACCGTTGTTCATGACCAGAATGCGGTCGGCAACCTGAGCGACCACGGACAGATCATGGCTGACATAGATTGCAGCGGTATCGCGATCACGAATGACATCCTTGATCGCTTTGAGCACCTCGATCTGGGTCGTGACATCAAGCGCGGTCGTGGGCTCATCGAGCACCAGAAGCTTGGGGTTACAGGCTAGCGCCATGGCCATCATGATGCGTTGCTGCTGGCCGCCGGAAGTCTGGTGCGGGTAGCGATGCGCCAGAGTTTCAGGGTCCGGCAGATCCAGCAGATCAAGAAGTTCGATCGCGCGCTTTCTGGCGTCTGTCTTGTTGCCCATATTGTGCAGGATCAGGCTTTCGGCGATCTGATCACCGATCGGTATGGCGGGGTTGAGCGAAGCCTGCGCACTCTGCGCAACATAGGCAACTTCGCGGCCGCGCATGTCGCGCCTGTCGCGCGCCGACATGGTCAGGATATCCTGACCTTCCAAAAAGACCTTGCTGCCGTTGGCAAAGCGCGTGCCGGGCCGCGTGTAACCCAGCGATGCCAGCGCAACCGTGGTCTTGCCCGCGCCGGATTCGCCAATCAGGGCGACGACTTCACCTGCGTTCACATCAACGCTGCACTTGTGCACCGTTTCGATCCAGATTCCAGAAGGCGGCCTGCCTTCGACGATCAGGTCTTCAATCCGCAACAATGGTGTCACTTGGTCAGTTCCTCGGAGATACCACGGCCGGATTGCGCACCCAGCCAGTCAACAATGAGATTGACGCCCACGGTCAGGATGGCGATGGCAAAGGCCGGCGCCAGGACGGCAATGTATGCGTGGTTCTGCATGGCGTTCATGTTCTCGCGCACCATCGAACCCCAGTCAGCATCGGGCGGCTGAATACCCAGCCCCAGGAAACTCAGGCTGGACAGGAACAGGATCGAATAAGTCAGGCGCAAACCGAATTCGACCGCCAGTGGGCGAATGGTCGATGGCCAGATTTCACGCACCAGGATCGACGTGAGCTTTTCGCCCCGGGCCCGCGCGACCTCCACGAACTCCAGCGCAGCAATGTTCATGGCAACAGCGCGACCGACACGGGCAACGCGCGACGAATGGATCACTGCAATGGTGCCGACCAGAACCCAAAGGTCCGAGGACAACGAGGCAATCACGATCAGTGCCAGCAGGATCGGCGGGAACGAGAGAAAAACGTCGATCAACCAGGTGATGAAATCGTCGTAACGACCGCGTATCTCTGCAGCAGAAAAGCCCACAGCCATGCCCAGAACAAAACCCAGGATGGTCGCGACAAGCGCCACGCCGACGGTCAGCCTTGCGCCATGAAGCAGGCGTGAAAGCAGATCGCGACCCAGGACATCACCGCCCAGAAGGTTCTGGGCATCGGGTTGCGCATAAACAGTGGTGACGATGTTGCCCACGCCAAAGGGCGCGATCCACGGGCCGACCACGGCCAGGACAAGGCCCACGATCACGATGGTAATTCCGGTCCATGCCCAGGCATCCGGGCGTGGACGCGCGCGCTTGCTGCGTTTGCGGGGGGCGGCTGACGTTACGGCGGCATCGGTCATTTGGCATACCTCAGACGCGGGTTGGCCATGATCGCTCCGACATCGGCAAAGATGTTGAGCGCGACATAGAAACTGCAGAACACCATGGCGACGGCCTGGATCTGGGGCACATCACGGAACACGACCGAATCCACCATCAGCCGGCCAAGGCCGGGATAGGTAAAGACGACCTCGACCACGACAACGCCACTGATCAGGTAACCAAGGTTCAGAGCGACAACATTGACGATCGGCCCCATGGCATTGGGGATCGCGTGTTTCAGGATGATCCGCGATTTGGACGCGCCCTTCAGCAGCGCCATCTCGATGTAGGGTTGCTTAAGCACGTCCAGGATTGCCGCACGGGTCATGCGCACGACATGGGCCAGCAAGGTCAGTACCAGGGTCACCATCGGCAGGAAGGTCTTGTCCATGGTGCCAAAGACATCCTCCCAGCGCGGTCGGTGAATGGCGCCGGGGAACCAGCCCAACTCAACGGCGAAGATCATGATCAACAGGACCGCGATGACAAAGTCCGGAATGGAGATGAAAAACACAGTGACCGAGGAAACCGTGCGATCGAAATGGCTTTCGGGATAAGCCGCCGAAAGCAGCCCCAGACCAAGAGCAAGCGGCATGGCGACCGCTGCTGCATAAAGGGCCAGATAAACCGTGTTCCAGAGGCGCAAGCCGATGATGCGGTCCAGCGGCATACCGTTGGTCAGCGAAACACCCAGGTCACCTGAAAGGATGTTCCCAAGCCACTCGAAGTAGCGGATATAAGCTGGCCGGTTAAGCCCCAGGGTTTCGCGCAGGGCCGCCAGATTCGTTTCGGTCGCCGACTGACCAAGAATGGCAGAGGCAACGTCGCCCGGCAGAATTTCAGTTCCCAGGAAAACAATGACCGAGATTGCCAACAACGTCAGCAATCCCAGAAATATCCTCCTGACGATCAACTTGAACACGTCAAGCGCCTCCCAGATTTCCTTCCCCGTGCCGGATTATTGATTGCCTGACACATGCCCTGCTGGTTTTCCAGCTTGCGGTTATCGTACGGCACATGCCGTGAAGCGCAAGGCAGCAACTTTCAGATAATTGTGTGCAGCACCATCAAATGGGCTTGCGCCAGGCCGATGTTCGAGGCCAGGCCTTAAGCACCGCCTGCACGACCGTAGCCAGGGGAATGGCAAAGAAAACACCCCAGAAGCCCCACAGGCCACCAAATATCAGGATGGCCACGATGATCGCGATGGGGTGCAAATCCACGACCTCGCTGAACAGAATGGGGGCGAGCAGGTTGCCGTCCAGCGCCTGAATGATGGCATAGGCGATCACCACGTAGCCAAAGTCCCAGGTCGGCCCCCACTGCACAAATGCCACCACGGCAACAGGAACCGTCACGACCGCCGCGCCGACAAACGGGATCAACACCGACAGACCCGTCATGACGGCCAGCAGGATTGCAAAGTCGACGCCCAGAATGGTGAACACGACATAGGTCACCACCCCGACAATCAGGATTTCCCAGAACTTGCCACGCACGTAATTGGCAACCTGCAGGTTGACCTCGCTCCACACGGTGGTTGTCAGGTCGCGTTCACGCGGCAGGAATCCGATCACCCAGTTCGCAATCTTGTCCTTGTCCTTCATCATGAAGAAGACCAGCAACAGGACCAGGATGATGTAGACCACCGACGTCATCAACGTGACCACCGATGCGCCGGCAAGCGAAGGCAGGGACGAGAAGAGATACAGCGCACTGCCGCCGATTTCGGCCATGAAGCCGCGCACCTGGGCTTCGCTCACCAGGTCGGGGTACTGCTGGGGCAACTCGAGCAGATGCCCCTGCAGTTCCTGGGTCATCACGGGAACCTGGGCAACAAATTGGCCCACCTGACGGAAGAGAATCGGCAGAAGTCCCAGCAGAAACAGCATGGTCATCAGGATGAAGCCGATGAAGACCACAAGAATCGCAATGATCTTGCGTACACGAAGACGTTCCAGCCTGACCACCAGGCCATCAAGCAGAAAGGCAAAGACAATGGCCGCGATCACCGGTGCCACCATCTCGGCAACAAAGATGATGCCGATCAGTGCTACCAGCAGTACGCCGGTCAGGATCAATACCTGCGGATCTGAAAACGTCTGGTGAAACCAGTCGCGAAGAGGTTTCATGAATCCAACCACCTGCCCCAAGACACGACCCGAACATAGGCAGAGGAACTGGGCGCGGCAAGACATCCGGCATCACACGGTTCCTTATTGTGCAGTCTCCCTTTAGGTTGCCGCCCCTAAATGAAAAAGGTGATGTATGTCTGGTGATGTTGATGTCGTGATTGTGGGTGCCGGCGCAGCCGGATTGTCAGCCGCCAAGGAGGCTGCCCAAAAGGGACTCTCCTTTGTCGTGGTGGAGGCCTCGCATCGCATCGGCGGCCGGGCCTATACCGAGGAACTTGCACCGGGTCAGCCGTTCGACCTGGGCTGTCACTGGATGCATTCGGCCAGCCTGAACCCCTTTGTCGCCATCGCCGATCAGCATGGTTTTGCGTATCGAAAAGACGGCTCCTGGGATCACGATATCTGGCACCGCGGCGCCTTGCTTGGGGAAGAACAGCGACAGGCCGTCAGAGCCCTGGGAGAAGCTGACGAACAGGCCATCGCCAAGGTGATCGCTGAAGGCCGGAACGATTCGATCGCCGATGTGGTCGATCTCGACTCTCCCTGGCGCCCCTACCACGCCTATTGGTTCTCGCTCAGCACCTCGGTCGATATTGATCAGACCGGTGTGCTCGATATCGCAGCCTACAACGACACCGACGAGAACTGGCCCGTGATCAAGGGTTACGGCGCTCTTGTCGCCGCCTGGGCAAGCGACGTTCCGGTCACGCTTAACAGTCCTGTGGAACGCATCCGCCTGAAAGGTGACGGCGTCGAGGTTGTAACCAAGGGCGGGACCATTAGCGGACGCACTGTTCTTGTCACCGTATCGACAAACATCCTTTCGTCTGGCGCCATCATCTTCGAACCGGGCCTGCCCGATTCGAAACAGGCTGCAGCCCTGGAACTGCCTCTTGGTGTCCACAACCGCATCGCTATCCTTTTGAAGGACATGCCCGCAGGCGACATGATGGGGCAAAGCAGCACCGTCATGCTGGAAGAAGACGAGATTCCGTTGGCCATCGAACTGGGGCCCTATGGGCTTTCCCATGCCGTGGCTGTCACGGGCGGACGGTTCGGCTCCTGGCTCGAACGGCAGGGCCAACAGGCATCGGTCGACTACCTCTCGGAGCGAATCCTGGCGGCATTTGGCAACGACATGGCCAAGCACCTTACCGACCGTGTCATCGTGACGGCCTGGGAGGGTGATCCCTGGACTCTGGGCTCCTATTCGGCGGCACTGCCGGGAAGCCACCAGCAACGTGCCGTGCTTGGCCAACCGATCGAGAACAGGATTTTCTTTGCCGGTGAAGCCACGTCCACCGACTTCTATTCAACCTGTCATGGCGCCTATCTCAGCGGCATTCGAGCGATTGAACAGGTTGCCGGGACGGTGCGTTCCGCAATCTGAAAAACTTCCCGGTTTTTGCATCGGGACTCGCAAAGCCTGATTTTCCAGTGTTAACGTGTTGCCAAGGTTCCTGACAAATAGGATCAGGGGTTTCTGCAACAAGACACTGGGAGAACGTTCGTGAACAAGAAAGATCTTCTCATTCGGGAGTTTGTGCGGGGCAAGGTTTCGCGCCGCGATTTCAATGCCGGCCTCGTCAGCATGGGCCTCAGCGCCGCTGCGGCGAGCGCATTGGTCAACAGCACCATCAGTCAGGCCAACGCCGACGAACCCAAACAGGGCGGCTACATGCGGGTTGCCGCGACCGGCAGCCATGCCGGTGACACGCTCGACCCGGCAAAGATCGTCAGCGGCGTCGACATCATGCGCGCCGGTCTGCTTTACAACCGCCTGGTCGACTATCTCCCGGGTCAGGGCCTGGTCAACAATCTGGCCAATGGTTACGAATCCAACAACGAAGCGACCAAGTGGACGATCGAGATCAAGGACGGCGTGGAATTCCACAACGGAAAGACCATGACCGCGGCCGATGTGGCCTATTCCTTCAATCGCCATCTCGACCCTGATGGTGGTTCGCCCGCCAACGCCTACCTTGGCGATGTCGAGTCCATTGTCGCCGATGGCGATCAGCATGTTGTCTTCAACATGAGTGCGCCCAACGCCGACATCCCTTACCTGCTGTCGGAGTATCATTTCACGGTCCAGCCCGAAGGCGCTGACGCCGAGAGTTATGCCGCAGGTGAAGCCGTCGGCACTGGCCCCTGGCAGGTCAAGGAATTCGAGCCCGGCATTGCTGCTGTGTTCGAACGCAACCCCAACTATCACAGGACCGGGTTCCCCTACATCGACGAGATCGAGACGTTCGGCATTCCCGACAACACGTCACGTGTGAACGCACTGCTGGCCGGTGAGGTCGAAATGATCACGGCACTTGACCCGCAGCTGGTCACGCAGGTCAGTGAATCCGACAATTCTGCCGTACTCAACCAGCCCGGCGGAGCCCATCCGACCTATCCCATGCGCTCCGACGTGTCGCCCTTCAGCGACAACAACGCACGTCTGGCCATCAAGCACGCGGTCGACCGTGAACGCATGTTGGAGCTGGCTTGGGGCGGGCTGGGAACTGTGGGCCGCGATCACCCGATCCCGGCGCATGACCCGTTCTTTGCACCCGATGTGGAGGCGCTGCCGCGCGACCCCGACAAAGTGGCCTACTATCTCAAGCAGGCCGGTATGGAGAATCAGACGTTCGAGCTCCATGCATCGGACGCCAACTTCGGCGGTGCTAACGCCAGCGTTGTCATGGCCGAGCTGATGAACGAAAGCGGGCTGAACGCGACCGTGAAGAAGGTGCCTTCAGACGGGTACTGGAGTGCCATCTGGCTCACTGTACCCTGGTGTGGTTCGTCCTGGTATGGTCGCCCCACCGCCGATCAAATGCTTTCGGTGGCCTACATCACCGGCGCTGCGTGGAACGAGAGCTACTGGTCCAACGAGAAGTTCGACAACCTCGTGTTCGAGGGACGCAAGACGACCGACTTTGCCCTGCGTCAGGAAATCTATCGCGACATCCAGATTATCATGCGCGACGAAGGATCCTCGATCACGCCGGTCTTCACCAACTGGCTCGATGCTTATTCGACCAAGGTCAAGAATCTGAAAGGTCATCCCCACGGCTTTGCCGGTTGGATGTACTGGGAAGACGCCTGGCTCGACGACGCCAACGCCTGATCGCAGCCTTTGCTGCAACAAGAAGGGCCGTCCTGGAAACAGGGCGGCCCTATCTTTTTCTGTCACATGGCAATCCCAACAACGCTGGGGATCACATGCGCGTTGTTCCCAAACCCATCACATCAGGTCGCGGGGAATGCGGCGGGTTTGGTTATCTGAAAAGACAACGTCCTCGCCTTCCGTCGCGCTGACGGTCATCTCCACGATAAAACATTCTGCATCGCACGTGATGATTGTCGTGGCCTCCACCGCGACCTGCCAGTCGCCACGTGACTGGGCAATGCGCCAGCGCACCTCGCCGCGGTTCGAAAGCGGGTCGCCCTCGACGATAGACTGGCGCTCCCAGCCCAGCTGATCGACTTCCATGGCGTGGGTCGGGATGCGATAGGCGCCATCATCCTTATCGAGCACCAGTTCGGTCTTGCCCAGGGCCAGGTCGGTCACAATCTGGCGTTTGCGGCCAAAGGAACGCAGCCACTCCAGAACAGGTGGCTTCGGAATCTCCGCCGGCTCGAAGTCTGGCAATTCCTGATCGCGTTGCTGCGGCTGACGCACCGGCAGACGCAAAACACTGCGCGCGCCATCAATCGACAGACGGGGCATGTCAGGCGCCGGCCACAAAAGCGGCCAGCTCCCGTTTGCCAATGCCAGACGCAGCCGGTGTCCCGCTGGGACCGTCTGGGCAATAGCGTTCATGGACAACGTGACGTCACAACGCTTCCCGGGCTCCATCGGTTCGGGCACCTCATGGCCGTCACGATGGGTCAGGTTCAGGCATCCCCATGTGATCAAGGCAGATGTGCCATCGGGCGCGACATCCTCCAGCCGTGCCACCAGGGTTGCCACGGGTTTGTCCGACGCGATCGCCACATCCAGTTTAACGAACCCGACGATGGCAAGGTCTTCGGCCAGAACCTCGCCGTCGAACACCACCGACAAGGCATCCTCCAGACGTTGATCTAGCGGCAGTTCGGGACCAATTCCGTGGGGATTCCATTCGCCGGTCAGCGTTCCCACGGTCAGCGGGGTGGCGACCTCGATTGCACCGTGGCCGGCCCCTTCCCGCAATGCCCCGCCAGCATCCAGACCCAGCGAACATTCCTGTGCATCTGCGACGGGCCAGGTGTCCTCGGTAATCCAGTGGCCCGGCCGTTGCGTCTGCTGGGCCGCCGGGGGCGCCGCATCCTGGAGCCACAGTCGAACCTCAGGTTCGGTTTCGATGCCGTTCTCCACACCCTTAAGCCAGCGATCCCACCAGCGCAGGCATTCCTGCAGGAACCCGATGGATGGTCCCGGGGACCCCAGATGGGGATAACCATGGGCCCAGGGGCCGATCAGGCACCGCTTGGGCACTTTCAGACCGGCCATCAGCTTCAAGGCGGTGTTGGTGTAGCCATCGGCCCAACCGGTGACGGCAAAGACCGGACATTGAATGGCGTTCCAATCCTCACAGACCGAACCGTGTTTCCAGTAGTCATCACGGCGTTGATGGCTGGTCCATTCGGCCGTTGTGAACGGCAGATTCTCAAGGCGTTCCATCCACATGTCACGCCAGGCATCGCCGACGATTTCGGGATCGGGCGGCCTCCCGAAATAGGCCTGCGCCTGTCCGCCCCAGGCCAGGTTGTTACGCAGCAGACAGCCCGACATGTAATGCACATCATCGGCATAACGGTCATCGGTCGAACACAACGTGATGACCGCTTTGAGTTCCTTGGGTTGCCGAAACGCCGTCTGAAGGCCGCTGAAGCCGCCCCAGGAAATCCCGATCATGCCGCAAGAGCCTGTGCACCAGGGCTGCTCTGCCAGCCACGCCAGTGCATCGAGCATGTCGTCCTGCTCCTGACGCACATACTCATCCATCGGCTTGCCTTCGGAATTGCCGGATCCGCGCAGATCCAGGCGAATCGCGGCATAGCCGTGTCCGGCAAACCAGGGATGGACCAGTTCATCACGCGGCAGCGTGAAATCGCGCTGGCGATAGGGAATGTATTCGATGATGGCAGGGACCGGATCGTCCTCGGCATCTTCGGGCAGCCAGATGCGCGCTGACAGACGCGTCCCGTCCGACATCGGAATCCATTGGTGTGCAATCTCGCGCACCTTGCGCGGAAACTCTGTTTGAATGTGAAGACCAGCGTCCGTCGCGACCAGATTGACCATGGATTCCTCCTGCAAGGCGCGAACGATAGCGACCTCGCCATGGGCGGTCATCTGCTGATTGCAGTCCTCAGAAGGGAATCAGGATTTTGTGCTCTTGTCGGCCAGCCCGGCCATCAGCAGGCCAATCTCGCGCGATCCTGCATCGGGCCGCCCGGCCAGCCCTTTTGCAGCACCACGCAATGCGGGTTCGCCCTTGTGCTGGTTCAGCTTGTCAGCACCTTCAATCGTCTCAACCGCAACACCAATGGCAACAATGGCGCGTGTCATGGCCTCCAGCTTTTCTGGGGCGGTCTTGTCGCTTGTCCACGGTTTCTTGGGTGCAAGGCGCGTTTCGAAATGGGCCGACAGGCGATCCACCACACCACGGATCTCAGGCTCGGGCAGAACGTGGGCAATGCCGCTCACATGCACGGCACGATAAGCCCAGGTCGGCACCTGATCGGCCACGCCATACCAGTCCGGGCTGATATAGGCATCGGGTCCCTGGCAGATCAGAAGAACCCGACAGCTCTCGCCGATCACTTCATGAATCGGATTGGTGCGCGCAACGTGGAGCTCCAGGCTCACCGAACCGTCGTCATGTTCAAGAGTCAGGAATGGCACCTGCACGCCGGTCGGGCCGTCGGCGCCCTCGGCCACCAGCACGCCAAAGGCCCGCTCCTTGAGAAACCCTATGGCTTCTGCGTCATCAGTCCTGAACGCCTTGGGAACGTACATGGCCGGGCCCGCTTTGCTCTAGCTCGACCCCACGATGCGGCGCTGCGCGTTGTGCAGATGCGCACGCATGGCAACGCGGGCACGATCGGCATCGCTGTCGTTGATCGCGTCCACAACGGAATCGTGTTCACCCTTCAGGACAGCAATCCGTTCGCGCTGTTCCGACTTGGTCAGGCTGCGCGCCATGTCCATGCCGTCCTGAATGTCGTCGTGCAGCAGTTCCATGGTCTCGGCAAACAGCGCGTTGCCGCTGGCATGGGCGATCGACATGTGGAACTCCAGATCTTCTTCCTTGCCCAGGCGTCCCTTGCGCGCGGCATCGTTGCAGGCTTCATGAGCCAATTCGATGGCGCGCATGTCCTGGCTCGTCCGGCGCGAGGCTGCCAGGGCTGCTGCTTCACCTTCCAGCGCGATGCGGAATTCGAAGCAGCGCAGAAGCTGTGCCACATTGGATGTTTCGCCATAGCGCAGGAGATCGCGCACGGGACGGCAGCGAACATAACTTCCTGAACCCTGCCTGGAATCGATGATGCCATCAGCACGCAGACGCGCCAGCGCCTCTCGGATCACAGGCCTGGAGACCTCGAACATGCGGCAGAAATCGTGTTCGCTGGGCAATCGATCGCCTTCGGCCAGCGTGCCGGCGACAATGCGTTCGACGATCTGTTCATAGACCCGGTCACCCAGCTTGGGTGCGCGAAGGGGAGAGCGGTTGGGCCAGGCGTCCTGACCGGATTTGATTGTGCCGTTCATGATCTCAGAATTGTGGCTCATTAGCGTCTACGGCCAGATGACCCAGGCAATCACCCGGTTCAACACGGCCAATGGCACGCACGCAGATCAACAGACCCGATGCGCGGAACGTCACCTCGATGGGTGCGCGTTCAGGGTGTTCGAGATTCTGGACGGTACCCACCAGATCTCCCTTTGAAACTTCCTCACCCAGACCGGCGACAGGCACAAAGACGCCGTAATCGGGCGCCAGACTGAACAGATCGGTACCATTGGCCTCCATCAGGCGCATGGGACCGGTGTCTTGGATGGTTGCACCAGGCGTCACGCCGGCCTGGACCAACAGGTTACGGACGCCACGCTCGACCAGATGGAGGTGATCGCGATGAACGACAGCGCCGCCGCCGAATTCACCACCGATCTCGATGGCACCGTTGCGCAGCGCGGCTCCACCAGCTGTCCGGCTGCCACCCGTGGTCGCTCCGATATCGACTGCATTCCAGACCTGGCCGTAAGGCCCGCCAAAGGCGCGCATCAGGTCAAAGGCTTTCCGGTCATGATCTGCATTGCCGGTAAAGGAGGCCGAAACAAAGGGAACATAATCCAGCGAAGCGCCGCCCGAATGCAGATCAACGAAGACATCGGCCATCGGCATCAGGTGATGCTCGATATAGTCGGCGATCTCGTGGGTCGGGCCATGGGCCGGATCGGCGGGAAACACTCGGTTGAGGTTGGCATCATCCAACGGGGAGACCCGAACCCCGGCACGCGCGGCCGGCAGGTTGGCAGAAGGAAGAATAATGACCCGCCCCGTGACCGTTTCGGGATCCAGGTCACGGATCAGATTGCCCAGGGCTATCTGGCCCTCATATTCGTCACCGTGGTTGCCTGCCATCAGGAACACGGTAGGGCCTTCGCCGTTCTTGACGACGGCAAGGGGGATGGGAATCACGCCATAGGCCGAGCGCGTCACGGAATAGGGCAGGTTCAGGCGTCCGATCTGCTTGCCGTCGCGTTCGAAATCAATTTCAGTGAATAGCGTCGTGGAATAAACCGACATGATAAGAAGGCCCCCCGGGCAGCAAGTTCCATGTCCGCAGAAGCGGCGCATAATAGTCCCATGATCATGCCAAACCATTCCGTGAGCGCCATGACAGGCGCGCTTTTTGTCGTTCTTGTGTCGTGTTGGCCTGTGCTGGGCGATGATTCGCCCATTCTCCACGCTCTTGCCATGCATGGTGAAGCAGCGTTTCCGGATGGCCCACAGGCGCCCTTTGACTGGGTCAATGCCGATGCGCCCCAGGGCGGCACCCTGCGTCTGGCCGAAACCGGCACCTTCGACAGCATGAATCCCTATATCGTGTTCGGCCTGCCGGCGCGTGGCCTGGGCCTGGTTTTTCAGAGCCTGCTTTTCCGTTCCCCGGACGAACCCTTCACGCTCTACCCCCAGCTTGCCCAGGGCATCCAGCTTGCTGATGACAGGAGCTGGATCATCTTCCATCTTGACCCTGGCGCCCGTTTTCAGGACGGCACGCCTGTCACGTCAGGCGATGTTCTCTTCACCTTCAATGCGCTGCTGAGCGACGGCAAACCCCACACCCAGACCTATTATGCCGGTGTGACGCAAGCCCGGGCGATCGACGAACTCACAATCCGGTTCGATCTTGTGCCCGGCAACTGGGAACTTCCCATGATCCTGGGACTGATGCCGGTCATGTCGGAAGCCTATTTCGAAGAGATCCCATTCGAGCGTACCAGTCTGGAAATCCCGTTGGGCACCGGTCCCTACAAGGTTGCCCTGATCGAACCTGGACAGCGCGTGATCTATCAGCGTGATCCCGATTACTGGGGCAACGACCTTGCCTCCAGCGCGGGCCGCTACAATTTCGAGACAATCGAATACACTTGGATCCGCGACAGCAACGTCGCGCTCCAGACTTTCCTGGCAGGCGACGGCGACTTGCGGTTTGAAGCTGACCCCCTGCGCTGGGCGACCGGTTACGAAAGCCCTGCCGTGGAGGCAGGCAGAATCATCCGAGAAGAGATTCCTGCCATGCGCCCGTCAGGCCTGTTTGCCGTCGTGTGGAACCAGCGACGCCCGCCCTTTGACGACATCCGCGTGCGCGAGGCGCTGGGCCTGGCGTTCGACTTTCGCCTGGACCAATGACAATCTTCTGCATGGCCAGTATGTCCGCACCAACGGCCTGTTCGACAATTCTGCGCTTGGCCCCACCGGACCAGCAGCCGGTCTGGAACTGGAGCTGCTGGAGCCCTGGCGCGATCAGCTGCCCGAAGCGCTGTTTGAGGCGCCCTATGTCTGGCCGGAAACCGACGGCAGCGGGCGCCTGCGCAAGCACCTCAACACGGCCGGCGCTCTGCTGGACGAGGCCGGTTACGTCATGGTCGACGGCGTGCGGCGCAACGGCGAAGGCCACGAGATAACCTTTGAAGTCATGCTGGCAGACTCCACGCAGGAGCGCATTCTGCTGCCCTGGATACGGAACCTGGAACGTCTTGGCGTCACAGGCACCCTGCGCACCATCGATGCCGCCCAGCATCAGTCACGCATATCCGAGTTTGACTACGACGCCATGGTCTGGCGCTGGGGCGTGTCGCTGTCCCCGGGCAACGAGCAATGGATCTACTGGGGCAGCGATGCCGCAGCAGGCCCCGGGCAGCCGCAACTACGCCGGCATCGCCGACCCCGTGCTCGACTCCCTGATTGCCAGCCTCTCGGACGCCCGCAGCGCCGAAGACCTCGTCGCCGCGGCCCGCGCGCTCGACCGCGTTCTCATGTGGGGCCGCCACGTCCTGCCGCTCTACCACCGCGTCGGCGACCCTGGTGCGCAGACTGGGACACCATCCAGCGCCCCGAGCACGTGCCGCTCTACGGCGTTGATTTCACGATCCTGGTGGTACTGCAGACCCCCTGAACGTCCGCCTTTTCAAGCAATCGCCTGCGAGTGATAAGAAGCGTGCCATGGTCATTACTGTAAGCTTCTCGTTACAGTTCTTTTTCGCGCTCTGCTCTGCAGCTACGGCCGCTGCTTGCCGAGCACCACCGATCAGGTCACCTTTGAAGTCTCTGGATACCTATCCCGGCGCTGCGGCCCAAGCCAGCCGGCCGAGGTTACCGCACTCTCTGACCCTGCCCGACCGAGGGTGAGGGCCCCTTCCCCGCCGTGATCATGCTGCATGGCTGCAGCGGGCTGGAGAGACAACCACACCCGCTGGGCACGCCTTCTGGCCGACTGGGGTTACGCCAGCCTGCGCGTCGACAGCTTCACATCCCCGCGAGTATTGACGAGATCTGCACCGACATCATGCGCCCGGTCCCCAGGGGCGCCGACGTCAACGGCGCCATCGTCTTCCTGCAGGGCCTGCCGCACATCGATGCCACGCAACTGGTCGTTATGGGCTGGTCACACGGCGGCACAGTCGTCCTGCAGGCCACCTCCGAACCCGGCTCAACGCGCGATGACCTCAAGCCTGCCATCCTTGGTGCCATTGCCATCTACCCCTACTGCACGCGCACGTCGCAACCGTTCCGCGTGCCGCTCATGGTGCTGATCGGCGATGCAGACGACTGGACTCCTCACAGTCTTTGCGAATCCATGGCAGTAGAAACGTCGTCGCGGAGCGCGTGGATCGATCTGGTGGTTTATCCCGACGCAACCCACTCCTATGATTGCCACGCCTGCAATGGCGAGTATTTTGGCCATTCGCTGATCTTTAACGAGCCTGCCTATGACGACAGTGTTCTGCGTGTGCAGGAATTTCTGGCCGCAACGTTTTCCGACTGAATCCGCCGACCTGGAGACCCGCCATGATGAGCCGATTTGGAGCCCGCTTCACGATGGCCATGGCCGGCCTTTTCATGACGTGCACATCTGCCAGCGCCGGAGAGACCGATGTGGGAACAACACTGTCAGGTGGCCAGATTGAAGGGGCACTGACCAACAGCGCCACCAAGGGCGTCAACAGCTATGGCAACCCCTATACCGTCTGGATCCTTTCTGCCGGACGTCCTTGACGGTGTTGCCGGAAAATCAGACGAGTTTGTCGATACCGGCGAATGGTGGACTCGAAGACGATTTCCTTCTGCCGGCGCTGGAACACCTGGCTTGACGGCGCCACGGGCTGTTTCCAGGTCGTCATCACCGACGGCACGATCTACTGGCTCGACCACCACGACAGAGGTCATCGCGCCAGGAAGAGTATTCCGCGCCGCAGTAACGACACCGCTGCCCCGAGGGGATGCTGTTTCCATCCCCGCACGTTCTACTCTAAACAACCGGTAACTCCCTACCGGTATCCAATCATGCAGCTTGTCCCACCTGACCTGGCGACGCGGCCCGCCGCGGGCAGCCTGCGCGAGCATATTGCGCGCACGCTCAAGCTCGCCTGGCCGGTGATCGTGGCACGTTGCGGCCTGCTCATCATGGTCACGGTCGACACCATCATGACCGGTCAGGCCGGCGGCACCGAGCTGGCTTACCTGGCCATCTCCTTTGCGCCCCATATCACCATGCTGGTGATCGGCATCGGCATGCTGTCGGGCGCCGTCATCCTGGTTTCTCAGGCCGATGGCGCAGGTCGGAAACACGCCTGTGGCCGCATCCTGTGGGTTGCCCTGCTCGACGGCCTGATCCTGGGATTGCTCTGGTCCCTGGTCTTGTTTGAAGGCGAGGCCTTCCTGCTATGGACCGGGCAGGAAGCCGATCTGGCACGCGGCGGCGGCTATGCCATGTCGATGTTCGCCTGGGGCATGCCCGCCATCTACCTCTTCACAGCAACCTCCATGTTTCTGGAGGGCATCGGGCGCGTGAAACCGGGCATGGTCATCATGCTGGCAGCCAACATCGTGAATGCCGGGCTCAACTGGTGGCTCATCTATGGCGATCCCGAAATTGTGCCCGGCGGAGCAGCCGGCGCAGTACTTGCCACCAGCCTGACACGCTGGGTCATGTTTGCCGCCATCGCCTGCTACATCCTGTTTCTCATGAAGGACGCCGACGTCTACGGCATCTTCCGCAGGGTCGAGAACTTCATGGACCTCCAGAAGCGCTTCCTGCGCCTGGGCATTCCCATGACGCTCTCCTACACCTTCGAGACCACCGCCTTCATGTCGATCACCATCATGGCGGGCTGGCTGGGCGCAATATCGGTCGCAGGCTACCAGGCAGCCATGAACGTCAATGCGTTCTGCTTCATGATCGCCATCGGCATGTCGACGGCAACCTCGGTGCGCGTCGGCAATGCTGTGGGTCGACATGACCGGCCCGGCATGGAAACCGCAGGCTGGGTCGGCGTCGGGCTGATCGGCGTGTGTATGGTACCGCTGTCGGTGCTGGTTGCTCTGTTTCCCGAATCTCTTGCCTCGATCTACACCAACGACCCTGCGGTCATTCCGGTCATTGTCGCCGGCCTTTTTGTGGCCGTGTTCCTGATCCTGGCCGACGGCCTCCAGGGCGTCCTGTTGGGCGCGTTGCGTGGCGCCGCGGATGTCTGGCCGACAACAGGGCTGGGCTTCACCGCATTCTGGATCATCATGGTCCCGCTTGCCTGGTTGCTGGGGCATCACTGGGGCGGTGGTGTTCCCGGACTTCTCTGGGCCGAAGTAATTGGAATCTTTGCTGCCACGATACTGTTCGGCTGGCGGTTCCGGATTATCGCGCGGCGTGAGATCAAACCGTTTTCCTGAACCCGCTCAGGAGACCTCGCTCGGTGCCGTAAGAATGAAGTCCGCGCGACCACAGGAGACGCCGTTGATCTGGACCTCTATGCCATGCTGGCCGGGATAGTGACGGCGTGTTGTGCGTTCCTGGAACGAACGTTTTGCACCAAGAGAAACGCTTTGCCCGGCAGCCAGATCAAGTGCCTTCAGCTTGAAGACCTTGGGCGCGGTCTGGCCATTCGCCTTCATGAAATGGACGACATAATCGACCGCCAGGCGCTGCGCCTTTGCGGAAGTCGAGGTAACGCCAAACGCGATCTCGACCGTCCCTCCCCAGGGCACGACCGAGGGTTTCACTACCATATCCGTGACATCGACCTCCGGTTTGCCGGAGAACCCCAGCAGGGCCAGCGCACGTTCGTTGCCGCTCTTGATCAGGCTGCGGCAACCATGACGCATGATCCAGGCCGTGTGATCGTTCTGGCGATCCCACGTCTCGATCAGGTCCAGCATCCGGTCAGGGTGGTCCTTGGCAATGTCGTTGAGATGGTTGGCAACAGACTTGCGGACATAAAGCTCCGGGTCGGCCTTCAGCGCTTCCAGAATCGGAAACGCCGGGGCGGGATCGTCGATCAGGCACTCCAGCCGGAAAGACCACGGCAGGCGCGGCCTGCATCCCTCGCTTGCCAATCGCCTGACGTGATGGTTCCTGTCGCGCGACCATCGTTTCATCTGCGCCATGGTCTTTGTAAAATCATCTTTCAGAAAGTGACGGATCGCAAATTCCCCAGAGCCGTGACAGGTGAGTTCAGCCAGCGCCGGCAACGCCTGTTTGGGGTCATGACGTCCGAACCGCGCAACAAACTCCGGGCCGATCAGCGCACGAAATTCTCCGGCATAACGTGGCATCACGGCACGTATCACCGTCAGTTGCTCACCAAACCCGCCGGGCAGGTGCTTGCCGCACAGGTCGGCAGCCCGCCGCAGACGGTCCATCAGTTCCAGATCGTCCAGTTCCTTGCGCGCCTCACGCACAAACGCCTTGCGATCGAACGACCCGGCTTCCTGGGCAAGGGCATCGGCAAACCCGTCAAAAAAGCGCTTGTCGAACCAGGCTTTCAGCTCCTCGGCCATCGTCAGGCTCCCGTCACGGGGTGGCGGTAATAGGCCCACAACAGCCGCGCCGCCACCGCACGCCAGGGACGCCACGCTTGCCCCATGCCTTCCAGGTCCTTCTGGCTGGGGCGTGGATCAATCCCGAATGCGCGCCCGGCAGCGGTCTGCAGGGCAACATCACCGGCAGGCCAGGCATCGGCGCGCGCCAGGCATGAAAGCATGTAGACCTCGGCCGTCCAGGGGCCAATTCCAGGCAGGGCCACCAGCTCGGCCCGGGCCGCGTCATCATCAAGTTTCGGCAGGCGCTCGAACATGCCATCAGCAGCAGCCCTCGCCAGCCCGTGAAACGCCTTTCCCTTGGCCAGCGTCAGCCCAAGCTCGCGCAGGCGCTCGGGCGACACGGCAAGCACCGCTCTGGGGTCAGTAGGATCAAACGTCGCCGCCAGCCGTTCCCAGATCGCAGCAGCAGCTTTCAGCGAAATCGACTGTTCGGTCACCACGCGCAAGGTCGTCGCCAATCCCGGACGCGAAAGCCGCAACGGAGGATCACCAATCGCCTCATGCAACGCCACAAAGCGCGGATCGATCACGCACAGCGCGGCGACCCCTTCTGACAGGGCCTTGCGGTTGCGGATTGTCAGGGGTTTGGCCATCGGTCATCCCTACCATTGCATGGGCGCGCAAGATGCCCACAATGGCGCCCGACTTCGACCGTTCATTTCATACCCGGGGAAAAAATCATGGGCGAACAACAGACCATTCCAGCGAGCGGCGGCAAGGCTGCCCACGTCAAGAAGGGCCAGCACATCAAGATCATCAACACCCATGGCAGCCAGGTCGTCGATACCTGGGCGTTCAATGCTGATGACACGAGCGAATACATGGCGATGGATGCCACGCGTGCCTACAACCAGCGCATGTCGCCCCTGGTCGGCGATCACCTTGTCACCTACAAGCGCCGCCCCATCCTGACCCTGATCGAAGACACTTCGCCCGGTCGTCACGACACCCAGATGGCAGCCTGCGATCAGTGGCGCTACCACTTGCTGGGCGTCGAAGGTTACCACCGCAACTGTGCCGACAACCTTTCTGAAGGCCTGGATGAGCTGGGCGCCAAGGAAACCCACACGCCGGCACCGCTCAACCTATTCATGAACATCCCCTGGCAGCCCGATGGCACGCTCAGCTTCGATCCGCCGCTCACAAAGGCCGGCGATTACGTTGTCCTGCGTGCCGAAATCGACTGCATCGTCGCCATGTCGTCCTGCCCCCAGGACCTGCTCCCCATCAACGGTACGGACGGCAAACCCACCGAAGCCCATTTCGAGGTCTATTGAGGGTCGGATTAAAACCGCTCTCATGAAAACAGCGTGTCATCCCGGCTCAAGGCCGGGATGACACAATTTTGGAGAGACAAGCCCCTGCCCCTCCTCGATCCGCTCTTCCTGACCCTGGCCATCGCCTCGATCCTGGTATCGGGCATCTCCAAGGGCGGGTTCGGCGGCGGTCTGGGCATCCTTGCCGTGCCGCTGCTGGCGCTCACCGTTTCGCCTGTTGAAGCCGCAGCCATCGTCGCGCCTCTGCTCTGCGCCATGGATCTCGTGGGTCTACGCGCCTATTGGGGCAAATGGGACAAACGCCTGCTGCTCCTGATGGTCCCCGGCGCCTTTGTCGGCATGGCACTGGCGGCACTGCTGTTCGGCATGATCACGGAATCAGGCATGCGCCTGTTTCTGGGGCTCATCGCCACGCTGTTTGCGCTCCATTACTGGAGCGCCACGCTGATGGGCCGCTTCTCGCCCGTCATCAAATCCTGGATGGGACCCATCGCCGGCCTGATGTCGGGTTTCACCAGCTTTGTCGCCCATGCCGGCGGCCCGCCCGTGCAGGTCTTTCTGCTTGGCCTCAAACCCGACAAAACGGTTTACGTCGCCACCACGGTCGGTTTCTTCACCGTGCTCAACTACATCAAGCTGGTGCCCTATACGGCCATGGGCTTTTTCACCCCGACCACCCTGCTGACCTCAGCTGTGCTGCTGCCTCTGGCCGTCTTTGGCATGTGGTTGGGCGTGCGCCTGCACGGGAAGGTGCGTCAGGAGACTTTCTATAGGATTTGCTACAGCATGCTGCTGCTCGTCGGCCTCAAATTGCTCGCCGACGGCTTCGGCCTCTAGAATCAACGGGAGATCACCATGTCCAACAACGAACGACGCGAACGCGGAGAAGCCATCACCACGGGCATGTGGGGCAACCCACCCCAGGGCAACGACGTCAGCCAGGAGATGATCGACATCACCGTCGAGCACCTCTTCGGCGATATCTGGTCGCGCTCCGGCCTCAACCTGCGTGACCGCTCCATGATCACCGTGGCCACCCTGGTCGTCACCGGCAAGGAAGCCCAGTTGAAGGCCCACCTGAAAGGCGCCCTTTCCAACGGCGTCACACGCGACGAAATCAAGGAAATGATGATCCACCTGGCCCACTACGGCGGCTGGCCCTGCGCCATGACCGGCCTGACGGTTGCGAAGGCCGTGTTTGATGAGATTGACGGCGAAACCTGATCCGGACCCGGCCATGACCGTGCCTTCTCCCGTCCAACTTGCGCTGATCCAGAATCGCCTGGACGAGATCGCGCGCCAGATGGCCACGGTCATGGTGCGGACGGCGCGCAGCACCGTGCTCAGCCTGAGCCACGACTTCTCCTGCTTCGTGAGCGATGCCGATGGCGCGATCATCAGCCAGGCCGACGGTTGTCCGATCCACACCGGATGCGGCGGCCTTTCGGTCAAGGCCCTGCTCGCGGCCTTCCCCGACGACGTCAACGAAGGCGACGTTTTCCTCATGAACGACCCCTATGTCGCGGGCGGCAATCATCTGGCCGACTGGGTTGTGGTTCGCCCCGCCTTTCATGATGGATGCCGCATCGGCTTCACCTGCAACCGGGCACATCAATCCGATATCGGCGGCGGGGCGGCGGGAACCTTCAACCCCAAGGCGACTGAAATCTGGCACGAGGGCATCCGCCTGCCACCGCTGAAGCTCT
This sequence comes from uncultured Alphaproteobacteria bacterium, assembly GCA_943787175.1. Taxonomy (GTDB): domain Bacteria; phylum Pseudomonadota; class Alphaproteobacteria; order SP197; family SP197; genus SP197. Next base: position 30,750 of record CALSLK010000009.1, read on the forward strand.
ACCGGCGCGGAGAGGTCACCGAGGACCTCTGGCAACTCCTGCTGTTGAACTGCCGCACGCCCGACCTCATCGACGGCGACCTGCGCGCCATGGTGGGCTCCACCGAGATCGGAAAGGACAGGCTTGAGGCCATTGCACGGGATCTGGGCGTGGATCAGGCCAAAGCCTGTTTCCGCGGTATTCTCGACCATGGCGAACGTATGGCGCGGACCTGCATCGCCGACATGCCCGACGGCACCTATCACGGCGAAGACTGGACCCTGAACGACTGCTTCGAGGAGATCGCGACACCGGTGCGGGTCGCTGTCACGGTCTCTGGCGACAGCGTGCATGTGGATTTCGAGGGCACCGGTCCACAGATGAAGGGCTTCAAGAACTCTTCGGTGGCCAACACCCAATCGGCCGTCTACATGGCCATCAAATCCTTCTTTGATGCCCCGCTGCCCCACAACGAAGGGGTCTTCCGGCCCATCACCATCGCCATGCCCCTGGGTAGCGCGGTCAACCCGCGCCCGCCTGCACCGACCTCGAACGGCACGATTGTGATCGCCCAGCACATCATCCATGCCGTCTGGCAGGCACTGGGCGAGGCTGATCCCGACCTTGCCTGTGCCGGTTGGGGCCGCAGCGTGCATCCCACCATGTCGGGCCATACGCCCGAAACCGACCATCGCTATATCGTCTTCCACTTCCAGACAATGCCTGGCGGCGGCGCCCTGAAAGGCCGCGACGGGTTTGCTTCGGTCGGCCACCTTTCAGCACTGGGTGGGCTCACCATTCCCAATATCGAACCCTACGAACAGCTCTACCCCATCACCTTCGAGCGCCAGGAACTGCGCTGCGATGCAGCCGGACCGGGCGAGTACCGGGGTGGACCCGGCATCGATTACGCCGTCACCATGCAAGAACCCTGCACCATGCATTTCCGCAGCGAAGGCATCGGGCCCCCGAGTGGTTTTGGTGCCAATGCGGGCGGAGAAGGCGAAGGCGGCTTCATGGAAGTGACCGAAACCAGCGGCGATCACGACCTTCCTCCCCCCTTCAGCACACGCCATTACGGCCCCTGCACCTACCACGCTCTGTCTCCCGGCGGCGGCGGTTGGGGCGATCCACTACAGCGTCCTGTCGAGCTGGTACTCGACGATGTTCTGGGCGGTATCGTCAGCCGAGAAAAGGCCCGCGAAATCTACGGTGTTGTTATGCTGGAGGATGGCCGCACCGTCGATGCGGAATCGACCGCCCACCTGCGCGGTCACACCATCGCCGCACAGTAGAATCCTTGACGACATAGTCTGGTTGATCCTGAGCCACGGGGCACCAGACCCATCCAGGCGTGTTATGCCGCCGGTGCATGGATCATCGAATCAAGTTCGATGATGACTCTTGGAGATTGTCGCCACTACCAACACAATATTCTCGAGTCATCCTTCGGCTTGACCGGAGGATCCATGAACGGACCTGGCCACCCGTACCACCGTGTTTGATGGCACCCCTATGCCCCGCCCCGAAACGCAACCGGCCCGATGCGATTGCACCGGGCCGGGAAACGTCGTCAGCAATTATCTCGCGAAGCCCCGGATCGACCCTGGGGCAGTCCGGGATGACACGCGTTGGTCGGTTACTCTGCCGCGACGGGCTGGGCCGCTGCAGCTTCGGCCTTGGGCTGGAAGATGCAGAAGATCTTGCGCACCTTACCCACACTGTCCCACTGGTAGATCATGCCTTTGGGCACCAGGAAGGTGTCGCCGGCCTTGTAAGTATTGGACTTGCCGGTGCCGTCGGTGATCGTGACTTCACCTTCCAGAATATGCATCAGTTCGTTGCGCACGAAGGGCAGCGGCTTGGTGTGCATTTCCTCGGTTTCCCATAGGCCCACCGTCATCTGCTGGGTGGCATCCTGGAAAAACACTTTGGTGCCCTGCTTGGGTGTGCCGCCGATATAGCGCGATCCATCCTGCTCACCCACGGGGTCCAGATCCATGTCATGGGCGAAGGTGCGGATGTTCAGGCCATCGGCACCCAGGACCTCGCCGGAGGGGTCGTCATGGATGACGTAGAACTTGCGGATGTTCTCGGTCTGCTTCCAGATGCAGGGCGTACCCTTGGGCACGATGAAGCTTTCACCCGCGCTGACCGTTGTCTCCGTACCGTCCTCGTGGATCATGGTGACGGAGCCTTCAAGCACCAGCATGTATTCGTTGACGTCATAAGGACCGGACTTGGCCGTCATCGGCGTGCAGGTCCACACACCGGCGGTCAGGGTGCCGGTGTCGTCGGTGAAATAGTTGTGGCCGGTTTGCACCGGCTCGCCGGCGGTCAGCGCCTCGGCAGGAATCTGTTCCCATGTCTCAAGCCCGCTGTCGGGGCCCTGGGCACTGAACGCAATCGGTCGAAGGTCACTCATGGATTTGTCTCCTTGTTACTCTGCTGCATCCGCGACGCGGGCCATGGCCTCGTCGGGATAGAAAATCATGAAGTACTTGCGGACGTATTCGTCGCTGATCCAGGAAATCTCGGCCCCCTTCTCCACAAGCAACGTATCTCCTGCCTTGAAGACATGGTCGCCCACGCCTTCCTCACGGATCGTCACGCTGCCTTCCAGGATCGACATCAGCTCATGACGCGGAAACGGCCCGCTTTTGGTCGTCATGGGCGTGCAATCCCAGACCCCTGCAGTCAACTGTCCGCTGGGGTCGGCATGATAGGTATGTAGGTGCTGGGATGGGGTTTCGCCAACGAAAACTGACTGATCAGTCAGATCGACAACCGCCAGGCCGCCGGGGCCATGCCCTTCCATGCGCATGGGGCGCAGAGCGGCGGAACCTTCGGCCTGCGAGCCCGAAGGGTCCTCGAAGATGAAGAAAAACTTGTGGCAATCCTCAGTCTGCTTCCACTGGCGCACAACACCCTTGGGCAGGAACATGGCCTCACCGGGACCGAAATGATGCTCCTTGCCGTCGGCATCGATCACCGAGGCGGAGCCATCAAGAATGATGCAGTATTCGTTGGAACCGTGCGGGCCTTCCTTGGTGTGCATCGGGGTGCAATGCCACACGCCGATCTTCAGGCCATAGGCGTCATCCTGGAAGTAGAGATGCCCCTGCTGCTCGGGTTTTCCCGAGATCAGTGCAGAGCCAGGAATCTCGGGCCAGGGCGCCATTGCCTGACCGGTTTCGAAACGCGTTACCTTGGATTTGGCCATGACGACCCCCTCGATTGGCTGATTCGCCTGATTATGCACCAGCCCGGCCTGTCGGAACAGGTGACAAGCTTCATGAATTGCTATTCGGTGCGTCGTCTTACTTGGATTCTCCATGACATATCGCGCCGGCCTCCTGATCCTGACAGTTGCAGCCTCCATGGCGAGCTTCAACGGCCTGATCGTGCGTTCCATGGAGTCTGCCGACGCCTACCAGGTGGTCGTCGTGCGGCATCTCTTCATGGCGGCCGGTCTGTTCCTGATCGCGGTTCTGCGCAGCAGGGCGGGCGGTTATCGGTTCACCATTGCGCTTGGCATGCCAGGGCTGGTGGCCTGCATCAGCTATGGTATCGGGAGCATCACCTTCATCCTGGCGCTGGCCCATACTACCGTTGCTCAGACGCTGCTCATCATCACTGCGCTTCCGGTCACAACAGCGATCATGGCGCGCATCTTCCTCAAGGAGTCGGTACGGCCCATCGCCTGGTTCGCCATGGCCGGCACCATTGTCGGAATTGTGATCATGGCAGGCAGCATCGGTGAGGGCGGCAGTATCTATGGTTTCATCATGGCCGTGATGACGGTTGCAACGATGACCTATTTTGCCGTGGGCCTGCGATGGGGCCGCGAGACCGACATGATTCCGCCCATTGCCCTGGGTTCCCTGGTTGCTGCCTTCGGAGCAGCACTTATCTCGCCGTCTGCGCCATTCGACGTCAGCCTGCACGATTTTACGGTTCTCATGGTTTGGGGCGGTGTTTGGAGCACCGTGATGATCCTGTTTTTCATCCTGGCATCGCGGACTGTGCCCGGTGGTGAGATGATGCTGTTCATCGCGCTTGAGGCTGCCCTGGGTCCGCTCTGGGTCTGGCTTGCCTATGACGAAGTCCCGACCGTGGCGACCCTTGCAGGCGGCGCACTGGTGCTGGCTTGCGTCATCGGATTTGCCATCAGCGGCATGCGCCGACCAGCCGGGGAGCAGACCTGATGCGTTACGGCACCGCCGTCATCCTGCTGCTGATCGCAACCACGCTTTCGAGCCTGAACGGGGTTTTCGTCAACTCATTCGAAGGCATGACCGATTGGCAGATCGTCTTCTGGCGCCACCTGCTGGTTGGTATTGCGATGTTCACCGGCCTGTTGCTGGTCTATCGGCGCCGCTTTGCCGGAGCCCTGAAAAGTCAGGGCTGGGTCGGACTGGGTGGTGCGTTTGCGTTTGGACTGAGCACGCTCCTGGTCACCATGGCGCAGCATCACGCTCCGATCGCCGACGTCATGTTCGTGCTGGCCAGCGTGCCCTTCCTGACCGCCCTGCTGGCCTGGCTGATCCTGCGCGAGGCAATACACACCATCACCTGGTTTGGGCTCACCGGCGCATCTGCCGGTATCATCATCATGGTTCTGGGCAATCTTGGTTCCGGCAACATGACCGGCACGCTGCTTGGCGTCGGCGCAGCGCTCATGATTGCGACCTTTGCCGTCATCCTGCGCTGGGGCAAGGCGATCGACATGATCCCCATGTTCGCTCTTGGCTGCTTCATTGCCGCAGCCATCGCATTGCCGTTTACCGTCAACGACCTCTGGTTCGACAGCAGACATCTTCCGCTGATGCTGGTCTGGGCCGCCATCATCTCGCCAACCTATTACGCGCTCTTCGTCATCAGCTCACGTTACATTCCAGGCGGCGAACTGATGCTCTCCCTGGCAGTGGAAACTATCGAAGCGGCCATTCTGGCCTGGCTGCTACTCAGTCAGATCCCGACACAACAGACCTTCATCGGCGGCGCAATCATCATGGCCTCGGTCGGAATCCTGGCGTACTTCCGCATCCGACGAGAGCACCAGAGCTAGGCTGCGCTGTCGAACACGATTTCAGCGTCCTGCTCGACCCCGGCCCAGTCGATCTCAATACCCAGGCCGTTTTCACGTGGCGCGGACACACAACCCAAAGCGTCCAGCGCAATGGGGAGAACGAGCAGGATAATCAAACGGGGCGGAAGGCGCCGGGTGCTCGAACCAGGTGTTGCCGACCATGCCCAGCATCACATGCAGATTGGCAAGCTGTGCCGTCTGGTAGCCAAAGGACTGGATTTCGACAGGCACATTCATGGCCTTGGCCAGCCCCATCGCCTTGACCGCTGTGGAGATACCACCGGCATTGCAGACGTCGAAGCGAAGCCTGGACCAGGCTTTGCGGGAAAGACCTTCACGCCAGTTGTCCAGTCCGACCAGGATGTTGCCAGCATTGAGAATATCCACATCGACGGCTTCGTTAAGCGCGACATAGGCATCAAGGTCGGTATCGGGAAGCGGTGCTTCCAGCCAGTCGAACGGCCCCTTGCTCATGGCCTGGCCCAGCCGCACGGCTTCATCAAAGGTGCAGAGCTGTTCCTGATCGGTCATGAAGCGCACCTTGCCTTCGCCATAGGCGCTGGTGATCAGGGCGACCAGTTCCAGGTCGAAATCAGGATCGGTGTTCATGTGAAACTTGATCGCTGGATAACCCATGGCGATGAACCGTTTCGTCACATCAAGATATTCCTCCATCGTCAGGAACGCCTCGGTGCTGGCATAAACCGGAATGCGCTCGCGATAACCACCCAACAGACGATAGACCGGCTGACCAACCGCACGGCCATAGGCATCCCACATGGCGCAATCGACCATGGAGATACCCATCCATGGGCCCTCGCCCGCCTCTTCCAGAAGCGTTTGCGTCAAAGCGGCGCGCCGACCGGCATTGTGGCCCACGATCTGTTCGGCAATGGCGGCAACTTCATTGACAAAACAGCCCATCGCACGACCAGCCCAGCCGCTCAGGTAGGACGCTGCACCCTCTGCGCCACCCGCCAGCGTCACGCGCACCAGCTCGATGTTCATGGCCGCGCGATCCATGCGTCCGTGATAGCGCGTTGGTACCGACTGCTCGGGTGTCAGGGCATAGCCGCGCACACGCGTGATATCGAGATCGTCCGCCATCACTCAGTCCTTCAGATCAAAGGTCAGAAACGCCTCAGCTTCAATGCGCTCCCAATCGGGCACCGCACCCAGACCCGGCCCGGTCGGTGCGTGTATCAGGCCGCTGGCATCAACCACCGGCGGTTCAGCCAGTTCATAGTTATAGTCGGTTTCGGCAACCGGTTGTTCGAACCAGTCACAATTGCCCAGACCCAGGGCAAGATGCAGAGCAGCCAGCTTGCGCCCTTCATATCCATAGGACTGCAGTTCGACCGTCATGCCGTGCGCATCAGCCAGACCCATGGCGCGGATCGAAGCCGTGAGGCCGCCATTGTGGCTCGGGCCGGTTCTGACATGGTCCCACGCACCGCCTTCGATACCCGACCGCAGGTCTTCAAGGCTGGTCAATGTGTTTCCGGCCGGAATGATCGGCACGTCAACAGCCCGGCGCAACTCGCGGTAAGCGACAAAATCGGCATCGGGCAACGGCGCCTCGAACCACACGAATTCAAGTTCGGCCAGGCGCTGACCAACCCGCACAGACGTGCGCAGGTCATAACGTTGCTCAACGTCGAGCATGAAGCGCATGCGCTTGCCATGGGCGTCATGTACCGCATCGATCATGGCCAGATCCCAATCAGGATCACATTGGGTATGCAGCTTGGCTGCCCGATAGCCGCGCTCAGCCAGATCGCCGACATAGGCGACATAAGCCTCAACCGTCTCGAGCACCGGTGTGCTGGCATACGCCGGGATGACATCACGAACGCCGCCCAGCATCTGCCAGAGTGGTTGGTTTGCGGCGCGCGCCATCAGATCCCACAGGGCGATATCAATCAGCGATTCAGCACGACGCCGGGGATCATCACAGGTTCGCAACAGACGTTCGCTGACGGCTTCACGCTCCAGCGCGGATGCACCCAGGACCTGCGGCGCAATCTCGTGCAGCCGATCAGCAGCCGAGCGTTCGGGTGCGCCAGCGCCATCATCATGGGGCGCATTCGACGTGTTCGATGCCCAACCCTCCAGGCCGTTGGCAGCGGTCAGGCGCAGCAGATTGTCGGTGATGCGCACAAAGCCGTCCTGCCCTGTCCAGCGATAGGGCGGCGTGTTGGCTGGCGTGACGGCATAGATGCGGGCACGGACGATATCAAGATCACGACTCATAGAGAAACGAAGCCCTCAACTACCCTTGAACTCAGGCTTGCGCTTCTCGGCGAACGCGCGCGCACCTTCCATGAAGTCATCGGAGAACAGCATGCGTTCATAGGTTGGCAAGCCACTGTCGCCAGAGCCACCAGCCTGAATTGCACGCCGCGTCACTTCGAAGGACTCAGGCAACGGCAGATGCATCATCGCGCCCAGTGCTTCCTTCAGGGCCTGGAGGGCAAGCGGCGCGCCATCGGCAATCTCGGCCGCCAGCGCGCGGGCGTGATCCAGCAGTTGCTGGCGCGGCACAACATCGCGCACCAGTCCCAGATGTTTGGCCTCGGCCGCGCCCATGCGGCGGCCAGTGAGGAACAGGTCCATGGCGACATTGTAGGGAATGCGGCGCGGCAGACGCTGGATGGCGCCGGCATCGGGCAGAAATCCACGCTGCATCTCGGGCAGGAAAAACTCGACGTGATCAGCCGCAACCAGAAGATCGCAGGCCAGCGCGATCTCGAAGCCACCGCCGACCGCAACGCCGTTGATCGCGCCGATAACGGGCTTCTTCAGATCCCAGAATTCGACAATGCCTGCAAAACCGCCTTCGAGATCATCGGCCGAGGCAAGAGCATCGGCGTTGGAACCCGATCCCGACGCAATCTCCTTGAGGTCCCATCCTGCACTGAAAATCCGCTCGCCCGTGGCAGTCACGAGGCCAACGCGGAGATCATCGTCATCTTTCAGCCAACTCAGGGCTTCGTACATCTCCATGCTGAACTGGCGATTGATCGCATTGGCAGGTGGGCGGTCCATCACGATTTCGAGAACTCTGCCGCGTTTGGCAGCATGCACAAAGTCACCCATCAGCGCTTTCTCCCCATGTTCAAGGCAGAGACTAAAGCAGTTTTCCGGCCCACGAAATCACCCCGATGCCGGTACAATCTGGACCAAATTCACGACCGACTTGCGCTTACCCCCCTGGTTGCGCATAAAATCGCCTCAGATTCGGTCCAACGTGGCCGAACTTGATCCACATACTGGGAGACACATAATTATGGATCTTATCCGCAAATTTTCTTCGGCTGCTGCCGTTGGCGCGCTCGTTATGGGCATGTCGGCTGCTGCTCAGGCGCAGAACATTCCTGAGTCAGAAGAGCCGATCAAGCTCGCCATGAACGAATGGACAGGTCAGCACGTCAGTACGGCGGTTGCCGGCGAAGTCCTCAAGCGCATGGGTTACAACGTCGAATACATCACTGCGGGTTACTACCCTCAGATGACCGCTCTGGCCGATGGCGACATCGATGCCACGCTGGAAATCTGGAGCTCGAACATCGGTGAAGCATTCGACGAAGCGATTGATTCCGGCACCGTTCAGGTTCTGGGTGAGTCAGGCCTGCGTCCGCAGGAAGCCTGGTACGTTCCGTCCTATGTCGTCGAAATGTGCCCGGGCCTGCCAAGCTGGGAAGCGCTGAACGCCTGCACCGAACTGTTCGAGACGGCAGACACGTCGCCTTCCGGCCGGTTCCTCGATTACCCTGCCGAATGGGGTGATACGAACGCCGCCCGTATTGCAGCGCTCGACCTCGACTACGTTGCGATCCCGTCTGGTGGCGAAGGCGCCCTCATTGCCGAGATCAAGTCTGCTGTTTCACGTCAGGCTCCGCTGATCACCATGTTCTGGGAGCCGCATTGGCTGCACGCTCAGATCGACATGACACGCGTCTATCTGCCCGAGTACTACGATGGTTGTCATGATGACGCATCGCTGGGCATGAACCCTGATGCGACTTATGACTGCGACTGGTCGTCGGTGACCATCTGGAAGATGGTCAACAAGGAGCTTCATAACTCGCATCCTGCCGCCTGGAACCTCATTGAGGTCTACCAGATCACCAATGCCGAACAGGCAGCGATGATGGCAGAGATCGACGACAACGGTCGTGATCTCGTCGAAGTCGTCAACGAGTGGCTCGACAACAATCCCGAAAAGGTCAAGGAATGGACCGACAACGCGATGATGTAATCGCTTGTTCCTTCGGGAAGTAACTGGAAGGCCGGGTGGCAACACCCGGCCTTCTGCTTATTCAGGGCAGTACAAATCCATCTGCCAGTTCGGTCAGTTCACGGCGATAGGGAATGTCGGCAGGTTCCGTGCCCAGCTCCCGCGCAAAGCGGTGCCCTTCATAGACCGCCGCAGCGATGATCGAAGGACCGTAACAATCACCAATGCGCTTGACGCCCTGCAACCCGGCATCTGCGAACTTCTGTTCTTCTGCCATCAAGGCATGGAACAACGCATCATCAGGCACGCGCGACGTCACCATCACAATGCTTGCAGCATTGATGGAGCGAGTCTGGCCGCTGTAGAGGCAGGAAAGTTCGATCGTGCCGGAGTTGACCTTGTCGAGCTTGTGGTTGGTGACAATCTCGATACCCAGCTCGATGATGCGCGCCTGAATGCGGTGCTGTTCAAGCGTGGCGTCGGTCCAGGATGAAACCTTGGAATCCGTCGTGACCAGGACAACCTCGAGCCCGTCACCCCGCAGCTTCTCGGCCACGACAGCGCCCATGTAGTAATGCTCATCGTCATAAACCACGACCGGGCCGTTGGGCACCACACCGTCCATCACGTCGTCAGGCGTTAACACATTGGCACCGTCGGCTCCGGGAATCGGAAACTGGTGTGCGCTGCCGTAACCGTCCTTGCGCCAGTGCGCGCCGGTCGCAATTGCGACCTGATTGGCGCCGAACTCCAGAACCTGGGCAGCATCGAGCTCGCTTCCCTGGAATATTTCGACATTGGCCATCTGCTGGATGCGATGCACGCGATAGTCACGTACCCGGCCCCAGGCTGACAGACCAGGCAGATTGCTTTCGCGCGTCACACGACCACCCAGTTCTTCGCGCGCTTCGGCCAGCGTAACGTTATAGCCGCGCTCTGCGGCAGCACGGGCAGCTTCCAGACCTGCTGGGCCGGCTCCGATGATCAGGATTGAATCATCGTTCGCCTTGGGCGCAATGCGTTCAGGGTGCCAGCCCTTGCGCCACTCCTCGCCCTTGGTCGGATTCTGGGTGCAGCGCATGGGCGCCTTGTGGATGTCCCAGGCAACACAGATGTTGCAGCCGATGCATTCGCGGATGTCGTCGATACGCCCTTCCTCGATCTTCTTAGGGAGGAACGGATCAGCAATAGAAGGCCGCGCCGCGCCGATCATGTCGATCACACCCTTGTTCACCAGAGACACCATGCGATCGGGCGAGGTGTAACGCCCTACGGCAACGACCGGCTTGGTCGTGACGTCCTTCACAAAGGAAATGAACGATTCCTGAAAGCCCTCCTCGGCAAAACGGCTGGTGACGCTGTCATTTGCCCATTCCGATACATTGACGTCCCAGAGGTCAGGCTCCTCGGCCATCATCTCGATGATCTCGCGCCCTTCCTTCTCGAACTCCATGCCTTCGGCACCGCGCAGCTCGTCCACCGCAAAACGCGCAACCACGCCCATGGTGTCGCCCACGGCATCCTTGGCATCGGCAATGAGCTCACGGAACAGGCGAATGCGGTTTTCCAGACTGCCGCCGTATTCATCCGTGCGTTTGTTGTAGCGCGGCAGCATGAACTGGCCAGCAAGCGACAGGTTATGCCCGGCGTAACAGCAGATGATGTCGAACCCGGCCTCCTTGGATCGCTTGACCGCTTCGAGATGCCAACGCCGATAGTCGCGGATGTCGGACTTGTCCATCGCGCGGCACTGCCAGGGACTGCCGACAACCGGCATGTGCGACGGGAACATCGGCACTTCGCGGCTATATAGGTTCGGAGCAAACTTGCCGTTGTGGGTCAGCTCAATCAGGGCCAGCGAGTTATGTTCATGCACCGCATCGCACATGCGCGCGAGATAGGGGACGTCCTGATTGGACCACAACCGGCCCTCCGACGACGGCGAGATATCCGACGTGGGATGGATATCGATCTGCTCTGTCGAAATCACTGCCCATCCGCCTTCGGCCTTTACGCCACGCATTGCCGCCATGCTGGATGGATAGGTCCGGCCCATGCCGTTGCAGTGGGGCACCTGATAGAACCGGTTGCGCGCCGTCACAGGCCCGATCTTCACAGGTTCAAACAGAACGTCGTAACGAGGATCGCGGGTCATCAGGCTGCTCCTGGCCAATCGTTGGAAAGTTCCACCACTTCACGGCGGAAAGGTGTCGTGTCGAGCGGTACATCGGTATCGAGTTCACGCGCATACTTGTGGCCGCCATAAACCGCCGCAGCGATCAAACCGGGCGCCAGACAATCGCCGATTGCCGTGACGCTCTTGATGCCTGCCGCCTTCAGGGCGGGCTCATCGCTGCTGAGTTCACGGTAAAGCGCATCGTGGGCATTCCGCATGGTGACCAGCACCAGGCTGCCGCGATCAAGCCAGGATCGGTTGTCGGAATAGGTGCAGGCAAGTTCGAGTTCTTCATCACCCACGCAGGCAATTTTCTTGGCGAGGTGGAGTTCGACACCCAGATCCATCAAACGGTACTGGATGCGCGATTGCTCCATGGTGTTGTGGGTCCAGTGGGCCACGTCGGTTGCGGGCGTGACGTAGATGACCTTGTGGCCCTGCGCGACTGCGACTTCCGCCAGCACGCTGCCCATGAAGTAATGATCATCGTCATAGATCACGACCGGGCCGGAAAGCTCAGCGCCCGCCATCACATCATCGGGCGTGAAGATGCCGGATTCTTCAAAGCCCGGGATGGGCTGCCGGTGCGCCCGGCCCAGACCATCGCGTCGCCAGGATGATCCCGTGGCAATGGCAACATGGTCAAAGCCGAATTCGTGGACCTCATCAGCACCAAGTTCGCTATCCATGAAAAGTTCGACATTGGGCAACTTGTGCAACTGGCCAACGCGCCAGTCGCGCACCCTGCCCCAGGTTGAAAGACCCGGCAGTTTCTCCAGCTGGTTGAGGTGACCACCCAGTTCGGTCGTTGCCTCGGCAAGCGTCACTTCATAGCCGCGCTGTCCCAGGGCACGCGCGGCCTCCAGACCGGTGGGTCCGCCACCGACGATCAGGACCTTGCTGTCACTTGCTTTGCCATCGATCCGTTCGGGATGCCAGCCGCGTCGCCATTCTTCGCCCTTGGTCGGGTTCTGGGTGCAACGCATGGGCATATGCATGAAGTCACCGGAGACGCAGATATTGCAGCCGATGCATTCGCGGATGTCGTCGATACGGCCTTCCTCGACCTTTTTCGGGAGAAAGGGATCGGCAATGGAAGGGCGCGCCGCGCCAATGAAATCCACAATGCCCTTGTTGACCAGTGAGACCATGCGGTCGACCGAGGTATAGCGGCCCACGGCCACAACCGGCTTGTTGGTTGTTTCCTTGACCCAGCCGATGAAGGATTCTTGGAATCCCTCCTCCGAGAAACGCGCGGTCTGGCTGTCGTTTTCCCATTCGCTGATGTTGACGTCCCAGAGATCGGGAAGGTCAGCCAGAAGCTCGACCACGGCCCGGCCATCGCCATCGGCCGTGATGCTGCCATCACCCAGGAGTTCATCGACCGCGAACCGCACCGCCACGCCCATGGTGTCACCGACGGCATCCTTGGTGTCCTCAATGACTTCACGCAGCAGGCGCACGCGGTTCTCAATGGAACCGCCGTATTCATCCGTGCGCTGGTTGTAACGCTGCGCAATGAAATGCTGCATCAGGCAAAGATTGTGCGCGGCATAGACATAGATGATGTCAAACCCGGCATCACGTGCACGAATGGCGGCCTGTTTGTGCCAGCGGCGGAAGTTGGCAATGTCGGCCTTGTCCATGGTGCGCGCCTGGCCGGGCTCGAACCCTTCCACCGGAATTGCGACCGGGGCCATGGGGACTTCACGCGAGAGTTTGTTGTGGCCGGCCGCACCGCCATAGACCAGCTCACATCCAGCAAGAGCGCCGTGTTTGTGAACATTGTCGACCATACGCGCCATGATCGGAATATCCTGCTCGCTCCAAAGGCGCGCTTCGATGGCAGGCGTGACATCACCGGTATGATGAAAGTCGCATTCTTCGGTGCAGATGACAGCCCAGCCACCTTCTGCCTTTACGCCGCGCATCGCGGCCATGGCGCTGGGATAATGTGTGCCCATCCCGTTGCAGTGGGGCACCTGATAGAAGCGGTTGCGCGCCGTGACCGGGCCGATCTTCACCTCTTCAAACAAAACATCGTATTGTGAATCGCGCGCCATCCTGGCCCCCTGTAACTGATTGGCACGATTGTAGTCTGCCACCGCCTCAACACGCCACCGCTATCGGCAGGCAACTGACTGTCCAGTCAGATTTGCTCACCAATCCAATCCCGGAACGCCGTAACGCGGCTGTCTCCTGACCGGGTTTTCGGCCAGACGAGAAAATAGGAAAAGGGGTGCTCCGCCGTGAGATCGAAAGGCCGGATCAGGCGACCGGCATCGATGTCCGGCTGGGCAAGTTCCAGATAACCCATGGCAAAACCCACCCCGTCCATGGCGGCCTGCAGGGCAAGGTTCGGGTCCTGGAAAGACAGGCCCGGCAGTTCTTCACCTGCCGGCACCCTGGCGGCCTCCAGCCAGTAGCGCCATTCCTCACCCAGAGCATGGCCGCGAACATCGGCATGGATCAGCGTCTGCTCGAGCATGACCGCGGGGTCGGGATTATCACCCAACGCGGCACAGGCTGCCCGGCTGCAAAGCGGTGTGAGATGGATGGGGAGCATCAACTCGGATTCCAACCCCTGCCATGGTGCCAATCCGCATCGCAGGCCGATATCGGCTTCACCGGTGCCCAGGTTGCTGAAGGCCAGGGTGGGATGGAGGTGGATCGGGATGGCAGGGTAACGCCGCTGCCAGTCTCCCAGGCGGGGAATGAGCCACTTGGCGGCAAAGGTCGGCGTCGTCGTGACCTTCAGGGCGCCCTCGTGCTGGTCGGCCACAAGCCCCCCCAGGGTTGTGGCGATGCGGTCGAAGGCATCGGCCAGGACCGGCATCAGGGTCTGGCCGGCCTCGGTCAGCGTGACGCCGCGATTGCTGCGATGAAACAGGTCAAAGCCGAGCGAGGCCTCCAGCTGGCGCACCTGATGGCTGATCGCGCTGTGGGTAACGTGGAGTTCGTCCCCAGCACGCGAAAAACTCAGGTGTCGCGCAGCCGCCTCAAAGGCGCGCAGGGCAGTTGAACTGGAGCGATCCGCGTTTCACATCAGACCCTGGTGTGAGTTTCATTCACACCCATCGTGCAAAATCATCGCTTGCTGTCAAATGCGACACAATCGCATCGTGGCATCCTGAACCTGCATTCCAGAGTGAGCGATGGCACCACGCACCAACACCTCCGCGCCGTATGACGGCTATCACCAGACCTGGACCGGCGCGAGCGATTCCGGTGCTGACTCAGGTCGGCCCCGGCACGCCATGCGGCGAATTACCTGCGCCGCTACTGGCAGCCGGTCGAACTTGCCAGGGAGCTGGGTGAACGCCCCAAGCTGATCCGCGTGCTGGGCGAAGACCTGGTGCTGTTCCGCGACAAGAGCGATCGGCTGGGCCTGGTCCACAAGAACTGCCCGCACCGCCGCGCGTCGATGGAATTCGGTATCTGCGAAGGCCGCGGCATCCGCTGCTGCTACCACGGCTGGCTGTTCGACGTGGACGGCACCGTTGTCGAAGCGCCCGGCCAGCCCGACGGCGTTGAGGAACGCATCCAGGCTTCCACCCGTCTGGGTGCCTATCCCGTGCGGGAGTATCAGGGCCTCGATCTTCGCCTATCTCGGCCCGCCTGACGTCGGTGCCCGAGTTCCCCATCTACGACACCCTGGAAATGCTCGGGCACGAGATGGTGCCCTACAAGGCGCCCTTCCACTGCAACTGGATTCAGGTTCAGGACGCCATCCTCGACCCGCTGCACACCGCCTTCCTGCACTCGCGCATGAGCCGCCAGCAGTTCTCCGAAGGGCTTCGGCGAAATCGGCGAGATGAAGTTCTATGAACGCCCGTCCGGCTATATCGGCACGGCGACACGCCGCGTCGGCGACAATGTCTGGGTCCGCGTGAACGAGCTGGTCCTGCCCAACTACACCCAGGCCGGCGCTGCCTTTGCCGCCGACGGCACGGCGAACAACGTTACTTTCGGGCGCACCTCCTTTGCCCGCTGGGTCGTGCCGCTCGACGACACCGAAACCATGTGTTTTGCCTGGGCCGTGTTTGGTGACCGTGGCGATCCCGCAGGAATACAACACGCCCGAAGGGCCCTGAGCTGATCGAACAGGGCGAGGTCTTTGACCGGCCCTATGAGGAGCGCCAGCGCTTTCCCGCCGATGTCGAAGCCTGCGAGGGCATGGGCGTGTTCAGCGAACACGAGAAGGAAAACCTGGTGCCCAGCGACAAGGGCATCCAGATGTACCGCCGCCGCCTGCGCGAGCTGATCGGCGCCCTGCAGGACGGCACGGAGCCCCCGCATGCCACCTCGATCTGGCCCAATCCGCTGCCGACCTATGGCGGCGACACCGTCCTGACGGTGCCAGAGCCGGCGGCGGGGATGACCGCAAGCTCCTGCAGAAGGTCGGCATGGCGGTGATGGACATCCAGTTCGCGGCGGAACACCTGAAAGGTGACGAACGCGACCAGCAGGTCATCGCCGCCCTCAAGACCCTGGAAGCCGAAGGTGTTGCAGCATGAGTGTGCGCGTCCACATCAAGAACAACCACGCCCATCCCGACACCTTTCCGCCCACGCCCGGAGAGCGAGCCGGTCTTCACGACCACGCAGGAGCGTTATGACGCCGCGCTGAAGGGGTTTCTCCGACATCGCGCCCCAGCTCGATACCGTCATCGACTGGGACACCGACACCTTCGCCGAGTCCATGCAGAACCGCCGAGGCCCTGATGTGCTGGGACCTGCCGACGGAGAACCTGCGCGAGGTCGCGCCCCACCTGAAATGGATTCACATCATCGGGGCGGGTGTCGAGCATCTCTGCCCCATGGACTGGGTGCCCGAAGGCCTCGTCATCACCAACAACAAGGGCGCCCAGGCCGACAAGGCCGGCGACTTTCGGCCTGATGGCCGTCATGATGCTCCACAACCACATCCCGGCCATCGCCAGCAATCAGGCCAAGTCGGAATGGCTCTCGCTCTATTCCACGCCCATCGAGGGGCGCACGGTGCTGATCGTGGGTGTCGGCAGCCTGGGCGGCGGCGCCGCCAAACAGCTCAAGAAACTGGGCATCCGGGTTCTGGGCATCAGCCGCCACGGCAATCCCCACCCCCATGTCGACGAGATGGGAACGGTGGCGCAGCTGGATGACTTCCTGCCGCGCGCCGATCAGGTCTTTGTCGCCACGCCCATGACGCCCGAAACCGTCAACCTGATGAGCCGCGAGCGCCTGGCGCGCATGAAACCCGGTGCCGGAATCATCAACATCGGGCGCGCCGGCACCATGGACTATGACGCGCTGGTCGAGTTCCTGGGCACCGGCCAGATCGGCGGCGCGATCCTCGACGTCTTCGACCCCGAGCCCCTGCCGGCGGATTCACCGCTCTGGACGACACCCAACCTGATGGTGATGCCGCATATCTCGGCCGATGACGGCGACACCTATATCGAGACCACGCTCAACATCTTCCTTTCCAACATGCGCCGCTTCATCGCCGGCGACCCACTCCACAACATCGTCCGTCCCGAGCTGGGCTATTAGATTCCGGCTCGCGCTCCGACCTTCCCGCACACCCGTCATGGCACGGCTTGACCGGCGCTCATCCCTGCCGGAGCACCGGCACCACCCACCGACGGGTTGTCACGCGCACGATGGTGCCGCCATCATGTCACCGGCAGAGCTGGAGTGCTTGGCCTCAGGCATGGATGGCCCCATCAAGTGGGGCCATGACGGGTTGGGGAGAAACGCTATCGCACATCAACACCAACGGGGGCATCCGTCATGACACTTCCTGATCCACAATCGCTCGAGGAAGCGCTGGCTTCAGAGGAACGCATCAAGGAGACCGGCGATTGGCTGGTTTCCAAAGGCATCAAATCGATCCTGTGCTGCTGGATCGACCTTCTGGGCGTGCCCAAGACCAAGCCGGTCCCCATCTCTGACTGGCACCGCCTGTGCAAGGGCAAGGGGCCGCAGTTTGCCGTGCATTCGGTATCGTTTGTGCCCGAGCTTGGCCCGGCTGATCCCGATCAGATCATGGTACCTGATCTCGATTCCCTGCTGATCTGCCCCTGGGACCGCAGCCTGGCCTGGGTCTTTGCCGACCTGTGGTGGAGCGACAAGCCCTATAACGTGTGTCCGCGCAGCGCGATGAAACGCATCGTGCGCGACTGCGAAGCCAAGGGTTACCAGCTCTATGCCGGTGTCGAGCCGGAATTCATGGTGATGCGCTGGAAAGACGGCCAGCCGGTCAAGGCCTACGATAACGACCCCCAGCCCGGCGAAGGCCTGCGCCCACGCCGCCAGGCGTTTGGTTACGACGTGGAACACACCATGGATTCCATGGGCTTCCTGGGCGAATTGATCGAGATCCTCGACAAGGAACTCGAATGGGACCTGCATGATGTCGTGGCCGAAGGGGCCTACAGCCAGTTTGAGCTCGACTTCGGTTACACCAACATCCTGCAGATGGCCGACCGCCTGGTGTTCCTGCGCATTCTCCTGAAGGAGATCGCCAAGAAACACGGCATGTTCGCGACCTTCATGCCCAAACCCACCATCGGTGACTGGCGTTCGGGCGCGCATATGAACATCTCCATGCGCCATGTCGATGAGCCCGACGTCAACATCTTCGAGACGGCCAGACGGCGGCTGGGGCGATCCGCGTCTTCAACGCGGTCGCCGGGCTGCTGCGCCATGGCGGCGCCCTGACGGCGGTCGCCTGCCCCACGGTCAACTCCTACAACGGCCTGGTGCCCCGTGTCGGCGGCTTCGAGGGTGGCACGGTGACCTGGGCGCCCACGCACATGACCTATGGTTACAACAACCGCTCGGCCATGCTGCGCCTGCCCCAGAGCCGTTTCTGCATCGAGAACCGCGCCGCCGACATGTGCATGAACCCCTATCTGGGCCTGGGCATCTCGGCTGCGGCCATCACCGACGGCGTGGTCAACGGCTATGATCCCTGGACGCCCGCTCAACCAGGACCTCTATTCGCTGTCCCAGAAGGATATCGAGGAGTCGGGCACCCAGCGCCTGCCGCGCAACCTGCTGGAGGCCATCGAGACCCTGCGCAGCGACGACTTCGTCCGGCAGGCCATGGGCGAGCAGATGGCTGAATCCTTCATGGCCTACAAGGTCGATGAATGGGAGCGTTACCATCAGGCCGTTACCGACTGGGAAGTGCAGGAATACCTGCGGCTCTATTGATGGCTGCCGGGCACGAGACCTTTGATCTCGGCGACGTCACCCTGCAATCGGGTGACGTCCTGCGTGATGCCAAGCTGGCCTACAAGACCTATGGCACGCTGAACGATGCCCGCGATAACGTCGTGGTGCTGCCGACCTTCTATACCGGCACCCACGAACGCAACGAGTGTTACTTCGGTCCGGGCCGGGCGATTGATCCCGCACGCCATTTCATCGTCGGCGTGAATCTGTTCGGCAACGCGGTCTCGTCCTCGCCCAGCAACACGGCCGCCCCCCAGGACGGTCCGCGCTTTCCCAGAACCACGTTCCACGACAACGTTGCGTGCCAGCACCGGCTCCTCACCGAACATCTGGGCATCGAGCGCATCGCGCTGGTGACCGGCTGGTCCATGGCGGCCTGCCAGTCGTTCCAGTGGGCCGCACAGTTCCCCGACATGGTCGATGCCATCCTGCCGTTCTGCGGCTCGGCAAGAACGGCGCCCCACAATGTCGTCTTCCTGGAAGGCGTGAAGGCGGCGCTCACCGCCGATGGCGACTGGAACGGTGGTGACTACCTTGCGCACCCCTTACGGGGCTTGAAGGCCTTCGGTCGGGTCTATGCCGGCTGGGCGTTCTCCCAGACCTGGTACCGCGAAGGGACCTACCGCGAACTGGGTTACGAGACCTATGAGGACCTGCTCCTCGACTGGGAGGCCGATCATGTAACCGGCTGGGACCCCAACAACCTGCTCCACAAGATCTGGACCTGGCAGCAGGGCGACATCTCCAACAACGATCTCTATGGCGGTGACTTCAAGGCCGCCCTTGGCGCGATCAAGGCAAAGGCGATTGTCATGCCCGCCTCAACCGACCTCTACTTCCCGCCCGAAGACAACGCCATCGAAGTCGCCCAGATGCCCAACGCGGAACTGCGCATCTTCGACACCACCTGGGGCCACTGCTGCGCCAGTGGCAACAGCGTGCCTGCCTTCCATGCCTTCTTCGACGAAGCAGCCGCAGAACTGATGAACTTTACACGCACCCCATAAGTTCTGGGTCAAGTTTGGCAACTTCTAATCAAAGATCGCCATATAGCCTTGATTAGCTGACTTGTTTTCAGGCCGCACGCTCGCGTGAGTTGTGACCAAGTAGAAGCAGGACCCTGTAGAAGAATCGTAGTTGGTATTGCCTCCGGTCGTAACCTCTCCGATCGTAAACGTAATAACTTCCTCCGGCCCAGGAGCCCCGTGACTGAGAGCAAACAATAACCTTCGTAGGTTCGGCCAAACTGACCAAAAGAGATGTGCGGTCAGCTACACTCTTCCAATGCAAGACAGTGGACGCGCCCATACTTAACATCCACGCTTCGATGTCCTTTGACATCTGATCGTCTTCATCAGCCTGCGAAGTTTCGACGGTTGCTCCAACCATGAACAAGGCCACCAGAACTCCTGAAACACGTTGAGTTATGACAGACATGCTAAATCTCCCCTATAGCTGACTTACAATCTATCCTTATTACGTGTTCTGATTCAACAAAAACAATTTTAAGTGGCACTCTCGCTTCCGTAGGCCTTCACCAGCCCCTCCTTGCCGAACATCTCCTCGATGGCCTGGGGGCCGGAGCGTTTGGAGAGTTCGATGAAACGGTCGTCTTCTCCCAGCGCGCCAGATCATGCGTTCGCTGTAGGCCGGCATCAGGTCATCCTGGCGGCGGCGCTGGTAGCCGCCCCAGCTTTCGTCCAGGGCGGCGACGACGTCATCGGGCCGGGTCCAGGCGGCCTTGTAGAGGATCAGGCCACCGCGCCCGATCAGCCAGGTCATGTTGGGCAGGGTGCCGAAGGCCCGGTGGCAGGTGCCCGTCATGTCATCGAGCAGGATGGGGCGTTTGATCTTCTGTTCCTCACGGAACTGGCGCGCGTGTTCGCGCTTCATGCTCCATCGAGGCATGGGGCGGCAGGTTCTCGGCTGGATGAGCCTCACGTACATACACAAAAACCGATCGCACGGACCGGTCGGCGTACACTTCAGCGATGTCTTCCATCGCCTCGGCCGCCATCGTGCAATACGCTCAGCTGTAGCTGCCGAACTCCATCAGAACAGCGCCTGACTTCCAGAGATCCTTGAGATGGAGCGTCTCGCCGCTCTCCAGGTCTTCCAGGGCCATATCGGGTGCGATCGTCCCCACGTTCGGCGCTTCGTAGAATCGCTCGAACTTGTCGGCTTTCTCACCCGTGGGCGGGAAATGCGCATAGTTGTAGTCGTCCATCGGTTTCCTCCGTCTCGGACGAAACCAGTAAAGCAGCCCAGCAATACGGGGGCCACGCCCTCACAGGCGTTTGATCTATCGCAGTGCGCTCCTTTCCGTGCCGTTCATGATGCCAGACAAACCCGCATTCTGGAGATCTGATGACCGTGAATCCCGCGACATCCCGTCGTCTGTCGTCGCTTGAGCAGATTCATCCCCGTTCGTTGAAGTATCTCAGCGGCTATCTGCGCAGCCTGGTTCGCGGGCGTCTGTGGGCACAGGTGCTGGCCGGCATGGTGCTGGGGCTCGCCATGGGCATTGCCATCGGCCCGACAGGCGGCTGGCTGGAACCGACGACCGCAGCGACCCTTGGCAACTGGCTTGCCATGCCGGGAAGACTGTTTCTGGCGCTGATCCAGATGATCGTGGTGCCGCTCGTGTTTGCCTCGATCATCAGAGGGCTCGCGGCAACGGAAAACCCGTCCCAGTTGCGCACGATTGGCCTGCGTGTCGTGCTCTACTTCATTGCAACGACAGCGCTTGCCATCGTTATCGGCATCGTTCTGGCGTTGGTCATCCAGCCCGGTAGTTTCGTGGATCAGGAGATGGTGCGCCAGGCCGTTGGCACCGCAACGCTTGGTCCGGTCGAAGCGTCGGGACCGCCCGCTCTGTCGGAGATCCCCGAAAAGCTGATGTCCCTTCTGCCCGCCAATCCGCTGGGCTCGATGGTCGAGAGCGACATGCTGCGTGTGGTGATCTTTGCCGTGGTCGTGGGTGTCGCCCTCGTGATGATGCCGCCTGGACAATCAAAACCCCTGCTGGACCTTCTGGGCTCCCTGCAGGAAGTCTGCATGACCGTGGTGCGTTGGGCCATGATGCTGGCGCCCATCGCAGTGTTCGGTCTTCTGGCGCAGCTGACGTCCAAGATCGGCCTTGCTGCCCTGCTCGGCATGGCCGTCTATGTCGCGACGGTACTGGCAGGTCTTCTGATCCTCTTCGTGTTCTACATGATCCTGCTGTTCGTCTTTGCGGGCAGACGCCCCTTGCCGTTCCTGGCAGGAACCCGCGAACTGCTGCTGCTGGCGTTCTCGACGTCGAGTTCGGCAGCCGTGATGCCGCTTTCCATCAAGACGGCAGAGGAAACGCTGAAGGTGCGTAGTTCCATCAGTCAGTTCGTCATTCCCCTGGGCGCCACCATCAACATGAACGGCACCGCGCTCTATCAGGGCGTTGCCGCGATCTTCCTGGCTCAGGTCTTCGGGGTCGATATCAGCCTGGCCGGCATGGCACTGATCGTCATCACGGCTGTGGGCGCTTCGATCGGTACACCGGCCGCACCAGGTGTGGGCATCGTCGTTCTGGCCATGGTGCTGGGTACGGTCGGCATTCCCCCGGCAGGCATTGCACTGATCATGGGTGTGGACCGCATCCTCGACATGTGCCGCACGGCCATCAATGTCTGCGGCGATCTGGTGGCAACCGTGCTGATGGATCACTGGAGCGCGGCGACCGACGCACCGGCAGCCGAGACTGCAAGCGAAGTCGCCGGCAGGACATGACGCTGGCCGTCAGAGCGTCTCCTGCACGCCCCAGATCGCCGTGACCTGGCTGGAGAAGTGGCCGCCGTTGCCGTGGCTGATGGCTGTCTTGGCATCCGCGACCTGACGGTCACCGCAGTCACCGCGCAACTGCTGGATCGCTTCGATCACGGTGAAGATGCCGTACATGCCCGGATGCACGCAGGAGAGGCCGCCGCCATTGGTGTTGACCGGCAGGCGTCCGCCCGGCGCGATGCCGCCGTTCTCGACAAACGGGCCGCCCTCGCCCTTGGCGCAGAAGCCCAGGTCCTCGAGGAACATGATCGGGTTGATCGAAAAGGCGTCATAGAGTTCCAGCACGTCGATCTCGGCGGGCTTGAGTCCGGCCATCTCGAAGGCGCGGGGTCCGGTCTCGCTGGCACAGGTCTGGGTCAGGTCGGGAAGCTGGGAAATCTGGCGATGCCAGTGGGCCATGGCCGCACCCAGCAGATAGACCGGCTCACGATTGCAGTCACGCGCGCGGTCGGACCGGGTGAGCACGACGGCACCCGCGCCATCGGTCACCAGACAGCAATCGCGCACGGTAAAGGGATCGCAGATCATCCTGGCGTCGATGACTTCGTCACGCGTGAGCGGGCCGCGCATGAAGGCATCCGGGTTCAGCGCCGCCCATTGGCGCGCGGCAACGGCGACATCGGCAAGCTGTTCGCGCGTCGTGCCGTATTCGTACATGTGGCGCGAGGTCGAGAGCGCATAGGAACTGATGGGATAACGCGGGCCATAGGGCATCTCGTAGATCAGCGGTTCGCTGGTCGAGGGCGACAGCAGCTTGCCCGCCACGCTGCGCTGGGTGCTGCCGTAACAGATGAGCGCGGTATCGATCAGCCCGGCATCGAGCGCCAGCGCGGCCCAGATCAGGTGTGCGACCGGCGAGGAGCCGCCGATCTGCGTGCCTTCAGAAAGCTTGGGCCGGATGCCCAGATATTCCCCGACATTGAGCGGGGCGAAGATGTTCTGCAGGTTCGCCGCGAACAGGCCGTCGACATCGCTGAAGGAAAGCCCGGCTTCATCCAGCGCCTGTTTGGCGGCCATGGCGGTGAGGTCGAGATGCGACAGGCCCGGCGCCTCGCCGATGCCCGCCAGGCCAACACCCACGGCGGCAACCTTCCCCCGGAAACTCATGAGGGATCAAAGACGACCAGCGGATTGCCGTCCTCCTGTTTGATGCGTGCCGCGACGGCCATGCCGATTTTCACGTCTTCGGGTGCCGGCCCCTCCACACGCCCGGGAAAGCGCACGCCCTCCTCCATGTCCACAAGGCATAGGTTGTAGGGCCCGCCCTTGTCCGGCCTCTGCCGGATCACCGTGGTGGCATAGACCGTGCCCTTGCCCGACACCTCGCGCCAGGTCAGGGATGATCCGTGACAATGGGGGCAAAAGAGCCGCGGGTAAAAGACGTGGCGCTGACAATCGCCGCATTGCTGAATGCAGATCCGCCCTTCGGCAAGGTAAGCGGCATAACGTTCATCGGGACCTTCAGGGAGCGGGTGGGGCACAGACATCTCCATCACGGATTGGCATGGCGCAGGTCATCAGCAGGGATGGCGCAACGCTGCCATCGGCATCGAACGATGTGAGATCACCGCGCCAGGTCATCGCATCATCCAGATTCACGGAAAGGTAGCCGAAGGCCGCCGTCGTCGACGGCACGGCCGAGACCCAACCGGTCGCCGCCTCACCATCAACCTCCATGGCAACCGGAAGCGTGATCACGTTGCTGTCGAGATGTGTACCACTGTTGCCGACGATGATCTGAGACGGCCGGTCGCTGTCAAAGGAAAGCGCCTGGGCCTCATGGACATGGCCCGACAGCACCAGCGAAACGTTGCCGGGAAGCTTACCATCCAGCGCCGCCTTCAGGGTCAGTTGCCAGGCATCACTGCCATCGAAGGTGCCGCCACCGCTTAACACATTCGCCGACCAGAACGGACGATGGGTCAGCAGCCAGACGGGATCGTCGCCTTCTGCGGCAAGATCCACAGTCTGGTTGAGCAGAGGCGAGAACTCTCTGACCTGCCAGGCAAACGCTGCCTCGTCCTGCCAGGAACTGGCATCACAGCCATCGGAGTTGTCGAGCACGACCATGTCGAGGTTGCCGACAGAAACCCGATACGGTTCGGTCGTCACGACGGGTGCCGTGCAGTGGCGTGTTCCGTGCAGGGGGTCCAGCAGTTCGGAATGAGGGTCGAGGAAATAGAACCAGCCATCGCCACCCCGGCTGCAGAGTTCGTGGTTTCCGCGCACGACAACCCAGGGGGCAGCATCCATGAGCGGCGCGGCAGGCGTCATCAGATCGTCGCGCCAGGTCTCCCAGGTCGAGAGGTCGTGCAGGGAGACGTAGTCGGCGTCGGCGCCCGGCACACAGCCGTCATAAACACGGGGATCGCCCTCATCACGGCGTGATGGCGTGCCGCGATAGTCGTAGTCGCCCATGTGGATCACGAGGTCGGGGCTGTCGCCTGCAGCGGATGCGGCCAGTTCGGGGAACGGCCAGCCATCCTCGCAACTCTGATCCTTGGGCGAGCAGCCGGTATCGCCCAGGATGGCAACATCAAGGCCTCCGCCGTCATGCCCATGCATGGTGGCGATGGGCTTGTCTGCGATGCTGACCGTTGCATTGAGCGGCACGACGACTTCACAGACCGCGACCGGAAACCGTTCGGCATCGGGATTGTAGCGAGGCGCCGAGACCGTTGCTTTGCCATCAACCACAAACACCGGACAAGCCGTCTCCGCGCCATCAACCACGGCCCGCGCGAGCAATACCGTCCTGTCGTTGACCGGGTCGTAGGCAACGACGCTGTAGGACGCCAGGGCATCCGCGTCAGCCCGGCCCGACAGCACCATGATCGAAAGCGCAAGGAAGAGGCACCCAAGGACATGTTTCATGACGCGCCCCTCCCATTTTCCGTCATCGCCCCACTTGATGGGGCGATCAATGCCGTAACTGCGTTGTCAGCTCTGCCGGAGCTGGAATGTGACAGCGTCGGCATGGATGGCCCGGTCAGGCCGGGCCATGACGGGTGGGTTGGGTGGGCTGAGTGTTGTTCGTTCATCGTCACACCACCTCCGCATAGCCGTTGTTGAGCACAACGACATCACGTTCGACCACCCGTGCGCGGAAAGAGACGGTGCTGCCGTCGCGCCACATCTCCGTGCGGATAGTTTCGCCGGGGAAAGACCGGTGCGGAGAACCGCACGTCGAAGCGTTTGAGACGGGTGGGGTCGTAACCGCACAGGGTCTTCAGAAGGGCATGACCGGAGACACCGAAGGTGCAGAGACCGTGCAGGATCGGGCGCTCGAAATCCGGCCTCCCTGGCGACATCCGGGTCGGCGTGTAGCGGATTGCCGTCCCCGTTGAGACGGTAGATCAGGGCCTGCTGCGGCAGGGTCGGCAGGTCGCAGGTATGGTCGGGCTCGCGTTCGGGAAGCTTGTGCACCGGTCGGATGGGACCAGTGGGCCCGCCGAAACCGCCGTCCCCGCGGCAGAAGGTCGTGCGCGTGATCGTGGCGACGGCCTTCCCCGTACTCGGCGTTCGCAGACCTCTCGGGTCATGTAGATCAGCGCGCCCTTGCCTTCCCCCTTGTCGATGATCTCATCGACCCGGCTGCGGGTCACGTACCGTCCCTGCGGCAACAGCGTCTGGTGCAGCGTGATGCCCTCCTCGCCATGGACGACCCGTTTCCAGTCAACCCCGGTTGCGGGATCACGCAACCAGAAGTGCGAGGGGGCGACCACCACGGCCATGGTCGGCAGGGCCAGCATGCCGGGCTCATAGGTATATCTCAGTTGGTCGGGATCAACGGGGTCGAATCCCAGTCCGACACCCAGCGCATAGAGCGCTGATTTCTCCCAGGTCCAGTCAACGACCTGTTCCCCGAAATCCCACGCCTTGAGTTTCTCGTAATCGATTGCCATAGCTCAACCTCGCAGATCGGCACGGCCGTTGTCGATGACAACAATGTCGCGCGCCTGAGCCTTCACGTGGAACCAGACCGTCGATCCCTCGTGCCAGAGTTCCGTGGAGAGGGTTTCGCCGGGATAGACCGGTGCCGTGAACCGGCCAGAAATCCGCGCAATGGCCGCGGGGTCATGGCCACAGCAGGACGCAACCACCGCGTGACAGGCCAGGCCATAGGTGGCGAGGCCGTGCAGGATGGGGCCGTCGAATCCGGCGGAGCGGGCGTATTCAGGCTCGACATGAAGCTTGTAGTGGTCGCCCGACAGCCGATAGAGCAGCGCCGCCTGTGCCGGAACCTCGCGCGTCACACGGTGGTCGCACGCACGGTCCGGAGGCGCCGGCCGATCGGACGATGGCGGCGGTTCCCCGCCAAAACCGCCAGCGCCGATCAGCACATCGGTCTGGCGGCGCGTGGCGACCAGAGCGCCGGTTGCCGCATCGTGCAGCTCTTCCTCGATGATCAGGAGTCCGTGGCTGCCCTCGCCCCGGTCATACAGTCCTGCAATGCGTGACTGGCTGGCGAGCCTGCCCTCGGGTTTCAGTGGAGCATGGAGAATCAGGGTTTCGTCACCGTGGACATTGGGCGCGTCGCCCAGGCCAAGGTTCGGGTCCTCCAGCCAGTCAAGCTTGTCCCCCAGGACCGTGGCAAAGGTCGGCAACACCTTAGGCCCCCATTCTTCGTAGACGAACGGTAGTTCCTCCCGATCCATGGGATCGGCCCCCAGCCCCAGACCCAGCGCGTAAAGCAGGGCATCCGAGGCAGTATAGCTGCGCTCTGTTCCAGGAATGGCAAATGCGGCCACCTTGTCGGGATCGGGACGGATCATACGGGATCCCAGCTGAAGACATCGCCCGAAACCTCCAGCGGGGTGAGGTCGTTGGCAAAGGCTGGACCCATCTGATCGGCGAGCGCCCTGGGGGTCCAGCCGCCGTCGCGGTGCAGCTGGCGGATCGGGCGCGGCTGGCTCATCAGGAACACTTCGTTGCCGCGCATGCAGAAAATCTGGCCTGTCACCTCGGCTGCGGAATCGGACGCCAGGTACACCACCAGGGGCGCGACCTTGGCGGGGGTCAGCGATTTCAGCTTGTCGACCCGGGCCTTCTGCTCTTCATCGCCCGTGGGGATGGAGCCGATCATGCGCGACCAGGCGAACGGTGCCAGACAGTTCGAGCGCACGCCGAACCGGGCCATGTCGATGGCGATGCCGCGCGACAGCCCGACAATGCCCATCTTGGCGGCGGCATAGTTGGCCTGTCCGACATTGCCGATCAGGCCCGAGGTCGAGGTGAAATGGACAAACGCGCCCGAACCCTGCTCGCGGAAGAGCGTCGCGGCGGCACGGCTGGTGTTGAAGCTGCCGCGCAGATGAACATCCAGCACCGCCTCGAAGTCGGCGTGGCTCATCTTGTGAAAGATGCCGTCGCGCAGGATGCCGGCGTTGTTCACCACCGCATCCAGACGGCCATAGGCGTCGATCGCCGTGGCAGACCATGCGCTGCGCGCCCGCGAGGGTCTGCGACGTTGTCGCCGTTGACGACCGCTTCGCCGCCGGCGTCACGGATTGCACCGCAACGACCTCTGCTGCGGGCCCCTGGTCCGCTCCCGCGCCATCCAGCGCGGCGCCGAGGTCGTTCACCACCACGGCCGCGCCTTCCTCTGCCGCCAGGATCGCGATCTCACGCCCGATGCCGCGCCCCGCGCCGGTCACCAGCACCACCTTGCCTGCCATCATGCCGTCTGCCATGGGTCCCTCCCTCGATACCGACTGCTACTGTTTCGCTCACGACCGAAGCGGTCAATGATGCTGGCCACAATTCCTTCCAGGAGATTGCCATGAGCAAGGATCTCTATGCCCGGCTGGCCGGGCTGAGCACGGCCACGGTTTCCACCCAGCTCCTGAAACACGGCTACCGCGCGGTCTATATCGGCGGCGTCCGGCCGCTCTCACCGGACCAGCCGACCATCGCCGGACCGGCCTACACCCTGCGTTGCCTGCCGTTCCGGGAGGATCTTTGTGATCCCGCAAAGCTGGGCCACACCGAAAGCAGCCAGCGCAAGACGATCGAGGAAGCACCACCCGGCAGCGTCATCGTGATCGAAACCCGCGGCGACACCTCGGCCGGCGTGATGGGCGACATCCTGGCGACCCGCATGAGGGTGCGCGGTGTTGCAGGGCTCGTGACGGACGGCGCGGTGCGCGACGCCGCTGGCGTGACGGCAAGCGGTTTCCCGGTCGTGTGCGCAAGCGCCACCGCGCCGGCCAACATCGCTTCGTTCAGCGACGGCGGTCGCCAGCTCGCCATCGCCTGCGGCGGCGTCTGCGTTGTTCCCGGCGACGCCGTCATCGCCGATCAGGACGGCGCCATCGTCATCCCCGCTGATCTGCTCGAAGCGGTTGTTGATGACGGCGAGAAACAGGAAGCCTTTGAAGCCTGGGTGCTGGGGCGAAGTCGAAGCCGGACAAGGCATCTTCGGCCTCTACCCGCCCGATGAGGGAAACCAGGGCACGGTACGAAGCGTCGAAAGCCCAACAGGATTAGCCCTGATAGGCCTCTTCATCCTTGTAGGGGAACCACCAGAAGTCGGCAGGCTCGTTTTCGTGGTCGATCATGGTGAGTTTGGTGTGGCGGAACTGGTCGATCCCCTCTGATCCAAGCTGGCGGCCTGTTCCTGACAGCTTGCGCCCGCCAAACGGCCCGGCATCGTTGTCGACCAGCGCCGAGGCGTTGATCCAGGTTGTGCCGACTTCAAGCTCGTTCATCGAACGCATGATCTCGGTGACATCGTTGGTGAAGACACAACCGCCCAGGCCGTAATCCGAATTGTTGGCAAGGTCCATGGCTTCATCAAAGCTGCCGACGCGGCAGATCGGCATGACCGGGCCGAAGCTCTCGTTGTTCATGATGTCCATGTCGGGGGTACAGTCGGTCAGGATCGTGGGGCTGTGGAAAAAGCCCCTGTTGAAGCCGTCGGGACGACCACCGCCCAGCGCAACCTTGGCACCCTGGTCGATCGCATGGGCCAGAATACCTTCAAATCGATCGCGTTCGCGCTGTGCCGCCATCGGCCCCAGGTCGACCTTGTCGAGGCCGTTGCCGATCCGAAGCCGGGAAGCAAGCTCTGTAACCTCCTCGACGAACTGATCGTGGACGTCCTCATGGATGTAGAGCCGTTCGGCCGAGGTGCAGACCTGACCGCAATTGGCAAAGGAGGCGAAGACGGCCGCCTGGCTCGCGACCGACAGTTTTGCCGACGGCATGACCATGAATGCATCGTTGCCGCTGGCTTCGATCAGGGCCCGTTTGAAGGTATCCGCACAGGTCCGCGCCACAGCCTGCCCGCCGGGAACCGAGCCGGTGAAGGCAATACCATCAACGCCCTTATGGCCAACCAGCGCCTCGCCGGTCTCCAGTGCCCCGGGAATGCATTGCATCAGCCCTTTGGGCAGATGGTCAAAACACTCCATCAGCACCAGCGACGAGAAACTGCACAGTTCCGAGGGCTTCATGATAACCGCGTTGCCGGCTGCCAGCGCAGCGCTGGCCTCCCAGCCGAACAACACAAAGGGGAAGTTGTAAGGCAGGATGACCCCGACCACGCCCAGGGGATCTTTGGTGACGACATGCATCTGACCATCGACGTTGGGTCCGACCACACGGCCGGCATCGTGGCGTGCGATCTCGGCGTAGTAGTCAAAGGCACTGGCCGCCCACCACACCTCGTTGGCCGATTCCTTGAAGGGTTTACCCATCTCGCGCGTTGCCGCTTCGGCCAGCCTGGGCATCGCCTCGCGAAGCCGACGCGCGACCTCATGCAGTTCCTCGGCCCGGGTTCCCTGGTTTGTGCGATTCCATTTCTTCTGCGCCCGTTTGGCGGCTTCAACGGCTTCATCCACCTCAGCCGCACTTGCAAAAACAAGCGCGCCATTGACTTCCTCGGTCGCGGGATCAATCGCATCACAACCCTCGGTGCCGGCACCCTTGCGCAGCACACCATCAATGTGGATGTGCCCTGATAAACTTTTGAATGTTTCCATCATGGTCATGGCAGATTCTCCCGGAACGTTCCTGTCATGTGTTACCCCACTCCACAGTCGAGCAGGGTTTTCTTTCAAGAGCCATGCCCCAAAGGGGCCATTAACCTATCGGGATTCGATGCTAGGTTTGCATGATCAACAGTTCTGAGGGGCAGGTGAACCGACATGGCAAACATCTTCATCATCGGCGCAACCGGCGGCGTCGGCAGCAAGTTGGGGCGGCTCCTGGTGCGGTCCGGGCACAGCGTCATCGGCCTCCATCGAAAACCCGATCAGGCTGCTGGTCTGGCCGATGACGGAGTATCGCCAGCCCAGGGTGACATCATCGAGATGACACCGGAGCAACTGGCCCAGGCAGCGCAGGGCGCTGACGTGATGGTCTTTACCGCCGGTGCAGCCGGGAGTGGCCTCGACCGGACGACCGCGATCGACGGCGACGGCCCGGCCAAGGCAATCGAGGCAGCAAGGCTTCTGGGGATCACGCGCCTGTATCTCGTCTCCGCCTTTCCCGAAGCCGGCCGCCAGCGGGAACGCAGTGATGGATTCGAACACTACATGGCCGAAAAGAAGCGCGCCGATGTGGCCGTGGCGACGTCGGAACTCGAGTGGGTCATCCTGCGCCCCGGCACCCTGACGGACGCCGAAGGCCAAGACACCGTAACGATGGGTCCTGCAATCCTGTACGGCAGCATTGCCCGCGAGACCGTGGCGCGCGCCCTCTGCGCGCTGATCAATCAACCATCGGTCTGCCGGGAGATCATTGAACTGACGGATGGTCCCACGCCCATCGACGAAGCCGTCGCCGCATTGAGGCAGGGTTGAGCGACACCCCGCACACCACGCGACAACTCAGTTCCGACGGCGCTGCCATCCTGGGCCATGCCATGTCATGTGCGGGAACGCTGGAAGGACCAGACGCTATTGCCGCGTTTGTCGGGAAGTCGTTCCCAATAATGTACAGCCGTGTTTGCCTGGCAGGCAGGCCGCCGACCCAGGCACATGCACGAGAACTATGATGCAAGAAGAAAGCAGGTCGCGAACCAGATCTACATGAAGGGTGCCTACCTTCTCGATCCGTTTTTTGTCGCCAGCCAGGACATCAATCAGATTGTGTTCTGCGTCTGCGGGACGTCCAGACAGACAAGTTCCGGCAAAGCGAGTACTACCGATCCTATTACGTCAGCACCGGCCTGATCGACGAGATCTCCTTCTATGCCAAATGTGAGAACGACGCGTTTCTTGCCATATCGATCGGTCGCTACCGTGGCGCGCCCAGAAGTTCTCGCAGCGCGACTACGATCGCGCCTGCTTCTTCCTTGCCTGTCGTCGCCGCCCTCGTCCGGCGCCAGTGGCTTCGCAGAGGTGGCAGGCGATTCCTCGGGAGAGCACCAAACCGCGCACGATGCAGTCGCTCCCACTGCTTCCCCAACTGCTGGCACAGCAGCCCTTCGCCGTCCTGACGGCTCGGGAACGCGAGATCGTCGCTCTCATGCTTCGGGGACACTCGTCGAAGTCGATTGCCGGCGCCGTCGCGATCTCTGTCGGCACGGTGAAGAACCACCGCAAGAACATCTACCGCAAGCTTGCCGTCCATTCCCAGTCAGAGCTGTTTGCCCGGTTCCTCGACGTCATCGGCTAGAGCTCATCCAGCCGGCACATACCCCCAAGGGGACATAGACCCGATCATGCCTCGCCTTCTAGCATGGCGGTGTTGGGCCATGAGTTCTGAATCATACGCGGCAAAGACCGAGGGACTCCGGGCCTCGACGCGGGCGTCAGACACACACGGCCTTGCCATCGCTGCTGGCATCGTCGACAATTGCACCAGACATCATTCGCATGGACTGCCATGACCGAAAGCCTTGACGATATCCGCCTCTCCGACGCCGACCTTCTGGAGGCGGCCCGACAAACACGAGGTTCTGGCGCGCTTCCGCCGGGAACGCCCGATTGCTCGCCAGCCGTCACCCGACGGCCATGGTTTCTTCTGGTCGCTGACGCGCCACAAGGAAACGTGTGCAATCTCCAAGAACCAGAAGTTGTTCGTCTCGCGTTACGGCACCGGCATGGCCAGCTCCATGGAGAGCCCGGAGCTGGCCTATGAGGTCGCAGGCATGGTGAACCGGGATGCACCCATTCATCCGCGCCTGCGCAAGATCCTCGTCAAGGTTTTCACGCCCCGTCGTCTTCAGGAGATCGAGGACGACCTGGCCGCGTCGGCCCGCGGTGTGGTCGGGGCGATCAGCGAACGCGGTGAATGCGACTTCGCCGCCGATGTCGCCGGCCGTCTGCCCACGAAAGTGGTCTGCGACATGCTTGGTGTCCCAAACGGCGAGATTCGTGAATGGCTGGCCCGGATGAGCATCGAGGCGCAGGGTTATGGCGATGAGGGTGTGGGCGATGAGGCAAACACACTCAAGGCCTTTTTCGATCTGAACGACTACGGTGAAGAACTCTGTCGCGAGCGGCGCAAGGCACCGGGCGACGATCTGCTCTCGATGATGATTGCAGCCGATGCGGATGGCGAGAAACTCACCGATCGTGATGTCGGAATCTACTTCCAGCTTCTCATCACTGCCGGCATCGAAACCACCGGAAGCTCGATCGCCCAGGGCATGCGGTTTTTGGCAGAACACCCGGACCAGTGGCACGACTGGCGCCGGGATTACGACGGACTGGTGGGAACCGCGCTGGAGGAGATCGTGCGTTACGGCACCCCGGTCGTGCACTTCGGGCGCACCGTGGCGGAGGATACGGAAATCCTTGGTCAGCCCATCGCAGCAGGCGAAAACGTGGTGTTCTGGTACACCTCGGCCAACCGCGACGAGGCCGTGTTTGACGATCCCCAGCGTTTCGACATCCGACGCACACCCAACGATCATGTCGGCTATGGCGGTGGGGGC
>CALSLK010000010.1 GCA_943787175.1 uncultured Alphaproteobacteria bacterium
TGGTCACCTCCTCACCTTCGGTGAACCGCAGCACGGGCCCGGGCGATGTGCCGTTGAAGCCGATGGCGTCGCGCGTGAAGTCGCCGTTGTCGGTTTCGACGTAATCCACGGTGATGTCATAGGTTTCCGGCGCCGGCCGCACCGGGCATGGCAAGGGTGAAGCCTGTGGCCGCAAGCGCGAGCCACAGGGGTCGGGAAGCTCTGGAGGCGTTCTCATGGTTCCGCTCAGCCCCCCGAACCGATCTCGATCTCGCCCATCATGCCGGCGTCGTAGTGGCCCGGCACATTGCAGGCGAACTCCAGTTCGGCATCGCCGCTGAAGGTCCAGATCACTTCGGCCGTGTCGCCGGGCTCCAGAAGGACGCTGTTGGCGTGGTTGTGATGCATGGTCTCGCCGTTCGCCATGGTCATCGACATCATGTCTTCGTTGATGTTGATCGGCTCCCAGCACGCCATGGTCCATCATCATCATCATTTCGTCCTGATGGCGGAGCGTGCATCTCCTCGGATGCCACGATTGAACTCGTGGACCAGCTGGCCTTCGTTGATCACGACAAACCGGATCAGTTTCACCAGCCGCCATGACCAGTTCCTCCGGCTCGAAGTAGTTGTCGTACATGGTGATCGTGATGGTGCGGCTGACGTTCCTCGGCGGCGCCGGGCTTGCACCAAGCTCGGGGTAGGCCCACTGCTGCATCGCATGTCCGTGTCGTGGGCGTGGTCGTCGCTGCCCTCGGCAAGGGCGACTGCCCGCGCCGGCCAGCAAGACACGCCGCCAGGGTCAGGGACGGGAGGCTGCGAGTTCTGTAGTTCGTGAAAATGGTCATGTTACCGTTCCGCTTGATCGTGTTGGATCGAGACGCGCATGCGGTAAGGCTTCCGATGCCCTGGCGAAGGAAATCGCCCGGTCAGGAATGAGGCCGCATACGGCGTGTGTTTCTGATTTGGGACCACGCCGGTCCTGACCGTTTGGTGGCGGAACGCCTGGCATGGCGTCAACGGCGCGGATCTCGCGCCGTCTATCGCATCAGCCGATCAATCGGGGAGGGCGAAACAGGGGGTTGGGCAGTGTGCCAGCCTGCCGTTCTTCGGGTTCGACGATTGTCTGCTCTACGTAATCAATGGACTGTGAGAGCACCGGTTCTGAGGAACCCAACGGAATCTGGACCAGACAGCAATGGCTGGCATGGCTGATGAGTCCCTCGGCATCGTTGCAGTCTTCCATGTCCATCGTTGCATGCCCGGTATCAACGCCAGCATGCGCACCAACAGGTACACTTACGCCGACGAGCAGAAGCGCGAGCAGGCAGGCCGACAGACGTTTGATGAGGGAAAATTCCAACAAGGGACCTAACGCGTAAAGCAACGTGCAAACCTTCTATAAGTCCGCTGAAACCGATTGTCATGACCGATCACGGCAAGTTCAAGGCGTCGCGGAAATGAGCTAATCCCGCAAACACCGGTTCCGGCAGGCCCTTCATGCCGGGCTGGCAGGCAAAGATGCCTCCGGCCAGGGGTTGGTCCGGAGCCATGGCCACGGTGCCGCCGTTGCCGATGGAGGTGACAAAAAGCGGTGTCGAGGTCAGGGCCGCCGAAACAGGGCATACTGGGTTTCTGTACGGGAATGGAAAGCACACGCTCCAGCTTGCCGTCGGGGTCAAAGCGCGCGACCTGCCAGCCATCGACCAGGGCTGACCAGTAAAAGCCTTCGGCATCGACACAGCCGCCGTCGGGGCGGCCGGGAAGGTGATGGGTATCGACAAAAACGCGCCGGTTTTCGATGGCGCCGGTTGCAGGGTCGTGATCCCAGGCCCAGATGGTGCGCACCACAGGCAGGCTGTCGCTGTGATAGAGCGTCTTGCCATCGGGGCTGAAGGCAAGGCCGTTGCTGGTTCCCATGCCGCCCACCAGGGGCGTCACCGTGCCGTCGGGATCCAGGCGGTAGAGGACGTGATCGAGCCGGTCGAGCAGAATGGGATCACCCATGGAACCGGCAAAAAAACTGACCACCGGGGCCTGTCCGGCCGTCGTTGAACGTGGTTTCAGGCCGGTCGGCTTCCGGATCAGCGATGGCCGTGAGGTCACCGGTCTGGAAATCGAGATAGCAGAAGCCGTGCTTGGTCGCAGCGACCAGACCGCCATCTCTGCGGAAGCCGAACGATCCGATCAGGACACCCAGATCACGCATTTCGTTTTCGCCCGGTTGCGGGGTCGAACCGATTGATCCGCCCGCCCTTGGCGTCGACCCAGTAAAGACGTTGCTCGCCCTGGTGCCATGTCGGGCACTCGCCAACCTGTGCCTTGGCATCCAGCACACATTCAAGAACGCTCATGGTGATTTGCTCCGGTGATTTGCTTGGCGTTTGGACCTATGTTGCCACAGGTTCACACAAACGAGACCGCAGCGGAAAGGCAAGACCTTGGCAAGCCAGCAACAAGGCACTCACCACTTCACGCCCGACCCCCGAAACGATGACGTGCTCATCTATGTCAACGGCGACCTGTTGCCGCGCGACAAGGCGATGGTCAGTGTTTTTGATTCCGGGTTCATCCTGGGCGATGGCGTCTGGGAAGGCCTGCGCCTGCATCACGGGCGCCTGGCGTTTCTCGATCAGCACCTCAAGCGGCTCTATCAGGGCGCCAAGGCAATTGATCTCGATATCGGCATGACGCCCGAAGCGCTCACAGCTGAACTCCAGCGCACGATCGACGCCAACGCCATGACCGACGAGGTCCACCTGCGGCTTATGGTGACGCGTGGCATGAAGATGACGCCCTATCAGGACCCCCGCGTGAATATCGGCGGGGCAACCATCGTGATCGTGCCCGAGTACAAGACACCGTCCGAGCGGGTCGGTGGCGTGCGGCTCTTCACGGTTCATGTCCGGCGTGGGCCGCCTGATGTGCAGGACCCCATGATCAACAGCCACAGCAAGCTGAACTGCATCACCGCCTGCATCCAGGCTGCCAAGGCCGGGGCCGATGAGGCGCTCATGCTTGATCCCCACGGCTTTGTTGCGACCTGCAACTCCACCCACTTCTTCATCGTGCGTGATGGTGAAGTCTGGACCTCGACCGGGCGTTACTGTCTGCACGGCATCACGCGCGGCAATATTCTCAAAGTCGCGCGCGATGATGGCATCGCCGCCCTGGAAAAGGACTTCAGCCTCACGGAAGTCTATGACGCTGATGAGGCCTTCATTACCGGCACCTTTGCCGGGGTCACGCCGGTCTCTGAAATCGACGGGCGCACCATTGGCGACGGCACGCCACCGGGTCCCATGGTTCGACACCTGCAGGATCTCTATCGCGCCCTGATCGATCTTGAGTGCGTCGCGCCGTGACCACCCGCATTGCCATGTGGTCAGGGCCGCGCAACATCTCCACGGCCATGATGCGCGCTTGGGAAAACCGGCCAGATACCTCCGTCAGTGATGAGCCATTTTACGCCGCCTATCTGGCGCTGAGCGATACCAACCACCCCATGCATGACGCGGTTCTGGCATCCCAGCCCCGGGATTGGCGCAAGGTTGCTGCGGCCATCACTGGCCCGGCTCCGGATGGCGCTCCGATCTGGTTTCAGAAACATATGACCCATCACATGGTGAGCCAGATCGGTCGCGACTGGTTCGGTGATGTGCGCCACGCCTTCCTGATTCGTGATCCCGTTCAGGTCGTGGCCTCATATGCCAACAAGCGGGAAACCGTGACGCCGTTGGATCTGGGTTATGATCTGCAGGCCGAACTTTTCGATGAGGTTGTCGCGCGAACCAGGCAGACTCCGCCGGTTCTTGAATCCTCGGATGTGCTGCGAAACCCCAAAGGCGCATTGACCGCACTATGTGGGGCGCTCGATGTGCCGTTTGATCCCGCCATGCTGTCCTGGCCGGCGGGTCCGCGCAGCAGCGACGGGGTCTGGGCAACACACTGGTATGCCAGCGTCGAGGCCTCGACTGGGTTCCGTCCCTGGAAGAAACCCTCCATCACGCTCGACGCTGACCAGGATGCGGTGGCCCAGGCCTGCCAGGGTGCTTATCGGCGCCTGTCGCGCTTTCGTCTTGAAATTCCTGGTGACCTTGCGGAAGGTTGATCACGGGCAATACGGAGAGTGATGCCATGGAGCACGTGACCCAGTTGCGAGAGAACGGTTATGCCGTCGTGCGCAATTTTCTGCGGCCTGATGATGTGGCCGAACTGGTCGCTGCGCTGGATCGGGTGAAGGTCGAAGCGCTTCGGCACCACACGACCTATCGCGATCACAACGTGCTGTTCGAAGTCCATACCGACCCGCAGCTTCACGAACGGGTCTGCCTGCAGGCGCACTGGACCTGCTGGATCGACCAGACCATGGAGGCGATGCGCCGCCATCCCCGTTACCTCGAAATCCTTGAACCGCTCCTGGGCCGCGATATCAAACATTACGCCAACCAGATCCACTGGAAGCCGCCGGGCGCGAAATACACCTATTACCGCTACCATCAGGACATCAAGTTCCGCAGCAAGCCCGAACTCTTCGGCGATCTTGATGCCGGCTGGGTCACGACCGGCCTGGCACTGAACAAACAGGGCGGTGATAACGGTGCGCTCTGCGTTTATCCAGGCACCCACCGCATGGGTTACCTGGGCCTGGGCGAAGGCGCCACGGTCATGACCGGGGGCAGCAACGAAGATGAACTGGTCAAGGCGGGCCTTGATCCCGACGGCATGGTGCAGTTGGAGCTTGAGCCCGGTGACCTTGTAATGTGGACCCTCCACACCCTGCATGGCTCGCCGCCCAACACGACCGATCGTGACCGCCTGTTCCTGCTCAACAGCTATGCCCGTGCCGCTGATTCACCGGCACGCGGCGAATGGGCCTTTCGCGATGGCCAGTCCGTCCCACTCGGCGACACGCCGGTGATCTGCAAGTACGAAGAGCTCCTGGAAAATCCCGGGCCCTTCTATGCTGATGACGACTGGTCCGAAGAGTCTCTGGCTGGGCGCATCGCTCTAGAGCAGGATCGTTTTAGATCGAATCAATCTGAAACGTGAATCCTGCTCCGATTGATAGAGTTAGAGACTGATTCACGCTTCATGTCGGGTCGACATGAAGCGATCAGGCTCTATGTGCACAGCAGTAACGGCAGCACGCACGCCGTCTGATCAGCCGTCTGCGGGGCAGCCAGGCTTGCGTTGTCCGGCGATGTATTCATCGGCAAGCTCGACCATGCGTGCGCCGGTGACGCTGCCATAGTGGCCGCCATGGCAGGTGGTGACCGGCAGTTCCTTCAGCTTTTCCATGCTCTCGATGTATTCCTCGTCCGCGCGCTCATAACCGTCGGCGAAGAGATCTCCGTCATAGATCTGGTCGCCGGAGAAAAAGAGCCCGGTGGCGTCCTCGAAAAGTCCGATGCCACCTGGTGAATGGCCGGGAAAATGCAGCACACGAAAGGTCCGGTCGCCCAGATCCAGCACATCGCCCTCGTCGACCAGCTGCGTTGGGTGCGGCCGGGCGCACGTTGTAGGTCTTGGGATCAAACCCGGCATAGGGCAGGGCGTTGAAGATGGGCCAGTCGACATAATTGTCTGCCAGGGTATTGGCGCGCGTCGGGGCTTCCATGATGTGGGCTTCCGCACCATGCATGATGCGGTGCTCGAATTCGTCATGGGCACCGACATGGTCGAAATGGCTGTGGCTGGCCACGCACAACACTTCCTTTTCGGTCAGCAGGGCAACAGATTTGCGCAGAGGTGCGACACCAAAGCCGGTATCGACCAGAAGGTCACGGTCGCGGCCTCTGATGTGCCACATGTTGCAACGCACGCCGGGGTCGATATGGGTTTCCCAGATCAGCGTGACATCCTCACTCATGGTCTGTGTGGCATACCAGGTATCAGCGACTTCAAGCGTCATCGTCAGCTCCCGTGTTCGGCAGGGCACCCGGCCTGACGCCGTCCCCTGATGTAATCCTCGGCAATCTCGCACATGCGATCCCGCCCGAAACTTTCGTGATGGCCTGCATGCACCGTGCTGACCGGCAGTTCCTTTAGCCGCATCATCGACTGCCACGAAATCCTCAGGCACGGAATGATAGAGGTCATCGAGAAGCTTGCCATCCAGAATGATGTCGCCGGAAAAGAAAAGTCCGGTCGCTGCCTCAAACACGCCGCAGCTTCCCGGTGAATGGCCCGGCAGGTGCAGGACCTCGAACACGCGATCACCCAGATCGATCACATCACCGTCGTCGACGGGTCGGGTGATGGGTGCGGCCTGCACGGTGTAACGCTCGGGCTCGAAGCCGTCATGGGGCAGGGCATCGAACGTGTCGGCGCGCACCCAGCCTTCGATGATCATGTTGTCTCGGTCGGGTGCGGCCATGATGCCGGCTTCTGCAGGATGCATCAGGCGTTCAGGGAACTCGTGATGACCACCGACATGATCGAAATGGCTGTGGCTGCCGAAACACAGCACGGGCCGTCCCGACAGTTTGGCGATCTGGGGTGCCAGCGGCATGACGCCCATGCCGGTGTCGAACAGCAGATCGCGATCCCGCCCGGCAATGTGCCAGATGTTGCAGCGCGTCGAGGGGTGCGCATGGGGTTCCCAAAACATGGTCACGCCGTCGGCGAAACTGCGCCGGTGAAACCATTGCTGTGCGATGGGATGGGTCATCGGTCCACAATGGTTCGTGCAACTTCAGTGCTGTTTGGTCAGGCCCAGATGCTGGCGCGTTTCGGCGGGGCTCATGATGCGGCAGCCCAGGCGTTCCACCACGCCGACGGCACGTTCGACCAATTGTTCGTTGGTCGCCAGGACACCGCGGTCGAGATAGAGGTTGTCTTCCAGACCGACGCGCACGTTGCCGCCACCGATCACGCTCTGTGCCGCAATGGGGATCTGCATGCGGCTGATGCCAAAGGCCGACCAGTGGGCGTTCTCGGGCAGCAGGTTGCGCATGGCAAGGAGCGATTCGGGGTCCGCAGGAGCACCCCATGGCACGCCCAGGCAAAGCTGGAACAGCGGGGGTTCCTCCAGATGGCCTTCCTTGATGAGCTGGTTGGCCAGGCGCACGTGGCCCAGGTCAAAACACTCCAGCTCGGGCTTCACGCCGGCTGCCTTGATGCGATCGGCCATGATGCGCAGATGGGACGGCACGTTCATGAATGCACCATGGGTGAAATTCATGGTTGCGATATCAAGGCTGCAGATTTCCGGCAGCAGTTCCTCGATATGGAGCACCCGGTCTTCCGGGCTGGCCATGTCGCTGCCCTCTGCGGCGCGGCTGGGGTCATCGGGGTCAGGCACATAATCGCCGCCCATACCGGTCGTCAGGTTGATGATGACGTCGGTGTCGCTTTCGCGGATACGCGCCACGACTTCGCGGAAGTTGTTGCGGTCACGGTTGCCCTGACCCGTCGCGATATCGCGCACATGGATATGGGCAATCGCGGCTCCGGCCTTGGCTGCAGCAATGGCTGAATTGGCAATCTGCTCGGGCGTCACCGGAACATGCGGGCTCTTGTCGGTGGTGTCACCGGCACCGGTCAGCGCACAGGTAATGAAAGCTTCGTTCCGCATGGTCTTTTCCCTTGTTTTCGCAGTCGCTCACCCTGGCGAAGGGGGCCGGTGCCGCGAAGTTCGAATCAAATCCTACACTGTCATCCGGTCGGCGACGAGTTTCTGGAAGTGGTGCACACCGCCTTCCCAGATGCCGTTGAAACGCGCGCCCGTCATGGCCGGTGAGGTATGGCCCTGATGGATGGCTTCGACCGCTTCGAAATCTTCGACATTGGTCGTGTCATAGAAGTGAATGATTGCGTCACGCGCCTTCTTGCACCGTTCCGCCGTGCCGCCTTCGCCGACGAAATAGAAGTCCCAGCGTTGGCGCGACACGCCCGGGCCCTCAGCGAACTCAACCATGCTGGCGCAATGGTCGGGCCCGGCCACGAACTTGAAGTTGGGAAACAGCGCCATGTTCTTGGCCGTGCGGTTGTCGGCGTCCAGGCCCGGCCAGCGCGGCAGGGCCTCGGCATCACTCCAGGCATCGGGCAGGCCGACATCGATGATCGTACCAAGACAGGCCTTGTCTGCGACCACTGCATGCTGCTCGAAAGGTGCGACTTCGGCGAGCAGGGTATGGACGAAGTTGAGATGCAGGGTTTCCAGGTAGTTTTCTACCACCAGCTTCCAGTTCGCCGCGATCTCATAGGGCATCGTCTTGCACCAGGTCGCCTGTTCCAGGTCATATTCGGCGACATGGGGCAGGAACGTCGCGGCATAATCCTCGAAAGGTTCGGCATTGCCGTCGATGTTGATGAAGAGCCAGTCATGCCACTGGTGCATGCGGACCTGTTTCAGGCCATGGCAGGATTTGTCCATACCTTCCGCGCTGGGCTGGTTATGGCCGCCCCAGTGGGGCGTGGCCCGCAGATTGCCTTCCAGATCAAAGGTCCAGCCGTGGTAACGGCAGCGCAGGGCCTGCTGGCCACTGGCTTCCCCAGGTACCAGAACCGTGCCGCGATGGGTGCAGATGTTGTGAAAACACCGCATTTCGCCAGATTTCGTGCGCGTGAAGAGGATCGGAACACCTGCGACCGTGCGCGGCAGCACATCGCCCGGGTTTGGCGTTTCATGGGCGTAACCCGCGCACATCCAGGTTTTTGCAAACAGGTTGCGTTGTTCCTCGCGCGCAAAATCCTCACAGGTATAGGCAAAGGCCGGGAGGCCCCGCGCCTGGGCTGTGGGCAGGTAGAGGTCTTCAACGTCGTCATTCTTCAACATGGCATCACCAGATTTCGTCGTTGCCGGCGCATGGTAGGGCGTTTTTCTGGCCATACAATACATCCAGGCGCACGTGACCACAGACACAGCCTGGTCTCATGGCCCTTCATCGCAGCGTTCACCTGTGAGATAACAACTGGGGAACGGTGCAGACGGGGCAGGATTCACCGCCCGTCATTGGGGAGCGCTTATGCTGAAATCCATGTCGATCAGCGCAAAGCTGTATCTGGCCATGCTCATCGCAGTCGGCCTGTCGCTTGGCATGGCTGCGACCGCTTACGATCAGCTTGCCAAGGTCAGTGATCGCGTTGAGGTCCTCACCTCCAAGCTTTATGACGAACTCGCTGCCATCGATGACACCAACGCTTCCCTCAACCGTATTCTCGACCAGCGCCGCGATGTCCTGATCCAGCTTGAGGAC
The DNA here is from genome assembly GCA_943787175.1 of uncultured Alphaproteobacteria bacterium. Taxonomy (GTDB): domain Bacteria; phylum Pseudomonadota; class Alphaproteobacteria; order SP197; family SP197; genus SP197. Next base: position 9,183 of record CALSLK010000010.1, read on the forward strand.
ACCCGTAACCTCATCATCATCGGTTCGGTCGCAAGCTTCCTGTTTTTTGCTCTGCTGGCGGCCTATCTGGTGCGCAACCACGTCGTTGCGCCGGTCACGCAGCTCTCCAGACTGCTGCAGGATGTTTCCGGCACACTCGATTTCACCCGGCGCCACAGTCACGACATGAACGATGAGTTCGGCAGTGCTTCGGACGCCTTCAACCAGTTGATGGATGAAACCGGCACGGCCCTGAGGGAACTCTCCCAGAACACGACGCAGGTTGCCGGTGGTGCGTCACAGGCCAGCAGCGCAATCGGTCAGGTGGCCGAAGGCGCGCAGGTCCAGATCGACGATCTCAACCAGATCGCCGAGGCCATGCAGCAGACCAGCCTTTCGATCGGTGATGCAGCACGCACCACCCGTGAGGCTTCCCAGCAGGCCGCTGCGGCTGCGCGTCTGGTTGATGATGGCCATCAGCGCATGGCGACCATGATGCAGGCCGCGCGCGGCATTGAAGAAGACAGCAAGCGGATCAACCGGATCTCTGATGCCATCACCCGCATTGCCTCGGAAACCCACATGCTGTCCCTGAACGCTTCAATCGAGGCCGCGCGCGCCGGTGAACACGGCAAAGGATTTGCCGTTGTGGCCGAACAGGTTGGCCAGCTTGCTGAAGACGCCGCCCAGTCGGCCCAGGAAATCCAGGCCCTGGTCAAACAGGTGGAGTCGGACGCAACGCGCAGCCTCAACACGGCCGAGCGGTTCGAGCAGGCGATGAACGAAATCTCGCACCATGTTTCGGAATCCGATGCCATGGTCCGGTCCGTAGCCGCAGCGGTCGAGGAGCAACGTGCTTCGGTCGCACGGATCGAGGTCAATGTCGGCTCCCTGCGCGAAATCGGTCAGGGCAACGCGACGGCCGCCGAAGAGATCACCGCCACCATGATCGAGCTTTCCAAGCTTGCTCAGCGTTCGCGCGAGCAGGTCGACCGCTTCAAGACGGATTAGGGCAGGGCGGGATCGCCATGTCCGGCAAGGTCGAACTGGCCCCTGCAGACACCTGTGATCTGGGCGAAGCCGCAGACAGGCTTCTTGCTGCCCTGCGCCACCGCTATGGTCTCAAACGCGATGACCTGCTTGAGCGCAAGGCACTGGGCGTGTTGCGTCAACGCCCGCCTGAAACCGTGAATGGCTGGCTTGATGATCTTCTTGCGCGCACCGTAGGTGATCCGGCCTGGCTGGGCGTTGTCGATGCCGTCACGATCCACGAGACCTATTTCTTCCGCGATCCAGGCCAGCTCCAGGTGCTGCGCCAGTCCTTGCTGCCGGCACTTCTCGAACAACGCATGGAAGCCAACGAGCGGCGCCTGTGCCTCTGGTCTGCTGGTTGTGCATCCGGTGAAGAAGCCTATTCCCTGGCGGTTCTTGTGTTGCAGGCCCTCGAAGGGGCTGGTGAAGCGCCAGGCGATTGGTCGATCGAAATTCTGGGAACCGATATCAGCCCTGCCATGATCGAGATCGCGCGCAAGGGCATCTATGGCGGCCCCGGTCTTGATGCCTTCCGCCAACTACCCGAAGGCCATGACGTCTATTTCAGCGATCTCGCCGATCAACCCACACGCCGTTGCGTGGTCCCTGCGGTGCAGGCGCTTCCATGCTTCCGTCAGCACAACCTGATGGATCCGGAGCCACCCGTTACAAACGCCGACATCGTCCTGTGCCGCAATGTCTTCATCTATTTCGATGATGCATCGCAACGCCAGGCGGTTGACGTTCTGGCCTCGGCCACGGGCGAAGGCGGCTACCTGCTTCTGGGCGTGACCGATCGTTTGAACGATGACAGCGGTTTTACGCGCCAGGCAACCGGCACCGCCGTCATCTATCGGCGTGGCCCGTCATGACCGAACGCCTGATCATGCGGGTGGGTGTTGACCGCTTTGCCATGTCGGTCGAACACATTGTTCGTGTCGCGCCGGCGCGCGATGCCGAACCCCTGCCGCTTGCCCCTGCTGATGTTGAGGGCCTGGCAGCCTATGGCAGCGATGTCGTGCCCCAGATCAGTCTGGCAGTGACTGTCGGCATGGAAACGCCTGACCAGGCGGGGGGATTTGTCACCCTGGCAACAACCGCTTCGGGTCTTGTGGCTCTGCGCCACGATGGCTTTAAGGGTGTGCACACCTTCCCTGATGGCCGTCTGGCACCTGTTGCCGCGCCGCCTGGTGACTGCCGTACCGGCATGATCCGTCTGGCTGGAAAACGGGTCTTTGCCCTTGATGCACGACGTATTCGTATTCCTGAAGGAGCTGATATCTCTCCGGTGGTTCCCATGGAACAGATGGATGAGGTGCTTGCCGGAACAGCGCAGGTCGATGCCATGCCGTCTGCGCCACGTAGTCTTGGGTTCCGCCTGCATGGCAGGGACCATGTGCTCCCGCTCGACCTGATTGAGCGTATCGAGCCCGGCGGAGAGGGCATGACACGTCTGGTGTTGCGTTCGGATCAGGGTTGGTCCGAACTGGACGTAGAGGCTGTCTCTGGCCTGTCATCAAGTACAGACGGCCGTACCTCCCAAGATGCTCTCATGGACCAGCTGATCTGGTCACGACTCTCTGAGCATGGCGAGCCTGTGGCGCGTGATGAAGGCGCAGCCGCACTTCCCGTGTTCCGGCTGGAAGCCGGCAGCACCGCCTGTGTGATCGCACGTCGCGACATCATTCTGGTCGCAGCGGCAGCCTATGTGCCCGCGCCCTGGATGGCAGAACGGTTTGATGGCCTGGTCGCGACCACGCAGGGCATCCTGCCGGTGGTGGATTTGTCGCGGCGTTTGGGTGGCAGGCCTTCTTCGGGAGGGATCTGCGTTGCGGTTCAGTCGCCTGAAGGGGCATGGGCGCTTTCCTGTGATCGTGTCGTCGATGCCGGATTGGGCCGTGAGACACCGGCTGATGCAGATCTGCCCTGGTCGGCAGGCGGCGTAGAACTTCAGAACGGCATCTGCCCTCTACTCGACCTTGACCACGTGATGTCGTTGGGGCGTGCGGCATGAGCGGGTCGGGGCCCATCCGTGTTGCGATTGTCGATGACTCGGCATTCATGCGTATTGCCCTGCGTCAGATGCTGGGGCGTGCTGAAGACATCGAGATCGTGGCTGAAGGCCGCAACGGCAGGGAAGGGGTTGAGATCGCGCGCGACGTGCGTCCCGATCTCATGACCCTTGATGTGCTGATGCCTGAAATGGACGGCCTGACTGCCCTGGGTCACATCATGGAAACGGCACCTTGTTCCGTCCTGATGATCAGCACCGAAACCCAGCAGGGTGCTGAAACGACCATGCGTGCCCTGGACCTTGGCGCAGCTGATTTCATTGCCAAGACAACCGACCTTGCCAAGCTCGACATGGCCTGGATCGAAAAGAACCTGATCGAGAAGGTTCGTTACTGGTCACTGCAGAACCGCAGCCGCAACAGGACCCGCAAAGCGCCGGAACGTGCAACGCTGCGCCAGGCTGATGCCGTGGAAACGCTTCCCGACTTCCTTGTTGTTGCCGCATCCACCGGTGGTCCAAAAGCCGTGACGGAGTTGATCGGCGGTCTGCGCGACCCCCGTTGCCCGGTTCTTGTGGCCCAGCATATGCCGCAGGGTTTCACGGCCGATTTTGCACGCCACCTGGCTTTGCGCAGTGGGCGCGATGTGGTGGAAGGACGCGAAGGTGATGTTCTAAAGCCAGGGCGGATCACGATCCTTCCGGGTGGTATCGACAGCCAGGTCAGCAGAGGCAGGGACGGCAGCTTGCAGCTGGTGCGAAGTTCGACCCAGGACAGCATTGTGCATCCATCCGCGGATCTGCTTCTGGAATCCGTCGCCGATGTCAGTGCACTTGCGGTTGCCGTGGTCCTGACCGGCATGGGTGATGATGGCACGTTGGGTGCGGCCAGATTTGCTAAGGCAGGCTGGCCTGTGCTGGTACAGGAGCCGGCAAGTTGTGTGGTCGCAGGTATGCCCGGAGCGGTGATCGCTGCCGGACACGCAAGCGCGGTACTTTCAGTTGCCAATATTGCGCGCCAGCTCAATCGGTGGCTGGCGGCGCCACAAACGGGGGAGAGAGCGCATGGCTGAACGGGTTCTGGTCGTGGATGATTCGCTGCTCATGCGCGCCGTGGTGACCGATATCATTGCCTCCGATGAGGCCTTCGAGGTCGTTGGCGAAGCGGTCGACGGACAGGATGCACTCGACAAGGCGCGTGATCTCAAGCCCGATTTGATCCTGCTCGATATCGAAATGCCGCGCATGGATGGCATCGAAGCGCTGAAACACCTTGCGCTGATGTCGACTGCGCGCGTGGTCATTGTTTCGTCTGCCGCGCAGGTCGGTTCGGATCAGGCTCTGGAAGCCTTGCGCCTTGGTGCTGCAGCTGTTGTGGCCAAACCGTCGGGTGCGCTCAGCATGGATCTCGACGCCAAGCGCGGACACGAGATTGTTCAGGGCGCTCGCAAGGCGGTGGGACTAGAGGTGGATCCGGGATGAGCGATATCCAGGATGTCCTCTGGCAACAGTTCGAGGTCGAGGTATCTGAACATCTCGACTTCCTTGAAGGCGCGCTTGCAACGCCCGATGAAGCCTCGGCCCCCGATACGATTGCGGCAATCTTTCGTGCCTTTCATTCGACCAAGGGCCTGGGTGCGGCCATGGGCGTTGCTGCCATGGAGGCGGTCGCCCATGCCGCAGAAAGTCTGTTTGCATCGGTCCGCAGCGGCAGCCGTAGTCTGGATGGAACTCTGTCCGAAGCGCTCTTTCAGGCCGTGGATGCCATGCGTGGAATGTCACGCGAAGCAGTCGCCGCACGCGGTGATGCTCCTGAACGTGAAGATGTTCTAGCCATCCTTGCACAGCATGAAACCGGCCTGGTGGTGCCAGAATCACTCGACCCGTCTGCGCCTGAAGATGACCCGACAAGCGCGCCGGCCCAGCAGTTGGGTGGGCTTGCCGACCAGCTGGCTGTCACCATGTCGGCACTGGTCGATGCCTTGCTGCCCGGGGCAGAGCCTGGTGCCCTGCAACAGCTTGATGAAGACCTGCTGGCGCTTGATGAGGCGATTGGCCCGCTGGGCCTGCAGGGATTACGGCGCCATCTGCGTCAACTCAGCCGGGCCGTGCACAAGGGCATCCCTGACGACAGGCTTTTGCGTGATCTGACTGTTGCTCTTGGAACGGTCGAAGAGGTTTCCGGTCGCCCGGCCGGTCGCGCGAACCTGCAAGCCCATCTGGCGCAACGCGGTGCTGGCCAGTTGCTGCGTGATTGCGCCATGGCGGCCGAGTTTCTGGTCGAAGGGCATGATGATGACGCGGTTGGGGAATCTCTGCGCAATGCTTCAGGCCAGGCTGAACTTCTGGGCCTTGATCAGGCGGCGGGTTTGCTGGTCCAGGCCACGGATATTCTGGGCCGCGGCAGCCCCGGCGAAACCACAAGACAACGCCTATCAAGCATCATTGATCGTATCGGAGAGGCTGCGGCAGCCAATCCGCCTGCCGACCTTGAGGCTGAAGATGCTGCACGATTCCGTGAATCCCTGCGCGAGGGTGCTGAAATTCAGGGCGGTGCCGACCAGATTGAACGCGCGCGTCAACTGGGTGTCAGCGAGCTGATTCTCAAGCAACCCACCGACGACATGCTGGCCCGCCTGGGCAGCGTTCTCGACGACCCCAATCTGATGCTCATCGAATTCGAGGCTGATCTCGATTCCGATGCTGACCTTGCTGCACGTCTTGCTGCCTGGATTCATGACAATGCCGATGCGGTTGCCAGCCATGTCCGGCCAAGTCCTGAAGGGCCCAGAAGCCACATACTGGTCGCCACCGCAGCAAGGCCGGCCGCCGTGAAGGCTGACCTGGGAAGCCTTGATCCCTCTCATGGCCAGCTCGTTGCGCGCATCTGTGATGGTCAGGCGTCCGAGGAGGCTTCGAAAAGTGCTGCATCACGCGCCGAAGAGGTGGTCCGGGTCCCTTCACGTGCCATCGATGACCTGCTGGACCTGCTGGACCGGTTGAGCGAGCTGCTCCCTGTTGCTTCGGGCCTGGAAGACCTCCTTGAACAATCTGCCAGTGAAAACCTGCTCCGCCGCATGACGGAACGCTCCCAGACAATGCCGGAAGGTTTCGCGGAGTTTGCTTCGGCGTTTGATGAGCAGCAGGAACGGCTCCACGGGTTGGCTGACGAGTTGTCGCGTGTATTGCGTGGTCTGCGTGATGCAGCGATGGACCTGCGTGTTGTTCCGATCGAAACGCTCCTTAACCGCTACCCGCGCGTCGCGCGCGAACTGGCCAGGAACCAGGGCAAGGAACTGCGTGTTTCGATCGACGGCAGGGGCGCGCGCATCGACAAGGGCATGGTGGAGCTTCTGGTCGACCCACTGATGCACATGGTGCGCAATGCGGTGGACCATGGGGTGGAACTGCCTGAGGAACGTCTGGAAGCAGGAAAGCAAAGACAGGCACAACTCACGCTTGGGGCAGAGCAACGCGGTGAACACGTTGTTGTGGTGTTGTCTGATGATGGACGCGGCATGGATCCGGTAGCGCTGCGCAAACGGGCGGTTGAAAACGGTCTGATGGATCAGGCCGCAGTCGATGCCCTGGATGATCAGGCAGCCATGCGTCTGGTCTTTGAGGCAGGATTCTCGACCAACGATGAGGTGACGCAGACTTCCGGGCGTGGCGTGGGGATGGATGTGGTCGCTGCGGTTGCTGCACAACTGGGCGGATCGGTCTCGGTGCGTTCCAGGGTTGGCGAGGGCACCGACATCACCCTTGACCTGCCACTTTCAGTGGCGATTCAAAGCACGCTTCTGATCGAACAGCAGGGCCAGCTCTTTGCCATCCCTGATCGTCGGATTGCAGGTGTGGTGCGTGCAAACGGCGCATCCCTTTGCAGCTTTGGCGGTGTCCGTCGTCAGAACATTTGGGACGCGTGAGCTCGTTTTCTAATTGAGTATCTGGCTCATCTTGATTTGATGTTAAGCCGCTTGTTGTTGATGGTTCAAGCGGCGGGTTTGGATGGTGAGTTTTTTGATCTTTTCCCTCTTTTCGATGATGGCTGTGTGGCGCCCGAAGTAAGCATCCGATGGTGTGACGTTGCCAATGCTCTCGTGGTAGCGATGGTTGTTGTAATAATCCACGAAGGTGCCGATCTGGTTTTCGAGATCGCCCTGCAGATAGTAGTTTTCCAGCAAGATCCGGTTCTTGAGCGTCTGATGCCAACGCTCGATCTTACCCTGGGTCTGCGGGTGATAGGGTGCACCGCGAACGTGCTCCATACCCTGGCCTTCAAGCCATTCGGCCAGATCGCCGGATATATAGGACGAACCATTATCGCTGAGCAGCCGGGGTTTATGGATGACCTCGGCCTGGTCGCAGCCTGATGCTTCCAACGCGAGTTCCAGTGTCTGGGTCACATCGCCCGCCTTCATGGTGGTGCACAGCTTCCAGGCGATGATGTAGCGCGAGTAGTCGTCGAGAATGGTCGACAGATAGAACCATCCCCATCCGATGACCTTGAAGTAGGTGAAGTCGGTCTGCCAGAGCTGGTTCGGAGCTGAGGTCTTGTCCTTGAACTCATTCGCTGCCTTGATGACGATGAAGGCCGGGCTGGTGATCAGGTCGTGGGCCTTGAGCAGCCGGTAGACAGACGCTTCTGAGACAAAATAGCGTCTCGTGTCAGTGAACCTCACGGCCAGTTCCCTGGACGATAGTTCCGGCTCATCCAGGGCCATCTCCACGATCTGCTGGCGCACATCGTCGGGGATGCGGTTCCACACCCGACCGGGGCCACTGGTGCGGTCATCAAGGCCGCCTCCACCTCGATACCGGTCGTACCACCGGTAAAACGTCGTGCTCGGGATGCCCAGCTTATCCAACGTCCGCCGGACCGGTAGATGAGAGCCTTCGACCAGCCTGATGATTTCCAGTTTCTCAGATGCGGGATATCTCATTCCTCGTCTCCCCCATCCCCGATCATGCTTTTTTTGAGTAACCGGTTCTCCAGTATCTGTTCGGCCAGCGCCTCCTTGAGATCGCGGGCTTCGACACGCAGTGTCTTAACCTCGGGACTGCTGGCCTGACGCGCCGTGTCGCCGGCAAGGCGCTTCTTGCCAGCCTCCAGGAACTCCTTGGACCAACTGTAATAAAGACCCTCGGCGATGCCTTCATGGCGACATAAAGCCGCGATGCTCTCCTCGCCGCGCAGGCCCGATAACACAATCCGGATCTTCTCCTCAGCCGAATAACGCTTGCGCGTCTTGCGCCGAATGTCGCGGATGGCCTGTTCTGCCGGGTCGCTCTTGCTCATGGTTTTCTGCCTCATCTTCGTTCCCTACGGTCACTGCGATGAGCCAGAAAACTCCCTTATGAAAAACACCCAATCTGTCCCAAAGGCGCTGACGGCAGACAGTGATCACGCCTAGCCTGGCCAAACGCCCCTCAAAGGTGATGGCGATCACGCCAATAAGTTGACCATACGGTCAATCCGGAGACAAAGCAGCGCGCGGGTTGATCGATTCTGCAAAGGATAACACCCCATCACATTCGTTCATGGAGCGGTGGACGTGGCGGCTACCGCGCGGCTAATGTATCGGCAATCCGCAAAAGCGGAATTCTGGGATAAACGGGGACAGCAGCAAACATCGCAGAGGTGTTTGTTTTGGGTGAGGTGATGATGACGGATACGTCCGGGCGCGACGTCAAGATGACCTGTCGGCATGTGTGGAAGGTTTACGGACCTGAAGCGGATGGTTTCTTCAACAACCACAATGGCGATGTGCCGGATCCCGGCACGTTGATCAACAATGTGCGCGAGAGCGGCCACATTGGTGCGGCTTGTGATGTGAGTTTCGACGTCCATGTCGGTGAGATCTTTGTCATTATGGGACTTTCGGGTTCGGGCAAGTCGACGATCGTTCGTTGCCTTTCGCGCCTGGTGGAACCCACCGCTGGTGAAGTCATTCTCGACGGTGAAGATCTCCTGAAGGTTTCCAAGGATAAACTGATCGACATCCGCCGTCACAAGATGGGCATGGTGTTCCAGAATTTCGGCCTTCTGCCGCATCTTTCCGTGCTCGAGAACGTTGCCTTTCCGCTCCAGGTTCAGGGGCTCGACAAGTCTCAGCGCATGGACCGCGCCATGGAGATGATTGAACTGGTGGGTCTGAGTGGTCGAGAGACCAGCTATCCCCGTCAGCTTTCGGGTGGACAGCAGCAGCGCGTCGGCATTGCCCGCAGTCTGGCGGTCGAACCGGAACTCTGGTTCCTGGACGAGCCGTTTTCTGCCCTTGACCCGCTCATCCGTCGCCAGATGCAGGACGAGTTCCTGCGGCTCCAGCAGATGCTGCACAAGACCATTGTCTTCATCACCCATGACTTTCTTGAGGCCCTGCGCCTGGCCGATCGTATCGCGATCATGAAGGACGGCCAGATTGTTCAGATCGGCACGCCTGCCGAGGTCGTGATGAAGCCGGCCAACGATTATGTCGAGGAATTCACCCAGGATGTGCCGCGCGTAAAGGTGCTTACCGCTGGCGACATCATGAGTGCGGATGCCAGCGGCGGTGATGCTGCCAATGCAATCCCCACCACCATGACGCTCGAACGCCTGATGCCGCGGTTCGGTGAGGGTTTGAGCGCTATCGCCGTGAAAAACGAGAGCGGCAATGTTGTCGGCCAGGTTACGCCACAGGCCGTCTTGTCGGCTTTGGCCAATGAACATGACGAGGAGGACAGCTGATGGCTGTTACCACCCAGGATCAGGCCCAATCACCGCTGGGCGGATCGGTTCTAAAGAGCGTTTCGCCCCAGCTTCTGTCGTGGCTTGTTCTGGGCGCCCTCGCCATTCTGTGTCTTGTTCTGCGCGAACAATACGCAGACCTCGTCAAGTATCCCAAGGAGTTGATGCTTCCGATCGAATCCTGGCTCGAAGTCGGGATGGATTGGTTCACGCTCCACTTCAAGCCGATCTTCCGCTTTATCTCCAGTGTGCTTGTCGTGCCGATGAAGGGTCTGGAATGGCTCCTGCATCAGATGCCCTGGCCCTTCACCATGCTGGTCGTGGCGATTGTTGCTTATGCTGCCAAAGGCTGGAAGCTTTCGGCATTCTGCCTGGGTGCCCTCTCCTACATGCTGATCGTGGGTTACTGGGATGAAAGCATGTCGACCCTGGCGCTGGTCGGCCTTTCGGTTCCCATGTCTCTGCTTCTGGGCTTCACCCTTGGTCTGATGGCGTTCCAGTTCCGCGGCGCGCGCCGCGTCATCGAACCCATGCTCGATGTCATGCAGACGGTGCCGACCTTTGCCTATCTGGTGCCCATCCTGATCCTGTTTGGTGTCGGCCCCGTGGTCGGCATGGTCGCGTCGGCCATCTATGCCAGCCCGCCGGTCGTGCGTGCGGTCATGCTGGGCCTTGGACGTGTGCCAGACAACGTGATCGAAAGCGGCCAGATGTCTGGTTGCAACCCGATCCAGCTCTTGTTCCTGGTGCGTATTCCTGCCGCCACCCACACGATCATGGTCGGTGTGAACCAGACCATCATGGCAGCCCTCTCCATGGTCATCATTGCTGCCATCATCGGCGGTTTTGCTGATATCGGATGGGAAGTGCTTTCGACCATGCGCAAGGCTCAAACCGGTCAGAGCCTGCTTGCAGGACTGGTGATCGTGCTGATGGCCATGATGATGGATCGTATCAGCCGGGGCTTTACGGAGCGGACCGGCGAGATTCACCTCGCGCGCACGGGTAACTTCCTGCAGCGCCATCCCTATCTTTCGTCACTGGTCGGGGCAGTCGGCGTCGGCCTCATCCTTTCTGGCCTTTTCCCGGGCTTCAGTGAGTACCCCAAGGATTGGGTGTTCTACCCCGCTGAGTCCCTGAACGATGTCGTCGCGTGGTTCACGCGTTCGTTCTTCGGCATCACTGATGCCATCAAAACCTACACCCTTTATTTCTTCATGTTGCCCATGAAGGCCGGTCTTGAGCGTGTTGCGCGGCCCGGCTCATGGGGCTTCGATATGACGACCATTGCCGCAGTCATCTATTGGGGCGTTGTTGTGGCTATCGGCGCTGCGGCCGTGCGCTTTGGCGGTTGGCGCGCAGGTGTCGTGACGGGACTGTTGTCGATCCTGTTCTTCTATGGCTCGACGGGTACGCCCTGGCCCATCTTTGTCGCTGCCGTGTCGCTCATCGCCTATCAGGTTGGTGGCTGGCGTGTGGCGGTCTTTGCCTTCTGTGGCATGGGTTTCATGCTGGTTACCGGGGCCTGGCCGCGTGCCATGCTGTCGTTCTATCTGGCGGCCACTTCGGTCATCATCTGCTTTGTGTTGGGTGGTGCGCTGGGTATCTGGGCAGCACAGAACGACCGGGTTTCGGCGGTTCTGCGCCCGATCAACGATACGCTCCAGACCATGCCGCTCTTTGTCTTCCTGATCCCGGTTATCATGGTCTTCCTGGTGGGCGATTTCTCGGCTCTGCTGGCGATCATCATGTATTCCATCGTGCCGGCCATCCGTTACACCGAACATGGCCTGCGTCAGGTCGACCCGGTCGCAGTCGAAGCCGCACGCATGATGGGTTGCACGGAACGTCAGGTGCTGTGGCGCGTGAAGCTGCCGCTTGCCGTGCCCGAGATCATGCTGGGCCTCAATCAGGTCGTCATGTTTGCACTGGCCATGCTGGTTATCGCCGCGCTGGTGGGGACCAAGGGCCTTGGCCAGTGGGTCTATGACAGCCTGACCAACGCTCGCTTCGGCCAGGGTGTGATTGCTGGTGGTTCCATGGCGCTGATGGCCATGATCGCCGACCGCATCATCCAGGCCTGGGCGATCCAGAAGAAAAAGGATCTTGGTCTGACGACCTGATCCGGTGACCCAGTAGGTAAGGAAACAACCCATGCCAAAACTCGGCATGGAGCCGGTGCGGCGTCAGCAGTTGATTGACGCCACGATTGCATCGATCCATCAGGACGGGTTTCAGAACGCCACGGTTGCACGTATCAGCCGCCGTGCCGGCCTGTCCGTGGGTCTGGTTAATCATTACTTCGACGGCAAGGATGATCTGCTGGCTTCAACCATGCAGATGCTGGTTGACCTGACCATGGCCGATATCGAAAGCGGCATCGATACAAACGACCCGCCCGAACGCCAGCTGGTCGATTTCTGGCAGGGTCATTTCGCGCCGCGCCAACGCTCGTCGGAAGCCATCAGCGCATGGCTCAGCTTTTATGCACAAGTGCCTGAACGCGAGGCCTTCGCCCGTATCCAGCGCGGTTACGATCAGGGCCTGCTGGACCTGTTGCGTCCGATCCTGTGTGAACTTGTGCCGTCCGATCGTGTCGAAGGTATCGCCCAGACCCTGATCGCCCTGATGTATGGCCTGTGGCTGCGCCACGCCAACGACCCCGCCAACGTTGACCTTGAACTGATCCAGTCGGTCGCCAGCAGTTATGTCACCGACATCCTGAACGTCGCACGGTCTGCTACGTAGAACGGCTTAGCGCGCGGCCTAACGGCCCCATTTGTCCATGGCCTGGTAATAGGCCACTGCGGTGCCCAGGAACCAGGGGTTGCCGGTATAGAGGGGCCGGGTGGGATAGTTGAGGCCGTCAAACGCCGTTTTACCCTCGTCGTTGCCCAGCACCTTGTGGCCGATCTTGTGGCCCAGATAGCTGGCCCATGCGACGCCGGAGCCGCAATAGCCGTTGGCAAACCAAACACCGTCCCTGGCGCCGATATGGGGCAGATGGTCGAAGGTGTAGGCGACAAACCCCATCCAGCTATGGCTGATCTTTGTTTCCTTCAACTCGGGAAAGATGCCCGACATCACGTCATGCAGGCGCGGGCCGCTGATCTGGGGGTCGGTTTCCTTCAGAGCCACACGCCCGCCAAACACCACGCGTGTGTGGTCTGGTGAGGACCGATAGTAATAGACAACCTTGCGGGTATCGCTCAGCGCGCGTTGCCGGGGCATGATTTTCTTCATGACTTCAGGTGCGACCGGCTCGGTGGCGATCATATAGCTGCCAATGGGAATCACACGGCGGCGCAAGCCTGGTGTCAGGCGCCCGGTATAGCCGTTGGTCGCCACAATCACGTCACGTGCCTGAACCTTGCCGCGGGTCGTCACCACAGATGTGCCGTCGCCCGTCTGGTCCAGACCCAGAACCGGTGTGTGGGTTTCAATTTGTGCGCCGGCCTTCAACGCCAGTTCGACCAGACCGTTGGCGTATTTGGCAGGCTGCAGGTTGCAGTGATGGGGCAGGACGGCGCCGCCATGATAGGCCTCGGTGCCCAGCTCATCAGCCATTTCGTTCTTGGGAATCATCTGCCAGTCGAACGGCACGACCTTTGATGTCTTGGCGAAACTCTCAGCCATGTCGTCATAACGGCCGGGCCGGTGGGCACCGATAAAGCGCCCGCCCTTGTGGAGATCGCAGTTGATCTTTTCGTCTTCGATGAATCCGGTGACGTAATTCAGGCTGTTGAAACCTTCCTGGATGATTGCGTGGCTGGCTTCCCGCCCATACCGTTTCTCCAGGTCTTCGACACCGGGTTTCACGCCTGAACCGATCTGGCCGCCGTTGCGGGCACTACAGCCCCAGGCCGCATCTTCAGCTTCCAGGATGATCACGCTGCGCCCGGCCCGCGCCAGGACAATGGCTGCGTTCAGCCCGGTGTAACCCGCACCGACAATGGCAACATCCACATTCCGGGGCAGGGGTGTGTTGGCAATGGATGGCCGCGGCGCATCATCCCACCAATAGGGCTGCAGCTTCATGTCGTCGGCGAACAGGGGATGGTCCAAGGATACGCTCCACAGCTTGTGATGACGCTTTACAATAGCCGACGTAGGCTTGCACAAGAAAGCACTCTGATCCCGAACCGAGGAAAATCACGATGGCGTTGACCCTGAGCGAACACTGGCAGATCACCAAACCCGCTGTTGTCTCCAAACACGGTCTGGTCGCCAGCCACCATCATGAAGCCTCGGGCATCGGTGCAGAGGTTCTTGCTGCCGGCGGCAATGCCGTTGATGCCGCCGTGGCCACGGGTCTGGCCATTGGTGTCGCCGAACCATGGATGAGCGGAATCGGCGGCTGCGGTTACATGATGATCTACAATGCGGAATCGGGCACCTGCCAGGTGGTCGATTTCGGCGTGATCGCGCCCCAGACGCTCGACCCCATGGATTACCCTCTGGAGAATGCCGCCGATACCGATGATGACCTCTTTGGCTGGCCTCGTGTGGTCGAGGACCGCAACGTTCAGGGACCACTCTCCATCGCCGTTCCGGGCCATGTCGCGGGCCTCTCCACGGCCCTTGACCGGTTCGGCACGCAGCCCTGGGACGAACTCATCGGGCCCGCCATCGACCTTGCCAAACGCGGCATGAAGATCGACTGGTACGCCACGTTGCGCATTGCGCTCGAGGCCCGGGGCCTTGCCAATTATCCAGCCAGCCGGGATTTCTTCCTGCCCGATGGGCTGCCTGCGGTCAGCCTGGATGCCGGCAATCTCACAACCCTGCAGAGCGACGCCCAGGTCTCGACCCTGGAACGTCTGCGTGATGCCGGACCCGGGGATTACTACACCGGCGATATTGCGCAGATGATCGCCTCCGACATGGCCGCAATCGGTGGCAAGGTCACCGCACAAGACCTGGCCGCCTATGAAGCGCAGGTGATGGACGCCCAGACCGGGGGTTACCGTGGCGCGACAGTGCACGTGCCGCCAGGCCTCAATGCCGGACCCACCCTGCTTGATGCCTTGGAGCGTTTGGAGGGCATGTGGTCGGCTTCAGGCACCAACCCGGACGGTGCAGCTTATGAAGCCTATGGTCAGGCTCTGTTTGATGCCTATCGCCATCGTCTGGAAACCATGGGGGCGGGCAATGGCGAAAGCTGCACGACGCATCTGACCGTGGTCGATTCAAAAGGCAACATGGTCGCACTGACCCAAACCCTGCTGTCGGTTTTTGGCAGCCGTGTCATGCTGCCTTCCATCGGGTTCCTCATGAACAACGGCATCATGTGGTTTGATCCGCGTTCGGGCGCGCCCAATTCCATGGCGCCGGGCCGACGCCCGCTCTCGAACATGTGCCCTGCCGTTGTGACCGGCGCACCCGGTGGTCCCTTTGCACTGGGAGCATCCGGTGGGCGGCGTATCTTCCCGGCCGTGTTCCAGCTCGTCTCCTTCCTGACCGATCACGGCATGTCGCTTGATGACGCCTTCAAGGCCGCGCGCATCGATGTCAGCGGGGCTGATACGGTCACCGTCGATAACCGCATCGATCCGGCGATCCGCCAGGCACTGGGCGAGAAATGGAAGACCGTCGAGCTACCGCCCTCGGTGATTTCTTCATATGCCTGCCCCAACGCCGTTCAGGATTGCGGCGACGAACGCCACGGCTGCGCCTTCGTCATGTCCCCCTGGGGACACGTCGCGGCGGGCTAGCCCAAACAAAGACGTGTCATCCCGGAATTCGCAACGCGAATATCCGGGATCCCGAGAGAGCAGTGTTGAATGCGCGAGGCCCCGGATCAGCGCGGCAAAGCCGCTTGTCCGGGGTGACGCTTCTTTTGGGACATCACGCTTACTGATCCCCAGCCTTCGCTGGGGATCAAAGAATCGCCGCCGCTGCGGCCCTTACGCCAGACTCTCCACGCGCGAAACCACGTCGGTCAGTTCCGGGCGTTGGCGTTCCTGCGGGGCGGATTTGCGGGTGCCGATGTGGATGAAGCCGATCAGGTGTTCGTCGTCGGGAATGCCCAACGCGTTCTTGATGGCCGGGTTGCGGGATGGCCAATTGGTTACCCATTGTGAACCGTAACCCATGGCCACCGCGGCATTCAGCAGGTTGAAGCAGACATTGCCACCTGAAAGAAGCTGCTCCACGGGCGGTACGTTGTCGTTGCCGTGGGTTGTGCGGCTGCTCACCACGACCAGAACGGGCGAGCGTTTCGGGCGCACCCGTTCGAGCTCCAGACGATCTTCACCGGCATCAGGCTCGGTCTTGGCAAACTCGGTGACAAAGAGCTCACCCAGTTCGATCTGTGCGGCCTTGCTCAGGACCTGAAGCCTCCAGGGCGTCATGCGGCCATGGTCGGGCACACGTACGGCAATCTCGAGCATCTGGCTGAGCTCCTCATCAGATGGGCCAGGCTCGATCAACTGGGCTGCCAGGTTGGAGCGGCGTGTCGCCAACAGGTCCAGGGCGTTGCCGTCGGTTATGTTGAGGGCAGGGGCGTCAGCTTGGGATGCGTCGGTCACGGTCAGGCTCCGAAAGAAAGGTGAGGTGGTTCAGCAGGGCGCCATGCAGGCGGTCTTGGGGTCGAGTTGCAGGTCTGCCGCCTGCGCGCCGCCCAGCATGCGGTAGACCTGCATGCCTTCCAGCACGCGCTGGACATAGTTCTGCGTTTCTTCGTAGGGAATCTCTTCGATCCAGTCGACGATATCGATGCCTGGCGCATGGGGATCGCCCATCTCTCCTACCCATTGGCGCACACGCCCGGGCCCCGCGTTGTAGGACGCGATGGCGCGCACGAAGGAGCCGTTCTGGGTCTCCAGCATCTCCTGGATATAGGCCATACCCAGCCGCATGTTGTGCTGGGGATCGTTCAGAAGTTTCGACGAAGAGGTCGAGATGCCCAGATCTCCGGCCATTTCCTGGGCGGTCGGTAACATCAATTGCATCAGGCCACGCGCGCCTGCCGGTGAAATTGCACCGGCGTTGAATTGGCTTTCCTGGCGGATGATGGCCAGCGCAAGTGCGGGATCAACCGTGCTGCCTGCAGGCAAATCAAGCACGGGATAACCCGCCGTCACCAGCACTGTGCCGTTACGCACCGCGCGTTTGGCGATGATCACCGCCAGGTCGGGCTGGTTCATCACCAGGGCAAGCTGGCCGATCAACTGATGGCGTGCGCTCGATGTCGTGTTGTCGGTCATGGCCAGCAGGAAGGTGCGGACCAGGTTTTCTTCGCCGATCTCGTGGAGCTGGCGCACGACGCTGGTGAGTTCATCGTCGGCAAAGGCCTGAAGCTCGGCTGACGTAATGGGTGGTGCATCGGGAAGACGCGGTGCCACACCGATCTTGCCCGCGCCCAATTGGCCATAGAACGTCGTTCCGTATCCTGCGGCCAGGTCGTACCAGACTTCGGCCAGGACCATGTCGCCCATGCCTTCGGCTGCACGCCCGGCCCAATAGGCACCGCGTGCCCGGCTGATGGGGTAACCCACCTCGCCATAGAAGGTCATGAAGTGATCAAGCGCTGCACCGGGGTTGTCGAGCTTGCGCAGGGCCAGCCATCCCGCCAGCCAGTCCACTTCGTAATAGAGCGCGCCGCTCTGGGCGTAATGATCGGCCAGCACGCGATAGGCCGCGCCATATTCTTCGCCGTCCATGAAGATTTCGGCAATCTCCAGGCGCTCGGCAGCCCAGAGGTCGGGGTAGCTCAGTCCATTGGGTGCTTTGAGCAGAAGTTCCAGGGTGCCTTGCGCATCACCCCGGTTGCTGCGCCAACGCATGCGTTCATAAAGCAGGCCTTCATCGTTCTGCAAAGCGGCTGGCACGGCTGCAATCGCGGAATCCACGCCGTTGGCCCCGGTGCGCAGCAGAATACGCGCCTTGGCCAGCAGCGCGCGGTCGCCCTGGATATAGGGCAGGATGCGCTGGGCAGCGGTGGTCTTGCCTTCCCAGATCAGCCGGTCGATGCGCTGCCAGTGCTGTTCGTCATCGATCAGAACGCCATACTCGCGCAGGAAGGTCGTTTCGTCGGCGGCGCTGAAGTCCCAGCTATCCCATGCCGAGGCAATCTGGATACGTGCGTCTGCATCGCGGCCCAGGGCAACAAGTGCCGCAAGGTATTGCAGCAACCCGTCATCGGTTTCGGGAGCAAAGAGATCGAAATACGCCGCGACATCCTGTGCCGAAAGGTCACTGGGCATGGCGTTTTCGGCGCGCTTGCGCAGGCTTGTCTGGGAAGGCCATTCTGGGTTCTGAACCAGGAACTGCGCAATCGTGACATAGTCGTTGCTGCGGTCGACGTCCTTGAGTTCCATCCAGCGCAGAACCTTGGCCAGCGTCGGGTCACTCGCCTGGTTTGCGTTCAGGCGGACATCGGACCAGCGATCACCATAGGCCGCAGCAAATGCCGCGCGATAGATCGCGTTATCGGCATCGGTCAGGGCTTGTTGCGCCTGGGCCTGGCCACTCGCCACAAACAAGGTGACGACAAGAGAAACGACGACGGACAGACGCATACGCACGTGATGGGCTCCGAAACGTTATCAGACGGTGAAGGACTCGCCGCAGCCACACATGCCCTTGACGTTGGGGTTGTTGAAGACAAAGCGGCTTTCCAGCTTGTCTTCGTGCCAGTCGAGCTCGGTCCCCAGCAGGAACATCGCGGCCGTGGGCTCGATCAGAAGCTTCACGCCCTTGTCCTCGATGACGTCCTCGGTGCCGCTTGCTTCCTCGGCATAGTCCATCGTGTAGGAGAATCCGCTGCAGCCTGCCATTTTGACGCCAACCTTCAGCCCGATCGCCTTGTCGTTGAGCTTCATGAGCGATTTCACGCGCTCAGCCGCACTGTCGGTCAGGGTCAGCAGTTGTTTATCGGTCATGCCAAACATGTTGGTCTCCAGTTCACGTCACGCGTGTCGCTTTGAAACCCTATGGGTTTCTTTGGTTTTCTGCTCCGGCCCGGCTTAGTACATACCCAATTCGATCTTTGCGTAATCGGTCATCATGCCGGGGTCCCATGGCGGGTCCCAGATAATCTCGACATCGACCGTGGTCGAGCCGTCGACCTTAACAACCGCATCGCGCACCCAGATCGGAATGTCCTCGGCTACCGGGCAACCCGGCGCGGTCAGGGTCATTTCAATCTTGATCGACCCGTCCTTGCGCGAATCAATTGCGTAGATCAGGCCCAGATCATAGATGTTGATCGGGATTTCGGGATCAAACACCGTACGGATGGCATCAACGATGTCACCGATCAGCGGTTCGCCTGCTTCCTGCTCGATCGAACGGGGGTCGACGTCCTCATCAGGACGCCAGCTCTCGTGGGTTTTGGCCTCTTCGGCAGGCGGCGCTGGGGTTGTTGTCTCGTCCATCGTTTACTCCGTCGTCACTGTTTCGTCGCCATCCATGGCGGCCGTCATGGTGTGCCAGGCAAGCGTGGCGCATTTCACCCGCATGGGGAACTCGCGAACGCCCGAAAGCACGATCAACTTGTCGAGGTCTTCGTCGTCTTCGCCGTTCACATCGGCATCGTCGCCGGTGACCAGCTTGTGGAACTTCTCGAACAGCGCACGGGCATCGGCTTCGTTCCGGCCCTGCACCATTTCGGTCATCATGGAAGCCGAGGCCATGGAGATCGCGCAACCGCGACCCTCAAAAGCAACGTCCTCGACCAGACCGCCCCTGTCCATCTTCAGATAGACGGTCAGCTGATCACCACACAGGGGATTATCGCCCTCTGCCATGCGGTTGCAGTCCTCGGGATGGCGGAAATTCCGGGGGCTCTTGCCGTGGTCGAGAATGACCTCCTGATAGAGGTCGCGCAGGTCATCCATCATGCAAACATCTCCTTGACGCCCTGCAGCGAGGCCACCAGCGCATCGACTTCTTCAAGCGTGTTGTAGACCGCAAATGAGGCACGCACGGTCGCGGCGATATCATAACGCTGCATGACAGGCTGGGCGCAATGGTGGCCGACACGCACGGCAACGCCGTCGCGGTCGACAATGGTGCCGATATCGTGGGGATGCACGCCGTCCATGGTGAACGAAACGATGCTCGCCTTGGCGGAATTGGTGCCATAGATCGTAATGCCGCCCATCGCGTTCAGGCGTTCGGTCGCATAGTTCAGCAGCATCGCCTCATGTTCGGCAATGCGGTCGAGGCCCAGATCGGTGACGTAATCGAGTGCTGATTTCAGCGCGATGGTCTGGGCAATCGCCGGGGTGCCGGCTTCAAAACGGTGCGGCACACCCTTGTAGGTCGATTTCTCCAGGCTCACCCGGGCGATCATCTCGCCGCCACCCTGCCAGGGCGGCATGGCTTCGAGCAGTTCGGCCTTGCCGTATAGCGCGCCGATACCCGTGGGACCGTAGATCTTGTGGCCGGAGAAGACATAGAAATCGCAATCAAGCGCCTGCACATCGACCGTGCTGTGGCTCACCGCCTGGCAGCCGTCCAGCATGACCCTGGCACCGGCATCATGAGCCAGCGCGATCATTTCGGCAGCCGGGGTGATGATGCCCAGCGCATTCGACATCTGGGTCAGGGCAACCATCTTGGTGCGTTCGTTCAGCAGGCCCTTATAGGCCTCCATGTCGATCTGGCCGTCGTCGTGGATCGGAATCCCTTTCACCACCAGGCCACGCTCGGCCGCCAGCAGATGCCAGGGCACGATGTTGGCGTGATGCTCCAGTTCGGAGATCAGGATTTCGTCGCCTTCTTTCAGGTTGGCACGGCCCCAGCTCTGGGCCACCAGATTGATGCCCTCGGTGCCGCCGCGCACGAAGACAATCTCGTTTTCGTCGCCGGCATTCAGGAACGTCTGGATGCGCTTGCGTGTCGCCTCGAACTTGTCGGTCGCGACCTGGGAGAGGTAATGCACGCCACGATGCACGTTGGCGTATTCTTCCTCATAGACCCGGCTTTCAGCATCGATCACCACACGCGGCTTCTGCGCGCTGGCGGCACTGTCCAGGTAAACCAGGGGTTTGTTGTAGACCTCACGCGTCAGGATCGGGAAATCCGCGCGCACGCGGGCGACATCAAGGGCTGCATTGCTGGCAAGCGGTGAGGCGACAGCTGCGCTCATGAATTGCCTCCCTGCCAGGCCTTGGCATGGCTGCGGAAGGCCTCGCGGATCGCCGCATTGCTGATCTCGTCAATCGCGCCGTCAACAAATGCGTCGATCAGCAGACCGCGCGCTTCCTCAAGGGGAATGCCGCGGGCACGCAGATAGAAGAGCGCGTGTTCATCGAGCTCGCCCACCGTTGCGCCGTGGCTGCAGACGACATCGTCGGCATAGATTTCCAGCTCCGGCTTGGCGTCGACCTCGGCCTTGTCGGAAAGCAGCAGCGTCTTGTTGCTCTGATGCCCGTTGGTACGCTGGGCATCCTTGCGCACCACGATGCGGCCCTGGAACACGCCCTTGGAACGTTCGTCCAGCGCGCCCTTGTAGATTTCGCTGCTCTTGCAGTCGGGCGCGGCATGGTCGATCAGCGTTGTCGTATCAAGCTGCTGCTTGCCACGGCCCAGATAGGCGCCGTTCAGCATGCAGGATGAACCTGATGCCTGAAGCTCGATGGCAATCTGATTGCGTGCCACCGACGAACCCGTCATCAGCGTGAAGTTCTCATAGATAGCATCGGCAGAGGCGTGAATTTGCGTCGTGGCGACGTGGAAGGCATCGGGCGCCTCGTCCTGCAGCTTGAAATGGTTAAGCCGCGAGCCCGTCGCCAGCACGATCTCGGCCACGGTGTTGGCCAGATAGGTTCCGGTCTCGCCGATATGGCGCTCCACGATGGTTGCCTGGGCGCCTGGATGCAGCACAAACAGGTTACGCGGATGCCAGGCTGCACGTGTGTCACCGGTCGCACCGATGAACACTAGTTCGATCGGGCGCTCGATGGTCATGCCGTCGGGCACATAAAGCGCAAAGCCGTCAGCCAGCCATGCCGTGTTGAGCGCCACGAAATGGCGCCGCCCCAGCGTTGCAATCCGCCCTAGATAGCTCTCAAGGAAGGCGGCCGAATCCTGCATGGCCTGGGCCAGCGGCAAGGCAACCACACCATCAGGCAGGCCGCTGAGGTCGGAAAGACCGGCATGAAAATGCCCGTTCACAAAGACCGCGCGATAGGGTTCCGCGCCAAGGTCCATATCAGGAACCGAAACATCATCCGAAGCCGCATCTGCAGGACCGAACGGGTCGGATACCAGCGTGCGCAGGTCAGTGTATTTCCACTCCTCCACACGCCGCGTCGGCAGGCCAAGGCCTTCAAAGCGGTGGACCCCGCCCTTGCGCAGGCCATCAACCCAACCGCTGCCTGCACCCGGCAGAGCAGCAGCGTTGGCTTCGTAGTCTTTGAGCAATCCAGCGTCGGTCATGGCGTTCATCAGGCCGCTGCCGCAACGATGTCGGCATAGCCCTTTTCTTCAAGCTCCAGGGCCAGCGACTTGTCGCCGCTCAGGATGATGCGTCCGGCCGAGAGAACGTGCACATGATCGGGAACGATATAGTCCAGCAGGCGCTGGTAATGGGTGATCACCAGCATGGAACGATCCTCGGCGCGCAGCGCATTGACGCCGTCGGCCACGGTCTTGAGCGCATCGATATCCAGGCCTGAATCCGTTTCATCCAGGATTGCCAATGAAGGCTCCAGCATCGCCATCTGCAGGACTTCCATGCGTTTCTTCTCACCACCGGAGAACCCGGTGTTGAGCGCACGGCGCACCATGTCGTTGACGATGGAAAGCTCCTTCAGGCGCGCATCCATGATCTTCTTGAATTCAAACGCATCCAGTTCCTTCTCGCCGCGTGCCTTCCTAACGGAATTCATCGCCTGCTTCAGGAAGGTCACCGTGGGCACGCCGGGGATTTCGACAGGATACTGGAACGCCAGGAAGACGCCTGCCTGGGCGCGCTCCTCGGGCAGCATCTTCATCAGGTTCTCGCCCTTGTAGAGAACCTCTCCCTTGGTCACTTCATAGCCGTCGCGGCCTGAAAGAACATAGGAAAGCGTCGATTTGCCCGAGCCGTTGGGGCCCATGATCGCGTGGACTTCGCCCGCGCCCATTTCCAGGTTGATCCCTTTCAGGATCTCCTTGCCGTCCACGGTGGCGTGCAGGTCTTTGATCGAAAGAATATTCATAGCGTGTCCTGTAGTTTTTTGTGCCTCTGGCTCGCACCAGCCCGCTCCCCCACCCGGCGACCCCAAGCGTACCCTGCCGTGGGTGGCCGGGTGGGGAAGCGGGCTGGTGCAGGAGTTAAATCATGATTAGCCGACGCTGCCTTCAAGGCTGATACCGACCAGTTTCTGGGCTTCGACGGCAAACTCCATGGGAAGTTCCTGCAGCACTTCGCGGCAGAACCCGTTCACGATCAGCGTCAGAGCTTCTTCTTCGGGAATGCCGCGCTGACGGCAGTAGAACAGCTGGTCGTCGGAAACCTTCGACGTCGTGGCTTCGTGCTCGACCCGCGCGCTTTGGTTCTTTGATTCGATATAAGGCACCGTGTGGGCACCGCATTCATCGCCGATCAGCAGGCTGTCGCACTGGGTATAGTTTCTGGCGCCATGGGCCATGGCATTCATGCGTACCTGGCCGCGATAGGTGCTCTGGGATTTACCTGCCGAAATACCCTTGGCGATGATCCGGCTGCGTGTGTTCTTGCCGATATGGAGCATCTTGGTGCCGGTATCGGCCTGCTGGCGGTTGTTGGTGATCGCCACGGAATAGAATTCGCCCACGCTGTCATCGCCTTTCAGGATGCAGCTTGGGTACTTCCAGGTAATCGCCGAGCCGGTCTCGACCTGGGTCCAGGAGATCTTGGCGCGCTTTTCGCAGATACCGCGCTTGGTCACGAAGTTGTAGATGCCGCCCTTGCCGTCTTCGTCACCGGGGTACCAGTTCTGCACGGTCGAATACTTGATCTCGGCATCATCCATGGCGATCAGTTCGACCACCGCGGCATGGAGCTGGTTTTCGTCACGCTGGGGTGCGGTGCAGCCTTCCAGGTAACTCACGTAACTGCCCTCATCGGCCACGATCAGGGTGCGTTCGAACTGGCCGGTTTCCGCGGCATTGATGCGGAAATAGGTCGAAAGCTCCATGGGGCAACGAACGCCCTTGGGGATGTAGCAGAACGATCCGTCGGTGAAGACGGCTGAATTGAGTGCGGCATAGAAATTATCGGAGGTCGGCACGACCGAACCCATGTACTTCTTCACCAGTTCGGGGTGGTTCTGGATCGCTTCGGAGATGGCACAGAAGATGATGCCGTCCTTTTCCAGCCGGTCCTTGAAGGTGGTGGCGACCGAAACACTGTCGAACACCGCGTCAATGGCGACATTGCGCACGCCGGCCAGCACTTCCTGCTCTTTCAGGGGAATGCCCAGCTTGGCATAGGTGTCGAGAAGTGCCGGATCGACCTCGTCCAGGCTCTTGGGCCGGTCCGCATCGGATTTCGGCGCGGCGTAATAGTAGCTGTCCTGATAATCGATCGGCGGATAACCCACGCGTGCCCACATCGGCTCGGTCATGGTCAGCCAGTGCCGATAGGCCTCCAGGCGCCATTCCAGCAGCCATTCGGGCTCATTTTTCTTGGCGGAAATGAAACGCACCGTGTCTTCGGAGAGCCCCTTGGGCGCGCGATCCATTTCGATCTCGGTAACAAAACCATGCTTGTACTTGTCGGTTGCTTCACCAACGGTCTCGATGGTCTCAAGAACGGCTGCCATGAACGGAGTTCCTTACTGTTTCGCGCGTACGGGTTCGGCAAGTTCGGTCAGCGGCGCAAGGGCCGGGAAGGCCATGGCCGCAAGGGAAACGCCTTCAAACGCCTCACGCAGGGCGCTGTTGATCTGGTTCCAGCCGCCGCGCATGGGGCATAATGCCTCCACATCGCAGCTTCCGGGGTGATCGTCGACGCACAGGGTCAGCGCAATCGGGCCTTCCACGGCTTCGACGATCTCAGCGACGGTAATGTCCTCGGGCTTGCGCATGAGTTCATAACCGCCATGGGCGCCGCGATGGGAATTCAGCAGATTCTCGCGGGCAAACACCTTCAGCAGCTTGCCGACCGTGGCTTCGGAAAGCCCTGTGCCTTCGGCAACCTGGTGGCTGGTCTGGGTCTCGTGGTGACGCCAGGCCATGAAGGTCATGACGACCACGCCGTAATCGGCCATGCGGCTTAATCGGATCATCTGTTCTCTCGTCGTTGACGCGTCATCTGAGCAATCAGAACTAATTTAGGTCTGATTGCCTATGTGTGGCCGTTTGGCGCAGGAGTCAAGGCGCAATCAGTCGATGATCTCAGGCGTTGGCAAGCGCCGGGCGGCCTGTTGCCAGGGCCGAAATCCGGCTTTCCATGAAAAGCTTGCTGCCGTCCTTGCCTTTGACGATCTCGTCGTGGCGATCAATCTGGACGGAGATGTCCTGAGCGCCGATCTGCTCTGCGGCCCGGCGCGCCCGCTGGGCAACATCGGCCTGGGTGTGGCCTGCCGCGCTTTCCAGGTCATCGAAATCGGTAATGCCCTCGGCCAGGTGGCAGCGATAGAGGCCGTCGGAAGGTGCCGTGATCAGGGCATCGAAACGCTGTGCAATGCCACCTGCCACGGCGCCCACGGCGTTGCAGACACCGGCATGGGGCGGAACCACCGCTTCGGTATGCAGGCGCCGCCCGACTTCGGGATAATAGGTCGCTGCCGGTGCGCCCACGGCCACGATGGGGCGCTTGAAGTTGATGGCAATATCGAACAGGTCGCCTTCCTTGCCTGACAGGGTGCCGGCCAGAAAGGCGTCGGCGGCTGCGCCCGTGGGCAGGACAGTGCCGGCTTCTTCTTCCACGGCGGCTTCCAGCAGGGCACGTGTTGTGGCCGTGATGGCTGCGTCAAACACTTCCCTCGCAAACGCGGCGGGGTCGTCCGGGGACTTGTGCCCGGAAATGGCCCACCAGCGGGTCCAGAGTCGGGCGCCGATCTCAGCGGCTTCCTTCGACCAGGTTTCCTGCACGCCCAGAACGTGTGAAGCGTCGCTGGGCGTGAAGCGCGAAAGAATGATCAGGCCACGGTCCTGCAGGCGTTCCAACGGAAGCTTGGGGGACTGGTCACGATAGAGTTCCTCCAGAGATACCGGCCCGTCTTCCAAGCGTTCCCAAAGCCAGCGCTGTGGTCGCGTCAGTTCCGCCAGATCGGTATCGAGCGAGCGCTGCCGCAGGGCAAAGACACCATCCCATTCGGCAGGCCAACCGCGCGCCATCTGGTCCTGTAAGGTGCGCAGAACAGCTGGAAACTTGTCAGCCAGCAATGAAAGCGGCACCGCACGGCGTGGCCCCACCGCCAGGCGCCCGCGATCGTTCAGGCGCGTTTCGCTGTCACCGCCCAGGCCGGAGGTGTGGACTGCCACGGCCCGCACCATGGTGCGATAGCCGCCAACCCGCGCACCCTTTGGGTCCAGCAGGGGTCTGCCGTTGCGCACCAGCGCAATGTCGGTTGTGGTCCCGCCGATGTCAGAGACAAAAGCATCATCGCGCCCGGAAAGGTGATGTGCGCCCACAACGCTGGCCGCTGGCCCGGAAAGAATGGTCTCGACCGGCGATTCCAGCGCCGTGACGGCATCGATCAGCGATCCATCGCCCTTCACCACCATGATCGGTGCATTGACGCCACGCTCTTCCATCAGATCGCGCACGGCGATGATCAGCCCCTGGATCAGGGAAATCAGGCGCGCGTTGAGCAGCGCCGTCAGCGCACGTCGCGGGGCATCCAGTTCGCTGGAAAGATAATGCGCACACGATACCGGCAGCCCGGTCGCCTCACGCAGCATCTCGCGCGCGGCAATCTCGTGTTCGGGGTTCCGCACGGCAAACAGAGAGGAGATGGCAAAGGCAGAAACTCTGCCCTGCACCGCCATGGCCTGTGCCTTCAGGTTTTCCAGATCCAGCCCGATACGGGGATCACCCATGGCATCATGGCCGCCATCGACTGCGATCAGGGGGTCACCGGCCAGTGCGCGTGTCAGGTCGGGCCGGTCCTTGTCGGATGGCGCATGGCCGATCAGCACCAGAGCTGCCGGGCTGCCCTGGCCCTCGACAATGGCGTTGGTCGCAAGCGTGGTAGAGATCGAAACCAGCGCAATCTCTGACGCATGATCGCCGATCACCGCATCCACAGCCTCTGCAACGCCAAGGGTGAGGTCGTGTTTGGTCGTCAGCGCCTTGGCCGATGCCGCAACGCCGCGTTCCATGTCGAACAGGACGGCATCGGTATAGGTGCCGCCGGTATCGATGCCGAGGGTGAGGGCCACAAGTGTTCTCCAGGAAGGGTCGTCAGATCGCGGGGAACTATGGCGAAAAGTGAAAGCGGAATCGAGCGTTTGTTACGCGCCGTGCTGAGCCTTAACCTGTCGCTGTGAATCTGAGCCGTGACCTTGAAGTCATGGCCTCGGGATAATGGCATGAGGGTTTGGAATGGCACCGGTCACGTTGAGAGAGATCACCCGTGAATCCGTTCGGGAAATCACGGCTCTTGGCGTCAAGCCGGAACAGGAAAACAACGTCCAGTCGAACGCGGTTTCCATTGCCGAAGCGTATTTCGAACCCGGAGCGTGGTTGCGTGCAATTTATGCCGGAGACGAGCCGGTTGGCTTTGTGATGTTGTTCGATCCCACACGGCCCGGGGCGTCGATCAATGCTTCTGTCGGTAAGGAAGAGGTCGCCCTGTGGCGTTTCATGATTGATGCCAGGCACCAGAGCTATGGTTATGGCAGGCAGGCGTTGGATCTGGTTTGTGACTGGCTACGTAGTCGTGGTGATGTTTCCAGCCTCTGCTCCAGCTATGTTCCTGGACCACATGGCGCGGAAGCCTTTTACCTGGGCTACGGCTTTCACAAGACCGGGCGATTGCTAGACGACGGATCTGAAATCGAAATCTCCATAAGGTTTCATCAGGCTTCATGAAATCCTGCCAGGGAAACGCTAACGTTGGTTTCCATCTGGCAAGGCACAGTAAAAACGACAGAGAGCGAGGTAGGACAGATGACGCAGACCATGACGCACCGGGAACGGGTTCTGAAATTCATCCGGCCGGAAATGGAGACCATCTTCTCGCTGGAGGAATATGCCGGCCGCCTGGAACGCGTGAAGGCGGGTATGGCGGCCGCAGGTCTCGACCTGCTTTACCTCACCTCGCCGGAAGCCATCTGTTATCTCTCGGGCTTCCGGGCCGAATGGTATCAGGCGCAGGGGCCCATGAGCTGGCTGCCGATCAGCGGTCTTGCCGTTCATGTCGATGCCGATGACTACATCCATTTCGAAGTCCAGAATGAACAGATCATTGCGGGCTTCACCTCGGTCTCGCGTGATCTGCGGATCTTTGGTGGTGATGCCCAGCCCGGCAACGATGTGCTCGACTTCATCGTCGACGAACTCGACGGCGAAGGCTGGCTAAAGGGCAGGGTGGGGCTGGAGATGTTCAGTTACCGTCCCAACCGTGGTGTCAGCGAAATGATGCAGGCCGCCATGGAAGCCAAGGGCGCGACCGTGGTCGATGGCACGGCCATCGTGGGCAACGTCAGGAAGATCAAATCACCTCAGGAAATTGCCTTCACGCGGACCGCCGCCAAAATCGGCGATATCGGCATGCAGGCCGCACACGATGCCATCTGGCCTGGTGTTACCGAGCTTGATGTTTACGGCGAGGTCATTCGCGCCATGGCTCAAGCCGGCGGTGAAAACCCTTCGATCACCATGCCGGTTTCCTCAGGCGCCAAATCGTCGTGCATGCATGCGCTGGCCTCGCGCAAGAAGATCATGCCCGGCGAGGTCGTCAATGTGGACCTGTGCGGCGTCTACAACCGCTATCACACCAACATGGCGCGCACCTTCTGCATTGGTGAACCCCATCCTGAGGTCTCGCGTTACCTTGATGCCATTACCGGCGTGAAGGCCATGTTGGCCAAGGTCATCCGACCCAACCTGCCGGTACGCGAACTGTTACAGACCATCGAAGCCTATTACCGCGAAACCGGCATCTGGCAGGACCAGTGCTGGATCGGCGGTTATGATCTGGGCATGTCGTTCCCGCCCGATTGGGTCGGGCCATGGTTCTATGATGTCCATAACGAACCTGGTGATGAGGTCTTCGAGCCCGGCATGACAACCAATTACGAAGCCAACTTCTACCTGCCTGATCTGGCGGGCATGTCGATGTTCATCGACATGATGGTCTTTACCGAGGACAGCGCGGAATTCCTGCAGGAAACCCCGGCGCGGATGCCCGTCATCGAATGAGCGAGAAACGCGCTCGAAAGCCGCGTCGCATCACGCCGGACTATCTCGAGCGCGCAGCGTTGTTCTATCTCCAGCGTTACTCCAGTTCCTCAGGCAATCTCAAATCCGTCCTGCAGCGCAAGGTCTGGCGTGCGGCGCGTGAAACCGAGATCGATCAGGAAGAAGCCAACGGCTGGATTGATGATGTCGTTGCTAAGATCGTGCGCGCGGGACTGCTGGATGATCGCCGATATGCCGAAACCCGCGTGCTTTCCCTGCGCCGGTCCGGTGAATCCGCCCGTTCCATTCGCATGAAACTTGCCGCCAAGGGTGTCGAGGGTGATCTGGTGGAGCGCGCCCTGCAGCAGGATGAGCCCGAAAACGATGAACTCACCGCAGCCATTGCCTATGCGCGCAAGCGGCGTCTGGGCCCGTTCCACAAGGCTGGCAAACGTGAAGAACGCCAGGATAAGGACCTGGCCGCCCTGGCCCGGCGTGGCTTCAGCTACGAGACCTGCCGTCTCGTGATCGAAGCCCCGATGAACGCGCCCTCGAGGTGCTTCTGGCTGAACGCTTCTGAATCCACTTCGCACCGGGTTTTTGCTCGCCGACGGTGATGTCATGGGCAAAACTGCTTGCCCCGGTGCAGCATGGAGATTGCCAAGATGCCCCTTCTCGAACGCTCTGACCATGAAGGCGCGCTGGTTCTCACTCTGAATCGGCCCGACAAACGCAATGCGCTCAACGCCGCCCTGTGGGAAGAACTTTGCGAAGCGCTCGTCGAGGCGCGCGAACAGGCTGCGCGTTGTGTTGTTCTGGCAGGGGCTGGCAAGGCGTTCTGCGGCGGGGGAGACGTAAGCGAAGCCGTTGATGCCGATGATGCTTTTTTCGAGAAGATCTACCGCCTCACGCACCAGGCCGTCGAAGCGCTTTACACCTTGCCCTGCCCGACCATCGCGATGGTCCATGGAGCTGCGATCGGTGCGGGTCTGGAACTGGCCCTTGCCTGTGACTTTCGCTTCGCCGGAGAGTCATCGTTTTTCGATATCGGGTTCACCAGATTTGCTGCGCCGCCAGAGGCGATTTCTGCAGCTATGTTGCCCCGCCTTCTTGGCCTTGAGCAGGCCAAGTACTGGGTTTTCACCGGAGAACGCTGGACCGGCGAACAAGCCAGGGCCAATGGGTTGGTGGGTGCGTTGTTCCCTGATGAACAGCTCAGGAACGAAACGATGGCATTTGCCACGCAACTCGCCAGTGGGCCGACGGCTGCCTATGGCATGGGCAAGAACCTCATGAACCAGAGTTATGATCGTTCCGTGGAAGACACCATGGCCGCTACGTTGCACGACGGCCTCGCCAGCATGAAAACCAGCGATGCCGCCGAAGCAATCAAGGCCATGGTCGAACGCCGGGAACCGAACTTCACCGGAAGTTAGAGCAAGCAAACCTCTGTCCTCCTATCCCCGCCTCGCCAACCCATCGGCAATCCGGCCACTTGCAATCGCTGCTTTGTCATCATATGAGAACAATAAGTGAACTCTTCTGGTGGTAAACGCATCGACACGGGTTTTGGGGTGCATGGGGTTGAATCAGCGTTTTGCGCAAAGACCCCCTCTGGCAGGGCTCAGGCCATGCGTTCGGTCTTGCGTTCCTGGACCAGGGCCATGCCGGCCATCAGGACAAACAGGGCCAGCCAGATCCAGATGGCGTGGGTTTCGCCGAAGATCACCATGCCCCACAGGATACCGGTGATGGTCGCGACATAGGTCGCCTGGGAGGCAAAGACGGGACCGGTGCGTTGCAGGACATAGAGAAACACCGTGTAGCTCAGCGCGTTGATCATGAACATCAGCACCGAAGCCCAGTGGGCTTGGGTCCAGGGGACCGTGATGTCCATGAAGTTGTCGGTTGCCAGCGCCAGGGGAAGCATCAGCAAGGCACCGCAAAGCTGCAAAGCGCCGACCAGGGGGATGGGATCGATCCCTTCAGGCCCGCGCAGCGCAAGCAGCAGGTTCTCGATCGTGAAACAGGCCGGCACCAGCAGCGCAAGCAGGGCCCACAGGAGAGCAACACCGCCCTCGGCACCAATCGAGGGCAACATGATCATCAGGATGGCAACAAAGCCCAGCGCCAGTCCGCCCAGCCGAAGCGCAGCGGGTTTGTCGATGCCAAGCACGATCGATGCGCCATAGGTCATGATCGGAACCAGCGTCATGGTGATCGCCAGCAGACCAGCGCCGATATTGGGCGCGACATAGAAGATCAGGCCTGTCGGCAGGGTCGTGCCGAAGACACCGCAGATCACATAGAAGCCGATGGCGCGGGGATTGAGTGGAAGAGGCGTGCGACGGATCGCGGCAATCGAGAGCAACAGCAGGCCGCCGCCCACACCCTGCCAGAACGTCAGGCCGAAGGGGTGATGGCCGCCTTCGCTGGCAATGCGGGCCAGAGCAAAGAACAGGCCCCAGGAACCACCGGCCACAACCAAAAGAAACAGGAACCACAGCCGCGCCCGATCAAACGTCAGACTCATGTCACGGTCACGGTGCGCTCAACCTTGCGTTCATGCACCATGGCCATGCCGGCCAGCATGGTGACCAGCGCGACCCAGAACCACAGGCCATGACTTTCGCCCAGCAATGCCATACCCCACAGGATGCCGGTCAGCACCGTGAAGTAACCCGACATCGACGCCAGCACCGGGCCTGCGGCAAAGATCAGCGCGATGAACATGCCGTAACTCAGGATGTTGACGACAAAGATCGCCAGTACCGAGAGCTCCGCATTGCTCAACGGCCAGGTGATGGGATACCAGGTCCCGGTCGCCAGCATGACAGGGGTCATGATCAAACCGCCGGTCAGCACCATGCCGCAGACCAGAACGGTTGCATCGGTGCCACGCGGACTGCGTATGGCAACAAAGACATTCTCGATCGCGTAACCCAGAGGCACCAACAGCGCGACGAGCACCCAGAGCGGGTCGGTGATGCTGGTTTCCGAACCAGGAAGCACCAGCAGCGCAACTGCCAACACGCCCAGAGCAATGCCCAGAGTGCGCATGACCTGGAATTTGTCGATGCGCAGAGCGAGCGAAAGGATGTAGGCCGCGATCGGCACCGTGGCCATCAGCATCGCCATGATGCCTGCCGAGATATGCTCTGCGGCATAAAACAACGCGAGCGTCGGCATGATCGTTCCGATCAGACCGCAGAAGACATAAAGCTGCAGATGCACCTTATCGAGTGGCAGGCGTTTGCGACGGATGGCCAGAATGATCAGCAGAATGGCGCCGCCGCCAATCCCTTGCCACCAGGTCAGTCCAAAGGGATGTGCGCCGTCCTCGGTCGCGGTTTTGGCCAGCGCGGGCACAAGGCCCCAGATCCCACCGCAGAACACCATGGTGAGATAGATAGCAAGACGACGCTGCCAAAGTGGGCGCGATGGATCAAAGATGGGGCGCAACGCAAACCGCTTTCATGGTGGACGGGCTGCGGGAATGCGCCCGGCGGCATCCTGTCACCGCACCAAATCGTCGGCAAGGCGCATTGCATGGCTGCAATCTGGTCCTGCAACGTGCTATGCCCTGCCGCCATGGCCCCACCGATCCTCACCCTGCGCGATATTGCTGTCCACGCCGACCGTGAACCCCTGTTCCAGGGACTCGAGTTGTCGCTGGAGGCTGGCGACCGTTTTTGCCTGATCGGGCGCAACGGCAGTGGCAAATCGACTTTGCTGCGCGTGATGTCGGGCCAAGTCGACCCTGACAAGGGCGAGCGATTCGTTCAGCCGGGCACGACTGTTGGTGTCTTGGCCCAGGATCTGCTGGACCAGCCCGAAGGTACTGCAGGGGAATGGGCCGCATCGGGGCTGGCCGATGACGCCGGGGCTTACCGGGCCGAAGCGTTTCTGGATCGTCTGGGTCTTGATGCAAGCCGCGAGATGGCAGGGCTTTCTGGCGGTGAGCAGCGCCGCGCCCATCTGGCCCGCACACTGGCTGCCGAACCCGATGTTTTGCTGCTGGATGAGCCGACCAACCATCTCGATATCCGCGCCATCGAATGGCTCGAAAACTTTGTCGGTTCCTGGCGCGGTGCCGTGATCATTGTCAGCCATGACCGCGCTTTTCTGCGCCGTGTCACCAAGTCCATGATCTGGCTCGATCGCAAAACCCTGCGTCGCAGGGATGCCGGGTTCGAGACGTTCGAGACCTGGGCCGAAGAAGTTGCCGATGCCGATGAGAAGAATGCTGCCCGGGTTCAGCGCCGCATTTCCGAAGAAGAGCGTTACATGGAGCGCGGCGTCACTGCGCGGCGCACGCGCAACATGCGTCGGGTCGCGGCCCTGTCCAGTCTGCGCCAGGAGCAATCAGCCCTGCGCCGCGCCCATCAGGCCGACGCCAGGATTGGTCTGGAAGGCGGCGCATCGCGCAGCAACCTGGTGATCCAGACCCAAGGCATCACCAAGGCTTATGGGGACCGCACCATTGTCGCTCCCTTCACAACGCGCATTCTGCGCGGTGACCGCATCGGCATTGTCGGCCCCAATGGTGCCGGCAAGACCACGCTGATCCGCATGCTGACCGGGCATCTTGAAGCCGATGCGGGAACCGTGCGCCGTGCCGAAAACCTGCAGATCGTCTATTTCGATCAGCAGCGTCAGGCCCTTGATCCCGACAGCACGCCGTGGAAAACGCTGGCCCACGGAAACAGCGACCGCGTCAATGTCCGCGGTGAATCACGTCATGTCGTGGCCTATCTGCGCGATTTCCTGTTTGCCGAAAACCAGGCACGCCAGCCCATCCGCTCGCTTTCGGGTGGTGAGCGCAACCGGTTGCTGCTTGCCCGCCTGTTCACCCAGCCGGCCGATCTTCTGGTGCTCGATGAGCCGACCAACGATCTCGACATGGAAACCCTCGATCTCCTGCAGGAAGTGCTTTCAGAGTTTCCCGGAACCCTGCTGGTCGTTAGCCATGACCGTGATTTCCTCGACCGCCTTGTCACCGTGACCTATGGCGTGGAAGGCGACGGTGTCATCGTTGAATGCCCCGGCGGTTACGCCGACTACCGCCGTCAGCAGGCCCGTATCGGGGCCGAACCTGCCGACGAGAAGATTGTAGGGCAGAAGAGCGCACCGGCCAAAGCCAAGAAGCGCAAGAAACTCAGCTACAAGATTCAGCGCGAACTCGACATGTTGCCCGACCAGATCAGCGGCCTGGAATCAGAGATCAAGAAGCTGGAAAACACGCTGGCCGATTCAGCGCTCTTCACCCGTGACCCCGATGCCTACAACACCGCCGTTGCCCGATTGGGGAAAGCCCAGGGCGAGCTGACCAAAGCCGAAGAACGCTGGCTGGAACTTGAAGAGCTGCGCGAGTCGAGCAAAGCCTGACTACGTCAGCGGCCAGTATTCGTATTCCATGAACCGTGCAGCGCGGGCCGCGAGTTTTTCGCCGTGCAGGCGTTCGATGACGTGAAGCGTCATGTCGATCCCTGCAGAGACGCCGGAGGAGCAGATGATGCGGCCGTTATCGGCCCAGCGCGCACCTTCCTGGATGTCGACACTGGGCTCGATGCTGCGCAGCCAGTCATAGGTGTTCCAATGGGTCGTTGCCTTCAGATTTTTCAGCAAGCCTGCGGCAGCCAGAAGATGGGCGCCGGTGCAGACTGACAGCATCATCTCGACCTTGTCGTTCTGCTGCCTGATCCAGTCTGCAATCTCGGGCCGCTTGGCCAGCGGGCGTGTGCCAGCGCCGCCGGGGATCAGCAGAAGGTCGACCTCGGGCATGGTCTCGAAGGACCAGCGCGGTGTCATGACAAGGCCGCCGACACCACTGACCGGCGACATGGTCTCGCCCACCATGCCGGTCTCGAACAGCGCTTCGCCCTCTGATGATTCAACAGAGATGAAGGCTTCGAACGGGCCGACACAATCCAACGGTTCAACACCGTCGAAGATATAGATGGCGGCGATGCGTGAGGTCATGGCGCGTTCCTTGAAGAGGGCCCTAATGATCCCTTGGATCCAGGGCGTCGCGCAAGCCGTCGCCGATGAAGTTGAGGCAGAACAGGGTTGTGGCCAGGAAGACGGCCGGGAACAGCAGCATCCAGGGCGAGGCCTGCATGGTCTGGGAACCTTCGGAGATCAGCACGCCCCAGCTTGTCATGGGTTCCTGCACGCCAAGTCCCAGAAACGAGAGGAAGGATTCGAACAGGATCACCTGAGGCACGGTCAGGGTAGCGAAGACGACGACAGGGCCCATGAGATTGGGAACGATGTGACGGCGTACAATCTGGCTTGTCGGTGCGCCCATGGCCTGAGCCGCACGCACGAAGTCCTGGCGCTTCAGGGACAAGGTCTGGCCGCGCACGATACGCGCCATGTCGAGCCATGACACTGCACCCAGAGCGACAAACATCAGGATGGGGTCGCGCCCGAAGAAGACCATGAGCAGGATCACGAAGAACATGAAGGGCAGGGCATAAAGCACATCGACCACACGCATCAGCAGGGCGTCGATCGCCCCGCCCAGGTAACCGGCGAGTGCGCCCCAGGTCACACCGATCAGGACGGCAACCATGGTTGCAGCGATACCAAGCGCCAGCGAGATGCGCCCGCCGGTCAGGACACGCACCAGGAGGTCGCGCCCGTTGCCGTCCGTGCCGAACCAGTGATCGCTGTCAGGAGGCGTCTGGATCTTCTCCCAGTCGATGGCGTCGAGTTCGTAACCAGACAGCATCGGGCCGAAGACGCAGGCCAGGGTAATGAGCCCAAGGATGATGGCCGAGACAACCGCCGCACGGTTGCGCGCCAGTCGCGTTGTGGCGTCACGCCAGGGAGAGCGTGGAGGGGCAAGCGTCAGGTCAGTCATGACGCACCCGGGGATCGAACAGGGGGTAAAGCAGATCAACGATCAGATTGAGCAGGATGATCAGCACCGCATAGAAAATCACGACACCCATGACCAACGTGTAATCGCGGTTGAGCGCGCCCTGCACGAAGTACCGCCCGATGCCTGGAATGCCGAAGATCTGCTCGATCACGACCGAACCGGTAATGATGCCTGCGGTCGCCGGGCCCAGATAGGAAAGCACAGGAAGAGCTGCCGCGCGCATGGCGTGACCGGTGATTGTGGCGCGCTCGGAAAGGCCCTTGGCGCGCGCCGTACGGATGAAGTCGGCCCGCAGCACTTCCAGCATGGAGCCACGGGTCAGGCGCGCGATGGTGGCAATCTGGGGCAGGGCTAATGCCAGCACAGGAAGGATGGCGTGGTTGATGCCGCCCCAACCGCCGACCGGCAGCAGGGCAAACCAGACGCCAAGAACCAGGGTCATGATGGGTGCAACGACAAAGTTGGGAACGGCAATGCCGGTCATTGCCGCGCCCATCACGGCCATGTCGCTGAAGGTGTTGCGTCGCAGTGCCGCCAGCGAACCGGCAGCAAAGCCGATTGCGACCGCAAGGACCATGGCCGAGGCGCCAAGCTGCATGGAAATCGGAAAACCGTCGGCCAGCAGTTCGCTGACGCCAAAATCGCGATAGCGGAACGAGGGTCCGAAATCGCCGGTCAGAATGTTGCCGAGATAACGCACGAATTGTGCGGTGAGCGGCTCGTCCAGGTGATAGGCACGCTCCAGGTTGGCCGCGACTTCCGGTGGAACCTGACGTTCCTGATCAAACGGGCCACCTGGTGCCAGGCGGATCATGAAAAACGCGATGGTGATGACCACAAGAATTGTGGGAACCGCGCTTGCCAGCCTCCGGGCTGCGTAACTGAACACTGTCGTTTCGCCGCGCCGCCTTAATGCTCGGCGACGGACAGGAAGCGGCTGGGATGCACATCCTTGATGTTATCGACCCAACCCTGGACCCAGGGTTTGATCATGTGCTGTGTTGTGTAGAAGTAGATCGGGATGACCGGACCGTCTGACAGGAATATGCGTTCGGCTTCTTCAAGCATGGCCTGCCGGTTGGCCATGTCGGTCTCCAGTGCCGCGTTTTCGAGCAAAGCGTCATAGGCCGGGTTGCTGTAGCCGGTCGAATTCATGATGCCGGCATCCGACACGAAGAGATCAAGGAACGTGTTGGCGTCGTTGTAGTCGCCGATCCAGCCCGAACGCACGACCTGATAGGTCTTCTCGTCACGGCTGGCCAGATAGACCTTCCATTCCTCGTTGCGCAACGTGACCTCGACACCCAGAAGCTGTTTCCACATGGCGCCGATGGCAATGGCGATCTTCTTGTGGTTGTCACTGGTGTTGTAGAGGATCTCGATTTCCAGCGGATTATCCTCGCCGTAACCGGCCTCAGCATACAATGCGCGCGCAGCATCGTTGCGCGCCGACTGATCCCAGCCCTCAAAGTCCATGGACTGCTGCTGATAGAAGGCAACGCCCGGCGGGACGAAGGAATAGGCCGGAATTTCACCCGCCCGCGTGATGCGCTGGGTCAGGATCTCGCGGTTGATCGCAAGCGACAGGGCCTGACGCAGCGGGATGTTGTCGGCGAACGGCACGGCGGTCGTATTGAGACCGTAATAGTAGACACCCAGATAGGGGTAGTTGCGGTATTCGTCGTTCAGGTTCTCGACGATCCATTCGATCTGGTCGGCGGGAATATCATAGGTGATATCCAGCTCGTCGGCGCGGTAACGCTGCAGTTCCTGGCCTTCATCTTCGGTCGGATAGTACCAGACCTCATCCAGGGCGACGTTTTCCGCATCGTGGAAGTAGGCGTTGGGCACCAGCTTGATGTGCGATTGCGGCACCCATTCATCCAGGGTGAAGGCGCCGTTGCCGACCAGATTGCCTGCACGGGTCCATGAGGAGCCGTGTTCTTCAAGGGAGGCACGGTGCAGCGGGAAGGCCATGTGATGGGTTAACATGTCCAGGAAATAGGCCGTGGGTGCGTTGAGTGTGATCTCCAGAGTGCTGTCATCGAGCGCTGTGATGCCCAGATTGCCCAAGGCGAGCATCTCCCCGTTTACAACCGCTTCGGCATTTTTCACCGGGTAAAGGATGAAGGCATAGGAGCCTGCCGTGGCGGGATCCAGGCCACGATGGAAGGCATAAACGAAGTCATGGGCCGTGACGGGATCTCCATTCGACCAGCGCCCGTCCTCGCGCAGATGAAAGGTGTAAACCGTGCCGTCGGAGCTGATCTCCCAGCTTTCGGCAGCACCTGGAATCAGTCCGGCGTCGGGGCCTTCTGCGATCAGGCCTTCAAACAGGTCGCGCTGGATGTTGGCTTCAGCCACGCCCGAGGAGAGGTGGATGTCGAGGCTTTCGGGTTCGGCAGCATTGCCTACATGAAGGTCGCCGCCGGCCAATGCGGCCCCTGTTCCCAGCGCCAGGGCGACAAGACATGCAAGGAATAAGCGGAATGGGGCGATGGGCATGACCGTGTGGACTCCGTAACAAGGGCCGAAGCGCGAATCGTATGCCGAGCGAACCGGTACGTCGAGGGATCGCAGGCCTGATCAGCTATCGACCCACACATCGTGAACCGAAAGATTGCGTGTTGGTCCGTGTTGTTCCGGTTTGTGGATGAATCTTCCGGGGGCACGGAAGTTGTCCCGGATTCATCGGTATCCTGATGGTGCCTGAGGTATTGTGCGGCTTCTGCTTGTAGGGGCAAGGCGACTGGAAGTGATCATCCGCAAGGTTGAAGGCGCAATATCTGGAGCGCCTGAAGGGGACTGAAATGCAAGAAGTCACACGTCTGGTCGATGGCTACCGGACCTTCCTGAACGGACGCTACCATCATGAAGCAGCGCTCTATCAGCGTTTGAGCGAACAGGGCCAGCATCCCCACATCATGATCATCGCCTGCTGTGACAGCAGGGTGGACCCGGCAACGATCTTCAGTGCCGCACCCGGCGAACTTTTCATTGTCCGCAATGTCGCCAACCTTGTGCCGCCCTATGAGCCGCATGGTGACTATCACGGGACAAGTGCTGCGCTGGAGTTTGCCGTGACCAATCTGGGCGTCGAGCACATCGTGGTCATGGGCCACGCCCGTTGCGGCGGTATCCAGGTGTTTCTGGACGGCGTTGATGCCGGCAAGGCAGGCGATGGTTTCATTGCCAAGTGGATGTCCCTGCTGAACCCTGCCCGTGGCGCCGCCCTGCGATCGGGCGTGGTGGGCCGGGCCGAACGCCTGCAGGCTGTTGAACACGAGGGGATCCGACACTCCATCGATAACCTGGAGACCTTCCCGTTTGTGCGTGAGCACATCGCTGCGGGAACGTTGAAGCTGCACGGCGGGTACTTCGACGTCGCGAGCGGCATTCTTCTGTCACTCGACGATGAGACCGGGGAGTTTGTCCCCGTCGTCGCGGATTAGGCAGCTATTGGAGCGTGATGTTGCCTTCGACCACGGTAAAGGGCTCAACCACGCCGGTGCTTTCGATCAACCAGTGTAGCGTGCCGTCGCGCTCGTCCACCGGGTAACAGCTCTCGCTGCTGCCACGCCAGACCGAGCAGTAA
Organism: uncultured Alphaproteobacteria bacterium; assembly: GCA_943787175.1. Lineage (GTDB taxonomy): Bacteria > Pseudomonadota > Alphaproteobacteria > SP197 > SP197 > SP197. The sequence continues at coordinate 48,689 of CALSLK010000010.1, forward strand.
CGGCCTGCGCTGCTGATGCGCCATGTGCCCCAGTCGGCCGGTCTTCCATCAGCGACATAGACCGTGCGTCCGTTCGCCTGAAAGTGCTGGACATAGTGCCCTTCACCCCACACGCCATCAATCGAGTTGCCCGACAGCAGAGTTTCAAGTTCTTCACCCATGACTTCACGGTCGGCGGCCTGCGCCGGCGCGCCAATCAGGACGAGCGCGACCAATGCCGCGGAGATTACAGCCAGATTCACAATCGATCTCCTAAGATGCCATCCACAACGGAAAGACTGGCCTCAGGAGCATTGTTCCTGCCAATCAAATGGTGGTGAGCCCAATCTTGTAGTCACTCCCTGCCATGCCTGAATGGAAACCGGCCACCTCGCGGGCGCATGGGGTGTTGCATGGTTGCGCGTTCCGCCTATGGTTCGGTTGAACCAGCGTGGCACCAGACGCCCGCCTCAACCGGAAAGAACAGATATGCAGAAATCAAAGAAATGGCTTGCCGGCATGGTCGCCGGATTGGCGCTTGGCGCTTTCACCGGACCTGTCCTGGCTCAACAAAGCACGATGTATTCCGGATTTGCCGCAATCGAATCGGAGGGTTTGATCGTCGTGACCGGTCCCGATCAGTTCCGCACCCTGTCGACCATGAACGGTGATCTGTTTCTCGATGACGGCAAGGGCCTGGCCGATACGGCCGATGTCATGTGTACGTCCAGTATGGATAACGACACGGCGACAGGCACAATGGAAGGCACGGGCGAGTGCGTCATTACCGCGCCTGACGGTGCGCAGATGTATGCACTCTGGTCTTGTACGGGTGAGGTGATGATCGGCTGTGACGGTGACTTCAGGATTGTCAGCGGTCACGACCGTTATGAAGGCGTCACAGGCGGTGGTCTTATGACGGTGCGCACCATGGAAACAGCAATTGCCGAAGAAGACGCCACCGCAGGTGCCGAGATTTCCGGCCGCGGGTTCGTCATCTGGGACGAGTTTACCCTGACCCTGCCCTGAGGCAGTCCCGAATTCGAGCGTTGCGCCAGGTCGCAGGACCTGGCGCAACGATATCGAAACCTAGTGTGAAAGAATCTGCGAGAGGAAGAGCTGCGTGCGCTCGTTCTTCGGGTTGGAGAAGAACTCCTCGGGCGCTTCCATTTCGACGATTTCGCCCTCGTCCATGAAGACCATGGTATCGCCCACGGTGCGCGCAAAACCCATTTCGTGGGTCACGCAGACCATGGTCATGCCTTCTTCGGCCAGCTCGATCATGACGTCGAGCACTTCCTTGATCATTTCCGGATCAAGTGCACTGGTCGGCTCGTCAAACAGCATGATCTTGGGTTTCATGCAGAGCGAACGGGCGATGGCCACGCGCTGTTGCTGACCGCCTGAAAGCTGGCCCGGGAACTTATGAGCCTGCTCAGGAATCTTGACGCGTTCGAGATACATCATGGCCGTCTCGATCGCTTCCTTGCGCGGAATCTTGCGCACCCATGTCGGGCCCAGGATCAGATTTTCGAGCACGGTCATGTGCGGGAACAGGTTGAAGTGCTGGAACACCATGCCGACTTCCTTGCGGATCGCCTCGATCTGCTTGAGATCGTTGGTCAGTTCCAGGCCATCAACAAAGAGGTGCCCGCGCTGGTGTTCCTCCAGCCGGTTGATGCAGCGGATCATGGTGGACTTGCCGGAACCCGAGGGTCCGCAAACCACGACCCGTTCGCCGTGCCGTACCGTGAGATTGATGTCCTTGAGGACATGAAACTCACCGTACCACTTGTGCATGTGGCGCAACTCGACAGCAGGTCCCAGATTGGGTGCAGCGGCTTCTTGTGCGTTTGCCATTGTTTTTCCCCTAGTGGTTCTGGTCTTTGGCCAGATCCTTCTCCAGCCATTGGCTGTAGCGTGACATGAAGAAGCAGAAGCAGAAGTAGATCGCCGCGCAGAACAGGTAACCCTCGACATAGAAGGGCCGCCAGTTGATGTCCTGGAAGGCGACACGGCTGGTCATCAGCAGGTCGAAGAGACCGATGATGACCACCAGTGAGGTATCCTTGAAGCCACCGATGAAGCCGTTGACCATGGGCGGAATCGTGATGCGCAGGGCCTGCGGCAGGATGATCTTGCGCATGGATTGCCAGTAACTCAGGCCCATGGCATCGGCTGCTTCGTACTGACCGCGTGGAATGGCCTGAAGACCGGCGCGGATGATCTCTGCACCATAAGCCGCACCGAACAGGATGATGCCGACCTGGGCCCGCAACAGCTTGTCGATGGAAACACCGGCAGGCAGGAACAGCGGGAACATGACCGAAGCCATGAACAGGATCGAGATCAGCGGCACGCCGCGGATAAGCTCGATATAGGCCACGGAAAGTGAGCGGATCGCAGGCATGCGCGAACGCCTTCCCAGTGCCAGGAAGATACCCAGCGGGAAAGCAAAGACGGTGCCGAACGTCGCCAGAAACAGGGTCAGCGGCAGGCCGCCCCACTGGCTCTGGTTGACATACTCGAGGCCGAAGATACCGCCCCACATGAGAATGCCGACCATGACGAGGCCACCGGCCCAGAGGGCGGCAAGCCACCAGCCCAGCTTCCACAACGGCTTGATGCAGCTGCCGAAGATCAGGGTGAGGAAAATGATCATGGCAACGAGTGGGCGCCAGTGCTCTTCATAGGGATAAACACCAAACAGGATGAAGCGGTGTTTCTCGTAGATGAAGGCCCAGCAGGCACCCTTGGCTTCGCGGCAGACCTCAGGCGATTTGTCGCCCCAGACCGAGTTGATCAGAGCCCATTCGATGATGCCCGGGATCGTCGTGATGATCAGATAGATCGCGATCAGGGAAAGGATAGAGTTGAACCAACTGCTGAACAGGTTCTTGCGCAGCCAGCCAATGACACCGACTTCTGTTGCCGGCGGGCGTGACCAGTCTTCGTGCTTTTCGGTGGTGTCTGTCATATCAGCGCTCCACCAGGGCTAGTTTGGTATTGTACCAGTTCATGAACAGCGAGATCGAAAGGCTGAGCGTGAGATACACCGCCATGATGATGGCAATGCCTTCGATGGCCTGTCCGCTCTGATTGATCGTGGTGTTGGTCACACCCACGATGTCGGGGTAACCGATGGCAACCGCGAGTGAACTGTTCTTGGTAAGGTTCAGATACTGGCTGGTCGTGGGCGGAATGATGACCCGCAAAGCCTGCGGCAGAACGATAAAGCGCAGAATCTGTCCACGTTTGAGGCCCAGGGATCTTGCAGCTTCCCACTGTCCCTTCGAGACGGCCTCAATGCCGCTTCGCACGATTTCAGCGATAAAGGCCGCAGTGTAAAGCGTCAGACCAAGCCACAGAGCCAGGAACTCGGAGGTGACTTCGCCGCCACCCGTAAACGAGAAGCCTTTGAACTCTGGCGAGTCGAGGGTCGTTGGTGCGCCACCGGCAAGCCAGCCGACCATCATGACGACGGCAAAGATCAGCATGCCAGGACCCAGCGTGTTCTTGATCTCACCGGTCTCGTCGTGAATTTTCTTGTTGCGGCGGCGGAGCCACATAACCGCGACCAACGCGATCAGGAAACCCGCCAGCAAACCCATGTAACCCCAGGTATCAGGCAGCGGAATGTTGAAACCGCGGTTGGAAAGGTAGACGCCCAGGAACGGCCCATAGGCTTCCTTGGCGCGCGGCAGAATTCCAACAATCAGCGCGTACCAGAAGAAGAGCTGGAGCAGCAGCGGCACATTGCGCAGGCTCTCGATGTAAACCGTGGCCAGCCGCGCGACGAGCCAATTGGGTGAAAGCCGCATGACGCCGACGACCGAGCCGATAATGGTCGCAAAGACGATACCGATTACCGCCACCTTGATGGTGTTGAGCAGGCCGACGAGGATTGCGCGCCAATAGGTGTTGGCCGGAGTGTAAGTCACCATGCCTTCACCGATTGCGAATCCGGCTTCAAGATCCATGAAGCTGAAGCCAGAAGCGATGTTCTGGCGGTCAAGATTCGTAATGGTGTTGTGGATGAGAAACCAGAACATGGCGATCACGCCGACAACGGCAACGATCTGCCAGAAAACGGCCCGTACTTTCGGGTCGTTGTAGAAGACTGCCTTGGCCGGTTGAAGGGCTTCGGACTCGCCTGTGTCGATTGTCATTTGGATGCCCCCAAGTGAAACCGCCGCCCAGAGACGATCCGGGCGGCGGGTAGTTCACTCAACGATCAGCGGATCGGGGGTGCGTACATGAGACCACCGTTGGTCCAGAGCGCATTCACGCCACGCTGGAAGCCAAGGGGGGTATCAGTACCGACGCTACGCTCGAAGATTTCGGAGTAGTTACCTACCTGCTTAATTGCATTGTAGGCCCACTCTTCGTTGATCTTCATGGACTCGCCCATGCCAGGAGCAACACCCAGCAGACGCTGGATATTGGGGTCGTCGCTGGTCAGCATTTCGTCGACGTTTGCAGACGAGATGCCCATTTCCTCAGCGTTCAGAAGCGCGTTGACCGTCCACTTGACGACATCAAACCACTCGTCATCGTCGTTGCGGGTCACGGGGCCCAGGGGCTCCTTGGAAATGATGTCGGGCAGGATGACGTAGTCATCGGGGTTCTCGACGTTCGAAACGCGGATCGAAGCCAAGCCCGATGCATCGGTCGTGTAAACGTCGCAACGGCCGGCGACGAAGGCTGTCACGGACTCTTCAAAGCCTTCGAACACGACGGGGTCAAAGGTCATGCCGGTGGCACGGAAATAGTCGGTCAGGTTCTTTTCGGTCGTCGTGCCGGTCTGAACGCAGATGGCTGCGCCATCGAGTTCAGAAGCATTGGTGACGCCCAGATCGGTCCGGACCATGAAGCCCTGGCCGTCATAGAACGTGACGTTGGTGAAGTTCAGACCCAGCGCGGTGTCGCGGGTAAGGGTCCATGTCGTGTTGCGCGAAAGCACATCGACTTCGCCCGACTGCAGGGCGGTGAAGCGCTGCTGAGCCGAAAGAGGAACAAATTCAACAGCTTCGGCATCGCCCAGAACGGCGGCGGCAACGGCGCGGCAAATGTCCGCATCCAAGCCTTGCATCTTGCCCTGACTGTCAGGAATCGAAAAACCAGCGAGCGAGCCGCTGACGCCGCAGCGCACAGCGCCACGGTCCATCACCGCATCCAGCGTCGCACCAGCGAACGCCTGACCGGCGAGCATGACGGCACCTGCCGCCAAGCCAATTACTTTGAGTGATTGCATGGGATCCCCTCCCTTTATATGCCTGTGAAGCGGCGGCTTTTATGAACATACCGCTCGCGCGTCAAGTCTAGGTCCGCCGCACACGGAACGTCCAGCGCCCATATCGCAAGGCTGTCATGTGTTGATCAAAAACCCCGGTCATGCGCGGTGTTCTGGGGTTTTTGGCCTAACGTTAGATGGCGTGATGCAGGGCTGCAGCGCCTTCAAAGCCGGAAACAGCGGCCCGCCGTCGTTGCGACTCGGCCCGCTTGCTCAACCAAATTCCGGATATTGAAACGACTCGAGGGATGTTTCAGGCACTGTCCTTGCCGCGCTGCGAGACATGACGGATGGTCGCGAACAACGCGAACACGACACCGGCTGAAACCGCAAGAACGATCAGGCCGTGGGGATCCCACAAGGCGATGGCAAATCCTGCGATGGGCGGGCCTGTCAGATGTCCCAGTTCGTATACAAAAATGAAGGTCGCATTCGCCGGCGCCAGTTCCTTGCGGCTGAAACGCTGGCCCACCAGGGCCAATCCGCAGGTGTAGATGCCGCCCAGCACGCCACCCCACAGAAACAACAGAGGCCATGACAGGAACGGATCGCCCAGGGTGAACGGGAACACAGCGGTGAAGACCGCGATCAGCATGGCAAAGATGATCAGCAACACGCGACGATCATATTTGTCGGCGATCATGCCGACCGGGTACTGCAGGCATACGTTGCCGACCGAAAGCACGATCAGCAAGGTCAGCGCGCCCTGTTCGGTATAGCCTTCCCGCTGCACATAGATCAGGAAAAACGAGAAGATTGCGGCAAAGACAAAGCCATCCGTGAGAGCTGCCAACATGGTGGCCGGCGCGCGTCTGATGGCAGCGAAGATACCGAAACCGGTATGCGCCTTGATGTGGGGCGCCAGGTCGCGCGCCAGAATCAGGGGCATCACCCCGATTGCCAGGGCTGCGGCAATGATGAAAAACGGCTCCGGCCCCTCTGACCCCACGATCAGCAGGATCGGCAATGCGCCAAGGAATCCTGCCGACATGGCCGTGACATAGATGCTCATCACGCGGCCGCGGATGCGGTTGTCGACCAGAGTGTTGATCCAGGTTTCGCTGACAACCCAGTGAATGGCGATGCCCACACCCATCAGAAAGCGGATCGGGAACCAGGCCCAGATGTTGTCGAACACCGGTAGCAGCACGACCGAGAGAATCATCAGGATGAAACCCAAATAGAGCGCACGCATGGTGCCCAGCCGTTCGACGATACGCGGCATGATCAGGGTGAAGAGCAGCAATCCTGCCGGTGTGGCGGCAGTGTTGAGGCCAATCAGCCAGGGTTCGGTCTCGCGTCGCTCCAGGATAAGAACCAGCAGCGGCATACAGATTGAAAATGTCAGCGAAGCCGCGAAAACACTGGCGATGACCGCGCCCAGGCTGCGCCAGATCTGGGCGGGTGTCAGGGTTGGCAGTTCTTCGTCATCGGTCTCAAAGACACTGGCATCGCGCGGCTCGTTCATCCCGCCGCCTTGAACACACGGCCGAAGTAGTCGCCCAGGGGCGCCATGTCGGCTGGGTGAGACGCCAGCCCGACATAACCATCGGGCCGAATGACGAAGATGGCACCCTCTCTGGCACCATAGCGATCATGAAGTGCGTGACCAGGATCGCCCCAGCTGCCGGTGCCGCCATCGATCACCATCGCATTGACCAGATCGCCATGGCGGGCTGCGACGGCTTCGGCGCACTGCCGGACCGGTCCGTCGCCAACTCCCCCGGCAAAGGCCAGCAGAACGTGGTTGGTGCCGCGCATGGTTTCGAAAAGAGTCGTTGTCTTGCCCTGGGGATCGACCAGCGGGCCATCAGGTGCGCGCTCACCTGCCTTGATTTCCTGATGGCCGTGATGCCAGTGGTCCGCGACCAGCTTGCTGCCACGGTAATTGATGGCATGCTGGGAAAGTTGCAGGCGCAGGCGTTTCTGCACGGTCTCACGCGGCCCCAGAAGACCCATCAGGGTATCGCGGGTGACGCGGCCCACAATGCTCTTGATGTTGACCATGCGCAGCATGGTGCCGGTTTCCTTCAGGACCTGTGCGCCAACAGGGTGGCGTTCACCGTTGTAGCTTTCGAGCAATTCGTCATTGGCTCTGCCGCTTACCGCCAGGCCCAGCTTCCAGCCAAGGTTGTAGACATCCTGCATGCCGGTGTTCATGCCCTGGCCACCTGCCGGGCTGTGAACATGGGCAGCGTCGCCTGCGACAAACACCCGGCCTTCGCGATAGCGATCCACCTGGCGCTCGCTGATGCGAAAGGTCGTCAACCAGACGGGATCGCTCACCGTCACGGGCACGGGGCTGCGTGCATTCATGAAGTCCTGGACCACCTCCAGGGTGATGTCGGTTACGTCATCTGGGATATCACCCAATATGCGGGCACGACCTCCGGCAATCGGTGCAGCAAACAGCAGCCCATCCTGTGCAAACTCCATGATGATGCGGTCGGGGGGCATATCCCAGGCCAAATGCACATCGGCCAGAATCATGTTGTTGGGGAGAGCCTCACCCTCAAACGACAGCTCCAGCGCATGGCGCACGGTACTGTGTGCCCCATCGCAGCCGACGAGATAGGCAGCCCGGCAGGTTTCTTCGGCACCGCTGCTGTTTCGAAGCGTTGCCGTGACGCCGTCTGTGTCCTGTTCGAAGGATAGCAGTTCAACATTGCGTTCCGGATGGCCACCCAGGCTTTCCAGATGCTCGATCAGCAATCTCTCGGTTTCGCCCTGAACCAGGTCGAGCAACATGGGATAGGGTGAGTCCAACTTGTCGAGATCCAACTCGACCAGCTTGTGTTCGCCCGAAAAGATCAGGGCGCCGCGCATGGCTGCACCACGTTTGATTGCTTCGTCGACGATGCCCAGGTCCTGAAACAATTCAAGCGAGCGAGCGTGAACGCCGATCGCCTTGGAGAGGTCAGTCGGTCCCTCATTCTTGTCGATCAGGCGTGCCTTCACACCGCGTCGCGCCAGATCACAGGCCAGAACCAGACCAACAGGTCCGGCGCCGGCAATCAGGACATCACAATCTTGGCTCATGGCATCACCCTCCAGTATTTCGTCAGCCTCGCCCGTTTTGCAGGATGCAGCAACACGTGACGTGATATCCGCGTCATATCGCGGCATTGCCGATTGGCCTACAACAACATCTCTTCGATTCCACCGAGGTTCCCCCGTGGACAACATTCCCCGCGGCATTGTCATGGTGCTGCTGTCGATCGTGTTTTTTGTGTCGCTTGATGCGACGGCAAAACTGATGACCCAGACCCATCCGCCGTTCCAGATCGCGTGGGGCCGCTATCTGTTTTCGTTTTTCCTGCTGCCGTTGCTCATTCGTCCGCGCGAGCTCAAGCTGGCGTTCCGCAGTAACCGGCCGGGACTGCAGTTTGCCCGTTCCATCCTTCTGGTATCGACGACCTGCACCTTCTTCTATGCGATTAAGTACATCCCGCTTGCTGACGCCATTGCCATCGGCTTTGCCTCACCCTTGCTGGCGACCGCACTTGCCATTCCCATCCTGGGCGAGAAGGTCGGGTTGCGGCGCTGGTCAGCCATCCTGATCGGCTTTGCCGGCGTGCTGATCGTCCTGCGGCCGGGTTTCGAGGATCGTCACTGGGCCTATTTCCTGCCCCTGGCCGTTGCTGCAATGATGGCGACCTACAATGTGTTGACCCGTCTGGTGAACCGCTATGACAGTGCCCAGACCAGCATCGCGTTCAACAACACAACAGGCATGATCGTCATGACCCTGGTGATCCTGTTGCTGCCTGGTCAATGGTCCGGACTGACGGTCATCGACTGGGGAACGCTGGTGGCGCTGGGCGCGTTCGGCACGGCAGGGCATTTCTGCCTGATCCTGGCTTATCGCTACGCGCCGGTTTCCACCCTGGCACCGTTCACCTACACCCATATGGTTCTTGCCGTCATTGTCGGGCTGGTGGTGTTTGGTGACATGCCCGACCTGCCGACCTTGATCGGCGCAGGCGTTATCGCCGGCTCGGGCATCTATGTCTTCCGGCGCGAAGCCGCTATTGCACGCACCGCGCGCGCCACAGCCGGACAGGTCCGCTAGATCACACCCGCCGTCACGCTCAAGGCTCCATCATGCCGCCCATCATGGCGCTCATGTCGTTGCCGTTCAGCAGCGTGCGGCCGTCGGGCGTGAGTTCGAGATCATAGATGTGGGTGACAACACCGCCATCCTCGATGCGCTGGCCCATGGCCTGCATCATGGCCAGTCCCTGGGCGGCGTCCTGGGCATCCATGTCATTGGGCATGGCTTCCAGACGCAGCATGGCGTCCTCCAGCCCCTGAATCTCCAGCCGAACCTGACCAACCGTCATCATCGGCGAATCTGCTGAAGCCGTAAGCGCTCCGGTCATGGACGCGCTGCTGATGTCGCTTTCGAGTTCAAAGCGATCGAAATGGAGCGTGCTGCCGACTTGAGCCATGCGCTGCTGCATTACCAAGCCCATGAACATCAGTGCCATCTCGGCCTGTTCCTCGAAAGCTACGGGATCAGTGATCGCACCTTCGATCATCTCCAGCACCATGGTCTCAGCCTCGGCCATGGGAAGTTGAGACATAATCAGGACAACATCGACGGTATGGGGAAGGAAGTCGGCTTCCGCCGATGCCAACGGCAAATTGAGCCCGCTATGGCCATAGGCCATCATGATGGCGCCATCATCCTTGTCGGCGTCATCGGCCCCGAGGCCAAGGTTCATGGCATCCATGGTGAAAACGTCACCGCTGTCAGGATCGTTGACCATCAGGTCGGAAAGGGTCATCGACATATCGAAGCCACCAAGGAGCGGTGCACGTTCGCGTGCGAACGCAATCAACTCGGCGCCCATGGTCTGGATCTCTGCCATGGCGGCATTGGAGGGTTCGCCCAGACCGGCCGTACGTTCCTGGATATCCTGGAGCGTCATGTTCAAGCGGTTGAAGAACACCAGATCAATGAGTCGATAGTCGAAATCCGTGTTCATCAGACCAAGACTGAAGACTTCCTGTCCCTCAACGGTCGCGGAAAGGTCTGAAATCTCGAGCGAGGCCGGACCCGACCATTTTTCAGGCATGGGCTCATCAAGAGCCAAGTTAAGAAACACATTTGCGATGTCGAGGCGGAACAGGCCTTCAGAGGGAACATCAGCCCATAGCGCGATATCGGAGAAGGCACCGTCGCCGCTGATCCAAGTGTTGATTTCGGGAACGTAAACACCCGATAGGTTCTGACTGGCGATCACAGTGCCGCCGATCTCATTGCCGCTGGGATCATAGAACGTGGAGGTGGCCGGGAAACTGGCGGTTACCGAGTAACGCCCTGCATCAAGCGGCATCAGGTCCAGGGTTGCATCATCAATGATCCATGTGCCCTCAGTGGAAAGAGCCATCATCTCACGGACCGTCGCAAGGATGTGCCCGTCCTCGTCCTCGGTGATGTCGAGAACATAGTTGAAGTTGCCGCCTTGCTCGCGCGCACCTGATGCGAAGTTCTCCAGAACCTGTTCGATCTGTGCGCGCAGCTGTGCGGCGGTATCGGAATCGTCGTAGGTGGGAGCAGGTGCCGCCTCTGTTTCGGAATATTCGATCTGGCTGTCTTCGGCCCTGCGTTCGGCCAGCACGGCGTCCATGCGCGCGATGATATCGTCGCTCAGCACGCCTTTGGGAACCTGGCCGGAATCCCAGAGTTCGATCAGTGCGTCAAAGGCCTCCTGATTGCCGGCTTGGGCTGCTTCACCCAGAAGACCGGCTGCATGGGCGACGTCGGGATAGGTGCCCAGACCCCGGGCATAGAACTCCGCCATCTTGAGTTCAGCTTCCTGGTGCCCCAGATCGGCTGCGGCGCTGTAGGCATCGAACGCTGCACCAAAATCACGCGGCACACCGACCGAGTTCTCGAACATTTGGCCGACCCTGAAGTAGGCTTCAGCATGCTCCTGGGCGGCCGCGCGGCGATACCAGCGGATGGCATTGGAAAAGTTCTGTGGTTTGCCCTCACCGTTCTCGTACATCTGGCCGATGTAGAACATGGCATCGCCATTGCCTTGGGCTACCAGGCCCGAAAAGGCTTCGAATGCAGCGTCATGGTCGCCTGACTGATAGAGCGCAATCGCGTCATCGATTTCCTCGGCCATGGCAGCAGGCGCCAGCATGAAGAGAGTAAGGGCAAAGACCAGGCGGGACAGGCGGCACATGGTGCGCTCCAGAAAAGATGTTCGTTATGCGTGAAACGGTAGCCGCAATCCGGCCCGATTCAGCAAGGCAACTCTATCGTGCCTCAGCGGGCTTGTAAGCAGGGGATCATGAGAGTGTGACGGCTGCTACGATTCGAGATGCAAAACGTGGTGCGGCGACAACCCAGTGACTGGTGTCACTGGGCAGGGCGCCGATCAGCCCTACATTTTCGGCAAGGCCCGCATGTTGGTTTGTTGTCACGTCACAGCCGCCAGCAAATCGCGGGTTTCCGCTTCCGCTTGGAAGCAGCAATCCCCGTGTCGGGTGTCAGAGTGCAAGTCCCCCCAGAGCGCAAGCTCTTCTTGTTCCCTGATGCCTGCACGGGGATTGTTCTTTCCGAAACGCCATAACGGCCCCGACTCTCCGGAAAGAAACCCGTGACCCGATCTGTGCGATCAATGGGCCACGGGTAACGTGTGTGTTTGGTCCGATATAGTCGTGAAATGATGAACCTACAGGCCTTTGTGCGCCGTGAACAGCTTCACACAACCCATGGGTTCAGGGAGGGGCTTCAGGACGCGGTTTGCTTTAGCAGGTTGTCGAGCGCCTCTGCACCCTTGCGACGTCCGTCCTGGGCCTGCATGTGCGCACCAAGTTTGTCCAGGCGTGCCTGCATCTCCTTGTCGGTCAGCATGCGTTCCACAGCCTTGGCAATGTCGTCTTCTTCCCAGGTGTAGCGCTCCATCGCGATGCCGTAACCGCGCTCGTCGATATGCGTGGCGTTGTCGTGGCCATCCCAGCAATAGGGCATGATCAGCGCGGGCTTGCCGAAATAGAGACACTCATTGAAGCTGTTGTTGCCGCCATGGTGAATGACCGCATCGACCTGCTTGATCACGCTGGGCTGGGGATACCAGCTTTCCAGATGGCAGTTGTCGGGGATCGTCTCATAGGCATCACCGTAATCGCCGACATTGACCAGCACGCGATAGGGAAGCTTGCCCAGCGTGTCCATCAGGCGGGCCATCAGATCGGTGTCGCCCGAGCCCAGGCTGCCGAAGCTGACGTAAAGCAGGGGCGCATCGTCATGGGCGGCAAAGTGGGGCACCTCATAGGGTTTGTCTTCGCGGATGCAGCCTTCCAGATAGACGAACTTTTCCGGGTCCAGCGGATTGCGCCGGTTGAAAGCAAGCGGCTTTGGATAATGCAGAAGGTTGAGCCAGGGCGAAGCCTCGAAGAATTCGCCGACCGGATAGGCATCCTCGCCGCATTCAGCCAGGAACTCGTTGAACTTGGCGTGAATCGGGCCGATCTCGCGCTCGAACTTCTCACGATAGGCTGCGAAACACGCATGGTCGTCTTCGCGGCAGCCTGAGAGATGTGGCGGAATGTCGGGGTCTTCGATCTCGTTTTCGCTGCACGAGATGATGCGCACCCACGGCACGCCGTACTGCTTGGTCGCAGGGAACATGATGACGTTGTCGACGCAGATCAGGTCGGGCTTGATCTCGTCCAGGGCAGCCGGAAGGTCCTTCTCGGCCCAGTAGGCCGTATCGACGATCGCTTCCCAGCAGGCCTTGATATAGGTCGAGACCTGATCGATCGGCGGCGTACGGAAGTTGGGGATCTGGCCGTTGATGAAATCGACCCAATAGTTGGCCATGGCTTCGGGTTCCATGGGTTCGGACATGGCGATAAGCCGTTCCTCGAACCCATAGCCAGCGAACACACCTTCAAAACCGGCATCGGCCACGAACACGCAGCGGTGGCCCATGTCGCGGCAGATCTGGGCGATGCCCACGGAATTGAGTGCCGGGCCGAAAGCGGCCTCGGGAAAGAATACGATTGTCTTGGCGTCAGCCATGGTCAAAGCCCCGTCTTGTCATGGTTGGTACTGTTTAGTCGTTAAAACGTTCCTATCACAGCGGCACAGCCTGCGCTGCCTCCGCGTCCCAGGTACACCACACCCGGCGACCCTCAGACAAATCGTCGGCATCCAGCCTGCCGCTGTCAACGCGGATAACCAGGTTTTCGTGCAGGCCGGCTATCCTGATCTGTGCGGCCAACCCGGCCGGTGAATAGGCCAGGCGCTCGACATGGCCTTCCAGATGTTCTGTTGGGCCTGGCGGCTGGGTCAGGTGAATCTCCAAATGGTCGGGCCGCAAGGCCAGGGCCCATTGGGCACCGGCCTCGGCGACTTCCGCAAACGCTTTGGATGACGGCTGGCCCGGGTAGGCGCGCAGAATGTCGCCGGGCACCAGGTTGACCGGGCCGGTCAGGCGGGCCGTCAGTGCCGATCCCGGCGCACGATAAAGTGCATCAGGCCGGTCCAGGTCGATCAGCTGCCCCTCGTGCAGGACCGCCAGTTTGTCGGCCATGCCCATGGCCAGAGTGGAGTCGGTTGTCGCCATCATCATCGTCATTCCCACCTGTTGCTGCAGACTGCGCAGGTCACCAAGAACACGACCCGCATTGATCGGGTCGAGCTGGCTGAGCGCTTCGTCCAGGAGCAGCACCAGCGGCTGCACGGCCAGTGCACGGGCAAGTGCTGCCTGCTGGCGTTCCGCTGAATTGAGGGCATGGGGGTAGACTTTTTCCAGCCCCTGCAGGCCCACGATTTCCAGCGACATGGCGACCCTGTGGTCCTGCTCGGGACGCGCCAGTTTCCGTGACTTCAGGCCATAGGCGACGTTTTTGGCAACGGTCATGTGCGGGAACAGGGCATCCTGCTGGGTCAACAGGGTGAAGGGGCGCTTGTGGGCCGACAGTTCGCCCAGGTCGTGGCCGTTGAAGACGATATGGCCACTTTCAAGGACGCCGAACCCTGCGATCAGACGCAACAGGCTGCTTTTGCCCGCACGTGCCGAACCCAGCAGCACCAGGGTCTGGCCCGAATCGATGCGCAGATCGATGCCGGCCACCGGTGCCGCGGGGCTGTCCTGGCCCGTGACCCGCTGGAGTTCGAGGTTGTTTGCCGATGCCATGGCGGGATCGTGCGCATTTCGGCTGGCGTGTTCAAGCATGGGGCGTATTCTTCGCGTCATCATGACAAATCTTTCGCCCAAGACATCAGCCGATTGGACGCATGCCCTGCAGCAAGGGGAACGTGCTGCCCTGGCGCGCGCCATCACGCTGGTCGAGAACGACGCGCCGGAAGCGCGCGAGGTTCTGCGCGCTGCTCGCTCTCTGACCGGCCATGCGCTGGTCGTGGGTATTACCGGCGCGCCTGGTGCGGGGAAGTCGACCCTGGTTGGTGCCTATGTTTCGGAACTGCGGCGTCGTCACCTTAGTGTCGGGGTGCTGGCCGTAGACCCATCCAGTCCGCTCACCGGCGGGGCGCTTCTGGGTGACCGCATCCGCATGCTGACCCATGCCGGTGATCCCGGGGTGTTCGTGCGCAGCCTGGCCTCACGCGGGCATCTGGGTGGCCTGGCGCGGTCCACCGGTGCTGTGGTCGATGTCATGGATGCAGCCGGACGGGACGTTGTGGTTGTTGAAACCGTCGGTGTCGGGCAGTCCGAAATTGAGGTGACCGATCTGGCCGATATCCGCGTGGTCGTCTGGGCGCCGGGTGCCGGTGATGACGTGCAGGCCGCCAAGGCAGGGATCCTCGAGATTGCCGATATTCTGGTCGTCAACAAGGCCGACTTGCCACCGGCCGCAGCGACCGAAGCAGCCCTGCGCAGCGCGGCCTCCTATGGTGCGGGCAGGACTCCGGTTGTCATGCGCACGATTGCGACCAATGGCAGCGGCGTGCCCGAACTGGCCGATCAGGTTGCGGAACGGGGACAGCAGATGTCTGGTTCCAGGGTCGCTGGTGCCGCCCGGCGACTGCAGCGCCAGCTTGTCGATGCCGCGGCCCTCCAGGCGCGGCAACAGGCACAGGAGCATCCTGGGCTCGCTGACCTTTGCGAGGCCGTGCGCCGTGGTGATCTCGACTTCGACGAAGCAGCATCACAGCTGATTTCGCCCAAGACGTAAGCTCCGATCACCAAACATCCACACCTGATTTCACCCGGCCGAAAATCTGTTCTAAGGTCACCACGCAACCACAGGGGTGGCGCGGTCGAAGGGCCGCTTGGGTTGTCAATTGGGGCTCAACCATCGGGATTTGCATGTCAAACGTGCGCGCCAGGTTTGCCGGCAGGGCAATCTTTGCTCTGTTGTGCACAGGGCTGTTTCTGGACGTGGCGCCGGTCAGCGCCGATGACGCGCCCGGAACCTATGGCGAGGCGATGGCCTGGTATGGCAACGAGGCGCAGGCGGGCAATGCCGAAGCTCAGTTTCTGCTCGCCTATGCCCTGGAAACCGGTGCCGGTGCGACCTTGCGCCCGGACGAAGCCAGAGACTGGTACCAGGCTGCTGCGGAACAGGGGCATCTGCGCGCCCAGATACGTCTGGGATTGATGCTTGCCGAAGGGCGCGGTGGTCCCGCCGATGGCTTGCTGGCCCGGACCTGGTTGGACAAGGCGGCGAATGCCGGTGATGTCGATGCCATGTCCCTGCTGGGATTTCTGCTGGTCGCAGAGGAACCCGTCGACCTCAATGCCGCCTATCGGTGGTTCAGGCTGGCAAGCGAGCAGGGGGATGCTGCGGCGGCGGGAAATCTGGCAGCTCTTGTGGACATGATGACACCGACACAGCGCAATGCCGCAGAGGTGGCGCTGGATGCCTGGCTTACAAGCCATTGAAGCGTGTCTGTTCAGGCTTGTGATCGCTGTTGCGGTTTCGCGCAATCCTGATCCGCTCTAGTCTGCCTCCACCATGGTTGCTTTGTTCCGCTTCCCCAAATTGATCGGCGCCGCACTGGCTGCAGGAGCGCTGATCACGCCGTCGCTTGCACAGTCTCAGGACCTGCCGCAGGCCGTCCTGATCGACGTCGAGCAGGTCTATGAGTATCGCAAGCCCTCACAGATTGGTTTCATCGAGCTTGAGGATTTCGAACTCCCGGTCCTTGAATACGTTGAGGACATGATGTTCGCGGCCAATATCGATCCGCTCTATCCCGGAGACGAAGCTGGCGAGGCAACGATCCGCATTACCGTGCGTGGCCGGGCCAATGGCGGCATCTACATGGAACCGACCAAGGCCTACCTATACACCGGCGCCGACATCACGGGCGATATCGAGATCACAGGCCCCGGAGACACGCTGGTGACGGCGACGTTCGCGTCAACCATTCAGCGCCCTTTCCAGCTGACCATCAATCTGGGCTACGAAGATCCCTTCAACGCGCCATTCGGGACAGCGCTGGAACAGCCAGGCGGATTCATTGAAGAGTTAAGTTACGCACTCGCCATAGCCTGGGGTGCCCAGGCGATCATGCCTTCGCTGTTTGAGCATGAGCCGGCCATTCGGGCCGGCGCGGCGACCGCCCTGGGCGATATCGGTGATCCCATTGCCGTGCCTGATCTGCTGGACGCGCTATACGATGAGGATGCTCGCGTGCGTTGGGAATCGGCATGGTCTCTGGGACGCATCGGTGATCCCGTTGCCGTGCCGGAACTGATCGACGCACTGCGCGACGAATCGCCTGATGTACGCTGGTTTTCTTCCTGGTCGCTGCGTGCCCTCACGGGCGAGGATTTTGGCCTCGACCACGAGCTCTGGTCAGCCTGGCTGTCAGAACAGCCTGACGTGCAGGGCTAAGGTCAAGTTGGCGGCTCCTGAATGGGGAGCCGCCAGAAATTTTCCTCAGAACAGATCGCCCAGGCCACCACTATCGCCATCACCGGTGAGACCGTCGAGCAGGCCACCTGCGTCACCACCTTCGCCGGTGAGGCCGTCAAGCAGGCCGCCGGCGTCATCGCCACCCAGCATCTCCAGGGTTTCGCCAATGGCTTCCGGATTGGCCAGCGCGTTCTTGGCGATCGCTTCCAGATCAGGCGTTATTGCAGGTCCGGCCCAGGGGCCGCGCACGTTGATTGGAATGCCAAAGCCTCCGGTGTCGTCCGCACCCTGGCCTTCCAGTGAGGACGTGGCCTTGGGCGTGATGGTGTAGTCCAGCGTCTTGTCGGGCATGTTGACGTTGCCCTGGCCATCCATGCGGAACAGCGGTGCCGACATGAAGAGGTCGTTGTTGGCCAGCATGCCGTTCTGGATGTTGTAGGTGCCCGAGAGTTCAGCAAAATCCGTGGACTCGGATGGTGAAACGGCTTCGCCGATGGATTCAATCGAAAGGTCACGAACCACAGCTGCAATATTGATGCCCTTGAAGGCCCCATCGCGGAACGTGAAGGCGCCGTTGCCAAAGAGGTTCTCTACAAACTGACGCTGCGAGACACCGGTCGCCGTGACATCGATGTTGAGATCTGCCGTTCCCGAAAGTTTGTCGAAGCCGGCTGCGGCTGCAAGCAGGGGTTCTGCCTGGATACCGGTTGCCGAGAAGGTCTTGGCGATGGCGGGTTGCGAGCCGCTGCGATCAACCACGACATGAGCGGTTCCGTTGCCGCCATAAAGCGCCGCTTCCAGAAGGTCGACAGTTGCTGAGCCGTTGTTGACGACAATGTGGAGCCTGCTGCGGCCGATTTCGATTGCCTGAACCTTCAGGCCGGCAAGATCAAAGGTAAGGTCAGCATTGGCGGCATCGAGACCGGAGAAATCGATCTCCTCGTCCGACCATCGCTGTGCCAGCGAATCCCCGCCATCAGACGTCTCACCGCCACCGTCGCTGCTGCCACCGGCGTCTCCGGTGCCTTCTTCAGGCTGAGGCAGGTAGGGATTGAGGTCGAGCATATCCGACTGCAGGTTCGCAGTAATGCTGGGTCGGTCACCGCCAAGATTGACGGCGATATCGCCCCGCGCCTTGAGTTCATCAATCGTCACTTCGGCACCGTTGAAGGCGATGTTGTCGCCGTTCATGTCGAGCGTGCCGCTGACCTGGATTGTTTCAGGTGCAGGGCTTGCTGGATCAAGGGGCTGCTCCATCCAGAGTGCCAGGCCCGAAAGTGAAGGGATGGAGAGATCGACCTTGCCGGTCACCGCGCCAGCTTGGGCAACGCTGCCGTTGAAGCTGACATTGAGCGGTTCGCTTTCGATGATCACCGTGGCGTCAGACGAGCCGCCGTCCATCAGGGCCTTGGGTGAGGCCAGGCTGGTCGCCAGCTTGAGCGTCTTCTCCTTGAACGTGAACGAGCCTTCACCGTTGAACGGGCTGGCAAGGTCAGGCAGGGAGAGCACCATGTTGATGCCTGAAACAACGGTCGTCTCGCCGGACTTGCCGTCGACAAAGGTCACCTGGCCGTTCTCGATGCGCACGTCACCCAGGGTAAGGTTCGCCAGACCGCTACCGCCGGAATCGGCTGTGCCTTCTGTTTGCGAACCGTCCGAAGCTGTGCCTTCTGCGCCTGGTTCCGGCGTGAACTGCCAGTTGCCGCTGCCGTCGGGTTGGCCTTCGAGATAGATCACGGGGTCGATCAGAACAAACTCATCGACCACCAGGTCACCGCTCAGCAGGGGCATCAGCTGGACGTCCAGTGCCAGTTTGGAAAGCGACACCATATCGGTAACGGGGCTGCCGGGTTCGTTGGCAAAATGCACGTCGTTGGCTTCGATCCGGACATTGGGGAAGACCGAAAGGCTGACATCGCCGGCAATGGTCAACTGGCGACCTGTTGCCTGGCTGGCCTTGGTCTGTGCCTGCTCCTTGACCCAATCAACGGGAATGAAAAACGGCAGGGCCACGACCGCTCCAATAAGCAGAACGACGACAACTCCCAGTCCGATTAGCAACTTGCGCATGATGGCTCCCCATTCACCTGTGTCCATGTCGTATCAACATGAGACAGAAAGGTGGCGATTCAAAGACGGTAACGCCTCATTTGGGGCGTCGCGGACCATTATGCAAATTTCGTGACAGCGCAGAGAATGATGGTCGAGCAGGTGTTCGGGGCCGCACTCAACGCGCAATCACTGCGTCGGTTGCGCTGGTAAGATCAAAATCTGAAAGCGGCAACAGGTTGGTCATGAACGTGAAGTCGTATGTTGCAGCGATGACGACGGTGCTTCCCGGAGAGTTATCTGGATCAAATGTCACGCTCACGTTCAGCAGGCTTGGGTCCAGACTGGTCGCATAAGCTTGGACCTGCGCTTCGATCTCGGACGTAGTCGCCGGCACAGCACTCTCGCTGCCGCGCACGATGGCATATCGGCCGCCTTCGTAAACAGCATGGCCAAGACTATTGTAGACGAAGAGCAGGCGGCCCAACTCCATGATGCCGTAAATGATCAGCAAAAAAACTGGAACGATGAGCGAAAATTCGATCGCGGTGACGCCCTCATCATTGCACCGGACCTGCCGCAACCGGCGAGAGATCAGAGCGCTGGACATGATCACCATTACTCGATCCTCAGTATGGCTTCCGAACCTAGCTGGGTCGGGTCACTCACGATATGTCCGAAGATCGGTGTAAAATCGAGCCTCATATTGACCGTGACATAACGGCCCGGTTCAAATTCGTCAGCCGTGCAGGTGTCAGTGCATGCACTGGCACTTCCGTCGGGACAAAGACAGGCACGACTGATGTTGACGGTGACACCGGTATCGTCTGACAGCGCGGCCCGGGCGGCTGCTTCGATACCCGCATCATCATCAGCCTGGTCGACCCCCTGCAGGGCATACTGCGCCCCGGTCCGGGCGGCATTTTCCAGTTCGTTGTTCGCGAAAACCATCATTCCGTAGTCCACCATGCCCATCAGGGCGACCAGGAGGATGGGCAGGATGAGAGCGAACTCAACAACCGACGAGCCCTTCTGGTCGCGTGGGAAATTGCGGAGTGTTCGCAAGGTTGGAGTCGTGTGATTCATGGCTCTGATCATCCTGATTTAGCCAGCCAGCCGGACCATGGTGGTCTTGGGCAGTTCGACGCCAGTTCTGTCACATTCGATTTGCAGATCGGAGTTGCCGGAAAATTCAACCACCGAGCCAACAAGAACGGTGCAACCGCCCGCATTTGCTCCACCCGAAAAGTCGATTTTCTGGGACGGGAAATAAAGAGCGCCAGTCAGATTGAGGCTGGTGCCTCCATTGATTTTGTTGGTCGTACTCGACCCAGACCCTGTCGGTGCATCTGGATCCTGGAAAAACAGCATGCCAGCGTAATCGCCTGAATCGGGTGCCGTCAGGTCGATGTCTCCTCCGGTGATGTCCGTCTGGCCGAAATCTGCGCCGTCATTCGTGAAAAAGAAGAACGTGTCGGTGCCGGTCACCGTACCGCCCGTAATCTTGAGGTCCGCACCTTTCAGAATGTAATCGCCGGGCGAGAATGTCGCTGTGCCGCCGGTAATGCGAATGTCACCGCAGTAAACGCCTGGAAAGAGAATTGTGTTGTCGCCATTCTGGACCCTGGTGTTTGAATTGTGGTCGCAGCCTCCCACAGCAGGTTCAGCAAGGCTGGCATAGGGGTCGCGGGCGGGAAGTGAGTTTTCCTTGTTGGGCTCGTCGGTCACCAGGTTTCCACTGCCTGAAACAGCGATACCGCCCACGGTCGAAGCATTGCTGGCAGCAACATCCGCGCTGCCGAAAACCTCAAAGGCGTCGTCGGCAGTCGAGTTGCTGGCGATGCCGCAATCAAGTGCCACATCGGCTGTGCCGCCGATGGACACACCGCCACTCGCCGAGGGGTGTAGCCCCAGAATGCAGAAGTCGTCACCGCCGTCGAGAATGGCGACGGCCACCACGCTAATGTTAACGCCACCATCCATGAACAGATCGGTGAACAAGAGCGTCAGGTTGCGCGTCATGATGGCCTGGACGGCTTCATTGTTGCCGCTGAAATCTCCGGTTGTTGGTGGACTGTTGATGGTGATTGTGTCGTTCTTGGACCCGTCATAGCCATTGTCGGCAGCTGCGCTTCCGCCGGTCTGGGTCACGATGGCGTTGGGATAGCCACGGGCAACCTCATAGGCTGCAGCAACCGCCGCGCTGTCGGCTGCAGTTTGAAGATCTCGTTTGGCGTGAAACCACAGTCCGGCTTCAACGCCCATGCCGATGAAGCCAACCACGACGGGAAGCGACAGCGCCGTCATGATTGCGATCGCGCCGTTCGTCTCGTTGTGAAATTTCCGTAGCCTGCAAAGAAATCCCGACGGTCTTTCCGCGGCTTGGCCGCCGGGAATGTGTCGTTGATTCTTCATTTGGGTCAGTCCCTGTGTATAGTCAGCACTCGCCCCACCTGTTAGATAGTTTCGGGTGCCACTGAGGTGGTCCCACATTGTTGGACAGTTTGGCAGCGAAGTTAAGGTGTATTCCGTTTCCTGATCATGCCGCCAAGAACCTGTTTATCACATCTTGCTGCTGCTGTTGTTGAGCCTGTGGAGATGTGGTCAAGGCGATAGCCTTGTCCATCATATCCATGGGCCGCCCGTTTCCGAAGGCCTCGGCGGGCGTTTGGCCGTCGTGGACCGAATGTGGCCTCTCAGTATTGTAAAAATTGACCCAATCGCCGATGACCTGTTCGGCCTTGAACCCATCCGTCAGCTCGTGCAGATAGACCGCCTCGTATTTGAGAGAGCGCCACAGCCGCTCGATGAAGATGTTGTCCATGCAGCGGCCCCGGCCATCCATGGAGATCGTAACCTCTGCCGCCTTGAGCAAACCGGTGAAGTCAAAGCTGGTGAACTGGCTGCCCTGGTCGGTGTTGAAGATCTCCGGTTTTCCATATCGGGCTAGCGCCTCGTTTAACGCCTCAAGGCAGAACCAGACATCCATGGTGTTCGACAATCGCCAGGCGAGTACATGACGCGTGGCCCAGTCCATGATCGCAACCAGGTACAAAAAGCCGCGCTGAACGGGGATATACGTGATGTCGGCACACCAGACTTGATTGGGCCGGTCGATGACCATTCCCTTGAGAAGATAGGGATAAATCCGGTGCGCCGGATGGGGTGTACTGGTCTTTGGCGCTTGATAGATCGCCTCCAGCCCCATGAGGTGCATCAGACGACGGACCCGGTGACGCCCCACGCAAATGCCCTCGCGCCGCAACTGGCGCACCATCTGACGGGAACCGTAAAACGGATACTTCAGAAACAGCTCGTCGATGCGACGCATCAACGCCAGGTTCTCCACGCTTTCGCCCTTCGACCTGTAATAGAACGACGAACGGCTGATCGCCAGAACTTGGCACTGTTGGCTCAAACTCAGGTCGGGGTGATCGCGTCTGATCATCGCCTTGCGATTCCCCCGGCTCATCGTTTGAGCCCTTTGGCCAAAAAATCCCGCTCCACCGTCAACTGACCGATCTTGGCATGGAGATCGTGGACCTCATCATCGTGCTCCAGCCGACCTTTGTCGGCGCCATTCGAAAACACCGCACCCAAACCGTCCATCGCCTGGCGCTTCCATGTGCTCACCTGGTTCGGGTGCACCTTGTGCCTGGTCGCTATCTCCTGGATCGTCTTATCGCCACGCAGCGCATCAAGCGCAACTCGAGCCTTGAAATCTGCTGTAAACCGTCGTCGGGGCGTCATTTCGTATTCCTCCATTAAATGGCGGAATACACCTTAATCAACTGTCCGATTTTCTGGGACCACCTCACTTTGTCTTGCATGCGCAACTGACCTTCGGGCTGGGTAAGCGATCACCCTCGCAGATCGGTTGGCTAGGCATCCCTGTTCAATTCACCGGGATGCTCGGCATACATGATGGACCCGGAGCTTCGATGTTTCGCGGTTGCGGTGCCGAATATGGGCAAACACAAAGCACACAACCTGTCTCTTAAGCGCCTGCTGCTGCCAACTGTGCTTGTCCTGTTGGTTGCGTGCCTGGCGCTGGCTGTCGTATTTTTTCAGGCCGTGCGTCAGCTTGACAGTACTTCGCGGCAAGCATCCGCAAAGGCGATTGAGGCCATTGTGGACCATGAAACGGCGCGCCTGTCCGTTCTGGCCTATGACTATTCCTGGTGGGATCAGGCTGTGATTTCGCTTGTTTCGAACCCTGACCCGGAATGGGCTCAGGACAACATCGGAAGTTATCTGGCTGAAACCTTCGATCTCACCGTCAGCTTCGTTATCGGCCCGGAAGAGACGACGATGTTTGCATTTCTTGATGGCCAACCTTCCGACCTCGACGCCTACAGCGTGATTGGCCCGGCTGTTACGCTCTTGGCTACAAAGGCCCGTGCCGCACCCACAGATGAGCCTGCACCCGTTTCGGCCTTCGTAGCGTCTGGTGAGGAACTGCTCTTGATTTCGGCCAGCGCGATCACTTCTGAACAGGTGATGGAGGCTGATGACGACACCATGCCGCGTGGTGTTTTGATGTTGGGCATGCTGTTTCCCAATGAACACATTGAGCATTTTGCCGAAATTGCTGGCGCCGCAGATATTTCCTTGCAGCCGGTCGCGCCTTCCAGTGACCGGCTGGCAATTCCGTTGATCGGGTTGGATGGTGAGGCTCTGGCTTATCTGACATGGACTGTCGAAGCACCAGGAGCAGCGCTTCTGGACAACACTATTGTTCCGATCGTCGTCGCTCTGCTGGCTGCCTTGGTTCTCATACTCATTGCGTTCCGCAACGCGGCTGCAGTCCTTGGACATGAAGGCCGCATGCATAAACTCCTACAGGCGGAGCAGGAGTTTGCAGAACTGCAAAGTCGCTTCATCGCCATGTCATCCCACAAACTGCGCACGCCACTTTCGGTCATCCAGGCGGCTGCGGAACTGATCTCCGGCTACAGGGACCGTATGTCCAGTCAGGACGTTACACGTGAGGCTGATGCAATCATCCGATCCGTCGGTGAACTTGATGCCATGATTGAGGCGACAACCAAGCTCGAACGAAATCACCTTGATACGGATACTGTGCCGTCGCGGAACATTTGCATTGAGGAGCTGGTCGCAGATATCTGGAATCAAAGAGAAGATTCACCGGCTTTGGAAATGACTGGTAGTGCTTGGGTTCATGGCGATGAGCGCCACTTGCGAACAGTACTGACCAGTATCCTCGAAAATGCGTCGAAATTCGGGGTCGGCGAAAGGCCGGTAGAGGTATTGATCAAGTCGGACGGTGAGGTTGTCATGGTTCGCGTGAAAGATCATGGCATTGGAATTGCATCTCTGGATCTGGAACGGCTCGGCATTCCGTTCGTCCGTGGTTCCAACGCAGAAGCATTCCCGGGGAATGGAATTGGACTTGCCGTGGCCAAACATATCTTGAACTGGATGGGGGGCTCTTTGCATATCGAGAGCGAACTCCATGAAGGAACGACCGTGACTGTCAGATTGCCTGTTGGGAATGAAGCACCGATGACTGGCGGCGAGGAGCAGCAATGATGGATCCCGCAACGAGAACTGTGCTGGTGGTCGAGGACGAAGGAGAAATCCGAGATCGAGTCATGCGTATTCTTGATTTTGAGGGTTACGCTAAGTTGGGCGCAGAATCGATCCGCGACGGGCTTCGCATATGTCAGGAGGAAGAACCTGACGTGGTGATCAGTGATATCCTCATGCCGCACGGCGACGGGCTTGACCTGATCAGCGTGCTCCGAGCGCGCAAGAAGTCCCGATTGACACCGGTGATCATGCTGACTGCATTGACCCAGCGTGAATGGCAACGACGTTTTATGGAGTTGGGCGCCGACGACTACATCACCAAGCCGTTTTCCGCCGACGAAATTGTTGGGGCGGTTCAAAGCCAGTGCAGAAAGCTGGATTGGCAGGTTGCAGCTGCAGTACCTGAACCCAGTCAGGTTGTGGCATACAAGTTTGAAGGTCGCCTGTTCGATCCCGTCCGACGCACGGTTCAACTGTCGTCGGGCGAGGAGGAAACCCTGACGGTTACCGAAGCGCGGTTGCTTCTGGCGCTCTTGACCAATGCGCAACGGAGTCTCAGCAGGGATGCCATCTTCGAGCACATGGGCCGCCAATACTCGCCGCTGGACCGAACCGTGGATGTTCTTGTTGGGCGTCTGCGCCGCAAGATCGGTGATGATGAGAAATCTCCCCGTTTGGTGGTGACCATCAGAAGCGTTGGATACATGCTCGATGCTGAGGTTCTGCGCGTGATGCTCAATTAGGCACGACAGATGACTCCCTGGACTTGTCCGGCGTCCAGATGATGGGCGCACAGGAACAACTGCCGATCGCAGTGCTCCGCTGACTTTGCGAACCAATTGGATCAACGGGAGTTCTGTTGCATGGTTGCAGCCGGGAAGAACAGGCATGCCGTTGTCTGGGAACAAATAGATTATTGTTTGTGTGCAAAGGGAAGCTGACCGGGATGTCGACAGTGCGACGAATTCTGGTGGTCGAGGATGAAGAATCCGTCCGCCAACGTATGGCGCGTATTCTGCAGTTCGAAGGCTATGAGGTCGACGCGGCACAGGATGTCGGCGAGGCAATACGCCATCTCGAGCAGCTGCCGCCAGATGTGATTTTATGCGACATCATGATGCCCAAGGGCGATGGCGTGGATCTGGTCAGTCTGGTGCGCTCGCGGGCCCTGACGCGTTTGATTCCCATTGTCATGGTGACGGCGCTGACCGAACGTCGATGGCAGCGCAGGTTCATGGAGCTGGGTGCGGACGATTTCCTCACCAAACCCTTCCGAGCCGAGGAACTTATCGCCGCGGTCGAAACCCAATGCGCAAAGCTCTCCTGGCATGAGCAGGCCATGGAGAATGCCTCGCCTGCACGGACACGCAGGTTTGCCGGCCGGAGCTTTGAACCGGTTCAGCGTGCTCTGAAGGTGGCGGGCCAGGAAGATGCGACACTGACCACCAAGGAAGCCCAGCTGCTGACCATTCTACTGGATCATTCCGGAGAGAATCTCTCTCGCGAGAGCATCATGGTGGCCATGGGGCGTGAATATGATCCCTTGGATCGCGGCATCGATATCCTGATCGGGAGGCTGCGCAAGCTGATTGGTGATGACACCCGCAACCCCAGTGTCGTTTGCACTGTGCGCGGACAAGGTTACCGACTGAATGCGGAAGTCAGAATGGAATAGCGGATAAACAAAGCCCCGACCGGCGTTGAGGCGCCCGGGCGGGGCTTGAGGAAGGACCAGGAGGATGCGCTCGTTCTGGATCCGGATTTCTTTGTTCCCAATACATGTGGTGACGGTGCCGGCCGGAGACAGTGACAGGAGTCACAGGTCTGTTCATTGGTGCCTGTGGTTGAACCTCTGGTGTTCGGTGCGTTGGGTATGACAAGGTTCCGACCCATCCCAGCAGGAGTTCTCCATGTCCCGTGTTGCCCTTGGTGCCAGTGCCTTAGGAATTGCCGATGTCGCCGTTGTTGCGCGTGGCAAGGCGCAAGCTGAACTGGCGCCGCAAGCGCGCGAGGCCATGCAGCGTTCACGTGACGTGGTCGAACGCTTTACGGCTGAGGACCGGCCGGTCTATGGCCTGACCCGCGGCCTTGGCGGCCGGGTCGTCCATGAAATCAGCCAGGCCGAACGTGAGGATTACAGCCGGGTCACGGTTCTGGCCCGTGCCTGTGGTGCGGGTGATCCGCTTCCGGTCGATGCCGTGCGGGCTGCCATGTTCGCGCGTGCCAGCAGCATGGCCCAGGGTGGTGCAGGTGTGCGCCCGCTCATTGTCGATACCTTTTGCGCCATGCTGGATGCAGGTGTGCATCCCTATATTCCCTCCATCGGCTCGGTTGGCGCGTCTGATCTTGCCTTGTGCGCCAACATGGCCTTGCCCCTGATGGGTGAGGGGCGGGCGCATTATCAGGGTGCGTGGATAGATGGTGCGCAAGCCATGAAGAAGGCGGGGATTGAAATCGCCGCGCCGCAGGAAAAGGAAGGCCTGGCGCTCTGTTCAGCCAACTCCATTTCCGTTGGCGTGGGTGCCCTGGCGCTTGCCGATGTTACCGAACTGCTGGAATTGATGGACGGCATCGCTGTGCTGACCTTCGAAGCCTTTCGTGCCAATCCCAGTCCCATCGATCCGCGCGTCGTGATGGCGCGCGGCGCACCGGGTCAGGCACGCGCGGCACAGAGCCTGCGTGAGAAACTCGCCGGTACGGCGCTCTTCGAACCTGGCCAGGCGCGCCGTGTTCAGGATCCCATCAGCCTGCGTTGTGCCAGCCACGTGCATGGCAGCTTGCGCGCGACCATCGACTTCTGCAGGCCAAATGTTGAGGTCGAGTTGAACGGAGCGGGTGACAATCCGGTCGTTCTGGCCGATCACGACGAAATCCTCTCCAACGGGAACTTCCATACGCCGGCCATGGCGATTGCCTTTGACGCTCTGGTTCTGGCGATCAGCCAGGTGGGAGAAATGGCCGCCCAACGTGTCGGGCGTTTGATGCAGAACCAGTACACCGACCTTCCCAACGGGCTCACCAGTCATGGTCACACCCAGATCGGATTTGGTATTCTCAACATGACGTCGGAAACCCTGGTGAAGGAAATCCGCATTCTGGGCATGCCTGCCAGCCTGCATGATGGTTCGGCCTATAACGTCGAAGACCATGCGCCGATGACCCCGCTTGCCGTGCGCAAGGCCGCATCTTCTATCGATCTGCTACGCCAGGTCGCGGCCTGCGAGCTTATCGCCGCCGCCCAGGCCTTTGATCTGCGTGCGCCGGCAAAGAGTGCTCCAATTGCGCGTGCCTTGCGCGATGCCGTGCGTGAGACGGTCGCCCCGCTTGATGGCGATCGCAGTATGACCCATGAACTTGTAGCGGTTGCAGATCGCGTTCGCGCGGGCGACTTTCTGGCTTGTCTCGACGCAAGGGACTGAAGGTCTAGACTGAGACTTCTGCAGAGGAGATCCCGATGACGGTGACGGCTGGCGAGATTCCCGTTCTTGATCTGGGCCCGTGGCTGGCGGGAGAAAACGGCGCGCTTGATCGTCTGGCTGCCGATCTGCGCCGTGCCTGCATCGACGTCGGATTCTACTTTATCGCCAACCACGGCGTTGATCAGGATCTGGTCGACCGCACGTTCGATCAGACCGCAGCCCTGCATGCCCTGCCTGAGGATGTGAAGACCGCCTACCGGATCAACAAACACAACATCGGCTTCATGGCCTCGAAAGCCAGCATGCAGCGTTCTTCGGCCGTGCATGACGCGACCAAACCCAATCTGGTGGCGTCCTATTTCATGAAGCGTGATCGAGCACCAGATGATCCCGCTGTCGTGGAAAACCTGCCATTGCGCGGCATGAACCAGTGGCCCGCTGAACTGCCGGAATTCCGGCCCGTCATGCTCGCCTACATGAACGCCATGGAAACCCTGGGAAAGCGGATGTTGCCGGTTTATGCGCGGTCTCTGGACCTTCCGGTGGACTATTTCGCATCGTCGTTTCGCGAGCCCAGCATCACGTTGCGCATCTCGCACTATCCGACCCAGGACAGCTTCGATGGAGAGGAGTTTGGAACCGGGCCCCACACCGATGCCGGGTTCATGACCATGCTGGCTCAGGCAGAAGTGCGCGGCCTAGAAATCCTTACACGCGACGGAGAATGGAAATCAGCACCGGTTCTGCCCGGCGCCTTTCTGGTCAATATCGGCCAGATGCTGACGCGCTGGACCAACGATGTCTTTCCATCAACACCACATCGCGTGGTCAACCTTGCGGGACGGGAACGATTCTCGATTCCATTTTTCTTTGATCCTGATTTCGAGGCTGTGGTGTCGTGCCTGCCGACCTGCTCAGATGCCGACAACCCACCCAGGCACGCGCCGATCCGTTATCTCGATCACATCCTTGCGTTCACCAACAAGAATTTTGATCACCGTGGCAAGGCGGCCTGACTGGTGATCTCGGCTCGCTTCTGCCGCCATGCATCGCGACCGACGACATAGACGACCTGGCGGCCCTGATAGGCGGTGATATCACGCTCATGAATCATGCCAAGCCGGTCCATCAGATGCCGCGAGGCATGGTTGTCGGGGCTCGTCACGGCCGAGATTTTTGCGCTCCCCAGTTGGTCGAAGGTGTGATCGAACAGCGCCGCTGTTGCTTCAAGCGCAATGCCCTTGCCCGTATTGCCAGAAGCCATGGCCCATCCGGCTTCGATCTCTTTGGCGACGTCGATCTCCTCATCTATGTCGATCACGAATCCGGTGTAACCCAGAAGAAGGCCGGCTGGTGTCGCGCGGTCCAAAATCGCCCACATGCCGCCACCATATCGATCGAAGGCCCACAAGGACCTCTCCAGGTAGAATGAGGCAAGTGTTGCTGGATCGTTGGAGCGGCCGGGGATATCCATCAGGTCCCACATGTGATCGTGGTCTGCGAAGATTGCGGTCAGCGCCGCGAGATCGCCATGTTCCAGTGGTCTCAATAGCAGCCGTTCTGATTGAAGGATCGTCATGCACACACCCATTCTGACTGTGACAATCTGGAGCGCACTGCCATGAAGCGCAATCTGGCGCGCGCATTTCTGGGTGTGTTGATTGTTGTGTTGTTGCTGGCGGCAACAGCCGGCGTACTTTGGCATCGTTATGGTGAAGCAGTCACCACACTGCATGCCCTGCTGGAAGCGCCTGCGGGGATTGTGCCCGAAGGTGTCGAACGCCTCGATCTCACGATGATCGACGGTGACACCACACGCAAAGCCTATATCTATGATCCTGTTGCCGGTGCACGCGCGGTTCTTCTTCTGGTGCCCGGCCTAACGCCTGCCGGGCGCGAAGATGCACGGGTCACGGCCGTCGCCGGTGCTTTGGCGCAGGCGGGATTCAGAACCGTGGTGCCGGACCTGCCCGGTGCAAAACGCCTGCGTGCCGACGCCGATGATGCCGGCGTCATCGCCCTGTTGTTCAGCCGGTTTGCTCTGGATGCACAACGCGAAGATCTGCCTTTGGTGGTTGTGGCAATTTCCTATGGTCAGGGCCCGGCGCTGGTCGCGTTGGCCGAACCGGCACGGGCTGTCTTGCTGGATCGGTATGTCGGCCTGGGCGGTTACTTCGACGCAACCTCTGTTCTGGCGTTTGCAACAACAGGGGTTGCCGGGTCGGGGGCTGATGCAAGGTTGGGTATGCCCGACCCGCGTGCGCGCTGGATCGTGCTCAAGGCCAATGCCGATCTTGCCACCCTGGCGTCAGATCGTGTCGCGCTGGACCGGCTTGCTGACCAGGGTCTTTGGGGACAATCGCCTTCCATGGCTGACATCGCGGTAACGATGGCGGGCCTGCAGCCCGATGCACAGGCGCTTTTGACCTTTGTTGCCAACGTCCAGCCCGAACGGGTCGATACCCTGCTTGAGGCGCTGGAGCCGGACCTGCGTGCATCCGTGGAGGGCCTGTCGCCCTCCCGCCATGACCTCACGGCACTGGAAGGCAAACTCCTGCTGGTTCATGGCGATATCGACCCCATCGTTCCTGTCGAGGAGACTTTCGCCCTGGCTGAGGCGGTATCGGGTACGACGGTCAGGATCGTGCCGGGCTTTTCTCATATCGAGCCGGAATCGACCGGAATTGCCGGCCAGATCGCCATGATCCGTGCTGTCAGGGAACTTCTCGATACCCGCGCCTTGCCCTGAACCCGGTGCCGTGTAACGAAACGGCTCGGTTTTTCAGCGCGGTTGTTCCATGCCCAAGACAACACCTTCCATGCCCCCCCTGATTGAGGGCCTTTCCGCCATTGCGGACAATTATGACGGCCTGCTGGTTGATCTGTGGGGTTGTCTTCACAACGGCATGGAGGCTTATCGCGATGCGGTGGATGCGCTGCAGCGGTTCCGTGCGCGTGGCGGTCGGGTAACGCTGTTGTCGAACGCGCCGCGCCGGGAAGATGCCGTGGCTTCCCAGATTGCCGGTTTTGGTGTGCCCGAAGATGCCTGGGATGCGATCATGACGGCGGGGATCGCTGTCCGGCTGGAAATGGAAGAGCGCGGTGATCCCTGGTTCGCGGACCTGGGGCGGAACTTTTACCATATCGGCACAGACAAGGACGCCGGCCTCCTGGATGGTCTGGGCTATGAGCGCACCGGCATGGATGACGCCGACTTTGTCCTGTGCTGCGGTATTCGTCATGGTGAGGAAGTGCTCGAAGATGTTGTTCCTGAACTCAATGCCGCCTTGGCACGCAACCTGCCGCTGGTTTCCGCCAACCCCGACCGTTTCGTTTTGCGCGGGCCAAAGCGCCAGATCTGTGCCGGGAGTATGGCGCTTGCCTATCGCGAGATGGGCGGTGACGTGCGTCAGGAAGGCAAACCGTTCCCGGCTGTCTACCGGCGCTGTCAGTCCCTGATGGCCGGCATCGATCCCAGCCGCATTCTGGCGATCGGTGACGGCATCGAAACCGATATCGTCGGTGGTCGTGATAACGGTATCGACACGCTCTGGATCACCGGCGGCCTGCCGGCCAGCTTCTGGGATGTTCCGCCACACGAAGCCCCTCCGCAGGAGCGCGTGCTCGCGGCATGTCGTGAGCACGATGTGACACCCTCTGCTATTCTGCCACTGCTCCGCTGGTAACCCGGAAAGACGCACGCCATGGATGACGCCGCAACAAACCCGACCTTTGGCTACAGTGTCTGTCCACACGATTGCCCATCGACCTGCGCTCTGGAGGTCGAGGTTCTGGGTCCCGACCGGATCGGGCGGGTGCGTGGCGCCAAAGACAACTCCTACACCGCTGGCGTGATCTGCGCCAAGGTCGCGCGTTATGCCGAGCGTATCCACCATCCCGACCGCCTGACCCAGCCCCTGCGCCGCACCGGCCCCAAGGGCTCAGGCCAGTTTGCGCCGATCTCCTGGGATGAAGCGCTCGATGAGGTTGCCGCGCGTTTTCAGGAGGCCGAAGACCGCTTCGGGCCTGAGACCGTATGGCCTTATTACTACGCGGGCACGATGGGTTTCGTGATGCGCGACGGCATCAACCGTCTGCGCCACGTCAAAGGCTACAGCGGCCAACACAGCACGATCTGCACGACGCTGGCATGGACCGGTTTCATGGCTGGAACCGGAGCGTTGATGGGCCCGGACCCGCGCGAGATGGCAAAGTCCGATTGCGTCGTGATCTGGGGCACCAACCCGGTCAACACGCAGGTCAACGTCATGACCCACGCCATCCGCGCCCGCAAGGAACGCGGTGCGAAGATTGTGGTGATTGATACCTACCGCACCGGCACGGCCGAACAGGCTGACCTGTTCCTGTGTGTGCGTCCGGGCACCGATGCGGCGCTGGCTTGCGGCGTCATGCATGTGCTGTTTCGTGACGGCTTTGCCGACCACGAATGGATGGCCGTCAACACAGACGATCCCCAAGCGCTGGAACATCACCTCAAGGACAAGACGCCAGCCTGGGCTGAATCTGTTTGTGGTGTTCCTGCTGACGAGATCGAGGCGTTCGCGCATCTGATTGGTGAAACGCCGCGCACCTATCTGCGCCTGGGTTACGGCTTCTGCCGCGGCCGCAACGGCGCGATGTCGATGCATGCCGCGTCCTGTATCTCGTCTGTCACCGGTTCCTGGCGTCACGAGGGCGGCGGATCGTTTCACAACAACGGTGCAATCTACCATTGGGATCGCACGGTGCTCGAAGGCCTCGACAAACGAGACCCAAACGTAAGGGTTCTCGACCAGTCACGCATCGGCCCGGTTCTGACCGGTGACAAACACGATCTGGGTGAGGGGCCCCCGGTCACTGCCCTGCTGATCCAGAACACCAACCCCATGATGATCGCGCCTGATCTGGGCCTGGTGCACAAGGGCTTTCAACGCAACGACCTGTTTGTCTGCGTCCATGAGCAGTTCATGACCGAGACCGCGCAGATGGCCGATATCGTGCTGCCCGCGACCATGTTCCTGGAACATGACGATCTCTATCAGGGCGGTGGACATCAGCACATCCTATGGGGCCCCAAACTGGTCGATGCCCCCGATGGATGCCGCAGCAACCATGAGGTCATCTGTGAACTGGCCAGGCGTCTGGGTATCGCAGACCAGCACGAGGGTTTTGCCATGAGCCCAACGGAACTTTGCGATCAGGTGATGCAGGCATCCGGCTGGGGCGATCTTGAAAATCTGATCGAAAAGCACTGGATGGATGTGCAGCCTGATTTTGAGGCGTCACATTTCATCGACGGATTTGGTCATGCTGACGGGCGCTTCCACTTCCGGGCGGACTGGTCGAGCAGCGCAAACCGCTTTGGTCCCGAAGGCATGCCCGACGCCATGCCCGGCCTGCCCGACTTCTGGGATGTGATCGACCGCAGCGATGCCGAACGGCCTTACCGCCTGGTGACGGCACCTGCGCGCAATTATCTGAACTCGAGCTTCACGGAAACACCGACTTCGCAGAAACGCGAAGGGCGCCCGACGGTGCAGATTCACAGTGAAGACGCTGCTGGCGCCGGCATCGAGGACGGAGCCAAGGTGCGTATTGGCAATGAGAAAGGCAGTGTGCTGCTGCATGCCCAAATTACGCAGGGCCAGCGGCGCGGGACCGTGATTGTCGAGAGTGTCTGGCCCAACGCTGCATTCGAAGAAGGGATCGGCATCAACCTGCTGGTTTCTGCCGATCCCGGTGCTCCGATTGGCGGAGGCCTGTTTCACGACACGGCGGTCTGGCTCAAGTCCACCTGAGGACCGCCCGATTCCGGCCCGCCCGACGTGAAGATCAGTCGTTCGACTTCGTGGCGATGATCCAGATCGCGTGGACCAGGCCTGGAATGTAGAAGAAGATGGTCAGCAAAATGTTGAGCCAGAAATGCATGCCGAAACCCACAGTCAGGAAGACGCCGAGCGGCGGCAGCAGGATGGCAAGGATGATGCGGAGAACGTTCATGTTGGGATACCTTCGTTAGAGAATTTCAGCGCCAGGCAAATACTGGCTGTTCCAGATGGGATACGCGCGTTGCTTTACCTGCCAGCGCGACCTCGCGAAACTGATAAATCACCGCTGCTGTGGGTGCATGGATCTTGGTTCCGGCAATCGGCATGCGAATGACGGGCCGGTCGCTTTCGGGAATCGAGACAAATTCGGGCGAACCCGGCGCAAACAGTACGGGGAAGCCAATGCGGTGGATCGAAGCAACCTCGTCGGGTTTGCGGTCAAATCGACGGTCTTGCCCGGCCCAGACCACCACGGGCGTGATGAGGTAGCCCGACCGCGTGGGGTAGTCGTCCAGACATCCCAGAATCGCTTCGGGCGGCAGCGTCAGATTGACCTCTTCCTCCAACTCGCGAAGGGCGGCCACCTCTGGCGTCTCACCGGGATCCAGGCGTCCGCCGGGCAGGGCCCATTGCCCGGCATGGCGGTTCATGCGCGGCGCACGTTTGGTCAGGATAAACGCGCCCTGGCCGTTGCCGTCGTCGATCACGGTCATGGTGACGGCCGCGCGTTTCAGGCCCTCGTGGCTGTGTTCCAGACGTTCGAACCCGGCCAGGCGGGCCGATATGGCGTCACGCAGCGCCGTGTTGATGGGAAATGTGTCGGACATGCACTGTGACTAACGCCAACACCCCATGGCGGCAACTCCCATCAATGCGTTAGGATCGGGGAATTTCTCCAAAGGGATCACATCATGGAATACCGTACCTTCGGCAATTCGGGCCTTCACGTTTCGCTCGCCGGCATGGGCTGCAACACACTGGGATGGTGGGTTGGCGAGGCTCAGGGCAAGAAGGTCGTGCATGCTGCGCTTGATGCCGGGGTCGCGCTGTTCGATACCGCCGACATGTATGACGACGGCACGTCGGAGAAGATTCTGGGCAAGGCGCTGGGCTCCAATCGCAAAGATGTCGTCGTGGTTACGAAGTTCGGCATGACCATGGACAGCGACCAGCGCGATATTCCGCGCGGTTCGCGCGACTACATCATCCGCTCCTGCGAAAAGAGCCTGCGGCGCCTGAAGACCGACTACATCGACCTCTATCTTCACCATGCGCCGGACCCGCGCACGCCGGTGGAGGAAACACTGGACGCTCTCGACCGCCTGGTCGATCAGGGCAAGATTCGATACGCGGGTTGTTCGAACTATGCGGGATGGCAGATTGCCGACGCCTCCTGGCTGGCGCGTGAGCGCAGCGTGGCACCGTTTGTTGCCGCCCAGAACGAATGGAACCTGTTTTCACGAGGCATCGAGAAGGAAGTCGTGCCTGCCGCCGAGCGGTTCGGCCTGGGCATCATGCCGTATTTCCCGCTCGCCATGGGTCTGCTTTCAGGCAAGTACGCACGCGGTAAACGCCCGTCGAAATCCACCCGCCTTGGCAGTGGTGAAGAGCGTCACAACGGTATGCTCTCGAACGCCAATTTCGACCGCATGGACCGCCTTGATGCCTTTGCGTCTGAACGTGGCTTCAGTTTGCTGGAACTCGCGATCGGCTGGCTCGCCAGTCATGACGTCGTTTCCACGGTCATCTGTGGCGCGACCAAGGCGACCCAGGTCAAGGCCAATGCAAAGGCCGTCACGGCCTGGCGCATGACGTCTGACGAGATGACCCAGATCGACGCCATCATGGAAACCTGACCGCGATGCAGTCTTCCTATCTTGTGCTGGATGATTTCTTCGACCGCCCCGACAAGGCGCGCGAGACAGCACTCTCCATGGATTATCCCCCTGCGCCCGATACGGTCTATTACCAGGGCCGCAACTCGCGCCAATCCATGGCATGGCCCGGGCACGAGAAGATGTTCTCCAACATCCTGGGCCAGCAGCTGGTGCCACTGGGACAGTCACACGGTTGCGCACGCATCACGCTGGGGGGTGATGAACGTCCCTCCGGTCGCGTGCATGTCGATCCCGGCGCAGCCTGGGCGGGGATCATCGGGCTCAGCCACGACGAGCACTGGCAGGGTGGCACCGATTTTTTCCGCCATCGCGCGACAGGCTCTGACCGCGCACCGGTCAATGACCAGGAAGCCAAGGACATGTACGGCAAGGCGACGCCGCGCGAGGCGCTGATCGACATTCTCGATCCGGCCAAGGGCGAGAACATGGAGGCATGGGAGCTTTCGTTTACCCTGCCGCTGAAGTTCAATCGCTGCATCCTGTTCCGCCCCTGGTTCTGGCACAGCAGCGGTGATGGGTTCGGCACCACGCTGGAAGACGGCAGACTTGTCCTGTTGCTGTTCTTCAAGCCCGGGCCCGACGCCATCAACGCCGTCACCGTGCCGCAGCTATGAGGTCGTCATGATCCTGCGCAGCCTTTTTATGTCCGCCGCCCGCCGGGTCGCAAGCGACCCCAAGATGCGCGCAAAGGCCAAGCAGGTTTTTGACGAAAACGCGCGCCCGATCCTGGAACAGAAGGCCCGGGAGGCCAAACAGATGGCATCCGATCGCGAACCCGGCGAACACCCCGCCCGCTTCGCCGGCCGTGCCTTCAAGAAGCTGCTTGATGGCTGACGGGTTCACAGCCTTGCTGTGCAGCCTTATGACCTTCATGTCATCCCGGCCAAGAAAGCAATGCCTGCGCGAGCCGGGATAACATTGGTGGGGTGATTCCGAACCATGACAACGCTCCAACCGCCTGCTGATTCCTCCTGGCGCACGCCGTTGATGGTGATTGCAGCAGGCTGCGGCATTGCCATGATCGGCTTTGGTGTGCGTTCGACTTTTGGTCTGTTCCTGGAACCCATGACCGAAGCCAGGGCGTGGAGCCGCGAAACCTTTTCCATTGCGCTCGCCATCCAGAACCTGCTCTGGGGCATCGGGGTGCCGATCGCGGGCATGATCGCCGACCGGTTCGGGCCGTCCCGCGTCATTGTTCTGGGCGCGTTGCTGTATGCGGCGGGCACCTGGTCGATGTCGGTAGTCGAAAGCGGGCCTGCGTTCTACATGGTCGGCGGCGTTCTGGTTGGACTGGGCGTCGCCTTCACCGCCTTTTCCCTGGCTCTGGCCGCCATGGCGCGAGTCGTGCCGCGCGGGAAACGCTCGTTCATCCTGGGGCTCGGTACGGCGGCGGGGTCGCTGGGCCAGTTTGTCTTTTCACCCAACGCACAGGCCGCAATCGACTTCTTCGGTTGGCAGGGCGCGTTGCTCGCTCTGGCAACATCGGCTCTGGTCATCGTCCCTCTGGCATTCATTCTGCCGCGCACCACATCGGGCGTCGACGAGGCCGTGAGTGACCAGAGCATGATGGAAGCCCTGCGCGAGGCGCGGGGGCACAGCGGCTACATCCTGCTGACCATGGGATTCTTCGTCTGCGGTTTCCAGATTGCCTTCATCACCGTGCATTTCCCGGCCTATGTCACCGATCTGGGCCTCTCGCCCAGTGTCGCGGCCTGGTCCATCGCCCTGGTTGGTGGTTGCAACATCATCGGTTGCCTCCTGTCGGGCATGGCGGGCCAGCGCTGGAGCAAACGGTGCGGTCTGGCGGTCATCTATTTCGCGCGCAGCATCATCATCGTAGCGCTTGCTGTTTGCGCTCCAAAGACGGACATCACGGTCTATGCCTTTGCCGCCGCCATGGGCTTTCTCTGGCTCGCCACCGTGCCGCTGACCTCGGCCATCGTCGCGCAGGTCTTCGGCACCCGCTACATGGCGACACTCTTCGGCATCGTGTTTTTCAGCCACCAGGCCGGCAGCTTCATCGGCATCTGGCTGGGCGGCTGGCTCTACGACACCACCGGATCCTATGACTTCGTCTGGTGGATCAGCGCGGGTCCTGGGCGTTGCCGCGGCTCTGGTGCATCTCCCGATCAACGAGAAACCGCTCGCCCGGCTGCAGATGCAGACGAACTGACCCATACGGGTCATCCCGGAAACTGCGCAGCAGTGATCCAGGATCTCAAGAGGTCGGCGTTTGCCTGTCGAGGCCCCGGATCACCGCTTCGCGCTGTCCGGGGTGACACCGGGTTTTTGATTGAGACCGTCACATGCTCTTTGGCAGATGCCGCGCGTACCAGGCGTAGACGAACATGGCCAAGCCTGTGGCCATGAAGACGGCATCGAGCTCGAAGAAGATCAGGATCACGCGTGTAGACCGTGGGAACGACCAGCCCGACCATGTCGCGGAACGTGCCATAGACCATCGACATCTCGGTGCGCTCCCGGCTTCGGACGGCGCGCAGGAACGGTGTGTTGCCCGCTGCCTCCAGGCTGGTCAGCGACACCGCCGAGAGCAGCACCAGGCCCATCACGATCCAGGGGTCGCCGAAGGTGATGCCGGCCAGAAGGATGATCGCTGCCGGTGATGACCAGGCCGCCGATCATGTGGCGGCGCATGCCGATGCGCGCCATCAACCTGCCCCAGAGCGGCGCCGCCAGCTGGATGCCGCTGCAGAAGGACAGGGCCAGCCCGCCGGCGGGAAGGTCGATCCCCCAGACCTTGACCTCCATGCCGTTTCGTTCGGCATAGACCGGCAGGTAGAGGTAGATCATCCACCACCAGTTCTCGCGCCCGAAGATCAGGAAAGGTAGGCCAGCCGCAGACCGCGGCTGCCTGAGAAACCGCGGCACATAGGTCAGGGGATTGGTCACTGGGTCTTTGGGCGCGGCCTTCAGAATCGGCGTCTCGTCGATGCGCACGAAGACCAGGTAGGCAATCAATGCCAGGGCAACGAAGGCCGAGGTCAGGAACGGCACAGCCAGCCCCATGTTCTGGTAGAGCCAGAGTCCCAGCGTCGGACCGATGGCCCAGGGCACCGACGCCATCAGCACACGGATCGGCTCGGACCGGCCCATGTCGCGCTTGCGGATATAGGCCATGATGAAAAGCGACAGGCCAACAGCTAGGCAATTGGCGGCAAACACGCGCAGGAACAGGCCCCCAAATACTGTCGTGAAGGTGCTGATCGCCATGATCAGGGGTGCAATGGCGACCAGCAGCGCACCCAGCTGATAGGTCCTGACGGGTTTAAGCCTGTGCACGACAAAGGGAATGGCAAAGGCCGATGCGATCGACACCACGCCGACAATCACGAACATGAAGGTCATTCTGAGATCGCTGCCGCCCAGAAGATCATAGGCGACCACCGGGATGACCGGCGCAACGATGGAACGCGCAAGGCTCTCCAGCGCCCAGAAGCTGGCGAACATCCACGGCCCGGGACGGGTCAGTTCGGCGACGAAACGAAGACGCATCAGCGCCCCTTCAGACAAACGTGACCCGAATGCCGGGACCGAATCCCTCATATCACGGTCTTGGGTTGTCGCATCTCCCTGATTTCGGTCAGGATGGGGTAGAGATTTGAATCCGCTTCGCGGACCTGCACCGGCCCGCTCCCCCATCCGACCGCCCATTCAGGATACTGCCGTGGGTGGCCGGGTAGGGGAGCGGGCTGGCGCAGGCATGAAACAAAAAAAGGACCATCATGCGCACAGACGAACCACGGGTGATTCATCTTTCCGATTACACGGCACCGGATTATCGGGTCGAAACACTCGCGCTGCATTTCACGCTGGAGCCCGAATCAACCAGGGTACGGGCCGAACTGGCGTTGGTGGCCGACCATGACCATCGTGCCGGTGCGCGTCCGCTGCATCTGGATGGTGACGCACTGCCTCTGGAAGCCGTTGCCATCGACGGGCAGGCTCTGGCAGCCGATGCCTATACCCATGATGAGTCCGGCCTGGTGATTCACAGGCCTCCCGAACGTTTCACCCTGACGACAGAAACCATCATTGCGCCGGCCAGCAACACCGCGCTGGAAGGGCTCTACATGTCTTCGGGCAAGTACTGCACCCAGTGCGAGGCGGAAGGATTCCGGCGCATCACCTTCTATCCCGACCGCCCGGATGTCCTGGCCGTG
This sequence comes from uncultured Alphaproteobacteria bacterium, assembly GCA_943787175.1. GTDB lineage: Bacteria > Pseudomonadota > Alphaproteobacteria > SP197 > SP197 > SP197. The sequence continues at coordinate 88,739 of CALSLK010000010.1, forward strand.
TGGACCGTCACCATCGATGCCGACAGGGCGAGCTGTCCGATTCTGCTCTCCAACGGCAATCTGGTCGAGGAAACCGATCTGGGCGAAGGCCGTCATCGCGCGGTCTGGCACGACCCGTTCCCCAAGCCTTCCTATCTCTTTGCGCTCGTCGCAGGTGATCTGGGCCGCCTTGAGGATACCTTCACCACCATGTCGGGGCGCACGGTCGATCTCAAGATCTGGAGCGAACACGGCAACCAGGAGAAATGCACCTATGCCATGGATACGCTCAAACGCTCCATGACCTGGGACGAGGAACGCTACGGCCTGGAATACGACCTCGACATCTTCAACATCGTTGCGGTCGGTGACTTCAACATGGGGGCAATGGAGAACAAAAGCCTCAACGTCTTTAATTCCAAGCTGGTGCTGGCGAGCCCCGAGACGGCGACGGACGGGGATTATGAAGCGATCGAGGGCGTCATCGCCCATGAATACTTCCACAACTGGACCGGCAACCGCGTGACCTGCCGCGACTGGTTCCAGCTTTCCCTCAAAGAGGGCCTCACGGTCTATCGCGACCAGGAATTCAGCGCCGATATGAGAAGCCATGCGGTCAAGCGCATCGACGATGTGCGCCGCCTGCGCGGTGCCCAGTTCCCCGAGGATGCCAGCCCCATGGCCCATCCGATCCGGCCCGCCAGCTTCATCGAGATCAACAACTTCTACACCCCCACGGTCTATGAAAAGGGTGCCGAGGTGATCCGCATGATGGAACGCCTGCTGGGACGTGACGGCTTCCGCAAAGGCATGGATCTCTATTTCGAGCGCCATGACGGTCAGGCTGTCACCTGCGATGATTTTGTCGCGGCCATGGCGGATGCCAACGACGCCGATCTCGATCATTTCAAGCTCTGGTACAGCCAGGCCGGTACGCCGAAGGTTTCGACCAACGGCAGCTATGACGCCGATGCACGGATCTACGAACTCACCCTGGAGCAGGAGACAGACCCGACACCAGGCCAGCCGGACAAGAAGCCGCTCCATATTCCCTTCGAGATCGGCCTGATCGGTCCCAACGGCGGAGAGATGGAAACCACGGTGGAGGGGGTTGCGGATTCCAGCCATCTCATCGATCTCACAAAAGCGCGCCAGACCGTCCGGTTCGAGAATGTCGGAGCAGCACCCGTGCCCTCGCTCAACCGTGCGTTCACTGCACCGGTGCGTCTGTCGAGCGATCTCAGCGATGCCGACAGTGCTTTCCTCATGGCCCATGACACCGACCCCTTCGCGCGTTGGGAAGCAGGCCAGCAGTTTGGCACCAGGGTCCTGCTCGCGATGATCGAGGAGGTGCAGAAGACCGGCACCTGCACGGCTGATCCCGCTTATGTCGAAGCCATGGGCACGACGCTTGCCGATAGCTCTCTCGACAACGCCTTCAAGGCGCTGGCGCTCTCCATTCCCGGGGAATCCTATCTGGCCGACCAGATGGAAACCGTCGATGTCGATGCCATCCACACCGCGCGCGAAGTCATGCGCGGGACCATCGCACGCCAGTTCCGCGATGCCTGGCTGACGGCATATCACGGCAATCAGTCATCGGGTCCCTACAGCCCGGCGGCGGAACAGGCGGGCCAGCGTGCGCTGAAGAACGCCGCGCTTTCCTACCTCTCTGCGACAGGTGAAGACGCCGACATCGACCTGGTCGTCACGCAGTACCGTCAGGCCGACAACATGACCGACCGTCTGACGGCGCTGATCCTTCTGGGGACGCTCGAAACGTCGGAGCGGCAGGCAGCGCTGGATGACTTCTACCAGCGCTTCAAGGGCGATGATCTCGTGGTCAACAAGTGGCTTGGTGCCCAGGCCATGTCGCCCTTGCCCGATACGCTTGATCGGGTAAAGGCGCTGCAAACGCATGAGAGTTTCACCATCAGGAATCCCAACAAGGTTTATGCCCTGATCGCAGGGTTCACCATGGGCAATCCGGTCGGCTTTCATCAAAAGAGTGGCGCGGGTTACCGCTTCCTCGCCGATGTGCTGATCGAACTCGACGGCCTCAACCCGCAGGTCGCGGGTCGCCTGGTGGATGCCCTGGGCCGCTGGCGCCGCCACGACCCCGAGCGTCAGGCGCTCATGAAGGCCGAGCTTGCGAACGCATCCGTTCCCGCGACGGCCTCTCGCCCGACCTCACCGAGAAGATCGGCAAGTCGCTGGATTGAGGAGATCGGTGTCATCCCGGCCTTGAGCCGGGATCTCGTCATGACGCGTTTCTGAAGCAACGTGCGGACCGTGATCCCGGCGCGCGTTCGCGTTGCTCACTTGGCCGGGATGACACATTGTTTGGGTTGGCTCTGACCGCGAAAGGACAAACCATGGCGCATTTCCGTACCTCCGGCGCGAATCTGTACTACGAGCAGACCGGTTCCGGACCCGATATTGTCTGGCTGCCCGGTGGTGATCAGCGCGGCGAGGAAATGCGCTGGCAGGTCGGTGGCTTTCCCGACTTCCGCAACACCACCATGGACCCGCGCGGCGTCGGCGAAACCGAACACCTTGAAGGTCCGCCATGGTCGATCCTGGATATGGCGCGTGATGCCGCCGAGCTGATCGAAGCGCAATGCGAAACCCCGGTCATTGTCGCCGGCCTTTCCATGGGTTCGCTTATCGTCCAGGAACTTGCCATCAACTGGCCGCATCTGGTTCGTCTGGCAATTCCCATGGGTACGTTTGCCGTCTCGGAAGGGTTTTCGCGCGAATGGATGGAAGCCGAAATCCGCTATCGGCGGAATCACGGTGACCTGCCGCCTGATTTTGCCACGACCCATTACGCTGCCTTCATGTATCCGCCCGAAGTGCTGGATGACCCAGAGAAATGGGCTGAACTGCGTGTTGTCACCGAAGCAGCCTACAAACACCGCGACGGCAAGATGCTCGATGCCCAATGGCAGGCTTGCTGCGATTTCGACACGACGGACCGTTTGCCCGATTGCAAGGTCCCCATGCACGTCATCGGCTTTGGTCTCGACATGCAGGCCCCGCCCTATCTGGGCAAGAAGACCGCCGCACTGGCCGGAAATGGCCACTATCACCGGCTGGAGGGCCTGAGCCACCTCTCGCTTTGCGGCCACAAACATGATGTGGTGAATGCCAAGATCCGGGAGATCATCGAAGGTTTGGATCGCTGAAGGTAGTGCCATGATTGAAGACATCATCGACCTCGACCGCTACCCCATTGCTGACTTGGCCAGTCCGGCGGCGCAGGCTCTTGTTGCGCGTGGCCGTGCGCAGTTGGCTGATGACGGATGTTTTCTGTTGGAGAGCTTCATTCGCCCCGAGGCCGCCGAGCGCATGGCACAGGATGCTTGTGATCTGGTGACCGATGGGCATCCACAAACCCGGCTGCGAGACCGGGAGGAGGGCCGCCGATCCGGTTGTTTTGCCTGGCATCGTGACACCCGCGTGTCGATGCGCTGTGTCGGTGGCGATCGCATGGCCAGTGAATCCCCGCTCCAGCAGGTTTACCAATGGGATCCTCTGACCCGTTTCATCGGTGCGGTCCTGGAACGCGATCCGTTTTATCGCAGCGCCGATCCCATGGTCGGGAACATGCTGGGCGCTCATCGCATTGGTGATGAACTCGACTGGCATTACGACCCCAACGACGGCGTGGTCACACTTATGGTGCAGCGTTCTGTGTCTGGCGGGCGTTTCGCGTTTGCGCCGATGAACCGCCCTGATGATCCCAACGAGGAAGTTCAGCGCGAGGCGATCGACGCTGTCATGTCCGGGCAATGGACCGGTGTTCGCGAGGTCGATCAGATGCCCGGCACCCTCACACTCTTCAACGGCAACCGCTCGCTCCACCGCGTCACGCCGGTCGAAGCCGGGCCTGAGCGCATCATGCTCCTGCTCTCCTATGACAGCCGACCCGACCAAATCTTCCGCGACGATATTCGAAACGATTTCTTTGGCAGGGCTTCCTGATCAGGTCGGCAAACCGGTTGGGTGTCAGCGACGGATCAGGAACCGTCCACTCTGGCGCGTGCATCAACGGCCACGGTGCCTTTGCCAGTGCGACGCAGGAACAAGGGGTTGATGTCGAGTTCCTGCAGGTTCGACCCGGCATCCATGGCAAGCCATGACAGGCGTGCGGCGGCATCAGCCAGCGCGTTGATGTCCAGGGCAGGACGACCTCTGACACCTTCCAGCACGGGCCAGAGTTTCAAGCTTTGCAGGCGTTCTTTCACGCGGTCAGGATGCACGGGGCAGGGCAGCAGGATGACGTCGTCGAGCACTTCGGCTAGGACACCGCCCAGACCGACCAGCACCATGGGGCCGAACTGCGCGTCGTTCTGAATGCCCAATATGGCCTCGGCCTCACCGGACGCCATTTCGGAAACCACGCAACCTGCAAGCCGGTCACCCAGCCGTGTTGCCATATCCTGCCAGGCCAGGGTCAGGTCATCGGCGCTGTTGATACCCAGTGCAACGGCGCCTTCCTCGGATTTGTGAATGATGTCGGGGCCAAATCCCTTCAGGGCAATGGGCCAGCCTATCGACTCTGCTGCCGCAAGGGCCGCGTCGGGGCTCGCCGCCGCGTGCTCCCGCGTTACGGGAATGCCGTAACGCGCCAGCACGGCCTTGACCGTGTGTTCGTCCAGCCAGCCATCACCATGGCCCGCAAAGGGTGCATCTGTCGGCAGATCATCAGGGCGCACGGCAGCCGGGCCGGCTTTTGTGGGTGCCAACCAGGTCTTGAAAACACGCAGTGCTTCGTCGGTTGTCTCGTAGTTCAGAATCTCGAGCTCGGTCATGACCTCGCGCCCACCGTCCGACGATGAGCCCGGCGTGAAGACCACCAGGGTGGGCTTGCCGGTAGCCTTGCCGGCTTCGGCCAGACTGCGGGCGGACTGGGTCATCTGTGGCCCTGTCGTGATCATGATCAGGTTGGCAGCGACATCGGGATCGGCGGCAGCGATGGTCAGCCCGCCGTCATCAACATCGATGAAGCTGCGATCTTTCATGGCGCCCAGATCAAGCGGATTGCCGAGCTGTTCGGGCACATAAACCTCTTCCAGACTGGCTCGGGTTTCAGGCGAAAACTGCGCCAGTCGCAGGCCGACGTCATCGAACCGATCGGTGGTGATGGCTGCTGCTCCGCCGGAACCGGTGATGACACAGATGCCGTCGCCATTGGGCTGCCCGTAGCGCGAGATCATCTCGGCTGCCTGCATCATACCGTTGACGTCATCGACCGGCACCACACCTGCCTCGCGGCACATCGCTTCGAGAACGCGCCACGATCCTGCCAGGCTTGCGGTATGGCTCATGGTGACCCGTGCGCCTTCTTCGGAGCGGCCGGATTTCACCATCAACACCGGCTTGCCGGCATCGCGGCATTGTCTGGCTGCGGCAACGAACCGGTCCGGGTTCTTGAAGCCTTCGACATAAAGTGTGACCACCTTGGTGGCTTCGTCCTGCGCCATCCATTCCAGGAAGTCGGCAAGTTCCAGATCAGCCTGGTTGCCGATGCTGATCGCGCTGGAAAACCGCGCGCCATCGCCTACACCACGGTTGTAGACCGTCGCCATCAGTGCGCCCGACTGGCTGATGAAGCCGATACCACCGGGCTCGTGGGCTGAATCCTGCATCGAGGGCGAGGAATTCATGATCAGTCCGGCATGGGTATTAATCAGGCCCAGGCCGTTGGGTCCCACAAGGCGCATGCCCTGGCTGCGCGCAACCTCGATCATGCGTTGCTCCAGTGCGGCCCCCTCCGCGCCTGTCTCCGTGAACCCTGCCGAGATGACGACACAGCAGGCAACGCCACTGGCCGCGCAATCTTCGATGTGGTCCATGACAAAGGCGCGCGGAACGGCAATCACGGCCATGTCGACGGGAACATCCGCTTCGGACACGCGTGGCACACAGGGCAGGTCAAACAGCGTCTCGCGTTTGGGATTGACCGGAATGATGCGGCCTGGAAAGCCCAGGCTCAGCGTGTTGTAGAAGATACGCCCACCAAACTTGCGCTGATCCTCGGAGGCACCAATGAATGCGATGGTGCCGGGGTTCATGATCTGGGCAACGGATTGGCGCGGCGCTGGGTTCGTCACGGTGTGCCTCGGGCGTTGTCAGTACTGGCGAGGAACGTAGCGCGCGTACCAGGCCATGACGAGCATTCCCAACCCGCCGGCAACAAAGACTGCTGGCAGGGCAAAGGTCGTCAGCAACAGGGAGAAGATGCCCGGCGGGCCGATCTGGGAGGTGTCGCGGAACGTCGCGAACACGCTTGTCATCTCCGCGCGCTCATAGGGATGCACGGCACGCAGGAAGAGCATGTTGCCGGCGCCGTCGATCATGCTGGTGGCAAAGGCCGCAATCAGGAACATCGACACGCCCAGCCATGGCGAGCCGGCGACCAAAGCAACCAGCAGGCTGCCCAGGCCGGATGCGATGTAGCCAACGATGAGTAGTTTGCGGATGCCCCAGCGGCGGCCGATCCAGGCCCAGAACGGACACAGCATGACGGCGAAGGACCCGGCCGACACCACAAGGCCCGCAACGGTGTCGCCCAGTCCGGCCTCGACGCAGTAGATCGGGCCATAGACAAAAAACATCGCCCACCAGCTCGAGCGACCCACTGCCAGGAGCCAGGCCAGGCGCAGACGCGGTTGGACGAAAAAATGGGGAAAGAAACGCAAGGGATTTGGCGGCGATGACTTCGCGGCCTGGATCGCCTTGCTGTCGGAAAAGCGCAGGTAGAGGAACACCGCATAAACCGTGCAGGCCAGCACCGCCATGGCGATGAAGGGTGCGGGACGGCCCAGAAGTTCGGCCATCCAGATGCCGCCGATGGGCCCGATGATGAAGCCCGATCCCATGAACAGGACACGCACGGGCTCGAACCGGCCGAACTCCTGGCGCGGGATATGGTCCATCATGTAAAGGTTGAACGAGATATCGAAGGCGATGAAGCCGACCAGAAAACAGGTCAGGCCCGCCGCAAAGACAACCCCGTTTCCCAGCGAAAGCAGAACGGCGGCAAGGCATAACAGGGCGGTGCCCAGGGCCACGACCCGCCGTCGGCGGATCAGATGGACCAGTAGTGGCATCGAAAGACTGCCCGCCAGTCCGACGAACGATGCTGCGAAGTAAAGGATACTGACCTGCTGGGCTGACCCCATGATCTCCAGTGCCGTCAATGGCAGGATGGTCAGCGGCAGACCGCGCGCCAGACCCTGTAGACCGTAGAGCACAGCAAACGGCATGGCATTGGGAAGATCGGCGACGCCAAGCCAGACCTGAAGATGAAGCCCCCGCAAAGGACACGCTCCTCGCGCTTTCTAGAGGATGTCATGGGACTCCTGATCGCGCCGATGTGCAAGACAATTGCCGCACATGGCAGCGTTGCGTCAGGCTGGTGTGGGTGCCGGTGCGGCTTCGGGCTCGTCCGAGCCCTGCTGCTGACGGCGCCACATTCCGGCGTAAACACCGTCGCGCTTGAGAAGATCGTTATGGCGGCCCCGCTCCACGATCTCTCCGGCTTCCAGCACCAGAATCTCGTCGGCATCGACCACGGTGGAAAGGCGGTGGGCGACGACCAGGGTGGTGCGACCCGTGGCGATATCGTTCAGGTTGGACTGGATCGCGCGTTCCGTGTGGGTGTCGAGCGCGCTGGTTGCTTCATCGAAGATCAGGATCCTGGGGTTTTTCAGGATCGTGCGGGCAATTGCGACGCGCTGTTTCTCGCCGCCGGACAGTTTCAGGCCGCGCTCACCCACCATCGTGTCGTAACCGTCGGGCAGACCACTGACAAAATCATGGATGCGGGCCAGCCTGGCGGCTTCCTCGACCTCTTCCTGGGTCGCGCCAGGGCGGCCATAGGCGATGTTGTAAGCAACCGTGTCGTTGAAGAGAACGGTGTCCTGGGGGACGATCCCGATTGCCGCCCGCAGGGATTGCTGCGTGACCTTGCGCAGGTCCTGGCCGTCGATGGTGATGGCTCCGTCAGCGACATCATAGAACCGGAAGAGCAGGCGCGAGAGTGTCGACTTGCCGGCGCCCGAAGGTCCGACCACTGCGATTTTCTTGCCGGCAGGTACCATGAAGTCGACATTCTTGAGGATCGGCCGGCGTGCGTCATAGGCAAAGTTGACACCCTCAAACCGAATCGAGCTGCCGTTTGCTTCCAGGGCCACGGCATCTGGCGCATCGACAATCTCCGGGTCGACAGCCAGTAGAACGAACATCGCTTCGATATCGATCAGCGCCTGCTTGATCTCGCGATAAACAAAGCCGAACAGGTTGAGCGGCTGATAAAGCTGCATGAGATAGGTGTTGGCCAGCACGAAGTCGCCCACCGTCATGGTGCCTTCGACAATGCCTGCCGCCGACAGAAGCATGACCAGGGTCAGGCCAACAGAGATGATCGCGGCCTGACCGAAGTTGAGCGCGGCCAGCGACACGTTGCTCTTGACCGCGGCTTCCTCATAGTTCGCCAGACGCTCGTCGTAACGCTGCGCTTCATGTTCCTCGTTGCCGAAGTATTTCACCGTCTCGTAATTCAGCAGGCTGTCGATGGCGCGCGTGTTGGCGCTGGTATCGGCTTCGTTCATGGTCCGCCGGAAGCGGATGCGCCACTCCGTCACCAACATGGTGTAGGCGATGTAGACCACCACCGTGGCCAGCGTGATGCCGGCGATGGCGAAATCCAGCATGTACCAGAGGATGCCGAAGACCAGCACCAGTTCGATGGTCGTGGGGACCAGGTTGAACAGACTGATGCGGAACAGAAGTTCGATGGCGCGCGTACCACGTTCGATCACGCGCGAAAGGCCGCCGGTCTGGCGCTCCAGATGAAAGCGCAGGGACAGACGATGCAGGTGGCGGAAGACCTCCAGGATGATCCGCCGGATGGCGCGCTGGCCCACCCGGGCAAAGATCGCATCACGCGCCTCGCTGAACCCCAGCGAGGCAATACGCGCCAGTCCATAAGCCAGGATCACGCCCACGGGAATGATGAGCAGCAGGCCCTCTTCGGCAGACACCAGAGCGTCGACGGCATCCTTGTAGAAGATCGGCACCATCACGATGGCGACCTTGGAAAGCACCAGGAACACCATCGCCACGACTACCCGCGCACGCAGGTTCCATTCCCCTACCGGCCACAGATAGGGCAGCAGGTTCTTCAACGTGGCAAAGCCGCTTTGCTTTGGGTCGGGTGAAACCGAAGCCATGGGGTGGATTGTATTCCTGACTGGGGTGGCGGCGGCGTGCCGCCCATGACATATGGTGCGGCCAACACGGATTCCAAAGGCATTGCTTTCGTTTCAACGCGGAGGAGAGCGTTCATGATTGATGTCACAAGAGCAAGGGCAGAAACGCCCGGTATCGAACATCAGGCGTTTTTCTACAACTCCGGCGCGGGCCTCATGCCCAGGCCCGTGCTCGACGCCCTGCACGAGCACCTCGATCTTGAAGCCAGGATCGGCGGTTATGCCGCAGAGGAAGCTGCCGCGCCCAAGCTGCAGGCGACCTACGAGTGCCATCGCGCGCATGCTGAACTGCTCGACCGACGAGGTTGCCGTGGTGGAAAACGCCACCGTTGCGTGGTGCCAGGCGTTTTATGGCCTGGCCCAGGACATGCAGCCCGGCGACAACGTCGTCACGGTGGTGGCCGAATACGCCTCGAACTTCATCGCCCTGCTCCAGACCGTCAAGCGGCGCGGTATCGAGATTGTCGTGGCCCCCAACGATGCCAGCGGCCAGGTCGATGTCGCGGCCCTGGAGGCCCTGATCGATGACCGCACCAAACTGATCGCCGTGACCCACGTCCCCACCTCCGGCGGCCTCGTGACCCCCGCCGCCGAAGTCGGAAAGGTCGCGCGCAGAGCACGGCGTGCCCTACCTGCTGGACGCCTGCCAGTCGGCCGGCCAGATGCCGCTGGACGTGCAGGAGCTGGGCTGCGATTTCCTCTCGGCCACCGGCCGCAAGTTTCTGCGCGGGCCGCGTGGCACCGGGTTCCTCTATGCCAGCAAGGCCATCATGGAACGCCACGAGCCGCCGGTTCTTGATCTCCATTCCGCCGAATGGGTCGCGCCGGACCGCTATGAGATGGCGGCAACGGCCCGGCGTTATGAGAACTGGGAGAATTACATCGCGGGCAAGGTCGGGCTTGGTGTCGCTGTCGACTACGCCCTGTCTTGGGGCCTGGAGAACATCCAGGAGCGCAACCGCCTGCTGGCCGATGACCTGCGTGAACGTCTGGGCATGATCCCGGGTGTTACGGTGCGCGATGCCGGCGTAGACCGCTGCGCTATCGTCAGCTTTAGCCATGACCGGTACAAGCCCGAGGAAGTCATGCAGCGGCTGGCCGATCAGGGTATCGCCATCGGCAATTCGGCTCCGGGTTCCACCCGGCTTGATTTCGAAGCGCGCCGTCTGCCTGACCTGTGCCGCGCGTCGGTGCACTACCTCAACACGGAGGAGGAAGTGGCCCTGCTCGCCGCCGCGGTGGCGGGGCTTTAGAGCCTGATCGCCTCATGTTGCGTACAAGCTGAGGCGTGAGTCCTGCTCTAGCCCGGCGCCTGTGCTGGCTTCGAAGTCGGTGCGAGCAGCACTTCCGCGATGCCCCCGCACAGGATCAGGCCCGCACCGAGAATTTCGCGCCAGCCAAACGGTTCGTTCGCCCAAAGCGCGGCGCTGACGGTTCCGAACACCAACTCGGTCAGGATCAGGATACCGAAGAGGCCAACACCAACGACGCGGGGCGCTCCCAAGATCACGACATTCGTGGGAATGAAAAAGCAGGCCGACAGAGCCAATAGCCATGGCAGCATGGCGAACAGATCGTCCAGGGCGGGCACAGGCCCCAGGTGCCCGGCAAGCAGGGGTAACTGCACGATACCGACGAGCCCGCCATAGAAGAAGAACGCAGACAGCATGGGCGTGATGCCTTCCGGCTGCACGGCATCGATGCGGGCGGCGCCTGCGGCAAAGAACGCACCCCCTGCGAGTGCCAGCCAATCACCTGCGTTGTGCGGCAGGGGCAGGCCGGCTTCCTGACCCAGCACGATCCAGACGCCGGTAACGGCGGCGGAGAGACTGATGGCACGACTCCAGTGCGGGAGCGCTCGCGCCATGCCGATTTCCAGAAGCGTCGCCCAGAGCGGCGCGAGGTAGAAGAGAAGCAGCGCACGCATCACGTCGGTCAGCAAGAAGCTGTTGGCATAACACATGATGCCGCCACCCATGAGCAGACCGATCAGGGGCATGTTCAATCCGGTCGGCAGGCCGCGCATGGCACGCAAGAGGATCATCGGGGCCAGCAGAAGAACGCACAGGACGTACTGTGTGAGCGTGCCCCAGCCACCTGTCATGCCGGCATCCTGAAGCATGCGCTGGGGCAACCAGTAAAGGCCCCAGGAGCCTGCGGCGATGGCAAGAGTGAAAGAAACTAGAGCGCGGCGACTGCGGGTCATGAACCTGATTCTCCGATCGATATGACCCGAAGCTAGGCATCATTTGCACTAACAGGTAGATCGATTTTTGCATCTTTCAGTCGTTTTGTGCCATAAGCGCGGCATGACGAACGATGAGACCTTCGCACCTGGGGACGTTCTGCTTGTTGCCGTGCCGGAAACGTCAGGTTCGACGCTCTACGGCATGGTCGACATGCTGTCGGCCACGTCATGGCTTTGGCGCAATCTCGTCGGCTCGGCACCATGTCCGTCCCCGCTCAGGCCCAGGATTGTGGCGCCAGAGGGTGTACCTTTCCTGTGCAGCAACGGCGTGCCCGTCAGCCCGGAACTGGCCGTGGAGGATGATCCCGAAGCACCCATCGTGATTGTTCCCGAGCTGTTTCTCGAGCCTGAAAGCACCCTGGAAGGGCGCTACGCCGCGTTGCTCGACTGGCTTCGTCGTCGTCATGCCACGGGCAGCATGCTCTATTCGTCCTGCTCGGGGTCCATTCTGCTTGCGGCTGCAGGACTGCTGGATGGATGCCCGGCCACCTCGCACTGGAGCGACGAGACGCGCTATCGAAAGGCCTACGACAGGGTCGAATTTGACCGTGGGCCGGCCCTTGTCGCGGCGAGTTCCACAATTGTCACGGCAGCCGGGACCTCATCCTGGCAGGATCTCATGCTTCACATCATCGCTCGCCACTGCGGGCCACGTGAGGCGCTGCAAATCGCCCGCATCTTTCTGCTGCGCTGGCATACCGAAGGCCAGCTTCCTTATGTCGGTTTGCATCGCCGCGAGCGCCATGCCGACCATGCGGTGCGGGACGTGGAAGACTGGCTTGAACGGCATTTCGCCGAACCCCAGCCGGTCGCAGGCGTGGTGGCGCGTAGTGCGCTGGCTGAACGAACGCTCAAGCGCCGTTTCAAACGGGCCACCGGCCATACGCTCATCGACTATGTCCAGAACCTGCGGATAGAAGAAGCCAAGCGGTTGCTGAGCGAGATGGGGTATTCATCCGAAAAAGTGTCTGCCGTTGTCGGATATGAAAACAGTGCGTTCTTTCGCCGTTTGTTCAAGCGCTTAACAGGTGTGACGCCGGGCCATTACCGCACGATGTTTGAGCCCATTGCCAACGCAGGAAACCCGCCGGTTCAGCGCTTTTCTGTGAAACCATAGTCGCGTGTTGCGGCATCTTTGCTGACCAGACCGCTGCGCAGATCATCAGTGATCGCTTTCTCACTGCGTTGCTCTGCCAACCCGTAACCGCCGCCGCCCGGCGTTTCGACCCACAGGCGGTCGTCGGGGGGAATGTCCTGCTCGCCTTTGCCGTTCATGGGCTTGCCGGAAGACAGACGCAGGATGCCGCGTGCCCCGTCCTTTCCCCCGGCCCGCCCACGTGCCGGATAGGTGATGCGGTCCAGTGCGGCGGCAAGCTGGAACGGCGCTTCCTCGCTTGAACCGATCTCGATGACCTGGCCGTTGCCGCCGCGGTACTTGCCCGCGCCACCGGAATCGGGGCGCAGTTCGCGCCGCCACACGATCAGCGGCGTGGTTGATTCCGTCATCTCCACCTGGCTTCCCATGACACCGGAGGGATAGGCCGTGGCATCCAGGCCGTCTGCGGTGGGCCGTCCGCCGGTGCCGCCGTTGTGGACCAGCTCCATGGCGAACTGGCTCTGGTTGCTGGCATGGTGATGGCCGAAACCACCGCGCAGGGATAGGTCCCACAACACGGATGTGCCTTCTGCGGGCACGGTGCCATCGCGCGCCTGGTGCAGACAGCCGAATGCCGCTTCCGGCAGCAACTGGCCCACGACATGACGCATGACCACCGGTGCCGGTTTCAGCGCATTCATGATCGAGCCTTCTGGTGCCGTCACGATGAAGGGTTCCAGCGCACCGGCATTGTTGGGAATGTCGGGCGCGATGATGCATTTCAGGGCAAACACCGTGTAGGCCTGGGCATAGGTCAACGGGCAGTTGATGCCGAACCGGGAACGGCCTGAGCTCCCGGCGAAGTCGATTTGGAGACTGTCATCGCCGATGGTCATGGTCGCGGCGATCTTGATCTCGAAGTCATAACCGTCGGTCATCATCTCCGAGGACCAAGTGCCCCGGGGCCAGGCACGGATGCGCTCAAGGGTTGCCTCGCGCGATGTATCGATGATGTGCTGGGCCAGACCGTCGAGGCTCTCCATGGCAAACTCACGCATCATGCCGGCCAGGCGCTCCTCGCCCACTTCACAGCAGGCAATCAGAGCATAGAGGTCGCCCTCGTTCTGCACGGGAACGCGGCTGTTGGCGTGCAGCAGCTTCATCATGGTGTCGTTGATGACGCCGGCATCGACCAGCTTGATCGGCGGGATATAAAGGCCTTCCTCGTGCACATCGGCGGCATCGGGCCCGAAACTGCGCCCGCCGATATCGGCCAGGTGCGAGGTGCAGGAGTTCAGGCCGATCAGCCTGCCGTCCAGGAAGCATGGCTTCACCAGTACGAAGTCGTTGAGATGGCCTGAACCCAGCCACGGGATCGTTGGTAAGATAGATATCGCCCTCGACCATGGTTTCGGGCGGGAAGATGCCGACGAAGTGTTTGCACCGCCGCTGCCATGGTGTTGATGTGGCCTGGCGTGCCGGTCACCGCCTGGGCCATCATGCGGCCCTGAAGATCGAAGATGCCGGCCGAGATGTCGCCTGACTCGCGCACGATCGGACTGAACGCCGCGCGCATCAGGGTCTGGCCCTGTTCCTCGACCACTGCGATCAGGCGGTTCCACATGATCTGCAGGTTGATGCGTTCAAGAGCCTCGTTCATGGGTTTGCCTCCTGACGACGTTCAAGCACGATATGACCGAACCGGTCGATGCGTCCGTCATAACCGCCGGTCACGACCGTGGTGGTCTGGCCTTCAAACAGGACGCAGGGCCCAGCGAAGGTCGCGCCAGGCCGAAGGCTCTTGCGGTCATAGGCTGCGGCTTCGGCGGATTTTCCGGCCGCAGGGTCGACCAGAAGACGTCGGCTTGCGGGTTCGGCCTCGTGCGGGTCTTCGTCGGACTGATCGGTCGCAAGGGCAGGGGACTGGGCAGAGACGATGACCTTCCAGCCCAGGATCTCGATATCCATGCCGGGAACCGCGCGGCGGAACAGACGCGCGTACTCTGCGTTATAGCTCGCGGCCAGGCGTTCGTTTTCTCCGGCCTGGAGATCGCCGTCGCCGACGGCGACCTCGATCTCGTGGCCCTGGCCAAGATAACGCATGAAACAGGTGCGCTTCTCTGTCAGCTCGGCATCGGGTGCCCCCTGGCGCACGATATCGCGTGCCTCCCGTCCCAGGCCCGCGAAGACGTCGTTGACGGCGTCCAGATCGAAGTCCGAAACCGTCATGTAGCGGCTTCGGATCACCTCATAGGCAATCGGCGCGCGCAGGAACCCGACCGCCGAACCCACGCCGGGGTCATGGGGAATGACGACCCGCGGAATTGCCAGCTTCTCGGCCATGCGACAGGCGTGCAGTGGGCCCGCGCCACCGAAGGCGATCATGGTGCGGTGGCGCAGGTCCTTGCCCCGCTCCACGGCATGGACCCTGGCGGCATTGGCCATGTTTTCATCGACGACTTCGGAAATGCCCAGGGCGCCATCCAGCGGCTCCAGCCCCAGCGGTGTTGCCACGTGTTCACCGATGGCATTGTGCGAGGCTTGGACATTCAGCGTCATGCGGCCATCGGCAAATCCGTCGGGATCCAGTCTTCCCAGCGCCAGGTCCGCATCGGTCACGGCGGCATCGGTGCCCCCATGGCCGTAACAGGCCGGGCCGGGTTCAGAGCCTGTGCTGTCGGGGCCCACGGTGATGCGGTTCAAGGTATCGAGCCGCGCGATGGAACCGCCGCCGGCACCAATCTCGATCATCTCGATCACGGGAATGCGTACCGGCAGGCCGCTGCCCTTCATGAAGCGTGCCGCACGGGCAATCTCGAAGGTGCGGGCGGTCTGTGGCGTGGCGTCGTCGATCAGGCAGATCTTGGCCGTCGTGCCGCCCATGTCATAGGACAACACCTCGGCCTCGCCGCGCTCGGCGGCAACGGTGGCGGCCAGGATCGCACCGCCGCTGGGCCCGCTTTCCACCAGGCGGATGGGATAGCGGATGGCCGTTTCCAGCGCGCAGACACCGCCGCCCGAGGTCATCATCAGCATCGGACTGGTGATGCCGAAGGCTTTGAGTTCGCCGTCCAGCGCCGTCAGGTAGCGCGCCATCAGCGGCTGCACATAGGCGTTGCAGGACGCCGTTGTCAGGCGCTCGTACTCGCGCATCTCCGGGCAGACTTCGCTCGACAGCGTGATCTGCAGGTCCGGCAGTTCGGCCCGCAGCAGGTCGCGCCACGCGCTGCTCGTGCGCCGGGTTGGCATAGGCGTGGAGCAGGCCGATGGCGACCGCCTCGACGCCTTCCTCCCGCATGGCCGCAGACGATGGCGGGTACGCCGGATTCATCGAGCGGGATCAGCACCTGGCCGCGCACATCCATGCGCTCGACAACGGGATAGGTCAGGTGGCGCGGGAACCAGGGGCTCCGGCTTCTCCAGGAACACATCGTACTGGTCGAAGCGATTCTCATAGGCCAGGCGCAGCGTGTCGCGGAACCCGTCGGTGCAGATCAGGGCGGTCACCGCGCCCTTGCGCTCGATCAGGGCGTTGGTCGCCAGGGTCGTGCCATGGATCACACCGGTGATCTCTTCGGGCTTCACGCCGGCACTCTCCAGCGCCAGAGCGGACCCCGTTCATCACCCCCTGTTCGGGGGCCTGCGGCGTGGTCGGAACCTTGGACGTGGCAAGGCTGCCGTCGTCGCGATTCAAGCGCGACATCCGTGAAGGTGCCGCCGATATCTGCTGCCAGTCGCGCCATGGCGATTCCTGCCCCATATTCGGGGCGAACCCTGTCAGCGAACGGCACGGCTGCCAATCGGAATCGCACGTGCCGGCGGTCCAACAGGTGGCAATTATTTCGTCGGGGTCTGTTGCGCGCGATTTTGCAGAAGCCGCGCCGGTCACGTCAGTCGCCGGCGCCCGATACCATCCGGCCATCGACCGGTGCGGGGGCGTGCCGGTTGCGCTTGGTACGACCATGCGCTCGTGCAATTCCGTGATCGCCGGCGCTGCCGGTCTTCACACAGGCGAAGGGCAGAATGGCCATGGATCAGGCAGGCGAATGCCTGCGCCGATCATGCGGAATCCGAACGAGGAGGCGACACCCATATGTTCCAGATAGGTCTCGTCGACCGACTGGGGGTGGCGGGTAAAGTGGTCGAACATGAAAACTCCCGGCGGCGTGAACGGTCTGCCCTGAAACGGGCTCCCTTTGCTGGAACCTCATTGTCCCAACCTCTAGAAGTCCAGCGGGCACCGGAATCTGTTTGCTTTCTTGCGCACTTATCCCGCTATCAGGCAGCATCAGTTTCTATGTCTATGAAGCTTTATTCCGTGGGATGTTCATGCTCGATGACGTCAGACAAGAGCCATCCTTGGCCTTCTCCAGAAGCTGACGCCACGCTGGTCGCTGGCCGCGATCGCCGGAGGAGGTGCATCTCTCCACCACCCCCTGCTGGCGGCGCATCCAGAGGCTGGAGCGCGACGGTTACATCGCCGCGCGTGTCGCCCTGCTCGATCCCGACAAGGCGAACGTTCCCATCACCGTCTTTGTCTCGGTCCGCACGGACGAGCACAACGAGGCCTGGCTCGAGACCTTTGCGCGCGAGGTCGCCGATGTGCCCGAGGTGGTCGAGATCTACCGCATGGCCGGCGAGATCGATTACCTCATGAAGGTCGTGGTCCCCGACATCCAGGCCTATGACCGCGTCTACAAGACGCTCATCGCCAAGACCCGCTTCTTCGATGTCAGTTCCATGTTCGCCATGGAGCGCATCAAACACACCACCGCCCTGCCGCTCTACCTATCTCTAGGAGCCCGAGAGTTCGGCCTTCTGGGCATCCTTGAAGCCGACCATCGCGGCCGCGCGCCCAGATCAACAGACCGGCCGCTTCATGATGGCTGGCTGCGCCATGATCAGAGTGCATGCGCCTTTGCTGTTGTCCAGATCGGCCTTGTCGGCAGTCCGACAGCGCCCGCCAGGTCGTGCCGCGCGTGTTGACCAGAACCTCATGCCCCAGTTCTTCCAGCCACGCTGCCAGGGCATCGCCATCCAGGCCATCGGCCCGGACATCGTGAAACCGGTGCTCCAGCCCTTCGCCCTTCATCCAGGCCAGCGCCTTCTTGCAGGTGTCACAGTTCTTCAGGCCATAGACGACAATCATGCGATTCCTCCCGTTTCAGGGTGAAGACTACTGATGACCTGAAGGCTGCGTCACGCTGAAAGCATCATCGCAATCAGGAACATGCAGGGTCAGGCAGGGAACCCAGCCCTCCGGCACGGCGATGCGGGGATCATGGGTGCTTCCGTCGATCAGGTCCGGTAGCAGATGGGTGTGGGGTCCCTCAGGCGTCTCCGTCCGGGCAATTGGCTGGGTCACGATGATCTCGGCCAGGCTGGTACGGAACAGGCGTGGTGGGCTGGCCTCGACCAGAGCCATCAGGGCCGGGTGATGGGTGCCGACCAGCGCGTCACCCAGGGCGCTGCGTAATGTCGTGATGAGGCCGGGATCCCTCACCATCACCATAGGCTCCAACGAAGACGCGCCTGCGCCGATGTCAAACAGCACTGCGCCATCGCGTTCGCCCGACCTCGCGCAATACCGCTGAAGACGCCAACGGCGCTTTTGCACCTGGCAGACAGAACAGCACGCCGCGCACCCGGTGACCATGTCGCCGGCTTTCCAGGTCATAGGGAACCGGCATGACGCCGTCGCGCAGATGGATCGTCATGGCGCCGCCTTCGCAGGATGCGGTCATGTCACGGCGCGTGTCGCTCCAGCTGACGCCGCTCCCGGGTGGTGCGTGAAACTCCGCCACGACGCCGGGCACGCCGACACTCCACGAGACGCCGTCCCGATCTCTCCAGAAGGTCAGCGTTGCAGCAAAGGCGGACTCGTCAAGAAAGGGGTTCATCGCTAAAGTTGGCAACGAAACGAGACGACTTCGCAAGGGAATGCACCATGGCCGATGTTTATCTCCAGCCGGTCGAGCATGAATCGGCCTGGACCTGCCGACTGAAGCTGGGCTCGATCGATGCCGATGACCCTGCAATGGGAGCCGCGCCACATCGACGCGCTCGAAGATGCCTATGCCGCCATCGAGAAGCAGGGCCTGACCCTCGACGAGGTCGAAGCACGAGCATTTCAAGGTCCCGGCCATCGCCGGTGAACTGCGTGAGATCTTACGAAGAGGTCATGTGGGGACGCGGCATCGTGCTGGTGAACCGTCTGCCGGTCGAGGAATGGTCCCAGAAGAAGTCGGAGATCATCTATTGGGGCATCGGCACCCATCTGGGCAAGGGCCAGTCGCAGTCGGTCATCGGCGACCGTCTGGGGCATGTCGTCAACATCGGCGGCAAGGATCACAACGAACGCGCCTACCGCAACTCCCTGCCGCTCACGCTCCACACCGACGCCTGCGACATCCTCTGCATGCTCTCCATCCGCAAGGGCGATTCCGGTGGTGAGTCGCAATACGCCAGCGCGCTTGCGGTCCACAACATCATGCTCGAGGAGCGCCCCGACCTGCTGGAGCCGCTCTATCGCGGCTTCCGCTATCACCGCTTTGGCGAGGAGGGCCCGGATGAAGCCTCCGGTCACCGATCATCATGTGCCGGTCCTGTCCGAGAAGCAGGGTTACGTCTCCTGCCGTTACGTCGCGGGCTACATCTACATGGCCTATGACGAGCTCAAGGAGCCGCTCAGCCAGCATCAGATGGAAGCGCATCTGGCCTACTTCGACGACGTCGCCCAGCGGCCTGAGGTGAAGACTCCAGTTCATGATGGAGCCGGGCCACCTGCTGCTCTGCAACAACCACACCACCCTCCATTCGCGCACCGGGTTCGAGGACACTCCCGGACCCTGAGACCGGGCGCATGCTGCTCCGCCTCTGGCTCACCGCCCACGAAGGCGAGCGCCGCCCGATCAATCCCGACATCGAGATGTACCGCCAGGTCGGCATTCCCAAACGTGACGACCGCGTCGACACCCGTTATCGCGGCGACGCCACCAGGGCGCTGGAATCAGGCGTCCTGAAGTACTGAAATCGGGGGCTGTGATTGCTGCCAAACTCTGATCTATAGTTCAGTCATGCTTAGCTCGTCAGTGGTTCTTCCTCATCGCGTCGATCACCCTTGATTGGGATCGCGCTCCTCTCGTTGCTTTGGCAGAACGCCCTGTGGTCGTTCGCCGTGGTCGGCCCGCTTGTCGTGCTGGGCCTGCTCGATGCAACCCATTCCAGGCACAACGTGCTGCGCAACTATCCCGTTGTGGGGCATCTGCGTTACTTTGCGGAGTTCATTCGCCCGAACATTCAGCAGTACTTCATCAACACCAACCGGTCGGGCCGGCCCTATCCGCGCGAGATTCGCGATCTGGTCGATGCCCGTGCGCGCGGTGCCGAGGCGCTGCTGCCGTTCGGCACGCAACACGATGTTCTCTCGACCGGTGATGAGTTTTCTTATCACTCCCTGCATGTGAAACATGTGCCTGAGGAAGACGGTCGCGTGCTGGTCGGTGGCCCCGATTGCAAGCAGCCTTATCTTGCCTCACGTCTCAACATCTCGGCCATGAGCTTCGGGGCGTTGTCGTCCAATGCGGTCATCGCGCTGAACACCGGCGCGCGGATGGCCGGCTGTTTTCATGATACCGGGGAGGGCGGCCTCGCCGACTACCATCTGCAGGGCGGCGGTGACGTCAGCTGGCAGATCGGCACCGGCTATTTCGGCGCACGCACCGAAGACGGCAAGTTTGATCGCGAACTCTTCAAGAAAAAGTCGCGGCTCGACAACGTCAAGATGATCGCGATCAAGCTCTCGCAAGGCGCCAAGCCCTCTCATGGCGGCGTTCTGCCATCAGCCAAGATCACACCGGAGATCAGCAGGATCCGCGGCGTGCCCATGGGCAAAGACTGCCTGTCACCACCCACCCACAGTGCGTTTTCCACACCCCGCGAACTGCTGGAATGCTGTGAAGCTGTTGCGGGAGCTTTCCGACGGCAAGCCCATCGGCTTCAAGCTATGCATCGGCAACAGGTCGGAGTTTCTGGGCATCGTGTAAGCGATGGTCGACACCGGCATCAAGCCCGATTTCATTCAGGTCGATGGTTCCGAGGGCGGTACCGGTGCCGCCCCCATGGAGTTCACCAACCGGCTGGGCATGCCGATCAACGAGGCCATTGCCTTTGTCCACGATGCCCTGGTTGGTGCCGGTGTGCGCGACGACATCCGCCTGATCGCCAGCGGCAAGGTCGCGACCGGTTACGACATGGTGACCAAGATCGCGCTGGGTGCCGATATGTGCAGTGCCGCGCGCGCCTTCATGTTTACGGTCGGCTGTATCCAGGCGCTTCATTGCCATACCAACAAATGCCCCACCGGCATCGCGACGCAAAACCCGATTCTGGCGCGGGCCGTTGTCGTGGCCGACAAGGCGCCCCCCGTTGCCAACTATCATGGCGAAACCATCCGGGTGTTGCGTGAGCTGGTCGGTGCCATGGGTCTGGAACGTATCGGTGATCTCGACCGCAGCCACATTCTGCGTCGCATGGATGACACCTCGGCAGACCGTTACGACGAAATCTATCCCCCGCTCAAACCGGGCGATCTCGGTGTTGATACCGCGCCGGAACGCCTGGCCAGGGACTGGGCGCTGGCCGACGCGGATCGATTCTGACGACAGCGCCCCACACATCGGTGACTTCCAGTTGCTCCTCACAAAGACCAAGGTGACGTGATGTGTGAACTCCTCGGAAAATCCAGTAGCCAGCCCGCGACCATCAATCTGTCGCTCAGTGAATTTGCCCAGCATGGCGGACGCACGGGCCCTCACAAGGATGGCTGGGGCATTGCCTATTATGATGGTGCCGACATCCGTCTGGTAAAGGACACACGTGGTGCATCCGAAAGCCCCTGGGTTGATTTTGTGGAAGAACAGGGCTTGTCGGCCAAGACCGTGATCGGCCACATTCGTAATGCGACCACAGGCCATGTCGCGATTGCCAACACACATCCTTTTGCACGTGAACTGGGCGGGCGCATGCACGTCTTTGCCCATAATGGCGTCGTCAATGGCGTGCTGGGTGGCGGATTGTCGCTGGGTCGCTTCCATCCCATTGGCGAAACCGATTCCGAACACGCGTTCTGTGCCATGCTGAAGGAACTGGAAGACCTGTGGTCCCGTGCCGATGGGGTGCCATCGCTGGATGCGCGTCTGGATATTCTGGAAGTCCTTTGCCGTCAAAGTCTCCGCAGTTTCGGCCCCGCCAACTTCCTCTATGCCGATGGCGAAACCCTCTTTCGCCCACAGCCATGAGCGCCACCAGGACGACGGCACCCGCCGCCCGCCGGGCCTCCACATGCTGCGCCGGACCTGCGCCACCGACACGGACGGTATCGATGGCGGCGGGCTGCGCGTTCACAAGGTGGAGCAGGGCCAGTCCGTGATCGTTCTGGCCTCGGTCCCGCTCACGCGGGACGAAGCCTGGACGCCGCTTGCTCCTGGAACGCTGCTGGCCATGGAATCGGGCGCAATTGTCGCCACGCGCGGGCAGTGAATTTCAGGCTAAGCTTGAATCCGGCAAACCGGGCGTGAGGGATTTGGGATGGATGATCGACCGCTGAAGGTGCGGGTGCCGCGGGTCTGCGCTGCTGGCCGATCCGACGCTCAACAAGAGCACGGCGTTCAGTTTTGAGGAACGCGATGCCTTCGGGCTGCACGGTCTTGACCTGCTCCCCTAAAACTGGTCCATGCTGAGTGAGAGAGTCCGGTTAATCTGAACTCCAAAGGAGGAGGAAGGTATGAGCCGGAAGAGATATACGCCTGAACAGATCATTGGCTTTTTGCGGGAGGCTGAGGTGCGCCTGTCGCAGGGCGAGAAGATCGGTGTGATCTGTCGTGGTCTTGGGGTGTCGGAGCAGAGCTATTACCGCTGGCGTCGCGAGTATGGCGGCCTGAAGGTCGACCAGGCCAAGCGCCTGAAGGACCTGGAGAAGGAGAACGCGCGGTTGCGTCGTGCGGTCTCGGACCTGACGCTCGACAAGCTGATCCTCAAGGAGGTCGCTGAGGGAAACTTCTAAGCCCCTCACGCCGCCGTGCTGCGGTTGATCATGTGCAGGTCCGGCTCGACGTGTCGCAGCGTCGTGCGTGCCGTGTGATCGGCCAGCATCGTTCGAGCCAACGCCTGCGTCTGATTGAACGTGACGACGAGGTGGCCCTGACGGCTGCCATCGTTGCACTGGCATCCGAGTATGGCCGCTACGGCTATCGGAGGATCGCGGCTCTGCTGCGATCACGGGGCTGGAACGTGAACGTCAAACGTGTCTGGCGGACCTGGCGGCGTGAGGGGCTGAAGGTACCAACAAAGCAGCCAAAGCGCAGGCGGCTGTGGCTCAATGACGGATCGTGCATCCGTTTGCGTCCGAGCCGGCGCAATCATGTCTGGGCCTACGACTTCGTGCAGGACCGCACCCATGACGGTCGGACGTTCCGGATGCTGACGGTGATCGATGAGTTCACACGTGAGTGCCTGGCGATCACCGTGGCCAGAAGGCTGCGGCATGACGACGTTCTGCAGGTTCTGGCCGATCTGTTCACCCACCATGGGCCGCCCGATCACATCCGTTCGGACAATGGCAGCGAGTTCACAGCCACTGCCGTGCGCAAATGGCTGCCGCGGGTTGGCGTAAAGACCCTGTTCATCGAACCGGGAAGCCCCTGGGAGAATGGCTACAACGAGAGCTTCAATGGCAAGCTGCGTGACGAGTTACTCAACGGCGAGATCTTCACCACGCTGCACGAAGCCCAGGTGCTGATCGAACGCTGGCGTCAGCACTACAACACCGTCAGGCCACACAGCTCGCTGGGCTACAAACCACCCGCTCCAGAAGCCATCTTGCCGCGCCCTGCAGGTCTGCCCTACGCTACGCTCCGGTCAGCCCAGCAGGGCGACCACAACCGCCGGACTCTAACATAGAAGGTGGACCACCTCTGTGGGGCAGGCCAGTCTGTTGCTGCCTGATGTGGAATCTCTCGATACCCAGGTCAAGCGCGCCTATGCGGCCTATCAGCGCAAGGTGACCGATATCGGCCGCCATATCACGCTGCGCCAGCTCGAGGACACGAACGAGACGGTCTTCTACGCGCTCCTGCGCGAGCATCTCCAGGAGATGTTGCCCATCATCTATACGCCCACTGTGGGCGAGGCATGCCAGCGCTTCAGCGAGATCTACCGGCGCCCGCGCGGGCTCTTCATCTCCTATCCCATGAAGGACCGGATCGAGGAAATCCTCGATCACGTACTCCCATGACGAGGTCCACGCCATCGTTGTCACCGATGGCGAACGCATTCTCGGGCTTGGGCGACCAGGGAGCCGGCGGCATGGGCATCCCCATCGGCAAGCTCTCGCTCTATTCGGCCTGCGGCGGCATCGATCCCGCCACGCACGCTGCCGATCCTGCTTGATGTCGGGACCAACGACCCCGACCGGATCGAGGACCCGATCTATCTGGGCTGGCGCAACGAGCGCATCACCGGCCAGGACTATGACGACTTCGTCGAGGCCTTTCGTTCAGGCCGTCCAGAAGAAGTTCCCGAACGTTCTGCTGCAATGGGAAGACTTCGCCCAGCATCACGCTGCGCCCCTGCTGGAGCGCTACCGCGATCGCCTCTGCACCTTCAACGATGACATCCAGGGCACGGCTGCGGTCGTGCTGGCGACCCTCCTGGCCGCGGCGCGGGTTTCGCACACGCGCCTGGTGGATCAGCAGGTCGTCGTCTTTGGTGCCGGCTCTGCCGGTTGCGGCATTGCCGAGCAGATCGTCCGGGGCATGGTCCATGACGGGCTGAGCGAGGAGGACGCGCGCGGCCGGGTTCACATGATCGACCGCGTCGGATTGCTCCATGACGGCCTGACCGGCCTGCTGCCGATCCAGAATCGCCTGCTGCAATCCTCGTGACAAGGTGATGCCCTGGTCTTCGGACGGCGAGACCGTCAGCCTTCTCGACGCCGTGACCAACCTCAAGCCCACCGTCCTGATCGGGGTCAGCGGCCAGCCACGCCGGTTCACCGAAGAGGTTGTGCGCGCCATGGCAGCGGGGACCGAACGCCCGATCATCTTCCCGCTCTCCAACCCCACCAGCCGGGTCGAGGCCGTGCCCGCCGATCTGATCGACTGGACCGATGGGCGTGCGCTGGTCGCGACCGGCAGCCCCTTTGATCCCGTTGAACGCAAGGGCACGCACAGTCACAAGATCGCCCAGTCCAACAACGCCTACATCTTCCCCGGCCTGGGGCTGGGCGTTCTGGCCAGCCAGGCGCCGTCGCGTCAGCGACGCCATGTTCATGGCCGCTGCCGAGGAACTCGCCGCATGTGCGCCCGCCATCAGTGACCAGGCCGACCGCCTGCTGCCGCCGGTTTCCGAACTGCCGAAGCCGTCAGCCGGCGTATCGCGGTTGCCGTCGGTCGTGCGGCCATCAGCGAAGGCCTGGCGCCCGAACGCAGCGATGACGAACTCGCCGCACGGGTTGAAGAGACCTTCTGGGAGCCGCGTTACCGGCCCTACGAACGGGCTGACTAGCCCGCAGCAGGCAGGTCAGACCGGACGGTCTCCCGCGGCTGTGGTCCGGTGCATCAGGCGCGTATCGGTATCGTCATAATCGTGCACGGCGTTATGCATGACTGCCCGATTATCCCACATCACCACGTCGCCTGCCTGCCAGCGGTGGCGGTAGATGTTGTGGTGCTGGGTTGACCAGTCTGCAATCCAGGCCAGGAGTGGTGCGCTCTCATCGCGCGTCATATCCTCGAAGCTGATCGTGAAGCTGGCATTGACGAAGAGCGCTTTCCTGCCGCTTTCAGGATGCGTCCGGACAACCGGATGGACCGCTGGTGGCGGACATACGGCGATTGGAAGAGCATCGGTGCCTGGTTCGTTGTTGCGCCGTACCAGGCTTTCAGCGCTGTGCAGGGCCCACATGCGCGCCAGCAACGTCTGCATGCCTTGCGACAAGGTGTCGTGGGCGCGCGCCATGTTGCAGAACATCGTGTCGCCCCGGTTCCAGGGCACTTCCAGGGCATGCAGAACAGAAAGTGCGGGCGGGCGCTCCGAACAGGTGATGTCGCTGTGCCATTCGTCGTTGCGTGCGCCGGGCCTGCCGGGCCGGTTTTCAATCACCAGAACTTCGGGAAACCCTTCCACGCCGCGGCGCGATCCCAGGGGATGGGGTTCGACCGCGCCGAACCATGTGGTGAATGCAATCTGCTGCTCAGGCTCAAGCGCCTGATCAGGGAACACCAGGACATGATGCTCCAGGAAGGCTTTGCGTATCGCCTCCATGGTCGGCTCGTCGTGTTTTACGGAGAGATCCAGACCTGTGACCTCGGCCGCCAATGCGCCGCTCAAAGGCTTGATGTCGAACGATGCAGGCATGGTCGTCCCCTCGATCTCATTGCCGCCATGTTACACCGTTCGGGCTGCACGGTGCAGTGCACCCTGTGGAACGTATAAGCTGCCATTATGAATCGGGAAGAACGCAGACGTGGCCTGGCTGAAGCAGTGCGCGCCTATCGTGCACGCGGCCTGCCGCCGTCGTTCGACTTCCTTGCGATGTTCGCCCACACACGCATGCTGATGCAGTTGTTGGGCAAGTCACCTGACAAAGCCCGACTGTTGAAGGTGACACAGGCCTACCAGGCCGGATTTGAACACTCCCTGCAATCGCATCCATCGCCCACGCCGGTCGCGTGTCAGGCGGCCTGCTCCTTGTGCTGTCACAACTGGATTTCGGTCACAATTCCCGAAGCACTGTTGATTGCCGAAGACTTGCGGGCTCGCTCCGGTGCGCTGTTACCGGAGAAGATTGCCGTGGCTGCCGGTGCAGGCATGAACCTTGATCGTGATCAGCGTCTGCAACGCAGGCTGGCCTGCCCTCTCCTGGTGGGCCAGTTGTGTTCCATCTATGCCGTGCGCCCGCTTGCCTGCCGGTCCTTCTTTTCCCTGTCGCTTGCGGCCTGTCAGGACGTCTTTGACGGCACCGATGAAGATGTGCCGACGCCGCGCGATGCCATGGTCCTGCGCGGCGTGCATGATCGATGCTTCTGGGCTGCGTTGCGGGCATCCGGCCTTGGGCATGAGGCTGTTGAGCTCAACCATGCGCTCCTTGATATCGCCCTGTCGCACGAGGACGCCTGTGCACGGCCTGGCTGGGAGGGCTCGATCCCTTTGCCTCGACCACACGCGACGTGCCCCATGATGCTGCAGGAGCTGCTGTTCCTCGATGTCCTGATTGCTGGGGCGCAGGGATCGCAGGCTGCCCGAAAACCCGTGGGTTACGTGAGGGCCCGATCGGGGGTAGAGTCCGCGATCCAACCACCCCGGTCTCCCCATGCTCGCCAACGCTGCGCTCTCTCGATGACAGCCGCTATGCCTTGGTGGTGGTCGCCGCCTCGTTTCTTCTGCTGGTGATCGCCAACGGCGCGTTGTTCCTGCTGATCGTGGCGATGAAGGATATTGCCGCGGCCTTTGACTGGCCGCGCAGCATTCCCTCCACGGCCTATTCCCTGCAGTTCATCGGTGGCGGCCTGGGCGGCATCGTCATGGGCTGGTGGCTCGACAAGGCCGGCATGGGCAAGCCCGCCATGCTGGGCGCGGTCACCATCGGTCTCGGCTCGGTCGCCGTCAGCTTCATCGAGAACGGCCTGGCAGCTCTTTGCCGTCTACGGCCTCATCATCGGCATGATCGGCAACGCGACGATGTTCTCGCCGCTGGTCGCCAACGTCACCCGCTGGTTCCGGCGCAACCGGGGCATGGCGGTCGGATCTGGTCACGAGCGGGCAGAGCATCGCCGGCTTCATGTGGCCGCCGATCTTCGAATACGGGCTGGGCACCATCGGGTGGCGCGAGACCTATCTGATCTATGGCGTGTTCTGCGTGACGTTCATGGTGCCGCTTGCCCTGCTGCTGCGCAGACGTCCGCCGGAACGGGTCGCGCGCTCGGGTCCTTCTGTTCCCGAAGAGGTCGAGGAAGACGCGCCCATCCTGCATATCCGGCCCAACACGCTGCTCGCCCTGCTCTGCGTTGCCATCGTGGGCTGTTGCATCGCCATGTCGCTGCCGCTGGCGCATCTGAAATCCCATGCCACCGATATCGGTATCGAGCCGATGCAGGCCGCCACCATGCTGTCGATCCTGCTGGGCGGTAGTTTTGTCGCGCGCGCCTTTGGTGCGGGCCTGCTGATGGCGCGCATTGGCAGCCTGAAGACCCTGTTCGTCTTCTCTTCCATTCAGGCAGCAACTCTGGGCTTCCTGCCCTTCATTGATGGCATCGCGGTCCTCTACGTCGTTGCCGCGGCCTTCGGGTTTGGCTACGGCGGCATCGGGCCGACCTATCCCGTCATCATCCGTGATTTTCTCTCGGAACAATGGGCAGGACGCTACACCGCCATCGTCATCATGTTCGGCACCTTCGGCATGGCGATCGGTGGCTGGATGGGCGGATTTGGCTTCGATCTCACGGGTAACTACGATACCGCGTTCCTGTTGGGCGTTGGCTTCAACCTGATCAACCTCGGCATTGTTGCCTATCTCATCACGGCAACACGCAAACCCAATCTGATGGCGGTACCGGCTTCATGAAACGTCTCTCGCTCTCTCTTGTCCTTCTGGCCCTGGCGGCAACGACGGCACGTTCTGATGTCGAGTTGCGGGAAACAGAGTGTTGGGTGCGCGCCAACATGGTGCAGAATGTCGACTGCTATCACGTCATCGTTCCGCTGGATCGCGCCAATCCTTCCGCCGGCTCGGCGCAACTTGCTGTGGCTGTGCTGCGTTCGTCTTCTCGCAATCCCGAACCTGATCCCGTGATCTATATGGAGGGCGGTCCCGGCGCGCCAACCTTCGCGTCCGACTACCCGGATTATGAGGACTACAGTGATTTCTGGTGGGAACGCACGTCGTCATTCCGCCGTTCCAGGGACTTCATCCTTTTCGACCAGCGTGGCATCGGCCTGTCGCGCCCCAGCCTGGATTGCCCGGAACTGCATGATCTCGATCGCAGCCTGCCGGAGATCCTGCACTACGATCATCCTCTGATCGAGCGCGAGACCAGTGAATTGGCTGCCTGCTACAATCGCCTTCGTGCTGAAGGTGTGCCGCTTGAGCAGTTCGACACACGCAACAGTGCAGACGACGTCGCCGATATTGTCCGGGCTCTTGGGTATGAACAGGTCAATCTCTATGGCGTGTCCTATGGCACCCGGCTGGGCCTGGAGGTGATGCGCCGCCATCCTGATCTTGTGCGCTCGGCGGTTCTCGACGGCGTCTATCCCCCGACCATTGATGCCGAACTGGATTTTCCCCGTGCTGTCGCAGGCGCGTTTGCCAACCTGTTTGAGGATTGCGCCAGCGATGCCGGCCTGCCGGCGTGTCGCGCCCGATGCAGAGGCTACCTTTGGGCGCCTGATCTGCCGATCTCAATGCCGATCCGCGCGAGCTCGAGCTCTATGACCTCGATTACTTCGACCGGGGCACCTTTGTGCGTTTCAACGGAAATGCCGTGACGTCTTCCATGGTCGACTACCTCTATGACAGCTACTGGCTGACCTACATCCCCCTGATGATCGGGACGGCCGCCGATGGGGATCTCGACGCGCTTTCCTATTTCTACTGGCCGGCGAGCTGGGGCAGTGACGGCATGGATGAAGGTGTGTTCGTCAACGTCGAATGCCGCGAAGCACCAACCCTGGACACATCGGTGCCATGACGGCCGAGGCCGCCCGGTTCGGCATCTATGGCGAGGCCGTGCTTGGAATGGTCGCTGGTGCCCTACTGTGATGTCTGGCCCGTGCAGAGCATGATCCGCTGGATGCCGCTGGCCCGGTGGTCTCGGATGCGCCGACCCTGTCTGATGAGCGGCCGTTACGATCCCTGTAACTCCGGCCAGCTTTGCCGATGAGGCCGCCGAGACTCTTTCCGACAGCAAGCATCTGGTGTTCCGCTCCGGCGGGCACGGCGTCACGTTCTGGTTCGATTGCGCGGCCAAGCTGGCGGCCAAGTTCTTCGACGCGCCAAATCCCGACTGCGGTTCCCTTTCCCCGCTGCCGCGACTACACCGACGCGGCGGACTTCGCGCTCAGGTTCTAGGGGGCTGCTCACAGAACAGTCCGTGACCGGGAAGCCCGCCTTTGTGGCGGTGACCATGGCGATGGCGCCGGCGTGGCCCATCACGCCGACCCGGCCCGCGCCCACGGCGTCCATAGCAGTTCATGCGATGGGGCATCAGCAACAGCTCGGCATCTTCAAGGTCGCCGGAATCGGGCTCGGCGATCTGCTCGGCTCCCTGACGCCATGAAGACGTGGCATCGTCCGCAGCCGTAGTTGCTGTTCATGACGTAGCTGCCCAGCGTGCGCCAGTTGGCGGCGCGGTATCCCGTCTCCTCCATCAGCTCGCGCTCTGCTGCGGTCCAGCGGGGTCTTCCCCGTCATCGATCATACCGCCGGGCAGGGCGAGCTCGATCCGGCGTGGACCATGGCGGTAGAGGTTGAGCACCAGTACGTTGCCGGTCTCTGTCGTGGCGTGAACAATGGCAAAGTCACGCATGTCGATGCGGAAATACGGCGCGACCTCTCGCCCGTGCGGAAGTTGGACTGTTTCGCCATGCAAGCGCAGCCACGGCCGGCCATCGTGAAGAACTTCGCTGTTAATGACCGTCCAGGGTTTGGATTTTGCCATGTCAGTCGCAGACCTCCAGGTCGATGGCACCCGCACCGGCCAGCATTTCAACGCCATCATCGGTCATCAGCCAGGTGCCGCCCAGGATCGCGCCACTGCCTGAGCCGGGCGGTGTGACACAGGCGTGCAGGACAAAGGCCATGCCGGGTTCAAGACGTTGATCGATGCCCCGGCTGATCTGCAGGGTCTCCAGCCAAATCGGGGGATAGGCGATGCCGATGCCGTAACCGAACCGCATCATCGCGGCATCCGCCAAACCGGCCTCACGCAACGGCTCCAGCGACGCCTCTTCAACCTCGGCAACCGGAACACCGGGTTGGATCGCGGCAATGCCGGCATCCAGCGAAGCTCGGGTCGCGGCATAGAGGTCCTTCAGGTCGCCCGATACGTCGCCCGCTGCCATCGTTGCGATGGCAACCGCGTGGTAGCGCTGATCAACCCCGGCGAATTCTGCATGAACCAGCTCGCCTGCCTCGATCACACGGTCACGCGGTGTGCCGTGGCCTCCTTCCGTGCGCGGGCCCGACGAGAGTTCTGTGGGTACTGACCAGAAATCACCACCGGCCCTGCGCATGGCGTTCTCGATTTCACCGGCCAGTGCCATTTCGTTGATGCCGGGCTTGAGGGCCTGCCGCATGGCATCAATGCCCAATTGTGCGGTTGCTGCTGCGCGGCGCATGCAGGCGATCTCGGCTGGCGACTTGATCCAGCGCAGATCGCCCAGCAGGGTCGACGCGTCCATCAGCGTGGCGGGTGCCAGCGCGCGCTCGAGCAAGCGGCCCAGCTCAAAGGAGAGCGCATAGGACTGGGTCTCAATTGCCAGCGTTCCGCCCTCGGCGACTTTTTCGGCCACGACCTGGGCAATCAGTGCGGCGGGGTCTTCCAGATGCAGATGATAGGTGCGGATATCCCGCAGCCAGGTTGTTTCCACGGCAAGCGGCAGATCGACATTGCGCACGATCAGCGTGGGTTCGTCATTGCCCGGGGTGAACACCATGGCCTGGGGGCTGTTGACGCCGACCCATGAATCATAACCGCCCAGGTAATAGAGATTTTCCGGTGCAACGCAGACACAGGCGTCGAACCCGGCTTCGCCCAGAGCGTGGCGTGCCCGCGTCAGCCGGGCCTGGTGTTCATCGGCAGAAAAGGCGGCAAATTGGGGATGCATGAAGGTCCTCACCTGTAACGCGTGTGATGCCTGAATGGTCGCGCCCCATTCCAGCGCCTGCGGGGTCGCGCGTCCACACCCGATTGTGCTGAACCGGTTGCGTGTGAAGGGCCATAGGGACACACTTGGCGGTACCCAGTGGAATTGGCTTTGCCGTGCTTCTTGGACTAGCAGCCCTGATCTCGATTGGCGTGCTTAGTGCAGCATTTGTGCTGGCATTGCGCATTCGCGGCGTCCTGACCTGGGTTCTTGCTGGCCTCCTGGCTCTGATCGCTGTGCAATCCGTGGTGGTTGCGGCTCGTGGCAGTTTCAACAGGTCGATGCCCGTTTGGCTCGATTGGGTCGGGCAGGGTGAGATTGTCGTCGTGGTTTCCTCGGCCTTGTCACTGCTGGCCGTTGCCGTGCTGATCAAGACCCTGACGCGCCAGCAGGAAATCGAGCGGCAGCTGGCCGAACGCTCGGCAGTGCTTGCTGCGGCTCAGGACATCGCCGGCCTTGGTCATTACATCTACGACGATGATGTCGACGACATGGTCTACTGCTCAGAGACCTTTGCCGCCGTTTATGGCCGCAGTCGCGAAGAAGTGCAGAGGTCCGTCGCCGATACCCTGCATTTCATTCACCCTGATGACCGCGAAGCCACAGACGCGATCTTCGATGAGGCCACCAGGGATCGCAGCGACTATGTCGTTGATTACCGCATTGTCAGACCCGACGGCGAGATCCGCTTTGTCCGTGAAGCCGGTGGTTATGTTGACGGTAGGAAAGGCAAGTCAGCGCGCTCCATCGGCACCATGCTCGACCTGACCGATTTGCGCAAAACAGAAGACGCCCTGCAGGGAAAACCGGGCGGCGCTGCATTTGGCCCAGACCCATGCCGGTTTTGGGCATTACATCGTCGATCCCGAGAAGGAGGAGATGCGGCATATCTCGCAAAGCCTCTTTGATATTCTGGGTGTCGAGGCCCGCGATGTAGACGGGCTAAGCATGGACTTCTTTATCCAGTTCATCGTCGAGGAAGATCAGGAGCGGACATGGGACATCTATAAGAGCGCCATGGATGCCCAGAGTCCCTTCACCATGGACTACCGCGTTCTGCGCCCATCCGGTGAGATCATCCACATCAGGGAAGTCGGCAGTTTCCAGGACGGCGGCAAGGGCCTCCAGGTGGGCGCCATGCTCGACATCACCGCGATCAAGCTGTCAGAGCGTGAACTTGAGGAAAGCGCCTGGTTCCTGGCAACCGCGCAACGCATCGCCGGTATGGGTGCCTATATCTTCGATGATGCCAGCGAAAGCATGGTGTTTGTCTCGCCAGAGTTCGCCGAGATTCACGGTTTACCTGAAGCCGAGCTTCTTGGGCCGCTGCAGAATTCGCTCAGTCATGTTGATCCAAGAGACCATGACCGCGTCCTGGCCCAGCACCGCGAGTCCATCAAGAGCAGTGCGCCCTATGATATGGAGTATCGCCTGATAAGGCCGGACGGCGAGCGACGTATC
Organism: uncultured Alphaproteobacteria bacterium; assembly: GCA_943787175.1. Taxonomy (GTDB): domain Bacteria; phylum Pseudomonadota; class Alphaproteobacteria; order SP197; family SP197; genus SP197. The sequence continues at coordinate 121,728 of CALSLK010000010.1, forward strand.
GTTCGTGAGGTCGGCGACGTGGTTGTGGCGAACGAAGGCGGGGCGTCACGCACGATCGGCACCATCCTAGATCTCACCGAGATTCGAAGCGCGCAGGCGGACGCGGAACAACGTCAGACCATTCTGGCCTTTGCCCAGCGTGTTGGCGGAATTGGTCACATTGTTTATGACGCAGCCCAGAATCGCGCCGTAGAAGTCTCGGACATGACGCTGGAAATCACCGGATCGACTCGGGAAGATATGTTGATTTCCTGGCAGGATGACCTTGCCACGATCCATCCCGATGATCGCAAGCGGGTTGCTGATGCCTATGAGATGGCCGATGCCGGTGAACCGATCAGCATTGAGTATCGCATTTTGCATCCCGATGGTGTGCGCTACATCCATGAGGTTTCCGATGACCTGCCGATACAGGACGCCGAGATCTCGCTTTCGACCATCCAGGACATCACCGCACAGAAGCTGACCGAAGAAGAACTGCGCAGAGCCCGCGACGAGGCAGAAGTGGCCAACGAAGCAAAGTCGCGTTTCCTGGCCACCATGAGCCACGAAATCCGCACGCCCATGAACGGCATTCTGGGCATTTCGACCCTTCTGGCTGATTCCGGTCTGGACCGGCAGCAGATGCGGTACGTGAACAATCTGCGCCAGTCCGGCGAGGCGCTGCTGACCATCATCAACGACATTCTCGACCTATCGAAGATCGAGGCCGGCAAGCTTGAACTCCAGACTTCGCCGTTTGAGATTGATGAAGTCGTTTCCGCAGTCACCGACTTGCTCTATCCCGTTGCATCGGGCAAGGACCTGGTGCTGGGCGTCATCGTTGCTCCGGATGTGCCGCGCGATCTTTTGGGCGACCCCGGCAGGCTCCGCCAGATTCTCGTGAATCTGATTGGCAATGGCCTGAAGTTTACCGATGCTGGCGGTGTCATCGTGCAGGTCGATTTGGACAGCCGTGGTGAAAGCGACATTGTTCTGCGGTTCTCTGTCGCCGACACAGGGGTCGGCATTCCTGATGAAGCCCGCAACCGTCTGTTCCAGATGTTCAGTCAGGTCGATCCCTCGTCGGGGCGGTCGCGGGGTGGAACGGGTCTGGGTCTTGCCATCTGTCGGCGCCTGGTTGGCCTGATGCAGGGGAGCATCGGGTTCGATTCGAGCATGGGCGAAGGGTCTGTCTTTCACTTCACGGCACGGTTTGGCCGCAGCCAGCAGGATGCACCGGCTCCTGCTGCTGCGTTGAGCGGCAACGTTCTGGTGGTCGACGATACGGAAATCGGCCGCAAGCTGATCGGCGGTCAGCTTGCCAATGCCGGTGCCCGGGCCATTTTCATCAAGCAGTCCGACCCGGTGCCAGAAACGCCCCCATGGTCTGGTGCCGTGGTCGGCCATCTCTCGGGTATTTCCGACCCGGCCGAGGAAGTCCGGCGGTTGCGCAAGATTCCAGACCTTGCCGAAACGCGCATGGTGGCCCTGGTGCCGGTTGGCTCAAGGGTCTCGTCGGATGATGGCGCCGATGCCTTTGTTCCGGTGCCCGTCCACCAGGTGGATCTCGTTGCTGCGCTGTCGGGGGATGACCGTTCCCGTGAGGAGCGCCGCGACCTTCTCGACAATGGAGATCTGCGCGCTGCCAGGCCCGATGTCCGAATCCTGCTGGCCGAAGACAATCGGGTGAATCAGATGGTAACGGTGAAAATCCTCGAACAGGCAGGGTACACGGTCGATGTCGCCAACAACGGTATCGAGGCACTCGAAGCCTTGAAGCGCTCGCGTTACGATCTTGTGTTGATGGATTCCAGCATGCCGGAAATGGGCGGCGTGGAAACGACCCGGCGTATCCGCAACTTCCCCAACGACCTTGCCGAAATTCCTATCGTGGCGATGACTGCCGATGCGTTGCCTGGCGATCGCGAGCGTTACATGAACGCGGGCATGTCCGACTATCTGCCCAAACCCGTGCGCAAGAGCGAACTGCTGGCCATGGTAGCTTGCTGGGTCGATGGCGCAGCGTTATGCCGGCCGGACGGTCAGGACAGGGATGTGCAGTAACGCGCAAAGGCGTCCAGGGTCATAGCGCTGGTCGTTGCCAGTTCCGGAATCAATGCTCTGGTATTGTCCAGATTGCCCGCGCGCCCTGCCAACATCACGTCACGCGCACATTCGGCCAGAGCTGTCGCACCAAAAGAGCCAGCAGCGCCTGCAAGTTCATGGGCATTACGTTCCAGACATTCGATCTGGTTCTGGCAAGCGGGATCATCCAACCGCTCGACGATCAGCGCGATCTGTTCGGCGAACGTCTCACCAATCTCCTGAAACACCGTGTCGCCGACGGTTTCGCGGAGCTCTTGCAGCACCGAGAGGTCCAGCAGGTCATGGGTAGGCACCATGATTCTCATCCGACCATTTGACTGGATGCATCATACAAGGGCTGGCAGGTCCGACAACCGAACCAGCCGGGGCGATCCCGTCAGTCCTGAAAAGCGCTTTGGATGCTGGTGTGAATCCCAGATTAGGATCGCGTGCGTTCACATGAATGTCTGAATCCATACGGTGGTTCCAAGAAAACTTGATCCGATCTAGTGTTCGCACGTCATTATTGGGAGAGCGCATATGGAACGCCAGGCAGCCAGGAAGAGCGACGCCGGAATGCGTTATGACGTGGTCATTGTCGGTGCAGGGTTCTCCGGCATGTACATGCTGCACAAGTGCCGCCAGCTTGGCCTCAGCGCGGTTGTGCTGGATGCGGCAGGTGATGTCGGTGGGACTTGGTACTGGAACCGTTATCCCGGCGCCCGCTGTGACATCCACAGCATGGACTACTCCTATTCCTTCGATGAGGATCTTCAGCAGGAATGGGAATGGTCTGAACGCTATTCGCCCCAGGCTGAAATTCTCTCTTATGTCGAACATGTTGCCGAACGCTTCGACTTGCGCCGCGATATCCGGTTCGACAGCCGCGTTGTCTCTGCTTCCTTTGATGAAGACGCCAATCTCTGGCGTGTGGTGACTCAGGCAGGCGAGACTTGGAGCGGTACGTATTGCGTCATGGCGGTGGGTTGCCTTTCCCTGCCGCAAACGCCCAATTTCGATGGCCTCGAAGATTTCAAGGGCCCCTGGTATCACACCGGTCTTTGGCCCCATGAGGGCGTCGACTTCACCGGGCTGGATGTCGCGGTTGTCGGTACCGGCTCATCGGGCATGCAGTCGATACCCCAGATCGCAAAGCAGGCCAGACATCTGACCGTTTTCCAACGCACGCCGAACTTTGCCGTGCCCGCCTGGAACCACAAGCTGGGTGAGGAAGAGGTCAGCGAGATCAAGGACAATTACGCCGCATTCCGGGACTATGCACGTTGGTCCGAGAGTGGTTACAACGGCGAAGAATCTCATGAATCAGGCCATGACGTCTCGCAGGAGCGGCGCATCGCTGAGTTTGAACGCCGCTGGGCAGTTGGCGGGTTCACGGTTCTTTCGACCTTCTCGGATATTGGCAGCGACCTGGAGGTCAACAAGATGGCCGCCGAATTCGCTCATGAAAAGATCCGCCAGCGCGTGAAGGACCCTCAGGTGGCAGATCTCCTGTGTCCGACAAACCATCCCTTCGGCACCAAGCGTCTTTGTGTCGATATCGACTACTATGAAACCTACAACCGGCCCAATGTCAGTCTGGAGAACCTCCGCGTCGCGCCAATCGAAGCCATCACACCAGATGGCCTCAGGACCACGGAAAAGGACTACAAGTTCGACGCCATCGTTTTCGCGATCGGCTTTGACGCTATGACCGGCCCTCTGCTCAACATTGATATCAAGGGCAAGGGCGGCCAGGCACTGCGGGAGAAGTGGGAGGAGGGACCTCAGAGCTATCTGGGGCTGAGCGTCGCTGGTTTCCCCAACCTGTTCACCGTGACCGGGCCGCAGAGCCCTTCGGTGATGACCAACATGATGTCGGCCATCGAACAGCACGTCGAATGGATCAGCGACTGCCTGGCCTACATGCAGGAACATGGCCATGACCGCATCGAAGCCGGTGAAAAGGCAGAGCAGGAATGGGTCATACACAACGGTGAAGTGGCAGATACCACACTCTACCCCCAGGCCGATTCCTGGTATGTCGGCGCCAACATCGAAGGAAAACCCCGCGTCATCCTGCCCTATCTCGGCAGCTTTGGAGAATATCGCAAGACCTGTGATGCCATCGCGGCTGAAGGATACCGTGGCTTTGAACTCGATAGCGCGGACAGGGCCGCCTGATCGCCATTTGGCGTCCAGAACCCGAAACAGACCGGCGGCGACAGGGCGTCCTGCGACTATTCGGGAGTTTTACGTTACGCCCTATGCAGATGTCCTCAGGCGATGAGAGCATCTGCAAAGAGCTGTTTTTGGAGGCGAGACAAACAATGCGTTTTGGTGGGGCTGGGCTGTTTCGTTCGTTTTTGATGGCTTTGTGGGCCATTGGGTTTGCCGTCACGCTTTCGGCATGTGGGACCATTATCAGTCGCCAGCCGTTACCTGAAAACCTGGAACAGCCGGCCCAGATTCCCGGCATGTCCAACGTCCGGTTCTGGGGTGATGCTGTTCCTGAGGCATTCATCGCCCACTTTGAATCGGTCACTGTTGAAGAAATCCGCGAACGTCAGCCGGGCATTGTCGGTGTTGAACATCATTATCTCGCAATCTCGGGCGGTGGCCTTAATGGCGCCTTTGGTGCGGGATTGCTGAAGGGCTGGACGGCAGCGGGTACCCGGCCCGAATTCACGATGGTGACTGGGGTCAGCACTGGTGCGCTGATCGCTCCGTTCGCCTTTCTTGGCTCGGAGTTTGATCCGGTTCTTGAGGAGATCTACACGGGCTATTCAACCCTTGATCTGATCGAGCCCAGGGGCTGGATCATGGTTGCTACCGGCGATGCCAAGGCCGGCACCGTGCAATTGCGTGAGAAAATCTACAACTATATGACGCCCGAAGTGATCAGCAAGATTGCCGAGGCTTTTCACGATGGCCGGCGACTTTTCATCAGTACGACCAATCTCGATGTCGCTCGTCCGGTCGTCTGGAATGTGACCGCAATGGCGGCCAGCGATCATCCAGATAAACGCAACCTGATTTCAGACGTTCTGCTTGCTTCGGCCTCGATCCCGGGTGTGTTTCCCCCGGTCCTGTTCGACGTTGAGTGGAATGGAGAGATCTATGACGAGCTCCATGTCGACGGTGGTGCGGTCTCGCAGGTGTTTGTCTATCCCCAGACTGTTGATTGGCCCTCTCTGATGGAGGTTCTCCAGGTCAAGGGACGACCCCAGGTCTATGTCCTGCGCAATGCGCGGCTTGATACGCGCTGGTCACCGGTCGAGCCTGATATCTTCTCCATTGTCGGGGCCTCCGTTGCATCCCTCATTCGGACGCAGGGCTTTGGTGATATCGACCGGATTTATCTGACCTCTCTGCGTGATGGTAACGACTTCCATCTGGCTCATATGCCTGAGACGTTCGAGAGATTTCCTGAAGAACCCTTCGATGTTGAATACATGCGCGAGCTCTTCGGCATTGGTTATGAAATGGCCAGGGACGGTTACCCCTGGCTTAACCATCCCGTCGGGTTCGACATTGAAAAACTGAATTTCAAGGAATGAACTCACGAACGCCCAATAGACTCCTTCCCCAAGGAATTTGCTCTAGGGTGTTTATCTGTTTTGAGCAAAGGAGAAGGTGACGTGTTGAAACAAGTACATCGTCGCATCCGTCTGGCTGTAGCAGTCGGTCTGGCAGTTCTGCTGAGCGCTGGCTCGGCGGTCTATGCGCAGGATGACGTAGAACTTCGAGAATCCGGAACGGTCGAGATTTCAACGATCCAGATTGCCTTGTTGTGGAGCGGAAGCCTGGGTGGCGGAACGCTTCACTTCAACGGGGAGAGCCATGCGTTCACGCTGGGCGGTGCTGGCCTGGGTGGTTTTGGTGGCTCGAGCCTCAACGCAAGTGGCACGATCTATAATCTCGACAGCCTTGATCAGTTCGAAGGTGCCTATGGTCAGGCCCGCACCGGTTTCGTCGCAGGCACCGAAGGAAGCTCCAGGTTCTGGCTGGAAAACGAAAAGGGCGTTTACATCGAGTTGGAGGGCGACCGACAGGGCCTGATGCTGGCCATGGGCGGTGACGTTCTCTACTTCGAGCTCGATTAGGGGAAAGAAAAATGTTGCAGACAATTTTAAAGACCTTCTTCCGCACTGGTTTCCTTTCAGCACTAGCACTCCTTTCCCTGCAAGGTTCGGGCGTTGCCGTCGCCAATGAGGCCGAGAGCGCTTCGGCATTTTCTGTGGTGACATCTGAGGCCCACATCATTCCCGTCGGCCATGACGGCATGCGCATCATGGGCATTCTTTCGGGAGCGTTTTTTGTCGATGCCGGTTACGGGCCTTCCGATGCTGGTGATCTGAACTGCCTTGCGAACATGACTGCCAACCAATCAAGCGGAAAAATCAGCGGAGAGGGCAGCTGTGTCATCGTCTCGGGGGACTCCCGGTTGTTTGCAAACTGGACCTGCGAAGGTGTGCTTTTCGTTGGGTGCAAGGGTGACTTCGTGATCACCGGTGGTGATGGACGGTTCGAAGGTGCAACGGGCGGAGGCGTGATGGTCTCGCGAACAAGCGAAGCGGCCACGGGAATTGCGGCCGATCGCGCTGTTGGTGTCGCTCTGGGTCGCGGCATCCTTTTCTGGGATGCCTTCGACATCGTACTGCCCTGAGCTTTCCGGAAAGAACGCGTTAGTCCAGAAGCGTGATGCTGTCGCCTTTGCTGAAACTGCCTTCGATCAGCACCGCGGCATAGACGCCGGTCATGCCGTCATGGGCCTTGCTGACATGAGTCAGGATTGCGGGGTCGCGCTCGGCCGTGTCGGGGTGAAGCGTGATCAGAGCACAACGAGGATCGCGCTCCAGCACGGAAACAACAACCTTTTCGCCGATCTGTAGGCGTTTTCCGATAAAGGCGTCTTCTGCAAAGCCGCTGCCCGAATCAAGGTTCAGGTAAACGTTGGCACGGAACTGTCGTTTGTCGACCGGCTTGCCGGTTTCTTCTTCAAGTTGTGTCACGGTGGCCAACGAACAAAGAGAAAGTGGACGGCAGTCCGTCATCGCACGGTCGGAACGCAGCAGAGAGAGCTCATGCTTGCGCCCGATGTTCTCGTTCAACCGCTCAGCCAGCTTGGGATCGTCCAGGGCAAGGACATCACCCGCAGGCGTTTCGATCTCGACGCCAAGCCCGTCACGATCGGCATAGACCGGTGTCAGGCCTGGCGCCTCAGATGAAGCCTCGGCCAGGTTGGGCGGTGCAGAGGCGAGATCAGGATGTTTGAAACGTGGCCGGTAGCGCAGCATCTGGCGCTGTTCGCGCGCAGTCAGATAAGGGAAACCAGGTACCGCCTCGCTGCTTTGGAAGGCATAGAGGCGATCACCATAAACCCCGGCAAACCCCATATAGGCGGTCTCGAGTTCCTGTCCCGCCATGCTCTTGACGGGATAGCGCCACAGGCTTTCGATCGTACCGACAACTGTCATGATTTCCTCTTGATGTGTGTTTGTGGACCGTCGCCGGGTTCAGGTGTGGAGATGGAAGACCTTGTTCATGATCGTCCACTGGCCGTCGATCTTGACCATCGTGAACATGTCGGTGAAACGGCGACCGGACCATTCGTCCAGTTCCAGACGCACCGTAGCGATGGTTTCGACAATATCGATGGCAACAATGTTTGCGCGGGTATCGGGTGCTGGTTTGCCGGCGTCGACCCGGTCAAACAGCTCCTGAATCGGAGCCATGAAGGGGCCGGTGGTCATCGCGCCGAATATCCAGGCATCGTCGTGAAAGGCCTGTTTCATGACCTTGCCGCTGCCGGCACGAGCGCCGTCGATGTAATGCTGCACAGTCGCTGCAATGGCGTCGTAGTCGTTCATGACGGGGGGCGTATTGCTCATGGGACAGTCTCCTGGTGTGTCGCCATCCCCAGGGGACGGCAGGGCGTCAGTGTCGGGCGCACGCAGGCCGGTTTCAAGCGCCCTGGTGGGAACAGCAAAGATGCGCTGCCAGGCGAATTCGGGTGAGCGCTCACGATGACGCCTGCTGCCTGTCCAGCGCTGCGCGAATGAACGGTGCCTTGCCTTCGAGATACTCCAGGATGCCTTGCGTGTTTTCGCTCTCGAGTTTGAGCTTCAGAGCCTCATAGTCGGCACGTGCTTTGGCGCACGAGCGGAGATGATCACGAAACACGAGAAACTCGCTGATGCTGAAATGGTCGGGTCCACAGACATGGACCTTGTGTGTGCGTTTTTCCTGATGATTACGCCGAAAATAGAAATGGTCAGGAAGCATTTCCACTGGTGCACCATAGCCAAGGTTGGCCATGGGACCCTCAAATCTGGTGATGCTGGTGATGTCGGCGATCACCACCAGAATGTCGATTTCCGGCTTTGCCCAAAGACCTGGAACCGATGTGCTGCCGACATGGTGGATTGCCAGGGCCGCGCTATCGAAGACAGTCTGAAGCCGTTGGGCTTCAGCTTCAAACCTGGCTTGCCATGCGGGATCATAGGCAACAATCTGGCTGGTAAGGGGCATGCGTCAGGCAAACCCCGGAAGCCGCTCCAACGCAAATGGCTGCAGCGCCTCGGGCATCGTGCCTTCGATGATCAGCGTGGTCATCAGTTGGCCCAGTGCGGGGGCAAGCGTGATGCCGCTGTGGGTCGCAATCAGATAGAGACCCTGGGAGCCGGGCAGGGCACCAGCCAGCGTCTTTCCGTCGTGAGGGTAGGGGCGGATGCCGATGGCAAGCTCGCACTGCTCGGCGGTCATGTCACCGATCAGTCCGGGCAGACGCGCCCGGGCGTGACCAAGCAGGCGTTCGGCCGCTCTATGAATGCTCTCAGGCGAGGTGTCTTCGGCGATCATGCCGTCGGTATCGTCAGCCCCCATGCGCAGGCGCCCGTTGCCTGCCGGACGGATGTGAAACGGATCGCTCGGGCTGTCGAAATAGATCACGTGGCGCAGCTGTTCAGCGCTTTGGCAGGGCGGTGTGGTGACAAGCAGGCCAGGCACACGGTTCATGGGAAAGCGCGCCGCAAACGCCTCGTATCCGGTCAACGCTGCAAGCACTTCGGGTGTTTCGTGCCCTGCCGCGATCAGCACCTTTGTCGTCGTGAAGGTGCCCTGATCCGTGACGAGGCCACTGACGGATCCGTCGTCATTGAGATCGAGCGTGGTTGTCGCGCAGCCTTCGAGAACAAGCGAGCCCATGGCCCGGATTTCGTCGGCCAGAAACGCCACAAATTCCGGTGCCTCGAGCCAGTCTTCCGACATGGCATGGATCGCTGTTGCGTCGTCATCAAACGTGACGGCCGGCTCCAGCTTCGACAGCGCTTGCGCATCAAGGACCTGATGGGGATAGCCATAACGGCCGAGATAACCGACCTGTTCTTCAAGCGCGGCAAGGCCGGCAGTGTCGTTGCGGCTGATGCATTGCAGCATGCCGGTGCGATGAAGGCCCAGGCGTTCAGCGCCGAACGCGTCAGCCAGGTCATGATAGATCGAAGCACCCAGGGCGTTCAGCCGGTGGTAGGGCTCATCGGCGATCTTGGATGAGGCGTTGATCCAGGCAAAGGATCGCGCCGTCGTGCCATGGCCGATCCGATCGCGTTCGACCAGCGCAATACGTGCACCACGGCGCGCCAAAAAGTAGGCCGCGGTGGTCCCGACAATGCCGCCTCCGACAACGATGACGTCGAACCTGTTTTTATCCATTGCTGTGACAGCCCGATTGTTTGTTTATGTCCATGTCAATTTTCAGTATTGCCAGTCCAGGCGGGATTGGCCACAGCAGACAACCTCACAGCGAGGCGTCCTCCGAGTGTCTTGTGCTGCTTGCCTGATCTGCAAATCTGGTTGCTAGTGTAAATATGAAGACGCGCGCAGCGTCGGCCCATCACTCTCAGGAGCACGCCATGATCCGATTGCCTTTGATCGCCTTGCTGTGCAGCCTGTTTGCCAGCCACGCTGCGGCCTGGAACGACGAGGATCTCGCCTTCTTTCATGCATCGAAAGCGTGTTCGTTCTGTGACCTCAGCAACGTCAACCTGGATGGTGCAGATCTGGTCGGAGCAGACCTGCACGGTTCTGACATGCTGGGCGCTCAATTGCGTGGCGCCGACCTGCGTGGCGCATATCTTCTGGGCACGAAGTTGCGTGGTGCAAACCTTGGTGGCGCCAACCTCGGTGGCGTCTCTGCACTCGCGGCCGATCTGAGTGGTGCCGATCTTCGTGGCGCCGACCTTTCCGGTGCGCAACTCAATGGCGCGCTGTTGAAGGGCGCGCTGCTGAACGGCGCAAACCTGACCGGCGCGAGCCTGATGTCGACCGATTTGAGCGGTGCTGACCTGCGCGCGGTGGACCTGACGGACGCCTTTCTGAATGGAGCCAACATGGGTGGTGCTGATCTCAGCGGTGCTACGTTCTGCCGCACGATGATGTCTGATAACACGACCGACAGCTCCGGCTGCTAGACCCTCGTGAAGCCTGGCTCTGTCCAACACGCCATCGCGGCCTATGGCCTGCGCATCCCTGCGCCGCTCATCCTGATTGCTGCGCTCATTGCGCTTCAGGTGGGGTCAGGTTCGGCCAAGATGGTCATGACAGCCGACAATGTGTTCGGTCTCAATTGCGCGCGCCTCGCTTTGGGCGGTCTGCTGCTGGCTGCGCTGTTGCGCCCCAGGATCTGGTTGTGGACCAGGCGGCAATGGATTGATGCCACGGCACTGGGGCTTGCCTTCACCGGCTTCAACGTCACGTTCTATCTTGCCCTGGTCAACCTGCCCTTGGGTCTGGTCGCCACAATCGGGTTTCTGGGTCCGCTGACGGTCAGCCTGGTCGGCGCGCGCCGGTTCCTGGAATTCGTCTGGCCGGTTCTGGCCTTTGCCGGTGTCTGCATGCTGGCGCCACTGGATGATGATGCGCCGGTGACCTGGTCGGCGATTGCCTACGGGATGGCCTATGCCTGCGCGTGGGCATTCTACATTCTGGCTTCCGCGCGGGCCGGTCGGTCCATTCAGGGGCTGGACGGTTTCATCGTGGCGACCCTCATGTCGGCCGTGCTGATCTTTCCGTTGGCCTATTCAGAGATCGGCTATTTCTTCAGCTCGGTTTCACTCATCCAGGTGACCATTCTGGTATCGATCCTGGCGACCCTGCCGCTGGGGCTCGAGTTCATTGCCCTGAAGCGCCTGTCACCGCGTCTGTTCGGCGTTCTGCTCAGCCTTGAGCCTGCCATTGCCACGATCACGGGGATCATTCTGCTCAGCGAACAACTCACCCTGGCCAGCTGGCTTGCCATCGCCATTGTCTCATCGGCATCCCTGGGCGCCACGCTCACGCGCATTCCGGCAAAGCCGCCGGCAAGTTAACGTCAGTCATCGTTCGGGTTCGCCTTTCGGCGTTGTTTCTTCAGGTCGCCCTGCCGTCGCTTGCTCTCCGACATCCGGCGCTTGGACGAGTATGAGGCTTTTGTCGGCCGTCGCCGCGTGGGCGCTACTGCAGCCTTGGCGATGAGTTCGGTCAGGCGCTCCAGGGCGTCCTGACGGTTTCGGATCTGGGAGCGGAACTGGTTGGCGGTCAGAACAATCACACCATCCCGGGTCATCCGGCTTCCAGCCAGCGTTTTGAGGCGACGAAACACGGCCCAGGTCAGGGCCGGGCTGTTGGCGGCATCAAAGCGCAGTTGAACGGCGCTTGCGACCTTGTTGACGTTCTGCCCTCCGGGCCCAGGAGCACGAATGAAGTGCTCTTCTATCTCGCTTTCGGAAAGGCTGATGGTATCGGTGATCCGGATCAAGGCAGGTTCAGACCAGTCCGGCGCGTTTGGCAAACGGATCCCATGTGGCGTCATCATGCCACTCGTATTCGGTGCCTTCGGCAATTTCCCGCGCGGTCTCAACGCCGAACAGATCCGCAATGGCCGCCAGAGTCATGTCCATTCCGGCCGACACACCCGATGACGTAAAGAACTTGCCGTCTTCGACCCACCGGGCCTGACGAACCCATTCGACATTTGGCGCGAGCGGCACGGTCCTGGTGAAGTCCAGCTTGTTGGTCGTGGCTTTGCGGCCATCAAGCATCCCCGTCGTTGCAAGGAGGATACTGCCGGTACACACCGTCATGACACGCTCGGCGCGGTTTGCCGTCTCAACGATCCAGGCGGCCAGGTCGCTGCTTTTTGCGGCCTCATGCGCGCTTTCACCGCCAGGGATCAGAAGCAGGTCGTAATCGCTGCCATCCGCAATGGCCTTGTCGGGCAGAATGCGTTGTCCATGCACGCTGGGTACCGGATCTAATGTTTCGGCCACGGTGATGATCCGAAGTTCCTCACCAAGGTCGCCCAGCATTTCCATCGGGCCAAAATAGTCCAGGGTCTGGAATCCCGGAAAGACCAAGGCGGCAAGTGTCTTCATTCTGAACCTCAGGGTTACTGCGTTTGGTGCGTCTTGGTTTTCAGTCGCTCAGGAGCCAGCCGCCGTCGACATCCACGATGGTACCGGTGACGAAATCATTGGTGATGACGAACATCAGGCCTCGGGCAACTTCTTCGGCTGTGCCGGCACGGGGAATCAGGTAGCCCTTGGTCATGTCGGCATAGGCGGCGTCGCGTTCAGCCTTGCCTTCTAGGGCCATCATCGGTGTGTCGATCACGCCGGGTGAAACGACATTGATGCGGCGTAAAGGCGCGATCTCACGTGCGACCGTTTTCACCAGCGCCTCGACAGCGCCTCCGACAGCCGAAAGTGCGCTCAGGTCCTTGGGATGGGCGCGGGCCGGTGAACCTGAAACCAATGTGATCGACCCGCCTTCGTTCAGATGGGCGGCACCATAACGCACGACGTTGGCATAACCCCAGAGCTTGTCGAACGAACCTTTGAAGCCTTCGACGTCCATCTCGACAAAGGGGCCGACTGCGCGATCGCCGCCGGTCGCGGCACTGACAAGAATGTCGAAGGGGCCCAGGTCCCCCAACAGAGCCTCCATGGAAGCGCTGTCACGCACATCGCAGGCCCGGGTGGTGACGCCGGCAGGCAATTCTCCGGCCTTGGACGGGTCGCGGCTGATTGCCACGACACTGGCGCCAGCCTGGGCCAGCATTTTGGTGGTCGCCAGACCAATACCGGATGTGCCGCCAAAGACGATGGCTTTCTTGCCGTTGATATCCACGTTCATATCCTTCCTTGGGGGTTTTTCCAGGATCATCTGTTGTGTCGTTGCAGACACTACAGATGGAGCACGAGGTTGGGCAAATTAGATCGGCTTGCGAATCCTCTCGCGGCCGCTAAACTTGTCAATATGTATGATGACCAGTCAGTCAGAATTACTAAGAAACCTGGTGGGAGGCACCAATGGATATCAATGAATTCAAGGACAAACAGGCCGCAGGCACGCTGACCCGGCGTGAGGTGAGCAAGGCCATGTCGGCTGTGGGGCTGGCGACCGTCGCATTCCCTGCTGCCGCGCGGCAGGCTTCGGCACAATCGGACGGTCAGGCTCTGTCCTTCACCTGGGCCGGTTATGATATCCCCGAGCTTTACCAATCCTATGAGGAAGAAAACGGTGCACCGCCCGATTACGCGATCTATGCCGATGAATACGAGGCATTTCAAAAGGTCATGTCAGGCTACCAGCCTGATCTGGTGCATCCCTGCAGCCCGTTGGTGCCGCAATGGCGCGATGCCGGTCTGATCCAGGCGATTGATACGAGCAGGCTGTCGAACTGGTCCACGGTTTTCCCGGCGCTCAAAACTCTGCCGGGAACCCAATTCGATGGAGAGCCCTGGTTCGTGCCATTCGGCTGGGGCCGCACGTCGGTCACCTATCGCACCGACCTGGTTGAGTGGGACGAGGAAGATTCCTACGGCTTGCTGTGGGACGAGCGTTATGCCGGTCAGCTTGCTGTTTTTGACTCGGTCGATGAGACCGTGTTCACGGCTGCCATCTATGCCGGCGTTGACCCCTGCAACATGAGCGATGCGGATCTCGACAAGGTGATTGGCCTTCTTGAGGAGCAAAAGCCGCTGTTGCGTTTCTATGCCATCGCCCAAAGCGATATCACCCAGGCGCTGGCCTCTGGTGAAGTGGTGGCAGCACTGACCTGGGATAGCGGTGTGGCGCAGTTGAAGGCCGAAGGTGTGCCGGTGCGCATGATGAATCCGAAAGAGGGCGTGGAGACCTGGTGTTGCGGCATGATCCTGATGAAGGATGCACCGCATGAGGACAAGGCCTATGACCTGATCGATTCGATGCTGTCGCCTGCGAGCGGCGAATTTCTGGTTTCGCAGTATGGCATCGGACACTCGAACAGTGCCGCGTTTGATCTGATCAGCGATGCGACGCTGGCCGAACTGCAGCTTCCGCGTGATCCCAGCGAGCTGCTGGACTCAGGCGTGATGTATTGCAAGTTCCGCGACAAGGACAACGTCATCCAGCGCTTTGAATCCATGAAGGCCGGTTTCTGAGCAATCGGTTTTACTGACCGTCTTGAGAGCCTCGTGCCTGTCGGTGCGAGGCTCTCTGCGCGTCACATCCCCACACAGGTCAGGAGATTGTCTTGAACACTAAAACGATTACACGCCTGTTGCCCGGCGGATCGCCGACAAGTGGCATGGCTCCGTTGGGTTACATCGACCCCGAAACGGTGAGTGGCGGCATGGCAACGGAGATGGGCCACATCTTTTTCACCAATCCAGAGGGCACCGTGAACGCCGGGGTCTGGGAGTGCACGCCCTGCACGGAACACGTCGTCGACTACCCCTATGATCAATGTTGTTACGTGCTTGAAGGCAGCCTGACCATTACCGACGATGACGGAACCGCTCAGACGTTCGGCCCTGGTGATGCGTTCATGATCCCACGCGGTTTCAACGGCGCCTGGAGCATGACCGAACCCTACAAGAACTTCTTTGTGACTGTTGAACCTAAGCCGTAACGTTCAAGCGCCCGTGGGTTCTTTCCCATTCACCATGCATGCGTGACGCCGGGCACGATCCGCTCTAACGTCCGCCCATTGATCTACGAGGGTTCCCATGGCGATTTTTGAAGAGGTGGCGTTCACCGGAGAGGTCCGTCGGCTTCTGGTGGTACCTGAGGCCAGGCGCGACGAGGACGACATTGCGAGTGCCTCGGCGTCGGGCGCCGTCGATGTATCCTACGAAGGATTTCCCGAAGAGCGCCATTCCGGCCTGACTCGCGCCTGCTGTGTGCGCTTCACCGATATCTATGAAGAAGGCAAGGAGATCCGCAACACGCGCCAGCTCTCCATCATTTCGGAAGAAGAGATGGCACTGGTTGCCGAAGGCATGGGGATTGAGCGTATCGAGCCCGAATGGCTGGGCGCCAATCTGGTGATCGCCGGTATTCCCGACTTCACCCTGCTTCCACCTTCCTCACGCCTGCTGTTCTCACAGGGCCTCAGCCTTGTGATTGATATGGAAAACGAGCCCTGCGGTTATCCCGCCAAACAGATAAGGAAGGTGCACGGTGCCAAAGGTCTGACCTTCGTCAAACACGCCAAACATCGCCGTGGCGTGACCGCCTGGGTTGAACAGGAAGGCAGCATTGCCGAGGGCGACAGCTTCCGCGTGTTCATCCCGAAACAGCCTGCGTGGCCGGGGCGCTAGACCCCACCGCAATCCGGCTGGAAATCTGGCCGCTTTCATCCGAAGGACCCGTTGTCGGCAACTCGAACGATCGGGTTTCTCGTTGGTAACTTCTGGACATCGTCTGATCCGGCATGCCTACTGAATTCTGTCGTGATAGACGAGAGTGTCCTGATTGATGGCTTGGCTACTCGTCATCCAACCCTTCTTAGGAGGATTGCCCTATGCAGGCATCGTTTAATGAGCTGGTCGGCACGTCCGGTTTTCTGGCCCCCGCATGCCATGAGCTAGAGGGCCTGACCCCAGCCCTGGACACGGGAATGGCGATTGATGGCCTGGCACCACAGGCCAGTGAGGCGTCCGGGACCTTTACCCAACACGTCAACCCGACAACGCATTGCTAGAGCCCCTTGTCGGCTGCTGAATGACGCCATGAGATCAAAGTCTAAGGAGTAGGACCAATGCAACAAGCATCTTTCACCGATCTGGTCGGCGCTGTCGTTGAGCCTGCCCACTGCTTTGACAGCAACGAACTGACAAACCTGACCCCATCCCTGGGCACGACAAATGCTGCTGATGAAATGGCGGCACAGGCAAGTGCGGCACAGGCGTCTTATTGGGGTGGCAATTGCTCATAAGGATTTAGGATCCACGCGGGCATCCTTCATGGATCTGCTCACTCAGAACCGGCGGCCTGCCTGGCGTTGCCGGTCAAGTCCTGACCTTTGGTGGCAGTTTCCCGTCTTCATCCGGGCGCAGCCACAATCGGTCCTGTTGCATGAGGAGTTCGTCCATGGCGATAACCAAAGAAGACGTCATTGCACTCATGAACGCGTTTCATGATGTGGCGATGTTCGACAAGGGAAATGCCGAAGAGCTGGGCAGGTTTTTCCTGTACCCGGATGCACGCATTTACGTTCCGCATGGCGAAGATATCTCCATGCAGACCAACCATGAAATCCATCTGGGACTCACCGACGAAAAGCATGTTGTTCTCGAGCCCTGGGAGATCACTCCGTCGTGTGACAAGCCCGAGAGAGCGCGTGCCGTCGGCGCAGTCTATTGGGAGGGGCGTTCCGTGACCTCGGCCGAAGGCGACCTGATCAAATGTGTCGTTGGGGAAGACTGGATTGTTCAGCGCGATGCTGGCGGCGAACTCAAAATCGCCCTTTACATCAACACCTACCACCACTTCCTGCCTGACTCTGCACCGATCGAACTGAAGTGACCGCTATGATCACGCCATAGTGGAAAATTCGCGCGCCTTGGTTGCTGCCAATTGCCCCCGGGCCGGCATCAGTTGTCGGATTGATCGGTTTTGTTACGCTTACTATGCTGCGTGCAGTTGAGAGGTTCTTCGGCTGCTGGACCATTGAAAGAGACCTACCCCTGAGGAGTTAAGACTCATGCAAACATCCTTCACCGACCTGGTCGGCACTGTCGTCGTGCCCGCTCACTGCATTGACAGCAATGAACTCACGGACCTTAGCCCGACTCTGGGTGCGGCAGTTCCTGTTGGCGGCATGGCACTTGATGCCAGTGAAGCTGGGCCCAGCTTCATCGGCTGTACGTTCGGACCCTGATTTTCGGCTTCATTGCTTTGACGGCGCAGACAACAAAACAGAGTTAGTCAGCGTCATGGTGACGCGTCGGGTGCCGTGAGGTCCAGATGGATGTCGAGCGGTGTTGAGACCGGCTGCCCATCGCCGTCGGGCCGTCCATCTGAACTGGTGGTCCACGTCCAAACACGCCACAGCCGCCGTTCGCCGGTATTAAACGCTTCGCGTGCGTGCAGGACCCGGTAGTTGTCGACGCAGACAGCTTCGCCCTTGTTCAATCTCACGCGGCCGGCGTTCTCTGATTCTGCCTGGATCGCAAGGTCGACACGTCGCAGCACATCCTCGGGCGCAAGCCTGGCACCGATCTTGGCCGCCATCGCGCGAGTCTCGGGCGTCACGGCCCAGCAACTGCGTGGGACAGGCACGGCCTGCATGTCCTCTTTCGTCTGCAACTGGTCTTTCCCAAGCATACGTTTCCACTGCAGACGACCGTCCGGGCGGCGCCCGAAGAGGGGGCCTTTGGAGCTGCGGCCCTGGAAATAGCCGCCGGTCTCGGCGCTCTCGGTCTGGTCATAGACGAGGGTTTCCAGCAGTGGCAGCAGGCTGTCGGCGTCCGGGCCGGTGCGCAGCCGCTCGAGCACGCGCTCGCCATCCACAAAGAAGGACTCGCCGCCGGTGTCGGCCTGTTGTTCAACGAGCAGGAAGATGTGGTCGGGCACATGATCGCCGTAAACGTAACCGTCTGTGTGCGGGTTCTGGTGCAGCCCATGTTGCCAGGGGATTTCGGTGAAGTGCGGCAAGCCCTTCTGCTCTGCCTTCCTTGCCAATTCGCCCTCTGTTGCTTTGCTGAGAACAGCGCCTTCATCGCCGTATGCTGCCTGCAGCATTTGCAGTTGCTCAAACCGGGCGAATTCCTGGTGAAGGCATGCCACCGGCGGCTCACCGGGTATCAGGTTGGAATTGCCGAAACACAGCGCGGGCAGCTCCCCGGCGATGCCTTCCCAGTAACCCGGCGCATGCTCGTCACCCGGAAGGTCAGTGACGATAACGACACCGTCGCGCTTCACGGCAGCCTTGATCGCGCCCTGGTCGGATACAGGTACGCGCACGGGTAACTGGCTCATGTCGTTCATGGTGCCAGCATAGGAAAGCTGGGCCACGTTATGAAGTGGCGAACGCCTGCTCTCACAGCTCACCGTCGACCGGCAGACACAGCGGATTGATTTTGTCGGCGCTTCGGCCGGCCCAGTCCAGACCCGGGACGCGCGGGAGTGAACGGTCCTGGCCGGCCTGCAGCCGATCGTGAACCTCGTCCTGGTCCATGGTCAGGATTTCGCGGTTGTGCACCGTCAATACGCCGTTGACATAGACATCGCGCACGGCCGCCGCCACGCCCGAATAGACCAGCGAGCGCAAGGGGTCGCGGACCGGCCGCATGGACGGATGTTTGAGGTCGACCAGAACAATGTCGGCTCGGGCACCCGGAGAAAGCCTGCCCAGATCATCGCGACCCAGGGCTCGCGCTGCGCCCAGCGTTGCGATCTCGAAGACGTGCTCGGTGCGCAGCAGGTCGACATGGCCGGACGCCACTTTCGAGAGCAGGCCCGCAATCCGCATCTCCTCGATCATGTCGTGGGGGTAGCAGTCGGTGCCCAGGGCCATGTTGATGCCCGCAGCCCGGTAGGAACCCAGGCTGTGCATCATGTCGCCCCACTGGGCGAAGGCGCGCGGGCAATGGACGACACTGGCACCCGAACGCGCCAGGCGTTCGAGATCGCGGTGTTCGTGGTGGTTGATCCAGGGATGCTGGTCGATGTTGATGGCATGCCCGATCAGGGTCTGGGGCCCCAGCACGCCGATATCGTCGAGCCATTCCAGCGGCGTCTTGCGGTGCCGGCGGATCATCTCGCGGAACTCCATCACCGACTGTGATGCGTGGGTCTGCAGCGGAATGCCGCGATCGACCGCCGCCTGCTTGCACGCCACGAACAGCTCTTCGGTACAGGTATCAACCTGGGCCGCGCCCACCATGCCGTGCAGCCGGCCCGAAGAGTGGGCCTGGGCCTCGTCGATCAGCTCCAGTGCGCCCTCAAGGTCCTTGAGACCCTTGGCTTCGTCCCAGGCATAGAGGTGGTTCTGGCCGTCGGGTGTGTACCAGTGGCCGGAGTTTACCATGGGGCAGGCATAGGTCCGGATGCCGGTTCCCGCCAGGATGTTGAGCCAGTTGTCGAAGGGCAGCTTCTGCGAACAATAGAGTTCGGCCATGGTGGTGCAGCCGCTCTTGAGCAGGTCCGCTGCTGAGGCCTGCATTGCGGCTTCTGCAGAGGCTTCGTCTTCCTCGATAAGCCATGTGTATTCGAAAAGCTGGGTCATCCACATGTGCTTGCTGGCAAGGTCCTCAAAGAAACCCTTGCCGTGGATCTCCTGGTAGGCGTGTAGATGCAGGTCCAGCAGGCCCGGCATGACCATCACGTCTGTGCCGTCGATCACCGTGTCGACCGTTCCCTCATATCCCTTGCCCACGTGGATGATGGTGTCGTCCCGGAACACCACAGTACCGTTGCGGATGTAGCTGTGCCCCTGTGTGGCCGGGTCATAGGCCACGACCCAGTCGGCGTTGACAATGGCCGTGGTCAGGCCGGGCGCATCTTGGTTCGACATGGGTTCTCGCTCTCAGGGGAAGGCCGGATTTCAGCCTGTCGTCTTGGTCGCTCGCGTGTCAAGGCGGTCTGGTCCGTGGCTGATTTTGTCTCGACGCTCTTCAAACCGCATGGTTTGATGTTGTTGGGCTGAATGACGCAACGCGATGAACCCCTGAGGAGTAAGAACCATGCAAGCAACCTTCACCGATCTCGTAGGCACGGCCGTTGTGCCCGCCCACTGCTTCGACAGCACGGAACTGACGGACCTGACACCTGCTCTGGACACCGCTGCAGCCATCCATGGCATGGCGGCTGTGCAAACACCTTGGACCGGTGGTTCTGGGCATCCTTCCTGCCTTTCCTTTTGACGGACCCAGCACCTGGCCTGGACACCGCTACTGCTGCCCATGACATGGCAGAACAGGCGAGTGAGGCGACCTACTCCGCGACTCCCACTTCGTTTTGTTGAGGGTCCGGCTGCTGAACGATCTGAATGAGATCAACCCCTGAGGAGTAAGAACCATGCAAGCAACCTTCACCGACTTGGTTGGCACCGCCATTGTGCCCGCCCACTGCTTCGATACCGATGAACTGACGGATCTGACACCTGCCCTGGATACAGCAACGGCTGCCCATGACATGGCTGCACAGGCCAGCGAACTTTCCCCCAATTGCGAACTTCAACTTGGAACTTCTTCTCGTGGTTTTTGTGCCCGGTTGCGATACGCGGATCTTTTCCGAACTTAACTTGCGAACTTACTTCCTGGATAGACACTTTACGTGACTTGAGATCACCCCTGAGGAGTAAGACCCATGCAAGCATCCTTCCGGGAGCTTGCACACAGCCTCAGTGATCTGTTTGGAGCGGCGGCAACTTGGTTGTCGCCGTTTCTCGTTGGGGATGCGATGGCGTGGCTCTAATCCCAGCAAGGGGGAAGCTGGGCTCACGTCAGATGTCACCAAACTCTGACAGAGCCACATGGAACGCAGTTTATTCTCAGACAGCCACCCGCTTGATGTGGAGGACGTTTGCGTTGGCGTCTCCATTGGTGGCCTCGGCAATCATGCGCTCAATGTCCTCTGGCGTGTCACCAGGCAGGCTTCGGACGGACAATGTCTCCCCAGATCATGGACCCCTGGTACACCACGCTCACTGGCTGCCTGGTAGTCCTCCCACCACCAGGAGGCCAGACACTCCCATGGTCCTCTGATATCTCAGGGGTGTGTGAGAAGGAGGGGAAGACACAAAGAGTGTTTCCCAGATCAACAATTCAATTAATAATAAGGTAAATTACCTTAAATATAATAAACAGAACTCCAAATATTTGTAATCATCCTACCACACCCATATTTAATAACTAACTAAGGGGGCGTTATTTCCTCCCCCCATGGCCACACCTAGGCACATGGAATATTCAACAAGTTTATAAATTAATATGAGGTAATTTAACTAAAAATTGCTGTAAAAATTAACATGAGTTAGGTGACCCATATATCTTGATAAGTACATAAGGATAATATTCATTAGGTTTAACAAATAATAATTATCAGAGCTCATCAGAGCTCATCAGAGATCTCTCATACTATCCCTGTCTACTATTTTAGAGGGGGATATAAATAACAATAACCAAGACGCACACCCTGACCTCCTATAACCCTTACCATTACCAGAAGATTTCTGGGTGACGCACAGGCTTCTGAGTGACGCACAAACTGACGCACAGAATGTGCCTCTTGACGGTGACTCACTGCCACCTAGAATGGCTATCTTGCTCACATATCAGTGCATGCAGGTGCCTACATGGGGAACCATAACCCTCCTGGGGCACCACCTCCTGCACTAACTCACTGATATGTCAGCGTTTTTTCTGTTGGCAGTCCAGGTGACGTACAGGATGACGGAAGAATAGTTCGCTTCTGCAGATTTGTTTGGCCGGACATACGACCAACTGAGATCAACCATTAGGAGTAATTCCCATGATCCAAGCTTTCACCGATCTTGTCGGCACTTCTGCTGTGCCCGCACACGCCTTTGATATTGCTGAGCTCACCGAGCTGACACCTGCCCTGGACACTGCTCAGGCCACTCTTGGCACATCGGCAGAGGCCAATGAGTCGGCTCAGAGCTGCTCAATGACGCCTGCGAACACCTGCCCCTGTTAAGCTTTCGTTAGCGGCTGCTGAACGACCACTGAGATCAACCATTAGGAGTATTCCCATGATCCAAGCATTTACCGATCTTGTCGGCACGTCCGCTGTGCCCGCCCTCAGCATCAATATTGATGAGCTCACCGAGCTGACGCCCACGCTGGCCACTGCTCAGGCTACTCATGGTATGGCAGAACAGGCTGATGAGGGGGCTTCCACTTTCGCTGGTTCGATCAACCATTGTACCAACGCCGGCTGGTCCGGCTGCTGAACGACCAACTGAGATCAACCATTAGGAGTAATTTCCATGCAAGCTTTCACTGACCTTGTCGGCACTTCCGCCGCTGTGCCCGCACACGCCTATGATATTGCTGAGCTCACGGAACTCACGCCCACGCTGGACACCGCTACGGATCGCTCATGGCACGGCAGATCAGGCGAGTGAGGCTATGCCTTCCGTGGCACACTCGCAGTTCTGGTGCTCCGGCTGCTGAACGACCTCTGAGATCAACCTTTAGGAGTAATTCTCATGCAAGCATTTACTGACCTTGTCGGCACCTCCGCTGTGCCCGCACACGCCTTTGATATTGAGGAACTCACCGAGCTGACCCCAGCGCTGGACACCGCTGCTATCGACCATGGCTTGTCAGTAGAGGCTAGTGAGGCGCCAGGCTCTGGACAAACTTGTTCACATTGCTTGGCACTTGGCAATTCCGGCTGCTGAAACGACCAACTGAGATCAACCATTAGGAGTATTCCCATGATCCAAGCATCTTTCACCGATCTTGTCGGCACTTCCGCTGTACCCGCACACGCCTATGATATTGCTGAGCTGACGGAGCTGACGCCTGCCCTGGACACCGCTACTGCTGCCCATGGCAAATCGCTAGAGGCGAGTGAAGTTTATTCGAGTGAATTCCAAATTCTTTTTTTTGGCTGCCTTTGATAGAAACGACCACTGAAATTAACCCCTGAGGAGTAATTCACATGCAAGCTTTTACCGACCTGGTAGGCACTGCCACTTTGCCCGCACACGCCTTTGATATTGCTGAGCTGACGGAGCTGACACCTGCCCTGGACACCGCTATGGCTGCCCATGACACCGCAGATCAGGCGAGTGAGGCTGGGAGGCTTGACACCGCAGATCTGCTGCCAACGGTGTACTGCACGGCTGGTGACAACATTCCGCAATGCTGGGGTTAGGGTGCTTAATCCAAGCATTTACCGATCTTGTCGGCACGTCCGCTGTGCCCGCACACGCCTTTGATATTGAGGAACTCACCGAGCTGACACCTGCCCTGGACACCGCTATGGCTGCCCATGACACCGCAGATCAGGCGAGTGAGGCTGGGAGGCTTGACACCGCAGATCTGCTGCCAACGGTGTACTGCACGGCTGGTGACAACATTGTGACCTGCGCTAGGGTGTGACATCGCCGCTGCTAGCTGCTATGGCTGCCCATGACACCGCAGATCAGGCGAGTGAGGCTGCAGCTACTCTGCCCACCTACGGCCCGGGTGCTTGTACGCTGGGGTTAGGGTGCTTAGTATTCCCATGATCCAAGCATTTACCGATCTTGTCGGCACGTCCGCTGTGCCCGCACACGCCTTTGATATTGCTGAGCTGACGGAACTCACGCCCACGCTGGCCGCTGCTACTGCTGCCCATGGCATGGCAGGCCAGGCGAGTGAGGCTTCGCCTACTAGGTTTATCGGCTGGTGCAGTCCGGCTGCTGAACGACCAACTGAGATCAACCATTAGGAGTATTCCCATGATCCAAGCATTTACCGATCTTGTCGGCACGTCCGCTGTGCCCGCACACGCCTTTGATATTGCTGAGCTGACGGAGCTGACGCCTGCCCTGGACACTGCTCAGGCTACTCATGGCACGGCAGAACAGGGTGCTGAGGCTGACCCATGCAACACTCTGGCTCCGACCTGCTGCGGCTGCTGAACGACCAACTGAGATCAACCATTAGGAGTAATTCCCATGCAAACCTTCACCGATCTTGTCGGCACCGCCGCTGTGCCCGCCCTTAGCATCAATATTGATGAGCTCACCGAGCTAACACCTGCCGTGGACACTGCTCAGGCTACTCATTGTATGGCAGAACAGGCGAGTGAGGCTGCAAAAACCATTATTCCCATTGTGACCCTGACATGGTGCCAAGGCTGATACGTTTTAACGGCACTTCCGCTGTGCCCGCACACGCCTTTGATATTGCTGAGCTGACGGACCTGACACCTGCCCTGGACACTGCTCAGGCTACTCATGGAACATCGGTAGAGGCGAGTGAAGCTTGGTCTTTAGCCTCTGGAACAGGACCTTCACTCTGTGAGCCGGGCTGCTGAACGACCAACTGAGATCAACCATTAGGAGTAATTTTCATGCAAGCATTTACTGACCTTGTCGGCACGTCCGCTGTGCCCTCCCATAGCTTTGATATCGAGGAACTCACAAATCTAACACCGGCGCTTGATACAGCCACTGTCCTTGATGGCTTGGCGGCGCAGGCTAGTGAGGCGTCTTGGACAGGCTCAACTTGTGAGGCGTCGGGGATGACGGCTTGCTGCTGAACGACCAACTGAGATCAACCCCTGAGGAGTAATTCCCATGCAAACCTTCACTGACCTTGTCGGCACCACCGCTGTGCCCGCACACGCCTTTGATATTGCTGAGCTCACGGACCTGACGCCCACGCTGGACACTGCTATGGCTGCCCATGACATCGCAGAGGCTAGTGAGCTTGATATGGGCCCACGACTGTGCAACCGGACTGCTGTTGATGGCAGTCCGGCTGCTGAACGACCAACTGAGATCAACCTTTAGGAGTAATTCCCATGCAAACATTTACTGACCTTGTCGGCACCGCCGCTGTGCCCGCCCACGCCTTTGATATCTGAGGAACTCACCGAGCTGACACCGGCGCTGGATACCGCTACGGCTGCCCATGACACGGCAGAACAGGCGAGTGAGTGCTGGACTGCCCACTCTTTGGACGTGGGCACTGCCGGAACTGTGACTTCCCCTGAGGAGTAAGACTCATGCAAGCCTCCTTCTAGGGGCTTGCACACGGGGGTATCGATAAGATGGGAGCGGCGGCAACTTGGTTGTCGCCGTTTCTCGTTGGGGAGGCGATGGCGTGGCTCTAATCCCAGCAAGGGGGAAGCTGGGCTCACGTCAGATGTCACCAAGCTCTGAATAGAGCCACATGGAACGCAGTTTATTCTCAGACAGCCACCCGATTGATGTGCAGGATCTCCGCCGTGGCGTCTCCATTGGTGGCCTGGGCAATCATGCGCTCAATGTCCTCTGGCGTGTCACCAGGCAGGCTTCGGACGACAATGTCTCCCCAGCTCATTGACCCTGGTACACCACGCTCACTGGCTGCCTGGTAGTCCTCTCCGGGGCAAGCAGGCCCAAAATCGCAGCCGCAGGTGCCAGGTAAGCAACAGACGACTGTCATCGGCTGTATCCATGGTCAGCCTGCAGTTCGAGCGTGCCAATCGCTGATTCCAGCTCGACACCCTACAAAGGACATGGTTTCATCTTGTTAGGCTGGTCGATGCCTTCCTGTGCTTTTGCACTTGGCAATTCGGCTGCTGAACGACCTCTGAGATCAACCATTAGGAGTATTCCCATGATCCAAGCATTTACCGATCTTGTCGGCACGTCCGCTGTGCCCGCCCTCAGCATCAATATTGAGGAACTCACCGAGCTGACACCTGCCGCTGGACACCGCTATGGCTGCCCATGACACCGCAGATCAGGCGAGTGAGGCTGCAGCTACTCGCCCACCTCGGCCCGGTGCTGACGCTGGTTAGTCTTAAGTATTCCCATGCCAAGCATTTACCGATCTTGTCGGCACGCCGCTGTGCCCGCACACGCCTTTGATATTGCTGAGCTGACGGAGCTGACGCCCACGCTGGCCGCTGCTACGGCTGCCCATGGCATGGCAGGCCAGGCGAGTGAGGCTTCGCCTACTTACCCCGGCGCTGGATACGGCTGCTGAAACGACCAACTGAGATCAACCTTTAGGAGTAATTCCCATGCAAACATTTACTGACCTTGTCGGCACCGCCGCTGTGCCCGCCCACTGCTTTGATATCGAGGAACTCACCGAGCTGACACCGGCGCTGGATACCGCTACGGCTGCCCATGACACGGCAGAACAGGCTAGTGATGCTGGGCCCACTTTTGGAGTGGGCACTGCGGAATGTGCTTCCCCTGAGGAGTAAGACTCATGCAAGCCTCCTTCTAGGGGCTTGCACACGGGGGTATCGATAAGATGGGAGCGGCGGCAACTTGGTTGTCGCCGTTTCTCGTTGGGGAGGCGATGGCGTGGCTCTAATCCCAGCAAGGGGGAAGCTGGGCTCACGTCAGATGTCACCAAGCTCTGAATAGAGCCACATGGAACGCAGTTTATTCTCAGACAGCCACCCGCTTGATGTGTAGGATCTCCGCCGTGGCGTCTCCATTGGTGGCCTGGGCAATCATGCGCTCAATGTCCTCTGGCGTGTCACCAGGCAGGCTTTGGACGACAATGGCCACCCAGCTCATTGACCCTGGTACACCACGCTCACTGGCTGCCTGGTAGTCCTCTCCGGGGCAAGCAGGCCCAAAATCGCAGCCGCAGGTGCCAGGTAAGCAACAGGCCACTGTCATCGGCTGTATCCATGGTCAGCCTGCAGTTCGAGCGTGCCAATCGCTGATCTTAGCTCGACACCCGTACAAAGGACATGGTTTCATCTTGTTAGGCTGGTCGATGCCTTCCTGTGCTTTTGCACTTGGCAATTCGGCTGCTGAACGACCTCTGAGATCAACCATTAGGAGTATTCCCATGATCCAAGCATTTACCGATCTTGTCGGCACGTCCGCTGTGCCCGCCCTCAGCATCAATATTGAGGAACTCACCGAGCTGACCCCGGCGCTGGAAACCGCTGCTGTCGACCATGGCACATCGCTAGAGGCGAGTGAGGCTGGGCCACTTCTGGGCATACCTGCGTTACTTGTGTCACTTGGCAATTAGGCTGCTGAACGACCTCTGAGATCAACCATTAGGAGTATTCCCATGATCCAAGCATTTACCGATCTTGTCGGCACGTCCGCTGTGCCCGCACACGCCTTTGATATTGAGGAACTCACCGAGCTGACACCTGCCCTGGACACCGCTACGGCTGCCCATGACACGGCAGAACAGGCTAGTGATGCTGGGCCCACTTTTGGAGTGGGCACTGCGGAATGTGCTTCCCCTGAGGAGTAAGACTCATGCAAGCTTT
This sequence comes from uncultured Alphaproteobacteria bacterium, assembly GCA_943787175.1. Classification (GTDB taxonomy): domain Bacteria; phylum Pseudomonadota; class Alphaproteobacteria; order SP197; family SP197; genus SP197. The sequence goes on from CALSLK010000010.1 coordinate 149,022, forward strand.
TACCGATCTTGTCGGCACCTCCGCTGTGCCCGCCCACGCCTTTGATATCGCTGAGCTCACCGAGCTGACCCCAGCGCTGGAAACTGCTCAGGCTACTCATGGACATCGGTAGAGGCGAGTGAGGCGAGGGGTTCTTGTTTTTGGCCTTACGGCTGCAATTGCTCATGAATTTCTAACTGAGATCAACCCCTGAGGAGTATTCCCATGCAGGCCTTCACCGACCTGGTTGGGACTCAATCTTCCTCATCCACTTAGCCAGTATCTCCATGCCATAGCCCTTGCCATAGGCATGACCGATCCCTTTTGTCGTCCAGCCACCAATGGCATCAACGATGTCTGCCGGACACTCCACAGCTCTGAGGCGGTCTCTCAAACTGTGTCTAAGCCCATGGACCACAAATCCTTCACCGATTATGGTTTTGATCCACTTGTTTAGAGCGGCGCTGGCTGAGTTGGCATTACACGTCTGAATAGCCCCTAGTTTTCTAGACGCCTTCGGTTATCGTTTTCTGCTGCCGTTCGAACTCAACGGGCGACAGCATCCCGTTCTTCGTATGCTTTCGCTTGGGGATTGTAGAACATCTCAATGTAGTCGAACACATCCTGCCTGGCATCGGCTCGGGTTTTATAGGTCCTGCGCCTTATCCGTTCACGTTTGAGCAGATTGAAGAAGCTCTCCGCGACAGCGTTGTCGTGACAGTTGCCGCGCCGGCTCATCGAATGCTCCAGATTGTGCGCCCTGAGGAATGACGCCCAGTCCCGGCTGGTGAACTGGGAACCCTGGTCCGAGTGGATCAGCACCCTGTTCTTCGGCTTTCTGCGCCACACCGCCATCAACAGCGCCTGCAGGACAACGTCCGTCGTCTGGCGGCTCTGGATGGACCAGCCAACGACACGACGGGAGTAGAGGTCGATCACGACAGCCAGATAGGCAAAGCCTTCAAGGGTCCTGATGTAGGTGATGTCCGTCACCCAGACCTTGTCCGGGTCCTCCACGTCGAACTGCCGGTCCAGCGTGTTATCGACGACCACGGACGGCTTGCCGCCATAAACGCCAGGCCGGCGCCTGTAGCCGATCTGGGCCTTGATGTCCGCCTGCCTCGCAAGGCGGGCGACACGGTTCGGGCAGCACGTCTCACCCTGATCCAGCAGGTCATCATGTAGCTTGCGATATCCATACACCTTGCCGCTCTCCTTCCAGGCCTTCCGGATCAGCTCGGTCTGGCGCGCGTCTTCCCGGGCCCGCTTGCTCAGCGGGTTCCTGAGCCAGGCGTAGAAGCCGCTGGGGTGGATGCGCAGACAGCGACACATCGCACGCACCGGAAACACCGGGCGATGCTCGGCAACGAACGCGTATCTCACTTTGCATCCCTGGCGAAATACGCGGTGGCTTTTTTTAGGATGTCGCGTTCCTCGGTCACCCTCGTCAGCTCGCGCTTCAACCGACGGATCTCGGCATCCCTGTCGTCACCGCCGGACGGCGCCGAGAACTTCTTCTTCCACGCGTAGAGCGAATGCGGGCTTACGCCCAGGCGCTGCGAAACCTCCGAAACCGGATAACCCCGCTCGGTGATTTGCGCTACCGCGTCGCGTTTGAAATCGTCGCTGAAATTACTTTTGCTCATCATGGCCTCCTTGCCTCAAATTTAGGGAAGAAGGTGTCTACGAATCTCGGGGCTATTCAACCACCCCAGCTCATTGACCCTGGTACACCACGCTCACTGGCTGCCTGGTAGTCCTCTCCGGGGCAAGCAGGCCCAAAATCGCAGCCGCAGGTGCCAGGTAAGCAACAGGCGACTGTCATCGGCTGTATCCATGGTCAGCCTGCAGTTCGAGCGTGCCAATCGCTGATCTTAGCTCGACAGGGTACAAAGGACATGGTTTCATCTTGTTAGGCTGGTGGATGCCTTCCTGTGCTTTTGCACTTGGCAGTCCGGCTGCTGAACGACCACTGAGATTAACCATTAGGAGTATTCCCATGCAAGCATTTACTGATCTTGTCGGCACCTCCGCTGTGCCCGCCCACGCCTTTGCATGCTGAACTCACCGAGCTGACCCCGGCGCTGGATACCGCATGCGTTGATGGCTTGCGCACAGGCCAGTGAGGCATGCCACTTCTGACTTCTCTGTCACACCGGCTGCGAAGACTGAGACCAACCCTTGAGGAGTAATTCCCATGCAAGCCTTCACTGACCTTGTCGGCACCACCGCTGTGCCCGCACACGCCTTTGATATTGCTGAGCTCACGGAGCTGACGCCCACGCTGGACACCGCTACGGCTGCCCATGACATCGGCAGAGCAGGCGAGTGAGGCTTGACTACGGGCCCACGACGGCTTACCTGGAGCTGATGACCCTGGTAACCCCTGAGGAGTAATTCCCATGCAAACCTTTACTGACCTTGTCGGCACGTCCGCTGTGCCCGCACACGCCTTTGATATCGCTGAGCTGACGGAGCTGACCCCGGCGCTGGACACCGCTAGGCTGCCCATGACACGGCAGATCAGGCGAGTGAGGCTGGGCCGCACTTTCTTTGGCTGTGACCTCCTTGCTGCTTGCCATTCCGGCTGCTGAACGACCTCTGAGATCAACCATTAGGAGTAATTCCCATGCAAGCATTTACTGACCTTGTCGGCACCTCCGCTGTGCCCGCACACGCCTTTGATATTGCTGAGCTCACGGAGCTGACCCCAGCGCTGGACACCGCTCAGGCTACTCATGGACATCGCTAGCAGGCGAGTGAGGCTGACTGCCTCCATCGTTACGCCGATTAGGAGTAATTCACATGCAAGCTTTACTGACCTTGTCGGCACCACCGCTGTGCCCGCACACGCCTTTGATATTGCTGAGCTCACGGAGCTGACCCCAGCGCTGGACACCGCTCAGGCTACTCATGGAACATCGGTAGAGGCGAGTGAGGCTCTGCCAGCGTTTGCTTTTGACCCCATTTCGGCTGCTGAACGACCAACTGAGATCAACCCCTGAGGAGTAAGACTCATGCAAGCCTCCTTCTAGGGGCTTGCACACGGGGGCATCGATAAGATGAGAGCGGCGGCAACTTGGTTGTCGCCGTTTCTCGTTGGGGAGGCGATGGCGTGGCTCTAATCCCAGCAAGGGGGAAGCTGGGCTCACGTCAGATGTCACCAAGCTCTGACAGAGCCACATGGAACGCAGTTTATTCTCAGACAGCCACCCGATTGATGTGGAGGATCTCCGCCGTGGCGTCTCCATTGGTGGCCTGGGCAATCATGCGCTCAATGTCCTCTGGCGTGTCACCAGGCAGGCTTCGGACGGACAATGTCTCCCCAGATCATTGACCCCTGGTACACCACGCTCACTGGCTGCCTGGTAGTCCTCTCCACGGCAACCAGGCCCAAAATCGCAGCCGCAGGTGCCAGGTAAGCAACAGGCGACTGTCATCGGCTGTATCCATGGTCAGCCTGCAGTTCGAGCGTGCCAATCGCTGATCTCCAGCTCGACACCCGTACAAAGGACATGGTTTCATCTTGTTAGGCTGGTGGATGCCTTCCTGTGCTTTTGCACTTGGCAGTCCGGCTGCTGAACGACCACTGAGATCAACCATTAGGAGTAATTCCCATGCAAGCATTTACCGATCTTGTCGGCACGTCCGCTGTGCCCGCACACGCCTTTGATATTGATGAGCTCACGGAGCTGACCCCAGCGCTGGACACCGCTATGGCTGCCCATGACACGGCAGACAGGCGAGTGAGGCTGGCACGTCATACTACTGCTGCCACGCTCACTCCTGATTTGCACTGCGGCTGCTGAACGACCTCTGAGATCAACCATTAGGAGTATTCCCATGATCCAAGCATTTACCGATCTTGTCGGCACGTCCGCTGTGCCCGCACACGCCTTTGATATCGCTGAGCTCACGGAGCTGACCCCAGCCCTGGACACCGCTATGGCTGCCCATGACACCGCAGATCAGGCGAGTGAGGCTGCTAGCTACGTGCTCCCCTTCTACGGCTGCTGAACGACCCTGAGATCAACCTGAGGAGTAATTCCCATGTCAAGCATTTACCGATCTTGTCGGCACGCCGCTGTGCCCGCACACGCCTTTGATATTGCTGAGCTCACGGAGCTGACCCCAGCGCTGGACACTGCTCAGGCTACTCATGGAACATCGGTAGAGGCGAGTGAGGCTGCACTGCTTTCACTGTGACTGCCTTCGGCTCCGGCTGCTGAACGACCAACTGAGATCAACCATTAGGAGTAATTCCCATGCAAGCATTTACTGACCTTGTCGGCACCACCGCTGTGCCCGCACACGCCTTTGATATTGCTGAGCTCACGGAGCTGACCCCAGCGCTGGACACCGCTCAGGCTACTCATGGACATCGGTAGAGGCGAGTGAGGCTAGCTACTTCCCGCCTGTCATTTCAGCTGCTGAGCTTTCGCTGTCCGGCTGCTGAACGACCAACTGAGATCAACCATTAGGAGTAATTCCCATGCAAGCATTTACTGATCTTGTCGGCACCTCCGCTGTGCCCGCACACGCCTTTGATATTGCTGAGCTCACGGAGCTGACCCCAGCGCTGGACACTGCTCAGGCTACTCATGGCACATCGGTAGAGGCGAGTGAGGCGAGGGGTTCTTGTTTTTGGCCTTACGGCTGCAATTGCTCATGAATTTCTAACTGAGATCAGCCCCTGAGGAGTGAAGTCCATGCAGGCCTTCACCGACCTGGCTGGCACTCAATCTTCCTCATCCACTTAGCCAGTATCTCCATGCTATAGCCCTTGCCATAGGCATGACCGATCCCTTTTGTCGTCCAGCCACCAATGGCATCAACGATGTCTGCCGGACACTCCACAGCTCTGAGGCGGTCTCTCAAACTGTGTCTAAGCCCATGGACCACAAATCCTTCACCGATTATGGTTTTGATCCACTTGTTTAGAGCGGCGCTGGCTGAGTTGGCATTACAAGTCTGGCCATCACAGTAGCGTGGGAAGGCATAGTCATTGCCATGCTCAAGGAGCCTCCTGGCTGCCCACAGAGACGTTCCCACCAGGGTTATATGCCTGGCACTGCTCTTGGTCTTCAGACGGCGCCAGGGGTGCGTTTGGACGACAATGTGGGGGATGGGGCCCTCGAGGAAGATATCGTCCTTGTGAAGCCCTACGGCTTCGCTCAGGCGCATACCGGTATCGCTGATCAGGGCAATCAGCCAACGCATCTCATCATCTGTTTCGTGACAGGCTTTTTGTAGAATATTCATTTTGTCCTGAGGGATCGGTAATCTGTCTTGGCTGTCATCCCTGTCAGGCATGTAGGTCCTGGCAAAGGCATTGCTGCCTTCAATGCCATGCTCACGCATCACCAAATTGATGATGGACCTCACTGACCCGAAGATGCGCTTGACGCTGCCAAGACTGAGACCCTTCTCGAACAGATGGTCACGAAAGGTGGCCGCATCGGATGATGAGTACGAGGTGATAGGTCTATTACCCAATGCCTCTGCCACATACCTGCCATTGCGCTTGGCTGCACGGATGAAGGTTGGCGACTGCTTGTCTTTTTTTAGCAGCAGATAGCTATCAACCGCCTCCATCATGGTGGGGTTGTTATCGGTCACGTCAGCTTCACCATCGATGACCAGATGCAAAGCTGGCACATCCATCTTCTGGAGCCTCAGTCCATGCCAGTAATCATCAAGGCGCTGGTTGATCGACATTGCCGAACGGTATGCAGCTTTGGTTGACCTGGTCCGCAGGCTGATACTTACCCTGTCGCTACGATAGTGCTGCTGAAGGTCAGCAGGGACACGTCTGACGAAGTGATAGATGCCGCTGCGAACACGGATATGAGGGGATAAATTGTACGTCATCCTGTACGTCACCTGGACTGCCAACAGAAAAAACGCTGACATATCAGTGAGTTAGTGCAGGAGGTGGTGCCCGCTACAGGACTTGAACCTGTACGCCCCGAAGGACCCGAGATTTTAAGTCTCGTGCGTCTACCAGTTCCGCCACTGGGGCACACGGGCGCGAAGATGGTGTAGAGCTGCCCCGGGGTCAAGCCCCGCGAAGGCGACAGGCAGGGCAGATCAGGGTTTCGATTGCAGCCTTGCCTGGAAGGACGTCAGAACAGACCTGCGCACCTCGGCAGGCTGTTCATCAACGGCCTGCGCCAGGGATTTCAGGGAACGCCGCAGGCCGTGTATCTGGTCCACCATGGAAAGCAGGACGGGGATCGT
>CALSLK010000011.1 GCA_943787175.1 uncultured Alphaproteobacteria bacterium
CGTGGTGAGCTGGCCTTCGGCACCATCGACTGCTTCCTTCTCTGGCGTCTGACCGGCGGCAAGGTTCACGCCACCGATGCGACCAATGCCAGTCGGACCCTGCTGTTCAACATCGCAACGCAGGACTGGGATGATGCCCTGCTCACGCTTCTCGACATTCCGCGATCCCTGTTGCCGGAGGTTGTGATTCCTCCCATGGGTTCGGAGAGACGCAGTCTGATCTGCTGGGCGGCACGATCGCCATTGGCGGCATCGCCGGGGACCAGCAGGCGGCAACCGTTGGCCAGGCCTGCTTTGCGCCCGGCATGGCCAAGAGCACCTATGGCACCGGCTGTTTCATGGTGGCCAATACAGGGCCGGAGATCGTGCGCTCCAGCGTTCCGGGCTGCTGACCACTGTGGCCTATCGGCTGGGCGGCAGGACGACCTATGCGCTGGAGGGCAGCATCTTTGTTGCCGGGGCCGCCATGCAGTGGCTGCGCGATGGCCTCCACCTCTTCAAGGACGCTGCCGAAAGTGAGGAGCTGGTGAAGGTCAGGCCAGCGACGACCATCACGTCTACATGGTGCCGGCCTTCACGGGCCTGGGCGCACCCTACTGGGATCCTCATGCGCGTGGCGCCCTGCTGGGCATGACCCGCGACACCGGCATCGCCGACATTACCCGCGCTGCCGCACTGGATGCCGTCTGCCACCAGACCCATGACCTGCTGCGCGCCATGGCGCGCGACGGCACCCGGCCCGATGTGCTGCGTGTGGATGGCGGCATGACGCGCAAACGGCTGGTTCCTGCAGCGCCTGGCCGATCTCACCGGCGCTACGGTCGAACGCCCCGAGGTCGAGGAGACCACGGCACTGGGGGCGGCCTGCCTTGCGGGCATGCAGGCCTGGTGCGCTGGGACGGCCCGCAAGACATCGCCAGGCGCTGGTCTGCCTCGCGCCCATCATGCGCCCGTCATGGATGACGCGACCCGCAACGCGTCTTTATGAAGGATGGCAGGACGCGGTCAGCCGCATCCGAAGCAATCACGGCATCCATCAAGGGGAGTACAGCTATCATGACACGACCGGCACCAGATCAGGTCCAGACAGATCGCCTGCGTGGGCGGTGGCTACATTGGCGCGGGCTGGGCGGCAGCCTTCCTGGCCGCCGGCAAGGATGTCGTGATGAGCGATCCCGGCCCCGATGCCGAAAGCCAAGGCCCGCGTCATCATTGCTCAGGCCTGGGACCTACCTCGCCGAACTGGGCCTTGCTGACGGCGCCAGCCAGGACCGGTTCAGCTTTGCAGCTTCCGCGGAAGAAGCCGTCGCCGATGCCGACTTCGTCCAGGAAAGCGCGCCCGACCGCGAAGACCTCAAGATCGCGCTTCTTTGCCCCAGATGGATGCCGCGGCAGCGCGCCCCGACACCATCCTCGCCAGCTCGTCCTCGGCCTTCATTCCCACCAACCTGCAGTCGGAATGCAAACACCCCGAGCGGGTCATCATCGGCCACCCCTTTGCGCCCAGCTACCTCATTCCCCTGGTCGAGGTCGTGGGCGGCAAGAAGACCGACCCTGCTGCCATGGACTGGGCCTTCGACTTCTATGAAGCGGTCGGCAAGAAGTCCGATGAAGCTGAAGAACGAGATCGAGGCCTATGTTGCCAACCGCATCCAGCATGTCGTGTTCGAGGAGGCCGCCAGCCTCGTGGCCCACGGTATCTGCGACTACGAGGACATCGACACCGCCGTGGCCTATGGCCCCGGCCTGCGCTGGGCTTTTGCCGGCCCGGTGAGCTGCTATCACCTGGGCGGCGGCAAGGGCGGCGTGCGCCACATGATCGATCACTTCGGCTGGAAGCGTGACGAGAAGGCCAAGAACGACCTCATCGCCGCCGTCGACAACATGTATGGCCACCTCTCCATTGGACGAGCTCGAGCGCTGGCGCGACGAGAACCTGCTGGTCATGCTCAAGGGCCTGAAAGCCGGCACCGGGCAAGGGCTGACCCCATCACGGATTCCGGCAACAGCGCGCGCCCCTGGTCACGCACCGGGGCGGCGCTTGGTTCCGGAGTTCGACGCCCTTGACCGTTTTCTCGACGGCCTGCTCAAGGGGCGAGCGCCTTGAATCCTTTGAGGTTCTTGAGCGGCGGCAAGGCCAACACCAACCTGCGCCTGGTCTGCAAGGGCTTCGACGCCGGATCTGGTCCTGCGCCTCTACCAGCGCGATCCGGCTCAGCGGGAGAAGGAGGTCGCGATCTGCGGGCTGCTGCGGCAGCGGGTGCCCGTGCCCGACATCGTCGTCCACGGGGGCCGATTCCGCGGTCCTCCACGAGCCCTATGCCCTCATGAAGCCTTTGTCGAAGGGCCAGACGATCGAGGCGCGGTTTCACGACCTCGATGCTCGCCGAGCGACGCGCCCTGGGCCATTCGCTCGGTTCCACCCTGGCGACCATCCACGCCGAAGACCTATGAATCCGCCGGGTTCCTGAACGAAGACCTCCAGGTCGCCACACCCCTGCCCAATGGCGGCCAGGGCCTCTGTTCGGGGTTGCTCGATTGGCTCCTGGACGAAAACGAGGCGTGCCGACCGCCTCGGGCCGGATCGTTGCGACCGCGCTCTACGCACGACACATGGCACAGCGTGTCGAGATGAGCTGACTGCCTGGCCCCCGCTGCCGCGTCTGGTGCACGGCGTATTTCGGGTTTCTCCAACATCCTGATCGCGGGCGAGGCGAGCGACGTCACGGTCGCTGCCGTCCTCGACTGGGAATTCGCGCTTGCTGCCACACCACTGCTCGATCTTGGCAATCTGATCCGGCCTCCCGCCGGTGATGATGCGGCGTTTCTGCAATCCGTTGCGCAGGGATATCGCAGTGTCGATCCTGACCTGCCCGATGACTGGGTTGATCTTGCCCGCGCAGTCGACCTGACCGCATGGGTCGAATTTGTCGGGCGCCCCGATGCGCCGGATGATCTGCTTGATCATGCCCGGTTCATGATCGACAGCATCATTAACTGAAGCCATGACAAAAAAAACGGGGCGCCCCGGAAGGGCGCCCCGCAATTGTTCGTCGAAGTCCCGCAGCGATCAGATCAGGCTGTCGGCACTCGCGTACTTGTAGCCCAGTGCGTCGGCAACGGCCTTGTAGGCCACCTTGCCGTCATGGACGTTCAGGCCTTCCTTCAGATGTGCATCGTCCTTGCACGCCTGCTTCCAGCCCTTGTTGGCAAGCTGGACCGTAAACGGCAGGGTCGCGTTGTTGAGTGCGAAAGTCGAGGTGCGCGCCACGCCACCGGGCATGTTGGCAACGCAGTAATGCACGACGCCATGGACCCGATAGGTCGGTTTGGCATGGGTCGTGGCATAACTCGTCTCGAAGCAGCCGCCCTGATCGATGGCAACGTCGACCAGCACGGAACCACGGCGCATCTTCTTGATCTGCGCATCGGTCACCAGCTTGGGCGCGGCGGCACCAGGGATCAGCACGGCGCCAATCACGGCGTCTGCATCCAGCACATGCTCTTCGAGAACGTCCACGGTCGAATAGAGAACCTTGGCACGACCTTCGAACAGATCGTCGAGCTCGCGCAGACGCTGGATCGAACGATCAAAGATCGTCACCTCAGCGCCCAGGCCAACGGCCATGCGTGCTGCATGCGTACCAACGACGCCACCGCCGATGACAACGACCTTGCCTGGTGCAACACCCGGCACGCCGCCCAGCAGAACGCCGGAACCGCGCTGTGCCTTCTCAAGGCAATGCGCCGCAGCCTGGATTGACATGCGACCGGCAACTTCGCTCATGGGGGCCAGCAGGGGCAGGCCGCCGTGGGCATCGGTCACGGTCTCATAGGCAATCGCGGTGCAGCCCGATTCGACCAGCAGCTTGGTCTGATCGGGATCCGGGGCCAGATGCAGATACGTGAAGAGAAGCTGGCCCTTGCGCAGCATGCGGCATTCGTTGGGCTGGGGCTCCTTGACCTTCACGATCATGTCGGCCTTTGCGAAGATCTCCTCGGGTGTGTCGATGATTTCGGCACCCGCGCGGACATACATCTTGTCATCGAGTCCGATCTCCCGGCCCGCACCCTTCTGCACCATGACCTGATGGCCGTGATGACAGATTTCGCGAACCGATGCGGGCGTCATGCCTACGCGGTACTCGTGGTTTTTAATTTCCTTCGGCACGCCAAGAAGCATCACCGACTCCATATTTGTGAAAAGGGATAGGGCAAATCAGGAAAACGCGCACTTTTGCCGCCTGAATGCCCGGAACGGGGCTAGAAACCACGTTGCGGGCGTGAAATCAACATAGGTCTGATTTCACGCCTGTGTATGGCTGGAAGTTTTGTTGCCCCCTCAAGCGCCGGGCGTTCGCTCCGCTTTATCTTTCAGCCTCAGTCGCCGGCACTCGCTCCGCTCGCTTGGCTAACGCCGCATGCGCGGCGGGGTCGCCGTCGCTCCCCGTCGGCCCAAGCGGGCCTCCCCATGAACGCACCACCTGAGCTGATAGTGATACGCACCCACCACCGCTGGTGAGCAGGCATTCGGCGGCGAGAGCGAAGCGGCCGCCGACCGGTGCGACTGCGCCGGCGCGCCGCCAGGCGCGTAAGCCAAGCGTGCGGAGCACGCGCCCGGCGTCTGAGGAAACAAACAAAAACTAGCGGCTAAGCCTACAATCCCGGCCGCAGCATCCGGAAGGTGCCGCCGGCGACGGCATAGTTGGCATAACCCAGCCGCGCGATGATCTTCTGGGCTTCAGGGTCGAATCGGCCCTCTTCCAGGGCATCGTCGCGGATGTGGATGCCGATCACTTCGCCGAAGACCAGAAGGTTGGGCCCGCCGTCCCCATTCTGGGGAATCTCCAGCGTGTGCATGTAGCGGCATTCAAACGACGCCGGACTGGCCGCGATACGTGGTGTCTTGATCAGTTCGCAAGGCGCCAGCTCCAACTCGGCCAGCTTGGATTCGTCTACACCCGGATCGACCTCTTCAGAGGTCGCATTCATCTTTTCACGCAGATCCCAGGTCACCAGATTGTGCACGAACTCACCCTGTTCGGCGGCGTTGCGTGCGCTGTCCTTGGCCTGCCCCGACCCTCCAGCGGAAAAGAAAATCACCGGTGGGTCATCAGCTACCGCATTGAAGTAGCTGTAGGGAGCAACATTGTTCGAACCGTCCTGGTTCAAGGTCGTGAACCAGCCGATCGGCCGTGGTGTGACCAATGCCTTAAAGGGATCGCGCGGCAGTCCGTGGCCATTTTTGGGTTCATAGAACATGTTCGGTTTGTTCCTCAGTCTTCTGCGTACTTGGTGTAACGCCCGATGTAATAGGCGTCGTCATGCATCGTGGCTTTGACCGATTCGCGCTCGCGCATCAGGTTCAACCAGCGGATCAGGCGCAGGCAATCATCGGGGATTGCCACGTTGCGATAATGGCTCAGCATGCCGAAGCGTTCGAAGAACGGATAGAACGTCATGTCGACCAGGGATATGTCCGCGCCCAGCCAGAAGGGTCCGTCTGACAGCTTTGCCATGCCATCAAACTCCATGGTGCGCATATCTGCGATCACCTTGTCGCGCAGCACAGCCTGTTTGCCGGGCTCACGTTCCGACAGCAGGTCATAGAAGTCATCGACCCAACGTGAATTGCAGTAGTCGATCCAGATGCGCGCCTGAGCCCGCAGGAAGGGATCACTGGGCATCATCGGCTTTTCGGGAAACTGCTCATCAATGAATTCGTTGATGACAGAGGATTCCCAGACGACCTGGTCACCGATCTTCACCACGGGCACCTTGGAATAGGGCGACACTTCCTCGAACCAGTCAGGTTTGTTGGAGAGGTCGACCTCACGGCGCTCAAACGCCAGCCCTTTTTCAAGCAGCGTCATATGTGTCCGCTGGGCAAACGGGCAGACTTCCGCTGTAATCAGTTCAATGGTTGTCATGGCGTCCTCCGGTTCTGGAGATGCCACTCTACCCCAAATTCTCTGTCACCAGAGTCCGCAGGTTGGCATGGGGGCGTGCGCCCAGATGGCTGATGACTTCGGCAGCACAGATGCCGCCGATGCGTGCGGCACGGTCCAGGCTGGTGCCTTGCGTATAACCATAGAGGAAGCCAGCGGCATAGAGGTCGCCTGCGCCAGTGGTGTCGACAACGCTGGCCGTGACGGCATCGACAGCTGCGCGCTCTCTGCCCGAGACCACAACGGATCCCTTTTCGCTGCGCGTGAGAGCTGCCAGCTTGACGTCTTCAGCCATCGCCTTGGCTGCTTCATCGAAGTTGTCGGCTTCATAAAGCGAGATCACCTCGTCCTCGTTGGCAAAGACGATATCGACATGCTCGCGGATGAAGGCCAGGAAATCGGTGCGATGGCGATCGACGCAGAACGGATCCGAAAGGGTCATGGCGACCTCCTGTCCGGCGGCGGCAGCCGCTGTGGCGGCTGCCGCAAACAGCGCGGGGCCAGCCGGCGCGTCCCACAGGTAGCCTTCCAGATAGGTCACCTTCGAGGCGGCAACATCGGCAGGGTCAAGGTCATTGACCGAGATACCGATCGCCGCACCCAGGAAGGTGTTCAGCGTGCGTTGTGCATCGGGCGTCACCAGGACCATGCAGCGTGCGGTCAGCGGGCCTTCTGCGGCCGTTGGAGTCGTGAAGCTCACGCCCTGAGCGCGGATATCATGGGCGAACACGTCACCCAGCTGATCGTCACGTACCTTGCCGACAAAGCTGCCACGGCCGCCAAGGGCAGCAACGCCTGCAATGGTGTTGGCTGCGGAACCGCCCGACACTTCCGTGCCCGGTCCCATGCCGTCATAGATGCGGCCAGCCTCGTCTTCGTCAATCAGGCGCATCGAACCCTTGATCAGGTCGTGTGTGCCCAGAAAGTCATCGCTGGTTTCAGCAATAACGTCAACGATGGCATTGCCAATGCCCAGGACATCAAAGCGGGTGTCGGTCATGATCTCTTGCGCCCGTGAATGAAAGGTTCCAAAGCCGACTGGGAAGGCCGCAACTTTGGGGTGCGCGAGTATAGGGAGACACCGCCGTCGAGCAAGCCTTGCCGTGCTCTTTGTCGGCGCGCCATACTCACGGCCTGATTTAAGGCCTGGGAGGGTCCTGGATGTCTGAACTTTGGAAACTGACGGCCCTTGAAGCCTCGGACCTGCTCAAGAAAAAGGAAATCTCGCCGCTCGAGATGGTGGATTCCTGTGCAGAGCGGATTGACGCGACGGAAGATGGCCTCAACGCCATCCCGACGCGCTGTTATGACCGTGCACGCGATCATGCCCGGCGTCTGATGGACGATTCCAACCATGCCTATGAAGGGCCTGGCGCTCTGCACGGCCTTCCGATTGCCGTGAAGGAACTCGAAGATGTCGCTGGGGTGCGCACGACCTACGGCGCGCCGCTCTGGAAGGACCACGTGCCGGAACGTTCCGACATCATGGTCGAACGTCTCGAGGAGCGGGGCGGCATCGTCATGGGCAAATCCAATGTTCCTGAATACGGGGCAGGCGGGGTCAGCTTCAACGAGGTGCTGGGTTCCTCAGCCAACCCCTGGGATCAGCAACGCACGCCCGGTGGTTCCTCAGGCGGCTCGGCCGCAGCGTTGGCTGCCGGTCAGGTGCCGCTGGCCACGGGCTCGGACCTGGGCGGCAGCCTGCGTATTCCGGCCAGCTTCTGTGGGATTGTCGGGTATCGACCCAGCCCGGGAATTGTCGCCAAGGGTCCTGATGCGGGGTGTTTTGCCGATATGCCGGTCGTCGGGCCCATGGCGCGCAACGTGCCCGACACCGCGTTCATGCTCGACGCCATGGCAGGCACGCATATGGAAGACCCGCTTTCGCGTCCCGAACCGGTGGTCCCCTATCTCGACCATGTCCTGACCGCGCTTGAAGACGGCGCACATCCGCGTCGTATCGGCTATTCGCCCGATCTGGGCGTCACGCCGGTCGATGCGGAGGTCGATGCGATATGCCGCGCGGCTATCGCAAAGCTGGAATCGCTGGGATCGGAAATCGGGGATGCACAAATCGATTTTTCCGGGGGACCCGAAGCGTTCCACACCTTGCGGGCTCTGGGTTTTGCCGGCGGTCACGAGGATGAACTGCGCGACCATCGCGACAAACTGAAGCCCGAAAACATCTGGAACACCCAGAAGGGCCTCGATCTCACGCGCGAGGAGATCACCCGCGCCAACCAGATTCGCGGCGCACTGTTCCACCGTGTCGCAGCGTTCTTCAAGGATCACGACGTGCTGGCGCTGCCATCGACCATTGTGCCCGCGATCCCGATGAACCAGCGTTATCTCAAGGAACTGAACGGCCACAAATTCGGCAACTATGTCGATTGGATCATTCTCACCTCGGTTGTCACGCTGACGGTCTGCCCGGCAATCTCGATCAACTGCGGTTTCACCAAATCAGGTCTGCCGGTTGGTCTCCAGCTTGTCGGGGCACCCCATGGCGATGGCCAGTTGCTCGCTTGGGCAGCGGTTGCCGAGAGGCTTTTTGGCCTTGCCGACCAGCTTCCCATCGATCCTCGTGGAGAACGCGGCGAGCATCCGGGACCAGAGGCAGAACCCCACGGCGATTGATTCTTCACCTGCGCGGACCCATCTCAACGCAAACGAGAACGGAGCTTTCATGTTTGCAGCGCTGAACAAGGCCTTTGGTGATTTACGCGACCCCATGTTGCGCAAATCGCTCTACGCGATCGCGGCCTGGAGTCTGGGATTTTTCATTGTCCTGATGATCGTGTTGTTTGGCGGCATCGGGGCCTGGAATCCCGGTGTCTGGGTCGAAAATCAGGCTTCCTGGCTACCAAGCTGGATGGACTGGCTGGTCAACGCGCTTGCGGCCATCGTTGTCTTCATGACCTGGATTGCGCTCGTGTGGTTCGGATTTGTCGTGGTGTCCCAGAACGTCGCTGCCTTCTACTTTGACAGCATCGTGGAACGGGTTGAGGAGCTCCACTATGGCGACCTGCCAAAGGCCAAAGGCACCACCATCGCAGCGGATGTGATCTCGACCATTCGCTTCACATGTGTTCTGCTGCTCCTGAACATGCTGGCCCTGCCGTTCTATCTGCTTGGCATGTTCTTTCCGCCGGTCAGTCTCATCATGTTCTATCTGGTGAATGGTTATCTGTTTGGCCGTGAATACGCCGAAACCGTCACCTTGCGGCGCATGCCCCCGGAACAGGCCGCCGCCTGGCGCAAGGCCAATGGTACAAAGGTCTGGCTGGCTGGTGCCCTGATCGCCTTTGGCATGACCGTGCCGATACTCAACTTCCTGGGCCCGGTCATCGCGGCGTCCTTCATGACCCACATCTTCCATGCCAACCGGCCTGGAAATCTTCCTGCCAGAGGCTGATACCCGGATTTTGCGTGACTGCGGCCTCAATCCTCCGGATTTCGCTTGCCTTGACTGGTCCACCGGTGAATGAAGCGGTCAGGTTGCTGGAATGGATGAGATGACGCATAAATCGGTTGGGAACAGGAGGTATGGCGTTTTGGCTTGCTTTGGCGCGCTTACCATCAGTCTTGCATTGGTCGCCTGCACCGCAGGTTCGACGCATGGCCCTTCGACTGGCGATGTTGATGTCGCTGCGGTCGAAGCGCCTGATGCGATGCTGGTTTCCGCGCCTGAGAGTCTGCTCCATCTCAGTGAAGCCGATCTGAAATCCACCATGGGCGAGCCGGAATTCGTCTGGGAGGAAGCCGGGGCTTCCATGTGGCGTTACGACGCCACGGGTTGCGCGGTCTTCGTCTATCTCTATCCAGATGGCGTGCGGCACGTGGATGTACGCGGTGAAGGTCTCAGCGCCTCCGAACGTTCCGACTGTTTCCACGACATGGTCGTCTCGCGCGCAAAGAGCTGATTGGCTCCAGAGCATATCAAGCTTGCATGAGATCGCTTGCGATCTCCTTCAAGCTTTTGAAGATGCTCTTGTTTATTGAGGTAGAGCGGATTCACAAGATCGCGTGAAACCACGGAGTGGTTCCACGTAATCTTGATCCGATCAGCCTTTCTCGTCGCGAATCGGTGTCAGGCGTTTGTAGTGCAGGTGCTGATAGATTGACGCTTCGGCGCGATGGACACCTGCCATCATGCGGATATCCTCATCCATGACCGCCAGTAGCTCCTCTTCGGAGGTGCACATGACTTCGGCAAAGATATCAAAGCGTCCGGCACAGATGGCAACATAGGTGATGCGTGAAAGGTCGGCCAGCGCGCTGGCGACCAAGCTGACCTGTTGCCCCTCGCCAACCTTGATCGCGACCCATGCAACTGTGCCGTATTCCACGCTCATTGGATTGACGATTGCCATAACGTTCATGACACCGGCATCGACCATGTCGCCGACACGGTTGCGCACCTGCGATTCGGAAATGGACAGGTCGTCTGCGATGGTCTGAAGCGGCGTGCGCCCATCAATCGAAAGCGCCTGGATGATGGCGCGGTCGGTGTCAGTCAGAGCACGGGGCCGCACGCCCAGCTCGCTTGTCGTCTTGCTTTGGGCGGCATGAAACCTGGCGAGCTGATAGTGAATCTGGAGGTAGGGGTAGCTCTCGATCCCCGCGATGCCGGGCACACGCCCGATTTCGTTTTCGATGACGGCTTGCAGCGTTTCACGGTCACGGCATATCAGCTCGGCAAAGATGCCGTACCGGCCCGTGGCCACCACGACGTAATCGACGGATTCGATCTCCAAAAGGGAAAGAGCAATGTCTGATGCGGGTACGGCCGGGTCCGTCGTGATGCCCAGCAGCGCAGAGGCAAGGTAGCCCAGGGCCTGGGGGTTGGTGACGGCAGCAATCTGGATGATGTCGTCATCCAGCAGATTGCGCACGCGGTTACGCACGGTCTTTTCGGCCAGCCCGGTCTCACGTGCGATCTGGACAAACGGGCGCCGCCCGTCTTCCTGCAAAAGGCGAATAATCGCGCGGTCGCTTTCAGAGACATGGGGTGCCTGTTTGAGAAACTGATCGGCCGGTGCCCGCGCCATCGCGTGTGCTGAACCCTTCAGCCCTTGATCAAGGCCAGGGATTTCTGGAACACCGCACTGTCGGATTCCGCAAGACGCTCAAGCTCCCGGAAGTGGTTGGAATGGGGAACGTCGTGACGTTCCATCCGGCGCGTCTCCGTGCCGAATTTTTCAACATAAGCATCCGACTGACGCTTGAATTCGGGCGTCTCGTCGCCGCCGGCAATCACCAGCTGAGGTGCATCGGTCGCAGGCTCCATGAACAGCGGGCTTTCGCGGATCGCTTCTGGAACGTCCATGCCCGGGCCGTCGTTGATCGAGGTATGAACAAGCGGTTCCAGTTCGAAGATGCCAGAAATCGGCATGCCGGCCTTCACCGTATCGACAGGCATGGCGGCATCAAAGGCCGGCCAGTCTACTGCCATCATCATGGCGGTCAGGTGGCCGCCGGCAGAATGGCCCATGACGGAAATCGCATTGCGATCAATCTTGAGTTCCTCGGCGTTGATGCCACAATCCAGCCAATGGCGCGCCGCACCTGGGGTGCAATGTCACCCAGCCTGCAGGCCGGCGTCAGCGTGTAGTTGATGACTGCGACATTGACGCCTGCGGCCATGAATGGTTCGGCAACAAAGCTGTACATCGCCTTGTCGCCGCGCTGCCAGTAGCCACCGTGGATATAGACCAGAACAGGACCGCCCTCGGCGCCCCGGAACAGATCCAGTTTCTCGCGTTCGCCCTTGCCATAAACCAGATCCACCGCAACATCGCTGGCATCGCGGAAGTCCTGACAACGCTTGATCCATTCTGCGGCTAGGCCGTCGAAATCGGCCTCCTTGCTGCGCAGTTCGTACTGGAACTCAAGCTCATCGGCATTCATGCCTCGGTAAAGGCTCATCGCGCGGTCTCCCAGAAATGTTGGCCCAGCATGCCTTCGGGCACATCGGTTTGTCATCATGTGGCGGAACGAATGCTTGACGCAAGGCGAAAAAACGAATTACGGTCATTCCAGTTGCATGAATGACGAAATACGGAATCAGGAGACAGGCAATGCAGGTGGGACTTCTTCAGGAAGCGGAGTTGATGGAAGGCGTCGATGTGCGCCAGCGCTATATGGAGATGATCGAGGAGGTTGCCCTTGCCGACAAACTCGGGTTCTCGACCTGGGGCACGTCCGAACAGCATTTCAGCCCGCCGCGCTTTGCCGTTGCGGCGCCCGAGGTGCTGTATGCCGCAGTCGCCCAGCACACCGAGAACATCAAGCTGCGCGTCATGTGCGCGGTGCTGCTTTCCTGGAACCATCCCATCCTGGTTGCCGAACGGCTCGCCACGCTTGATATCGTCTCGAATGGTCGCGCCGAACTGGCCACGGCCCGCTCCAACAACCTGCACACGCTCGAAGCCTTCGGCGTCGATCCCGCCGACACCCGCAAGCAGTGGGCCGATTCCATCGAGGTCATCGCCAAGGCCTTCACCGACGATGTGCTCGAACACGACGGGCCCGTCTGGAAGATCCCGCCCCGTCGAGATCATGCCCAAGCCCGTGCAGAAACCGCACCCGCCGCTGTTCGTTGTCGCAGCCTCCAGCAGGGAGTCCCACATCGTGGCTGGCGAACGCGGCATCGGCTCGCTTTGTGTTTCGAGAGCTACTTCGGGTTCGACTATCTCCAGGAATGCATCGACGGCTACCGCGAGGGCCTTTCCAAGGGCACCCAGATGGCGCCGCTGCCGCACCGAGCATATGGGGCTCTATGTCGCCACGGCCTTCTGTGCGGAAACCCGCGAGGAGGCCAACCGCATCGCCCACGATGTCGCCATGGGCTACTACCAGTTCCTGGTCGATATCTATGTCCCGCTGGGCAAGCAGAAGTCCTACGAATATCTCGACGACAAGCTCAAGCGCCTGGTCGAGAACCGCGAGA
This sequence comes from uncultured Alphaproteobacteria bacterium, assembly GCA_943787175.1. Lineage (GTDB taxonomy): Bacteria > Pseudomonadota > Alphaproteobacteria > SP197 > SP197 > SP197. The sequence continues at coordinate 12,901 of CALSLK010000011.1, forward strand.
ACTTCGATTACCTCCTGACCGAAACGCCCTCGATCATGATCGGCACACCTGCCGACTTCATCGAACGCATCGAGCGGCTCGAGGAGATGGGCGTCGACGAGATCCTCATGCGCATCGACGGCGTCGCCCATACCGACATCATGAAAAGCTTCGAACTCATCGGCGACGAAGTCATCCCGAAGGTCTCCTCCAAGGTGAAGCTGGAGGTCGCGTGACATGCAGCCCGCACCAGGCCATGACCACGGTCGACCAGCCCCGCTTCACCCATGCCATGTCGGAGTTTCCCTCCGGCGTGACCGTCGCGGTCTGCCGCAGTCAGCGATGGCGAGGGTCGTCGGCGCCACGCTTTCTTCCTTCACCTCGCTCTCCATGGACCCGCCCATGGTGCTGGTCTGTTTCGATCAGAAGTCCAATACGCTCAAGGAGCTGCCGCCCGGCGCACAGCTTTGCGCTGCATGTCCTGGCCGAAGGTCAGGAGGCCATCGCCATGGCCTTTGCCGGCAAGGGCGAGGACAAGCTCAAGGACGTGCCCTGGCGCGATGCCATGCGCGAGGTGCCCCACATCGATGGCTGCGCCGTCGTGCTCGATTGCACCGTGGCTGATATCCTGCCCGGCGGAGACCATCGCATTGTTACGGCGCTGGTTGCCGAGGCCGATGTTGCTGGCGAACGCGCCCCGTTGCTCTATCATCGCCGCCGCATGGCTGCGATGCCGACCCGTTAGAGAGGACTTCGAAATGATCCGTATGTTCGTGATGTATGGCGCCCCTACCGACGCTGATGCCTTCGACAAGTATTATCAGGATGTGCACATCCCGCTCGTGCGCAAGATGCCGCATATGGTGTCGTGCGAGGTGAGCACGGGCCCGGCTGCCATCGGCCCTGAGGGCGGCGAATACCATCTGGTCGCCATCCTCAACTTCAACACCAAGGCCGACATGGATGCGTCCATGTCCTCGCCCGAAGGTCAGGCCGTTGTTGCCGACGTTCCCAACTACGCCACGGGCGGCGTCACGCTGGTCACGGCCGAATACGCCGAGGTCTGAGCCTTGGCCATCAGGCCAGTTCATATCCAGACGGCGCTGGAAGGCCTGCCGGTCCTCGACGGGCGCTCCGAAACGACCGAGGCCCAGGCCGGCGAAGCCTTCGCCACGCTTGCCCAATTCGGCAATGGCGGCCTTTTCGCCGGCAGCTTCTCGGGCCAGAGCCCGTGGGAGCGCCACCGCAACGGTGATGAACTGGTCCAGGTGATCGCTGGTTCCACCACGCTCACAGTCATGGAAGAATCGGGCCCGACAAGCTTCGAGATGTCCGCGGGCATGGTCGTCGTCGTGCCCCAGGGCCTCTGGCACCGTTTCAACGCACCTGACGGCGTCACTGTCATGACCGCAACACCTCAGCCGACCGATCACACCTTTGCCGACGATCCCCGCTCAAGACCGGGATGACACGTTGGCTATCTGGCCTGCAGCGCCTGCCACACGCGTAGCGGAGTCGCTGGCATATCGAAATGAGTGACGCCGGCCGATGCCAGGGCGTCCATCACGGCGTTGCCGGCAGCAGCAGGGGCAGCAAAGGTGCCGGCTTCGCCTGCGCCCTTGGCACCCAGCGGATTGGATTGCGCGCGGGTCGCGATGCGTTCTGAGGTGATCAGGGGCAGGGCTGCTGCCCGCGGCATGGTGTAGTCCATGAAACTGCCGGTCACGAGCTGGCCTGTGTCGTCGTGACACAGCCGCTCCATCAGGGCCTGACCCACGCCCTGGACGACACCGCCATGGATCTGGCCTTCCACGATCATGGGATTGATCTCGACCCCGAGGTCGTCGACGGCCGTATAGCTGATCAGCTGCGTCACACCGGTCGCGGGGTCAATTTCGACTTCGGCAATATGGGCACCGAAGGGAAAGGTGAACCCCTGGGGGTCATGGAACGCGGTTTCATCCAGGCCCGGTTCGCGGCCGTCCTCACCGAACCCTCCCGCGCTGTAGGCGTTTTTGGCGACGGCACTGAACGCCACGCGGTGGTCGGTGCCAGCCACGGTGAAATGCCCATCTTTGAGTTCAATGTCTGATGTTGCGGCTTCCAGCATGTGGGCGGCCAGATTGCGTGCCTTGTCGATCACCCGTTCACAGGCCAACGTAATGGCGGGCCCGCACACCACTGCGGAACGTGAGCCAAAGGTGCCCAGTCCGCGCTGGACCCGGCGTGTATCGCCGAACACGACCTCGATGTTATCGAGGTCCAGGCCCGTGCGTTCGCTTACCAGTTGGGCAAAGGCTGTCTCGTGTCCCTGACCATGGTTGTGTGTGCCGACAAACAAGGTGGCGCCACCTGATGGCTGGATCTGAAGTCGTGCGCTCTCCCAGGTGCCGCCCAGGGCTCCCACGGATTGGCTGTCGGCAGACGTGCAGCCGCCACAGCTTGCTGCATACATGGCAAGACCCAGCCCGCGCAGCAGACCCTTTCCGCGCGCCTCCTCGCGCCGCGCCGCGAATCCCTGATTCCAGCGCGACGGTCCCGCGCGCGTTCCAGCAGTGCGGCGGCATTGCCGCTGTCGAGCAGGCTGCCCACCGCCGTGGTGTAGGGAAGGTCGCTTTCGGCCACCAGGTTCTTCGCGCGAAGCTCCGCGCCGCTTACGCCCAGCTCGCGCGCGGCATGGTCGATCAGGCGTTCGGTGACATAGACCGCTTCGGACCGTCCCGGCACCCCGGTAGGCGTCGATCGGCGTGCTGTGGGTGAAGACGTTGCGCGGTCCTGACGAACGCGGCGTCGAACCGATAGGGCCCCGGCGCGACATAGCTGTAATAGACCGTCGGCACGGCCGGTGCGTGCTGGCTGAGATAGGCGCCCATGTTGGCATCGGTGCGGATGCGCAGGGCAAGGAACCGGTGTTCGGCGTCCAGCGCCAGTTCGGCATGGGTCTGGTGGTCCCGCGCACCGGTGTCGGATAGGAACGCTTCGGACCGGTCGCTCTCTCCACGCGACCTCGCGCTCCAGCTTGCGCGCCGCCCACAGCACCGTGACGTCCTCTGGGATAGACATAGGACTTCATGCCGAAGCCGCCTCCGATATCGGGCGCGACCAGGTCCAGCTTGGTTTCGGAGACCCCGAACACGCTCTGGGCCAGCATGCGCTGGACCTCGTGCGGGCACTGGCTGGTCGTCGTGATCGTCATGTGGTCGAGGCCGCGGTCGTAACTGACCGATGGAAAGGCGCGGCTCGATCGGCATGGGCGCGATGCGCTGGTTGACGAGATCAAGGCCGATGACATGGGCGGCGGCATCAAACGCCGCCGTGGGTCGCGGCCTTCATCGCCGTTGGTCCAGTAGCAGGCTCACATTGTCGGGTTTCTCGTCCCAGACCACGGGCGCGCCTTCGGCCAGGGCCGCCTCCAGCGTGGCGGCGGCCTCCAGATCCTCGAAATCGACCTCGACCAGTTCGGCGGCATCGCGCGCCTGCTCCTCGGTCTCGGCGATGACGACGGCATAGGCCTGGCCGACAAAACGCACGGTCTCGCTTGCCAGCCCCTCATAGGGGGGAATGTACATCGGCTCGCCGTCGGCGCCGGGGATCGCCCATTGCGTGGGGATCGTGCCCAGCCCGTCGGCCTTCATGTCCGCACCCGTCAGCACGGCAACCACACCGGGCTGCTGCAGGGCCTCGCGCCTGTCGGTCACGGCGACGCGGGCATGGGCGTGGGGCGAACGCAGGAAGACCGCGCGCAACATGCCGGGGCCGATCAGGTCGCCGACATACCGCCCGCGTCCGGTGATGAACCGCCGGTCCTCCTTGCGCAGAACCGATGCGCCGATGCCTTGTTCGTTCATGCCGCCTCCCGCCCGCTTTCTAGCGTGGATTTCGCATTGATGCCAAAGCCCGTAATCTCCCCGCGAGAGTTCGGGAGGACATCATGAGCGAACACGGCATCATTCTGCGCGGGGCGGAGGTCATCGACGGCACGAAACGGCTGCGCTTCCGCGCCGACGTGGCCATCGACGATGATCGTATCGCTGCCATCGGCGATCTCTCGGACGCCACGGCGGATCGCGAGATTGATGCGGCAGGCCGCATTGTCTGTCCCGGCTTCATCGACGTGCACACCCACGATGACCGTATGCTGCGTGATGCCGGCGACATGACGCCCAAGGTCAGCCAGGGTGTCACCACGGTGGTGGCGGGCAATTGCGGCATCAGTCTTGCCCCCTTCATCGCGAGTGATCCCGTCATGGCGCCGCTCGATCTGGTCGGCCAGGCCGGCGACTACCGCTATCCCAGCTTCGCGGCCTATGTCGATGACCTCGAACATCACGCTCCTGCCAGCAATGCCGCGCTGATGGTCGGCCACGGCACCCTGCGCCTTGCCAGTATGTCCGACACCCAGCGTCCGGCTAGTGCGGATGAAACTGCCGTCATGAAGGAAAAGGTCAGCGAAGCGATGGCGGCCGGTGCCGTCGGGTTTTCGACCGGTCTGGAGTATCCGCCAGCGCGCAAATGCGAGACATCAGAAGTCATTGAACTCGCCAGTGCTGCCGCCGCTGCCGGTGGCGTCTATGCCACCCATATGCGCAGTTACCACCTGGAAGCCCGTTCTTCCTATGACGAGGCCGCGCGCATCGGGCGCGAAGCCGGCCTGCCGGTCGTCATTTCCCACTTCCACTGTCATGTGGAGGAGCGCCCGGAGGTCTGCGTTGAGGCCCTGGGCTGGTACGAAACGAGCCGCGAGGCAGGCGAGGACATCATCGCCGATGCCTATCCCTATGAAGCCTCCAGTACCTCGATTCTGCCGGAATTCGTCGAGAAGCGGACGAAGACCCTGGTTACCTGGTCCAAACCCCATCCGGAAATGAACGGGCGTTATCTCGATGACATTGCCGGTGAATGGGGCATGGACCGCAAGGAGGCCGCGCTGCGTCTCGCGCCCGGCGGGGCGATCTATTTCGGGCGGGACGAGGAAAACGTGAAACGCCTGATGGCCCATCCAGCCATCCTCATCGGCTCGGACGGCATTCCCATGAACCGCCACCCCCATCCCCGCCTGTGGGGCACGTTCCCGCGTGTGCTGGGCCATTACGCACGGGATCTGGGCCTGATGGAAATGGAAGATGCGATCCACCGCATGACGGCTGCCTCGGCTGACCGTTTCGGCCTGAAGGGGCGCGGGCGAATCGAGGTGGGTTGTGCCGCCGACATCGTCGTCTTTGATCCCGCCACGATCATCGACAAGGCCGATTTCATGGATCCCGAACAACCCGCCGCTGGTATCGACCATGTCTTTGTCAACGGCGCGGAAGTGTGGAACAACGACGGCCACACCGGCGCTGCGCCCGGTCGGGTCGTCGGCCAACGCGCGGCCTGAGCGCCGCAGAACGGCTGGTGCTCACGCACAACTGCGTTATGCTCCGGCAGTGTTTCCGAGCCTCTGGAGAAAACCATGGCAGAGATAAAACACACCGGCGGCTGCATGTGCGGTGCCATCCGTTATGAAGCGGGCCGCGACCCAAGATTCTCTGCGCTCTGCCATTGCCACATGTGCCAGCAATGGACCGGTAGCGCGATGCTGGGAACCGCAGCCTTTGACCGTGATGCCGTCGCCTTCACCGCCGGGGAGCCGAAAATCTTCTGGTCATCGGAGGTTTGCGAACGCGGCTTCTGTGGTGCATGCGGCAGCTCACTCTTCACCCGGTATTCGTCAGGCGGCGCCTTCGATGTCGTCCTGTTCGTCGGGCTGGGCACACTCGACGACCCCGAAATTGCACCGCCCGATGTGCATTACGGCGCTGAAGGCGAACTCTCCTGGATGCGTCGCGATGACGGGTTGACCCGCATCTGTATCGACGTGACCGATCCCGCCGAGCAAAACGCCCTGTTTGAATCCATGCTCGCGACATCGACCGGACACGTTGCGTCGAAACCCTCGACGTCAGGTGATCAGGCATGAGCACTGGCCAGCCGATGAAGGCACAGGAGGCTTTGTGTGTGCCAACCACGCCCGGTTTGATCAGCTACATGGTGGAGACCTCGGAATCATCGCTCTTCCGCAATGGCAAGGTCTTCACCACGACGTGACCTTGACGGCAGCGACGATAGCTATGTCGGTGTCGACACAGAGGAACGCACCGTGCCGATCGGCGACGCGCGCGCACTCACGGGTGATGCGCGCCGCACCATCGGAACCCATGGGTTCGAGCTTATCGACCGGCCCCTGGCCGATCCGGCGCTGGATTTCTACGACCATCAGGCGGTGGTGCAGCACTACTATCCCGAATGCGCTGATGCGGTGCGCGCCGCGACCGGCGCATCACGTGTCTTTGCGTTCGATCACAACATCCGTTCGGCGGCAGAGAATGCCGCTGCCAAACGCATCAAGGGTGGCCAGCAGGTTCAGGGTCCGGCGCATCTGGTCCATGGTGACTATACGCTGACCAGCGGGCCACAGCGCCTGCGCGACCTTGCCAAGCCGCCCGGCCTCAACGACACCGTGCGGTCCGTCCTGGCCGAAGGCGAAGCGCTGCTCGATCAGGCCACCGTCGAGGGCGGCGCTGGGCGCAGACGGGCGGTTTGCCATCATCAACCTTTGGCGCAACATCGATTCCGAGCCGGTCCAGTGTGAGGCCATGACGCTGTGTGACGGCCAGACCGTGATCCCCGAAGATCTCGTTGTTTTCGAAATCCATTACCAGGAACGCATCGGCGAAAACTACTTCGCCAAACCGTGCGCCCGGGCATGGCTGGTGGTGGTATCCCCAGATGACGCGCGACGAAGGCCTGCTGATCAAGCAGTGGGATTCCGCGGGCGAAATGGCGCAGTCAGGTGGTGTGCGCGCCGATTCCAGTGCCGGGAGCGATGCACCCTGCAGCTTCAGTTTCCACACCGCCTTCAAGAACCCGTCGACCCCGCCCGATGCACGTGACCGCCGGAGCATCGAGGTGCGCTGTATCGTGCTTTACGACTGAGGCGGTGTTGGAACGCGACGGCATTACCTTCCGACCTGTCGCGCCTGATGACGGGCAAGCGCTCTGTGACGTTCACCGCTCGGCCATCCTCACGCTTGCGCGCGATGCCTACTCCTCAGGCCGAGCTTGAAAGCTGGAGCTATGGCATTACGCCGGAATCTGATCTGAGGGCCATGGCGGCAGAGAACCATATCGCCGAGGTCGCGGTCGATGATCACGGTCGCGTCGTGGCCTTCTGTTCGCTCAGGGATGATGAGGTCAAGGCGCTCTATGTCCACCCCGAGGCGGCAGGCATGGGGCTGGGCCGGCAATTGATGCAACGCGCCGAGGACCTGATCGTTTCGTGTGGCCACCGTCAGGTCCGCGTCGAGGCCAGCGCCTCTGCCCTCACCTTCTATGAAGGGCTGGGTTATGTGGTCGAGGAATCGGGCGACTTTCCATCACGCGGCGGTCTGATGTTAAGGGCGCACGAGCTCACGAAGCCTCTTTTGCGCCGTGACCCATCAGGCGCTTGAGCCAGGGCACAAGCGCGAAGAGAAGCAAGCCGCCGCCAAGACCGATCCAACCGTAGTCGGTAAAGGCCGTGCTGTAGATCGATTCCATCTGGGCGTCGGTTGCCTTGTCGGGCACAGCAGCGATGCCTGCGGCCAGGCCGGCCAGATAGAAACTGACCGAAGTCGCGAGTAGCCACAGTCCCATGGAAAGCCCCAGCAGGCGCTTGGGGGCAAGGGCCGTCACCATGGCAAGGCCGACCGGTGAAAGCACCATTTCGGCAGCGGTGTAGAGCGCGAAGAACAGCACCAGCCATTCCCACGGCACCTTGCCGGGCGAAGCCAGGATCGCCAGCACAAGGCTGAAGAACGCTGCAGCAATCAGCAGGTGACCCAGCACGAACTTCATGGGGATCGAGGGGTTCCAGCCCCGCTTGGCAAGCCAGACCCACAATGCGGCAAAGGGACCGCCCATGAGCAGGATGAACATGGGGTTGAGCGACAGGAATTCGCTGGGGGGTACGATGATCGAGAAGAGATCACGGTCCACCAGCCGTTCCGTGAAGAGAATGAAGGACGTGCCCACTTGATTGTAAGCTGTCCAGAAGACGATGGAGGAGGCTGTCAGCACGATCATCGCGATCAGCTTGCGCCGGGTCTCGCCTTCCTCGCGGAAGGTCTCGAACAGCAGATATCCAAACGCGATAAGGCCGATTGTGGCGAGCAGGTACCCGGCCAGAAGGTCGTGACGCATGAGTACGGCGGTGATCAGCGCAACGCCTGCGCCGCCGATCAGGACCAGCGCGGTCGGACTGATGAAACCCAGATGGCGGGCTTCCAGAAGCGTGGGATGGGGCGGATGGCCCTTGTCGTCGAGCCAGCGCTGGCCGATCACAAAGGTGAGGAGCGAAATCAGCTTGCCGATGCCTGCAATGGCAAAGGCAATGTCATAGCCGAAGGTTGCGCCGATCCAGCCGGCGATCAGCGTTGCGGCAAAGGCACCGGTATTGATGCCCAGATAGAAGATCGTGAAACCCGATTCCCGGCGCGGATCGTCCTTGTCATAGAGCAGGCCCAGCAGGCTGCCGACATTGGGTTTGAACAAGCCGTTGCCGACAATCAAGACGGCAAGCGACCACGTGATCGTCGCAGGCGTGGAGTACAGCAGGGAGAGATAACCCAGCGCCATAATGGCCGCGCCCATGATGATCGCGCGCCGGAAGCCCAGCAGCCGGTCGGCCAGGAAGCCACCGGGCAGGGTCGTCATATAGGCAAAGGACGCAAAGGTGCCATAGAGCAGCGCCGCATCGGCATCGCCCAGCCCGACCTTCTGGGTGAGGTAGAGCACCAGCAGGCTGAACATCGTGTAGAAGCCGAAGCGCTCCCACATCTCCGTCAGGAACAGGACATAAAGCCCCTTGGGCTGACGGCGGCGCACGGCAGTGGCATCAGACATCGGCATTCTCCCCTGCCGCTATCGTCACCGCATCGGTTCGGTCGTGGCAAGGGCAGGAGTGCCGTGCCGTGTCTTCAGGTTTCTTCGGCCAGGAAGGGCTGCAGGGCGTTCATGGCCCGGGCAATATCGTCGCGTGCGGCGTTCAGGGCAGAGTCCAGCTTTGCCGGGATATCATGGCTCCGTGCAGCCTCGACCGCGTTGAAGGCGCGGGTCTCCAGGGTCAGGCATTCACCCGCCAACACGGCATCGGTATCGGACGCAACCGCTGCCTTGACGCGTGAAAATGCATCTTTCAGGGCAACAGCCTCATGTTTCAGGGCAACAGCCTCATGGGGTGTCCGGGTTGCCTGTGGTGCATCGTCCCACGCCGCCAGAATGGCCTGGGCTGCCGCCTCCCGGCGTGCAGCCAGACCTTCCAGCAGGGATTGCAGTTCGGGCGTCTCGCTGTGGACGCCATCATCCTTAGTGGCGCAATGCGGCTTCGCGCAGGGCGCGGATGGCATCGTTGATCTCGGAATTCTTGCTTGTTTGCATCGTCATTTTATTCCGTCTGCGGGTTCAGAGCATCTTGCAAGTCCGGCAGCTTTGGTGCTGTCCTGTCTCACATCATATCACCGCACTGCCAAGCCCGCTGCGCGCTACGGTGACTGCATAGTTTTTACCCGGAGGTGTCGATGGCTCGTGTTGTGACGCGTTTTCCCCACAAGGTTACGAAGCTTGATCCTGTCTGGATCCCCATGCCTGACGGCGTGAAGCTGGCAGCAACGATCTGGCTTCCGGCCGGCACGGAAGATGACCCGGTTCCTGCCGTGCTGGAGTTCATTCCCTATCGCCGCCGTGATTTCACCGTCATGGGCGATGGCCATCATACCTATATGGCGGGCCACGGCTTTGCCGCGGTGCGTTGCGATACGCGCGGCAATGGTGATTCCGAAGGCCTGTTCGATGATGAGTATTCCAAACAGGAACTCGACGACGGCTACCACGTTCTGGAATGGCTGGCGGCGCAGCCCTGGTGTTCGGGCAATACCGGCATGATGGGGATCAGCTGGGGAGGCTTTAACTGCCTGCAGGTTGCTGCCTTGCGTCCGCCCTCGCTCAAGGCGGTCTATTCCGTTGCCTCGACCGACGACCGCTATGCCGATGACGTTCATTACATGGGTGGCTGCCTGCTCAACGACAATCTCAATTGGGGCGGCACCATGTCGACCTTTGCCATGCGCCCGCCCGACCCTGAGATCGTTGGTGATCGCTGGCGCGACATGTGGTTGGAGCGTCTGGAGAATGCTCCCAATCTTGCCTCCATCTGGCTCAACCACCAGACCCGTGATGACCAGTGGAAGCATGGTTCGGTGTGCGAGAACTATGACGATATCGAAGCCGCGGTTTATGCCGTGGGCGGCTGGGCAGATGGTTACACCAACACCGTGTTCCGGCTGGCTGGAGGACTGAAGGCACCGTTCCGCGGGCTGGTCGGCCCCTGGACCCATGCCTATCCCTGGAAGGCGATACCCGGCCCTGCCATCGATGGGCTCAAGGATCTGTGCCGCTGGTGGGACCATTGGCTCAAGGGTAACGACACCGGCATGATGGATGAGCCGCGCCTGCGCTGCTGGATGCAGGAAAGTGCACCGCCGCAGACCTCTTATGATCACAGGCCCGGCCGCTGGGTGGGTGAGGCAAACTGGCCCAGCGAACGGATCGAGCGTTTTATGCTCCATCTCAACGCCGATGGCCTGGCGCCGCGTGCAAAACGCAGCCGGACCCTGATCCATCGCGGCTCCGTGCTGGATGGCACAAGCCATGGTGACTGGTGCCCCTATGGCCATGATGCTGAAATGCCCGGAGATCAGCGCGAGGAAGACGGCCGCAGCCTGGCGTTTGATACTGCACCCCTGGCGCGTCGGACCGAGATTCTGGGTCAGCCTGTGCTGGAACTCGATGTCTCGAGCGACATGCCCCAGGGCCTGCTTTATGTCCGGCTCAACGATGTTGCGCCCGATGGTGCTTCAACCCGGGTCACATACGGCCTGCTTAACCTGACGCACCGCAATGGCCACGAATCGCCTGCGGACCTGGAGCCCGGAACGACCTATCGCGTGCGTGTGACGCTGAACGATTGCGCCCATGTGTTCCCCAGGGGGCACCGTGTCCGCCTTACGGTCCAGACCGGCGCATGGCCGTTGATCTGGCAATCGGCGCAACTCCCCACGATCAAGGTTGAAACCGGATCGAGCGTTTTCATGTTGCCCGTGCGGCCCCGCGATGCTGCGGATTCGAAACTTCCCTCGCTTGGGACCTCCGTTGTGGTGGCTCCGCCTGCAAGCGAGACCTGGCGCCCCTATCATCGCGAACGCACCATGAGCCGGGATTATGTCACCGGGGAAGCGTGCATCAAAATGCTCAAGGACCGCGGCCACCATCGTCTCGAGGAAACCGATACAGAGTTTTCCGGCGGCGGTGTCGAAACCTACACGGTGCGCGAAGGAGAACCGCTGTCAGCACGGGCACGGTTGGATTATCATGCCACGCTTAAACGCGGTGATGCGTGGGATACGCGCGTCGAAGCGATTTATGAACTGACCGCCACGGAGGATTCGTTCCTGTTGTCATGCCGTGCCGAAGCCCATGATCAGGGCGTTCGGTTCTGGTCGAAAAGCTGGGACGAGGAGATTCCGCGCCATGGCGTTTGATGGACACTTGTCCAACTCACTTGACCGCTTGCACCCCGCCTGAAAAGATTACTCACAAGTACAAACATAAACGCCTTGGGAGGCACCTTAATGAAATCACCGCAATTCGATCGCCGCGACATACTGAAGGCCTCAGCGGCATCTATCGCTGCTGCGGGCCTTGTTGACGGTCTGCTCGATCCCAACAGTGCCTGGGCACAATCAAACAAGCCCCTGCGCATCCGCACCAACCGCGCGATCCTCTCGACCGACCCTGGTTACATGATCGGTGGTTTCGAGATCATCCTGCAGTATTCCTGCCTTGCACGCCTCTCCAAGTTCACCAACAGCGCCGATTCATGGGGCTGGGAGAAGAGCGAGTTTGTCGAGGTGCTCGAGCAGATCGACCCTCAGACCATCGGCTTCACCCTGAACAAGGGCATCATGTGGTACGACGGCACCACGCATGAGGAAATCGGCGAGTTGAACGCCGAGGACGTGAAGTTCTCGCTTGAGCGCATCAAGGATTCCGAGTGGAAGGACAAGGCTGCTTCGCTCGACCATGTCGAAATCACGGGCAGTCACTCCGGCCTCATCCACCTCAACCAGCCGTTTGCCCCTATCTGGTACACATGGCTCAGCGGTGGTACCGGCTCGATCCTTTCCAAGATCGCGGTTGAAGCTGAAGGCGGTAAATACGACGGCATCTTCAATTTCTATTGCGGTTATTACCGCGTTGCCGAGTGGGTCCAGAAGCAGAGCTACACGCTCGAAGCCAATCCCAACTGGAAAGGCACACCTGCGGGCATCTCCGACGTCAAGTTCCTCATCATCGATGATGCCAAGTCGGCTGAAATTGCGTTTGAAACCGGCGAGATCGATATAACCCATATCTCGGTCGATTCCATCTCGCGTCTGGTGGAAAACCCACCCGCCGACGGTATCGTCAAGGAATACAGCGGTACTGAGTGGATCTGGATGGGCCTGAACACCGAACATCCCAACCTTCAGGACATTCGTGTTCGCCAGGCCATTCAGCATGCTGTTGATGTGGATCTGGTGCTCGAAGGCGCCTGGGCCGGTGTCGGCACACGCTCCTACGGCATTGTGCCTCCGGGTGTGATTGGCCATCGCGAGACGGGCAAGTACGCTACGCCTGATCTCGACGCGGCACGTGCCCTGATCAAGGAGGCCGGTGCTGAAGGTCTCACGATCACGCTCAAAACCATCAACCAGACCGACCGCATCGCTGCGGCCACGATCATTCAGGCAAACCTGGCTGAAATCGGCATCAACGTCGATGTGATCCCCATGGATGCCGGTCCGTTCTGGAACCTTGGCCTCGAGTCTGAAGGTGACGACTGGAAAGATCTGGAAATGTGGATCATCGCGTATCTCGATGCGCCTGACCCCAGCCAGATGGCACAGTGGTACATCAAGGATCAGGTTGGTGTCTGGAACTGGGAGCGCTGGTCAGATCCTGAATTTGACGAGTTGTACCAGGCTGGTCTTTCCGAGACCGACGAACAGAAGCGCCACGACATCTATATCCGCATGCAGGAAATCATGGAGGATACGGGTGCCTATGTGTGGCTCACCTTCCCGCCGACGGGCATTCTCTATCGTGATGGCCTGGAGCCGGTTGTTACCCCGAACGGTTACACCTGGCAGATCCAGAACTTCGAATGGAATGACGGCTCTTCCTGAGCCTGCCTTTCTTTGAAACGTCAGACCCCCGGAGCGCTTGCTCCGGGGGTTTTTCGTTATTAACTGCAGAGATGAATCCTTGACCTGTTCAATAAGTGCCTGAAAAGATGGCCGATAAGTTCAAAAGGCCTTTGGGAGGCACGCTTAAAATGACGACACCACAACTTTCACGCCGCGCCATGATGGCGGCCACTGCTGCTTCGGCTTCGGCCGCCGCATTTGTTGGGGGCTTGCTCGATCCGTCGAGTGCCTGGGCACAATCCGACAGATTGCTGCGTGTGCGCGCCAATCGCACGATCCTTTCAACCGATCCTGGTTACATGATCGGCGGCATCGAGATGATGCTGCAATATGCCTGCCTTGCGCGTCTGGCGACCTATACCGACAGCGCTGATTCATGGGACTGGCAAGCCAGTGAGTTTGTCTCCTCGCTTGAGCAGGTCGATGCCCAGACGATCTCCTTCGAAATGAAAAAAGGGATCATGTGGTACGACGGCACGACCCATGAGGAAATTGCCGAACTCGACGCTGAAGACGTCAAGTATTCGCTCGAACGCATGCAGGTCTCCGAGTGGAAGGACAAGGCGGTTGCGCTCGACCACGTCGAAGTCACCGGCAGCCATTCGGGCATCATCCATCTCAACCAGCCCTTTGCACCGATCTGGCTGACCTGGCTTTGTGACGGCACAGGCTCGATCGTCTCAAAGGTCGCGGTGGAAGCCGTTGGCGGCAAGTATGACGGTATCTTCAATTTCTATTGCGGTTACTACCGCGTCAGCGAATGGGTTCAGAAGCAGAGCTTCTCTCTTGAACCCAATCCCAATTGGGGCGGAACACAGCCTGCCATTTCCAACGTCAAGTTCATCGTCATCGAAGACGAGAAGACGGCTGAGATTGCCTTTGAGGCAGATGAAATCGATCTCACCAACATCGCGATCGATGCCATTCCGCGTCTGGTCGCAGACCCGCCTGCGGGAGGAGTCGTCAAGGAATATGCCGGGACCCAGTGGTTCTGGATGGGACTTAATGTCGACCACCCGAACTTGCAGGACATCCGGGTTCGCCAGGCAATTCAGCATGCCGTCGATGTGCAGACGGTCATTGATGGCGCCTGGGCCGGTGTTGGCACACGTGCCCATGGTATCGTTCCCCCGGGTCTGGTCGGCTTCCGCGAGGAAGGCAAATACGACACGCCTGATCTCGACGCAGCTCGCGCCCTGATCGCCGAAGCTGGCGCCGAGGGCATGTCGCTTACCCTGAAGACGATTAACGTGGCAGACCGTGTTGCCGCGGCGACCATCATCCAGGCAAACCTTGCCGAGATCGGCCTCAATGTTGAAGTCGTACCGGTCGATCCCGGCCCGTTCTGGAACCTGGGTCTCGAGTCAGAAGGCGATGACTGGAAAGATCTGGAACTCTGGATCATGGCCTATCTGGACTCGCCCGATCCCAGCCAGATGACCCAGTGGTACATCTCCGACCAGGTCGGTGTGTGGAACTGGGAGCGCTGGTCGGATCCTGAGTATGACGAGCTCTTCGCAGCCGGTCTTGCAGAGACCGATCTTGAGAAGCGCCATGACATCTATATCCGCATGCAGGAAATCATGGAGGACACCGGAGGTTACGTCTTCCTGATGTTCCCGCCCAACGGGGTCTTGTACCGTGAAGGCCTGGAACCGGTGATCACGCCAAACGGCTATCTCTTCCTGTTGCCCGGATTTGCCTGGGCCTGAGCCTTCTGAGATTAGCTTCAGAGAAAAACCCCCGGTGCTTTTGCGCCGGGGGTTTTTTGATCGGTGCAGGCGGCTCAGGCTTTCCTGGGCTCTACTGGTGCAATCTTTGGCTCCTCGGGATCGCGATCATAGGCCGGCGTCATGATCTGGACCTTCTCTTCGTTGAAGACATCGAGAATGTTGGCATGGAGGCCCGAACGCAGACGCGGCATCGCTTCGACCGAAGCGGGGTAGATGAAGAGTTCATAAACCACGGCAAAATCGGCAAGTTCACTGCGCAGAACAAAGGCGCCCGGGCTGGCCTTCAGGCCCTTCGTGCGTGATGCCGCTTCAAGAAGCATCGCTTCGACCTTTGCCTGAGGCTCTTCGTAACCAATGCCCACACGGGTAGAAAGGATCACGCCATCTGATGCGCCAGGCCTGCTGTAGTTGGTCAGATTGGCGTTCAACAGCCGCGAATTGGGGATCGAGATCAGCTTCGCTGCGCGGCGTGCGCAGAAGTGTTTCAAGAACCAGGACGGATTCGACCCGTCCTGTGAAACCGTCGATCTCAATGATATCGCCACGGTTGACGCCGCGTCGGTAGATGACAACCAGGCCGGCCAGCAGGTTCCCGATGACCGAGCTTGACCCCAGGGACAGGATCACGCCCAGGAAAATTGTCATGCCCTGGAAAGCGTCGCTGCCAGATCCGGGAATGTAGGGAAAAGCAACGACAATCGAGCAGATCACCATGATCGCGCGCACGATCCGGAAGGTCGGCCAGGTCCAGTCCTGCTCGAATCCCGGAATGGCGATGACACCCAGTTCGATGTTCTGAAACAGCAACCTGACGATCTTCAGCAGATAGCGGGTCAGGAAAAAGATGACGCCCAGGGCCACAAAATCGGGAATCTGCTCAACAAAGGTGATGCCCAGATTCAGGACCGGCTCGGTGAAGACGTGCAAAAGGATCGCGGCAAATCCCCGGGTCGTAGGGAACGAATAGAGGACCTGCGACAGGTAGTAATAGAGCGCCATGAAAAAGAGCGCGAAGGCAATCATCCATAACGTCAGGCGAATGACGGTTATCAGGACATCGGTTTCTGCCAGTTTTCCGGTCGTCTCCTCGACCTTCTTGACCCATCGTTCGACACGCCAGTTGGTGTGATGCAACGCAAACCGGAACACGATCACAAGCAGCGTGCAGAACGCAAGAAACACTCCAGTCCAGCCTGCAGCCACGATCCAGCTGTGCTGGATGGATTCGTCGGACCGACGTTCCCGGTAGTTGGCAACAGCCTGATCGATGATCAGACCCCAGGCTTCAGCCAGCGTCTCGGCGTCGATGTTCTCAGCCTGGGTGTCAATCTCCAGGACGGCCATGACCTGGATCTCGTCCAGCCAAACGTCCATGCCGTACTTGCCGGGCGCAACATGATGAGAGATGCCCAGGTTACCGTGCTCGGCAAACTGCACGATGCGTTCGGCGATTGCTGAAGCGCGCTGATCCGAATCGAAACCTGATATCCCGCGCACTTCGAACAGTTCGTCGCCGTCAATGGTGACCCAGACGGGTAACTCCTCGACCGATTCAGCGGCGGAATCTTCCTGAGCCCATACAGACCCGGAGAAACCAAATGCAATCACAAGCAGGCCAACCAGGCCGGCAGCACGCAGCAGTGTCGTCATGTAACGCATGGATGTTCGTTTGCCCCCTACAAAACCTCCGGGTCCAGAATTGATCAGACCAGAGGAACCCAAGGCTAGCCCGCATTTCTTGCCAGCACCACGGCCTGTTCGCTCAGGCGGAGCTTTGGGTAGGGTTTTATCGCCCGTGCTCAGGTTTCGGACACAGGCGCGCCGTCATAAATGGCCGTGTTCTGGGTCCCGACGATGCGCCGGTGCCAGGCCAGTGCTTCCGGGGTCAGGTCATCCTGGGGTCCGGGAACGGAAATGAAATGGCCATGGTTGTCCTGGCCGCGCACCAGCATGGCGAAATCCTCGGATGCCACGACCTGATGCATGCTTGGCGCCAGGTAGTTCACGACGAAGCCAACGCGGCGTTGATCAGCCTGGTTAGGGCCCGATGAATGCAGAAGACGGCCGTGATGCATGGAGGCCTGCCCTGCCTCCAGTTCAACCAGAACGGTTTCGTCTTCACTGATGTCGATCACGGCTTCCTGCCCGCGGGTCAGAAAATTGGCACCATCAAACGTGTCGCGATGTTCGAGCATGTCGAACTTGTGGGAGCCCGGGACAAAACGCATGCAGCCATGTTCGCGTTTGGCCGGACCCAGGGCGATCCAGACCGATACCAGATCGTCGCTGGAAAGGCCCCAATAGCGCAGGTCCTGGTGCCAGCTCACATAGGACGGACTCTGCGCTTCCTTGGTGAAAAACGTTGATCCCCATACCAGAATATCGGGGCCGATCAGTTCTTCGACCGCGTCCAGGATTGTCGGGTTGCGTACCAGATTGTTGGCGAACCTGAAGATGGTGTGTGCCTGGCTGAGTTGGCCCTTGTTGCCAAGCCTCTGGCCGATGATCTGCGACTCCAGGCGCTCGAGCTCCCCACGATTGGCCATGGCTTCATCTGCGCTGATCACGTCGAGAGGCGCGAAATAGCCATCACGCTCAAAATCTGTGCGGATGCTGGTTCTGGTTTGTGCCACTGCAGCCTGGGCCATGGGTCGCCTCCCGTTGTCGCGACCCATAGGAATGCAGCGCAGGGGGCACGGCAAGTCATGATTCTTGCCCTGATGCGTAAGCTCAACTTATGCTCATGACCTGACGCCATCAGGAGCAAGCCATGCCAATCCGGCGCATTCCTTCACTTAACTGGCTTCGCGTCTTTGAAGCTGCCGCCCGTCACCAGAGTTTCAGCCGTGCCGGCAACGATCTAAATATGAGCGGACCAGCCATCAGCCAGCAGATCAAGGCGTTGGAGGGCCATCTCGACGCGAAACTGTTCGAACGTGGATCCCGCGCCGTCACGTTGACGGAAGCCGGTCGCGCTTTCCTGCCGGTGGTGCGTCAGTCCCTGCTATCGGTTGAAACCACAGCAGCCTCGCTTTTCGGACAGGCGCGTCATCGCACGGTGACGATCAAGGCGCCGACCATCTTTGCTGCCTCGTGGCTTGCCCGGAACCTGCCCGACTTTCATGCGGCCAACCCTGATATTCAGGTCCACGTCATGAGCGATGATGGTGATGACCTCATGAGTCGCGAGGGAATTGATCTCAGCATCATTTACGGTGGCACACCGGTCAGCGAGGGTGACAGCACGGCCCTTTTCGGTGAGACCATCTATCCTCTTGCGACACCTGATCTTGCTGCAGCGATTACCGATCCCGCTGAGCTTCTGGGTCACACACTGATCGAGATTTCTTCTCATCGTACAAGCTGGCTCAGCCTGTTCGAGGCGGCTGGCGTGACCGACCTTGTGCAGGCCCGGTTCTGCTTCACCGATTCGACCGTCATTGCCATGAGCATGGCCGCAGCCGGGCAGGGTATCGCGCTGGCCCGCGCACCGGCCTCCGGATTTCTCAGCCAACGCCTGGGCCTCGTGCGTTGTCTCGATGGACTGGACGTCAAAAGCGGACTCTCCTACCACCTCGCCATGCGGTCACTGGGCGCGCTCTCACCTGCCTCGGTGCTGTTCCGCGACTGGTTGCTGAAAATCACGGCATCCCTGCGCTAGAGCATATCCTGTTTTGATCGGATCGCTTTGCGATGCGAACAGTGCAGGTGAAGATGCTCTAACTATCTGAATCTGGTCTGGACGCTCCTACCACTTGGCAATCAGATCGGTTCCTGCGTGGGGTGCTGGTGCGAAGTCTTCGTTCAGGCGCTGTGTCAGACGATCACGGATGAAGTCATAATCGGCGTCATGGAACAGGTTCCGGTGTTCGCCTGGGTCATCGCGCAGGTCGAACAATTCGCCCCAATCCTCTCCAGATTGCGGATAAAGCGTCAGCCGCCAGGCCTCGGTAACGATCGTGTGGTTGTAGACCCGCTGGTCGATGCGCGGGTGAAACTCCAGATACCGCGCCTGGCGTTCCGGCGCGCGCCCTTCCAGCACCGGAACCAGACTTTCACCGTCCTGGCGGGTGCCGCCGTCACCAGCACCGGCCAGTTCCAGCAGCGTGGGCATGATGTCGAGATGGCTGCTGGGCGCCAGAGAAGTCAGGCCTTCGGGAACATAAGGCCCTGCCATCACGAAGCTCACCCGGCTGAGATCGCCATAGGGCGGTGGCCCCTTGTGGAGCAGGCCGTGCTGACCCAGGAACTCGCCATGGTCTGATGTAAACAGGATAATCGTGTCCTCGGTCTTGCCCAGCGCCTCAAGCTTCTCCAACACGCGCCCGATCTGGTGGTCAATCTGGGCCTCCATGCCCCGTGTCAGGGCAATGGCATGCGCCATGCTCACTGGCGAAATCTCATCGGTCAGCGTCATGCCGCCCTGTTCGACGGCGGGTGCGTCGTTGTCGATCCAGTCCGCGCTCAACCGGGCGCGCACATAGTCGGGCATCCGGTCCAGTTCTCCTGGAAGCACATCGGGTGCCGGCATGTCGGTGGCATCGAACAGATCAGCCCATGGCCGTGGTGGGCTGAACGGGTGGTGGGGATCAGGAGAAGACACGAACATCATGAACGGGCCTTCGGTCTGATCCAGAAAGTCGATCGCCCGGTCGGCAATCCAGGTGTTGTAGTGCAACGCGTCAGGCACGCCGGCGGTCCAGGCTTCCGCAAGGTCAGTCAGGGGGCCGGCCAGTGCTGCATCAGGCTGATAAAGCGGGATCACCTCAGGGTGCTGCCCGGCCAGCCACGCCGCGTAATGCCCACCCTGCGTTGCCAGGAGCGATTCCCCGATCATCAGGTCCACGGTTTCATAGCCGAAATAGGGCCCATTCCAGTCGGCACCGTGCCCGGACCGCCAGAACGGCACGGATTCGGGATAACGCAGTGCGGCATCGGCCATGATCGGCTGCAGATGGAGTTTCCCAACTGCATGAGTCCGGTAACCGGCTTCGTTCAAAAGTCCCGGCAGGGTTGGCAATCCCTCATGCAGCGTGCGCCCGTTGGTCGTCATGCCGTGATGACGCGGATACAGGCCGGTGATCATGGTGCCCCGGCTGGGGCAACAGATCTGGTTGGGCGTCATGTGGTTATCAAAGCGCATGCCGCGTGCCGCCAGACCATCGACCGCCGGCGTGCGCGCCAGGTCGTTGCCGTAACAGCCCAGGCTGTCTGCGCGCTGCTGGTCGGTACAGAAAATCAGGATGTTGGGGCGCTGCGCCATAGGTGCACTCCGGCTTGTCGTTGGGCTCACGCATTTAGGATAGATCGGATTCACGCAATTCGGTGGGATCAAAAATGATCCCACCAAACTGCGATCCGATCTAAGCTCATACCATGCAAGGTACGTGGATTGAGGATTTAACATGGCCGGAGGTCGCCGAACGGTTGGCCAGTTCCGTCGTCATTGTGCCTGTGGGCGCGGTGGCAAAGGAGCACGGCCTCCATTTGCCCATGAAGACCGACTGGCTGCTGGCCCGTGAACTCTCGCGGCGCATCGCCGGGGAACTTCCCGTGCTGATCGCCCCGGTGGTTGCCTTTGGTTACTACCCGGCCTTCCGCCACTGGCCCGGCAGCCAGCACCTCTCGCCCGAGACCTTTACCGCGCTGATCAACGATCTCATCGGGGGCCTCATTGCACAGGGTGCGCGCCACATTGCCATCGTCAACACCGGTGTCTCGACCGAACCGGTCCTGCAGGTCGCCACGCGTGAACTCTATGAAACCACAGGCCTGCGTATTCCTGTCGCTGATATCACGCGTCTGGGCGCAGGTGCTGCGCATCTCATGGAACACGACATCGATGGCCATGCCGACGAGGAAGAAACCTCCATGATGCTCGTCATTGCACCAGAGCTGGTTCAGCTCAGCCGCGCCCGGCGTGACGATGGCAACATGCGCGGGGCTCCCACAACCGTCTTCCGCCAGCCCAGCGTTTTCCGCAACGATCCCGATGGCGGCATCGATCACAGCGCCACGGGCGCACGCGGTGACCCTTCTCTTGCCACGCCCGAAAAGGGCGAAGCCGCGCTGGCCGCCATGGCTGATGACCTCATCAGCGGCCTCATGGCCCTCTTTCCCGAACAACTCGGAATTCCAGGCCGTTGATTCCTCCCGGCCACTCCTCCCACCACCCCCACCGTCATGGCCCCACTTGATGGAGCCATCTATGCCAGAGGCCGCGCAGCATCACACCGATGGTTGGATTGACCCATCCGCCAGCCGCGATCACAATTGTGGAAACCCGTTACCATTGGGAAGGTTGTTCCAGTTCTCCGGCATGGATGGCCCGGTCAAGCCGTGCCATGACGGAGTGGGGGTGGAGGCTGATGTGCAGCTCACAAGATCGATCAGGACCCGAACCATGAACGGAGCACCATGATGGACGCCAGGCGTCAGAACAATCTGGGCTACTTCAGCCACGAACCCGCGCTCGCCATGCCCGAGCGCATCGCGATGATCGACCTCACACAGGCCTCGCCGCGCGAAGTCACCTATGGAGAGATGGAAGAACGGCTCAACCGTGCGGCCAATCTTGTTGTCTCCATGGGTCTCAAGCCCGGTGACAGGCTCGCCATGTGTGTGGGCAACCGCTTCGAGTTCATCGAGATCATGTATGGCGCCATGCGCGCGGGTGTCGTGCCGGTCACGCTCAACACCAAACTGGGCGCTGACGTGCTCGATTTCACGGTGCGCGACAGCGACAGTGCCGCGGCCATCATCGAACCCTCAAGCAACCGCTTTGTTGTCGAGGTCTGCGAAGCCGCCGGCCTCAAGCCGCGCATCGCGTTCGATCCTGCACCGGCGGGTTGGCAGGACTACGAAACCCTGCTGATGGAACAGCCCACCAGCTTTGATCCGCCGGAGCTTGCCGCTGATCACCCCTCGTTCCAGCCCTATACCTCTGGCTCAACGGGCAGGCCAAAGGGCGTGGTGCTCACCCATGAAGGCCAGCTCTGGGGTATCCGCATCTTCCAGGAACACTGGCCCGAAAAGCTGGAAAACCGCTCGCTTGCGGCCGTGCCCATGTACCACAAGAACGCCATGGCCGGCGCCTTCAAGCCGCTGCTCCATGTCGGCGGATCGGTCGTCATCCTGCCCGATTTCAAGCCCGAGCCGTTCCTGCGTGCGCTGTCAGATTATCAATGCACCAACACCGGTGGCGTGCCTGCGGTCTATACCGCGCTGCTCCAGCACCGCGAGCTCATCAACCAGCTCGATCTCTCCCATCTCAAGGGGCTTTCGGTCGGCTCGGCGCCGGTCCAGCCGGAATTGCTGAGCGACATCATGGAGACCTTTGGTGTGAACTGTGTCGAAAGTTACGGCCTTACCGAAGGTGGGCCCGTGCCCGTCGCTGTGCCGCCTGGCGTCACCGCCGTACCACCTGGAAGCTGCGGCAAAATCCTGCCCGAAGGTGATGTGAAGCTGGTCGGCACGGATGGTACGGAATCCGACTATGGCGAGATGTGGGTATGCAATCCCGGTGTCACGCCGGGTTACTACAAACGCGATGACGTCAACGCCGAGAAGCTGGTCGACGGCTGGCTCAAGACCGGCGATCTCTTCCGCGTCGATGAAGACGGCTGGTACTATTTCATGGGCCGCACCGACGACATGTTCAACTGCGGCGGCGAGAACATCTATCCCAAGGAAGTCGAGAACCTGCTGCTCGCCCATCCCGATGTCACCGATGCCTCGGTCGTGCCGCTGCCTCACCGCATCAAAGGTGAAGCGCCGGTTGCCATGATCACCGTGATTGCCGGCAGCACGTTCGATGAAGCCGCAGCCAAGGCCTGGTGCCTCGAAAACGGCCCGGCCTACGCCCACCCCCGCCGTGTCGCCGTGCTCGACGACCTGCCGCTCAACGGCGCGGCCAAGATCGACCGCCTGATCGTGCAGAAACAGGCACGGGAGCTGTTCGGTGAGGAGATAGGTGGGTGAGGCCCTGACCCCCTGGCTCGACCATGCCGCGCTGGCGACCGACTTGCTCGATCGTGCCGCTGCCGCCTGGGAGCGGCTGGGGTTCACATTGACGCGGCGCTCAAGCCATAGCGGGGCGGACGGGCCCTGGGGTACGGGAAACCACTGCATGATGTTTCGCGAAGGGTATTTCGAGCTCATCGGCGTGACCGATGCCGCGCTCTATCATGAACATCTGCGTGTCCTGCTAGACCGCTACACCGGCCTGCATCTGGTCGCGCTGGGCACCGATGACAGCGATGCCACCTTTGCCGATGTGCGTTCGCGTATTGATGCGATCCAGGAACCCTATGCCATCGCGCGCCAGGTGCCGTTTGGCGAAGGCAGCCGGGAAGGGCGCTTTCGTATTACCGAGATTGATCCCGCATGGTTTCCAGAAGCAGACCTCTTCTTCTGTCAGCACGACACACCAGACGCGCTCTGGCAGAACGACCTGATGGGTCATGCCAATGGTGCCACGTCTCTGGCCGGTGTCGTGTTGGTTTGTGATGAACCCGACGCGGTGGCCGGACGACTGCAGCAGGTCACGGGTGTTGCACCGACATCCGGTGAAGCTGGACTGGTTCTCAATCTTCAGCGCGGACGTGTGGAACTCCAGACCCCGCAGGCCTTCTCGGAAAGCCATGCCGGAGCCGCACCGCCCGTCACGCCCTGGGTTGGCGCGGTGATCTTTGGCGTCGCCGATCTGGCGGTTATCCGCTCGGTCCTGTCGGCTAACGGCGTGGAATACACGGCCCGTGACGGCAGCCTGCTGATTGCGCCAGATGAAACCGATGGCGCCTGCGTCGTGTTCGAGAGCTGATCAAATCTCATTCGTGTCATCCCGGAATATGCAAAGCGGATATTCGGGATCTCGGTCCGCACGAAGCTTTTGAAACCTGTCATGACGAGATCCCGGCTCAAGGCCGGGATGACACAGTAGAGTGGTGTTAACTACCCGGCTGCCGTCGCATAGGCGCCGCGACCGACTGCGCAGAGACGGCCTTTGGCGTCGTAGACCTCAACCTCGGCAACCCCGATGGTGCGGCCCTTCTTGATCGTGCGCGCCTTGGCGGTCATGTCGCCGTTCGATGCCATGCGCAGATAGTCGATTCGAAGATCGATTGTGGGGAACCCCATGCGGTTCATCGCGACGGCCAGTGCGAAGTCTGCCGCGATGTCGATGATGCTTGCCAGGACGCCGCCATGGATGCCTTCTTCACCTGCCGTGCGCGCGTAAGCCTCCTTGAACGGGATGTTGAAGGTGGCCGTACCGGCCTCGCGGTCGAATGCTTCCAGGTCCATGTGAAGAAAGCTGTGAAACGGCGAGCGCAGCCAGCCGCGCCACAGCCGTTCGATATCGAGTTCTTTTTCTTCCATCGGTTCTGCCTGCTTTCTCTAAAGGTGGCGGCCCTCACCACGGCTTCTCCCGTTCCCGGAAGGTGGATGGGTTTGCAGCATAAGCTATGGGAGGGTGAGGGAGATGTGGTCTGCTGTTAGTAGGGCCCCGGCTTGATGGGCGAGCCGTCAAAGAAGCGTTCCGGGCGGAAGCGGCTTAGGTCATGGCCTGCGTCCCGTCCCGTAATCACATCAGCCATGATGCGGCCCACTGCCGGACCGATGCCGAAGCCGTGGCCTGAAAGGCCGGTCGCGACATAGAGGCCTGGAAGGTCGAGGGCTCCCAGGGTCGGCACGGCATCGGGTGTCACGTCGATCATGCCGGCCCAGGATTCCGCGAGCTTGACGCCCGCCAGCTTCGGGAACCGCTGGGGCAGGCGTTCTTCCATGCGGCGCACGGCCTTTTGCGATGGTTCGGGGTTCAGCACCCGCATGCGCTCGAAGGGTGTTGTCTCGTCGCCGCTCCAGCGTCGCGCCATGCCCCAGCTTCCGGGGTAGCCCTTCGGCGCAGCCGGGCGGATCTGGATATCGCGGGAGGCCACCTTCATCAGGGCCAGGAAGCGGGTGAAATAGCGGAACGATTTGGGCGAGACATAGTGTTCGGCAATGTCGCCGGTCGAGACGGTATAGCCGCCATCGCTGCGCCGCCGCAGCGCCAGGCCCGGGACATAGATGTTGTTGCTGTAGAACT
Source organism: uncultured Alphaproteobacteria bacterium (assembly GCA_943787175.1). Taxonomy (GTDB): domain Bacteria; phylum Pseudomonadota; class Alphaproteobacteria; order SP197; family SP197; genus SP197. Next base: position 38,022 of record CALSLK010000011.1, read on the forward strand.
CAGGCGTTGCTTCCGTGCGTCCAGCCGTGGAGCGCACCGCAAGTTGCGGCAGATTGATGCCGGAATTGTCGGCAAAGAAGGTCGACCACGCGCCCGCCGCCAACAGGACCTGCTCGCAGGCCACGCGGCCCTTCTCGGTCACGACGCCCGTGACCCGGCCGCCGTTGAGATCAAGCGTGCGCACCGCACAGTTCTCGATCACGGCAACGCCTTTCTTCTGGGCTGCGCGTGCCAGTGCGGGCACCGCCAGCCACGGCTCGCCACGCCCGTCGGACGGCGTATCCATGCCGCCGACGAAGTTGCCGTTCACATCAGGAAAACGTTCGGCGACCTCTTCTACGGTCAGGATGTTGGTTTCCAGCTGATGCTGCATGGAGAGTTCACGCCAGGCTTCGTAACCCGCAAGCGTCTCGGCACTTTCAGCAAGTTTGATGTTGGAGGATTGCGTGAAGGCCAGATCCGGCTCGCCGGTTTCCTGGGCCAGGCCGCGCCAGATGCGGTTGGATTCCATCATGATCGGCAGCTCGGCCCAGTCGCGGCCCTGCTGGCGCACCCAGCCCCAGTTGCGGCTGGATTGTTCGCCCGCCACGCGACCCTTTTCGGCTACCAGGACCTTCTTGCCGCGCTGCGCCAGGAACCATGCTGTCGCCACGCCTGCGATGCCGCCGCCGATCACCACCACATCGACGGCTTCGGGCAAGGCGTCGTTGAAACGAACCGGCGTGTTCTCGGAAAACGTACCTTGGGTCATCGTCTCTCTCAGGGTTCCAGGAGAATCTTGCCGAAGACCTGCCGGTCTTCCAGTTTGCGCTGGGCATCCTGAATAGCGCTCAGCGGAAAGACGGAATCGATGACAGGTTCCATGGCACCCTTTGCGATCTCCTCCAGCAGCCAGGCAATGCCGTCAACAGACCAGCCGTTGGCACCGATGATGTTGAGCTCGCGCGTCCAGATGTAGCGAATGTCGGTCTGGGGCTCGAACCCGGCCGAGGCGCCGCAGGTCACCACGCGCCCGTTCTGTTTCATGGTGCGCAAGGCGGGCACCCAGGTCGGCCCGCCGATATAGTTCACGCAGACATCGACGCCCTTCTTTTCCGAAAGTTTCCAGGCCGCCCGGCTGAAGTCTTCTTCCGAGGTATTGATGACATGGTCTGCGCCCAGTGCGGTGAGTTTCTCCAGGCTCTCGGCCCGTGATGAAACACAGATCGTGCGCGCACCGATCGCCTGGGCAATCTGCAGACAGCCTAGGCCCACGCCGCCAGCAGCACCCAGGATCAGCACCAGTTCGTCCTTCTGCACTTTCGCGCGGTCGAACATCATGCGATGTGCCGTGCCGTAACCCACCGGCAGGGCGGCGGCCTGGAGGAAACTCACGTTATCGGGGATATGGATGATCTGTTCGTCCGGCACCTTGGCAAGTTCAGCCAGTGCGCCCTGGCAATCCTCGCCCATCATGCCATCGCGCCCGAACGGGTCGAGCACAACGCGGTCGCCGGGTTTGGTGCGTGTGACGTCCTTGCCTACGGCTTGAACCACGCCGGCGGCATCACCGCCTGAAATCCACGGCGTCTCAATCGGGAAACCCGGCATACCACGGCGCACTTCAAGATCCAGATAGTTCAGCGCGCAGGCCTTCACGGCCACCAGAACCTCATCGTCGCCAATGACCGGATCGGGCCAGTCGTCATAAACGATGTTCTCGACCGGGCCCTGTTCCTTGATCACTGCTGCTTTCATGGCACCTCACTTGTCGGCGCAATGGTAGGTCGGCACGGGTGTCAGGTGAAGGCGATTCGCGAGGTTTACTCTGCCCGGCCTGCACACTTGATGCAGGTCTGGATGGCAGGATCGAAATCCAGGCGTTTGAAGCCGATTTCTTCGCCGCATTGGCCGCAATAGCCGTATTCGCCGTCGGCCAGGCGCTCAAGTGCCTGTTCGACCCGCACGCGTTCACAGCGTCGGCGGCGTTCCTGGGCTTCGGCCATGGCCTGGACCTGCATGGCGTCCATGCGTGACAGGCGACCCACACTCTGCTGATCCAGCTCGACCGGGGCACGCGATTGTGCCGCCACCTGCTGGTCGGCATCGAGCTCCTCCAGCTTGGCATGGAGCAATGAGGCGACGTCGACTTTCTTTGATCCACTCATGATGGAACAAAGCGTAGTCCCGAACGATGCGTGTGGGTATCGTTCAGTTCACATTGTTTGTGGCCTGTGCCGCAGTCGTTGAGGCTACGCGGTTTTTATTGTATGTGTGTTCAAGAACCCGATTCGAGAAGGATCCTGTCATGGCTTCTGTAACCGCAATGCCTGTTACCGGTTTCAGCGACGATCCCATGCGTTCGCAGACCATGACGGCGTCGTTCTATTACGACCCGGCGGTTTATGAGCGCGAGAAGGCGGCGGTGTTCTACAGCACCTGGCAGTATGTGGGGCATGTCTCGATGCTGCCGGAGCCTGGCAACTTCATCGTGCGCGACATCCACGATCAGAGCATTGTCGTGTTGCGTCGCCAGGACGGAAGCCTGACCAGCTACTTCAACGTCTGCCAGCATCGCGCCCATCGCCTGCTCGAAGGCGAAGGCAAGCTTGGCCCGGTCCTGACCTGCCCCTATCACGGCTGGGCCTATGGCCAGGATGGCAAGCTTCGCACCGCGCGCGGTCGCGAGAACGAAGCCGATTTTGACAACGATGCCTACTGCCTGGAATCGATCAATCTGGGCGAGATGCTGGGCTTCATCTTCGTCAATCTGGACGGCACAGCGCCCGACTTCGACATCGTCACCGCAGGTATCAAAGCCGAACTCGAAGCCTTCTCACCGAATGCTGCTGATCTCAAATGCGCAGATCGCAGTGAGTACGTCCTGGAAGCCAACTGGAAGAATTCGGTCGAAAACTATGACGAGTGTTTCCACTGCCCCAACCAGCACCGCTCGCTGATCGAGGAAGCGCTGGATTACGACACCTACCGGATCACGACTCACGAGTACCACCACAGCCATCGCACCCGCGAAAAGAACGTTGCTTATGGCAACGTTACTGAAGGCGCTGCCTTGCCCGACGAATTCGCCAGCCTGCTGCTGTGGCCCAACTGGGTGATCGAGGCCTATCCCGGCGGCAACCTGACGGTGTTCCATCACGTTCCGGATGGTCCGGAAACCACGGTGCAGAAATGCGAGTGGTATTTCCCCCAGGAGAAGCCGAGCAAGGAAGAGCAGGCCGTCATCGACTTCGTTCACGAAGTCCGGTTGGAAGACATTCCCCTGTGCGCGAGTGTGCAGAAGGGCCTGCACAGCCTGGGATACAAACAGGGTCGCTTCAACGTCGACCAGGACCGCACGGAAGTCAGCGAACATGCCGTCCACGACTTTCAGCTCAAATGGCTCACGGCCATGGGCGAGCTATAAGGCAACGCTCTTTTCCTGACAGGCTTCGCGAAAAAAAAGGGGCGCGGAACCCAGCGGTTCCGCGCCCAAATTTTAAGACCTCAGCTAGGTCTAGAGACCAGCCTGGATGTCTTCCCAGAGCTGAAGCTGTTTGGCATCCGATTCCGGACTCGCCGGCACGAAAAACGTCGTGCCGCTCATCAGGGCATTGGGATCGTCGTAACCCAGAGCCGTGAGCGTTGACGGGTCAACCAGATCGAACGACTTGGCATTGCCATGACCGTAACCATAGGCCTCGATCAGGAACTTGCCTGATTCCGGAGCCAGCCAGGCGTCGATGAAGTCATAGACCATATCGCCGTCGGCTTCCGAACCGGTCATGTGCACCAGACCGCAGGCCCAGCCGAAAGCGCCTTCCTTCGGCGCGGCAAAGGCGACGGGAATGCCCTGTTCGGTCAGGTTCACCAGGGCCTCGTTCCAGGCGTAACCCATGACGCACTCGCCCGATGCAATCGCATGCTCCATGTCCGTCTGGCTTTCCCAGTAGAACCGAACCAGAGGACGCTGCTTGCGTGTCAGTTCACCGGCCTCGGCAAGCTGCTCGTCGGTCGGCTCGAAGACGTCATAGCCCAGCATCTTCAGAGCAATGGACAGGTTGACGAAGGTGCCGCGCGCGCAGATGCGACCGGCATAATCCTCATCGAACAACATGCCCCAGGTCTCTTCACCCTCATAGATGTCGGTGCGATAGATGATCGAGGAAAGACCGAAATCGGTCAGGACCATGTAGAGGTCATTGTCGACTACGGCACCGGTCATGGTGTGCAGCGCCGGAAACATGTCGTCCCAATAGGACACGCGGCTGGTATCGATCGGCTGGATCACGCCGGCGGCCTGCCATTTCGGCACATTGTCCACGCAGGGATGCGACAGGTCCGTCTGGAACCCGGCTCGGATCTTCTGCAGGCCGTCCTCGGCCGAGGCAAACACCGACCAACCCGGTGATCCGCCGTACTCGTCGATGTAAGCCTGGTGCAGTTCGGGAATCTCGTAACCCGACCAGGTAAAGTAGCTGAGATCCGCAGCATCCGCGCGCACAGACTGCGGTGCCATGGAGGATGCGACCGGCGCCAGGCCGGCCACGGCGGTCGCCTGAACGAACTGACGACGGCTGATATGACCGTGGATCAGCTGATTCTGCAGCTTTTCCACGTTTGGTTTTTTAAGAAAATGCATAATTTCACTCTCCCAGGTTGAAGGTGGCAACCGGCATTTTTTTGCTCTTTGTTGCCCTCGCTCAGGTGCTAGCACACTGAAACGGCAAAAAATCGTATCCAACCAAGCGTAACTCGCCAACTAAGAAAATCTCGTCGCTTGCTTCCGGGCTCAGGCTTGGTCAAGCTTGGGAGGGGAAAGTGATCAAAGGGGAATATAATGACTGACAATAATGTACCGGTCGTCGACAAGGGCGATACCGGAATGGCGATTATCATCTATGCGCTCTATCTGGCCTCGTTTGTGGTGGGTATCTCATCCATCGTGGGCGTGATCATGGCCTATGTATCGCGCGGAAACGCGCCGGCATGGCTGGAAAGCCACTACCGGTTCCAGATCAGAACGTTCTGGCTGTTCTTTCTGTTTGCCGTCATCTCGGCGCTTCTCATGTTTGTGTTCATCGGAATCCTGACCGCGGGGCTGGCTGCCATCTGGTTCATCGTGCGCTGCGTCAAGGGCATCATGTGGGTGCAGAAGGGTCAGGAAGTCCCTGATCCGGGTTCCTGGATGTTCGGGGAAGCCAAGAAGTGAGCCATGGCGCTGAGCCGGTTGTTGTCGAACAGGTCACTGCACAGCTCGAATCCCAGGGGATTCGAGCTGTGCATATCGGCATCTTCGACATCGACAGCCGGTTCCGCGTCAAGCGCGTAGAGACCGACAAGTTCCTGAAACTGTTGGCCGGTGGTCAGGACTTCTGCAAGGTCCTCTACAACTGGGATGTGGCAGAGGTGCCTTATGGCCAGGGTGACTGGGCGGATGAACCCGCGCCGATCGATCCGGCCACCGGACGCCTTTTCCCTTTTGTTGAAGGTGAGGCAGTCTTCATCGCTGATTTTGCTGGTGAGATCGGCAAGCTGTCGCCACGCAATCTTCTGAAAACCCAGTTATCCAAAGCAGCAGAGATGGGCTTTTCCGTCACTGCCGGATTTGAGTACGAGTTTTTCGTGCTCGAGGAAACGCCCGCCAGCGTACGTGCAAAGGACTACACTGGTCTGACGTCATGGCAGCCGGGCAACCACACCTATTCTATGGTTCCGGCCATCGCCCATGAGTTCTTTTCCGGCCTGGAGGCGACGCTGCTGCCCCTGTGTATCGGCCTTGATGCTATTCACACAGAGCAGGGTCCCGGCTGTGTTGAAACGCCGCTGAAACCTGCCGAAGGTCTGATTGCCGCCGACAACGCGGCGCTCTTCAAGACCTTCACAAAGGCCTATTGCGAACGTCAGGGCCTGATGGCGACCTTCATGGCCAAGTGGTCCAACGAAACCAACGGTCAGTCGGGCCATACCCATATCTCGTTCCAGACTGAGGATGGCGGTCAGGCGTTTTATGATCCCGATGCGCCCCATGGTATTTCAGCGACCATGCGCCATTTTATCGGCGGACTGGTCTCGATGCTGCCTGAAACGCTGGCCATGTGCAGTCACACCATGAACGCCTATCGGCGCATGGTGCCGGGCATCTGGGCACCCATTACCGCGACCTGGGGCGTGCAGAACCGTACCTCGGCCGTGCGTGTTATTCCGGGTTCGCCCGGCGCCACCCGTGTCGAGTTCCGGGTTCCCGCCGCCGATGCAAACCCCCACATGGTGCTGGCACAGGTTCTGGGTGCCGGTCTGTGGGGTATCGAAAACAAGATCGACCCCGGCGAGCCATCGGTGGGCGAGGCCACGCTCGACAATGTGCCTGAGGAAGCACGCCTTCCGCGTGATCTCGGCGAAGCGGCTGATCGCCTGCATGGCTCGGAACGGGCCCGCGCCATGTTCGGTGATGCCTTTGTCGATTGGTTCAGTTTCACGCGCCGTCATGAAGCCGATCAGTTCCGCCGTCACGTCAGCGACCTCGACCGACGCCGATATCTCGACGTCTACTGATCGCCTTCGGGCTTGAGGGCATAAAGCGTCCGGCCTTCTTCCACGCCGCGCAGCACGTGTTCTCCCACGCTGACCATCTGACCACGACAGTTCTGTGCCTTGTCGGCAAAAGACTGGGACATCAGGATTGGATGACCCAGGGCCGTGCACAGGGACTCGATGCGTGAGGCCTCATTGACGGCCGGGCCCAGGATCGTGAAATCCAACCGGTCGGCAGCGCCCACATTGCCATAGAACACCTCTCCCAGATGCAGGGCGGCATCCAGTTGCATTCTGACATCGGGTTCACCGGGACGCTCGATCAGGCCAACAGCGTCAACGGCTTCCCGTGCTGCATTCAAGGCCTCCAGGCACAGATCAGCCTCTTCGTTGCCACGGTGCTCGAACACGGCAAGCAATCCATCGCCCAGAAATTTGAGCACCTCGCCCCCATGATCGCGTATTGGAGCGACCATGGCGTCGAAACACTGGTTCAGCACCTGGGTGACGGCTTTCTGATCGACACGGTTGGCCAGCGTCGTGAAACCTTTGAGATCGGTGATCAGGATGATGGCCGGAATCATGCGGAACGATCCGCGGCGGTAGGCACCGGCCAGAATCTCGCCGCTGGCATGGCGCCCCACATAGGCACGCAGCAGGTTCTGGGCGATCTCGTAGTCGACGCTCGATTTCACCGAAAGAGCCAGGCGCGGCATCAACCGTTCCAGGATGGCGACGTCACGTTCCGCGAACCCGCCTTGGCGGTCCGTCGTCCAGGTCATCATCACGCCGGTGTTGCCGGTCGTGGCGCCATCAAGGCCAAAGGAGACCAGTTTGGCGAGATGTTCTGTCGCACCCGCGGCGCGAAACTCTGCAAAGACAGGCCAGCGTTCGGTCTCGCGCGGGTCGGTGAGATCCGAGCGCTTCAGTCTGGTATCCGCGCTTTCCACCAGGGCACGCATGGGGCTTTGCAGCCATCGCGGACTGGTGGCCTGCTCAAGCGTGTTGGGGCTGGTTTCAACACCCCTGCCACGCCGCCAGACGTTCGAGACCGAATCAATCAGCGGGTGCATGGTGCGCGCCGATACATTGCCGCGATGCAAGGGCAGGCCCAGAGCGACAAGGCGCTCACAGAATTCCTGCATCTGCTGGTGTACGGGAGCCTGCAGGAGACCAAGTTCAATCAGCCTGTCGCTGATGATCTGGATCGCCCGGGCATCATCGTCATGCATGACGAGGAACCTTCCGGCGCAATCGTTGCTAAGTGCGGTATGCCGCGAGAAGCAAAAACCTAGGCCAGTTCGACCCAGGTTGCGAGAGGTCCGCGATCACCATCATGGCAGCGCAGGTGAACCCGCTGGTTTGGCTCCAGGCGCACGATGCCGGTTTTGGGCAGGATGCGTGCAGGCACAAAGACATCACGACTGCCGTCCTCGGGCGTGACGAAACCAAATCCCTTGTTGGCATCAAAGAACTTCACGACGCCGGTAACTTCGTGTTCCTCGCCTTCGTCGCGTTCAAAGCGTTCCGGGCGATGACGGTGCTCCTCGCCATGGCCGGTGCCTGGCTGCTCTGCAGTCGAGAGATCGACGTGATGGATGTGCGAGACCTGAAAGCCGCGGTCACTTTTGGTGACATCGCATTCAATCGTCGCGCCGTTGGGAAGCTCGTGCAGGCCGGCCTTGGTCACGACTGAAGCGTGGACGAACACGTCCGGTTCGCCTTCGGCAACCTGCGCAAACCCGAAGCCTTTGGTCGTGTTGAACCACTTCACCGTGGCCTTCACGTTTGTGCGTTCGTTCTGTGGACCTGATCCGTAAGTATCTGACATCGCGGTAACCCGGACTCTGATCCGGTCGGCTGACACGGGAGATTCCGACCGAATAACCCAGTACATCAAACCCAGGAGGCGCTTCTATCCAGCAAACTCGTAGCGGATAGCCATGTCACTGCTACGCCACCTGAACCAGCATCATGGTGCGCCAATTCCCAACACAAACAAGAAAAAACTTGCGCACCAACGGCTGGTTTGGATCGGATCGAGAGTCACGAACCCTTGGAAATCTCAGCCTTTCTGCGCGTCACGAAGGCATCGAGTTCTTCCCCGATTGCAGGATCAAGCGGTGGCTCCTCATAGTCTGCCAGCAGCTGTTTCCATACCCTGTTGGCGTTTTGCGCCGTGGTCGGGCTGCCCGAGTCCTGCCAGGTCTCGAAGTTGCGCACGTCCGATACCAGCGGCTGATAGAACGCATGTTCATAGCGCTCCAGCGTATGGCTGGTGCCGAAAAAGTGACCGCCGGGGCCCACCTCATCCATGGCCTCCAGGCCAAATTCGGCGTCGTCGATCTTGGGAGGCGTAACAAAGGCACGCATCATCTGGAGCATCTCGGCATCCAGAATGAACTTCTCGAAACTGGCGGTCAGGCCGCCCTCGATCCATCCGGCACCCTGTTTGATCAGGCCTGCCTGGCCCAGGAACGCACCCCACAGCGACATCATCGATTCCCAGGCGGCCTGCGCATCGGGCGCGTTAGACGAGGTCACGTTGCTCGTGCGGTAGGGTACGCCCAGCCGCCGGGCAAGCTGACAGCCGATCAGCACAGCCTGTGAATATTCGGGCGTTCCAAACGCCGGCGCTCCGGTCTTCATGTCGACATTGCTGGTGAACCCGCCATAAATCACCGGCGCGCCGGGGCGTACACACTGGGCCAGCACGATCATCGCCATGGCTTCGGCATGCTGCTGCACGCTTGCACCCGCAATGGTCGCTGGTGCCATGGCGCCGGCCAGGGTGAACGGTGTTGCCGCAAAGGGCTGGCCCGCACCGGCATAGGCCATAAGACCTTCCGACATGGGTCCGTCCAGCAGACGCGGCGAGTTCGAGTTGATCACGGTCAGGATCGCAGGGCGCTCCAGAAGCCCCGCCCTGTCGGTGCCCATGGCAATGGCCGCCATGTCGATGCCGTCATCGGCGCGGAAGCCGCCCAGGGCATATCCGCTCCAGACCTTGTCGGTCAGCGTAATGAAGGCCTGATACATGTCGAGATGGCGCGTCTCGGCTGGCAGATCGGTGGGTTCGATGGCACCGCCGCCTTCCATGTTGATGACATCGAGCATCTGAATCAGGCGGCTGAAATCCTTCATGTCGGCGAAGTTTGCGTTGCGACGACCACGGTCCAAATCGGTCGCGAAAGCAGGCCCGCCCACGGCACACACGACGGTGCTGCCGGGCTGGATCGTCACATTACGGGCCGGGTTGCGTGCATGTAGCGTCACTTTGTCAGGCGCCGTGGTGACCTTTTCCTCGACCATGGCCGGATCGAAACGAACCATATCGCCTTCCACCGTTGCGCCGTGTTCCTTCAACAGGTCGCATGCAGGTGGGTGCGTGATTTGCATGCCCTGCTCGGCCAGCACACGCAGAGCCGCGCGATGGATCGCCACGATCTGATCGGCGCTGATGATCTGGAAGGGTGGGTAAGGGCTGGTTGCCACACCCCAGCCTGCCTGCGTGATTGCACCTTTCTCGCGTGCGCTTCCTGCTGCACCGCCACGGCGTCCGCGCCGCATACGCTGGGGTTCGCTCATAACTTGTGCTCCTTGAGAAAGCTGTCGACGACAGCGTTGAACCGATCCGCGAACTCCCAGAACATGAAGTGGTAACCAAGCGGTACGACCTTTGCAGACGGGCAATGCCTGTCGGCAAACGCCTGTGCTGCCAGGCCTTTGTCTTCATGGACGACATGGAGCATGGGAACGGCACCATCGGTTGCGATGGCAAGGTCGGTCTCGTCACGGGTCATGCCGTCTGCGGTCATCAGCAAGGCGGCATATTGCGGCGTCTTCAGCGACTCGCTCACAACCCAGTCCAGCTCCTCAGGTGGCGCGTCGCCCTGCCACATGGCCTCGCAGAAGGCCCTGGTTGCGGCGCGGTACTGGTCGGTCAGATCGCGCTGCATACCCAGAACGTCGTCGATCACACCCTCGGCCCAATCTCCCGTCGCGCGTTCGATCTGTTGGGGCGAAAGGTCGATCCAGACCACGCCCGCAAGACCATCGGTGCCGTTCTGGCGGATCAATTCCCAGACCTTGGTGCAGCCATAGGACCAGGGCACCAGCACCGGCTCTTCCAGCTCCAGCCTCCTGATCACCGTGGCAAGGTCGCGGCCATGCTGGGGATAGTTGACCCCCCGCAAGGTCTTGCCGGACCTGCCATGGCATCGCGGGTCATAGGTGATGACGCGGTAGGCTTTTGAAAAATGCGCGACCTGTTTGGCAAACACTTCCGTCGTCATGGTCCAGCCGGGAATGAAGACCAGAGGTCGGCCCTCGCCGGTTTCCTCGATATAGAGATCAAGTCCGGGTTCGATTTCCAGATAGGTCGACTTGGTTTCCGGCATGGTTCTTTTCCCTGATCAGGCTGTGACGCGATCACGCCGGAACGGCATGTCGGGATCAATCACGGCATCAAGTTCACGCGCGGCGCGATGGCCTGCATGAACGGCATGCACGATGGCGCCGGGAACCTCGCAATCGCCAATGCGCTGCAGTCCTTTTGTCCCGGATGCGGCAAGCGCCTGATAGAGCGTGTCCCGGGACCGGCGGGACGTCACAAGCACGAGCGTGTCGCAGGCTTGCTCGATCTCGCGGCCTGTGAAGATGCAGCCCAGACGGACATGGTCACCGGTTGCAGCGGCAAGCGACCGGTTCGCCACGATGGCAACGCCGGCCTCGATCAGTCGTGCCTGAATGAAATGCTGCTCGTTCGTCATCTCTGTCCAGGACGAAGCCAGCGCGGCCGGCGTGACATAGGTGACGGTGTGACCCGCAGCGGCAAACCGTTCGGCCAGTGCGCCTGCCATGAAGTAATGGTCATCGTCATAGATCACGACCTGGCCCGTCGGCTCTGCACCATCGATCAGGATGTCATCGGGGGTCAGCACATGGGCATCGCCCAATCCTGCCACGCCAAAATGAGTCGCTGTGCCAACACCGTCGCGTCGCCAGTTCGCGCCGGTTGCACAGATCACGTGATCGGCCTCCAGCTCCGCAACATCATCGGGGCCAAGCAGGCTGTCGAGGTAGATCTCTACGTTGGCCAGATCGTGCAGGCGCCCGATGCGCCAGTCGCGCACGCGGGTCCAGGTTGCCAGGCCGGGCAGGGTTGCTTCCCGATTGATGCGCCCGCCCAGTGCCGTGGATGCTTCAGCCAGGGTCACGCGATAACCCCGCTGGCCTGCTGCCCTTGCGCATTCCAGACCAGCAGGTCCGCCACCGATCACCAGCACATGGGCATCGCTGCCCCTGGCCGTGATCACTTCGGGGTGCCAGCCGCGCCGCCATTCCTCGCCCATGGTCGGATTCTGGGTGCAGCGGATCGGTGCGCCTTCGTTGTTGCCCGAACGGCAGATGTTGCAGCCTATGCATTCGCGGATTTCTTGCACGCGCCCTTCCTCTACCTTGCGCGGCAGGAATTGGTCAGCGATCGAAGGCCGTGCCGCACCGATCAGGTCCAGTGCACCACGGCGCACCAGGCCTGCCATGCGGTCGGGGCTGGTGTAGCGACCAACACCCACAACCGGCTTGCTGGTCAGGGATTTCACGAACGCGGTATAGGGTTCCTGAAAGCCTTCATCGGAAAACCGGGCGCTTTTGGAATCCTGATCGACATCGCTGACGTTGACGTCCCACAGGTCTGGTAGCTCGGCCAGCATCTCCACCACCTCGCGGCCTTCGCCGTCTGCGGTGATGCCGTGATCACCCATCAGCTCGTCCACGGCCAGGCGGATCGCCACCGCCATGGTGTCGCCCACGGCCTCTTTGGTCTCTTCGAGCATTTCGCGCAGCAGGCGCGCCCGGTTCTCCAGACTGCCGCCATATTCATCGCTGCGCTGATTGTGCCGGTGGGACAGAAACTGGAACGGTAGATAGGCGTGGCCCGCATAGACATAGACCAGATCAAAACCCGCCCGTTTGGCGCGCTTGGCGGCATCCACCTGCCAGCGCCGCAGATCACGGCTATCGCTTTTGTCCATGGCGCGGGCCTGGATGGGCGCTGTCAGATGCAGCGATTCGCCCGAAACCGAAAGCGGCGTCATACGCGTCAGCCGGTTGGGGCTGTGACTGCCGCCATGCCACAACTCCACGCCCGCCAGCGCACCAAATTCGTGCACGCCTTCCGTCATCAAGGCCTGGCAGGCAACATCGTCTTCGTCCCACAGCGTGCAGAACGCATAGGGCGCGTCATCGGCACTGGGATGGATCGAGCAGTATTCCGTGTTCACCACGCCCCAGCCGCCTTCTGCCTTGATGCGGCGCATGGCCGCCACCGTGTTGGGCGGGCCGTATCCCATGCCCGTGCAAATGGGGCACCTGATAGAACCGGTTTTTGGCCGTAACCGGGCCAATTTTGACCGGTTCAAACAGAATGTCGTGGTTGGAATCGCGCGCCATGGCCGTCTCCGCCGAATCGGATAAGAGCGCAACGATAGCAAAAACTTTAGTGACTTAAAATCCTTATTAAGTTAGTTTTTCGTCATGTCCGGATTGAGAGAACGCCAGAAACAGGCCCGACGCGAGGCCATTTACCGCGCTGCTGCGCGCCTTTTCGCCGAAAACGGCTATGGCGCGACCACCGTGGAAGAGATTGCCGAAGAAGCCGGCGTCTCGGTCCCCACGCTCTATTCCTATGTTTCCAGCAAGGCTGACCTGGTGGTAGCGATCTACGCGCTCGACCACGAGCTCATCAATGCCCAGAAGCAGGCCATCATCAACGATCCCGACGATGATCCCGCTGCGGCCATTGCCGCCATTCTGCTCACCGAGCTCAAAAGTGGCGAGGAAGCCCTGGGCCACAAGGTCTGGCGCGAAGTCGTGGTCACGGCAATCCGCGGGCGCGGTGACTTCAACGAAGGCCTCGACAGCCTCAACCGCCGCGCCTTCGACGAACCCGTCGCACGCCTGCTGCGCGTCCTCGCGCGCCGTGGTCAGATCGCAGCCACCACCGACATCGATGCCGCCGTCGCCCTCTTCTCGGACCTCGTCATGGCCGTATTCCACCAGCAACTTGCCCGCAACCACCCCTGGGACTGGGTCGAACAACGCTTCGTCCAGCATGTCGGGATCGCCATGGCGGGCCTTCGGCCGGTTTGACGCCTTAAGTCGTCAGTTCCTTGTGCTCGGTTCCCCGGCCATAGGTGATGAACAGCAGGCGCCCATCTTTGACCACGTTGATGCGGTGCCAGACGCCGCGGGGATGACCGTGGCGGGGTGTTCTGGGTCCAGACGTGCGGGTTCGCCCAGATCGCCTTCCAGGATGATGTCGTAGGCGCCGGACTGGCAGATCAGGATTTCCTCGCCATCTGGATGCATTTCCCAATGCTCCATGTTGCGGCTCATCTCGGTTGCCATCATCAGACGACCCTGATCGAGATCGAGTTTGCCGCTGGTCAGGTCTTCCCAGAAGCTGCCGTCGAGGTCCAGCCGCTCTACCGCGCCGCCATCGGCGAGGTAGAGATAGGTTTCGGCCGGATCAAGAACGTCACGTGCGCTCATCAGAGGTCGACCGTTTCGATCTCGTGGCGTTTCAGCATCGCGGCTACCTTCGGGCGCGCCTGGATGCGGCCCACCAGCGCGGCCACGTTCTTCTCGCGCGCGAACATGGCGGGATAGTCGTAGTGCATATAGGCCTCCACCAGGAACAGGATGTCGGCGGTGGTGTAGCCGTCGCCACAAAGCCAGGTGTTGCCGGCAATGCGTTTGTCGATCTGGCTCCACTGGTCATCGGCGCGTTTGAAGGCCGAGCGCTGCACGCCTTCGATGCCGCTTTCCTCATCGGTGTACCAATCGGGATGGAACCCGTTGGCAACCGTGGGGTGGACCATGGAATTGAGATACAGCATCCACTCGTACCAGTCCGTGCGCGCCTTGCTGCCCAGAGGCGGGGCGAGCTTGGCATCAGGGTATTTGTCGGCCAGATGCATGGCGATGGCTGAACCTTCGATCACGACATGGTCGCCATCCACCAGCGTGGGTACCAGGCCGTCGGCACGCAGGGCCAGATAGTCGGGGTCGGTGGAAATGCCGTCGGGCATGTTGATCAGTTCGTACTCCGCACCGATCTCGTCCATTGCGACTTCGGGCACCATCGACATGGTGTAGGGCTTGCCATAGAGGCGATACATCAGCGTCACTCCTGTTCAGATTTCCATGACAACCTAATAGCCCGCTAAGATGACCGCCACACACCATTGCATCACAAAGGCACGCCATGCCCCATATCCAGGCCAACGGCATCGAGATCTACGTCGAGACCCACGGTGAACCCAGCGCCACACCGCTTGTTCTGGTGCGCGGCCTGGGCAGCCAGATCATCAGCTGGCCCCAATCCATGCTTGAGCATCTGGTGGAGCAGGGTTTTTTCGTCATCGCCGCAGACAACCGCGATGCCGGCCTGTCACAGAAGTTCGACGACTTCGGGCCGATCGATGAAGAAGAACTCGCCCGCCAGGTCGAGCAGCGCCTGCCGATCAATGCGCCTTATGACGTCACGGCCTTCTGCGACGACCAGTTCGCCGTCATGGACCATTTCGACATCAAGGCCGCGCATATCTTTGGTGTTTCCATGGGCGGCATGATCGTCCAGACCATGGCGGCAAGGTGCCCCGCGCGTGTGCTTTCCATGACCTCGGTCATGTCCTCGTCAGGCAACCCGGATATTCCCATGGGCACGCCCGAAGTGCGCGCGCTTCTGCTTGCCCAGCCTGAAGATCCCAACGACCGCGACAGCGTCATCGCGTTCACCCTTGAATGTGACAGAGCATGGGGCAGCCCCGGTTACCCCTTCGATGCGGCAGAACATGCCGACTTCATCGGACGTGCCTATGACCGTTGCTGGACGCCCGAAGGCGTGAAGCGCCAATACGCGGCGGTCCGCTCAAGCGGCTCGCGCACAGACATGCTCAAGACCATCACCGCACCCAGTCTGATCATCCATGGTCTTGATGACACGCTGCTGCAGCCTGAACACGGGCGCGATACCGCCGCCAACATTCCAGGCGCCATGCTCGTCGAAATCCCGGGTATGGGTCATGACCTCCACGGCGGTCTGGGAGACATGATCGCCGGTCACGTCATACGGTTTATCGACGCTCTCGCGTAGACAGGGCTTTGGGCGCCCTATCCGGATTTTCCGAACTCGCTCAGAACCCAGGAACGAAACGCAGCAACAGCGGGGCGTTCCAGCGCGCGATGACTGCATACAAAATAGATTCCCAGATCGACTTCCATGGCGTCGTGACCTTCAAAGGGTCGGATCAACGTGCCTGATTCCAGATCGGTCATGGCCAGGTCCGTCGTTGCCAGCGCCACACCGCGACCCAGTGTTGCGGCCTGCTGTGTCAGCACGGCGTTGTCGAACCGTACGCCGCGTGAGGCGTCGACTCCCTCCACACCCATGGTGCGCAGCCACATGTCCCATCCCGGTATCATGTCGCGGTCCATGGCCCAGCTGTCGTCATGGAGCAGCAGGTGGTGGGCAAGATCGGTCGGCTTGCTAAGGGGTTTGTCCGCGCTGGACAGGCCCGGTGCACAGACCGGGAAAAGATCGACATCGGCCAGACAGTCGATATGCAATCCGGGATACCTGCCGCTGCCGAACCGCAGGCCGGCATCAGCATCTCCGCGCTCCAGGTCGACCACATCGTTGGTCGCCGAAATCCTGATCTCCAGGTCGGGATGACGCTGTTCCAGCCGATCCAGGCGGGGTAGCAGCCAGCGCGCCGCCATGGACGGTGACGCGGTGATCGTCAGGGCCTGATCGTCGCGCTGCACAGACAGGCGCGCCAGGCCCTTCTGCAGCGTCTGGAACCCCTGGCTGGTTTCGGGCAACAGCAAAAGACCAGCCTGTGTCAGTGCAATGGCGCGCGTCCGCCGCTCGAACAGCTGCATACCCAAGCGCTCCTCCAGCCCCTTGATCTGATGGCTGATGGCCGCTGGTGTGACCGCCAGCTCATCGGCTGCATCGCGGAATGAGAGATGGCGTGCGGCCGCTTCAAAGGCGCGCAGGCCATTAAGCGGCAGGTTTGAAAGGCGAAGGTCGATCATTTCTATAACTTAGTTATTCTTAATCATCAGGCAAGGACTTGTCGTTCGTCAAACGGTCTGTTCATAGCGATATTCCTCTCATCAGCGGCCGTCAATGTGCCGCCAACACCTGAGAGGAACTCACATGGTACATGATCATCCCACGATCTGGACGATTCTCGAAACCGAACGTCAGTCCAACCTGATCACTTCGGCGGCACGCCGTGCTTCTGCACCTGAGCGGTTCCTGGCCACACTGCGCGAGGCCTGGAAGCATTTGCGAGCCGTTCAGGCGACACGACGCGCCTTGAGGAAACTCAACGATCGCCAGCTTCGTGACATCGGTGTCGAGCCCGGGGCGATCGATTCGATTGCCCGCGCCTCCGTCCTCGCCCACCTCACGGTCGCTGGTCTCGACCACGTGGATCACCGGCCGAACCGCCGTTAGGTCAGAGCTGTGAATACGGGTTCAATCCGGCGGTGAGGCAGGCTAGCTTGCCCGCCTGCTGGAAAAGGGCCGTTCCATGGCTTCGATGTCACCATCATCATCACCGCCTTCCGTCGCTGGTCTGCTTGCCGCGGCCGGCGGCGGCATGCGGCTTGGTGGTCAGCCCAAAGCCTTTTTGCGCCACCGCGGCCGCACCATGCTGGAACATGGCGTCGACTACCTGCGTCTGGTCGCAGAGCAATTGATGGTGGGTTTGCCTGGCGACAGGCTCGAGGAGGGCCGCGCGCTTTTGTCTGGCACTGGGGCGCAATGCCTGGCTGGTGGCGCGACCAAACAGGAAACAACGCGGTTTCTGCTGGAGGGCTGCACGCAAGAGGTTGTCATTGTTCATGACGTCAGCCAGTTCATGCCTTCGCCCGATCTGCTGGCCCGCGCTCTGGCCGGGCTTGTGGATGCCGATGCCTGCACACCATCTGTGTTGCTCCCGGTTCGCGGTGCCCTGGCAACCCGCGACCAGGAAGGTTGGATGACCGATGTGATTGATCGTGAAAACGCCGTCATGTCCCACACGCCCCAGGCCTTTCGCAGATTGGCGCTGGTGGACGCGCTCGAACGCGCGCAGCGTGAAGGCTGGTTGGAAAGTGGCCTCTATGCTCTGGTTCACCGCAATGGCGGGCGGGTTCGCATGATCGAGGGCGACCCCGGACAGTTAAAACTGACCTACCCTGAAGACCTCGCAGTTCTGGAGCAGGCATGAGTGCATCAATGCCACGAATCGAGACGGGCCTGCGTCATGTTGTGGACGGTCACGACGGGTTTTTCGTCGATCTCTGGGGCACGCTCCATGATGGCCATGATCCCTTGCCGGGCGCCGCAGAATGTCTGCAGGCCCTGCGCAGGTTCGGACCGGTCTGTCTGCTCTCCAATTCGCATCGCCGGCGCGAGGTCGAAGTGCAGCGCCTGGAAACCATGGGTTTCAGTACCGGCGATTACGACGGTCTGGTCACCGCAGGCGAGGTTTGTCGCGAGCGTCTGAAGGGCGATTTACCGCCTGGATGCGGCAACCGGTTCTTCTTTGTCGGTCTGGAAGAAAACGCCAGCCTGTTTGATGATCTTGATGTTGTCAGAGCCGACGCCATTGATGAGGCCGATTTTGTCCTGATTGGTGATCCTGAGAACGACAAGCAGAACGTCGAAGCCTACGAACCCCTGTTGCGGGCTGCGTTGGAACGCGCACTTGTTGTCGTCTGCCCCAACCCCGATCGCTGGTCGTTCTGGGGCACCCAGCGGCGCGTCAAACCAGGCGCCATTGCCGACCACTATGAAGCAATGGGCGGGCAGGCGCTCTGGTACGGCAAGCCCTGCGCCAACACCTTCGAGGCGGGTATGGATGCCCTCACCACGCGGCCGACAAAGGTCATGGTGATCGGCGACGGCATCAGCAACGACATGGCCGGTGCCCGCGATGCCGGTATGGACGCCTGCTTTGTCGCCGGTGGCCGCGAAGCCCCGGGCCTGGGGATTGCGGCAGGCGAAGCGCCTGACCCCACTGCGCTGAAACGGTTGTTCGCAGAGGAAGACGTGAACCCTCTGGCGACCGTGGCATTGTTTGTTTTTTAGGATTCTTTTTGTTCCCTCAAGCGCCGGGCGCGTGTTCCGCTTTGTCTTTTAGCCTCAGTCGCCGGCGTTCACTCCGTTCACTTGGCTAACGCCGCTTGCGCGGCGGGGTCGCAGTCGCTCCCCGTCGGCCCAAGTAGGCCTCCCCATGAACAAACCACCTGCGCTAATAGTGAAACGTTCCTTGCTCCAGCGTTGAGCAGGCATCATGCACGCACCACCTGAGCTATTGGTTAGACGCACCCTGCACCACTGGTGAGCAGGCATTCGGCGGCGAGAGCGAAGCGGCCGCCGACCGGTGCGACCGCACCGGCGCGCCGATAGGCGCGTAAGCCAAGCGATGCGGAGCATGCGCCCGGCGCCTGAGGGAACAAACAAAAGACTCCCCACTCACTTCCGGTCAATCGCATCCTGGGCGTGCTCGGCTTCTTCCAGAAGCCAGGCGCGGAAGGCTGCAACCTTTGGCTTTCGGGCGGTGCCCTTTGGGTAGACCAGCCAGTGTGACAGGTTCTCGTCGGTCAGGTCGCCAAAGGGCGTCACCAGACGTCCGTCTTCCAGGTCGTCCTGCATGATGATCTGGCTGCCCAGTGCCACTCCCAGACCGGCCGCCGCAGCTTCCAATGCAAGATCGCTGCTGTCGAAGAACAGCCCCTTGCTGCCGTCCACGCCTTTGATGTGCAGCGCGGCCAGCCAGTAACGCCAGTCTTCGTCGTTGCCTTCATGGAGCAGGGTATGATGGCGCAGGTCTTCGGGCGTGCGCAGGGGCGGGTCGCGTTCCATCAGTTCGCGATTGCAGACCGCGACAAAGCGATCCTCGAACAGCTTGTCGGAATCCAGATTGGGCCAGTCGCCCGTGCCATAACGGATGCCGCAATCAACATCCTCGCGGCCAAAATCGACATTGCGTTCGGTGGTGCCGATGCGCACTTCGATATCGGAATGTTTGATCTGGAAGTCGCGCAGGCGCGGAATGAACCAGCGCACCGCAAAGGTCGGCAACATGGAGACCGAAAGTGGCCCATGGGCGTCGTGACTCTGGATCAGATCGGTGCCATCGGCGATCAGGTCAAATGCCTGGCGCAGGAAAGGCAAATAGATCTCACCCTCGTCGGTCAGCCACAGCCCGCGCCCGTGGCGCTCGAACAGGCGCATGTCCAGCCGCTCCTCCAGCGCCTTGACCTGATGGCTGACGGCGGCCTGAGTCACATTGAGTTCCGCAGCCGCCTTGGTGAACGAAAGGTGGCGTGCCGCTGCTTCAAAAGCGCGCAGAGCGTTCAGGGGAGGGAGGCGGCGTGAACTCATGAGCCATGATAATTTCTCATAGGTGGCGTGACAAGATGTCGTTTGTCGAAAACGGCTGTAATTCCTATCTTCTCAACAAGACGGAAGTCTGAACCACCGGATGAACCGGTGAATTCGCCGCAAATCCCATAAGGAGAAGTACCATGAAGTCACTGTTCAAGAAGACACAGAACCAGAACGAAAACCACGAGATTCGCCGCAGGATCGAGAACCGTCAGGCGCCCATGTCGCCCTTTGGCGTGTCGCTCAACTCTCTCCGGCCGCTGATTTCCTGAACAGACTGCGGTCATGCTGTCCCTGCCGAAGAGCGGCGGCGGAGGTAGGCGGCAGTTGGCCGAAGACAGGGCGGGATCACCGAAAGGTGGTCCCGCCTTTTCTTTTGTTGAAGAGCCTGGCGTTTCCCAACGCGCCTGAACAGGCAACGTGGAACGGACAACGACGCCCGGTGTGATCTGTCTTAAGGTGTCGCAGACCGACCCGATCATCACCATTGCGCCCGTTACCCATGACTCAGAAAACCGCACCGGCAAAAGCCACCGGCACGGGCAAGACCTGGCACGCCACCGTCTTTGCCATCGCACTGGGTGCTGCCGGCGGCGCGCTGTTCTGGCGTCTGGGCCTGCCGCTTCCCTGGATGATGGGGGCCATGTGTTTCACCACCCTGGCTGCCGTATCGGGCCTGCCCATGCGCCTCCCGCTCAACCTGCGTTCGGTCATGGTGGCCGTCCTGGGTGTTATGCTGGGCAGCGCGTTCACACCGGCCCTGCTGGAT
Source organism: uncultured Alphaproteobacteria bacterium (assembly GCA_943787175.1). Classification (GTDB taxonomy): domain Bacteria; phylum Pseudomonadota; class Alphaproteobacteria; order SP197; family SP197; genus SP197. The sequence goes on from CALSLK010000011.1 coordinate 58,757, forward strand.
CAGGTCGGGTTGTGGTCCGTCTCGCTCCTGGCGCTGATACCTTACCTGCTGATTGCCACCTTGCTCTGTGATCTCTATTTCCGGCGCCTTGGCCAATACGACCAGACCACTGCATTTTTTGCCGCTGTCCCCGGCGGTCTGAGCGAAATGATCATTCTTGGCGATCAGCGCGGCGGTGATTCGCGCACCATCTCCCTGGCTCATGCTACCCGCATTCTGCTGGTTGTCTTCACCATCCCGTTCTGGTTCCGTGTGATGTATGGGGCCGGTGACAGCACAGGCAATGCCCTGGCGTTACAGCTTCATTTGCCAGAGATGCCGCTATCAGAGCTGGCTATTCTGGCATTGATCGCCCTGGTCGGCGGTCTGATAGGGCGACGATTGCCGATCCCTGCCGGTGTGCTGATCGTGCCCATGGTGCTCAGCGCGGTTCTGCATCTGGCTGCGGTTTCGACCGTGCCTCCACCTCTCGAGGTGGTCGCAGCCGCGCAGATTGTGCTGGGTACTGCAATCGGCTGCCGTTTTGCAGGCACGGCTGCCCGGCTGGTTGGTCGCGCGACGGTTCTGGCATTGGGCGCGCTGGTCATCCTGTTGCTGGTCGCCATTGCCTTTGCATTCGCTCTTTCGGCACTGACTGGCCTGGATGCAGAAGCGCTTCTGCTTGCCTATGCTCCCGGCGGGCTGGCGGAAATGTCGTTGATTGCACTTGCACAGGATATCGACCCAGCTTTTGTCAGTGCCCATCACATCACACGTATCGGGCTGGTGGTTACCCTGGCGCCAGCGCTGTTTGCCCTGCTGGAACGTCGCAGAACCGGGAAAAAGGCGCGTTAATGACTCCTCAACACTCTTGCGCCATGGTGTCGGTGACACTGGGGGGTGTCCTGCACTTAGAATGGCTGGAATGACGCCGGAGGAACCCTTCATGTCCAAATGTCGCTACGCAACCTTGCGCCAGAATCTTGCTAAACTGCGCCGATTTCGCGATGCCGAAGATGGCGTCACGGCTATCGAGTACGGCCTGATCGCGTCCTCCATCGCCCTGGCGTTTGTCGCCATCGCCATTCTGCTGGGCGACGATGTCGGTGCCATGTTTACCAGTCTGGCTGAAGCCGTGCAGGATGCTACGGGCAGTGGTGGCGACTGAGGCCTTGCGGCCCTGATTCGGACGTGTCAGAAACACTTTAACTCCGCCGCCTAAACGCTAGAAGCGCAGGGCCCTGAACGTGACTTTTCATAATCTTCCCTATGGCGAACGCCTTGGGCATTTGCTCGCCAATCGCGAGGTGCTGATTGCCGATGGTGCAACCGGTACCAACCTCTTTGCCCGTGGTCTTGAAACCGGCGATGCGCCGGAACTCTGGAATGTCGACTTCCCTGAGCGGGTGCTCGACCATCACCAGGCCATGGTGCGTGCTGGTGCCGACCTCATTCTCACCAACACCTTCGGCGGCACACGCCACCGCATGAAACTCCATAAGTTGCAGGATCGCGTGGCAGAGCTTAACCGTGCCGCCGCCGTTCTGGCCCGCCAGGCTGCCGATGAAGCCGATCATCCCGTCCTTGTGGCTGGATCCATGGGCCCCACCGGTGAGATCATGCTGCCCGTGGGAGAGCTTGATCCCGATGATGCCGCCTCAGCGTTCGGCGATCAGGCAGAGGCTCTGGCCGATGGCGGTGCTGACCTGCTCTGGATCGAAACCATGTCGTCGACCGAAGAAGCCGCTGCCGCCATCAAGGGCGCAGCACGCACCGGTCTTCCCATTGTCTGCACCATGACGTTCGATACCAACGGGCGCACCATGATGGGCATCACGCCCGAAGGTGCTGCGGAATTTTATGCCGCAAGCCAACCGGGCCTGGCCGCGCTGCGGCGCCAATTGCGGCAACGGTTTTGGCGAACTGGTCGCTGCCGTCGCAGGCATTGATGCCGCCGCAGATGGCAGTCAGGTCCTTGTGGCAAAGGCCAATTGCGGCATCCCCGAATATGTCGATGGCGAGATTCGCTATACCGGCACGCCCGAGATCATGAAGAACTATGCCCGTCTGGCACGCGATGCCGGTGCACGCATCATCGGCGGTTGCTGCGGCTCGACACCTGAACACATCACCGCTCTGGTCGATGCCCTTCGGGATCATAAACGCCGTGAACGCCCCACGCTCGAGGTTATCGATTCAGAACTGGGCCTCTCACGGGTCACGCCCAAACCCGACGGCGAAACCCGCACGCGCCGCTCACGCCGACACGCCTGAAGCAACGGTTCGGACGAGGCATCCAGGCCGGCAACAGACTAGCTGGTGGACATGCCAGGCGCCGGAGAGTCCCCCAGGCTGTCGACAAGCATGAAATCTCCGACATCAAAGATGGCGGGATCCTTGGACGTGATGCAGACATCGCGCAGCGTCCTGATGAGCACGGCGGCCTGGGTTTCGAACCAGAACCACTGCAACACGGCTTCTGACGACCCAGATCCCGGCTGTGCGGTTGCTGCTTCGAAGTAGTAGGCCTTGATATCCTCGGCAGACAGCCGCAGGGCATCGGCTACTGCGACGCCTTCGAGCGGACTTTGCGTCATCATGTCAGCGGCAAAGCTGGCGAGGTAACGGGCCGCATCTTCGGTCTTGAGGCCCGAAGCGCCCACCGTGGTGCGCCCACGCAAGCCCAGACTGACCTCGTACCAGGGCGCAAGTTCCTGGATCTCGGCAAGCACCCTGTCGAGCTGTTCCCCTTCGCTGGCAGCGACCGGCTTGGGGAAGTTCACCGGACAGACCCAGCCCTCACCGTCGTCGGCCACGGGATCGGCTGGAGCATCCTCGGGGAAGTCTTCAAGGATCGGACCCGAAGGTCGGTCGAGGAGCGCCAGCGCCGATTTCAGCACGCGGGTCTGGAACGGGGCATCGTTGGGCACGCCGAAGGGACGGCCCAGTGGGAACGGCACCCACAGCGCGCGCGGCGGCGACACGTCTTCAGCCTGCTGGCGCACAAGGGCGATCAGGGTTGTTGCAAGGCCTTCGTCTTCCAGAAACTTCGCGAGTCCGCTCACGGCGCACGTGCAAAGGGGTCAGACGGGGGCCAGGACAACCGTGTTCACACCATCGGCCTTCATGACACCGGCGAGCTGGCGGGCCTTGGCCTCCATCTCGTTGGGGTTCGTCGCGCCCATGAAGGAGTAGTGGAAATCGGCCACGCTGCCGATCACGCCTTCTCCCGCCAGTTCCTGCAGCCGTTCCAGCGGGAAGACGATGTTGACGTCATGATGGAAACCGGTGCGGTCGTGGGAGGTCGAGATGTGGTCCATCACGACGTCCCCGGCGCGTTCGGCGGGAATGGCCCGGTAATCGTTGGAGCCTTCGGAAAACGGGCGATCCCCCGGCAGTTTGAGACCGGCCGACGAAATCAGCGCGACGCGCCGTTCCCCTGGCGGTGGTGGTGTGACCCAGGCGTTCCCCGGCACATCCGGCGTTTGCCAGTCGCGCAGGAACGAGGCCAGGCCCTCATCCATATCTTCAAGACGAGCCATGAAATACGTCTCTCCAGCTTGTTCGCCTGTAGGGTGGTCCATGGGCGTGATGAAGTCAATTCACAGAATCGGTGGTTTCAAGAACCATGGGTGCCATCTGGTCGGTGCCGCGCCCGGCCCAGTCGCGCTCGGGCACGCGTGCCATCATGAGTTTCTGGGCCTCTTCAAGGCGTTCGAGTTCAACCGGCAGGTCGATGGTCGTGAGTGCGCCATCGGCGACGACGCGATGGCCGTCGACATAAACGTCCCGCACGGCACGTTCACCGGCAACGACCATGAGACTGCGCAGAGGTTCACGCACCGGCATCATGGCGGGGTGCTTGAGATCGACGCTGACGAAATCGGCGCGCGCGCCCACGGCCAGGCGTCCAAGGTCATCCCGGCGCAGGGCTTTGGCACCGGCGATGGTCGCGGCATGGAAGACATCGCCGTAGCTGAGGTCGGCCACGCTTTCGCCGATCACGCGGGCAGCAACGGCAGCCGTGCGCATCTCATCAAGCATGTTGTGGGGATAGGTATCGGTGCCCAGGCCCACATTGATGCCGTGGCGGATGTAGCCGCCAAGGGTGCGCAGGGTGATGCCCCGGCGCGAGAATACGGTGGGGCAATGTGCCACCGTGGCACCGGAATCGCGCATGCGGTCAAGATCGCCACGGCTGGTCCAGTGCAGCCAGGGATGGTGATCCAGGAAGATGCAGTGGGCAATGATGCTGCGGTCGGTCAGAACACCCATGTCATGCATCCACTCAATCGGCGTCTTGCCGTGGCGGCGCTGCATTTCATAGAACTCGGTCGCCGATTGGGCGGCATGAATCGTCCAGGGCAGGTTGCGCTCTTCGGCATAGGCATGGCTGTCGCGCAGCAATTCCTCCGAACAGGTATCGACCTGGCTGGGCGAGACCATGCCCGAGAGGCGGCCCGACGGGTGTTGATGTGCCAGATCGATGACGCGGCAGGCCGTCTCGAACCGTTCGCGACCGGCTTTTTTGTCCCAGTCGTATTTCAGCTCGTGGCCGTCATCGGTGTACCAGCGGGCATCGCGGAAGAAAGGTGCGGCAACTGCGCGGATGCCGCTGTCGGCCAGCGCATCGAGCCAGCCGTCAAACGGGCCGGAAAGATCGACCACCGTGGTGACACCAGAAAGCAGCAATTCGCCCAGCGAAACGTTAAGGCAGGCGCGATGGCCGGCCTCGTCAACGGGATCAAAGACCGGAAGATGTTCATAGAGTGAGCTGTGCCAAAAACCCGGCGAGCGGGTCTCGTCGGTAATGCCCTTGCGCATCGCCTCGCTCTGGGCGTGGGTGTGCACGTTGACCAGACCGGGCATGACCATGCGGTTGCGCCCATCGACCTCATGATCGGCATGGCCGTCATAAGCCTTGCCGACAAAGGTGACCGCACCGCCGGAAAACGCAAGATCTGCATTGCGCAGATAGACGTGGTTCTGGCCGTCCCAGCCGACAAGCCAGGCGATGTTTCGAATGACGGTGGTTTCGGTCATGGTTTTCTCCCCAGGCGGCATCATAGACATAGCCTTGCACCGTGAAAGCGTTGTCCGTTTCAGTCGACTGCCGTTATCGTCCTACCTCATGCGAACCCTGCAGTACGACGAAATCGAGCCGCTTGCCACCGGAGCCTGGATACTGGGCGCAGGCGGTGGTGGCAGCCCCTATGACGGCTTTCTCAACCTGCGGGAACTCTACCGGCAGGGCACGCGCATTGACCTGATGGCGCCCGAAGAGCTGGCCGATGACGATCTGGTCGCAGTGGTCTCGACCATGGGTGCGCCTCTGGTCGGGCAGGAGCGCCTTGCGGATCCTGAGCTGTCGGTGAAACCCGTTCTGGCGCTCGAGGATTATCTGGGCAGGAAGTTCCGCGCCGTCATGCCCGTGGAAATTGGCGGCGGTAATGGGCTGGAACCGTTTCTGGTTGCCGCTGGCATGGATATTCCGGTGGTTGATGCCGATGCCATGGGCCGGGCCTTTCCCGAAGCGCAGATGACAAGCTTTTCAATTCATGGGCTGGAGATGTTCCCCCTGGCACTGGGCGACATCCGCGACAACGCCATCATTGTGACACGCGCGGCAAGCTGGACCTGGATGGAACGCATTTCGCGCGCGGTGTGCACGGTGCTGGGGTCAACCGCGCCCACAGCCAAGGCACCGCGTACAGGTCGTGAGGTGAAGGATTGCGCCATCCTGCATTCGGTCACCAAGGCAATCGGAATCGGTCAAACGGTGCACGACGCACGTAAACAACATACCGACCCCGTCGCCGCTGTTCTGGAGGCCGAAGGCGGCCGCCTGCTGTTCACTGGCAAGATCACCGACATCAACCGGCGCACGACCGGTGGGTTCCTCAAAGGCGATGCCAAATTGGAGGGCATTGCCGGGGATGCAGGGCACCGATTCGATGTCGCTTTCCAGAACGAATACCTGATGGGGTGGCGTGACGACGAGGCCGTGGTCATGGTCCCCGACATCATCTGCCTGATGGATAGCGAATCAGGAGAAGCCGTGGGCACCGAGACCCTGCGGTATGGCCAGCGTATCGGTGTGATTGCGCTGCCCGCACCAGCCATCCTTTCCAGCGAAAGGGGTCTTGAGATCGTGGGACCACGCGCCTTTGGCTACGATCTTGATTACCGCAGCGCCTTTGCATTCAGCAAGCAACCATGACGACATCGGGCGCGCTGACGTTCCGGGCAGTCGACATCACCAATTACTACCCGGTGATGAAGCTTGAGATGGTGCCGGGGCAGGAAAAGTTTCTCGACAGCAATGCCTGGCCCCTGGCCGAAGCGGTCTATGTCGCGGGCTTCACGCCTGAAGCGGTCTATCTGGACGAAATCCTGATCGGGCTGGTCTCCTGGGGCCCCTACTACCCTGACTATGGGTATGAGAAACCACCAGAGAAGGGCAGCCTGATCATTGATCACATCATGATTGCCGCGCCGTTCCAGGGGCGCGGTCTGGGCCGCCGGACTACGGAAATGCTGGTTGAGAAGCTGCGTGCGGAGCCTGATTGCAGGCGCATCGTCCTGATGGTGGACCCCCGGAACAGCGTTGCCGAGAAGCTTTATCTGTCGTTGGGGTTTGTGCGCATAGGAACCACGCACGAGGATGATCTGATCATGGCCATCGACGTTATGGCGAAGGCCTGAAAACAAACAGGGCGACCCGAAGGTCGCCCTGTTCATTCAGAATAGTCGATCAGGCTGTCAGGCCTTGGCCTTTGAACTGATCTCGAAGAGGTCGGCACGATCGCGCAAGACCTCGTCAAGCCAGTCGGTCCGCATCTCAGGAGTCGAAGCAATCAGCTTCTGCGTATAGGCCTCCTTCTGCGGCGGCGTGAAGATCTGCTCGGTCGTACCCTGTTCAACCACGTTGCCCTGGTACATCACGACCGTACGGTCAGCGATGTTACGCACGATGCCAAGGTCATGGGTGATGAACATGTAGGCCAGGTTCTTCTCCTTCTGGAGACGATCCAGAAGCTTGAGAATGCCCGCAGCAACGACCTGATCAAGTGCCGAGGTAACCTCGTCACAAATGATCAGTTCAGGATCAGCTGCCAGAGCACGCGCGATGCAGACACGCTGTTTCTGACCACCAGAGAGCTGGCCGGGGAACCGGTCGGCGAACTCGGGCGCCATGTCGATTTCCTCGAGCAGTTTCATCATGGCGTCATCGCGTTCCTTACCCGTGAGGCCAAAGTAGAACGTGAGCGGACGCCCGATAATTTCTGAAACACGCTGGCGCGGGTTCATGGCGACATCAGGCATCTGATAGATCATCTGTGCCTTGCGCAGCTGTTCCTTGGTGCGCTGCTTGAGTGCCGGTGAGTAGGCCTCGCCATCAAAATCAACGTGACCTTCACGCGGCGGCAAAAGGCCGGTGACAACACGTGCCAGCGTCGACTTGCCACTGCCTGATTCACCCACGACCGCAACAGTCTCACCGCGGCCGATATCGACATTGATGTTCTTGAGAACATCGACCTTGCCGTCATAGCTGGCAGTCACGTTCTTGATTGAAAGTACCGGATTTTCCGGCATGCCGGTGAAGACCTTGGTGTTGATCTCTTCTGTACGCGCAGAGATCAGCTCCTTGGTATAGGGATCCTGGGGATCATGGAGAATCTGGTTCGTCTCACCGACTTCAACCAGCTTGCCATACTGCAGGACCATAATCCGGTCAGCGATCTGGGCCACAACCGCAAGATCATGCGTGATGTAGAGCGCAGCCGTGTTGTTGGTGCGAATGAGATCACGCACGGTCGCCAGCACTTCGATCTGGGTCGTGACATCAAGTGCGGTTGTCGGCTCGTCGAGAACCAGCAGGTCTGGACCACAGGTCATCGCCATGGCCGACATGACACGCTGGAGCTGACCACCCGAAACCTGATGGGGGTAGCGTCGCCCGATGTTGTCGGGATCAGGCAGGTCGAGCTTGTCGTAAAGCTCCTGAGCCCGTTTCACGGCATCACCACGGTTCATCACGTTGTGACGGACCGCAGCCTCCGTGACCTGATCGTTGAGCCGCTTGGCAGGATTAAAGGACGCCGCCGCACTCTGTGCGATATAGGCAGCATTCACACCACGCATGGCCCGCACCTGATCTTCCGTCAGGGTACGCAGGTCGGTGCCGTCAAAGATGATCTTGCCGCCCGTGATGGCACAGCCCGTGCGGGCATAGTTCATGGACGCAAGACCAATGGTGGACTTGCCCGCACCGGATTCACCGATCAGCCCCAGCACCTCACCACGTTTGAGTTGCAGGTCGACATCGTCGACGATCCGGAAGGGTTTACCATCAGGTCCCCGCGCCTCAATACGCAGGGCCTGCATGTCGAGAAGAAGTGATTCACTCATTATCCTGTTCCATCGAATGCGGCGGCGACAGAGCGATTCTGCCGGGCCAGGATGTAATCGACCACAAGGTTGACGGCCACGGCCAGCGCGGCAATGGCAGCTGCGGGATAGAGCGGAGCAGCGATGCCGTAAATGATCGCTGTTGCGTTCTCACGCACCATACCACCCCAGTCAGCCAGTGGCGGCTGGATACCCAGGCCCAGGAAGCTGAGCGAGGCGATGAACAGGAACGCAAAGGCAAAACGCAGGCCAAATTCGGCGATAAGCGGCATCACCGTGTTGGGCAGAACCTCGCGGGTCATGATCCACCAGAGACGCTCACCGCGCAGCCTGGCTGCCTCGACATACTCCATGACCGCGACATCCATGGCGATCGCGCGCGAAAGGCGGAAGACACGTGTTGAGTCCAGCACCGCAATGACGCCGATCAACACATAGATCTCCGTACCCAGCACCGAGATCACCACCAGCGCCAGGATCAGCGTGGGAATGGCCATCAGGGCATCGACGATGCGCGAAAGGAGCGTGTCGATGATGCCGCCGACCACCGCCGCTGTGAAACCAGCGACGATGCCCATGGTGAAGGAGAGGATGGTTGCAATGAAGGCAATCGAGATGGTTGTGCGCGCGCCGTAAAGAATACGCGTCAACATATCCCGGCCGAGCTGATCGCCGCCCAGCCAGTTATCCGGGTTGGGCGGCGCCCAGACGTCGGTAACCAGCTCTGTTTCGCTGTAGGGCGCAAGGACGCCCGCGAACGCAACGACGAACAGGTTGATGAGGATGATGATCAAACCGACCCAGGCCACCACCGGCATTTCTGCCAGAAAGCGGCGTACCATCAGGGTTTTTGAAGGTTTGATGTAACGGGCGGTTTCCGAATTGATTGTTGTCATGATCTTGTCCCCTACTTCGGATGCCGCAAGCGCGGATTGGCCAGAATCGACGAGATGTCGGCCGTCATGTTGAGCAGAACGTAAGTCATGGCAAAGATCAGGCCCGTCGCCTGCACCACGGGAACATCGCGTTTGGAAACCGAGTCCACCATGAACTGGCCCATGCCGGGATAGGTGAAGACCACCTCCACGACGACCACGCCGACAACCAGGTAAGCCAGGTTGAGCACCACAACGGTGATGATCGGCGAGAGAACATTGGGCAGGGCATGCTGAATGACGATACGCCAGTACTTCACGCCCTTGAGTTCGGCCATCTCGATATAGGGTGAGTTCATCACGCTGATCACCGCAGCACGCGTCATGCGCATCATATGCGCCAGCGTCACCATGGTGAGCGTGATTGCCGGCAAGGCCATCACCGTTATTCGCTGCCCGAAGTCCATGCGTTCGTTCACGTTGGAAAGGCTTGGCAGCCAGCCCAGCTTGACCGAGATGAACAGGATCAGGACATAACCGATGAAGAATTCAGGAACCGAAATCGCCATCAGGCTGACGACCGAAATGGCGCGATCAAAGATCGTGCCCTGCTTGATGGCCGAAACCAGACCAAGACCGATCGAAAGCGGCACAGCGATACAGGCGGCCATGGCTGCCAGCAGCATCGTGTTCTCGAAGCGGAACCCGACCTGAGGCGCGATGGGACGACGGTTACCCAGCGAGGTGCCGAGATCGCCCTGCACAAAACCAACCAGCCACTCGAAGTAACGTTCGTAAGGCGGTCGGTTGAGGCCCAGCTGTTCGCGGATGGCCGCAGTGTTTTCTGGTGTTGCAGACTGGCCAAGAATGGCTGTCGCAACGTCACCCGGCAGGATTTCCGTACCGGCAAAAATAATGACGGAGACGACCAGCAGGGTAAGAATACCCAATGCCAGCCGTCGACCGATCAGGGTCAGCATGGCTTCCGCCTCCCATAAATGGATTCGAGTCTAAGCAGGAACGTCATGGTTCCAGTCTCCCCAGATGAACGATTTGTTCGTTCTTGCGGCATTGCCCCGCCGCTTCTTGCTCCTATTAGAACCACAACTGGCCTGACATGCAATCGGCTGAGGCTCAACTATCCGCTAGTGGATTGAACGCGACGAAGGAGTCCGAATTGGGATTCCGTTTATGCTGGGCTGTGCGATTCACGCTGATGCGCACAGGAATATTCTTCAGGTCTCAAGCGAGGATCGCTCCCGGCTTGAGACGATCATTTCGAACCCGTCCTCGCTTCAAAAGCATGTCTGGCGCTGCCGCATCGTGCTTCTGAGCGCTGATGGTGCCGGAACCACGTCGATCATGACCGCTACGGGCAAGTCCAAGACCTGCGTGTGGCGCTGGGCAGGAGCGGTTCATGGCCGAGGGTGTCGATGGCCTGCTGCGGGAGAAGACGCGGCCGCCCGCACGCCCAGAACGCCGGACGAGAAAGTGGCCGAGGTCATCCGTCTGACCCAGGTCACGCCGCCGCATGAGGCGACCCACTGGACGATCCGGGCGATGGGCAAGGGCCGTTGGTCTGGCCGCTTCCACGGTGCGGGAGAGCTGGAAGGCCCATGGGCTGAGCCCGCACCGCTGGCGTCAGTTCAAGCTGTCGAACGACAGGGCCTTCGCCGAGAAACTGCACGATGTGGTCGGGCTCTACGTCTCGCCGCCCGCCCATGCGGTAGTGCTATCGCTGGATGAAAAGTCGCAAATACAGGCGCTTGATCGGACACAGCCCGGCCTGCCGCTGAAGAAGGGGCGCGGGCCCACCATGACCCACGACTACAAGCGCAACGGCACGACGATGCTCTTTGCCGCACTCAACGTGCTGGACGGATCGGTCATCGGCCAAAACATGCAGCGCCACCGGCTCAGGAGTTCATCCGCTTCCTTAACCAGATCGAACGGGACGTCCCCAAGGGCAAGGCCATCCACGTCATCCTCGACAACTATTGCACCCACAACATACAAAGGTGCGGGCCTGGCTGGCGCGGCACCCGCGCTGGACCTTCCACTTCTCCCGACATCGTCATCCTGGCTGAACGCGGTGGAGGGATTCTTCGCGAAACTGACGCCGGCGCAGGCTCAAGCACGGCGTCTTCCACTCAGTCGTCGACCTGCAAGCCGCCATCAACCGCTTCATCGACGAACACAACACCAAAGAAGCAAAACCCTTCATCTGGCGCGCCGACCCCGACGACATCATCGCAGCTCGAAACCGTGGGTTCCAAATGTTGGATTCAATCCACTAGCTGTCCTTCACGCCGTTTCGGGCACATACCATTCCTCGCCGCGCGCGGTGGTGACATATTCGGGCCAGTGGAAGCCGACAGGCGGGTCAAAATCGACCGGCAGAAGCGGCGGAACCCATTTGGTACCGCCGATTCCACCGCCTGTGCGCTCGTTGAACTCATTGCGCGCCTTCTGGAGTTCTTCAGGGCGTGTGAGCAGGTCGATAGCGGTCGCGCCGATGGTCTTTGCGGCACAGAAGATTGTGGGATCAATCGTGGATGGATTGCCGCCCAGAGCGTTCCATTGCCAGCCTGGATAATCGACTCCGTCCGGGGACTTGAGCGTGCAGCGCCCCACAATCAGACGCACGGTGGGTGTGTGCCAGGTCCAGTCGACATAGTCGTCGGAGGTATAGTTGAGCTGCCAGGGCGGTAACATGTCGCGCAGTTGTGCCTCGCCCTTTTGCGGCGGGCAGAGATCGATCATCTCCTGGAGGATCGGCTCATCCATGGGCTCGACGCCCAGATTGCCCTGCAGTTCGCGACAGAAGGCCAGCGCGTCCTCACCCCATTGCGGGCCACCCACCAGTTCAAGGTTGCGATAGGTAAGATCGGCCAGGGCGTGGTTGGTGAGGCCGACACGGGTTTTTGTCACCCATCGTTTTTCGACTCGGCAATGGGCGATCTTGGCGACGTGTTCGGCGTTGTTGTCGAGCACTTCGGCGATGCGCTGCTGCATCGCCAGAACCGGCGAGCGCCAGGAATACTGAATCTGGCTGAAACGGGGCGCAAGGTTGTCACTTGTGGCATCCCCGGTTGCCAGCAGCGCTTCATTCAGGGTCCAGGTGCCGGTGTGGGGCAGCATCGATTCCTTGGTGTACTTGGTCGTTGTGTACATCAGGCACAGGGCATCGTTGGCTCCGGGCGCACGGGCCACGGTATGGGCGCTGGAAGGGCCGGGCGCACCGACACTTTTCCAGGTTTCGGGTTCATCACAGATGAAGGTGTAGATGCAGCTCCAGTAGCTGCCGCATTGGGTGTCCCAGATCGTTGTGTTGGTGCGCAGGCCGCCGAACGAAGGGTGGAACGAAATCGCCGCGTCCATGTCGTCGTAATAGCCTTTGGCGGCATGCACGGGTTTGGAGCCGCAGACCTTTTCGGCCGGCTCGCCCATGAACTTCAGGCGCCCGCCAATGCCGTGCTCCTCCATCGATGCCTTGGCCGCCAGGATGCCGCCCAGTGCGGACATGCCCAGCGCCGAATGCGGGTCGGTGTGACCGGCAGCAGCATGGTGAACACCGTCGCGCAGCTTGCGATAGGGGACTCGATCCTGGTTGTTGCCGGGCACCGCGTCGTATTCGGCATAGGAGCCGATCGTGGGGCCATCGCCATTGGACCAGGTTGCGCAGAACGCCGTGGGCATGCCGCCGGAGGCTTCCTCGACCTCGAAGCCTTCCTTGCGCAGGCGCTCGACATACCAGGCGGCTGATTTGTATTCGCGCCAGGCCGGCTCGTGGAAATCCCACATCGTGGCGTGCCAGTCCGACAGGGTCTGACGGTTGTCTTCAACCCAATTGAGTGCGGTTTGTTTTTCTGCGGCAACGGTCATGGCTGGTCCCCCAATGGTGTTTCTTGTCATCGCAAGGCTGCGTCATGGTTGCCGCCACGACAAGGGCTTGTGGCCATGGAAACGATGATCACAATGGCCCGCCAACCCCGACCAGAGGTTCCATGCAGGACAACGACGACCATCCGCCACCGGGCTTTCGGGTTCTCTTTGACGGAGACCGATTCGATACGGTGATCGGCCCGATCTATTTCCGGGATCATGAAGGCACACGTGTTGCCGGTCTGCGTGTTGCCAGGAAACACCTGAACGGCCTGAAGACAATCCATGGCGGCATGCTGACCGCCTTTGCCGATGCCGGTCTGACAGGCATCGACCACATCAACCGTGACGACCCCAAGGCCGAAGCTGCCGTCACGGTGTCGCTCAATTGCGAATTCGTGTCATCGGCGCACGAAGGTGACTGGCTCGAATGTCATGGTGATGTCGTCAAGCGCGGCCGCAGCCTGGTGTTCATCCAGGGCCGGCTTGTCGTGGGAGAAAAAGTTATCATGACCTGTTCGTGTGTTTTGAAGAGAATGCCCAGATCGCTGTTCAAGGAGACATGACGATGCCCAAGGAACCGCTGAAGCAGGCCACGGGGCCAGCACCCTTTGTTTCGCCCGATACGCTATTGCGCGCCGCCCGTCAGGAAACCCCTGAAGGGCTCGATATTGCTCTGTTCGGCCTGCCGTTCGACGGCGGCACGATCGGGCGCGATGGCGCGCGTTACGGCCCCGGACAGATGCGCCAGATGTCGTTCAACATGCGCGGCACCAACCAGTCGACCGGACAATCGCCGTTCGAAACCTGCCGGATTGCCGATGTCGGCGACGCACGGGTCAACAGCTTCGATCACGAAGCCAGTGTCGACATGATGGCCGATTTCTGTCGTGGAATTGCCGATGCCGGTGCCTGGCCTCTTGCAGCTGGGGGCGACCATCTCATCACGTTGCCTGTGCTGCGCGGCACTGTCGACCCCGGGAACCCGGTCGGCCTGATCCACTTTGATGCCCATCCTGACACCCATGACGTTCTGTTCGGCACCAGGCTCAATCACGCAACGCCGTTCCGCCGCGCCGTCGAAGAAGGGTTGGTTGATCCCAAACGTCACATCATCATCGGCATTCGCGGAACTGCGCGCCCGACCGATGCAGCGATGGATTGGGCGCGCGAAGTCGGGATCACGCTGATCGACATCGATCAGTATTTCGAGATGGGCCCCAGAGCGGTGATCGAAAAAGCCCGCGAGGTCGTTGGAACAGGCCCGACCTACATCACGATCGATGTCGATGCGCTTGACCCCAAGGATATGCCGGGCACCGGGTCACCGGAACCAGGCGGTTACGACATGCGCGATACCCAGGTCATGCTGCGCGGATTGCGGGGTCTCAACATCGTGGGCGGTGACATCAACGAGGTCTCACCTCCGATCGACCCCAGCGGCTACACCGCGCTCAACGCCGTGCACCTGATGTTCGAGGTCCTGTGCCTGATGGCCGAGAACCGGTCGCAGAATCGGGCCTAGGTCAGCCGCAGGCGGTTTCGGGACGGATGCCCATCGCGTGCATGTGTTCGGCTCACCAGAATGAATGGTGGTAACTCCGAAATCTCGCACCACCTATGATGGGACTGCCGCCATCCCGGCGGCGCGACTTCCCATCGAGAGCAGACGCACCTGTCTGCAACAGCAAGAGCCTGAAAGGTTCATGTCGAAGTTACATGAACCGTGAATCAGTCTCCATCTTGGTGAAAACGACAGAGTTCACGTTTCGGATCCATCAGCCCCGAAACGCTTCTGTCTGAGCGCTCCATGAAAGGGGTAACACGATGAACCTACTTGCCAAGAAGTTTCTTGCCACCACGGCGCTTGCACTCGCTTTCCCGGCCATGGCCATGGCCGAGTTGCCTGGTCCGCTGACCAATCTGGAAGGGCCGGCGTTCCCAGGAAGAACGCCGCCCCTCCGTGATTGGTCTGACGGAACTGGGTTACACTGACATCACCTATATTGCCGGTGCTGGCGACTACTACACGGTTCGTGCCCATTACAACGGCGGCTACGTCCCGCTGCGCATCAACACCGCCACAGGCGAAATCACACAGCCCGGCCTGCCCGACAACCGCACGCTGCGTCTGCTGCGCGGCACCGGTGATGACAGCATCAAGCAGGGCCTGATGGAGCTTGGCTATTCCGTGGTGAGTGTCGATGCCCGCGAAGGCCGTTATGTCGACGCCACGGCATGGCGTTATGGCGAAGCCGTCAAGCTGACGGTTGATCTGGAAACCGGCACAGTTGAGAATCTCGACCATGACGACACTTGGTACGTCGCCATGCGCGACAAGATGACCAACGACGAGGTCCGCGCCGAGCTCGAAGCCATGGGCTATACCGAGATCATCGATCTTGACAAACAGGGTAGCTACTACGAGGGCTATGGCATTCAGAATGGCCAGCGCGTGAAGATTTTGGTCGACGCCGTGACCGGCGAAGTCCGTGGCTGGAACTTGCAGGAAGACAGCTGATCCCTCACGTCAGCTAACCTCCAAGGAAGAAGGGCCGGGATTTTCCCGGCCCTTTTTTGTTCAGCCCAAGCCAGGCGTATTTGGCGATGAAGAGGGCCGCCAGAACCAGCACGGCAGGCTTGGCCTCACCGAAGCGCCCCGACAGCAGCTTGATCGCGGCATAGGTGATGAAGCCGAATGCCAGGCCATCCGTGATCGAGAAGGTGAACGGCATGGTCATGGCCAGCACCACCGCCGGCACGTATTCGGTGACATCCTCCCAATCGACTTCCGTGATGCCCTGGGCCATCAGACAGGCCACGAACAGCAGCGCCGGCGCCGTGGCATAGGCCGGGATCGTGTCGGCCAGCGGTGACAGGAACAGCGCCAGCAGGAACAGGATCGCGACCACGACGGCGGTCAGCCCCGTGCGTCCGCCTGCCCGCACACCCGATGCGCTTTCGATGTAGCAGGTCACCGGTGAGGTGCCCGCGGCGGCGCCGATCACCGTCGCGGTGGAATCGGCGACCAGGGCCCGCTGGAGACGCGGCAGCTTGCCGTCCTTGTCGAGCAGACCGGCGCGATGGGCCACGCCGATGAGCGTGCCGGTGGTGTCGAACAGGTCGGTGAACAGGAACGCAAACACGATGCCCACAATGGCCAGATTCAGGAGGTCGGGAATCTGAAGCTGGAACATCACGGTGCCGGGGTCGGGCGGCAGATCGGCCACGCCCTTGAACTCGCTCACGCCCAGAACGATGCCTGCAAGACCGTCACCGCCAGAATGCCCAGGATGATGGAGCCGGGAATCTTCAGGGCCTCGAGCGCGGCGATGATGATGAACCCGACGATGGCCAGGATCACCGTCCACTGGGTAACATCGCCCAGGCCCACCAGCGTGGCGGGATTGTCCACCACGATGCCCGCGTTTTTCATGGCGATGATGCCCAGGAACAGGCCGATACCCGCAGCCGTCGCCATCTTCAGGGAACGCGGAATGGCGTTGATGATCCATTCGCGGATCGGCAGGACCGAGATGATGACAAAGACGATGCCCGAGACAAACACCATGCCCAGCGCTACCTGCCACGCGTAACCCATGCCCAGCACGACGCCATAGGTGAAAGAACGCGTTGAGCCCCATGCCCGGCGCCATGGCGATGGGATAGTTGGCCCAGAGGCCCATGATCGCCGTGCCGATGGCCGCGGCCAGACAGGTCGCCACGAAGACGCCGCCGAAATCCATGCCCGCGTCCGACAGGATCGCCGGGTTGACGAAGATGATGTAGGCCATGGTCAGGAACGTCGTGACCCCGCCGATGATCTCCCGGCGCACCGTCGTGCCGTTCTCTTCCAGTTTGAAATACTCTATTCGAGCATCCCCTGCTCCCCCTGTTTGCCGCCCCTGCCCGGAGCCCGGCGAGATTACCAGTGCGGCGAGCTTCGGGCACCAGCCGCGCAATGTAAGGCTTGCTGTTGATAACTTTTCGTCATCCGTCGCGAGGCGAACCGTCGCGGCAAACAGGGCATGGAGGTCACGATGGCCGGGGCTTTGCGACACGTTTGCACGGTCTGCCTTATTGCGACGTTTCTGTTTGCCGGATCGGCGCAGGCACAAGATGACATCGCATCGGGGCCACGCGAGCGCATTCTGGCCGCATCGCTACTGGACACCACTCCCCGAAGACTGGACATGGTGCACAACGATCACTTCATGCCCGTGGCTCCCTACGGCGATGCTCTGCATGACTTTTCCGGCTTGCTGGTAGTCTCCGAGACCGTTGCGCAACCCGTGGACGGTCGGTTTCCCGGCTTCTCCATAGCCTTCTTCAGTCATGATGGATTTCTGATCCCCGTCGAACGCGACATCGTCAGCGGCGGCCCGGGCAAATGGGACCTGATCTTCTCACCCGGCAGAGTGTGGTCCGAGGAGTCCGACGGCGGCTGGTCCCGCGCATCTTTTCCCTTTGCGCTGGTCGGCAAAGTCTGGGGCAACGTGCATAACGGCATCGCGACCTTTCTCTATAACGACTCGGAAGTCTCGGGCCTGAGGTTTCAGATCGTTCAGGAATCCTCACCGACCGGGCAATTCGATGGCCGGGCACATCTTCCCATGACCTATCTTCCCGGTCCGGTCGCGAACCGTGAGGCTATCGTCGAGGGGTTCAAGCGTCATCGCGCCGCTGCGCCGGACATGGAGTCCTTTGAAGCGCTAGAGGGCATGGTTGATCCCCTGCTGCTGGCGGAATTCAACGGTCCCGCCGAAAACATCACGGTGTCTGCGCTGGTCGCTGATGGGGTGATCTATGCTTCTCCTTGCCATACGCGTCACGGCAACTTTCCTTACTGCAGCGAAATGCGGCACGGGGTCTATTCGGTGACGAAGTCCCTGGCTGCGGCGCTCACGCTCCTGCACCTGGCGCAGCGTTACGGCGACGATATCCTGGACCAGAAAATCGTCGACCTTCTGGACGTCACTGCAGACCATGACGGCTGGGACGAGGTGACCTTTGCCGATGCCATCAACATGACCACCGGCATCGGTGAAAATGCGCCGGGTCGTGAACCGATCTGGGCCGGCTTTATGGCAGACGAAGGTGGCATGCATCGCAGCAAGGTCGCCACGGCACCATCGGTTAAAGCGATGCTCGACGTCACCTTCTCCGCGCCAGACTATCCTTGGGAGCCAGGCGAAGTTCCGCGCTACAACAGCACGCATACCATTGTTCTGGCTGCTGCCATGGATGCGCTGATCAAGGATCGCGAAGGCACGGACGTCGACCTTTGGACCATGACCGTCGGCGATGTGCTCGAATCCATCGGCATTCAGGATGCTCCCCTGATGCACTGGAATGATCCGGAGTTGGGCAAGGGGCCGCCAATCATGGGCTGGGGTTACCTTCCCACCATCGGGGAAATCGCCATGATCGCAACGCTGCTGCAGAGCGGCGGTTCTTATGAGGGCAAGCAACTTCTCAGCCCCACCCTGCTGGAGGCATTTCTCCAGACATCAGCAGAGCCCGGCCTGCCGATCGATTGGGAAAATGCGTTCGGTCGCTATCGCTATCACGCTTCATTCTGGATGATGCCGTTTCAAACCGACAACGGCTGTTCCTTCTGGATTCCCGAGATGATTGGGACGGGCGGCAACGTGATCGCTTTGCTGCCCAACGGCATGACCGTCATTCGGCTTGCCGATGCCTATGAAGGGTCACCGGGGCAGTATGAAGCCGAAGGCATGGCACGTGTGGCAAACGATCTGGAGCCCTTCTGCCCCTAGACGACGATCAGAACATCTTGATCTTCGCGGTCAGGTTCTTCATATAGCGGATAGCCAACTGGCACTTGGCATTCCTTCAGGGCCATCGCTGCCGCCGCATTCACGGCGGAGCAAGACTGGAGGGACAGCCATGCTTCCCATCATTGATATTGCACCCCTGTTTCACGGCGACCTCAACGCGCGCCGTGAGGTTGCTCGCCAGATCGGCGAGATCTGCGAAAATGTCGGTTTTCTTTATGTCGCCAACCACGGTGTAGAGGATGCCGTGATCGAGAATGCGCGCGATGCCACGGAACGGTTCTTTGCGCTTCCCGAAAACATGAAACGCACGATCCAGCGGCGGGAACATACCCTGCGCGGTTACATCCCCACGATGCCGTTCGGGACCAACACACCCGATGCGCCGCCCACCACCCATGAAGGCTTCAATCTGGGCGTTGATGCGCCGTTCGATGATCCCGAAGTGGCGGCGACGGGCGGGCTATATGGGCCCAACCTCTGGCCGGATGCACCGGCTGAATTTCGCGATGCAATTACGGCCTATTGGGACGGGGTCGATGCGGTTTCCAAGCGGCTGCTGGGTGCCTTTGCCCTGGCGCTGGGTCAGGAGGAGGATCGACTGACCGCAATGTTCTCAAAACAGCTGACCAACATTTCGCTGCTGCATTATCACGCGCGGCCCGAAATGATCGATGCTCCCCGGGATGACGCGCTGGCACACCGCGACACCAATGCCATCACCGTGTTGCTGCCCGGCAAGGTGGGCGGGTTGCAGGTCCAGGGGACCGACGGAACCTATCGCGAGGTCACGCCCGAACCCGGTGCTTTGTCGTCAATATCGGCAACATGATGGAATGCTGGTCGGGCGGGCGTTTCCGCTCGACCATGCACCGCGTGCACCCGCCCCGGCATCTGGAGCGTTACGCCATCGGCTTCTTTGCCGTGCCGGACTACAACACGGTCGTCGAACCCCTGCCCGGTCTGCCGGTCACCGGTAAACCCGAAGACATGGCCCCGCGCCACGCCGGTGAAGACCTCATGGGGTTTGTCGATTACTTCGATCAGCAGGTGCGGGAGATGAACGCGGCTTAGGTTTTTGTTCCCTCAGGCGCCGGGCGTTCGCTCCGCTCACTTGGCTTCCGCCGCATGCGCGGCGCCGGTGCGGTCGCACCGGTCGGCGGCCGCTGCGCTCTCGCCGCCGAATGCCTGCTCACCGGTGGTGCAGGGTGCCTGTAGCAACCATCTCAAATTTGTGTCACCCCGGCCTTGAGCCGGGGCCTCGATGGGCAAGCACTGAACTATCGAGGTCCCCGGATAACCGCTGCGCGGTTTCCGGGATGACACCCCTTGGGATGGTGCGTGGGCAAGAGGCCCTACTTGGGGCCGAGGGGAGCGACGGCGACCCCGCCGCGCTAGCGGCGTTAGCCAAGTGAACGGAGCGAACGCCGGCGACTGAGGCTAAACAAACACAGCCTCACTTCACCTTGGCGGCGTCCCTGTAGGCCTTTTTCAGCTTGGCCATGCTGAACTTCTTGTCGAAACAGGCATCCAGGATGACCTTTTCGCGGCGGGCCTGCATGGCAGCGGTTGCGGGAATCTGGTGGGCGATGTCTTTGGGGATCACGACCGCGCCGTGACCGTCGGCATGGATGAGATCCCC
>CALSLK010000012.1:0-2500 GCA_943787175.1 uncultured Alphaproteobacteria bacterium
CACACCGGAATCGATATCGAGGCCCCTGGCTGTGCAACAGCGCGCCAGCGCGCCAGCGATGCAGGTGCAGCCGACCAGGTCACGATCCGCCAGATCGAACCAGGACCGCTCGATTTTCCAGATCAGAGCTTTGATGTTGTCTTCTCCAAGGATTCGATCATCCATATCCCCGACAAGGGCGCTCTGGCCGCAGATGTGTTTCGTGTGCTGAAGCCGGGCGGCTGGTTTGCTGCCTCGGACTGGCTGATTTCCCATGACGGCCCTCCCAGCCCCGAGATGGTGCGCTACATCGAGCTGGAAGGGCTCGATTTCTCAATGGCATCTCCGGCACGTTACGAAGCAGCGTTGAAAGGCGCGGGTTTCACCAACGTGGACCTGACCGACCGCAACCCCTGGTACACGGAGCTTAGCCATCGTGAACTCGAATTTCTGACGGGTGAAACCTCTGCTGAACTCGAACGCAAGCACGGCAAGGACATCGTCACCCACATGGCAGAAATCTGGATCGCAATGGTGAAGGTTCTCGAATCGGGTGAACATTGCCCCCACCACCTGCGTGGCCAGCGCCCCGAGTGAGCCGAGAATTCCGCCTCCCGATCCGTAACAACACCGCCCCTGAACAAGAACTGGAAACACAGCCCGTGACCCGTGATCCCCGCTACGACATTCTGTTCGAACCCCTCAAGATCGGCCCCGTCACCGCACCCAACCGGTTCTACCAGGTGCCCCACTGCAACGGCATGGGCAGGGTCTATCCCAATGCCATGGTCGGCATGCGCGGTATGAAGGCCGAGGGCGGCTGGGGCATCGTGTGCACCGAGCAGTGCGATTTCTACGCCAGCGGCGATGCCTCGCCTTACGCCGAAACGAACATGTGGGACAAGGGTGACGAGGTCTATCTCGGGCGCATGTGCGAAGAGGTTCACAAGTACGGCAGCCTTGCCGGCATCGAGCTGGTTCACAACGGCCACGACACGCCCAATCTATACAGCCGGGAAGTTCCCATCGGTCCCATGCACCGGCCCAAGAACTGGAGCCTTGCGCCGATCCAGGCACGCGCGATGGACAAACAGGACATCCGCGACTACCGCCGGGCTCATAAGTTGGCTGCGATCCGCGCACGCGACATCGGGTTCGACATGGTGATCGTCTATGCGGGGCATGACGGCACGGTACCCAGTCACTTTCTCGCCAAACGTCACAACCAGCGTACTGATGAATATGGCGGCAGTCTTGAGAACCGCCTGCGTCTGTTCCGTGAACTGCTCGAAGAGGCCAAAGACGCGGTGGGTGGCGATATCGCCGTCACCGTGCGTTTCGCCGTTGATGAGATGATGGGCCCAGATGGTCTGGAGTGGCAGAACGAGGGTCGCGAGGCAGTCGAGATGCTGGCCGAGATCCCTGACCTCTGGGACGTGAACGTTGCCGACTGGGACAACGATTCAAAGACGTCGCGCTTTGCCCCCGAAGGCTATCAGGAAGAGTACGTCGCCTTCGTAAAACAAGTCACGACCAAGCCGGTCTCCACCGTCGGGCGCTACACGTCGCCCGACGCCATGGTCTCGGCGATCAAACGCGGCATCGTTGATCTGATCGGCGCGGCAAGGCCCTCGATCGCCGATCCGTTTCTGCCCCGGAAGGTCAAGGAAGGTCGGGTCGAGGACATCCGTGAGTGCATTGGCTGCAATGTCTGCGTCGGCTGGACTCAGATGACCGCCCCGGCACGCTGCACACAGAACCCGACGTTCAGTGAGGAGTGGCGCAAGGGCTGGCACCCGGAAACAGCGCAAGCCACAGAGACTCAGGACCATGTCCTGATTGTCGGCTCCGGCCCGTCCGGGCTCGAAGCCGCGCGTTTAGCCGGGTTGCGTGGCTATCGTGTCACCCTGGCCGAGGCCAAGGAGGAACTTGGAGGGCGCGTCACGCTCGAGAGTGCTCTGCCGGGCCTCTCGGCCTGGGCGCGCGTGCGCGACTATCGTGTCGGCCAGATTCAGAAAATGACCAATGTCGAGATTTACCGGGCAAGCCGTCTCGACGCTGACCAGGTTCTGGAACTGGGTGCCGATCATGTGGCTATCGCGACAGGTTCAAGTTGGCGACGCGACGGCTATGGCCGCCACCTGACCACACCAGTGCCAGGAACCGATGCTGCGCATGTCCTCACACCCGATGACATTCTGGCCGGGCGCCGCCCATCGGGACAGAAGGTCATGCTCTTCGACGACGATCACTACTACATGGCCAGCGTGATCGCAGAGCTGTTGAGCAATGAGGGCTTCGAGGTCAGCCTTGCGACCCCTCTGGCAACCATTGCCGCATGGTTGGACAATACCCTGGAGCAGGGTGCCAACCAGGAACGCCTCCTTGAATCAAATATCACGTTGATGCCCAACACGACTCTTCTGTCCGTGGAATTCGACCACGTGATGGTTCGTGATTCCGTCAGGGGTCGCGACATGGATCACAAGGCTGATGGCGTCATCATGGTGACATCGCGTAC
>CALSLK010000012.1:7500-100386 GCA_943787175.1 uncultured Alphaproteobacteria bacterium
ACGTCTAGCACCCATCGTTTACAGCAGTGGACTACCAGGGTATCTAATCCTGTTTGCTCCCCACGCTTTCGCACCTCAGCGTCAGAAATTAGCCAGTGAGCCGCCTTCGCAACTGGTGTTCTTCCGAATATCTACGAATTTCACCTCTACACTCGGAATTCCGCCCACCTCTCTAATTCTCTAGCCAGGAAGTTTTGAGAGCAGTTCCAGGGTTGAGCCCTGGGCTTTCACTCCCAACTTTCCTAACCGCCTACGCGCGCTTTACGCCCAGTGATTCCGAACAACGCTAGCCCCCTCCGTATTACCGCGGCTGCTGGCACGGAGTTAGCCGGGGCTTCTTCTGCAGGTACCGTCATCATCTTCCCTGCTGAAAGGGCTTTACAACCCTAAGGCCTTCATCACCCACGCGGCGTCGCTGCATCAGGGTTTCCCCCATTGTGCAAAATTCCCCACTGCTGCCTCCCGTAGGAGTCTGGACCGTGTCTCAGTTCCAGTGTGACTGATCGTCCTCTCAGACCAGTTACGGATCGTAGTCTTGGTAGGCCATTACCCCACCAACAAACTAATCCGACGCGGGCCCCTCCAGGTGCGGCCGAAGCCTTTCCCCCTGGGGGCGTATGCGGTATTAGCTACAGTTTCCCGTAGTTATCCCCCACACTAGGGCAGGTTCCCACGTGTTACTCACCCGTTCGCCACTAAGGACACCTAGCAAGCTAGGGCCTTCGTTCGACTTGCATGTGTTAGGCACGCCGCCAGCGTTCGTTCTGAGCCAGGATCAAACTCTCAAGTTTGATTTCGAGACTTGCGTCTCATCCGGCTCGAAACATAGTTGCGTGTTCGGTCACGCTCAAAGGATCTTTGGGATCCTATTGACTTTATCGTCTGGGTCTTGCGACCCAGTAGATGCGTGACCGTACAAAACTATGTACGAGCGGTACGGGCATACCGCCGCCCACGCATCTCTTCCATCTCTTCACTTGTCAAACAACAGGCCGCATTCAGCGGCACCCACCAACGGTTCCCCGTGTGGCGGGAGCGGTTTATACTCAGGGCGGTGATCTAATGTCAAACACCTAATCGAACTTTTTTGAACATTCTTTCCCTGACCTGTTTTTCGACTCAGTTTGGCCACTTAACTAGTTGATATAACAGTGTCTTTTATATGGCCTCCAGCTTCGTTGACAACCCGTTCGCGGTTCACCAAATTAGCCGCGCCCCTTCACGCTGTGAAGAAAATGGGCGGTTTCGGGGGACTCGAGTCCTAACCGGAAGCTCAAGCAGGATTTCTCAAGGAGACGGCAATGGTACGGCGGATTGTCGCCTACGCACTCGCAGGAGCAGTTTCAGCCGCCCTGCTTCCGATTGTTGCGGATGCCGGCATTGCGCCTGCCTTCGCACAATCCGAATCTGATTCAGGTCTTCTCCTTGTCGATCCCGCCCCGCGGCCAACCGAAACAGGGATCAATGAAGACATCAGCATTGGTGGCAACTGGGTTGATGGCTCTTCTCTGACTATGACGACCTTTGTCGTGGGCCAGGGAGACACCCTGATTGACCTTTTGGTCGCTGCTGGCAGCAATGCCAATGATGCCGACAGCGCTATTGACGCCGTCGATGCCATCTTTGATGCACGTCGCCTTCAGATCGGACAGGTCGTGGCGGCAGTATTCCGCCGGGATGATGATGGCTCGACGCTTGCTGCCGTCAGCATTGCACTCGATGATACCGACTATATCGTTGCCAGCCGTATGGACGACGGCGGTTTTCAGGCCGAGCGTACCGAAGAACCCCTGAGCGATGCGCTGCTTGCCCCGGTCATTGCCGCACCTTCGAACACCAGTACAGACGACATTTACAACACCAGTGAGATGGAGATCCGCCGCGGCGACACTCTTATTCGTCTGGCTATTCGTGCAGGTGCGACCCGTAATGAGGCCGACCAGGCCATCACGGCTCTTACGAAACTGGTCGACCCCACATCCCTTCAGGTCGGTCAGATCCTGCTGGTGACGTTTACCGGATCGGGTGCGGAAACATCGCTGGCTGCTCTCAGTCTGGAACTTGCCGACAATCAGTATGTCGTTGCCGAACGCCTCGCATCGGGCTCTTTCGATGCCTATCGAAGCGACGCCTCATTTTCCGTTCGGTCACCGGCACTGGCCAGTGGTGACATCGACGTTGCCACTGCGCTGGACTCCATGCGTGCTTCTGGTGCCCAGATCGAGCGCATGACCATCGCCCAGGGCGACACGCTCATGGACCTCATTGTTGAAGCCGGCGCGACCCTTACCGAAGCTCACGAAGCAGCCCGCATTCTGGCGCGCCACTTTGATCCGCGCCGTCTCCAGATCGGCCAGCGCGTTTATGTCGTGCAGACCCCCGGCCCCGCGCGTTCGGGTCTCACGGTTCTGGGCATGGTGATTCTGGATGCCGACGATGAAGGCGTTGTCGTTGTCTCCCGGCTGCCCGATGACGGCGGCTATGAGGGCAAGCGCATCCTGGATGCTGCCGAGATTGCCCTGGCAGAACCTGTTGTCGCGCCCCTCGCCGATGACGCTTCGGATTCCGACGACATCGTGGCCGCTGATGAAGCCGAGCCTGATGTTGCGCCCGAAGAATTGGTGGTAGAAATCGAACCTGCGACAAACTTTGGCCAGCAGATCCGGGTTGAAACCCTGCATATCCAGCCTGGCGACACTCTGATGTCTCTGCTCCTGCGCTCTGGCGCCAATCGCGAGGAAGCCGATCGGGCCATCAGTGCACTGCGCCCGCATTACGACCTGACGCGTCTGCAGATCGACCAGCAGGTCCGTGTTGCCTTCGAAGAAAACACCGATGGCAGCGAACAGCTCGTGACTGTCAGTGTACGGGTCAAGGACGAGCTCTTCATCCAGGCCGACAAACGTGGCGAGACCTTTATTGCCGGACGCACGACCGCACCGGTCAATCCTGCCTTTGCCCCCATCGTTGCGGCCATTCCGCCCGCGGCCGATATCGAGCCTCTGATCCCGCCCGAGGTGCTGGAAGCAGATGAAGATCAAGCCGATGACATCGTGATCGATCTTGTTGCAATCGATCCTGTCGAACCAGTCACGCCGCAATTGCCGGTCACAGAGATCGAAGGCAGCACCGAGCTTTCCGCCAGTGCCGAACAGGTCTGGTTCGAACTGCTTGAAGATGATTCGATTGCCGGGCTCTTGCGCGGCCTCACGGCCAACGGCTCTGAAATCACCAAGGTCATCGACGCCCTCGCCCAGGAAACCGACCTCGCCAACCCGGACCTGGGGCGCCAGATGGTCGTCATCACGGATCTGGACGGCGCTGGCACACATATCATCGCCCTTTCCCTGTCGATCTCCGATAACGAGACCATCTCCGTCGTTCTCCAGCGCGATGGCGGCTACAAGGCACGCAGGGCAACCAGCCATGTCGACCTGTCGGACTTCGCCATGGCTGCACCCCAAGAGCTCCTTGCCGAACCTGAAAGGGAACCGGTCGATGGCGAGAACCTGACCTATGCCTCTCTGGAGATCGCTCCGGGTGGAACCTTGATGAACGGCCTGATCGACCTCGGTGTCGAAACCGTCCAGGCAGATGAGGCCATGGATTCCCTGCGCGAAGTCTTCAATCCCCGCAGCATTCGCGCCGGTCAGATCGTGGACGTCGCGACCGATGGAGCAGGCCTCCACAGCTTCGTCATGCGGGTCAATCCCGGCGAGCGGGTCGAGGTGACGCGCACCGATGAAGGTTTCCTCTCCCGCCTTGTCGTGCTTCCCACAGAACGCGTGGTCAGGGCAGCAATCGGCAAGATTGAAAGCAGTCTTTATCAGGCAGCGCTCGATGGTGGTGTGCCACCCAATGTGCTCGCCGACATGATCAGGGCCTACAGCTTCGACGTCGATTTCCAGCGGGAAATCCGCACGGGTGACAGCTTCGAGCTGGTTTATGAGGAGTTTGTTGACGAAGACGGCAACACCGTGCGTTACGGCCCGCCGCTTTTTGCCTCACTCAAGGTTTCGGGTGTCACGCTGCCAATCTATCAGTTCACACCATCGTCTGGTTTCATCGACTACTTCAACGACAAGGGTGAAAGCGTGCGCAAGGCCTTGTTGCGCACACCCATTGACGGTGCACAGGTCACCTCCAATTTCGGAATGCGCACACTCGGCGGCTTTACCCGCATGCACAAGGGAACGGATTTCGGTGCCGCCACCGGCACACCGATCGTTGCTGCCGGCGACGGTGTCGTCGATCAGCTTGGCTGGTTCGGTGGCTACGGCAACTATGTCCGTATCCGCCATAATGACACCTACAAGACCGCCTATGCCCACATGAGCGCCTATGCCAGCGGCCTGGCAGAGGGTGACCGCGTGCGTCAGGGTGAGGTGATCGGCTATGTCGGCAGCACCGGCAATTCGACCGGGCCCCATCTTCATTACGAAGTCATGGTCCATGATGAGCAGATCAATCCGCTCGATGTGCGCCTGCCTTCGGGCGAAACCCTCACCGGGGAGGAGCTTGAGCGTTTCTATGTCGAGCGCGACACGCTCGATGCCGCCTTTACCGATCTCATCAGCGAACAATATGTCGCCAGCGGTGACTGATTTCCTGATCGATGGCCCGGTTGACGCCCCGGTAACGTTTGCCTTCGCCCATGGCGCTGGCGCGCCCGCTGACAGCGACTTCATGACACAGGTCGCCCAGAGCCTCGGCCAGGCAGGTATCCGCGTTGTCCGCTTCGAGTTTCCCTATATGGCAAGACGCCGTGCCGAAGGCACGCGCCGTCCGCCCGATCGTGGACCCATCCTGCTCGAGTCATGGCGCAGCGTCATTGCAGAACTCGGCGACCCTGCTCACCTGATCATCGGTGGCAAAT
Source organism: uncultured Alphaproteobacteria bacterium (assembly GCA_943787175.1). Lineage (GTDB taxonomy): Bacteria > Pseudomonadota > Alphaproteobacteria > SP197 > SP197 > SP197. The sequence continues at coordinate 12,377 of CALSLK010000012.1, forward strand.
CCATGGGTGGTCGCATGGCCAGCCTGGTCGCCGATGAAACCGGCGTCGCCGGCCTGGTCGCCTTCGGCTTTCCTTTTCACGCTCCAGGAAAGCCGCCTGGAACCCGCATCGACCATCTGCCGTCGCTGAAAACCCCTTCGCTTTTCATCCAGGGCACACGCGATGCTCTGGGCAGCCGCGATGAGGTCACCGGTTACGATCTCTCAACAGCCATCGCGATGCATTGGATCGAAGACGGTGACCACAACCTCAAGCCGCGCAAGAAAAGCGGCTGGAGTCATAAGGAAGCAATGGTCGCGGCCATCGATGCGGCAGCTTCCTTCTTGAAAGCTCCGGGCCAATAAAATCAGCCCATTACCAATCTGGTAACTTTTGACAGGTGCATGACAGGACGCTAACACCGTGCTCACGAACCCGTGAGCGCACCATGCTGAAGAACCTGATCGTCATCGACGACTTTTACGGCGAAGCCCAGAAAGCCAGAGATTTTGCTGTCAAAATGGATTACCCCGATCCCGGCCCGGATGTGCATTATCCAGGCCGTAACTCGAAACAATCCATGGCCTGGCCCCAGATGGACCAGATGTTCAGCCAGATCGTGGGCGAACCCCTGGAACGGCGCGGTAACCTTGCCCACGGCTTTTGCCGCCTGTCGCTTGAAGGCGATGCCCGAACCGGTTGTGGCGTGCATATCGACCCCGGTTGCACCTGGGCCGGCATCATCTTTCTGACTCCCGATGAATTTTGCCAGGACGGCATCGGTTTCTATCGGCACCGCAAGTACGGCACGGAGCGGGCGCCGCTCAACGATCAGGAAGCCCAGGACATCTACGGTGAAGAGCATCAGGAAGCGGTCATGCGCAAGCTCATCCCCCATCAGGGAACGGCGAAACGCCCTTATGATGGCGTCACCGGCTTGGAAGACTGGGAACGCACCATGTTCGTGCCCATGAAGTTCAATCGGCTCGTCCTGTTCCGTGCCTGGATGTGGCATGCCGGCGGCAAGGACTTTGGTGACAGCCTCGACAACGGCCGTTTCGTCCAGCTTTTCTTCTGGCAGTCGCCTCAGGAATCAGCCACGAAAGCCTAGTCGAGCGTCCGCGGGTCTTCGACAAAGGTATGGATCTCGTCATGTTGGGGGGTTGCCGTCAGTACGGTCACGCCATCCTCTGACCGAAACCGGTGCCAGCATGCCTGAGGCACCACCACCAGCATTCCGGCTTCCAGTTCCAGCGTCTGCTTTTCACCCTCGACGATGATGTCGAACTGGGTCGAACCGGCCATCACGTGAACCAGTTCGTCACCCTTCATGTGGCGTTCCCAGCCGGCATTGCCGTTGAAACTTCCCAGAAACACGGCGCAATCAAGAAAATTGCCTTCACCCAGCGTGGCAAAGGCCTGCATCACTTCGGCTTCGGTCGTGTGCTCGCCACGATTTCGGATCGGTGTCAGTGCCGCCATGCGATCGCTGACCTTGATGGCTTCAATCATGCTCTTTCCTCCGTTGCGTAATTGATCATTTATGATACTATAGTATCACGCTGCAAATCGCGCAATTGGTAATCCACATGCCGCCAGATCCATTGCTCGTCACAAACCGCGTATCCCAGGCGCAGGAAGCGCCTCAGCCTCCCCTTGATCTGGGCAGCCGTATCCGTGAACTCAGGACCGAACGCGGCTGGAGCCTTGATGAAGCCGCAACGCAAACCGGCCTTTCGCGTTCCTCTCTCTTCAAGATCGAAAAGGACCGCATGTCACCCACCTTCGATGCCCTGCGCAAACTCGCCGAGGGTTTCGGGCTCGATATGACCCAGCTCATTGGACAACAGGCAGATCGGCGCGGCGCAAGCCGACGCTCCATCACGCGCCACCATGCCAAACCGACCTACTCAACGGCCAACTACGATTACCGCCCGCTTGCGGAGGATCTCGCGCACAAGGCCATGCTGCCCTTCGAACTCGTCCTGCGCGCCCGCTCCCTGGATGACTTCAAGGACTGGGACCGCCACGACACCGAAGACTTCGTCCATGTGCTCTCGGGCACCATGGTCCTCTATACCGAGTTCTACGAACCCGTGACCCTGGAGCCCGGTGACAACATCTATTACGACGGCCGCATGGGCCATGCCTGCATCTCCCAGGGCGAAACTGACGCCGTCGTGCTTTGGGTCAGTGCAACCTGACGGCGTTTGCGCTTAGACTTGCCGCATGTCCGAGCAACGAACCCTTTCGGAAGCCGTCAGGCCTGATCAAACCAGGCATGACCCTTGCCATTCCGCCCGAATACTGCGGCGTGGCCATGGCCGCGACACGCGAACTGATCCGCCGTGCAAAACCGGCAACCTGCACCTCGTCGCCGTGCCCGCAGAGCGGGCTCCAGGCCGACATGCTGATCGGGGCCGGTCTCGTCGCCACCGTCGAAGCCGCGGCCGTCACCATGGGCGAACGCGGCCCCGCCCCCCGCTTTGTCGCCGCCGTGCGGATCCGGCGCCGTCACCATGATGGACGCCACCTGCCCCGCCATCCACGCCGCCCTGCAGGCTTCCGAGAAGGGCCTGCCCTTCCTCCCCCTGCGCGGTATTCTGGGCACCGACATGTCCTGGCCAACCGGCCCGACTGGCGCGTCATCGACAACCCCTTCGGCAGCGATGATCCCATCATCGCCCTGCCCGCGATCCGCCCGGACATTGCCCTCTTCCACTGCGAGATGGCCGATGCCCACGGCAATCTCTGGATCGGGCGGCGCCGCGAACTCGCAACCATGGCGCATGCCTCTGCCGCGACCGTGGCGACCGTCGAGCAGATCCACGATGGCGACTTCTTTGCCGATGAAACCCTGGCTGCCGGCGCCCTGCCCGCCGCCTATATCGACGCCATCGCCCATGTTCCCCACGGCACCTGGCCGCTTGCCATGCCGGGCTTTCATGACGCCGATGCAGGCGCGCTCGACGCCTACTGCGCCGCCGCAACCACACCCGATGGCTTTGCTGCCTGGCTCGCCAAACACCTCAGCGGAACCGGGGCGGCGTGAGCGAAGCCAGTCGCACCGAATTCCTGATCGCCACCCTGGCACGTCTGCTTGCCGGTTCGCGCCGCGTCGCCGTGGGCGCGCAATCGCCCATCCCCGGCTCCTCGGCATTCCTCGCCCAGGCGCTGGATCTGGGGCCACGCCAGGTCACCGTGCTGGGCAGCCGGCGCAACAACGACTTCACCGAAGGCGGACGCGAACTCTTCGACCGTGCCGCCCAGGGCCGTATCGATGCCTTCTTTCTGGGTGGCGGCCAGATCGACGGTGCCGCCAACATCAACCTCGTGGGCATCGGCAATTACCCGCAGGGCAAGGTCCGTTTCCCCGGCTCCTTCGGCTCGTCCTATCTCTATTTCCTGATTCCCCGGGTGATCCTCTTCCGTGAGGAACACACGCCCCGCACCCTGGTCGAAACGGTCGATTTCATCAGCGCACCCGGCACCTCGCCTGCCAACGTCTATCGTCCCGGCGGCCCCACAGCGCTGGTCACCGGCCGCTGCGTCTTTACCTTCGACCGCGACCAGGAGCGCTTCACGCTCACCAGCACACATCCCTGGAGCAGTACGCAGGAAGTCCGCGACGAGACCGGCTTTGCCTTCGACGAACCCGAAGTCATCCCGGTCACCGCCACACCCGACCCCGCCATGCTCACCATGATTCGTGGCCCCGTCCGCGACCGCATCGCCGAGACCTATCCCGCGTTCGCCGCCAGCCTGACAGTTGTCTGACGCGCACTAACTCCCCCCATACATCCGTCATGGCACGGCTTGACCGGGCCATCCATACCGATGCCCTCATCGCCCGCGCCGCCCTCCGCGTCTCCGCGTGAACATTCAGTCTTTCTGACCATCGCGAAGCGTGGCTTCTGCTCTGGCATGGATGGCCCTGTCGAGCAGGGCCATGACGGGATAAAGGATTCACACGCGTGACAAGGCATCATGTTCATCCGAAACTATCTGTTCTCGACAGGGGGAGAACATGGCTATGCCCAGCCTTCAGGAGCGCCTCGACAGCGGTGACGTCCTCATCATCGACGGCGGCATGGGCACCGAGTTGGAGCGGCGCGGCATCGAAATGGATGGCGCGGCCTGGGCCGGGGCCGTCGCGCGGGAACACCCAGAAGCGATCAGGGCAATCCACCGCGACTTCATCGATGCGGGCGCCGACATCATCATCGCCAACACCTATGCCGCGGCGCCCCATGTCCTGCGCCATGCCGGGATCGGCAAGACCGAGGCCTGCAACCTCAACCGCATCTCCTGCGCGGTTGCCCACGAAACCGTGCGTGACGCCGCTGCCGACCGTTCCGTCCTGGTCGCGGGTTCCATGTCCAGCTTCCGCGCGGGCCTGCATCTCGACACGCTCCCGACCGACGAGGAAGCCCGCGCCAGCTACGGCGCGCAGGCCCGCGTGCTGGCCGATGCCGGCTGCGATCTCATCATCGCCGAAATGATGCTCGATCCCGTCATCTCACCGCGCGCCATCGAAGCGGCACTTGAAACCGGCCTGCCCGTCTGGGTCGGGCTCAGTGCCCGCGTCGCCGAGGACGGTGCCGTCATGGGCTTCCACCAATACGCTCAGGACCCCTTCGACACCGTGCTCGACGCCTGCCTTCTACCCGGTATCCAGGCCGCGGGCATCATGCACAGCGACATCGACCACACCCCGCCGGCCCTTGCCGCCCTGAAAGCCAAATGGTCCGGCCCCCTCTTTGCCTATCCCCATTCGGGCCATTTCAAGATGCCGAGTTGGCAGTTCGACAGCGTCATCAGCCCCGATGACTACGCCACCGAAGCCCGGCGTTATCTGGCCGAAGGCGTCCAGGCGATCGGCGGCTGCTGCGGCCTTGGCCCCGACCATATCGCCGCCCTGAAGACAGCTTTGCCCGCTCACCTCTCCAACTGACAGAAGGTTCAGCACCCATGTCCGCACACGATTTCAGCTTTCCCGCCCGCGACGGCGGCACCATCGATCTCAGCGACTACAAGGGCAAGGCCGTGCTTGTCGTCAACGTCGCCTCGGCCTGCGGCTACACGCCCCAGTACAAGGGCATGCAGGCGCTGTGGCAGGCGCGCAAGGCCGATGGTATTGTCGTGCTCGGCGTGCCCAGCAACGAATTCGGCGCACAGGAGCCGGGCTCGGAAGCCGAGATCAAGACCTTCTGCGAAACCAACTATGGTGCCGACTTCCCCATGACCGCCAAACAGACGGTTCTGGGTCCCGATGCCCACCCCTTCTACCAGTGGGTCGTCGAGCAGGCCGGCGAAGACGCCGCACCGAAATGGAACTTCCACAAGATCCTGATCGACCCCGACGGCAACCTCGCCGCCATCTGGCCCTCCAAGGTCGAACCCGACAGCGACACGGTGAAACGGGCCATCGACGAAAGCCTTGGCACGACCTGAGGCACCCGCCATGACCGACCCCATTCTTCAGCCGCTCACGATCAAGAAGCTCACCCTGCGCAACCGGGTCGTCAGCACGTCCCATGCGCCGGGTTATGCGGTCGATGGCAGGCCAGGCGAACGTTACCAGCGTTATCACGAGGAAAAGGCCAAGGGCGGGCTGGCGCTCACCATGTTCGGCGGGTCCAGCAACATCGCAGCCGATTCCGCAAGCGTCTTCGGTGGCCAGATCTATGTCGGGGATGACGGCATTATCCCGTATCTCCAGCAGTTCTCCGAGCGGGTGCATCGCCATGGCGCCGCGCTCATCTGCCAGATCACCCATATGGGACGGCGCACCGTCTGGCATACCGACAACTGGGTTCCCACCATCGCGCCCTCGCGCATCCGCGAGCACCAGCACCGCAGCTATCCCCGCGCGATGGAAGCCGAAGACATCACCAGGGTCATCGCCTGTTATGCCGCCGCGGCGCGCCGGTGTTACGAAGGCGGCCTCGACGGCGTGGAAATCCTCACCCACGGCCACCTGATCGACCAGTTCTTCTCCCCCCTCACCAACCGGCGCACCGACGATTACGGCGGCAGCCTTGCCAACCGCATGCGTTTCGGGCGCGAGGTGCTCGAAGCCGTGCGCGCTGCCGTGCCTGAGGATTTCATCGTGGGCATCCGCATCGGCGGCGGCGAAAACGCAAAGGGCGGCGTCAGTGAAGACGATGCACTCGACATCATCACCAGTTATGCCGAAAGCGGCACGCTCGATTACCTCAACATCGTCTTCGGTCGGGTCGCTACGGATCTCGAGCTTTCCGAGAACATCATCCCCGGCATGGATTCCCCGCTCGCCCCCTTCCTGGAGCGTGTGCGCCGGTTCAAGCAGGCCACCAGCCTGCCCGTCATCCACGCCTGCCGGGTCAACGATCTCGCCACCGCGCGCCACGCCATATCAGACGGCATTGTCGATCTCATCGGCATGACCCGCTCCCACCTTGCCGATCCCCACCTCGTGAACAAGATGATGGCCGGACGTGGTGAAGACGCCCGCCCCTGCGTCGGCGCGGGTTTTTGCATCGACAGCCTGTCGACCGGCGGCGAGGCCCTGTGCGCCCACAATCCCGCCACGGGCCGTGAGGAAGAACTCGATCACGAAGAACCCGGCACAGCAGCCAGCCCCCGTCACGTCGTTGTCGTGGGCGCCGGCCCCGCCGGCATGGAGACCGCCCGTATCGCGGCCGGGCGCGGCCACCGTGTCACCCTGCTGGAAGCCACGGCCGAGCTGGGTGGTCAGGTCGTGCTTGCCGCCAAGGGCTCCTGGCGGCGCGACATGATCGGCATCCGCGACTGGCTCGCCGCGCGCATCGGCGAACTCCCCGTCGATTGCCGCTTCAACCTCTGGGCCGAAGCCGCTGACGTCACCGCGCTCGACCCCGACGTCGTCATCATCGCCACCGGCGGCCTGCCCGATACCGAGCTGGCTTCAGAAGACTTCGGCGCCTTCCCCGGCATCGAGCACGCCGTCAGTTCCTGGGACATCCTCTCAGGCGCCGTCCCGGCCGGCGAACACGTGCTGGTCTACGACCTGGCCGGCCACGTCACGACGGCGCCTCGGCCATCAACCTCATCTGCGACGGCGGCGGCCAGGTCGAGCTGGTCACGCCCGACCGCATGACCCTGGCCGATACCGGCGGCCAGAACTTCCCCATCTACCTGCGCCGCTTCTATCCGCCAGGGCGTCAAACTCACCCCCGACAGCCGCCTCACCGCCATCACCCCCCGGGGCAACCGCCTCACCGCCGCCATCGCCAACACCTATGGCGGCGCACCCAGCGAGCGCACCGTCGACCAGATCGTCATCGACAACGCCACCAAACCCAACGACGACCTCTATTTCGCGCTCAAACCCCATGGCCACCAACGCCGGCGAGATCGACCTCGACGCCCTGGTCTCCGGCCTGCCCCAGACCCGCGTCAACAACGCCGCATGGCACCTTCCAACTCTTCCGCATCGGCGATGCTGCCAGCAGTCGCAATCTGCACGCGGCTATGTTGGATGCTCGAAGGGTGGCGCGGAGCGTTGTGAGAAACCAAAAGGAATAAAATCGTTCAGTACAAAACTGAACTCTTATTTTGCACAAATTCGAAGTGTCAGCATGAAAAGTTGTCTTTAGTCTTTCTGCGTGACGGCAATCATCCATAATTTTGGCATGTTTATTGATTCAGCGCGTCCTTTGCTGCGATTCCCTCATACAGAAGGATAATTCAGAATCTTGTCGAAAGGTCCTATTCCTAGTTTGGCCAATCAACCTTGATGAGCGCGTCCCAAAATCAGCTCTCCACCATCGAAACTAGATTGGCAATGAAGACATATGGCTCGAGATCAAATTTCTTCTTCACCTGATCTGCCTTGTAAACGCATACCTTCGGACATTGACTCAGAGCATCGGTGACCATCGCGAGACGCCACGCGGAATTTTTCATCATGCCTTGATTATACTCGTTCCGTGTCAGATAAAATCGCGGGACAGAGGCAACCGTTCCTTTCACTTCAGCGTGAACTTTCGTCCTCCCCTTTGAAAAAAATGAAATCGTAGCCGCAAGGAAGATGAGTTTACGCGGGTGCATTCAAAACCCTTCTCCTCGTAGAACAAGATAACTGCACTTTCCGCTGCTTTTTCCACCTTCTTACGGTGTTCCGCCGTACCGAACCCCTTCAACGGATCAATTTCATCGATATCGGGGTCTGGTGCATTTCTTTGATTTGGATTCCTTATGGCTTGGGGAGCAAGTTCTTTCAGCATTCGTTCCAGCAGAGTAAGCACACACTGCTTGTTGTTGGTGAGATCAACACCGGGACCAGCTAGGAAAGAGTATTTTCCCTGTCTAATCAAAGAATGTGAGAACGGTTTTCGTTCGGAACTCAGGAGGGACGAAATAGGCAGTTTTACTCGTAATACAGTATGACCAATCATAAGCGGGATGCTTAGCATCTCCTCTCTTTTTCACGACCTCCTGGGGTGGATCGAGGCCACTCGCCGTGTAGAGTTGCGTTCTCATACCAACCGACAATGTGGACACCTTTGTACTTCGGGTTCTTTGCTAGACAGACCACCGTCCAACCATGCGAATCATCATTCCATGGTGCATATTTTTTGCTCTGCGGCGGCACGTAAACAATAATAAATGTCATTAGGACCTCGATTGAAATTGAAGGCTTCGTGCCCACGTGCCTCATTCTTCTTTCCCTTGTTTTCGATGAGCCAGCTAAAGTTACCAGCAACAGCGCCGCCACGATAGAAATTCCGACCAGCCAAACTTTACCCAAAGTATTTTTTTCATTTCCCGAACCTTGCTCAGATCTTTGGAAGCCGATGCTAGGCTATAGTCCAATTGTGTGTCTTGCCTTTGTTTCGATGAACAAATTCGCAGGCCGCCACAAAGAGGGCTGGCAAACAATGACATGGCTCGCTGGACGGCGAGCGGATGCGCCGGATCAGGTCGATTGCCAAAAGGATATCAAATTCGATGGCTGCAGAGTGATCAGCAGAACCGTCTTAGGAATTTCGGTAACAGTAGGAGTTTCGAGTTTCGGTGACAGTTTACAGATTAGCTCTACACTGATTGAGTCCTACTCATTAGTGACCAGCCCCACTGCCGCCATCCAGCGACAGAACAGCGCCCGTCGTGAAGCTCGCCTCGTCCGACGCCAGGTAGAGAATGCCGTGGGCCATTTCTTCGGCGGTGCCGATGCGGCCCAGGGGGACCCAGCCGTTGATGCCGTCGAAGTAGCCTTCTTCATCGCCACTTTCGCGGGCGGGTATGCCGTGCATATCCGTATCGACGGGGCCCGGTGCCAGGCAATTGACGCGGACCTGACCGCTCAGTTCCAGCGCCATCACCTTGGTCATGTTGATCAGCGCGCCCTTGGTCGTGCAGTAGACCGTGACACCTTCGGGATGGCCCATGAGGCCCCGAGACCGAGGAGACCATGACCACATTGCCCTTGGACTCGCGCAGGGGCCGGCAGGGCGTTTCTGGGTCAGGAAATACGGCGCGCGTACGTTCACGTCCATCATGCTCTGCCAGAACGCCGGTGTGGTCGCGCCAAACTCTGAAGCATCACCCAGGGCCGCGTTGTTGACCAGAACATCCAGACCGCCCAGCGTCTTCAGGCCAGCGTCGATCAGGCTCTGACAGCCCTCCAGCGTTTCCAGATCGGCCGCGATACCGTGCCCACCGCCGATTTCGGCAACGGGCGCGCGCCACGGACTCGTCCGTGCGCCCATGCACCACCACCTCGGCGCCACGCTCGACGAACAGCTTTGCCGTCGCCAGGCCAATACCCCGGGTCGATCCCGTGACGATGATGCCGTTTGCCCTTGAAACCCATGGTTCTTTCCTTTCCTGAACCCGCCAATTCAATCCCGTCCAACCTGCCTTGGCCACCCTTATCTCCGTCATGGCCCCACTTGATGGGGCCATCCATGCCGTCGGCCGCGAAAGCAACGCCGACAGCACTGTGAGGCGAGGATCACGGTTTGGATCTCCCGGTCAGGGTCGCGTTTCTCCAATCTGAGGTCGCGCGCTTGCATCGCGGACATGCCAGGTCACATCCTGCGTGACTGACGCAATCAGGAGGCACAATGGCGGTCATCATCAAACCGGTTCACGAGGCAGGCTGCCATTGCGGGGCCGTGCGGGTTGCGCCTGACGCTGCCAAACGGCCTGGAGGAGCTGCGACGCTGCGATTGTTCCATGTGCCGGATGCGCGGCACCATCGTGGCAACCGTCGACCTGGCCAACCTGGAGGTCATCGCGGGCCAGGAGGCGCTGACGCTTTATCAGTTCAACACCATGACGGCGAAGCACTACTTTCTGCGCGACCTGAGGCATCTACACCCACCATCAGCGCCGCTCGAACCCGTTACAATTCGGCTTCAACGTCGCCTGCCTCGACGGCCTCTATCCCTATGACATCGAAAACGTCCCCGTAGAGGACGGTATCCATCACCCGTCCGGTCAGGACTAGCCCGTACTTCTCAACAGCACCACGGCCCACAACAGATGTTGAAGGCACGGTTTACTTGCTGTTGCCGCCGATCCGGGGATCATCAGGGGTCATGGTCTCGCACGCATGATCCCGGCACACGGACAAAAACCCTCGCCTCAACCGAAAATCGGTGAAACCGCACCCGCCAGCCCTCTGATTTCTACTTTGCATGGGGTTGAACCCGGAAAACGACCGGCATCCCTCCCCCGTACCCATTTGGCACAGATTTCAGGCACCAGACGGACTGGCAGCTACCACCAGGTGATCGGCGAATCGGTGATGATCTCGTTACGGTCGGCGTGCACGATCAGGTTCTGTTCATGCGCGGCCGTTCCCACACCTTCAATATGCAGGAAGGCTTCCACGCCCAGAACCATGCCGGCTTCAAAGTGATCGTCGGGCTCCGACATCTTCACGCCGATATAGGGATGCTCCCAATAGAGCCCGGTGCCGTGGCCATACAGCGGCCACTGGTCGTTCATCTGGCTGTCGCCTTCCTGGAACTGTGCCGAAAGCGCATCACCGATCCTTGCCACATCATGCACGTTGGCGCCGGGTTTGATGGCGTCGATCACACCCTCGACAATCGCGATGCAGTTCTCCATCAGCGCCTTCTGATCGCCATTGGGCTTGCCGCCCGCTACCGCCGTGCGCCCGGGATCGAGCCAGTAGCCCTGAAAGATGATGCTGTCGAGCCAGCCCCGCACCAGGTCGCCCTGTTTGGGAATCGTCGTGCCTGCACCGGTGAACGGATCTGTTGCCCAGCGCGAGATGTGTTCGCCATGGGCCACCGGGATCATCTGGCACACGCCACCGGAACGGCGGATTTCGCGGATCGCCTCAGCCACCGCTTCGGCTTCGCTGACATCCGCCAACCAGACCTTCCATCAACAGGTCGAGCGCACGTGTGGCAATCTCCCCGGCTTCGCGGAAGACCTCCATCTCGGCAGGGCTTTTGATGCGGCGCGCACGCTGCACGAGCGTCTCGTCGTCCACCCATTGCGTGCCGGGTGCGGCAGCATCCAGCAGGCGCCAGTACTTCACGGGAAGGAAGTCGGCCCCCACCAGCGCCACGGGACCATCAATCCCTCTCGCCGCAAGGGCCTTGCCTGCCGCAGTCATTATGTTGCTGTGGCCGCTGACCCGCTCGATGCTCAGAAGGTCATGACGCGGGTCCGGCTCATCAATGATCAGTTCCGGCGCTTCGCCCGGTTGCAGCAGGATCGCAGAGAACGACCGTGCCGTGTTGAGCGGGTTATCGACCTCCTGGCCCGAAGCACAGGAATAGTAGTTGGAGAGATACAGGACATCGCCGCAGCGGTCGTAACTTCCCCCGCCCTTGCCAAAAATCAGCGCCGCCTCATATCCTTTGGCCGCCATGTCCTCGTGAATCTTCGACCAACGCGCCTGATATTCCCCAGGCGAAAACAAACCGCTCATCACACACCCTCTCGAAACCGCAGCAACACGCTGACCTACATCGGTCCGTCTGCCAACCACACGGGAAAAATTTCACAGGTCTTTGAACGCGCAAGTTGCAGCCCGAATGACCATATAGTGGAGCTAAATAATGGAGCTAATGCGGGAAGAGCGAACATGACCGAAGGCCTCAACAGCGATCTCACCCAGGCGGCTCACGCCGACACAGCCACAATGGAATGGCAGGCAAGCCCCAGCCCCAGCGTCTGGCGCAAGCGCCTTGACCGGCGCGGTCCCGCTGAAGCCGGGCGCGTGACATCGGTTGTGCGTTATGATCCAGACAGCAGGTTTTCTGCCCATCCCCATCCCGATGGTGAGGAAATCCTTGTGCTCGACGGCGTGTTTTCCGACCAGACCGGCGACTACCCCGCCGGCAGCTACCTGCTTAACCCCGAAGGCTTCGAACATGCCCCGTTCAGCGAACCGGGCTGCCTACTTTTCGTGAAGCTGCGCCAGTATCCAGGACTCGATCGCCGCCACGTCCTGCTCAAGACCGAAAGCGCACCCTGGCTGGAGACTGGTGAGGCAGGCGTGGAGGAAAAGGTGCTTTACGACGAAGGCAAACACCCGGAACGCGTCGTGCTCCGTCGCCTTGATGCCGGAGCAAGTTCCCATCTGCGCGGTGCCGGCGGACATGAACTCTTTGTCACAAGCGGCAGCCTGATCGCCAACGGGCGGCCGCTCGAAAGCGGTGGTTGGCTGCGGTCACCCGATGGTCGTGCCGTTGCTCTTGAGTCGAGCTCTGGCGCCACCTTCTACCTCAAGACCGGGCACCTCACCGATGCCGCCTGAAACCCTGCGCCTGGCATCGGGTCCAGCCGTATGGTACGGCCCTGCCATGGCGCGCCAATCAGACTGGCTGAATCAGTTTTCGCCCGAACAGATTGACGCTCTCGAAGCTGCTGCCACGCGCCTGCTCAGGCACGGTCGCGATATCGCCTCGGTAGTCCAGAGCGATGCCGCGCTCGTCACGCTTGACCCCACGCTCGAGCGCATCGCTGGGGAAGTCCTTGGTGGCCGTGGCTTCGTATTGCTGCGTGGCCTTCCGGTAGGTCGCTGGGACCGTGCGACCTCAGCCATGGCCTACTGGATCATTGGCACACGCCTTGGCATCGCTGTGCCACAGAACGCGGCCGGACATTTGCTGGGGCATGTCCGTGATCTGGGCAACGACCCCGCCAATCCCATGACGCGCATCTACACGACCAATGCACGTCAGGAATTTCATACCGATTCCTGTGACATCGTCGGCCTGCTCTGCCTGCATCCTTCAAGGTCGGGCGGGGCCAGCGCGATCACCAGTTCCACGACAATCTGGAACGAAGTACTGGCCAGCCAACCCGATCTTGCCCGTGTCCTGATCGAACCCTTTACCGTTGATCGCAAGGGTGAGGTTCCCCCAGGCAAACAGGCTACCTATCAGCTCCCCATCTTCCATGACCACGCCGGTGCCATCACCTGCATCTATGCCCGCGCCTTCATCCAAGCCGCACAGACGCGCCCGAATGTCCCGCGCCTGACAGCCCAACAGGTCGAAGCCATGGATCTCGTGGATCACCTGGCAGATGACGACGCAATACGACTCGATATGGATTTTCAGCCCGGCGATATCCAGTTTCTGCACAACCACCAGATTCTGCATGCCCGCACCCCGTACCAGGACTGGCCCGAACCGGAACGCAAACGCCATCTGCTCCGCCTCTGGCTTTCAGCACATCAGGGCCGTGATCTCCCCGCAGGCTTTGCCGAGCGGTATGGCACCGTCGAAAAGGGTAAGGTTCGTGGCGGCATCCGCGTTGAAGGCGTCACATCAAGCGCCCCGCTGGAGCCGTAATCCCGGCCTTGGCTTGCACCAGGCCGTGCTCCAAACTCACCTGCGCAACATAAGGAAACGATCATGACCGGCAGACTCGAAGGCAGAACAGCAATCGTGACAGGTGGCGGGCGCGGCATCGGGGCCGGCATCCGCCCGTGTCTTTGCTGCAGAAGGCGCACGCGTCCTGATCGCAACCCGTACGCTCAAGCGTGGTGAAGAAGTTGCTGCGGCCATCAACAAGGCGGGTGGCGAGGCCTCTGCCATGGCAACCGACGTCTCGGATGCCGATCAGGTCAACGCCATGATTGCCGAGGCGCGCAAACGGTACGGCGCCATCGACATCATGGCGCATAACCGCCGGCATCTTTCCTTCCTCAACCATCGTGAAGATGAAGGAAGCCGAGTGGGATCAGGTGCTCGACACCAACCTCAAGAGCCTGTTCCCTGGTCTGCAAGGCAGTGCCTGCCCCCACATGACCCGGCGCAAACACGGGCGCATCGTCGTGACATCCTCGATCTCAGGCCCGCGTGTCGGCATGCCGGGATGGAGCCACTACTGCGCGTCCAAGGCCGGCGTGAACGGCTTCCTGAAATCAAGCCGCGTTGGAAGTCGCCAAGAAGGGCGTGACGATCAACGGCCGTTGAACCAGGCAACATCCAAATCCGTGCCACAGGCTCGAAGATGGCCCAGGCGCATGAAGAGACCATGAAACAGCGCGATCCCCCATGGGGTACCTCGGCCAGCCCCGAAGACATCGCCTATGCAGCACTTTACCTCGCCAGCGGACGAAGCCCGTTATGTCACCGGCCAGACCATCGTCGTCGACGGCGGCCAGGTCCTCCCCGAAAGCCAGTCGGGGATTCTCTGACGCCGCGTCAGGCGGCCTGTTCGGAGTGGTCAGGGCTGTTGGAAATCACCAGACCCAGCGCACTGGTCGAGACCTGAACCGTATCGCCATCCTTGATCTCGCCTTTCAGGATCAGTTCGGCGAGTTCGTTCTGCAGGGACCGCTGGATGACACGTTTCAGCGGGCGCGCACCATAGACGGGGTCGTAGCCTTCGTTGCCCAGCCAGTCACGCGCGGCATCGTCAAGCTCCAGCGTGATCTTGCGATCCTCCAGCAGCCTGCGCAGGTGGGAGAGCTGGATATCAACAATCGCTGCCATCTGCTCGCGCTTGAGACGATGGAACAGGATCATTTCATCCAGCCGGTTCAGGAACTCGGGCCGGAAATGGCCCTTGACCGCACCCCATGACCAGCTCACGCACCTCATCAACGTCCTCGTCCTCGCCAAGATTGGCCAGAAACTCGGCGCCCATGTTCGATGTCATGATGATCAGCGTGTTCTTGAAATCAACCGTGCGGCCCTGGCCATCGGTCAGGCGACCGTCATCGAGCACCTGCAGCAGCACGTTGAAGACATCAGGGTGAGCCTTCTCGATCTCGTCGAACAGGATCACCTGATAAGGCCTGCGCCGCACTGCTTCGGTCAGCACACCGCCTTCCTCGTAACCGACATAACCCGGAGGCGCACCGATCAATCGGGCAACCGAATGCTTCTCCATGAACTCCGACATATCGATGCGCGCCATCGCGTGTCTCGTCATCGAACAGGAACGCCGCCAGCGCCTTCACCAGCTCGGTCTTGCCCACACCCGTTGGGCCCTAGGAACATGAAGCTGCCGATGGGACGGTTGGGATCCTGCAGACCGGCACGTGCGCGACGTACGGCGTTGGACACAGCAACTCAGCGCATCATCGCTGGCCGACCACACGCCGGGCCAGCCCGTCTTCCATGCGCGAGCAGCTTTCTCGCGTTCGCCCTCGAGCATCTTGTCGACGGGAACGCCGGTCCAGCGCGAAACGACGCCGGCGATGTGATCATCGGTCACCGGCCTCATCAAGCATACGGCTGCCGTCAGAATCCTCTGCTTCTTCAGCTTCTTTCAGCTTGGCTTCAAGATCGGGAATCACGCCGTAGGCCAGCTCACCAGCACGCGCGAGATCACCCTGGCGCTGCGCCTGTTCAAGCTCCTGACGCGCGTGGTCCAGCTGCTCCTTGAGCTTTTGCGGCACCAGCCAGCGTTCGTCCTTTTCCTTTTCCCACTCGCTGGTGAGTTCAAATCGAACGGCCTTCCAGATCAGCCAGCTCGCTTTCCAGCTTGTCCAGACGGTCGCGCGAGCCCGCATCGTCTTTCCTTCTTCAGTGCTTCCCGCTCGATCTTGAGCTGGATGATGCGCCGGTCGAGTTCATCAAGCTCCTCGGGCTTGGAATCCACTTCCATCGTCAACCGGCTCGCCGCCTCATCGACCAGATCGATCGCCTTGTCGGGCAGAAACCGGTCGGTGATGTAGCGGTGCGAAAGGGTCGCGGCGGCCACGATCGCTGCATCGGTGATGCGCACGCCATGGTGAAGCTTCGTACTTCTCCTTCAGGCCCCGCAGGATCGAGATGGTATCCTCGCACAGTGGGCTCGGCCACAAGACCGACTGGAAACGCCGCGCCAGCGCCGCATCCTTCTCGATGTGCTTGCGGTATTCGTCCAGCGTCGTGGCGCCGACGCAATGCAGCTCGCCGCGTGCCAGCGCGGCTTCAGCAGGTTGCGAGGCATCCATCGACCCTCGGCCGCACCCGCGCCGACCAGCGTGTGCAGCTCGTCGATGAAACAATGATCTCACCTGGCCGCAGCTCGATCTCTTCGAGCACGGCCTTCATGCGCTCCTCGAACTCGCCGCGGAACTTTGCGCCTGCGACCATCGCGCACCAGGTCCAGCGACATGCAGCGCTTGTTCTTGAGGCTTTCGGGCACATCGCCGTTGACGATGCGCAGCGCCAGGCCCTCAACGATCGCGGTCTTGCCGACGCCGGGCTCGCCGATCAGGACCGGATTGTTTTTGGTGCGGCGCGACAGCACCTGCATCGTGCGGCGGATTTCCTCATCGCGCCCGATCACGGGGTCGAGCTCGCCGCTACGCGCGGCTTCGGTTAGGTCCGCGCGCGTATTTCTTGAGCGCGTCATAGCCTTCCTCCGCAGAGCGCACTACCGGCCGTGCGGCCCTTGCGCATGTCGGCAATGGCGGCCTCCAAGGTCTGGGGCGAAAGACCGGCATTACTCAGGATGTTGGCCGCAGCCGTGCCTTCGGCTGTCGCCAGAGCCAGGAACAGGCGTTCGGCCGTGACGAAGCTGTCACCGGCATTCTGAGCCAAGGATTGCGCAGCCTCAAAGAGGCGCGCGAGTTCGGGTGACAGATGCACCTGACCGGCGCCATTGCCCTTCCACGACCGGCAGCTTCTTGAGCTCTGCCTCGGTTGCGATAAGCGCCTGTTTGGGATCCGCGCCAGCGGAGCGCATCAATCCAGCGGCAAGGCCCTGTTCATCAGCCAGCAGAACCTGCAGCAGATGTTCAGCCGTGAGCCTTTGATGGCCACGGGTCAGCGCCAGTGTCCTGTGCCGCTTGCACAAATCCGCGCGAGCGGTCGGTATAACGTTCGAATTCCATGTTGCGTCACCCTTCGGGAGCGTGGTTTCGAACGATATATGGTGTGATATTTATGCAACAAAAGGGGTGAGCGAGAAAATCTCCAAAATTCTCTCAGACCAAACGATCAGACTGCTTCGGGCTGATCCTCTTTCTTCTTGCTGTCACCAGCATCGTCCGACTTGGCAGCCTTTGGCGTGCGCCGGCGCGGTTTGCGGGCCGGTTTTGCAACAGGCTCTTCGGCGACGACCTCTTCTGCCGTCTCAGGCGCATCATCGGTGTCACGGGCGACAGCCGGGGTGGGCTGACGACTCTCAACAACTGCGCCTTCTTCTTCGGCCTCTTCCGCGACAGGAGCTGCGGCAGGCTTTGGCTGACGGCTTTCCACCACGGCTTCAGCCGTATCGGTCTCGTTCTCGTCGCGCCCATAACGATCATCACGGCGCGAACGATCATCACGTTCCTCGCGCTGTTCACGTTGCTCATCGGTCCGTTCGGGACGATCACGCTGCTGCTCGGCAGCGCGCTCTGCGGCACGTTCGGCGTGAACGTTGACCAATGCGCTGATAATGCTCGGCATGCTGGAGATAGTTCTCTGCAGCGACCAGATCGCCTGAGGACGAGGCATCACGTGCCAGGGCCATGTACTTGTCTGCCACCTGCTGGGCCAGAGCCGCGCACCTTGACGTCGGGGCCCGTGCTGTCGAACGACTGATTACGTCCGCCTCCACCGCCGCCGCCGCCACCACCGCCGCGACGGGGGGTTGTTGTTACGGTTATTACGCGACCGCCTGCCGGAACCACCTGGTCTCATGAGAAATCTGCTCTCGTATGTTGCACATTGAAAAGGGCACACAACAACATAAGGAAATCACGGACGAACCCGTCCGAAGTCTCAAATCCGCATGCTGATGCCATCGGGCCCGGCGCAAGCATGTCCCTTCTGGACTGCTTCGGAGAAACTTTCTCCGCTGCCGGTGTGCGCGAGAAGGACCGTAATGAAGGGAATGCGGCTTTCCAAGCGGTTTTTTGAACTTTTCCCGGAAAACTATCCCGCACGCAAAATTAGGCAGCGACGCAATCCCGCCAGATCAGACCTGTTTGCAACCACGACAAGGTCATGTTCGCTCGCCCAGAATTTCCAGTTCCGGCCCCTGCCCCGCGCCGTGTTCGAGCACGACAACACCTGAATCGGTCAGATGTCCCTGGAGTTGCGGCAAGAGGGCGCGATAGGCGTCGAGACCATCATCACCACCATCCAGCGCAAGATGCGGCTCGTGATCCACGACTTCAGGTTCGAGGTCCGCCAGGTCGACACTGGGAATGTAGGGCGGGTTCGAAACGATGAGATCAAAGCGCTCCGCAATGCCGTCGAGCCAACTGCCTTCCACAAACTTGCATCGCGCGGCGACCCCCGCATGCCCCGGCATTACTGCTTGCAATAGCAAGCGCCTTGGAGGACCGGTCAATTCCTACTCCACGACTGTCGGGCCAGATCGTGAGAAGACTGATCAGCAGGCATCCCGTTCCGGTTCCAAGATCGGCGATCCCCGATGGCCCCGGCCCGGTGTCGAATTGTTCGATCGCTGCCTCGACCAGAGTTTCACTGTCGGGCCGGGGAGTCAGTGTGTCGGCGGTAACCTGAAAATTCAGGCTCCAGAACTCACGGCTGCCCAAAACCTGGGACATCGGCACACGCGCAGCCCTGCGACCCACGAGGCCAGAAAGCCGGGCCATCTGATCATCGGAAAGCTTCATCTCGGGAAACGCGTGGAGATAGGCGCGGTCGCGTTCGATCACATGACCCCAGCAGGACCTGGGCATCACGCCGCGCATCCTCAATCCCCGCATCAGCAAGCCGCTCTGCAACCTTGTGCAGGGCCTGGCCGAGCGTGGCCGGGCTCACTCCAGTTCGGCCAGACGGGCGGCCTGGTCCTCGGCGATCAGGGGTTCGATCACTTCATCCAACGCAGACCCGCTGATTACTTCATCCAGCTTGTAGAGCGTCAGGTTGATGCGGTGATCGGTCACGCGCCCCTGGGGAAAGTTGTAGGTCCGGATACGCTCGGACCTATCGCCACTGCCAACCTGCGACTTGCGGTCGGCGGCACGCTCATCATCAAGTTGGCGACGCTCGTTGTCGTAAAGGCGCGCCATCAGGATCTTCATCGCCTTGGCTCGGTTCTTGTGCTGTAGACTTCTCGTCCTGCTGAGCGACGACCACACCAGTCGGCAAATGGGTGATGCGCACGGCACTGTCGGTCTTGTTGACGTGCTGGCCACCGGCCCCCGGACGCGCGATAGGTATCAATCCGCAGATCCTTGTCCTCAATGCGGATATCGACTTCTTCGGCTTCGGGCAACACTGCCACGGTCGCCGCCGAGGTATGAATCCGACCACCGGACTCTGTAACCGGAACACGCTGCACCCGATGCACACCGGATTCGAACTTCAGCCTGGAAAACACGTCCCGGCCCGTGATCATGGCCTGGGCTTCCTTGATACCGCCAATTTCGCTGTCGCTCATGGAAAGCACTTCAACACGCCCAGCCCTTGGTTTCGGCATAACGCTGATACATGCGCAGCAAATCACCCGCAAAGAGCGCAGCTTCATCGCCACCCGGTACCCCGCGCGCACCTCCAGGATGGCATTACGGGCGTCGGCTTCGTCTTTGGGAATCAACTGCAGTTTAATCTGATGTTCGAGCTCCGGGAGCCTGGCCGCAACAGCATCGCGCTCGGACTGAGCCATGGCACGCATCTCGGCATCGCTCTCGTCTGCCAACATCTGCTCGAGATCAATCAGTTCCTGCTGGGCCTGCTTCAGATTTTCAATCGCCTCCACAACCGGCGATAGCTCCGCGTATTCGCGCGACATCCTGACGAATTTCTCGCCGCCGCCGGCTTCCTCGGAAAGCCGCACGCCCAGCTCCTCCTGGCGCAACAGAACACGGTGCAGGCTTTCTTCCAGACTCATGGATTGTCTCCGGTCTTCAGGCCAAACAGGCGTTCGAGCAGTTTTCTCGGCTTCTACCGCCGCATCCGGGTCGGTTTCAGCCAGACTACGCAGAGCCTCACTGGGTTCATGGAGCAGACGATTGACCAGGCGGCGCGTTGCTTCATCGGGCTGATTGCCGGATTTTCCGGTCAGAACTTCCTGACGGACAGCCTCAAAATGACTGCGCAAGGCCGTGACAACCGGAGCCGCATCGCGTTGCGCGCCATCGGTGAAGAAGTCGTTGACCCGCCTGGTCAACAATCGTCCAGGCAGCGGACGCTTCATCTTCACGCCCGACACGCCCGGTTACGGCGATCCGTTCCAGGTGATCGAGGTTGTAGAGGAAGACATCATCAAGCTGATCGATGGCAGGGTCGGCATCAGGCGGCACACCGGCATCGATGACAAAGATCGGGCGACGACGACGCGCCTTGAGCGCAGCTTCAAGCTCTTCGCGGGTCACGGCATGGCGCCCTGCACCCACCGAAAGAATCAGAACATCGGCAGCAGCAATCTCGGCCTGGCGGTCTTCTGACGAAGCCATCGCAATTTCCAGGCGTTCCGCAACCGACTGCGCCAATGCGGGGCGCTGATGCAGCAGCCGAAGATCGTTGAGACCATTGCGTTTGAGACGCCCGGCAATCAGCTCGCCTGCCTCGCCGGGGCCAAGGAGCAAGCCCTTCACGCGCTTGAGGTCACCATGAACATCGCGCGCAACTTCAACTGCCGCGGAGGCAATCGAGACCGGCCGCTCACCGATCCGGGTTTCGTTCCGCACCCGCTTGGCAGCGCCATAAACGGCCTGAAGGCGACGCTCCAGGGTGCGCCCCATCATGTCTGCTGCCACAGCGCGGCGGTGGCTTTCCTTGAGTTGCCCCAGCACCTGAGGTTCGCCCACAACAAGACTGTCGAGCGAAGCGGCAATGGCGAAGAGCTGACGCATCGCCGCGCGATCAGTCAGGGCGTATAGGCGTTCGCCAAGATCAGACACTCCTGTCCGCGAAGCCAAAAGATCGCGCAAAATGCCGGTCGCCACGGCGGGGCTTTCATGGGTCGCATGCACTTCGACGCGATCACAGGTCGAAAGCAGCAGCGCATCGTGAAAGCCGCGGCCTTTCAGAATTTCATAGAATGCCGGTGTTTCATCTCGCGAAACAAACATCTGCTCGCGCAGATCCAGAGAGGCGGATTTGTGGTTAGCACCAACAGCGACATGGATAGGTACGGGCATGGCCGCTATCCGTGAACCGGCAGACCCTCGCTCACGGAATCGATCGAGAGTTCAGCCTGTTCCCCACTATCGAGGTCTCGCAAGGGTCACGATGCCACGGGCCATTTCGTCATCTCCCATGATGACGGCGTGGCTGGCGTTGACCTTGTTGGCGCGTTGCATGCGGCGTTTGAGATTACCGCGATAGCCCAATTCGATGACATGACCCTGACGGCGCAGGTCATGGGCCATGACCAGTGCGCGCTTCTCGGCTTCTTCACCCAGTGGAACCAGGGCAATGGGGCGGCGCACGTCAACGCTTCCCGCAGCCAGCATGGCAAGACGCTCGATGCCACCGGCCCAACCAACACCCGGCAAGGCCGGTCCACCCATCTGTTCCATCAGGCCGTCATAGCGGCCACCGCCGATCACGGTGCCCTGGGCGCCCAGATTTTCGGTGATGAATTCAAACGCGGTATGACAATAGTAGTCGAGTCCCCGCACGATCCGTGGATTGAGCGTGTATGCGACTCCCAATGTCGTCAGGCCTTCCTGTACGGCATCAAAGAAGGCCCGTGCATCATCAGTCAGATGATCAAAGATCGAAGGGGCATCGGCAACCAGCGCCTGATCCCCGGCATCCTTGGAGTCCAGCACGCGCATGGGATTGCGCTCCAGGCGATCCTTGCTGTCTTCACTGAGGCCCTCACGACATTCCTGCAGAAAGGCGACCAGCGCATCGCGATATTGCGTGCGGCTCTGCAGATCACCCAACGTGTTGAGTTCAAGGCGGGTCTGATCGAGCAGGCCAAGTTCGGCCAGGACATCGGCACCCATCGCGATCACTTCGATATCGCCGGTAGGTTCGGCCACGCCATAAAGCTCTGCCCCAATCTGGTGGAACTGACGATAACGGCCCTTCTGGGGGCGCTCGTAGCGGAACATGGGGCCTGCGTAATGCAGCTTCAGCGGCATCTCGTTCAGGAGGCCGTTGCTTAGCACGGCACGCGCAACGCTGGCTGTGTTTTCCGGCCGCATCGTGACGCTTTCGCCGCCACGATCCTCGAAGGTGTACATTTCCTTCTGCACGACATCGGTGGCGTCACCCAGACTGCGCGAGAAGACCGGGGTCAGTTCCAGAATAGGTGTGCGTATTTCACCGTAACCATAACGTTCTGCAACGCTTCGGCAGGCATCTTCGACACGCCGCATGGGCGCGGCAATCTTCCGGGAGAAGATCGCGGGTGCCACGAATCGGTTGCAGTTTGCTTGCCACGTCGGATGCTCCGCTGCGTCTATTGGGCAGCGTCGGCGTGTTCGTGCGTCTCTGCCTTCAGGGTCTCGGCGCGTGCCTCGACCAGTTCCACGATATGTTCAACGATATCGCCTGATGACACCTTGTGATCGGCGCTGCCCGACATGTAGACGAGATGGTTGCCCTTGCCGCCGCCGGTCAGGCCGATATCGGTCATCATGGCTTCACCGGGGCCGTTCACGACGCAGCCGATGATCGAAACGGTCATAGGCACCTCAACATGGGCCAGACGCTTTTCAAGCTCACCCACGGTTTCGGTCACGTTGAACTGCTGACGCGCGCAGGACGGGCAGGCAATGATGTTGACGCCACGCTGACGCAGGTTGAGCGATTTCAGGATTTCCCAGCCGACGCGAACTTCCTCGACCGGGTCGGTCGCCAGTGAAACGCGGATCGTGTCGCCGATACCATCCCAAAGTAGCATGCCAAGGCCTACCGAGGACTTCACCGTGCCACCGATCAGACCGCCAGCCTCGGTAATACCAAGATGCAGGGGATAGTCGCAGACTGCAGCCAGCCCGCGATAGGCCGCCCACCGCCAGCGCAACGTTGGACGCCTTGACGCTGATCTTGAAGTCCAGAAAATCATGGTCTTCCAGGATCCGAGCGTGGCTCATGGCGCTTTCAACCATGGCTTCGGCCCGTGGGGCCGCCGTGTTTCTCGAGCAGGTGTTTTTCCAGCGACCCGGCGTTGACACCAATGCGCATGGAACAGCCGTGATCCCGCGCGGCCCTTGATCACTTCACGCACACGATCGGCCGAACCGATATTGCCGGGGTTGATACGCAGGCACGCAGCGCCAGCTTCGGCGGCTTCAATGCCGCGGCGATAATGGAAGTGGATATCGGCCACAATCGGTACCGGCGATTCATAAACAATCGCCTTAAGCGCCTTGGTCGAATCCTCATCAGGGCAGGACACCCGCACGATATCAGCGCCCTGCCACGGCGAGGGCGCTGATCTGGGCCGACGTCGCGTGAGGATCGCTGGTCAGCGTGTTCGTCATGGACTGCACGCTGACTGGCGCATCGCCGCCAACCGGGACTTTGCCCACCATCACCTGACGGCTCTTGCGGCGTGCCGGTCGTTCGATCTCTGGAGCGGTCATGTCAGCGGGTTCCGATGTTCGGCAGAGGGATAACGCACGTAGCCGGGAGGGTAAAGGGAAAGGCCCCGCCTGGCCTGATCAAAACAACCTCAACGGGAGAGCAGCTGGTCTGCAGAAAGCGAAACATTGCGCACCACGACACCAGCCTCACCCAACGGTCCGATGACATTACCATCAACCTTGACCTCGAGCCCGCCGGCATTGCCGATATCAAGCGTGACATCGTTGCGGTTGGGCACACGATAGATATCGCCGGGCAACAGAACACGGGTCAGGAGAATTTCGTTGTTGGGTGCTTCAACCTGAATCCAGGTTTCCTCGGTCGCGCGGATCTCGACCCGGGAATCGGTGTTCGTTCGACCATAGATGCGCGGGACATAACCGTTGCTCTCATTAAGAAGGGCTTCGGTTTCGGCCAGTGTGGTTTCCGTTGACGTTTCAACAACCTCTGCCGCATCGCCCGGAGCCATCAGCCAGCGCAGCCTCTGTCGCTTCTGCAGCCGGTTCGACCAGAGTCTCATCGACTGCTGCAGTCGTGTCGGTCGTGGCGTCCGTGTCATCGGATGCTATCTCGGCAGATGCTGTGGATGTTTCCTCAGGGGCGGCCTCTGGCTCCACGACCTCCGTCATCGCCGAGACATCAGAATCCGTGGTCTCAGTCGCCATATCACCTTCCGAAACATCATCGGCTTCAGCAAGCGCCATATCCGATGTCGTCACGGTGCCGGTTTCAATGGTGTCTGGAACTTCAGGTACCCGCTCCAGATCGACCAGCATACGCTCCTTGTAGAGGTACCAGCCGCCAAAGATCAGCAGCCCCAGAATCACGGTGATGGCGATGATGGCGACCGTTGGCTGACGCGCTTCGGATGCCGGAACGGGGAAATTCAGCTGTTGGCGAACAAGAACGCCGCCGGTGTCATCCTTGTAGCGGCGTACCAGCTCTTCGCCGTCAAGCCCAAGCGCATCACCATAGGTTCGCAGGAAACCCGCGACATAGGTTGTCCCGGGAAGA
This sequence comes from uncultured Alphaproteobacteria bacterium, assembly GCA_943787175.1. Taxonomy (GTDB): domain Bacteria; phylum Pseudomonadota; class Alphaproteobacteria; order SP197; family SP197; genus SP197. The sequence goes on from CALSLK010000012.1 coordinate 37,279, forward strand.
TCTCCAAACCGGCCATCCTCGAGAGCTTCGAGATAGACCGCACGAATGCGCAGGACATCGGCCGCCTCCCTGAGCTCCATGCCGCGTTCAACACGGGCCTGACGCAGATCATCGGCGATACGGCGCTGCATGGTCTCAGCGTTGACATCGCGAAACGGCATGACGGTGGGGTCGCCGGGGCCCTCTTTGTTGGAATCCTGGGTTGTCATCGCTGGTCCGTGGTTCCCGGCACTGGCGTATCCAGCGTTGGGGCCGTTAGCTTACCATTTAGGTGTATGGCGTCGCAAACCCGCGTTTTTACAGCAAGATTCAGCTCACACACGGTCACTAAGCGCCGTGATTGCCTGATCGACCAGAGACCCTATGATCTCTGCGGTCGGCTGCTCGCACGTCACCATGCCCACGCTCTGTCCCGCCATGACGGAACCACGTTCGACATCGCCTTCTATGACAGCCCGGCGCAAGGCGCCTGCCCAGTAACGTTCGATCTCGAGCTGCGCGGCCTTCTGGTCGAGCTCGCCACTATAGAAACGCACGATCACTTCACGCTGGCTCTCGGCAAATTCCCGCGTTGCGGCATTCCTGATCGCGCGGACAGGAATCACGGGAAACCGGGGGTCCAGCTGGACCGAAGGCTGGGCGTCACGTGCGCTTGCCTTGATGAAGGCACGCTTGAAATTGGGATGGGCAATGGACTCTTCAGCACAGACAAACCGCGTGCCCAACTGAACTCCCGCTGCACCCATGCGCAAATAGGCCGCAATCGCCTCCCCCCGACCGATGCCGCCGGCAACAAAGATCGGCGTTTCGGCAAGTTCGGGCAGGATTTCCTGGGCCAGAATACTGGTCGACACCGGCCCGATATGACCACCCGCCTCCATTCCTTCAACGATGATGCCGTCGACGCCGCTGCGCGCCAGGCGCTTGGCAAAGGCCAGCGCAGGCGAAAAGGCCAGCACCTTGGCTCCATGGTCCTTGATTCGCCTCAGCGATGCGCTGGGGGGCAGACCACCAGCCAACACCACATGTCCGACGCCATGATCCGCACAAATGTCGATCAGGCAATCGAGATCGGGGTGCATGGTGATCAGATTCACGCCAAACGGCATGGACGTGCGGGACCGTGTCGCAGCGATTTCAGCCGAAAGCAGTTCTGGCGTCATCGCGCCACAGGCAAGAACGCCAAACCCGCCAGCATTGGAGATCGCCGCAACCAGATTGCGTTCTGACACCCAGGTCATGGCTCCGCCCAGAATGGCGTGTTCAACACCCAGAAGCGAGCAGCCACGCGACCACAACGACTTCAGCCGTGCCCGCTCTACCTCCTGTGCCATACGAACCCTTACTCCGCCGAGTCGAGATCATAGGCTGTGTGCAGCGCGCGCAGGGCGAGCTCCAGATAGTCCTCGGAGATCAGAACGCTGATCTTGATTTCAGAGGTCGAAATGAGCTGGATGTTGATGCCCTTGGACGCCAGCGCTTTGAACATCGTGCCTGCAACACCTGCATGGCTGCGCATACCCACACCGATGACCGACAGTTTGACCACACGTGTATCAGGCTCGACCCGGCGTGCCTGGAGGACATCGTTGTTGGCTTCAAGCACAGCCAGCGCACGTTCAAGATCGCCTTCGGCCACAGTGAAGGTAAGATCCGTCGTCTCACCATCGGGCGAAATGTTCTGAACGATCATATCGACATTGATCTCAGCAGCCGCCAGGGGGCCAAACAGAGAGGCTGCAATGCCCGGATCATCGGGCAACCCGATCATGGTGATTTTTGCATCGTCCCTGCTATAGGCAATGCCACTGACAACCTGCTGTTCCACGATTTCGTCCTCATCCACAACAAGAGTTCCAGGGGCGCCGGTAAAGGTCGACAACACCTGCAGCCTGACACGATGGTTCATTGCCGTGGCGACCGAGCGCGTATGCAGCACCTTGGCGCCCTGAGACGCCATTTCGAGCATTTCCTCGTAGGTGATCTTATCGAGCTTGTGCGCCTTGGCAACGATGCGGGGATCACAGGTAAAGACCCCATCCACATCCGTGAAGATATCGCAACGTTCCGCGCCAAGCGCAGCGGCCAGCACGACCGCGCTGAGATCCGAGCCCCCGCGCCCCAGTGTCGTGATGCGCCCGCTCTCTGAAATGCCCTGAAATCCCGTAACGACCGGCACAATGCCCTCGTCCAGACAGGCATGAAGGTTCTCGGGCCGCGCTTCGCGAACCCGAGCACGACCATGGCTCTCATCGGTCAGAATCGGAACCTGCCAGCCCTGCCAGGACCGGGCGGCAATGCCCATCTTCTGGAGTGTCAGAGCCATCAGCCCGGCGGTGACCTGCTCACCGCTGGCAACCACGGCATCGTATTCGCGCGGATCAAGGTCAGGCTGGATGTCGCGCACGTAACCCACCAGCTTGTCGGTCTCGCCCGACATGGCCGAAACCACAACGACAACACTGTGGCCATCCCTTACGGCATGTTCCACGCGCGTCGCAGCCTTGGCAATCCGTTCAAGGTCACCAACCGAAGTGCCGCCGAATTTCTGGACAATGAGAGACATCTGAGCCGCCTAAACCCGCAAAATGCGTAAAAAGTTATCGGAATCCGGTCCGTCAGGGCCTTCCCGGCGCGGGGCGGCGCCTACATACTCTTGCCATCATGACGACGCAAGCCAACACAGACCAAGCAACCAGCCGATCCACCGTCGACGCGCGCGAGATCGAAGCGTTCTCCGCGGTGGCCAGTCATTGGTGGGACCAGAATGGTCCCTTCAAACCGCTGCACCTTCTGAACCCCACACGCCTTGGTTATCTGCGCGACAGCCTTGCGGCGCATTTTGACCGCGATGCGGCAACCGAAAGGCCATTGGATGGCCTGGAGATTGCCGACGTCGGCTGTGGTGGCGGCCTGGTTACAGAACCCCTGGCCCGGATGGGTGCCGACATGACCGGCATTGATGCTTCCGGCGAGGCCATCGACGTTGCGCGCGATCATGCCGAAGCGATGGATCTTTCGATCACATACCGCAACAACGCCATCGAAGACCTTGTCGCACAGGGCAAACAGTTCGACGCCCTGGTCGCGATGGAAATTGTCGAACACGTTGCGGATCGTGCGGCTTTTGTTGCTGCCTGCTGCGCCTGTGTGCGGCCGGGAGGCCTGGTGTTGTTCTCGACCCTCAACCGCACCCGCAAATCCTTTGCGCTGGGTATCGTGGGCGCCGAATATATCCTGCGTTGGGTACCGCGCGGTACACACACATGGTCAAAGTTCGTCAAACCGTCCGAACTTGCACGGGATCTGCGCCAGGGCGGGGCCGAGGTGAACGATGTCACCGGCATGGCCTATGACCCCCTTGCCGATCGCTGGGCACTCTCCAGCGATGCGGCGGTAAACTACATGATCCGTGCGGTCAGGACGCAAGCTCCAACCTAGATCAATACGTCCTTTCGGACGATGGTCTAGGCTCGGTTCCTGAAGTAGGATGGATCAACGCCGTGTACTGGTGGTCACGGTGCTGTTTCATTTTTCGTTCTTATCGCGCAACCCAGAACAGGTTTTACCTTGCCCGAAGCCACGCCCTTTTCGCCATCGGTGCGCAGCCTGAAGACGACCACGTGGGTCGTCGGGCTGATCGGCTCGGCTGCGTTGCTGGTATTGGTCGTGGCCGTGTCCTGGCTCGACAGTCTCGCCGTGGAACGCCATCGCTCCAATTTCAATCTTGAACAGACGGCCATCACGACCATCGCATCGCGCGCACTTGGCGACAGCCTTAATGAGACGTTTATCCGTCGCACGGACCTTGCCGGCGATGAGTTGGCTGCACTTCTGGCTCAGGACGCCATTTCAGAGGTTGCCCTGCGTGTTGTGCTGAGTGTTCACGGCGCCGTCCACCAGACTTCCTTTGTCCTCTACGATCGTTCCGGCAACATCGTGGGTGAGCGCATCTATGCCCCGTTCCGGGAGGCAAACGACGTCGCAGTTGCCGATGACCTGGCCAAGCAGATGCTCAGCCTTCCCGATCTGGCAAGCGATGCAGAAACCAGACTCACGATTACACCCTATAAGGACGGTTATGCGATGTTGCTGCATCGTCCCCTGCTTTCAGGGAACCGGGTCGTGGGCATGCTGGTTGCGATGGGCGATCTCGCGACGCAATTCAGCGAGTTTGTCGCACCGATCAGTGCCGGGCGACTGGGCTCAGCCCTGGTGCTGGACGAAGACGGCACGGTCCTGTTTGCTTCGGGGAACGCAGAGGTCGGCACAGACCTCCTGGATGACCTGACCGGGCGACCAGAAGCATCAGCGTCGGTACGCAGATTGCTCAGCGAAGCCTCTGGGGCAGGCGACCTCATCACGTTCGAAGACGGCGAAGATGTCAGAATGCTCGCCGCATGGAACCACGTTCCCCTGGGCGACCAGGATCTGATTCTGGTGTTGACGGCGCCTGATGACGTGGTGGCCGTCAACCTTTCGGAACTGCGCCTGCAGTATGTGGTGGCCGGCGTCATCCTGCTGGTAACACTGATCATTCTGGGTTTTGTCCTGGCTCGCGCACGCCAACGCGACCTGGAGCTCACAGCCGTTGCCCTGCAGGACGAAGTCGCCCGCCGCTCGGCCGAGTTGAGCGCCAGTGAATCGCGGTTCCGTTCGCTGGTGGAGGCATCGATCCAGGGCGTGATGATCCATCGCGACAACAGGATTCTCTTCTGCAACAACGCTTATGGGGACATTCACGGCTTCCCCAATCCCGAAAGCGTCGTAGCGCTGCAGGATGTCTCGCGCCTGGAAGCGCCCGACGAGCAGGACCGCCTCGCCTCCTATGGCAAGGCACGTCAGGCTGGCGGCAACGTTCCTGCCCGTTATGAGTACCGTGGCATGCGCCATGACGGCACCGAGATCTGGCTGGAAAACCGGGTCAGCATCGTCGATTGGGAAGATGGCCGTGCCCTGCAGTCGATCGTGGTCGACATCTCCCAGCGCAAACGTGCCGAGCAGGAACTGGTTGCAGCCAATCTGAAGCTCGAACATGCCAACCAGGCAAAGTCGCGTTTCATGTCCAGCATGAGCCATGAACTGCGCACACCGCTGAACGCCATCATCGGTTTTTCCGAGACCATGCAGGCACAGATCATGGGCCCGATCGAAAACGAACGTTATCGGGAATACATCAACGACATCCATTTCAGCGGCAAACATCTGCTGGGCCTGATCAACGAGATTCTCGACATCGCCAAGATCGAACAGGGCGAGCTGGAACTGACCGATGACGACATCAACATCGGCGAGATGACAGCCGCCACCATTCGCCTGATGGATCCCCTGGCACAGAAAGGTGAGGTCACATTGACTTCTGACCTGCAGGACGATCTGCCCATGCTGCGTGCCGACGAGAGGTCGGTGCGCCAGGTCCTGTTCAATCTGCTTTCCAATGCCGTCAAGTTCACCGAACCCGGTGGTACGGTCGCCACGCACGCGCGCATTTTGCAGAATGGTGATCTGGTCATCCAGGTCGCCGATAACGGCATCGGTATTCCACCCGAGATTCTCGATCGAATTACCGAGCCTTTCGTCCAGGCCAAAACCACCAAACAATCCCAAGGTACCGGTCTGGGTCTTGCCATCGTCAAGGCGCTGGTGGAACTGCATGGCGGCACGCTCGAACTCACCAGTGAACTCGGCAAAGGAACAGCCGTCACCGCCACCTGGCCCAGGCAACGCCTGTTCCATAAAGGTGAAGAAGAGTTTGCCGATGCAGGCTGACTTTGCTGCTTTCACATGGGGTTCCGAGCTGACTTCGAACGACGGGAACATTCACGTGGCCCAACGCTCGTCATGACAACGCCACAGATTCTGATTTGTGCGATTGTTCTGATCGTGACCGTTCTTTTCATCTGGGGCCGCTGGCGCTACGACCTCGTGGCATTCGGTGGATTGATGGCCGCCACGGCTGTTGGTGTCATCCCAACCAGCCAGACCTTCGATGGATTCAGCCACCCGGCCGTCATCACGGTTCTGGCGGTGCTCGTGATCAGTCGTTCTCTTTCCAATTCCGGCGCCGTCGACATGGTCACCCAACTTGTGGTCAAGGCAAGCGGCAGCCCTTGGCTTCACATCACCGCGCTGGCCGGCGTCGCTGCCATTCTTTCAGCCTTCATGAACAATGTTGCCGCATTGGCCCTTCTCCTACCTGTCGCAATCCAGTCCTGCGCCAAGTCAGGCCGGTCACCGGCTCTGGTTCTGATGCCGCTTTCGTTCGGTTCGATCCTGGGCGGGCTTGCCACCATGATCGGCACACCGCCCAACGTCATTATCGCATCCTATCGAGGCAGCCTGACGGGCGAACCGTTCGGCATGTTCGAGTTCACACCAGTGGGCGCGCCCATTGCCATTGTCGGTGTGGCGTTTGTCGCGCTGATCGGCTGGAGACTTCTGCCTGCATCCGTGCGTGACAAGAATGCCCCTGCCGATCTGATCGCGATTGTCGACTATCTCACCGAAGTCGAGGTGCCGGAGGGCTCCGATCTGGCCGGTACGCCAGTCCACGAGTTCGACGACAAGCTACCCGACACTGATGCCCAGTGCATCGCCCTTATTCGCGACGGTCGCAGGTTGCTGAGTTCGGCCCGTTACATCCGCATTCGCGCTGGCGATGTCCTGCTGATCGAGTCTTCTCCTGAAGGTATCGCCGAAGTCGTGGCAAAGCTGAACCTCACACTGGTTGGCGAAAAACTGGGCATTGCTGAAACCGTCGACACCGAAGACATCGCGCTTATCGAAGCAATTGTGCCGCCCGGCAGCCGCATGGAAGGACATACGCCCAGCAGTCTGCGCCTGGGCAGCCATCATGGCATCAACCTTCTGGCTGTTTCCCGCCAGGGCCGCCCGACCCGAGGACGCCTGCGGTCGTTCCGCTTTCATGCCGGCGACATCCTTCTGATGCAGGGCGAGCGAGAACAGGTGGCAGCCGCGATGACAAGCCTGGGATGCCTGCCGCTTGCCGAACGCGCCATGTCTCTGGGCCAGAAACATCGCGCGCTGCCTGCTGTCGGCATCTTTGTCAGCGCGATTGCCGCTTCGGCCTTCGGCCTGGCACCGATCACACTGACCTTCTCGATTGCCATGTTGGCCATGGTGTTGATGCGCTACATACGCCTGCGCGAGCTCTACGACGCCATCGACTGGCCGGTTCTGGTCCTGCTGGGTGCCATGATCCCCGTGGGCGGTGCCCTGGAATCGACCGGCACCACGGTTCTGATCGCCAACGGCATCATGACCCTGCTGGCAGATGCATCGCCGATCATCCTGCTCGCCGTGGTCCTGATCGTCACGATGACGCTCTCGGACATCATGAACAATGCCGCCACCGCCATTGTCATGGCGCCAATCGCGGTCAGCATTGCCGTTGCCCTGGACGTCAGTACCGATGCGTTCCTCATGGCCGTTGCCGTGGGCGCATCCTGTGCCTTCCTCACACCCATCGGGCATCAGAACAACACGCTGATCATGGGCCCCGGTGGATACCGGTTCGGCGACTACTGGCGTATGGGCCTTCCCCTGGAAATCCTGGTCACCGTGGTTGCCGTTTTCATGATCTCGCTGATCTGGCCACTCTGAACAAATCCCGGCAAATGTGGCAGGCTGACCACTCGATGTTGACTGCCAATCACGGGATCGGGTGAGCGAGCACCATGTTGCTGCAGATACAAAGTGCCTTTGGCCTGTTTGCCCTTCTGTTTCTGGCCTGGCTGATCGGTGAAGGGCGTCGCCGCGACGCCTGGAAGGTCGCGCTTGCCGGTGCCTTCTTCCAGATAGCTCTGGCACTCGTCCTGCTGAAGCTGCCCGTGATCGCGCAGGGCGTGGCGGCCATTGGCGATGCGGTCACGGCGCTGGAAGCAGCGACACGCGCCGGCACCAGCCTGGTCTTCGGCTATCTGGGCGGTGGCGAACTGCCATTCGGGGAATCCTATCCTGGTGCAGCCTTTGTGCTGGCCTTCCGTGCCCTGCCCATCATTCTTGTCGTCAGCGCCCTGACCGCCCTCCTGACCCATTGGCGCATTCTACCCTGGATCGTGAAGATCTTTGGCCTGGCACTGGAACGCGGCTTTCGCATCGGCGGTGCCCTGGGGCTTGCCAGTGCTGCCAACATTTTTGTTGGTATGACCGAAGCACCGCTCTTTGTGCGTCCCTATCTCAAGGACTTCGATCGCAGCGAGCTTTTCGTCCTGATGGTGACGAGCATGGCGACCATCGCAGGTACGGTCTTTGTGCTTTACGCCACAATCCTTGCTCCGGTGCTTCCCGATGCTGCCGGTCAGCTTCTGGTTGCCTCAGTGATCAGCGCACCCGCAGCCATTGCTGTCGCTCTGCTGATGATTCCCGGCAAGACCGAGCGCGTTGCCGCCCAGTCCATGCCGCCCCGCGAAACCTCCAGCGCCATGGAAGCGATCGTCAACGGCACCGAGCAGGGCCTGCGCATGCTGCTCAACATCATCGCCATGCTGATCGTGCTCGTCGCTCTGGTCTATCTCGCCAATGCTCTGCTCAGCCTGTTGCCCGAAATCGGTGGCCAGGCCATTACGCTGCAACGGGCCCTTGGTGTGCTTCTGATGCCGATCACCTGGTTGATGGGCATTCCCTGGGGTGAAGGTTTCGAGGCAGCACAATTGCTGGCTACCAAGATCGTCCTGAATGAGCTCATCGCCTATCTTGATCTCGCCGCGCTGCCAGAAGGTGCGTTGTCGGAACGCAGCAGCCTGATCATGCTCTACGCGATGTGCGGATTCGCCAACTTCGGAAGCCTTGGCATCATGATCGGCGGCCTTTCGGTCATCGTGCCAGAACGCAGGGCCGAGATTCTCTCTGGGCCTAAAAAGCATCGCTGCAGGCGTACTTGCGACCTGCTGCACCGGCTGCGTCATCGGAATCCTGACACCTGCGTAGGTCGGCAAGAGATTGCCACAGGTTTGCCGCAGAAGATGCATAGGCTAGCGCCCGTGTTCGTTCCATAATGATCACGACACATCCTGAAGCTCACGCGGAGCACGTTCGCTGATCCGCACAGACCACGAGGGAACCATGCGCTCCCTAAGCATCCTGATCGCCACCTTGTTCATCCACACCGCCGCGCTGGCCGATGAAGTCCGAAAGGAGCTGGAACTGTGGGTCGATTGGACCGAGCTCCAGAGCGAGCAGGAGACCCCGCGCTATTGCATCAACTTCAATCTTCCGCTGCTGAATGACGGCTCCATCGCCATGGATGCCTATGTTCGCGTGGAACCCGGTGACGATGCCGGCATCAGCGTACGCCGCAACATCCTGTGCATCGATGGTCTGCACCACAGCGAGAACTACACCGTCACCCTGCTTGACGGCCTGCCCGGCGCACAGGCACGCCTGGATGGCGACCGCACCTTAGACATCAATGTTCCCAGCCGGTCTCCGGTCGTGGCCTTCCCCAGCGGTGGTTACGTCCTGCCGGCTCAGGACAATGCCAGCATTCCCATCGAAACCATCAACGTCGACACCCTGGCGCTCAACATCTACCGCGTGAACGACCGCGCGCTGGCCCAGGAACTTCGGGACGGCATGGTGTTTGGAACGCTTTACGACTGGACCATGGATCAACTGGCTGATCAGGACGGCGAACTGGTCTGGCAGGGCGAACTCGATATCGAGGGCGAGCAGGAGCAACGCGTTCGCACCGCAATTCCAATTGCCGAGACGATCGGCACACTGGAGCCGGGTATCTACGCTGCCGCGGCCGTCGAGGTTTCGGCATTGGAGGAGGAATACTACTGGTACGATTGGGCAACCCAGTGGTTCATCGTCTCGGACCTGGGCCTTGCCGCCATGATCGGAGATACCGGCCTTCATGCGACCGTGCGTTCCCTGAGCGGTGGCGAGGCGCTTGACGGCGTCACGTTCGAACTGGTTGCGCGCAACAGCAAGGTTCTGGCCACAGTCACCAGTGACAGTAACGGCCTGGCGGTGTTCGACCCCGGCCTGGTGCGTGGCGCAGGCGGCAACGCGCCGCGTGTCCTGATGGCGCGTGCCGGAGACGACTTTGCCTTTATCGATCTCGACAGTGCACCCATTGATCTTTCGGACCGCGGCGTTGACGGGCGTGAGCCCGCCGGACCGCTGGATGCGTTCCTCTATTCGGATCGTGGAATCTATCGCCCCGGCGAGAGCGTCCATATCGTCACCCTTCTGCGTGATGCCGAAGCCATGGCCCAGGACGGTGTGCCCGTTACACTGCGGCTTCTGCGGCCTGATGGTGTCGAGACCCTGCGCGCGACGGTCTACGACAGTGGCGCCGGCAGTTATCCCTGGACCATCGTCTTGCCGGGCAATGCCTACACCGGAAGTTGGGCCGTGCAGGCGCTGGTTGGTGACGACAATGTCGTCGGCGATGTGCGTTTCCTGGTCGAGGATTTCGTCCCGCCACGCATCGAATTCGACCTTGCGGCCGATCCTGAGATCATGATCCCGGCCAACAATGCGGCGTTTGCCACGGTTGAAGCAGGATACCTTTATGGCGGCGTCGCTGCGGGCCTGGAAGGTGAAGCGACCTTCTCCTTTGCGCTCTCGCGCAATCCCTTTGACCGCAATGACGGGTTTGAGTTCGGCCTTGCCGAAGAAGACTCTCCTGCCAGCAGTTACGACACGGCATACTTCACGACCGACGAGGCCGGCTTTGCCGAGTTCCAGCTTGCCCTGGAAACGCTGGAAACCGTTACGTCACCGGTCGAGGTGACCGTTCATGCCCAGCTCTTCGACGTTGGCGGCCGCCCCGTGGGCCGCAATGCGACAATGGACGTGCTCGGCGCTGACACCCTGATCGGCATCAAACCACTGTTCCCTGAAAACACCGTGGACTGGCAGGATGAAGCCGCCTTCGAAATCGGCGCCTTCGATGTCCAGGGAGACAGAATCGCGCTCGACGGGCTCCGTTGGGAGCTGGTTCAGGAAGAATACGACTGGCGCTGGTATGACACCGGCTGGCAGTGGGAATATCAGGGCTTCTATTCTGATCGCTCGGTCGCATCAGGCGTCGTGGATGTCGCGAACGACCAGTTGGCCCGGATTGGCAAGGAAGTCACCTGGGGCCGCTACAGGCTGGAGGTTTTTGACCCGGTATCGGGCGCAGCGACCAGCATCCGCTTCCGCTCGGGCTGGCGCAGTGAACCAGGTCTTGCCGATGCTCCGCCCGATCGCGTCACGCTATCGATGTCGGCTCAGAGTTATCAGCCCGGCGACACAGCAACGGTCTTTGTCGATCCCCCGTTCGACGCCCGTGTGGCGCTTGCCGTGATGGACAACGGCGTGCGCGAGCTGATGTTCGTTGACGTGCCCAATGCCGGTGCCAGTTTCGACCTCACCGTGACCCAGGATTGGTCGCCGGGCGCCTATGTCGTGGCAACCGCTTATGGCGCGCCAGACCCGCTGGTCCCCACCATTCCGCAACGCGCCGTGGGCGTGGCCTGGGCTGAAGTGACGCTTGAGGGCCAACGCCTGGAAGTTTCGCTCGAGACACCCGAACTGATTGAACCCGGCACAACCCTTTCCACAAGTGTGCGTATCGACGGCGCAATCGAGGAAGACAGCGTCTATGTCACGGTTGCGGCCGTCGATGACGGCGTTCTGCAACTGACCCGCTATACCGCGCCCGCGCCCCGTGACTATTTCCTTGGCCAGAGGCGCCTGGGCGTCGAACTGCGTGATGTCTATGGCCGACTGATCGATGCTTCGGGCGCCATTGCAGGCGTTCTGCGTCAGGGTGGTGACGGAAGCCTGGGTGGTGGCCTGGCCGGAGACCTGCCCAAACGCTCGTCACGTGTCGTTGCCCTGTTCTCCGGTGTTGTTCCCGTCGAAGACGGACATGCTGTCATTGATCTGGACGTGCCCGACTTCAATGGGCGCCTGCGCGTCATGTCAGTGGCATGGTCGGCGCGTGGCGTGGGCCAGTCTCAGACGACGGTGCAGGTATCGGCACCCATCATTGCCGATCTTTCCCTGCCGCGCTTCCTGTCTCCCGGGGACCAGTCGACCGCGACCCTTGCGATCGACAATCTGCGTGGGCCCGACGGCGCCTATGAATTCTTCCTGTCCGCTGAAGGTGCTGTTTCCGTACTCCAGCCATCCGGCAGCGTTGCAGCGCTTGGTCAGGGTGATCAGACGCACAGCACCTTCCGGCTGGAGGCAGGTGAGTCCGGAACGGCGCTGATCGAGCTCATCGTCAATCCGCCAGAAGGTGAAAGCCTGATCCGAAGCTGGGATCTCAGTGTGCGCCCTTCAACGCCGCTGACGACCGAGCGCGAACTGGTCTCCATACCAGCGGGTAGCTCTTATCTTATTCCTGCCGGTGCGGGCGCAGACTTCGAGCAGAATGGCCTGAGCCTCAGCCTGGTGGCCGACACACATCCGCCGCTGGATACGTTCCAGCTTCTGCGATGGCTTGATCTCTACCCCTATGGCTGTGCCGAACAGACCACCAGCCGGGCCATGCCGCTTCTTTATGTCGCCATGCTCAATGGGGCCGAAGCGGTACTCGACATCGATCAGAACGAGATCGACCTGCGCATCGAAAATGCCATCCGGCGCCTGATTGCCATGCAAACCGATTACGGCAATTTCGGCATGTGGGGCTGGTACAGCTACAACAATCCCTGGATCGATGCCTATGTCATGGACTTCCTGAGTCGGGCCCGTGATCTCGGCTACCGCGTTCCCGAACAAGCCTGGAGAGCAGGCATGGACGCGCTCGAGAGCAATCTGATGGATGGCTATGCCGATTCCAATGGCATGGCTTATGCCCTGCACGTGCTGGCGCGTGCGGGATGGGGTGATCCCTATGACCTGCTTTATCAGGCTGACAGCCTGGATCGCAGCGAACTCACCACACTGGGCGAAGTTCTGGTCGCCGCTGCCTTTGTCAATCTGGGCGACTACGAGCGCGCATATGGCATCACAAGCGCGATCGATTTTGGCGACATGGTCACATCAGACTATGCCGCCTATGGTTCCGACCTGCGCGATACGGCCATGGCCGTGACGACCCTGGTGGAAAGCGGTCTGGCTGCGCCGTCATCCCTGCTTGAAGCCTATGACCTGCTGGGACGCAGCTTTGCCGAGCGTCGCTGGACCAGCACGCAGGAGAATGCCTGGCTGGTGATGGCTGCCCATGCTGCCCTGGGCGGAGAAAACGTCAACATTGCCCTTAACGGTGTCGATGAAGCCGTCCCGGGACCCTGGCAGGTACAGCTGACAGGTGCTGAGCTCGAACGTGACAACGTCCTGGCAAACAACAGCAGCGATCCGCTCTATGTCAGCATTGCCACAACCGGTTATCCCACTCTGGAGGCACCGGCGGTCGCGAACGGGCTCGATATCCAACGCACGCTCTATGACAACGCCGGCAATGTGCTGGAAACCAACGACCTTACCCAGAACGATCTTGTTGTCGTTCATCTCCAGGTCTGGGTAAACGACAGCGTGAACCACAACCTCATGGTGGTTGACCTGCTTCCAGGCGGTCTGGAGCTTGAAAACGCCCGACTGGAAGGCGTCATCAATGTCGGCGACCTGTCGTGGCTGGGCGAACTGACCTATGCCGATGCGGTCGAACTGCGTGATGACCGTTATGTCGCTGCCGTGCAGGTCGATCCCAGTTATGACGAGGGATACTACGCCTTTGCCTATCTGGCGCGTGCCGTAACGCCCGGCGTCTACACCATGCCGGCACCGCATGTGGAGGATATGTACCGCCCCTACATCAACGCACGGGGCGAGGCAGGCAAACTCACGGTGAATGCGCCCTGATATGAACCTTCGCCGGGGAGCACGCCTTGCCCTGCTGACCAGCACGCTTGTGCTGGCCGTGCTGGTTGCTGACCGACTGGCGCCACCGGACTTGAGCCGGGTCGAGGCAACAACACGGACCGTCAACGACCGTGATGGCGCTCTGTTGCGGGCCTTCATCACGCCAGACGGCATGTGGCGTTACCAAACGCAGCCCGATGACGTCGATCCGCTCTATCTCGCCATGCTGAAGATGTGGGAGGACCGGCGCTACGACGACCACCCGGGCATCGATCCCCTGGCCATGACCCGCGCCCTGGGCCAGTGGGTTCAGGCCGGGCGTATTGTCTCGGGCGCATCCACACTCACCATGCAGACCGCACGTCTGCTGGAACCACGCGGGCGTAATCTGGGCACCAAGCTCGTCGAGATGGCCCGCGCCTTCCAGCTGGAACGCCGGTATGGCAAGGACGAAATCCTCTCGGTCTATCTCACGCTGGCGCCTTTTGGCGGCAATCTGGAAGGTGTGCGTGCCGCTTCGCTGGCTTACTTCAGCAAGGAACCCGGCCACCTAACACCCGCCGAAGCCGCCTTGCTGGTCGCCCTGCCCCAATCGCCCGAGGCATTGCGTCCTGACCGTGCGCCCGAAGCGGCCATGGCAGCGCGCAACCGTGTGCTGGACCGTGCTGCCGAAGAAGGCGTGATCACCCTGGCAGAAGCAGAGGCCGCCAAGCTGGCCCTGGTGCCATCGCGCCGTGCCGATATGCCGTTCCTGGCACCACACCTTGCCGAACGCCTTGCCGCTGAGCATGAAGACCCCGTGATCACCACTACTCTGGATCGTGACCTGCAAGCCGCTATCGAGCGCTTGCTGGCGCAACGCCGTCCCGTCGCTGATCCCGGCGCCAGTGCTGCCATCATGGTCATCGACAACCATACCGGCGCAGTGCTCGCACATATCGGCGCGCTCGATTACTTCGATGAGCGCCGCAACGGCATGGTCGACATGACACAAGCCGTGCGCTCACCTGGCTCCGCGCTCAAACCCTTCATCTATGGCCTGGCGTTCGGGCGGCGGCTGATTCATCCCGCCATGCTGATCGATGACCGACCCCGTGACTTCGGCGGCTGGCGACCCTCCAATTTCGATGACGGATTCCATGGCATCGTCACCATGGGCGATGCACTGGCAACGTCGCTCAATGTTCCTGCTGTGGCCGTGCTTGACCGGCTGGGACCCCAGACCTTCGACAGTGCCTGGCGCGACGCGGGCCTGGCTCTCCATTACCCTGGTATCGATCCACGTCCGGGCCTGCCGCTTGCCCTGGGTGGCGTCGGCGTAACATTGGAAACCATGGTTGCCGGCTATGTCGGGCTGGCAAACGGTGGCCTGATGCAACCGCTTTCGGTTCTGCCCGACACCGTGTCAGAGCCGTCCGGCGTGCGATTGATGCCTGATTTCGCCGCCTGGTACGTCGCCGATATTCTGCGCAACGCACCGCGTGCCATCGGCTTCACCCAACAGGGACGCCACGGTGAGATCGCTTTCAAGACCGGAACATCCTATGGCTACCGCGACGCCTGGGCCCTGGGATTTACGCAAGACGTCACGGTTGGCGTCTGGCTGGGCCGCCCCGACGGCGGCTCCTGCAGCGGCTGTGTCGGAATCGAAGTTGCCGCACCGGTCATGCTGGCCGTGTTTGACCTGATCGCTGACAGCGGCGGACCCGCCCTGCCTTCTCCACCAGCCGACGCCTTGCTGATCCGGACAGCAGAACTGCCCAACTATCTGCAGCGTTTTGACCGCGAAGACACCGCTTTGGGGCCCCAGGTCGCGTTTCCCCTGGACGGCAGCACGTTGCGCCTGGCCTGGCTTGGCGACAGCGCAGAAACCCTGCCCCTGCGCGCCGATGGTGGCTTGCAGCCCTATCTCTGGCTGGTCAACGGCGTGCCTGTCGATGCCGACCGCCGCGGTGAAGCCGACTGGATCCCCGATGGTGCAGGGTTTGTATCGGTCAGCGTGACCGATGCCGCAGGCAACAGCGCCAGCGTTGATGTCCTGGTCGAGCTGGTCGGACGCGATTAGGCCCGTTCAGGCATCGAGCGCATCGCGGACCATCTTGTGGAAGAAGTGAACGACGTGTTCGCCCTCACCGCTGCGGGCGGTATCAACCATGAAGCGACCCTGGTCGTAACCGCGGGAGTTCAGGCCGCGCTGCACGGATTCACACAAGTCCATGTCTTCCACACCCAGGATGTTCTCGATGTAGTCGCGCCGCTTGGGATCGTCGGAAGCCCCCTTGGGCGCGAAACGATAGTTGCGGAACGCCGTGCGTGTCGGGCCCATCGGCACAACCTGGGTCACCATCAGATCGCCTGAGCCCGGCAACACATTGATCGTGTTGATGGGCCAGAGAAACCAGAACATCGAACGCGGCATGATCGCGTCCTCAGGGAAGTCATAGGCCGTGTTTTTCGGGCGCGTTTGTGGCCCAAGCTGGCGCGCGGTGATGCCATCGATCGTGTGCTCGTAGGCACTCATCTCGATGATGTCGGCGAAGGCAGGATGCGCGCCGGCACAGTGGTAACATTCGACATAGTTGTCGACGACCACCTTCCAGCCGGCTTCGATGGGACGCCCGCCGAAATCATAGATGTCAGTCAGTTCCAGTTCGTCCCAATAGGGAATCTGCGCGCGAATGTCGGCCTCAAGGCCTGGCGCCTGCTCGACCAGAGGTACCGCGTCATCATCCAGATTGACGAAGATCAGACCGCACAACTCCTCGATACGCACGGACTTCAGGCCAAAATCTTCCTTGTCGAAGCCTTTCACGTTCTCGCAGTTGCGCGCAGTGCGCAGCGCGCCATCCAGGCCATAGGCCCAAGCGTGATAGGGACAGGTGATCGTTGCTTTCAGGGTGCCCGAACCCTGCACCAGTTCATGAGCACGATGCTGGCAAACATTGTGATAACCGCGCAGCTCGCCCTTGCGATCACGCACCACGAACACCGGCTGGTCAGCAACCTCACCGGAGACATAGGCGCCGGGCTCGGCGACCTGGGAGATATGGCACAGGAAGATCCACGAACGTGCGAAGATCTTTTCCTTCTCAAGTTCATAAATCGCGGGGTCGGTGTAGTAGCGCGACGGCAGGGTGTAGGAGAGTTCGGCATCATCACTAAGTGGACGGGCGAACTCTGCCTTCAATACATTGCTGCTTGCCATGACTTGGGAAACCTCCGGCTGAACCGATTGTCCTTCCAGCATACAGGTTCCAGGGATCAAGGCACAATCAGCTGCTCAGCGTGGCGGCAAACCGCAGGCGCACATAATCGGCGGTCCAGTTGCCTGCGTCATCGCACAGGCTGTGGCGCAGCAGTTCAACCGTCTCATCCTGCGCCACTGCCCGGTCCTCTTCCGGCAGGGCAGCAAAGAAAAGACCAGCAAAGGTCGTAAGCCAGCCCGCCATACCCGTGGGCAACGGCGTGGGTCGGGGGATGAGCGCGATGCTCTCGACCTTTAAACCAGCCTTCTCCAGGCGTTCCCGATAGGCCTCCGGCGTGGGATAAAACCAGGGATTGACGGTAGCGACATCGATGCCACGCGCCTTGAGCACGGCGCCCAGCGCCGTCACCACAGCAGCCATGTTGCCGTGACCACCGAACTCTCCGACAAATCGGCCGCCAGGCTTCAACGCGCGCGCGACACCGGCAATCGCGGCATCAGCATCTCTGACCCAATGCAGCACGGCATTGGTGAAAACCGCATCAAACTCCTGCTCAAAGGTCAGTGCCGTTGCATCAGCAACATGGGCATCCAGACCGCGCGCAACAGCCGCAGCAATCATTTCGGCCGAAGCATCGACGGCGACAACATCAGCGCCAGCCCCAATCAGTTCAGCGGTCAGCGCACCGTCACCGCAGCCCAGGTCAAGAATGCGCTCTCCCGCCTGTGGCTTGAGCAAATCAAGGACGGGGCGCCCGAGCTTGGGCACAAACCCTGCATTGGTCTGATAACCCTGCGCATCCCAATCGTGTTTCCTGCTCATCACGGTCGCTCCAATCAAAAGAGGCGGGTATCATTGGCCAACCGACACGACAAGGTGGAAAGACCATGCCCAAAGGAATGATCACCGGCCCGCAGCCCGACGCCGTGGAAGCAGGCGCAGAAATCCTGCGCGCCGGCGGTAATGCGGTCGATGCAGCTCTTGCCTGCGCCTTTGTGCAAACGGTGGTCGATCCCATGATGTGCGGCATTGCCGGGTTCGGTGCCATGCAGGTTCTGATGCCGGGAAAAGGTGTCCATGAGATCATCGATTTTCATGGTCAGGTGCCCGCTGCCGCGACACCCGATATGTGGGAAGACCGCATCCTGGGCGAGACCGATGACGGCTTTGGCTTCATCCTGGAAGGTGCGGTCAATGATCTGGGCCATCAGGCCATCACGACGCCAGGCACGCTCAAGGCCTTTGCACAGGCAAGCCAGCGTTACGGCACCCTGCCATGGGGTGATCTGATCGAACGCGCCATGCGGTTTGCACGTGACGGCTACACGCTGACGCCAGGCGTGCAGAACTACTGGACTGCCCCCGACACACCGGGCCGGGTCAACGTGCTGGACCGGCTGGGCTATTCGGCCGAGGGACGCGCGGTCTATTTTGATGAAGCAGGGACCGTGCGCCAGATCGGTGACACCATCTGCAATCCCGGCATGGCATCATCTCTGGAACGCATTGCGCGCGACGGACCGGAAGTCTTCTATACCGGCGAGATAGCCCACCAGATCGATGCTGACATGCAGGCCCATGGCGGCCTGCTGTCGGCCCGCGACCTTGCCGATTACGACACCCAGACCGATGCACCGTTATGGGGCAGCTATCGCGGTCTTCCCTTCTCGACCAACCGCCCGCCCGGCGGCGGCATCATGCTGATCGAGATGCTCAATATCCTGGAGAACTTCGATCTCGCTGCCATGGGCCACAACACGCCCGACTACATCCGCACCGTGGCCGAAGCCATGAAGATCGCCACCACCGACAAGGACGCCCATGTCGGTGACCCCCGGTTTTACGACGTGCCGATGGATCGCCTGACCGACAAGGCCTATGCCGCCAGCCATGCCGAAGCCATCGCACGGGGCGAAAAGGCCCATGTCGAACGCCTGGGCACTTCGGAATCGCCGGGAACCACCCATGTCGTCACCGCCGATGCCGCAGGCAACATCGTCACCATGACCCATACGCTGGGCATGATGTCGGGCGTCATCACCGACGGTCTGGGCTTCATGTACAACGGCGCCATGGGCGTGTTTGACCCGCGCCCGGGCCGGGCAGGTTCGATTGCACCTGGCAAGTCGCGCTTCAGTTCGCTGTGCCCTACCATTGTCTTCGATGGCGACAAGCCAATCCTTGCGCTGGGAGCACCCGGCGGTACGCAGATCGCCATGGGTGTGCTCCAGGTCATGATGAACGTCATCGATTTCGGCATGACGCCCCAGGAAGCCATTCTGGCGCCGCGTTTCTCGGCTACCAGCGATGCCATCACCGTCACCGCGCGCATCCCGCGCTACCTCTGCGCCGAGCTGGAAGCACTGGGCTACGCCATCGACCGCAGCGCCTACAGCTACGCCATCGCCTCGGTCCACGCGATCGGCTTTGATGCCGATGGCAATCCCAGCGGCGGCGCCGATATTCCCTATGGCGACGGCATGGCCCTGGCTGTCTGAGGAACAAGGCATGGAAGTTCTCCCCAAACAGGGCGCCGTCGGCGCTGAAGTCATTGGCATCGATGTCACCAAGTCTGATGCCCAAACCGTTGCAGCCATAAGGGCAGCGTGGCTTAAGCATGGCGTCCTGCTGTTCCGGGGCCAGAACCTCACGCCCGAAGGTCTTGCCGCGTTCAGTGCCCAATTCGGCGAACTTGAACCGCCCCCTGCAAGCGAAGGCGGCACCCGCGAGGAATTGGGGAACCAGCCGGTCTGGTACATCTCCAATGTGAAGGAAAACGGCCAGGCGATCGGCAGCCTGGGCAATGCCGAGGCCGAGTGGCACACCGACATGTCCTATCTGCCGGAACCACCCACCACGAGCATCCTGTTTGCCCAGGAGGTTCCACCCAGTGGCGGCAACACCAGCTTTGCCGATATGGAAGCCGCCCTGGACGCCCTGGACGACGACCTGCGCAAGGCCATCGCGCATCGCACGGTGCATCACGATTCCAGCACCACCAGTGTCGGTGAAACGCGACGCGGCCATGATGCCGTGTTTGATGTCACCACCGCGCCTGGAGCCAGCCACCCGGCGTTGCGTACCCACCCGGAAACCGGGCGCGTGTCGCTCTATCTGGGCCGACGCCGCCACGCCTGGATCGAAGGCATGGCCGTCGGAGAAAGCGAAGCCCTGCTCGACCGCCTGTGGGAACATTGCGCCGAACCAACGTTTGCCTGGGAGCATGTCTGGCGCGCGGGCGACCTCGTCATGTGGGACAACCGGCGCATGATCCACCGCCGTGATGCGTTCGATCCCACCACCAGGCGCATCATGCTGCGCACCCAGCTTTGCGGTGATCGTCCCTTCAAATAGACGAATTCTCAATTTTCTTGATTGACCCATGTAGGGTCGCCCGATCTGCAGCGTGTCATGTCCGAATGCCAACGAGGACAAACACATGACGCACATCTGGCTTACCATCGCCGTCACCATGATGTTCGTTGCTGCCATGGGAATGCCCCAGATGGACGAGCATTACGAACCTCTTATCTGAATAATCGGGCCGCCAGCGACCCATCAACCTGACAACCAGTTTCACGGACGGGGCGTTTTGCCCCACCCTTCCTGCCGTCCGCAACCAACCGACGCCTGTCGTTTTCACGCCCCCATCCCGGCGCGTGTCGGTGTTCTCTCCCCTTCTTGGACACGGTTGCGGGCGGCTGGAACTTTTCTGCAAAACGCTTGATGCACTTGCCTGCTTGCGCGGGTTTTGAGCACGACAAGCCCCGCACCGGGCAGCTATGATCCGATCCTCACCTCAGGAGGGCAGGCATGACCCGGGAACGCGCTGCAGGCGAACCAGATGATCATCAGGATATTCGCGAAGCCGTGCGCCGCTTGTGTGACGGCTACCCCGGCACGTATTGGCGTGAGAAAGATGCCGTGGATGCCTATCCATCAGAATTTGTCGCCGAACTGACACAGGCCGGCCTTCTGGCAGCTCTGATCCCTGAGGAATTCGGCGGCAGTGGCCTGCCGCTTTCCGCGGGTTGCGCAATCCTGGAAGAAATCCAGCGGTCAGGCGGTAATGGCGGTGCCTGCCACGCCCAGATGTACACCATGGGCACGATCCTGCGGCACGGCACAGATGAACAGAAACAGACCTATCTGCCCGCCATTGCCTCGGGCGATCTGCGCCTGCAAGCCTTCGGCGTTACCGAACCCACCAGCGGCACTGACACCACCGCTTTGCGCACGACTGCGCGGCGCGACGGCGACCGCTATATCGTCAACGGGCAGAAGGTCTGGACCTCGCGTGCCGAGCATTCCGATCTGATGCTGCTGCTCGCCCGCACCACGCCCAAAGAAGAAACACAAAAGAAGACCGAGGGTCTCTCTGTCTTCCTGATCGACATGCGCGAGGTTGCAGGCAAGGGCCTCACCATCCGCCCCCTGCCCGCCATGGTGAACCATGCCGCCACCGAGGTGTTTTTCGATGACATGGCAATCCCCGCATCCAGCCTGATCGGCGAGGAAGGAAAGGGCTTTCGCTACATCCTTTCGGGCATGAATGCCGAACGCATCCTGATCGCCGCCGAATGCATCGGCGATGCGCGCTTCTTCATTGATCGTGCGACGGATTACGCGAACGAACGTACCGTATTCAATCGTGCAATCGGCGAAAACCAGGGCATCCAGTTCCCCATTGCCCTGGCCTACGCCCACACCCAGGCCGCCGCCCTGATGGTGGCCGATGCCGCCCATCGCTACGAAGCAGGCGAACAACCCGGTGCCCAGGCCAACATGGCAAAGATGCTGGCAGCCGACGCATCCTGGGAAGCTGCCGAAATGTGCATCCAGACCCATGGCGGCTTCGGATTTGCCCGCGAATACGACATCGAGCGAAAGTGGCGCGAAACCCGGCTCTACCGAACCGCACCGATTTCAACCAACCTTATTCTAGCCTTCCTGGCCGAACATGTTCTCGGCCTGCCGAGGTCCTACTGATGGAACTCCCGCTGGAAGGCTTGCTGGTTGTTGCCATCGAACAGGCGGTCGCCGGACCGGCATGCACCTGCCGACTTTCCGACGCCGGTGCACGTGTCATCAAGGTCGAGCGTGCGGAAGGTGATTTCGCCCGTGGCTATGACAGCGTCGTCGATGGTGAAAGCGCCTATTTTGTCTGGCTCAACCGGGGCAAGGAATCGGTCGTGCTCGACCTCAAACAACCTGGCGACCGCGACCTGGTCCTTGCCATGCTCGAGAAGGCCGACATTCTGGTGGAGAACCTGAAACCAGGTTCCCTGGAGCGGTTGGGGTTTGATCCCGCCGCGCTCATGGCCGCCAATCCTCGCCTGATCGTTGCCAGCATCTCGGGCTTTGCCCCCGATGGACCCAATCGGGATCGCAAGTCCTATGATCTTTTGATCCAGGCCGAAACCGGACTTGCCTCAATCACCGGCGCGCCTTCCGAAGCCGGCCGGGTCGGTGTCTCCATCTGCGATGTCTCAACCGGCATGACCGCTTATCAGGCCGTTCTTGAGGCCTTGCTGTCGCGTGCCAACACCGGCAAAGGTAGCCGGGTCGAGGTATCGCTCTTCGATACCATGGCCGACTGGATGACGGTGCCACTGCTCCATCACGACTATGGCGGCAAGGCGCCAGAACGGGTCGGCATGGGCCACCCCTCCATCGTGCCTTATGGGGTCTTTACTACCGGCGATGGCGCGGCCTTGCTGATCGCCGTCCAGAATGACCGGGAATGGCGCGATCTGGCGCGCATCGCGCTGGACCGTGCCGACCTCGCGGAACATCCCGATTTTGCGACCAACCCGGCACGCGCAGCCAACCGCAGGCAGACCGATGGTGCGGTCAACGATGCGCTTGCCCGCATGACCCGCGACGAAGCCGTTGCCGCATTGGAACAGGCCGGCATTGCCTGGGCCAATTACAACGGTGTCCAGGGACTTTCAGAACATGAAGAACTGCACCGCATGGCGGTGGAAACACCCCATGGCACTGCCAGCATACCTGCGCCGGCAGCGCGCCATGGCAGCGCCCATCGCCCTGCCAGGCCCATACCGGGCCTGGGCGATCATACCGATGCGATCAGGCGAGAGTTTGGAACGCGTTGACGTCCGGCCGCCGCGGTGGGAATAGCAGCGGAGGATGACCGGGGTCCTGCCTCCGATCATCAGACACGTTTAAGGCAACTCGTTCCAAATATCGCGGTGGAGGCGCCATACGCCATCATCACCCATCTGCCAGGCCACGACATACTTCAAGGCAAGCTCCACCACACCGC
This sequence comes from uncultured Alphaproteobacteria bacterium, assembly GCA_943787175.1. GTDB lineage: Bacteria > Pseudomonadota > Alphaproteobacteria > SP197 > SP197 > SP197. The sequence goes on from CALSLK010000012.1 coordinate 60,601, forward strand.
CGGAGCCATCCGGAATGTGCAGGAACAGCTCGCCGGTATCGACGGCAAGATCACCTGTTTCAATGACTTCGGCCGGTTCGATGCGATCAAGGATCAGACCGGTGTCCATCGCACCCTGCCAGTATGCCGCAATATCGGCGCGCCCTTGGATACGCTCGCTGGCCGGCGGCAACAAAACGGCGTCCTCCGTGTACAGCGCCGCAAGCGCCTCACCGTCGCCGGAGTTGAATGCCTCGACGAACGAAACGGTGCCAGCTTGCACCGCATCGGCCGCACTCCCGGCCCAGGCCGGTACTGCTAGAAACGCAACAAACACGGCAATCAGACCGGTTTTGAATCCACGCATGTTTCTTTTCCCCAGTCGCGTTGACGGCAGGTCTGCATGATGCGCACGCGCCCAACGCCGCATAACCCTAGCAGGAGCACAGAAGGCGTTTGTGAAAAATTGGTAAAGCCCGGTACCCGACTGCAGCCGCAGCGAGCCCCCCGACCGGTGCGTTGAGTTTCACCGACCTTGTTGAGCAGCCCTGGAATGATCCAAAAGCCAGGTTAATCCCCCAGATCGAAAGCAACAGCGCCCACCGACATCGCAGGAAACAGGGCCTCAACATGGGCTGTTTCCTGCAGCTCCATGAGCCGTCCATCCATTGTGACACGTTTACATCTGGAGCGCTGAACGCCAGGCAATCTTGTCACCGACACGTTCGTTTGCCTGGGAAGATTGAACGCAACTCTGGATGACGAGATTTCCACATCCGTCAATCGACCAAGGGCACTCGTCTCCAACTTGGTCGCCGCACCAGAGCAGATCGCCAAAACTCCATTGGCGACCGAGATACCAACAGTGCCCATGGGTGTAACAAGACCGGCTAGGCTCACGTCCTCACCCTTGTTCGATACAGTCCATCCCTGCCAGGGCGTTGCATCGCTGATCTCGGCCACGGCAATGGCACTCATCAGGGCGCCCCAGGTGTAGAAGAGATCGGTATCGGGCTGGTCGTCGGCCCGACCCGTGGTGGCGGAGAAATTCTCACCGCAGATCCGCTCGTCGTCCCAATTCTGCATGAACAGCGCATGGCACCGTTCAGCCAGAGCCGTTGCCACATCATCGAAGCCATAGCGCCGCAAGGCCATGTAGACCGCGAAATTGAGCGGCGGCCAGACCCGCCCGCGCCAATAGACATTGTCCAAAAACGCCGGATCACTTCGGCTGCAGGCTGGCACCGGCCAGGGACCCCAGAAGCCGTTTTCATCCAGCAGATGGCGCTCTACCAGCATGGTGGCTTGTTCAGGCGTCGCCGCCCCACACAGCATCGGATAAAAACTCGTCGGCGCGACGCTTTCGGTGAATTTGCCCGACCACAGCCGGTTGGCAAAAATTCCACGCTCTTCGTCCCAAAGCTGGTCGCGGATCCGCTCCTTGTGGGCCTGGGATTGGCGTTCCAGCACTTCGGCTTCCTCAGCGTGACCCAGTTCGGCAGCAATCAGGGCCAGCATTTCACCATCAAGCGCCAGGAAACTGTTGAGGCCGACATCCTCGCAATCGAGCGTGTTGGATTCAGACATCAGGCGGGCTTCGTCATGGACCGGCGAATTGTCCATCATGGACTCGTCCTTGGCCGCAAGCTTGGTCCCGCGATAGAGACCGTCGCCCACCGGGGAAGTGCCGTATTCCACCAGCCCGTTGTTGTTGCCGTCGCGTTCGCGCCACCACCATGTGTGGTTGGCATGGAGCGGTCCCCACCCTTCCTCCAGGAAGCGCCGGTCACGCGAACGCTGGTAATGCATCCAGGTAACCCAGCTCACGATCGGGGGCTGCGTTCGGTCGACCCAGGAATCGTTGCCCGTCAGCAAACAAGGAAGATTGCCCCACTCCGTCGCCCCGTCGAATACGGCTCGTTGGTTCTCATGGGCGACCTGGGTATCGACCAGCCCGGCAAGATGACCGTGATAGACGGAATCATTCAGCCAGACGCCCCAACCGCCGAACTTCTGAGCGATCCAGTTGCGTGACTGCTCGGTGTAGATCCGCTGGTTGTGACGGTCCCAGACGGTGGACCAGGCAACGCAATCTCGCACGGCATCAAGCGCTCCGGCCATGAAGCCGGTATGGGCAGGTGTCAGTGCCTCGGGCTCATCTTGCGTCAGCGCAGCGTTGGCACGCTCGGCAGCCGTGGCATGATCGTCGCCACAGGCAATGGCAACCTGGAACGAAGCCATCTCTTCCAGATTGTAGCGCAGCACGCCCATGGGCCCTTCTGTGCCCCGCGATGCCAGATAGAAGTAACCCTGTTCCCGGAACTCCTGATCCAGCGCATCCATATCATCATGGAACGTCGCCATGAGCGGGAAACGGGGGCCCAGGGCAACCACGTGGCTGTCGCCCGATCCCACCGACATCTGCGTGGTATCGGGGTCGTAACGCACCGCGCTCCCATCCTCGCGCCAGATACACAGGTTGAGCCAGTAGCGCAGCCCCCATTCCCCGTGTTCCAGGGTCTTCCAGTTGACCGTGATCGCATCATCGCCCTGGCCTGCCATCGTGATCGCGATCCGGGTGCCGCCATGGGCAACCTCCAGCTCGATATGGCCGGAATCCATCGTGCGCGGTCCAAGAAGAACACCATTACGATGGCCCGGAGGCAGTCGGGTCATGGTTCCCAGCGCATCGGAATAGGCCGTGACGGCAACATGGGTGCCGCTGGGCAGATGCACCAGTTCAGCGGGATGGATGGGGTCCCAGGTATTCCAGCGGCGACCCGGAGCCAGATCGTCCATGGTCAGCCGGCGTTCCAGTTCGCCAGAACTTCATCAGTCGTGCCGATCTCGATCTGGTCCTCGAAGCGGCGATAGGTATGGGCCATCGTTGCTTCGTGGGATGCCGGGTTGGAACCGTGGCAGGCATCGCTGACCACAATGACGCGATAGCCCCGGTCCATTGCCGTCATCACCGTGCCCAGCACGCAAACATCGGTTTCGACCCCGGTGCAGATCACCGTGGAGCAGCCCAGCTCATCAACGATGGCGCAGAATTCAGGGCTCTCGAAGGCCGAATAGGTCGGTTTGTTGGCGATGCGCGCTGGCGGCACATGGGCCTTCAATTCATCCATGACATCGATGATGGCCGGGTCCATCACAGCCGTCGTCACGCTGGTCCAGCGCCGGTAATAGGCCTGCCAGTGTCCCAGCGCGTCTTCGGCATTCTCTGGCGTGGTGAACTGGGTAAAGACCGTGCGTTCGGGCGCGTGTTGCGTCAGGCGCAGGATGTTGGGCAGGATCGTTGGGATTGACGGCGTGTGCCAGTCTGTCTCGCCCGCAAACAGGCGTTGCATGTCGACGCAGACATGGACGGCATCGGCACCGATGGCTCTGACTTCCTGCATTCAATCCTCCACGACAACGGTATGGTTGGGCGACCACGTGATAGCGACCTTCTCGTCGGCATCGAACATGCGGTCCCCGGCATTCTGCTGGAATGTGCGCATAGGGCCAGCCGCGGTCTCAACGATGTAGGTCACGCTGGTGCCCGAGAACACGCGCTGGGTCACCGTGCCTTCAACACGATTGCCTTCCGATACGGCAGCATCCAACGCGGTCAGCTGCATCTTCTCGGGTCGTACGGCGAGCGTTGCTCTGGCTCCAGCGAGCGGTGAACTCGTTGCCAGTGCACCCAGGTTTTCCACCGTGACGCGGTCACCGTCCACACTACCCTCCATGAAGTTGGCATCGCCCAGGAAGCTCGCCGCAAAGCGTGTTCTTGGATTTTCATAGATCTCGTTGGGCTCACCAATCTGGACCAGTTTGCCGTCGTTGATGATGGCAATCTGATCAGAAAGCGTGAGTGCTTCTTCCTGATCATGGGTGACGAAGATGGCGGTAATGCCGACGGCACGCTGGATCTGCTTGAGCTCGATCTGCATTTCCTGGCGCAGCCGTTTGTCGAGCGCACCCAGGGGTTCATCCAGCAGCAGCACCTTGGGATCGGTGACCAGCGCACGGGCCAGCGCGACACGTTGCTGCTGGCCGCCGGAAAGCTGTTTGGGCTTGCGTTCATCCAGGCCCGACAACTGGACAAGATCGAGCAGATCACCCACCCGCTTGCGTGTGTCGGCCTTGGAAACACCGCGCACCGAAAGCCCAAAGGCGATGTTGTCGAACACGTTCATATGCGGAAACAGCGCATAGTTCTGGAAAACCATGCCGATATCGCGCTTGTGGGCAGGGATATGGGCAACATCGACGCCGTCGATCAGGATTTCGCCTTCCTCGGGCTCTACAAACCCTGCAATGGAGCGCAGCAGCGTGGTTTTGCCACTGCCACTTGGTCCCAGCAGGGCAAAAAACGAACCATCGGGGAAATCGAGCGAAACGTTATCGAGCGCGCGGAGCTCGCCGTAGCGCTTGGTGACGTTGCGTGCAGATACCTCGCTCATCGCTCCCCTCCGAACTTCGAGAGGCGCGCAAAGATGAGGAATACGGACATGGAAACCACAATCATGATGGTGGAGATCGCGTTGACCTCCGGCGTGAAGCCCTTGCGGATGGCCGAGAATATTTCCACGGGAAGCACCGAGATACCCGGAGCAGCAAGGAAGTAGGAGATGACGAACTGATCAAACGACACGGCAAACGCGAACAGCCCTGCCGCGACCATGCCCGGCAACATGACCGGCACCGAAACACGCATGAACGACTGCAGCGGCGTTGCGCCAAGGCTGGCTGCGGCCTCTTCAAGCTCGGGTCCGAAACTTGCCAGGCGCGCGCCAACGACAATGATCACATAGGGCAGGGACAACGCGACATGGCCCAGCAGCATGGCATGCAGGCCGCGCCCGATACCGGTCCAGAAGAAGAGCACCAGCATCGAAACACCGATGATAAGCCATGGAATCGTGATCGGTGGGAACAGCAGAAGCTGCAGGATCGTGCGTCCACGGAACCGGTAACGGGCAAAGGCAAAGGCTGCCATGGTGCCCAGGATTGTAGCAATCACGGTATTGACCAGAGCAAGCATCACACTGTTGAAGCTTGCGGTCAGAAGCCGTTCGTTGCTGGCGAGATCGACATACCAGCGCGTCGAGAACTCGAATGGCAGCTGATAGTGCATGGACTCGTTGAAGCTCATCAGCGCGAGCACGACGATCGGCACGTAGAGGAAAAACAGCACCAGGAAGAGGAAGAACTTTCCGAAGCCATCGCCGATCCGGCACATGAAACGATGCGTGTTCATGACGACTTCATATGTTGTCTGAGGAAGGGCGAAGAGACGCCCAGGATCAGCAGGATGATCGCCAGCAGAATGAACGAAAGCGCCCCACCCAATGGCCAGTTCGAAACCACGGTGAACTGCTCCTCGATCACGGTTCCGATCATCGCACCCTGTGTGCCACCCAACAGCTTGGGTTCAAAAAACGAACCGATCACCGGAACGAAGATGAGTACGGTGCCCGCAGCCAGCCCCGGAATGGAGAGCGGCAGGATGATGCGCCAGAAAATGGTGTGGGCGCGTGCGCCCATACTGCGGGCCGCTTCGATCAGCGAATCATCAATTGCCTGAAGCGACAGATAACAGGTGAGGATCATGTAAGGCAGGTAGGAATGGGTCAGGCCGATGATGATGGCCGCGTAGGAGTCTGTCAGATCAATCGGCGGAACCCCTGGCAGCACCAGATGAACGGCGCGGTCCAGGAAACCATCGGGCCGCAACACGATGGTCCAGGAGAAGATACGCACCAGCGCATTCGACCAGAACGGCAAGACGACCAGCAGGAACAGCGCCTCGCGCCAGCGCCCCTTAATCCGTTTGGCCAGGATATAGGCCGCGGGGAAACCGATGATCAGACACAGGGCCGTGGTGTGAAACCCCATCTCCAGCGAACGCCAGGTCAGCGCCTGAAGATAATCCTTCGTGAAGAAGGCGTCGTAGTGTTTGAGTGTGAATTCGGACGTGTGCTTGCCGAACGGCCCCTTCATCTGAAAGCTGAAATAGAGCATGGCCGAAAGCGGCAGGAAGATCGTGACCGTGAGCCAAAGATAGGCCGGTCCCGTCAGTCCTGTAATCGCCCAGCGCCGTCTGGTTTCAACACGCATCTATGGCAAGGCCCCGATACGAAACGGGCCTCTCTCTCACATGGAGGGAGAGGCCCGGTCCGGTTAACGTTCCCAATTACTCGGCGAAGTACACCTTGGTCTCGGTCCAGATCTCCAGGAACGTCTCACGCTGCTCGTCGCTGAGCGGCGCCATGAACTGGAGGTTGGCCGTGGCTTCGGGATCGCCCATCACCGCACGGTTGAAGGCATCTTCGGGAAGCTGGTTCATAGCCGCCGTGCTGGCTGAAGCAGGCGCGCCGACTTCCGTATCCCAGCGCACATAGTGTTCCGGGCTCACCATGTAGTCGATGAACATCGCTGCACCCTCAGGATTGGGGGCATCGGTAGCGATGGAAAGACCATCAAGCCAGGCAATGGCGCCTTCCTTGGGGATCATGAAACCAACCGGCATATCGAAAGCCGTGGCACTGCGCAGGGCAGAGCCGGACCAATAGGTCGAGACATCAAAGCTGTCGGCCGTGAACTCCTTGTTCCATTCGTCTTCAGACGCCCAATAGGTGCGGACCTGAGGCTTCAGGGCACGCAACTTCTCGCGGATGGCATCGAGATCATGGGGGTTGTTCATATCCTGACCGGTGGCCAGCGCCGCAAATGCGACATTCTCAACTGAGTCATCACGCAGACCGACGCGGCCGGCGTAAGCAGGATCCCAGAGGATTTCGATGGTGTTGCCGGGCTCCACCTCGGTCGTGTCATAGGCGATGGAGGTCAAACCCCATGTCCAGGCCACGCCATAGATCTCACCGTCATAGGAAAGATCGGCCGCATCACGCAGGCCAGGAGCCAGATCATCGAAATTCGTGATGGTCGAGGGGTCAATCGCCACGATCAGGCCTTCTTCAGCCGCCTGGCCGGTGAAGGCGCTGTTGATCAGCACAACGTCATAGGCGCCGGGGCTGGTACGCAGCTTGGTGAGCATTTCCTGCTCGGAATTGAAATAATCGTGCACGACCGTGTAGCCCGTCGCAGCTTCAAAATCGGCCACTGCCCAGGCTTCATCGGTACCGTAACCCTGCCAGTTCAGCACTCTCACCTCGCCATCGGCAGCAGCCTGCCCGGCGGTCAGAACCAGAGCCAAGGCGGCTGTGGTCAGCAATCCTGTCTTGCGCATGAATTTATCTCCCGGTTTGTCGAATTCCGGGTGGCGTTTGGCGGCTCCCCCGGTTGCCACAACGCTTACATGTGTCCCTGAGCGAGTCAACGCGACAGACCGGTTTCGCCGGGCAAGCAGGCGCATTACGATCCCCTCCACCAAAGGGGAGAAGAACCATGACAAACCAGTTGGCCGAACTGAGCTGGTCAGCGCTGGAAGAACGCATTGCCGGTGGCGCAGTTATTCTGCTTCCGGTAGGCGCCAACGAGAGCCACGGACCGCACCTGCCGTTGGGTACCGATCGCATCTGCGCCTGCGGATTTGCCGCTGAAATCGCCAACCGGATCGATGCCGTCGTCGCGCCGGAGATCCCCTGGGGGTTCCGCTCCCAGATCAAAACCGGCGGTGGCAGCCACTGGGTTGGCAATATCGGGCTGGATGCCGAAGTGCTGGTTGGGCTGGTACGCGCAACCATCCGCGAACTTGCGATCAAGGGCATGACCCGCATTGCCATCGTCAACGGTCATTACGAAAACGTCTGGTTCATCACCGAAGGCTGCGAACTGGCCGTGCGCGACCTCGACGCCCAGCCCGGCGGCGATCTCGTCATCCAGACCGCGTCGTGGTGGGACATGGTGAGCGATGATGATCTGGCCGCCATTTTCCCGAACCCGCCCGCCAGCATCGAATACGAACACGGCGCCTTGCTGGAAACCTCGATCATGATGTCCATGCGCCCGGATCTGGTCGCCACCGACAAGTTCCCCCAGCACGGCTTCAAGGTTTTTCCGCCTTATGACGTCTTTCCCCAGGACCCGGCACGCGCAAACGAAACCGGTTCACTAGCCACCTCCAACGGTGCCAATGCGGAAGCCGGTGCCGAATTGGTGCGACTGATCGCCGACCGCATGGCCGACCACATCCGCACCGAGCTCAAGGCCGGACCCGTCCATGGCGCTTGAAGGACTTCATATCATCGTCACCGGCGCCGCGCAGGGTATCGGTGAACGCACGGCACGCACGTTGGCGCAGAAGGGCTGTAGCCTCTACCTAACCGACATCCAGGATGGAAAGGTCGCCGGGGTTGCTACAGAACTGGCTGCGCAACATGGCCCCGTCGATATCGGCCAGCCCGACAGCGCTGATGCCATGGTGGCTGACGCCATCGAGAAACTCGGCCACATCGACGCACTCGTGAACATCGCCGGCATCGACGGACCAGACGATGATGCGCTGGAGGAAACCGAGGAACACTGGCGCCGCATCATCGACATCGATCTCTCAGGCCCCTGGTGGGTCACCCGCGCCATGTTGCCCCACATGATCGAGCGCGGCAGCGGGCGCGTCGTCATCACCAGCAGCATCGCCGGGACGATGGGGTTCGAGGAGTTCTCGCCCAGCTACCACGCCGCCAAGGCAGGCCTGATCGGCTTGACAAAAGGCCTTTCCGCCCGTTTTGAGAAAGACGGCATTCTGATCAACGCGATTGTGCCGGGCTATATCGGCACCACGGGCAATCCCATGCCGCAATCAGAGATCGACGCCTACAACGCCGACCACGCCCTAGGCACCGGCGGCGCCCAACCAGTTGCCGACGCCGTATGTTACCTGCTCGATGACAGCGGACGCTGGATCAGCGGCACAGCGATGAACGTAACCGGCGGATTGTGGCGGCGGTGACGCCGCCCTACATCACATGCACCAGCCGCAGGGCGTCGTAGATCGAGGCGTGGATGTTGCGGCTTTCGACAGCGTCGCCCAGGCGGAAGAGCTGGAAGGCGCCGTCAGGATTGGTGCGAATGTCTTGGGGCCGGTTCTCGATCAGTGCGTCGTAATCGACCTCACCGCGGTTCAACGATTCTTCCTTCAGCTCAAAATAGAGTTCGTCCATGGGCAGGGTGGCGTGTTCGACGACAACCTGATCGACCAGACGCGTGTCAAAGGCGGTTTCGGTGAAGTCGCTGAACAGCGTCACCCGCAGCTTGTTGCCTTCGCGTTTGATGCCGCTGACCCGGCTGAGAATCGTGATCTTCACGCCATGGTTCTGGAAGAACTCCGCATAAGGCGCATGGGTCAGTGCGCCAAGCTCGGGCGCAAAGGTGCGTTCGGGTGAGATGATCTCCACCTTCGAACCCTTGTCGGCGGCCAGATAGGCCGCCTGCATACCGGCCTGATGACCGTTGTCGTCAAACACCAGAACGTCTTCGGCCGGAGCGACGTCGCCTGAAAGGATCTCCCAGGAACTCACCGCCAGGTCAGCACCCTCCTCCACGATCTCCTTGTTGGGCAGGCCTCCGGTGCAGACCAGCACGATATCGGGGTCAAGCGCCCTCACGTCGTCAGCCTCGGCATAGGTGTTGAACCGAACTTCAATGCCCAGATTCTCCAGCCTGGTCAGACGCCAGTCGACAATGCCGATGATATCCTTGCGGTTGGGCGTGCGTGCCGCCAGCCTGATCTGGCCACCGGCCTGATCGGATGCTTCCAGCACCGTCACCTTGTGGCCACGCTCGCCTGCGACCCGTGCAGCCTCAAGGCCAGTTGGTCCTGCCCCCACAATCACGATGTGGCGTTCGCTGCCCGGTGCGGCAGTCACGATTTGCGGCATGGTTGCCTCGCGGCCGGTCGACGGGTTGTGGACGCACAGGGCGCCGGTGCCCGCATAGACGCTCTCCAGGCAATAGGTCGCGCCGACACAGGGGCGGATTTCCTCCTCCCTGCCCTCGCTGACCTTCTGGACGATGTGGGGATCGGCGATATGGGCACGCGTCATGCCCACCATGTCGAGCTTGCCCTCGGCGATCGCATGGCGCGCTGTGGCAATGTCGGCAATCTTGTTGGCGTGGAACACCGGGAACTTCGTCTCGGCGCGCACTTCTCCGGCAAAATCGAGATGCGGCGAAGCGGCCATGCCCGAAACCGGAATGATGTCGGTCAGCGCACGATCATGGTCGATATGGCCTTTGATGACGTTCAGGAAGTCGACCTTGTCCGTGGCAATGAAACGCCGGGCAATTTCCACACCCTCCTCACGCCCGAAGCCCTTCTGCCAGGCTTCGTCACAGGACATGCGGATGCCCACGATGAAGTCAGGGCCAACGTTCTCGCGCACGGAATCAAGCACACGCAGTGCAAACCGCATGCGGTTCTCCAGGCTGCCGCCGTAGTTATCGGTGCGTTTGTTGGTTGCCGGGGACCAGAACTGGTCCATCAGATGGCCATAAGCCTCGAACTCGATGCCATCCATGCCCGCTTCTTTCATGCGGGCAGCAGCGGTGCCGTAGTCGCGGACAACACGCTCGATGTCCCAGTCTTCCATCTCCTTGGGGAACGCGCGGTGGGCGGGCTCACGCACCATGGAAGGGGCCAGAACAGGCAGCCAGTGTTCCTTGTTCCAGTTGGTGCGACGGCCCAGATGGGTGAGCTGGATCATCACCGCCGTGCCTTCGTCATGACACAGGTCGGTGAGGCGTTTGAGGCCCGGTATGACCTCGTCCTTCCAGGCCTGCATGTTCATGAACGCCTGGGCAGAATCCTTGGCGACCACGGTGGAGCCCGCGATCATCGTCATGGCGATGCCGCCTTTGGCCTTTTCGGCGTGGTAGCGGATGTAACGATCGCCGGCCAGACCATCCTCGGTGTAGCCGGGCTCATGGGCCGTCGACATGATCCGGTTCTTCAGCCTCAGATGTTTCAGCTGATAGGGCTGGAGAAGCGGATCGCGGGCTGGATCGTACATGGCAAATTTCCCGAATTGCGTTGGCAGCAGGCTTGCCCGACAGGCCGGTGATTGCAAGGCGGAGCTGTGATGAGACGACACAGGATGTTGGCGTTATGGTTCCATGTCTGTCGCACCAACAACGGAGCCGTATGATGGATCTTGGGAACTTTTCAGTCAGTCTTGCGGTCAAGGACCTCAAGGCATCCGAAGCCTTTTACAGTCACCTGGGGTTTGCAGCGGCCGGCGGTGACCGGGATCAGGGATGGCTGATCATGAAAAACGAAAGCAGTGCCATCGGCCTGTTTCAGGACATGTTCGAGAAGAACATGCTGACCTTCAACCCAGGCTGGGACAGCAACGGACGACCAAGCGGCACTTTTACGGACGTGCGCGACATCCAGAGGGCACTCAAAGCCTCCGGCATAATGCCATCCAGCGAGGCAGACGAGACCACAACCGGCCCCGCCAGTTGTGTCGTGGTTGATCCCGATGGCAACCCGATCCTGATCGACCAGCATGTTTGACAGCGGTGGGATAACTTGGCACGCCTTCGACAACGTATGAGGCCCGGCATGGCAGACGCCACAGACATTCAGATTCTTCCCAGCGACGACAACACCAATGGCTGGAGCCGCGTGTTGCCGCCCCGCACACCCAAAGCTGCCTTGCAGGGTGATGTGCGCGCCGACTGGGTCGTTCTGGGTGCGGGCTGGGCGGGCATGTCGGCGGCGCGCCGTCTGGCAGAAAACCGTCCCGAAGACAGCATCATCCTGGTCGATGCCGGACAGGCCGGCGAAAACGCATCAGGTCGCAACAGCGGCTTTGCCATCGATCTGCCCCATAATGTCGGCAGCTCCATGGAGGAGCTAGAGGGCAGCCATCGTTTCATGGCGCTGGCGCGCGCTGCGGTCGATTATCTCGAAACCTCAGTCACGAAACACGACATCGCTTGCGACTGGAGCAAGCGCGGCAAGTACCACGCCTCACATTCGGCACGCGGCAAAGGCGAGGTGCTCGAACCTTTCGCCAAGGAACTCGAAGCGCTGGGCGAACCGTTCCGCTGGCTCGATGCCCATGAACTGGCTTCAGAAATCGGCACGCCCTACTACCATGCGGCGGTCTATACACCCGGCTGCATCCTGATGAATCCGGCAGCCCTGTGCCGCGGCCTTGCCGACAATCTGCCCGACAACGTCACACTCTATGAAAACACGCCCGTGACACGTTTGGAGCAGAGCAACGGCATCACGCTCACAACGCCACAGGGCAGCATCTATGCACCGCGCATGATCCTGACGACCAATGCCTTTGCGGGACAGTTCGGATTCTTCGAGAACCACCTGATCCCCATTGCCGCCCATGCCAGCCTGACCCGCCCCCTGACCCCAGACGAACGCGCCGCCATGGGTGGCCAGGACGATTGGGGCCTGACACCGGCCAACGCCATCGCAGGCGTCACAATGCGGTTTACCCAGGACCACCGAATCCTGATCCGCCAGGGCTTCCAGTACAAACCGGGCTTTCGTGTTTCCGACGGGGAACGTGCAGCCGCCCGCGTCCAGCACACGGCCTGTTTCCACGAGCGTTTCCCCATGTTGCCGGATGTGACGTTCGATCACACCTGGACCGGCATCGTCTGCCTGTCGCGCAATGCCGCGCCGGGCTTCGGCAAGGTCGCGCCCAACATCTGGACCAGCGTCTGCCAGAACGCGGTGGGCGTCACCAAGGGCACGATCGGCGGCCTGCTCGCCGCCGACATGGCGTGTGAGCGCGACAACGAACTGATCGGCTACATGGAATCACTTGGCGAGCCCGACGTTTTGCCCCACAAGGCGCTCCTGAAACTGGGCGTGCCCGCACGCATCGCCTGGGATGTCTGGTCCAACCGCCACGAAAAGTAGGAATGCCACGCCATGGCCCGTCATTACGACTGCGACAAATGCCCTGCCTATTGCTGTTCCTACGCCCGCATTATCGTGGAGGCCGACGATATCGAGCGTCTTGCCGACCACTTCGGCATCGGCGCAAAGGAAGCCAGCAAACAGTTCACCGTGAAGGGTGAGGAAAAGGGCGAGCGCATCCTGCGTCACCAGGAAGATGAGCATTTCACCACGATTTGCCAGTTCATCGACCCAAAGACCCGTGGCTGCACAATCTATGAAGCCCGCCCCGCCATCTGCCGTGAATTCCCCGGCAAGGGCCGCTGCGGCTATTACGATTTCCTGACCTTCGAACGAGACGCCCAGGAAGACCCAGACTGGGTCGCCACGACGGGTTAACGGCTAAGAACGTGTCGTCAGTGACGGCACATCACTTTATCTATTGCAGACCGTTGATCAGGGTATCGGCCTGAGACCATTCGATACTTCCCTCGGGGAACAGATCACGCAGTGCGGTCCAGCGTTCGCGTGCCAACGCTGTGTCACCTTTCTGGGCTGCTGCAAGTCCGGTAAAGTAGAGCGCTTCGGGATTGCCGGGCAGGACCGCCAGAACACGATCCATGTCACCCGCGGCCCAGTCAGGCACTGCGGGCTCACCTTGCACAGCGCCAGCGACGGCGTTGGAAAGCCCGTTCAGCAAGCCGGCATCGCCCGATGCCAGGGTCAACGCATGATCATAGGCGTCGCGCGCCAGGCGCCATTCGCGAAGGATGCTGTAGGATTGGGCCAGCCTTGCCCAACCTTCCAGATTGTCGGGTTCGTCCTGGAGACGCAGGGCAAGACCTTCGACCATGCCGCGGATCATCTCCATCTGCTCGTCGTCGGTCATCGCTGCCGCAGCTTCGATATCTTCCTGTGTTGGTCCGGCAGGAAGATCGTCATCTCCGGCGAGCGTTCCCATATCGCCCCCCATCGCTTGCGCATCGGCGATCAGGAGCCCCAATTGCTCGATCCAGGGTGCATCGGGTGCTGATTCAGCCAGCAGCTTTTGCCAGACGGTGAGTGCGCCCGAAAAATCCCCGTCCTGTGCCCGCGCGACCCCTTCATAATAACGTGCCACCGGTTCGGTCGGGTCGATCGTCAGCGCCCGGGAAAAGGCTACCCGCGCAGCGGGCGTCACCGTACCGCCCCGCGACAACGTAACGAATTCACCCAGGGCAGAGAGCGTGCTGACATTATTGGGGTCAAGCGCAACAGCCTCGGACATGGCGTTGGCGGCATCACCATAGCGGTCGGCAAAGGCATAAGTGTTGGCAAGCAACACCCATCCTTCGAGATCGAAGGGTTCGTTGTTGACCCGCGCCTCGGCCCTGGTGATCAGCGGCTGAAGCTCGTTGTCGCCCTCCTGGGCGGGAACATCCATGCGTGCCAGCAGTGGCTGGTCCGGCAGGCCGGGCGCACCAAGGTCAGCGTAAAGACCCACGGCAAGCGCAACGACAGCAATACAGATGGCGGGAACAAACCAGCGCCCCGATCCTGATGCAGTCCTGCCCGCCCGGGACCGATGCGCATCCTCGCGCAGCAACCGGCGCTCGATTTCACGCCGTGCCGCCCCTGCAGCTTCGGCATCGATCAGGCCCGACTTCTGATCGCGTTCGAGTTCATCAAGCTGGTCGCGATAGACCTCGATACCCGCACCTGCGCCCGACCCCGCGCGGTTGATCACGGGGTAAACCAGCAGGGCCACAGTCAGGATGGCCAGAAGGGCTAACACAAGGAAGGTCATGAACCGTCACCCTGCATCAGGTCTTTCAGGCGGGCTTGCTCTTCGCTGGTCAACGCTTGCGCCACCGCAACCGGCTCGCTCGAGCGACGGCGCATGAAAACCGCGACAATCGCACCACCGATTATGAGCGCACCCAGGGGTGCTGCCCACAGAAGCAGGGTTTCAGCGTTGAAGGGGGGCTTCAGCAGAACGTAATCACCGTAGCGGTCAACGATATAGGCCACGGTTTCGTCATTCGTGTCACCGGCCAAAAGGCGTTCGCGCACCAGGACGCGCAGATCACGGGCAAGCGGCGCATCGGAATCATCAATCGACTGGTTCTGGCAGACCAGACAGCGCAGATCCGCGCTGATGTCACGAGCCCGCGCCTCCATGGCCGGGTCTGTCAATATCTCGTCGGGCTGCACGGCAAACACCGGTAGCGCCAGCACCATCATCAGAAAGACTGTGGCAAAACGCATCATGCGGCCTGGGGTTTGGCGGCGACCGCCTGCTTGCGGCGAGAGGGAATGGCAAGCCGCAGCCGTCGGTCGGTCAGGCTGATCAATCCACCAAAGACCATCATCAGGCAGCCGCCCCAGATCCAGGGCACCAGCGGATTGTAGTAGATGCGCACAGCCCAGCTGCCGTCTGCTCCGGAATCACCCAGCACGAGGTAGAGGTCAGCCATCAGGGTAGTGCGGATCGCTGCCTCGGTCGTGAGCATGGTCTGCACGAAGAACTGGCGTTTCTCCGGCTCCATGATGGCGATCTGCTCGCCATCGCGCAGAACGGCAAACTGCCCGCGTTCATAGGTGTAATTGGGCCCCTGGCCCGGGTTCACACCCTCAAAGACCAGTGTGTAGCCGGCAATCTCCTGGGAATCGCCTGGCTGCATCGCGCGGATGATCTCGGTCTGCCAGGCAGACGAGGCCGTGATTCCAGCAACCAGGACCGCCACACCCAGATGAGACACACTCATGCCATAGGCCGAACGCGGCAGACCGGCAGCACGACGCAGGCTCGCGCCCGGCTTGATGCGGAACAACTGGATCCGTTCGGAAAACTCAAGCAAGGCGCCCATCGCGATCCAGGTTGCTAGCGCGATACCAAAGGCAGGCAGCGGTGAGAGATCCGTTGTGTACCACCAGATAAAACCCCACAGCGCCAGACAGGCAAAAACGATGGCTTTCATGCGCGAAAGCACGCCCCGCAGGTCGGCCCGTTTCCAGGCCATCAGCGGGCCTGCCGCCATGGCAAGCAACAGCGGCACCATCAGGGGAATGAACGTCAACTCGAAGAACGGCGGCCCGACCGAAACCTTGGCCCCGCCGATGACATCAAGCAGCAGCGGGTAGAGCGTGCCGACCAGAACCGTAAAACATGCCGTGGCAAGCAACAGGTTGTTCAGCACCAGGGCCCCTTCCCGGCTGATCGGCGCAAACAGGCCGTCGGCCTTCAGAGTCGGCGCGCGCCAGGCATACAATGCCAGGGAACCACCGATTGCCACGATCAGCAGCAGCAGGATGAAGATGCCACGTGTGGGGTCCGTCGCAAAGGCATGCACGGATGTCAGCACGCCCGAGCGCACCAGGAAGGTTCCCAGCAGGCTGAGCGAAAAGGCAATGATGGCCAGCAGCACGGTCCAGCTTTTCAAGGCACCACGCTTTTCGGTCACAATCGCGGAATGCAGCAGGGCCGTGCCGGCAAGCCAGGGCATGAACGAGGCATTCTCGACCGGGTCCCAGAACCACCAGCCACCCCAGCCAAGCTCGTAATAGGCCCACCAGCTACCCATGGCGATGCCCAGGGTCAGGCTGGTCCAGGCGGCAAGAGTCCAGGGCCGCACCCAGCGCGCCCACGCGGCATCGACCCGCCCTTCAAGCAGGGCCGCAACGGCGAAAGAAAACGCCATCGAAAAGCCGACATAGCCCAGGTAGAGAAACGGAGGATGGAAGGCGAGGCCTGGATCCTGCAGCAACGGATTGAGGTCCTGGCCATCCAGAGGGGCGGGATCAAGACGCAAAAAAGGATTGGAGGTAAAGAGCGAAAACGCCAGGAACCCGGCGGCAATCAACCCCTGAATCGCCAACACGCGCGACCGCAGGGTCAGCGGCAGGTTCGCGCCCATGAACGCAACGGCAAGCCCAAACAGCGCCAGAATCAGAACCCACAGCAGCAGCGAACCCTCATGGTTCCCCCACACGCCGGAAACCTTGTAGAGCATGGGTTTCAGCGAATGAGAGTTCGCGTAGACGTTCGCGACAGAGAAGTCCGAAACAACATAGGCATACATCAGGGCGGCAAACGCGATGCTGATCAGAACAACCTGCGCCAGCGCAGCGCCGGGTGCGAGCGCCATCATGGCGCCATTGCCCCGCCACGCACCCCACAGCGGCACGCTGCCCTGCACCAGTGCAACACAGAATGCCAGAACGAGGGCGAAATGGCCGATTTCAGCGATCAAGAGCGGACTCCCGGCGTCAACAGAGCCTTCCTATCGGTGATCTGGCCTTTGCGCTAGATCGAAAACTGCAGATCGCCCAAACGTTTGGTCAACTTCCTGTTTTCTGCATAATCAACCGGCAGCGCGATAATCGCCGGGCCCTCCTGGGCAAACGCTTCCTCAAGTGCACCAGTCAGTTGATCAGGAGACGTCAGCGTACGTCCCCAGCCGCCAAATGCATGCGCCAGCATCTCGAAATCGGGATTATGGAAAGCAAGATCACTGTGTTTGCCATCAAACTGGTTCTGCTGTTTCCACTTGATCAGGCCGTATTCACCATCCAGCCAGATCAGGGCCACCACATTCAGCTTCTTGCGCACGGCCGTCTCGAAGTCCTGCACGTTCATCATGAAACCTGCATCACCGCACACCGAGAGAATGCGCCGTTCAGGATGCGCATACTTCGCGCCCATACCGGCGGGAAAGGCAAAACCCATGGAGCAGAAACCGTTGGAGATCAGGCAGGTGTTGGCCTCGTCACACTGGTAATAGCGCGACACCCACATCTTGTGGGCACCCACATCCGACAGAAGGATATCGTCCGGGCGCATGAAATCACGCACGACGTTCAGGATCTTCTGGGGCTTCATGGGGAACGAAGTATCTTCATTCTCCGCGTTCAGGTCTTCCAGAATGGTGTTGCGAATATGCTGGCGCTTGTTGATATCAAACAGCGGCAGGCTGTCGCCGAATTCATCGTTCAGCCGTTCGTTGATCTGCCACAGGGCATCAGCCACGTCGGCGACAACTTCGACATCAACGTCATAATCCTCGTCCACCTCGGCCGACATGAAGTCGATATGAATGATCTTCTTGCCACCGCGCTGGTTCCAGTGCGACGGAGCATATTCGACAAGGTCATAACCTACCGCGATCACGACATCAGCAGCATCCAGCGCGGCATTGGCGTGATCACGCTGCTGCAGACCGATCGTGAACAGACAGTGCTTGTCGTCACGGGGCATCGCGCCCTTGCCCATGAAGGTGTTGATGACGGCAATGCCGGTCTTGCGCGCAAGTCGGCGCAACTGCTTGGCAGCACGTTTGCGGATCGCACCATTGCCCGAAAGGATCACGGGGTTCTCGGCGTTGGCAATCAAATCGACCGCTTGCTGCACGGCCTTGTAGTCTGCAGCGGCACGACGGGTCTTGCGCGGAGTGATGGGCGTATTCTCGACCTGCTCCTTGGCAATATCCTCAGGCAGCTCCAACACCGTTACGCCGGGCTTTTCCTGTTCGGCAACCTTGAAGGCCTTGCGCACCATTTCGGGGATTGCCGCACCACGATGTACGGAAAACGCCCACTTGCTGATGGGTTTCAGCAGGTCGATCGTATCCATATTCTGGTGGCTTTCCTTGTGCAGCCGCCGCGTGCTGCCCTGTCCCACAATCGCGACCACGGGCGCACGGTCCATATTGGCATCAGCCAGGCCGGTCACCAGATTGGTCGCACCCGGCCCCAGCGTTGCCAGACAGACCGCAGCCTTGCCCGTCAGACGTCCATAACCGTCAGCCATGAAAGCAGCGGCCTGCTCATGCCGACACAGGACAAACTCGATGGGGCTATCTTCAAGCGACATCATCAGGTCGGCGTTTTCCTCGCCGGGCACGCCAAAAATGCGTTCGACGCCTTCTGCTTCAAGGCAGCGGACAAAGAGATCAGATGCTTTCATGGAATTCCCCGAAGGTGTTGAACACGATTGGTCGTTTAGATGGCATTTATGTAAGACACATCAATAGCAAGGCAGCCTACCTCGCGAATCCGTGTCTGGCGGATGACAGCATAATCGCAAGCGGGTAAGGAACGGACATCAATGCCTCAGAAAGTTTGCCCCAATGTTGACTGATTCCTCGTTCACCGGCCGAATCGTGTTTCTTGGCTGCGGCACGGTCGCAAAATGCGCCCTGCCTATGATCATGAAACTGGCCGGTTTGGGCGCCAACCGCTACACCGTGATCGACACCCTTGACCGCAGCCAGCGCCTTGGCGACCTGGTGGATCAGGGCCTGACGTTCCTGCAGCGCCACGTCGATCGCGACAGCCTGGACGCCATCATGAACGAGGCGCTGAGCGATGGCGATTTGCTCATCAATCTGTCGGTCAGCATTGATTCCATGCCTGTGATGGACTGGTGCCATCATCACGGCGTGCTTTACGTCGATACTGCACTGGAAATCTGGGGTGATCAGATCGGCAATGCTGACGTGCCCATGACCGAACGCACGGAATACTACTCGCACCAGAAAGCACGACGGATGGCGCGCGAAACCTGGCGTCCGGACGGTCCCACGGCGATCATCACGCATGGTGCCAATCCAGGCCTTGTGAACCACTTCGCCAAGGCCGCGCTGGTCGACCTGGCCGAACACGTTGGCCACGAACATTCCACACCGCAGACGCAGGAAGACTGGGCGCGCCTTGCCCGCGACCTGAAGGTTCGTGTTATTCACATTTCGGAACGTGATACCCAGGTCGTCAATGCGCCCAAGCAGGTTGATGAATTCGTCAACACCTGGAGCATCGAGGGGTTTGTCGAAGAGGCAATGATGCCGTCAGAACTGGGCTGGGGCACACACGAAAAGACCCTTCCCGAACGCGCTCATGGCCACAACGAAGGCCCCGACAACGCAATCTTCATTGCCAAACCCGCCGCCGAGATCATGCTGCGTTCCTGGGTTCCCAATGGCGGACAGATCGCGGGCTACGCACTGCCTCATGCCGAATGCGTCACGCTTTCGGACTACTTCACGTTGCGTGAGGAAAATGGCGAGCTTTATCGACCAACCGTCGCCTTTGCCTACATGCCCTGTGACGCCGCCATGTCCAGCCTGCACGAACTGATGATGCAGGGATGGACCATGCCCAAGAAGGAACGCGTCTTTGAAGACGAGATCATCTCGGGTATCGACGAATTGGGTATCCTGCTGCTCGGCGACGGCCCTACCGGCTGGTGGTACGGCTCACAGCTCGACATTCATGAAGCGCGCGAACTCATCCCCGGCACCAACGCCACGGCCGTTCAGGTCGCTGCCGGTGTGGTTTCAGCTTCGATCTGGGCCTGCCTCAATCCCAACCGCGGCTTCAACGAACCCGAAGACCTGCCCCACGAGGCAATTCTTGAAGTCGCCCGCCCCTGGCTTGGCCCCATGGTCAGCACGCCGACGGACTGGTCACCGCTCAGGCAGCGGGCAGATCTGTTCGAGGAGCCGGAGGTCGATCAGAAAGACCCCTGGCAATTCATCAACTTCAGGATCGGCTGATACGCCAGCTACTTGGCTGCGGCCCGGCGTTTGATGTCCGTCAGGCTGTCATGGCCGACAAAGAAATCGTCATGGTCAACCTCTTCAAAATTGACCCAGATGTTGGTCATCGGTGAACCGGTTGCTTCATGGACCGCATCGGCGATCTTGGCCGCGGCAGCGGCTTTCGTCTGCTGATCCGGACCCTTGGCCCAAAGCACATTGATGACTGGCATGGTTTACTCCTTGTCTGGATGTCCGGGCCTGGAGGTCCGGATTTGGATTGTCGAATTTGAATGTCCAACGACCATCATGGACCAATCCGATCACGTGTGAACAGGTGGATTCACACGTCGTGACGCAAGTCGTCCCATTCTGCAGGATAGTTCTCCGGCCACGGCGTGAACTCTGCGGCAAAAGCACCAAACTGCGCGACGGTCCCGGATGCAGCCATCGCGCCTCGCTCCATGGCTGCGCTCACATCGCCGCCCTTGGCATAAACGCTCAGGAAGCCAGCAGCAAAGGTGTCACCTGCTCCGGTGGTATCGACGACATTGTCGACCCGCACGGCCGCACACCGAACCGGCTTGTCGGCAGAGAACGTCACGCTGCCTTCGGCACCCAACGTCGCCACGATGACCTTCTTGTTGTCACGGGCCAGTGCCTCGACCTCGCCCAGCAGATGACGCAATTCAGGACCCAGACCGACAAATCCGATATCGAACCGTTCTGTGTAGCGGCGCATATAGGCCAGAGGATCTTCCGGGGGGCCCGGATTGCCGTAATCGAGCGCGCGTAACGCATTGGCCGGCGCATCAGCAACGGTTTCAAAATAATCCACAACCTGATTGAAGATGGCGGCAATCACGACATCACTGCGCTGCATCAACGCCTGCTCATCGGCCGTTAGACGATGTGCGGCCATCGCGCCGGCGTCGTAACGCACAAAGATCCGCTCGCCGGTTTCATCCCGGTCGATGAACTGCACCGGCGTGATATCAGCGCCATAGGCAATCGATGAACCAAGGCCATGCTCGGCAATTGCCTGTTCCACGACACCAGCACCGCTGTCATTTCCCAGCACCGTCAACACGCCGACCTCATCTTCGGGCTCAAACAGATTGCGTGCATTGACCGCAAAATTGAGCGAGATACCGCCCGGTCGATCAGCCCGGATATCGACATAGCGGTCGACCCCGCAATCCCCCACCGCCAGAACTTTCACGCGTCGAAACTCCGTGCTGCAGCGACCACAGTCGCGACCTTTTGGGCGTCGATCATCGCCCCGGTTTTCAGGCTGGTTCCCACCACCGCACCATCACACGGCGCCAGCAGTTCGCGGGCATTGCCAGCGTCAAGGCCACTGCCAATCAGCACGGGACCAGCGCCCGCGCCCTGCTTGGCAAGCACCAGATCAGGCACCCGCGCCGGATCGCCCGTGGCATCACCACTGACAATCACGGCATCTGCTCCCGCATCCAGCGCGATCTGCGCAGATTCATCCAGCCCGCGTTCCACCATCAGGCGGGCATACTTCACCTGAATGTCTGCCATGACCATGATGTCATCGGCGCCCAGCCGTTCGCGATAGGCCAGCAGGCCCGGCGCATCGATCTTCATTGCACCGCCGTATTCCGGTCGATCCATGGGGTCGGTGAAATAGTCCGTGCGAATGAACCGGGCACCCGCCGCCTGCGCCACGGCAAGTGAGGCCTCGGGATCGTTGATCAGGATCTCGATCCCCACAACGGAACGCTTTGCTGCAGCAACCACTTCAGCCGTGATCCGTGTCATGCAGGCGATGGTTTCGCGTGCGGCCAGCAGCGTATGGGGCTGGTCGTACTCGTTCTCAACCAGCACACCATCAGCACCACCGGCTTCAAGTGCCACCAGATCGGCCAGCGCCTTGTCGATACACGCGTTGATTCCAGGCGATGCCGGATAGCCCGGCAACGCAGGCAGATGGATCACTCCGATGATCGATCGGGCCGACGGGAACAGGTCGCGGTAACAACTCATGCCTGGGCAACACCCCAGATCTCGACGGTGTTCTCGACCGAGTGCATCTGCGGCTTGGCGACCAGCGTCGTCGGCGGCAGAGCGCACCGCCGATACAGCCTGCCAGACGTATCCAGGAACAGCCGCGTCGTGGCTTCGCCGTCTGCGCAGGTGAAGTAGCAGACCATCAGCTTCAGGTCGGCGGGCGTGCGGTTGAAGCCGCGCATGATGTCCTCGATGTAGGACATGGTCATGCGGGTCTGGCCCACCAGATCGCCCGGCAGCATGCGCGCACGGGTGTTGGAAAACGGCTCGCTGGGCACCTGTCCACCCAGCCAGATCATGTCGCGCAGCAGGATGCCCTGGCGATAGGGCAGCGGGATCGACCAGTCCCACACCCGTTTGGGCCAGGAATCGCCGCGCGGAATGTACTTGTCGAAGCCGTTCCATTCCTCGCGCATCGCCCATCACCTCGATCTTGGTGACGGCCCCTTCCGGGTTCAGGCGCTGGCAGGGCACCACGGTGGCAGGCGGGCCGGGCTCGGCAAAATGGCTGGCACGCGCCTGGGCGAGCGGCGCCCAGTCATCGTGGGTGGCGCCGAAGTAGTAACCCTCCATCTTGACGCTGTCCTGGGTCGTCGCGCCGAGCTGGGCCAACGTGTCCTCGTGATACCCCATGATCGCATGTGACTCTGGGCGACGCCGTTGCCGGGATCGGCAATGTTGCCCTCTGCGTCCTCGGCCGTGCGGTTGGCGACAGCGATGAACTCACCGGCACGCAGGCCACCCGTGACCGCGCGGCCATCGAACAGACCCTGCCTTGCCGGTGGCACCGGTCGCGTCGCGACCCGGTTGTCGCCACCCTGACGCCAGTGGCGCTGGGCGATCGCCTGGATCTGGATCACCTGTCCCTCGAACGGCTGCAGCGGTTCGGGCACCACGCTCACCACCGGCATCGGCTCATCGGGGAAATGCCGCGCGATCCGTCGCGATGATCTCCCAGTCATCCAGATCGGTCGTGTGAAACGCCTTCAGGCGCACCACATCGGCCAGCGAACAGCTCTCGGCCACCAGGCCTTCGGAGATGTTCGCCACTGCCCCCTCGATCTGTGCGTCCAGATCACCGGGATTGCGGATGGCACCGGAACTGTCGAAGTCACCGCCACCCCCGACAAAGGTCAACGGCCCCGCCGTGCCGGAAATGTGGTGCACGTGCTCGATCGGCCAGCGCCAGGTGTTGTTCATGATCGCTTCGTCCCCGTTTTCTGTCCCGAAGACTAGCGGCGATTGCAGCCATTCACCATGCCAGGATGCCATTGCCTCGCAGTCACATGAATGAGACACTTTTAATGGGGCATCTGGGAAAATGTGCGGCAGTTGGATGCTGTGCATTTCAGCGGGCATGACAACGCGCGACGACATCATTGACGCCATCTATGCTGAGGCTGCGGGCTCAGGCGAATGGTCGCAGGTTCTCACCATGATCGAGGACATGACCCGTTCGCGCGGAGCGTTTTTCACCGGTCATGACATCGCAGGCTGGCGGCCGACCTTCCGCCTCTCCTCGCAATCCCTCGAGCACAGCCACGAGGGGTACGGCAGCCAGGTCTATCGCCTCAACGACCGCCTGAAACAGCTCCTGCAAAATCCCAGCGGTGCGTTCATTCTGGGAAACGAGCTCACCTCCGACCGGGAGTTCGAAGACAGCACGTTCTACAACGAATTCATGCGCGATTTCGGCCTGTTCTACACCGGTGGATCGATCCTGGAGAGCGACGGCATCTCGGCCATCACGTTCGGCGTCATCCGCGCCAAGGACGAGGGCGACTTCGCCGACGAGCACATAAGCGATCTCAAGAACCTTTCCCGGCACATGCACCGTGCGCTCAAGGTCCGACAAACCATTGAATCCCGCAATGCCAGCTTTGCGCTCGTCAAGTCGGTCAGCGATCGCGCACCCTACTCGATCTTCCTGCTCGATGAACATTTGGAAGTCATTGAGGGCAATTCCGAAGCACGCGAGATGCTGGAGGACGCGGACGGCGTCTCTCTCAATCAGGGGCGTCTGTGGCTGTCCGATGCCATGGCCCGGCAACGCCTTGAGGCAATTGCAAAAATCGGGCGGCATGTTCACACCGCAGAAGATTCGAATCTTCCCGCTTCGTTCGCCGTCAATCGGCCTTCGGGCGCGCCGCCGCTCTGGGTCAGTTGGACACCTGCCGTCGACACGTCCTCACCCATGACAGCCATCCTGAAAGGCGTTGCACGGCCCGCGGTCATCCTGTTCATCACCGATGCCCGCAGGGAGTGGCGAATCTCGCACGAAGCGCTGGTACGCCATTTCGAGTTGACCGAGCGGGAGGCCGATCTGGTTTTCGGCCTCGTGCGGGGCGAAACCCTGGAGCAGATCTGCGATCTGCTGATGATCAGCCAGAACACGGCCAAAACGCACCTGAAGCGCGCATTTCAGAAGACGGCCACCGCCCGGCAGGCGGATCTGGTGCGCTACGTCATCTCAGCGCATCTGCTGCGCATGCCCGAAGACTGAATGCATCACCCGTTTGGGTGACGACCGCCAAACAGCCTGCTTCCTATCCTGATGATCAGGGAGGCGGGAATCCCCTGTCTGCCTTGATCCGCCCATCGGGCTTTCATCAAGGAGTAATCGTCATGAAATCACGTCATATCGTTCTTGCGGTCGGCGCACTCGTCCTGTCGTCTTTCGGCGCCTTCGCCGATGCCTACAACACCAAGGCCGCCGAAATGAAGTTCACCAACAACTGCGGCGACAAGATGTCGGTCTATCTCTACAATCAGTCCGACGACATCAACGCGGTTGACGTTTGGGATTACACCAATCTGGCCGATGGTCACACGGCCACACCGACCCTTAACCTCTACACCACCGATACGGACGGCAGCACCTGGGAGTACAAGGTGAAGGTCTCGGGTACCTGTGCCCTGGACCTGAGCAGTGTATCGATTGACGGAGGCGGATCAGCCAGTGGCTCAGCCAGCAACGTTCTCACATGGTCCTGCGATTCCGGCAACGGCAGCACCTGGATCGAGAACCTGACCTACCAATCCGTCGTCAACATGTGCCAGTAGCACATTGCCGAGGCCGCGGCGTTGCGTCGCGGCCTCCTCCTCTGCCATTGCACAGGACGGTCGCCATGACCCTGCAACACTTCATCCATACCCTCCCCAGAATGCTGTCTGCTTTCCTGCTTCTGAGCACAGCAGCCTGCCAGACAACCCAGCAGGACCCCATCATGCTGCGCGTCAATCAGGGCACGGATCTCACGGCCCTGACCGCCGGAGCGGGCACACGCGCCATCCTCGTGCGAACCGATACCGGACGCCCCTATATCTGTGATGATCCAGGACCGGACGCAGCACTCAACGAATTTGCCGATTCAGGATTTTCGATCTCACTGATCAAGGTTGGCGATACCGGTGACGGGCAGAATTCAAACAGCATCGGCGAAGCTGGCCTGGGCGGCCGCTCACCCAACGTGCTGATCACGCGTGAACTCCTTCTACCGATTCTGCGAGTTTGCCGGGAACACGACCCTGACTGACGATCAGCGCATCGCCCTCTATCAGGCAACGCTGAATGCCGTCGTATCAATCAACCAGACCAATCTGGGGGACGGTAGCGCCGACATGTCATCATCAGATATCGACGCGTCGAGTTCGACGGTCGATACGGACACCGACAACGACAGCAGCGCAACCGGCGGCGATCAGTCGAATGCGGTTGCCACGGATGGCTCCGGTTCCTGAGGTCCGTCGGAACCGCGACACAAGCCAGGCTGCCGCCGTGCAAGCCATCATGGCCAGCGTAAGTGGCAGCAGGGAATCAGAAAGGAGGTAACCCATCAGGGCCGCGACAAGCCCACCCAGGGCCATCTGCAGAAACCCGGTCAGTCCCGATGCAGCGCCAGCCCGCCGGACGTCAAATCCCGATGGCGCCCGCAAACCGGCTGGAATGCAGAGCCCATGTCCCACCGACATCACCCCGGCCAGCATAAACATCAGCGGAACCGTCAGCAGGCCCGTTAACGCCAGCACCATGATCACCCCGACCACCACCACGGCCCACAAAACACCAATGCCCAGCAGGCGGTCGAAGGAGACTCTCGAAGCCAGAAAACCCGTCGCCAGATTGCCAACCAGATAACCCGAACTCACAACCATGAGCCAAAAACCAACGTCGCTGCGCTCTCCGCCATGGAGTTCCGTGATCACAAATGCCCCACCGCCCAGCAGTGCAAAAAAGGCCGCCGAACTGAAGGCAACCTGAAGGCTGTAGCCGCAGAATCTCGCGCGATGACAGAAGCGACAGGTAATCCGATGGAATGGCCAGAATCCGCGCATCAATCGCTTTCTCCTGAAGTGTTTCGCGCTGAAAGACAAACGCCGCCATCAACAGCAGCGCCGCAAACCCGGTCAGGCTTCCCCAGACTGCGGGCAACCCTCCCGTTCCGGCCAGCCACGCCCCGGCCAGGGGTGCAACCATCGGGATCAGGACCATGGCTGCCTTGAGGTAACCCAACAGGCTGGTGGTGCGGTCTGGACCATGGCTGTCGCGAAGGATTGCCCGTGCCAGTGGAATCCCCGCCGATGCACCAAGCGCCTGCAGGGCACGACCCGCCAGCAGCACATCAACCGATTGGGCTAGAAGCGTCACAATGCCGCCAACGGCAAACAGACAGAGTCCTGTCAACACGACCGGCCTGCGGCCATAGCGATCCGACAGGGGGCCACATACGACCTGCCCGAATGCAAGGCCCCAAAGGAAGACCGAAAGGGAAAGCCCGACCGCGCCATAGGATACACCGTAGGTCTGCGCCATCATGGGCAGGGCAGGCGCTACGATCTGCGTGCTCAAGGGGCCCGATGCGGTCAGGGCGATCAGCAGCCAGAACGGCACGCTGGCAGATGCCACGGCTTTCGACGTTTCTACTTGCGGCTCGGTCACGGTTGCCTCTTTGCCTATTGAAACGCGAACGTTGCCTCAAACGGCGCCAGCTGCGGTTTGCCCAGGATGTAGTCGGCGGCACGCGAGGCAATCATCTGAGTGGGTGCGTTGAGATTGGCGCTGACCACCCGCGGCATGACCGAAGCATCGACCACGCGCAGTGCTTCCATGCCGTGGACACGCAACTCGGCATCGACCACCGCGCCGGCATCATGGCCCATGCGGCAGGTACCACAGGGGTGGTAGTCGGTCGTGACCCCGTACCGGACGAGCTCCTCGAGTTCCTGCTGGGTCCTGGCATCAGCATGGTCACCCAGCTCCTTGCCATACAGGTCGGCAAAGGCAGGCTGGGACACCAGGTCACGCATCTTCTTGACGCCTTCAACCAGTTCCTGAAGGTCAAACGCATCGCTGAGGTAGTTGAAGAACAGGGCGGGTTTGTCGCCGGGACTGGTTGATTTCAGTTCGATATGGCCGCTGCTTCTGGGGCGGAGCTGATCGACCTGGATGTTGAAGGCCTGAAGCAGTTTGATCTTTTCGCCTTCGTACTCATACCCCGTGGGACCCAGGTGATACTGAAGGTTGGGGTAATCAACATCGTCATTGCCACGGACCAGGCCACCGGCTTCGTAGATGTTCGAGGATGCCGGGCCCGTGCGGGTGAACATCCATTGCGCACCGGCGATCAGTTTGTTGAACGGCTGGTCCACGCGATGCATGGGAAAGGACTTCCTGCACGTGAACTGGATCGCAACCGCTGCATGGTCCTGAAGGTTCTGGCCCACACCGGCAAGATCGCGTTTGATCTCGATCCCCATGGCACGGAGATGATCGGCAGGGCCGATGCCAGACAGCATCAGCGTCTGGGGCGAGTTGATGGCACCACCCGAAAGGATGACTTCCTTCTCGGCCTCCACACTGTGACGCTCGCCCCGATGATCGAAGACCACGCCGGAGGCACGGTTGCCGTCGACCACGATGTTCTGGACCATCGCACCGGTCATCAGGGTCAGGTTCTCGCGTGACAGAGCGGGCTTTAGATGGGCAACCGCAGCGCTGCATCGTCGGCCGTTTTTCTTGGTCGCATCCAGTCTGGTCACGCCTTCGGGCTGGAATCCGTTGGGATCGTCCGTGCGCCCCTGGCCTGCCTGCTCACCGGCCTCCAGAAAGGCATCATAGATCGGATTCTCATAGGCACCCCTGGTAACGCCAAGAGGGCCATCGCCGCCGCGCCAGTCACTGGCTCCGCGATCGCTGTTTTCGCCTGCTTTGAAATAGGGCAGACAATGGGAATAACGCCAATCGGTCAGGCCCAGTTCATCGGCCCAGCGGTCATAATCCTGAGGCTGTCCGCGCATGTAGACCATGGAGTTGATCGAAGACGAACCACCGACAACCTTGCCCCGCGGCATGTCGATCTGGCGGCCATGGAACGGGGCTTCGCCTTCGGTCTTGTAGTTCCAGTTGATGCGTGGATTCTTATGGGCGTGATAAACGCCGGCCGGCATATGGATCATCAGATTGCGATCCATGGGCCCTGCTTCGAGAATCAGAACCGAATTCTTGCCGTCTGCCGTGAGCTTGCTGGCAAGCACACAGCCAGCCGAACCCGCGCCGATGATTACATAGTCATAACGTTTCATAGTCATCCCAGACCCATAATGCCCCATCACGTGAAACATCAAACCAGACATCGACCAAAGAGGCGACAAGAGAGATTCAGCACCTCTTTGGAAGGCCGCGACTGCGGCCCGCGCATCGTTGCGCGTAGCCAAGGGTTGCGGAGGCAACCCGCCCGGTGCCTATGCGTTGATCAACCTACTCCGCAGCCTGTGCAACGTAGCGGGAGTCGCGGAATGCGGGCATGACCTCGTTAATGAAGAGGCGCAGGGATTCCTTCTGGTGTTCAAAGCTCAGCCCCGTGCAGCAGCGATAGAGGAAGTTATCAACGCCCAGATCATCATAGGGGCGCAACTTCGCGATCACTTCATCGGGCGTGCCAAACACCAGATTGTCCTTGAGCATCTTCGGGTCATATTCCGTGCTGTTGTCGAGAGAGTCCGAATCAGGAATCTCCACGAACCCGTTCTTGATCTTGCCCAGCTGCTTGAACAGGCTCTCGAACTGCAGGCCCGAACGCTGCATCGAATCCGTGAAGGGCTTCCAGCCTTCTTCGGCGTCGGCATAAACGGCCGTGTGGCGCATGGTCAGGAATCGCGGACGTTCGACACCTGGGGAACGTTCCAGGGCTTCGTCGAATTGTTCCTTGTACTTCACAACCTCGCTGAAGGGACGGGTCAACGCCCAGGACATGATGTTGCAGCCGTGCTTGAGCGCCCAGTCATAGGTCGAGGGATGCCGTGCCGCGACCCACAGCGGGGGATGGGGTGTCTGCAATGGCTTGGGACAAGCGGTTGAAGCGGGGAACTGCCACAGTTCACCATCATGGGTACAGTCACCGGCCCAGAGCTCCTTCAGCAACGGCAGCATCTCCTGCATGTAGGCGACACCCTTGTGCTGGTCCATACCGCCCATCATGCGATCGAACTCACGCTGATAGGCACCACGGCCCAGGGCCAGTTCCAGCCGCCCGCCCGACATCAGGTCCAGCAGGCCAGCTTCACCGGCCACCTTGATGGGGTGCCAATAGGGTGCCTGCACCACGGCCACACCAAGACGGATGTTGTCGGTATTGCCGCCATACCAGGCCAGAAGCTGGAACGGGTTGGGCGCGATCGTCATTTCGATGGCGTGATGTTCGGCCGCCCAGACCATCTCGAAGCCGCCCTCGTCAGCCATCTGCACGATTTCCATCGTATTGCGCGCGACTTCACGCATATCGACAGATGGATCAAGGCGCGACATGTCGATCGAAAGACTGAACTTCATCTTGGCTACTCCGGGAGAAATCAGGATGGCGGCATTAATGGCTGCAACCGCAGCGACGTAAAGGCGAAAAATCCTTGCTGTCCCGTAACAATCTCATCACGGGAAGAAAAACGGCCCTGCCGGATTAACCAGACAGGGCCGCTTTCAATGTCTTCAGGGACTCAGGATTACTTCGTGAGACCCAGCGTCTTGCGCGCTTCGTCAGGGCCAACAACGCGGCCGCCCATACGCTCGATGATCTCGGATGCGCGTGCCACCAGATCGCCGTTGGAGGCCAGCACGCCGCGATCCAGATAGATGTTGTCTTCCAGACCAACACGCACATTGCCGCCCAGCAGCATGGCCTGGGCCACCATGGGCATCTGCATGCGGCTGATACCAAAGCCTGCCCAGTTGGCGCCACGCGGCAGGCCATCGGCCATTGCCATCATGGAGCGTGTATCGGCGCCGGCACCCCAGGGAATGCCCAGGCACACCTGGAACAGCGCAGGATCAGCCAGCAGGCCTTCGTCATACATGGCGCTTGCCAGACGGACCTGGCCCAGATCAAACACCTCGATCTCGGGCTTCACACCCAGTTCCTTGATTTCGGTAGCCATCTCACGGCACCAGGACGCCGGGTTGATATAGGTCTCGTTGCCGTTGCCAAAGTTGATCGAGCCGCAATCAAGCGTGCAGATCTCCGGCCGGATACGGCGCACATGCTCAAGACGTTCCTTGGGCCCGATCAGATCGCTGCCCGGTCCGGCCGTGCCGTCATCGCTGGGGTTGAAGTCACCACCCATGCCTGCGGTCAGGTTCAGGATAACGTTCACGCCGTCCTGCTTGATCAGGTTCACGGTTTCTTCAAACAATCCGGGATCGCGCGAACCCTTGCCGGTTTCGGGATCACGCACGTGGATATGGGTGATCGCCGCGCCCGCGTTCGCGGCCTCGATGGCGGAATCGGCAATCTGGCGCGGCGTCACCGGCACCTTGTTGCTTTTGCCGGTCGTGTCGCCCGCACCGGTCACGGCACAGCTGATGATGACGTCAGTATTCATGAGGCAAGTCTCCGTTAAGAGCGTTTGAGTTGTTGGGTTAGGAGTCGTTGTTCAGGCAAAGGAGTCGGCGATATAGCGTTTGGCCAGGGGCAGCAACTGCGCCTGGGTCCAGGCGGTCACAGCTTTGTCGTGATCGGTCCAGGCACGCGGCGCGGCCATCGTGCAGGGTTCCAGGATGCCATAGAGCTTGCTGTCTTCCAGCAACGGCGCATGAACCAGCGCCAGGTGCTTGAAGTTCTCAACCTCATAGGGGCCGTTCAGCACCTCAGGCGGCGCGTTGAGAACATCGTCGATATAAAGCGCCACAGGATTGACCATGGCTTCTGCAAACATCGGGTCTTCATCGGCCAGATTGTCGGGCATAGCTTCCCAGCCATCCATGGGCCGGTCCATCGCCCATTCGGGCTTTGCCTGC
This sequence comes from uncultured Alphaproteobacteria bacterium, assembly GCA_943787175.1. Lineage (GTDB taxonomy): Bacteria > Pseudomonadota > Alphaproteobacteria > SP197 > SP197 > SP197. The sequence continues at coordinate 92,246 of CALSLK010000012.1, forward strand.
CAGGCCGCGACACAGCGCGCCATCTTCTGGTCGGGCTCATAAAGGAACAGCAACGAGCGGTCTGCGCCGACTTCACGCCCATAAACCGGCATCAGCGCCTGAAACAAAGCGCCCAGATCCGAGGTGTCTTCGAAGACGGACTTCAGTTCGGCAGAAATTGCATCGCTCATATCGCTCTCCCCTGTCAGTTTGACTTGTCGCTGGGAGTCTCCTGCACGTCAAGTGATACCCATGCAGGGCATCTCGCGGCACAATCGGTTTCCAGATCAGGAGATCCCCATCATGGCTCTTGGGCCAATCTATGCCGTGCGCATCTTCGTCACCGACCTCGACAAGGCCAGACCTTTCTATGATTCCCTCGGCTATGAACAGGTCAATGCCAGCGACGATTTCCTGATCTACCGGACCGGAAGCGCTGATCTCATCATCGAGCGGGCCGATCCCGGAAACACGGACGAAGCCGATCTGATCGGGCGTTTTGTCGGCGCTTCATTCGCCGTTGGAGACGTCAAACAGGCGTGCAGAACCCTCGAAAACCTCGGTGTGGCGATCGATTCGCCTCCCGAACGCCAGCCCTGGGGCGGCATGCTGGCTCATATCCGTGATCCAGACGGGAACGTCCTGACGCTCGTGGAAGTGCCCGACACCTGAAGGGGACTTCAACCAACCAACGACAGTTCCAGACGGTTTGTAACATCGCCGCGCGAACGCAGCAGGGTCCATGACGCCGTTGCGCCTGGCATGTAGCCCTCCGCCATGGCGGGATAGGAAGCCTCATACCAGAGCCGCCCAAGGTCACGATGATCGTGATCCTCGAAGGCCTCGTCCTGTGGCGTTTCATCGAACTCCACAACAACGCTGTTCTCTGAAACCTCAATCTCCCGCATGGGCCAAATCAGGCGCGCGGGCAGGTCGTGATCCCTGATGAAGCTCTCCAGCGAGATATCTTTCCCGCGCTCCTCGTGGCGTTCACGCAATTTGCTGCCGCGCTCGCGCCCCCAGCTTTCAAGACCAGCAGCAACCGCCGCACGACCTTCCTCGCCATGGCGCTCGATGATGGGTAAGGCACAGGTGAAGAAATGGCCTCCCAAAAGGCGGTTGCTGCGTTTCAGCGCATTCCACGCTTCCTCGGTCTCACTGGCTGCGATGTAATCCCGACTCAAGCGGTTCCCCAGATCGGTCGGCTCATCAAGTTCCAGCGCCGGTGCGGCGGGCGGCATCAGCCAGCGAAAATGACAATGGTCGTCGCCCTTCATCAGGTTCTCGTGGATCGTCACGTTGCCGTCGGGGTGATAGGTGCGCGCCGCAGCCTGATGAAACTCGTCGCAGTACCAGTGGCCCATCTGGTGAAACTCACCATCTTTCCATGCCTCTGAAGCCGGGCAGTGGAAAACATCAAATTCCACATCGTTTGGGGTATAGCGGCCCTCGTCCTGGATCGTATCCTTGGCGATGTGCGAACTGCCGTTGTCCCAGCAGCGCATCAGGGATTCCATGTTGATCGGCCTGCCCAGTGCGTGATGGGCTTCCTGCATCTCGCGCCCGCGCCAGTGGCCATAGGCACGCAGACCCAACCGCACGCTCCTCTCACCGTCCCGCCCGAACCGTTCGGTCGCCTCACGTGCCAGATGCATGTAGATCCGTGCCTGTGCCTTGAGCACCATGTCCATCGAATCCATGATCTCTTCAATCTGCACATCGTTGGGCATGGTCAACATCAGCGTTTCTCCAGCAGCTCCAAAGCAACGTCTCGAACACCAGGTGCATCCAAACGGTAATGTGCATAAAGCCCCGCAGGTGGGCCGATCAGAACGAACTCGTCATCGATGCCGTGACGTCGGAACGGCAGGCGTTCACATTCCACCAGAACTTCGGCAACCGCGCTGCCCAGCCCACCGATGATGTTGTGTTCCTCGACCGTCAGAACAGCGCCGGTCTCGGCTGCGGCAGCGCGCACCTCGGCCTCATCCAGCGGTTTGATCGTGTGCATGTCGACCACACGGGTTTCAATTCCCTTTTCAGCCAGTGCGTCGGCGGCCTCAAGACACGCATGGACCTGTGCGCCCGTGGTGATCAGGGTCAGGTCCTTGCCTTCACGCAGTCGAATGGCCTTGCCGATCTCGATCTCGGGCACATCAGCATAAACCTCGGGGTCACGCCCGCGACCAAGGCGGATGTACATCGGCTTGTCATGGTTCAGAGAGGCCCGCAGCACGGCGCGCAGATGGTTCGCATCCGTCGTGCAGATCACCGTGAGGTTGGCGATGGTGCGCATCATGGCCAGGTCTTCTAGCGCGTGATGGCTGGTGCCGTAGAACCCCATCGACATGCCGGAGTGATGGCCCAGGACCCGCACCGGCAGACCGGTATAGGCGCAATCGGTCCTGACCTGTTCAGCGCCCAGAATTCCGCAGAAGGCAGCAAAGGTCGCGGTGAACGGAATCTGACCGCAGGACGCCATGCCGGCTGCCGCGGTGATCATGTTCTTTTCGGCAATGCCGAAATCAAAGAAACGCTCGGGATGACGATCACGAAACTCCGTCGTGCGGTTGGCCGATGCCAGATCGGCCGTCAGCACGACAATGCGGGGATCATGGTCGGCCAGATCAGCCAGTTCCTCGCCCAGAATGAAGGCCGGCAGGCGCGAGGCCGGTGTGCCCTTGACCGAACGGCTTTCCTTGAGGTCGCTGATCCCGGTGAAAAGGCCGGAGAGGACATCGCCTTCTGCTTCACTCATGGCCGCACCTCCGTAGCGATAACCGGCTTCAGGCCGCCCTTGATCTCCTCGATCACGGCGTCGTAATCGGCACCGACCAGATTGCCGACATGCCAGTTCAGGCTCATTTCCATCATCTGCACACCACGGCCTTTGACCGTGTCGGCGATGATCATCTGGGGCTTGCCCTTGTTTCCGGCAGGCAGAGCATCAAACGCACCCATGATGGCATCAAGGTCATGACCGTCGATGCGCTGCACGTTCCAGCCGAAGCTCGCAAAGCGATCGGTCAGCGGCTCAACCGACATGATGTCTTCGGTCGATCCATCGATGCACAGCTGATTGCGGTCCACAATCGCGACCAGGTTCTGACACCCAAAATGGCCGGCCGACATGGCGGCTTCCCAGACCTGACCTTCGTTCAGCTCGCCGTCGCCCATCATGCAATAGATACGGCTGTCGTTGCCTTGCATGCGCGCCGAAAGCGCCATGCCAAGCGAGACGGACAATCCATGCCCCAGCGAACCGGAACTGAAATCCACACCGGTAATCTTCTTCATGTCGGGATGATCGCCAAAGGCGCTGCCCAGGCGCGTGTAGTCTTCCAGCAGTTCCGCATCATAGAAGCCCAGATCAGCCAGCACGGGATAAAGCCCGATGGCGATATGGCCTTTGGACAGCACAAACCGGTCCCTGCCGGCCCAGTCAGGCTCGGCCGGATTGATGCGCATCTGCGCGTAATAAAGTGCAGCCAGCAACTCGGCTGCCGAAAACGTGCTGGAGTAATGGCCTGCGCCTGCGATTTTCGTCAGCCGCACTGTTTCCAGGCGGATGAATTTCGCGCGGTCTTCCAGGAACTCCCGGCTGACATTACGTCCATGGGTCTGCTGTTCAGTCATGTGCCCTCCACGGCTGGCACAACCGTGCCACGGCATGCGTTGGGGGGGAAGCCAGTTACTAAAACCCCGCTTCGCGCCGCGCCTTCAGGACCTTCACCAGGCCATCGTTCATCTTCCGCGTGAGCGTAAGGAAATCCTCGCCTTGCGCAGCTTCCTCGCTGCCCTGCACCATGGTTTCGGTCAGCTCATCGGTCAGCTCCGGCGCGACCAATCGGGTCCAGGGAAACTTCAGGGCGGGCCCGAATTGCTCAAGGCAATAACGCATGCCGCCTTCGCCGCCGCCGACGTGATAAACCATGCAGGGGCCCATCAGTGCCCAGCGCGGTCCGGGGCCGTTGGTCACGGCAATGTCGATCTGCTCCACGGTGGCTTCGCCTTCGTTTACCATGTGCAGTGCCTCGCGCCAGATCGCTTCCTGCAGGCGCGTGGCGACAAACCCCGGCACCTCACGCCCCATCACCAGCGGTGCCTTGCCGGCATGTTTGAAGAACGCACCGGTCCATTCCACGGCAGCGCGATCGCTCTTTTCACCACCGACGATTTCAACCAGCGGCATCAGATAGGGCGGATTGAAGGGATGGCCCGTCACCGTGCGCTCGGGCGTGGCGCAGGTTGTCTGGATATCGGTCATGGTAAGACCCGACGTGCTCGAACAAATCACAACGTCGTCTGGCACCAGCCTACCCAGCTCCCCATAGACCTTCTGCTTGAGTGCAAGGTTCTCGGGCACGCTCTCCTGCACAAAGTCCGCCTGTGCCACCGCAGCGGCCAGATCCGTCGTGACGGTCAGACGATCCTGAGATGCGCCGGGCGCCAGACCCAGTTCGGTCAGCGCTTCCCATGCGGCACCAATCAGCTCACGCAGCTTGGCTTCCTCTGCGGCGTCATGAATCCAGGACGTAACGTCATAACCCTGCGCCAGGAAATAGGCGGCCCAGCCTCCACCGATTGGGCCGGCGCCAAGACAGCTAACGTTGCGGACATCTTCGACTGCTTTGCGTGCCATGTTGGGTTTCCTTACTTGCCCTTGAAGACGGGTTTGCGTTTTTCGACGAAGGCGTTGACGCCTTCCTTGGCATCCTCGGAATTGAGCATCTTGCGATAAATCGGCAGATCGCTGGTCCGCATCGTCTGGAACGCATTCTGGATCGTGTCGCCTTCCACGGCCCGCAGCACTTCCTTGACCGTCTGCAGGGCAAGCGGTGCGCTATCGGCCAGGCGAGTCGCCCATTCCCGGGCCTTGTCCATCAACTGGTCATGGGGCACCACGGCATTCACCAGCCCGTGCATCTTGGCTTCATCAGCCGGCATCCATCGGCCCAGAAACAGCATCTCGAGTGCGATGTTGTGCGGCAGACGGCGCGGCAGGCGCTGCAGCGCGCCCGCATCAGGCACGATTCCCAGTGGCATTTCCGGCAAGGCAAATTGCACATTGTCGGCCGCGATGATCAGGTCACTGGCCAGCGCAATCTCGAACCCGCCGCCGATGGTCAGGCCGTTCAACGCAGCGATCACCGGCTTGTTCAGGTTCCACATCTCGGTGATGCCGGCAAAGCCACCAAGGTCGGCATCCTCGCCTTCCCACCAGTTATCGAGCGCCTGGTCACCGCTATCGAGCGCCTTGAGGTCCCAGCCCGCGCAGAACACCTTCTTGCCCGTGGCCGTGATAATGCCCACGCGCAATTCCGGATCATCGCGCAGCACAACAAATGCTTCGCCCAACTTGCGGCTGGTCGCGGCATCGATGGCGTTCACCTTGGGCCGGTTGATCGTGATTTCCAGGATATGTCCGTTCCGGACCAGCCTTACTTCATCATCGCCCTGCGTCATTGCCTCGTCTCCCTTGTCGGTCGATCCTTGCTCAGGGATATTCCCAAAGCGGTCAATCTGTCCTAATGCTCCCGCCGCTTCTACGACAGGACTCCCGCTTTCGGGAACACCCTGATGCAACAATCCTGACGCCGCGAGGGACCATGAACATCGACCTCACCGAAGACCAGCGCCTCCTTCTCGACTCCGTCAAGGCGTTCGTGGAACAGGAGTTCATGCCCCCCACGAAGACGCCGTCGACAAGGCGGCCAACGTCGATGACGACCTCGCCGAGCAGATCAAGAAGCGCGCCATCGAGATGGGTTTTTATGCCGCCAATCTGCCGGAATCGGTCGGCGGCGGCGGCCTCAACCATGTCGAGCGCACCATCCTGGAGCGTGAATTCGGCAAGGTGACCCACGCATTGCACGAGATCGCCGCACGCCCCACCGAACTCCTCATGGCCTGCCAGGGCGACCAGATTGCGAAACCTATCTGACAGCCCTCGGTCACGGGCGAGCGCGCCGAATGTTTCGGCCTCACCGAGCCCGGCGCGGGCTCCGACGTCATGGGCATGCAGACCCGCGCCCGCCAGGATGGCGACGACTGGCTCATCACCGGCCAGAAACATTTCATCAGTTCGGCGGTCAATCCCGACTTCGCCATCGTCTTTTGCCGCCACCGGCGTTGAGCAGACCCCGCGTGGGGAACGCAAGCAGGTCACCTCCTTCCTGGTCGACGTCGGCACCAAAGGGCTTCGAGATGGTGCGCGGCCCCCAGGCCGGTCAGCCAGCGCGCCTATCGCAACTTCGAGCTCTACTTCGATGATTGCCGTGTCCCGGCCGGCCAGGTCCTGGGCGAGCCCGGCACCGGCCTCGACCTCGCCAACCAGTGGCTGCGCGCCGGGCCGCATCTGGGTCGCCGCTGGCTGCTGCGGCAAGCTGGAGCGCCTGCTGGAGCTCTCCACGGAATGGGCGGCCACGCGCCAGCAGTTCGGCCAGCCCATCGGCAAGTTCCAGGGCACGTCGTTCAAGCTGGCCGACATGGCGACCGAGCTCCTGGCCTCGGACCTCCTCACTTTCCACGCCGCCCGCGGCGCGGATGCTGACAACATGCGCCCCGACGATGTCGCCATGGCGAAACTCTATGCGTCCGAAGCCCTGGGCAGAGGCGCGGACAACGCCGTGCAGATCTTCGGCGGTATGGGTCTGATGGAGGCCCTGCCATCGAACGCCTGTGGCGCGATGCGCGTCTGGAGCGCATCTGGGAAGGCACCTCGGAGATCCAGCGCCACATCATCTCGCGCACCCTGTTGCGGGAACACGGCGCATGACACCCAAACAGCGGCGCAATCTGGAGCGGCTGTTCAAGCCCCGGCACATCGCCTTCATCGGTGGCGCCAGTGCCGCCCACGGCGCGGCACAATGCCGACGCTCGGGCTTCACCGGCACGATCTGGGGGGTCAATCCCAAGCGCGACGAACTGGGCGGGGAGCCCTGTTTCCCCACCGTCGCCGATTTGCCGGAAGCCCCCGATGCCACGTTCCTGGCCGTGCCGCGCGATTACGCCGTCGAGACCGTCGCCGCGCTCTCCGCTAAGGGTGCCGGTGCCGTGGTGAGCTACACCGCCGGGTTTGGCGAAACCGGTGACGAAGGCGCAGAGGTCGAAGCCCGGCTGATCGAAGCCGCTGGCGAAACAGCCTTCATCGGTCCCAACTGCCTGGGTGTCCTCAACTACATCGCCAGCGCCCATCTCTGGCCGTTCGATCATGGCGGCCGCCCGGTCGAACGCGGCATCGGCTTTGTCTCCCAGAGCGGCATGTTGTGCACCAACCTCACCATGAACCGGCGCCACGCCGACTTTGCCTACCTCGTCAGCATCGGCAACCAGTCCGTGCTGCAGATCGAGGACATCATCGACGTTCATGATCGACGACGATGCGGTCACCGCCATCGGCCTCTACATCGAGGCCCTCAAGGACGTGCCCCCGCTTTGCCCAGGTCGCCGCTCGTGCCCTGGCCGCCGGCAAACCCATCGTGGCGCTGATAGGTCGGCCGCTCGGAAATCGGCCAGCGCATGACCATCAGCCACACCGGCTCCCTGTCGGGCAGCGACGAGCTCTACGACGCGCTCTTCGATCGTGTCGGCGTGATCCGCGTGGAAATCGCCCACAGCCCTGCTGGAAACCCTGAAGATGCTCTCCATCGCCGGTGCGCCCAAGGGCCGGCGCATGATGGCGTTCACCTGCTCGGGCGGCGATTCCGGCATGCTGGCCGATCTGGGCGACCGCTTTCGGCATGACCTACAACCAGCCCGGGATCCGATACGGCCGCCAAAAAGCTGCGCGCCGTCCTGCCGCCAATCGCCACCGTTGCCAACCCGCTCGACTACACGACCCCGCTCTGGGGTCATGAGGAAGAGGAAGTCGGCCGCGTTGTCGAGAGCCGCCCTTGCCGGAACCCATGCGACGTCGCTGTCATGGCCCAGGACCATCCCCGTCCGGAACTGGGCGGCACCAACGAGGACTACTCCGCGCCGACCACCCGCGCCTTCAGTCGCGGCCACCGGCCGCGCAGGCATTCCCGCGGCCGTGTGCAGCGGTCTCGCCGAGAAACATCGACGAGGAAAGCCCGCGACCCTCCTGCTGGCCGGTGGCGTCGCGCCGCTCCAGGGCATCGACGAGGCCGTTTTCGCAGCCGATCGATGCCGCCTGCCGT
>CALSLK010000013.1 GCA_943787175.1 uncultured Alphaproteobacteria bacterium
GGAATATCTGTCCGCAATTCGTTGAAACGGCGCGGGCCGGCGCGTAGCGACCAGATTACGTTAGCCGCCCATGCACCGGAAATCACCGCCATGCAGTGGGTCAGCATGCAGGGCTTTGGCGGGGCGGGGCTTTTGTTCTTACGGAGTTTGAGCGCCATGAGCGGGTAACCAGGTTTCCTTATGGTAACTCGATAATGAGGTATCCATTGGATATCTGGTTGTCAATGGTAACGGCGCGATCCATCTCTTCGTCAGCGACCCACTCAACTGGAGGCAAGACCTATGAAACTCTACTACAAGCCAGGCGCATGCTCGATGGCGTCCCACATTGTTCTGAACGAGATCGGCGCGCCTTTTGATCTCGACAAGGCCGATACCGAAACGGGGAGAACCGAATCCGGCGACGACTTCCGCAAGATCAGCCCGAACGGCTATGTCCCGGCGCTGGTCACCGATGGCGGCGATATCATCACGGAAAACCCCGCTGTCCTTCAGTATCTGGCTGATCGGGCCTCCAATACCGGTCTTGCGCCGCCGAACGGCACACTGGAGCGCACAAGGCTTCAGGAAGCGCTCAACTTCGTGTCATCGGAGTTGCACAAATCCTTCAGTCCGTTTTTCTCGGGTGCTGAACTCGATGGAAAAGCAAGACAGCAGGTCGAGGCCGGCGTCGGACGCCGCGTCGCCCATATCGAACGAAGCCTCGCCGATGATCGTGCCTATCTTTTGGGCGACACGTTCACGGTCGTGGATGCTTATGCGTTCGTGGTTCTCAACTGGGCAGGTTTCGTCGAGGTGAACCTCGACGCATGGCCGAAAACTCAGGCCTATGTGGCACGCATTGCCGCTCGCCCTTCTGCCATCAGGGCGATGGTCACCGAAGGGCTCATCGAGCATGAGCAAGTCGCATGAGCGACTTTACCGCAGTAACCGGCGTGCTGGAGACCTATTTCGACGGGCTTTACCACGCCGACATTGAAAGGCTGGGGATCGCATTTCACCCAAAGGCGATCTACGCAACGGCAGACGAGATGCCGCTGCTCTATCGCACGATGGATGAGTATTTTTCCGTGGTGGCGAAGCGTGTGTCTCCGGCGTCGCGTGATGAACCCCGGCGCGACGCGATCGACACGATTGAGTTCGCGGGCGTTAACACAGCCTTTGCCCGCGTGCGGTGTTCCATCGGCACCAAGGATTTCGTCGATTTCCTGACGCTCGTACGAACCGACGGTAAATGGCGCATCCTTGCCAAGGTGTTCCAGATCACCGAGCGCAAGACCTGAAAGGATCAGTCATGCCCTACGTGAACATTAAGGTGACACGCGAAGGTGTCACCGCCAGCCAGAAGGCCGAGCTGATCGGCGGTGTCACCGATTTGCTGGTCAGGGTCCTCGACAAAAGCCCTGCCACGACGTTCGTCGTGATCGACGAAGTTGCTCTGGAAGATTGGGGGATCGGCGGTGTGCCGGTCGAACAATACCGGCGCAAGGCGGCGAGCTGACCAGACATGCCAATCCACACACCTCTCTGTGATCTCTTTGGTATCGAGCATCCCGTGCTGCTGGCCCCTATGGCGGGGGTCAGCGGCGGTGCGCTTGCGGCGGAAGTGAGCAGGGCTGGCGGATTGGGCCTGATCGGAGGCGGCTATGGTGATGCGGATTGGCTGGAACGCCAATTCGACGTCGCGGGAGACGCCAAGGTCGGAGCAGGTTTCATCACCTGGTCGCTGGCCCGCCGATCACATCTACTCGATCTCGCCCTCGATCTCGCTCCAGCTGCGCTGATGCTCTCGTTCGGAGATTTTCGACCTTTCCTCCCCCGTATCCGGTGCAAAGAATCCAAACTCATCGTTCAGGTGCAGACGCTTGATCAGGCGCGCGAGGCTCTGGACGCCGGAGTCGACGCCATCGTGGCGCAGGGCACCGAGGCGGGCGGCCATGGCGGTGCGCGGGCGACGATGCCATTCGTTCCTGCGGTCGTCGATATCGCGAACGACATCCCAGTTATCGCCGCAGGCGGAATCGCGAATGGACATGGATTGGCTGCGGCGTTGGCACTCGGCGCATCGGGCGTGCTGTGCGGAACCGCATTCTTTGCCAGCGACGAATCTCTCGCCAGCGATAACGCAAAGCAAGCTGTTGTCACCGGCAGCGGTGATAACACCGAGCGAAGTGCCGTGTTCGACTTGGCGCGCGGTCGCGATTGGCCGCCCGATTGGAAACTTCGCACGATGCGTAATGCCTTCACCCGACAATGGAGCGCTGACATCGACGGCCTCACGCGGAACCTTGCTGCCGAGCAAGCTCGTTTTGAAGTTGCACAGGTGGCTGATGACTCAGACGTCGCTGCTGTGATCGTCGGCGAGGCTGCCGATCTCGTCTGGTTTCGCGAACCCGCGCAAACCACGCTTCACCGAATGATCTCGCAGGCAGAGAATCACTTGCGCCACATAAGCCAACTTATCGAACCAATGCAAAGGATTGAAGTGATGCGGAAATTCAAAGGAAGCCGCTTGTGCGGCACGTTCTCGTTCGAGGTCTCCGATGCGTTGGGTCAGGTGTTCCGGCGCGCGATTTCATCACCCAGTCGACGGACACTGGCGAGCAACACGTCTAGGTCGGACTGATCCGTGGCGTAATGGAATATGTTGGCGCGAAGAGCGAACCGTCCTTCCAGCTCTGTGTGGGAAGGAAATACTCGACCCTCCGCCTGCAGGGATTCCACCAGTCTCGATTGATGGCGTTCAGGCGTTCGTTATCGCGCGCCAGAGCAGGGGGAGCGTAGCGGAAACACACGATCGACAGGCTTGCAGGAGATAGAAGCTCAAGATCATCTGATTCTCAGACATCCTCAGCCAGGCTTGCAGCCATGGTGTTGTGTCGGTGCACGGTGTCGCGGAAACCATCGACGCCAACATGCATGAGGGTCGACCAGACTTTCAGCGCACGAAAAGCCCGTGAGAGCTGAAAACTGTACTCGTGCGGTGACCCGATCTCGCTGCTTTCCGAGTCCGTGCCGCGTATGTAGGCAGGGATCAGAGAGAAGGTATCGCGAAGGTTCTGGCCGTCGCGCACAAGCACGCAGCCACAGTCAAACGGTACGGAAAGCCATTTGTGCGGATCAAGCGCAATGGAATCCGCACGCGCCATTCCGGCGAACGCGTCGGCCTTGTCTGGATCCAGGGCACCGAAGGCGCCATACGCCCCATCAACGTGAAACCAGATGTCGTGTTGGCTGCATAGATCCGCCACGGCATCCAGGTCATCAATGGCTCCGGTGTTCACCGTACCCGCACTGGCGACGATGCAGAATGGAACCCTTCCAACCTCAATATCTTTCTCAAGAGTCTTTGTTAATGCATTGATATCCATACGGTAAGCATCATTCGTGTCGATCAGGCGTATAGCATCATGCCCCATGCCCATGAGCTCCATGCTCTTGGTCACACAGGCATGGGTTTCGCGCGAGGTATAGACCGTGAAATCAGGCGCGTTGCGCATACCGTCACGTCGCATGTTCCAGCCGTGTTTGTTGGCGGCGGCATGGCGCGCACCAGCCAACGCGGTGAGATTGGCCATGGAACCACCGCTCACAAAGATCCCGTGGCTGCCTGGATGGTCAAAACCCAGCATTTCCTTGATCCAGCGGATTGCCGTCAGTTCCACATAGGTCGCCCCCTGGCCTGATCCCCCACAGGGCGAATCCATGGCCACCCCGGGTAACTCCGTCAGCACGGCCATATGCGCTGGAGGGGAGATCACCCAACCCATGAACCCCGGATGCCCGTTGCCCCGGGCATGGGGCATGATCTCATGTTCCAGGAAACTCAGAATGTCCTCAGGAGCGTGGCCCTGAATGGGTAAGGCCTGCTCCATAATGGTCTGGCGCGTTGATGCATCAGGCATCGGCCTGATGGGGCGCTCGACAACGGCTTCCAGATGGCGCGCGGCAATATCAAGTGCCTGTTCCCCAATCCTGCGGAATTCGTCGGGGCGCAGCGCCTGTGGGTGTTCAAATCGATCGCTCATGACGCGGGCTCCCGGGAGTGCGAAGATGCAACAACCTTAAGCGGAGTGGCTTCGTGACCCAACGGTTCTCTGCCATCGTGCAGCGCGTCGTGTTCGTTTGCGTGCTGATGCCCTGGTTTTCGGCCAATGCCGGACAGGTCGTTACATCTGACTACGAACGTGCGGTGACCGTGATGTTCTGGCCGCAACTGTATCGAAACGGTGGCCAGACGCTCTATTGCCGGCAACCCTTCGATATGCGTTTGGGGCTTTCGGTCGAGCATATCTATGCTCTGCGCTGGATTGAGCGTGCTCTCGACTGCGCCGACACGGACCAGTGCAGGGCCCAGGAGTTATCCTTTGGGTATCTTGAATCGGACCTGCACAACATGTTTCCGACCCGGATGGGCACGGATCATGCTCGCGGTGATTTTCCATTCGGGTTCATCCCCGGGGACCGGCGCGATTTTGGCCAGGACTGTAACTTCAAGGTCGGCCCGGCCTGGGCCTATGCCCAGCCTCAGCCTGAGGCGCGCGGCGAAATCGCCCGTGCGGTGCTCTACATGATGCGTGAATACGGGTTACCGCTGCCGGAACGCACATCTCTGGAACTGTTGCGTGATTGGCATCACAGCGATCCGCCCGATGCGGAAGACCTGCGTCGCAATGACGAGATCGAGCGGTTGCAGGGAAATCGCAATCCCTTCGTTGATAATCCGGCACTGGCTGATTGGTTTGTCCCCGGTTGAAGGCAAAAAAAGGGCCCGGTACCAGAGGCACCGGGCCGATTTCAGAGCGTTTGGCCGATCAGTAACCGGCACGCACTTCGTCATAGAGACGGATGTACTTCTCTTCGATGTCAGGAGCGAGTGCCTGGAAGAAGATACCGTTGCCCAGAAGAGCTTCAGGGGTCGAGAGACCCAGCTCTGACAGAACCTCGTCGGGCACCAGATCAAAGGCCTTCGTGTTGGCGTGGCCGTAACCCCAGTTTTCGATCTCGTAGGCGCCGGCTTCGGGACTGGAGAACGCATTAACCAAGTCATAGGCCGCATCGAGATTCTCGGTTTCAGAGTGAATCACGGTTCCACAGCACCAGGTAAAGATACCTTCCTTGGGCACACCAAGGCCGACATCATAACCCTCAGACTTCAAGGTCACGTAGGCATCGTTCCAACCATAGCTGGCAACAAGCTCTCCGGATGCCAGTGCCTGCACGGCTTCGGTCTGGTCACTCCAGTACATGCGCATGTTGTCGCGCTGGATCTCGACCATCTTGCGAACTTCGACAAGCTGCTCGTCGCTCAACTCGAAGATATTGTCGTAACCCAGAACCAGGGCCGAAATCTCGACCACGGCACCAGCCGAATCATAGAAACCGAGCCGGTTCTTGAATTCGTCCTGATAGAAGATGTCCCAGGAAACGTTCTCGTCACTCCATTCTTCACCGACCAGATCGCGACGATAGATGATGGTGGAATTGCCCCAATCCATGGGCATGAAGTAACGCTGGCCGTCGATAATGGAGCCTTCGATGTTGTCGAGGCTGGGGAAAAGGTCGTCCAGATACTCCAGGCGGCTGGGATCAAGGGCCGTCAGAAGACCCGCATCGTTCCATTTGAAGAGCTCATAGGTGCAAGGCGCCATGACATCGGGCTGGAAGCCGCCAGTACGCATTTTCTGAAATGCCTCATCCTCCGAGCCCCAGAACTGATAGGCCGGTGGCTCGCTATGCTTTTCCAGGTACCCCTGAATGAAATTTGGATCGTCATATCCGGCCCAGCCGAAATAGGTCGGCACACCCTCAGCACGGGCGCGGTTGGCCATAGGCACGGTCATAAACGTGACGCCAAAAGCCGATGCGGCCTTGGCAAAGTCACGGCGCGAGATTGCTCCGTCTTTGAGCATGCTGATAATTTCACGTGACTTCATGGTGCTAACTCCACTGTTAATGTTGTGAGATTTTGGCGTCTGCCGGGTACTTGATCAAGCGAGATCAATCAGGTGCCGGTAAATTCCGGCTCGCGTTTCTCGAAGAAGGCAGTTGCGCCTTCGGCATGATCACGGGTGCGGGCCGTGACTAACAATGCCTCGGTCTCGAAGTTCATCATGGTTTCCAGCGATGATTCCATGCCCCGGTCCAACATGGTCTTGTGCATTTGTACGGGCAGGGGCGCACGACTGGCGATGCGACGCGCCAGCTTCTCGGCCGCATCGCGAAGCTGACCTTCCGGGACGACCTTGTTCACCAGTCCAATCCGCCATGCCTCGTCGGCATCGATGAACTCGCCTGTGTAGGCAAGCTCTCGTGCGCGTGCCAGGCCGACCTTGCGGGGAAGCAGCCACGTCCCGCCATTGGTGATCGTGACGCCCACATTGACTTCGGGGAAACCGATTTGGGTACCTTCTGCGGCGACCACAAGGTCGCAGGCAAGGGTGACTTCACAGCCTGCTCCAACAGCGACGCCCTGGATGGCCGCAATGACCGGGAACCGTGCCTTGCGTATCAGGCGTGTGGTTTCCTGCAGAAGCTTCTGGTTTTCGTGCAGATCGCCCATCGTGTATTCGCCGGAGGCAAACTGATCGACGTGCTCGACCATCTCACCAACATCATGACCAGCAAGGAAACCACGGCCTTCTCCAGCGAGGATGAGGCAGCGGATATCGCGGTCTTCAAGCAGATCACGAAGATGCGCGCCAAAGTCGCGCCATCCCTGGCTCGACATGGCATTGAGCTTCTCCGGTCGGTCAAAGATCAACCAGGCGAGGTGTCCATCCTTTTTGACGATGAAGCGGTTTTTGATTGTTTCGTTGCCCATGGTTCCTCTCAGGTTGCGTGTTATATTGATAGTTGATGTTACAGGGAGAGTACGATGACCGGTGCAAAAATCGAAACCGTAGATCCCGATGTCTCGCGTGAAGAGATGGACGCTATCCTCAAACGTGATGGCTGCATTATTGTCCGTGATGCCATTGATCACACCACGATTGACGCCTTACTGGCAGACCTTGACCCCTTTCTAGGGCGCAAGGCATGCGGTAACGGCAATTTTGTCGGGTTCAGCACCAAGCGGCTTCATTCGCTCTTCGGGAAATCGTCGCGGGTCCAGGACTTCATCATCCATGATGATGTGCTGAAAGTAATGGATCTGACTCTGGCGCCCTGGTGCGACAGCTACCAGCTCAATTCCAATTCGATCACGGCGATCGGGCCCGATGAGACGCCCCAGCCCTTGCATCGCGATGATCTGCTTTATCCGCTTGCGCATCCTTCTGAGCGTAACGCATGCAGCTCCGTATTCTGGGCACTGACTGATTTCACGGAAGAGAATGGCGCGACCCGCATCATCCCAGGCAGCCATCTGTGGGATGATGATCGTGTCCCCCAGGACGAGGAAACCGTCGGCGCAGTCATGTCAAAGGGCTCGTTCTGTGTCTTTGTCGGCGGCACCTATCATGGCGGAGGCCGCAACACGACGGCTGATGAATGGCGCATTGCCATGTTCACAGGCTTTGCTCTGGGTTGGCTGCGTCAGGAGCAGAACTGGTATCTTTCGGTCACGCCAGAAGAAGTGCGTGCAATGCCCGAACGGATGGCGCGGCTCTTGGGCTTCAACCTGCACAAACCCTTTCTGGGATGGGTGCAGGATTTCCAGGACCCCTACGATGTCATCAATGGATACGAAGAACTGTCTTCTGGCGGCAGCGACCTCTATGCCGAAGGGCAGGAACGCCCGATACCTGGCTCAAAGGTCGCCTGAGCAACGTCAGCTCAGGTCCGGGAAGCTGTCTCGCACAAAAATCGTGTAACCCTCGTCCGAGGGATCGTTGAGATCGCATATCGGTGTTTTCGTGAAGACGCCGCCAAAGGCGCCGTCCCGCAGTGCATTGTCTGGGGCGATCTCCATATCCTTTAGTGCGTGGTGTTCCTGGTTGTCAAAGACGGGCGCGTTGCTGACACCGTTGTAGGACAGTTCCAGCAGGATGCGGTTGTGATCGGCCAGGTTGTTGCCCGAACTGTGCACCACATTGCCATGGAAAAAGAGCCCGTCACCGGGTTGCATCTCGACGGCAACATCTTCGAAGCGCTCCAGCAAAGCAGCTTCACGGGCCGGATTGATGTTGGCATAGGCATGATCGTCACGGATACGGTCAAGGCGTCCCATCTTGTGAGAGCCGCGCAGCATATGTAGGCATCCACTTTCCTGGGTCGCTTGCGTCAGGGCGATGATGCAGGTCAGCATATCGGGCATAAGACAGCCATCCTGATACCAGCCACCGTAATCCTGGTGCCAGACGACCTTGCCGCTGCGTTTGGCGGGTTTTTGCACAATCTTGGAATGGAAGTGATAAACCGGCTCCCCGATCAGGGTTGCTGCGCCCTCGACGATCCGTTCAAGACGTGTGCAGGTTCCCAACCAGTCGTCTTCGTGGCGAACCCAACCCAGATAATCGTGCACAGTCTTCTCGCTGCCATCGTGAATCGTGGCCAGCCGGCCACCGATACTGGGGTCATCGGCGATAGCCTGCTGGATTGGTCCAAGTTCATCGGCATCCATGAAACCGGGTATCCGCAGATATCCGTCCCTGTGATAAGCGACGATCTGATCTGGAGTCAGGCTACGCGTTGCGCTCATGAAGACACCTCCGATTTCAATAGGATTTTGGCAGTCCAAGGACCGTTTCTGCAAGGTAGCAAAGGATCATCTGCGCGCTGACCGGCGCCAGTTTTGGGATCATCGACTCTCGCAGTAGACGCTCAACGTGATACTCACGCGCATACCCCATGCCACCATGGGTCGTAACGGCCCGTGTGGCGGCCAGATGCGCCGCTTCGGCGGCCAGATATTTGGCCGCATTTGCCTCTGCTCCGCAGGGTTTTTCTTCGTCGTAGAGCCAGCCAGCCTCGCGAACCATGAGTTCGGCAGCATGAAGTTCGATCCAGCTTTCCGCCAGGGGATGCTGAATGGCCTGGTTCTGGCCGATCAGGCGATCAAACACGACCCTCTCTCCGGCATAGGCGGTTGCGCGGCGTAGCGCATCCTGACCCAGCCCCACCGCTTCGGCGGCAATCAGGATGCGTTCTGGGTTGAGGCTGTGAAGCAGGTATTTGAATCCCTGACCTTCCTCGCCGATGAGATGCTCCTTTGGAACAGGTAACGCATCGATGAAGACCGCATTTGAATCAACAGCGGCACGGCCCATCTTGTCGATCTCTTGGACTTCGACGTAACGGCGGTCCAGGTCCGTGTAGAACAAAGACAAGCCGTCCGTGCGCCTCTTGCACTGGTCTGCCGGCGTGGTGCGGGCAAGCAGCATGATTTTGTCGGCTTTTTGCGCTGTCGAAGTCCAGATCTTGCTGCCATGGACCAGATAACCCTGCGCCGTGCGTTCTGCGCGGGTTGTGATGCGCCCGGTGTCGAGGCCCGCGCCAGCTTCCGTGACGCCGAAACAACAGCGTTGTTTACCTTCAATCAGGGGCGGCAGCCATGCTCTGCGCTGCTCCTCGTTGCCAAAAACAACGATGGCGTGGGGTCCGAAGATATTGATGTGAATGGATGAGGCTGCAGAGATACCGCCGCCGCCCTTGGCCACAGTCTGCATCATCAATGCCGCTTCGGATATTCCAAGACCTGCACCACCCAGTTCTTCAGGCATCGCAATGCCAAGCCAGCCACCGTCGACCATCGCCTGGTAAAAGGCATCTGGGAAAGACGCCTCACGGTCACACGCCAGCCAATAGGCGTCGTCAAACTGCTTCGTGATATTTGCAACGGCCTCTACCAGAGCCAGCTGATCGTTGGTGAGGGCAAAATCCATGTTAGCGCTTCAGCTTGATCCCGGCGGCTTCGCGATCCCAGGCCGTTGGTGTGATTCCAACGTCCCGCAGATCAAACTTCTGAATCTTGCCGGTTGGTGTCTTAGGCAAGGCTTCGACAATGTCGATGTAACGGGGGACCATGAAATACGCCATGCGCGGCTCCAGAAATTCGATCAGGTCGACAGGGTCGAGAGTGCGGTCGGGTTTGGTCACGATCGTCGCCATGATTTCATCTTCGGTGAACTCGCTGGGAACCGGGAAGACGGCGCATTCCACAATGTCGGGATGCAGGTTGATTTCGTTTTCCACCTCCATGGATGAGATGTTCTCTCCGCGCCTGCGAATTGAATCCTTCACGCGATCTGCGAAGTAATAATTTCCCTTGTCATCACGCCACATGGCATCGCCGGAATGGAGCCACAGATTGCTCCAGGCTTTCTCCGTCCACTCGGGGTGGCGCCAGTATCCCGCCATCAACAGCCATGGTTCCCTGCCACGAATGACGAACTCGCCGACTGTTCCATTTGGCACCTCCTCATCGTTCTCATCGACGATACGGGCTTCGTAGTATTCATCGAGAAGTTTGCCGCAGCTCTGCCAGTTGGGATCATCCCAGTCCATCCGGTGTGGCGAACAGGTTTCGGTCGAACCGTAAGTCGTCTTGATTCGCATATTGAAGCGTTTGCCGAAGTCGTGGACGTCCGGAAACATGGGAACGACCAGCGCGCGGTCGATGGAAGCCCCGGCATCTGATGATAGCTCGGGCTGACGTGCCAGGAAGTTGGCCATCGCACCCAGAAAGAAGGTTGTGGTAGCGTTGAAGCGTTTGGCGTCCTCCCAGAATCGTTCAACGCTGAAACGTTGCGTGACCACAGCAGTGCTGCCGGCAATCAGGGAGGCATAAACGCACGCCCATTGCCCCGCGATATGGAACAGAGGGAGGGGCGCGTAATAGACATCACCTGGCACCAGATCCAGCAGATCAACGCCGCCATGGGCATAGGTATAGGCATGAGCGTGGGTGATCATCACGCCTTTTGAGGGGCCGGTTGTGCCTGAAGTGTACATGACGGCCTTGATGTCGTGATGCGCAGGCAACGTTTCGCGTGGTGTATCAGGCGCATCGGTCAGCACCTTGAAATCAAGCTGCTCCATGTGGGCCAGGGCAGGGGGCCGCTCGCCCTGGTTGCCCGAGGGATCCAGAACGATCAGACGCTTGAGGTGCTCGAGCTCTCCCGCGACATCGGCAAGGCGGTCCAGAAAGGATGCCTCGACGATCATCGTATCGGCCGCAGAGTCATTGATGACATGGACAAGCAGACTGCCGCGATAGGCCGTGTTGACGGGAACCTGGATGGCGCCGCGTTTGCCGATGCCCAGCCAAAGCAGGATAAACGGAACGATGTTGGGCAATAGAACCAGGAGTGTCTCGCCGGCCTCGATACCAAGTTGGTCGATTGCATTGGCAACGCGATTGGAATCACGGTCGGCCTGGCCAAAGGTCAATTCGCCCTCATCAGAAACGATGAAGACGCTGTCTGGCATGGCGCTGGCACGCTTTGCCAGGACCTTACCCACACTTTGATCAGTTCGACGATCTGTCTGCGGCATCGGGAACCCCGTAATGGATTGGGCCCGAGAATAGGCGTCGTGTCAGGCTGTGCAAACAGAAACGGGCCGATGCTGATGCATCGACCCGTTCCCCTAACCAGATTTTGCCTAGCTTAGAAGCCCGCTTTGATCTCGTCAAAGAGGTTGATGTACTTCTCGCGTACATCAGGCTCGATCTCACCGAAGAAACGGCTGGTTGCCATCATCGTCATCGGATCGGTAATGCCCAGATCAGCAAGGACGGCGGGATCAACCAGATCGAAGGCTTTGGCGTTGGAACTGCCATAACCATAGAGTTCGATCAGGTTTTTACCTGATTCAGGAGAAATCCATGCGTCCATGAACTCGTAGGCCTTGTCGCGATCGCCATGCCCGCTGTTCAGCAGAACCAGGCCACACACCCATGTCCAGATGCCTTCCTTTGGCGTCATGTAGGTGACGTTGACGCCCTGATTCTTCAACTCGACCACGGCGCTGTTCCAGGCGTAGGAGGCAACCAGTTCACCCGATGCCAGCGCCTGTTCAACACTGCTCTGGTCGGTCCAGTAGAAGCGCAGGATTTCACGCTGCTTGCGCAGAAGGACGGTTGCTTCTTCCAGCTCTTCATCGGTCATGTTGAAGGGGTCTTCAGCGCCGATGACCGAGCCAACGACCGCCATCACACCATCAACCGAATCAAAGATGCCCAGACGGCCGGCATATTTTTCATCAAACAGGATCGACCAGGACTCGTTCTTTTCCGTCGCTGTATCGACATATTCCGGCGCGAGGTCGGGGCGGAAGAGAACCGATGAGTTGCCCCAATCGGCGGGAACGAACCAATCCTGGCCACTTTCATCCTGGCTGCCTGGAAGGGTCTTCAGGCTTGGGAAGACGTTCTCCCAGTTTGAAAGGCGCGAGGTGTCGATCGGGTCGAGAATACCCGCATCACGCCAGCGGCGCGTGCTATAGGTGCAGGGGTGCGCCAAATCGGCTGTGAAACCCGACCGCAGTTTCTGCAATGCCTCTTCTTCTTCGCCGAAAAGAGCGAACGCAGGCGACGCCTGATATTTGTCGATATAGGACGTGTGGAACTCGGGAAGTTCGTAACCGCCCCAGTCGAAGACAAACAAATCATCATCAATGGGATATTCCGACTGTGCCAATGCGCCACTTGGTGAAAATGTCATTGATGCCATGCCGACGCCAACGGATGCCAGAACCTTGGTGGTATCACGACGCGAAAGCTCACCATTGGCGAGACGCTCGCGGAACTCCTATACGTTCATTGTCTTTGCCATAACGCAGATATCCTCCCAGAAATTGCGATGAAACTGTTGTTTGCGTGAACAGACTAGAGCGTCGTGCGTGAAAAAGGAATTGAATAGCCCCTAGATTGCTAGACGCCTTCTTTCCTAATTTTGAGGCTAAGGAGGCCATCATGGGCAAGGTCAGTTTCAGCGACGATTTCAAACGGGATGCGGTATTTCAGATCACCGAGCGGGGTTACCCGGTTGCGGAAGTATCGAAGCGCCTTGGTGTGAGCCAGCATTCGCTCTACGCCTGGAAGAGGAAGTTCTTGAAGGCTTCCGGATCTGGCGAGGATGATCAGGCTGTCGAGATCCGACGTCTGAAGAGAGAACTGGCCAGGGTCACCGAGGAGCGTGACATTCTAAAAAAAGCCACCGCGTATTTCGCCAGGGATGCAAAGTGAGATACGCGTTCGTCGTCGGGCATCGTTCGGTGTTTTCGGTTCGGGCGATGTGCCGCTGCCTGTGCATCCATCCGAGCGGCTTCTACGCCTGGCTCAAGAACCCGCTGAGCAGAAGAGCGCGTGAAGACATACGCCAGACCGAGCTGGTCCGGGCGGCGTGGAAGGAGAGTGGCAAGGTCTATGGCTATCGCAAGCTCCATGATGACCTGCTGGACCAGGGCGAGACATGCTGCCCGAACCGCGTTGCACGGTTGGCCAGACTTGCCGGCATCAAGGCGCGGATCGGCTACAGGCGCCGGCCTGGTACCTATGGTGGCAAGCCATCCGTGGTCGTCGACAACACACTGGACCGGCAGTTCGATGTGGAAGCACCAGACAGGGTCTGGGTGACAGACATCACCTATATCAGGACGCTGGAAGGCTTCTCCTATCTGGCCGTCGTGATCGATCTCTACGCGCGTCGCGTCGTCGGTTGGTCCATGCAGAGCCGTCAGACGACAGACGTTGTCTTGCAGGCATTGCTCATGGCGGTGTGGCGTAGAAAGCCGAAGAGCAAGGTGCTCATCCACTCAGACCAGGGCTCCCAGTTCACCAGCATGGACTGGGCGTCATTCCTGAAGCATCACAATCTGGAACACTCGATGAGCCGGCGTGGAAACTGCCACGACAATGCCGTGGCCGAGAGCTTCTTCAACCTGCTCAAACGCGAACGGATACGGCGCAGAACCTACAAAACCCGAGCCGAGGCCAGGCAGGATGTGTTCGATTACATCGAGATGTTCTACAACCCAAAGCGCAAGCACGTAAGGAACGGGATGTTGTCACCCGTCGAGTTCGAACGGCAGCAGAAAATGAAAACCCGGGGCGTCTAGAAAACTCGGGGCTATTCAAATCGAGGGGGATTCCATTTGGGAACGAACGGTGATTCTCTGAGACAGGAGGTGTCTCATGGGAAAGCCCTTATCGAATGATCTTCGTTTACGGATGGTACGCGGCGTTGCGTCTGGGAAGTCCCGTCGTGCGGTTGCGGCGCAGTTTGAGGTTGCGCCCTCGACGGCGGTTCGCGTTCAGGCGCGCTATGGTGCGACGGGTTCTGTGGAGCCTGCGCCCTTGGGCCGTCCGAAGGGTTCAGGCAAGCTTGCTGCCTATCGGGAGGCTTTGATCGAGCAGGTGAAGGCCCAGCCCGACATCACAATGCCCGAGCTTGTGGCCTGGCTGGAGGCTGAGCACGGGGGTGGCGGTGGACCCGTCGAACTTGTCGCGTCTTCTGTGCCGGGCGGGCTACAGCTTCAAAAAAAACGCTGCTGGCCGCGGAGAAAGAGCGCTCTGACGTAAAGGCGGCACGCCGGGCATGGGTCCACCAGCGTCAGCCTCTGATGCGCGATGAGCCCGCAAGGCTCGTCTTCATCGATGAGACCAGCGTCAAGACCAACATGACGCCCCTGCGCGGGCGGTGCCCGCGCGGAGAGCGGCTCGTCACGGTCGATGCGCCC
The DNA here is from genome assembly GCA_943787175.1 of uncultured Alphaproteobacteria bacterium. Classification (GTDB taxonomy): domain Bacteria; phylum Pseudomonadota; class Alphaproteobacteria; order SP197; family SP197; genus SP197. The sequence goes on from CALSLK010000013.1 coordinate 14,623, forward strand.
TTCGGCAAGTGGCAGACCCAGACCTTCATCGCGGGCCTGCGCTGCGATGCACTCATTGCCCCCTGGATCGTCGAGGGCGCCATGGATGGCGCGGCATTCGAGGTCTACATCGCCACCCAGCTCGCGCCCGCCCTGAGGCCCGGCGACATCGTCATCCTCGACAACCTCAACGTCCACAAAAGCGCCGCTGCCGCAAAGGCCCTGGCCCAGCAGGGATCATGGTTACTGTTCCTGCCCAAATACTCACCAGACCTCAATCCCATCGAGATGGCCTTCGCCAAGCTCAAGACCCTGCTCAGAAAGGCCAAGGCAAGAACCTATGACGCGCTGTGGCGCGCCGCAGGCGACATCTGCGACCTCTTCGAACCACAGGAATGTTGGAACTATCTCAAACACGCAGGATACGTTGCAAACTAAACGCACGACGCTCTAGCCTCAGATATTCCAAGACCCAACTTGTTATTTCACCGGGTTTTGCACTCGCTCTTGTCTTCCCGGTCAACATCGATAGGCGGGAAAAAGAAACGGGCCGATGCATTGCACCGGCCCGCATACTTGATCTTAGAGAACTCTCTTAGAAACCAGCTTTGATCTCGTCGAACAACGCAATGTACTTCTCGCGTGTCGCTGGCGGGATCTCGCGGAAGTAACGCGCATCGGCCATGAAGGCGTCAGGGTCCGAAAATCCAAGGTCAGCCTTGGTTTCATCGCTCACCAGGTCGAAGGACTTCCTGTTGGAGTAACCATAACCGTAGTTCTCCATGATCCAGGCACCAACGGCCGGGTCAAGAGCGGCATTGAGGAAGTCATAAGCCTTGTCCTCATCACCATCACCGGTCGTGATCAGAACCTGTCCGCAGACCCAGGTGTAGATGCCTTCCTTGGGGTTCATGTATTCCACAGGAATGCCCTGTTCCTTCAGCGGCTTGATGGCGCTGTTCCAGGCATAGGAAGCGACCAGTTCGCCGGTGGCCAGAGCCTGTTCAACCGTGCTTTGATCGGTCCAGTAGAAGCGCATGAGTTCGCGTTGCTTGCGCATCAGAATGGTTGCTTCTTCCATCTCCACATCGGTCATGTCGAAAGGATTCTCAGCGCCGATATAGGCTCCGACCACACCGAATACGCCGTCGACTGAGTCAAAGATGCCCAAGCGGTTGGCATACTTTTCGTCGAACAGAATGCCCCATGAGTTGTTCTCACCCACGTATTCGGGTGCAAGATCGGTGCGGAACAGAACAGAGCTGTTGCCCCAGTCAAGCGGCAGGAAGTAGTTCTCGCCATTCTGGTGACTGCCCTCCAGGTTCTTCAGGCTGTCGAAGATGTTGTCCCATTCTGCCAGACGGGATGTGTCAATCGGCTTGAGCAGTCCGCCATCGTACCAACGGCCCAGGCTGTACGTGCAGGGTGCCGCGATATCGACGGGAAAGCCCTGGCGCATCTTCTGAAACGCCTCTTCCTCTTCGCCGAACAGGGTGTAGTTGGGGCTGGTGCCGTACTGTTCGGTGTATTTGGGGTGGAGTTCGGGGATGTCGTAACCTGACCATGTGAAAACGGTCAGATCTTCATCAACAGCGTTTTCTGCTCGGGCACCGTTTGGGCCGAAGTGCATGGCAACGGTGCCGACGCCGACGGACGCGAGAACCTTGTGCATATCGCGACGGGTGATGTCCCTGTTCGACAGGCGCGAACGGAACTCCTGAATATCCATGATCTTGCTCATAATCTCTCCCTCTGCCCGGCCCTGACAGCCAGTCCGGATTGCTGATTGAGAAAGAGTGTCGTGTTTTCAGCTCCCTGTCACGGAAGAGTTGTCAGACAGAAGCACAAATACGGGTCGTATTGCAGGGTATCGAATTTCGCTTTGCCCACGAAGAGAGGCAAGAGATGTTTGCTGGATCAAAAAAACTTAGCGTTTCATCGTTTTGCGAAATCCAGCAATTTCATCCATCAATGCCTTGATAAGCTCACCGCATTTCGGGCGCGCCATGACACGTTCAAACAACGCCTTGCTTGCAGGCATATCGTCCAGGAGGTCTGCAGGTTTCCGGAAGCCATAGGCAGCCCATGTCGCAAGATGAAGATCGAGCAGGCTGAACCGCTCGCCTAGTTGATAGGGCCCGTTTGCCGCAAGCTGATTTTCAATTACCTGCCAGCGTTCGCGAACCATGGCTTCAGACTGTGCCGCAACTGCAGACGTATCTTCATCGCGCAAGGCATAGCGCCGTGCGTAATAAGTGCGCTTGAAAGAGGGCTGCACGTCGTTGGTGAAATAGAACAGTCGGCTCAGAAATACGCCGCGCAACGGCTCATCGACTGACGGAGCAAGATCGGTCAGGCCATGACGGTCGGCCAGGTACAACATGATGGCGGCTGCCTCATGCAGAACGTCACCTTCCGGGGTGGCTAGTGCGGGAACATAACCAGCGGGATTGAGCTTCAGAAAGGCTTCAGCTCTGTGCTCCTGCTTGGTGATGTCTATCTTGCGTAAATCATAGGCAAGGTTGCCTTCCTCCAGAACCAATTGCGGTCCAAGGGACCGCGTAACACCGCCACCATAAAGGATGTACATGCTTTGGCCGACCTCAGTTGCTTGTTGAGAAACGCAATGCCTACTCTTTCGGTGACCAGGCACCCAGAAGCTTGGGCAGGTCACCAAAGCGTGCGATCAGGCTGAAGATGACGACAGCGAACAGGACGAACATGACCGCAACTGCAGCAATGACCGGTGTATAGCCCGACCGTAGACTCGACAGCACCTGCACGGGCAGGGTGATCGTTACGTGCTGCCCGAGAAAGAACGAGATAATGTATTCGTTCATCGAGAGCACAAGAACAAACGCATAGCCGGCAATCATATACGGCAGCACCATCGGCAAAATGACGGATGTAAAGAGCTTCTTGCCGTCTGCTCCCATGGTTCGGGCGGCCTCGAGCAACTCCTCGTCAATCGATTCCAGACCAAGGGAGATCATGACCAGTGGCAGGGTCACCAGAAAGACGCCATGAGCAAGAACGATGTTCTCAACTCTGCCGACATATCCTGCCTGACTCCAGAAGATCAGCATGCCCAGCGCAGTGATCACCGGAGGCAGAGCAAACGGCACCAAGCCGGCGACAAACAGTGCTTTTGCATAGAGAACACGATGGCGCCACAGGAAGTAGGCGATCGGCAGGGCAATAGACACGGCAAGAACACCAGCACAGACAGCGATCGTCACACTGTTGCCCAATGCTGCAGACCATTTGGCTTCCTCGAAAATCTCGGGATACCAGCGCATGGAGATTCCTTCGGGTGGAAAGAACATGCGTTTTTTTGCATTCAGTGAGACACCGGCAACAATCAGAAGCGGTGCCGTGAACATGCTGAAAATGGTCGTGAGAAACGCGATTTTCGCAACCTTGATCATGATGCAACTCCCGTCTTGTCACTTCGTCTCAACCACACCGTCAGCAAACTGAGCGCCAGCGTGACCAACATAAAGAACACTGCCAGGGCAGCGGCAAAGGGAATGTTGCCGCGTCCCAAAGCCTGATCTGCGATCAACTGGGCCATCATGGTGTCTTCGGGGCGACCCAGCCAGATTGGCGTCACGAAGGCACCCATGGTGAAGACAAAGAGCAGAATGAAGGCCGCCAGAAGCGTCTTCTCAAGCAAGGGCAACACGATTGTGAAGAAGGTGCGAACCGGTGAAGCACCAAGGGTTTGCGCCGCCTCTGTCAATTCGCGGTCCAGCCGCGTGCAGGCGGGATAGAGAATCAGAACAGCGAAGGGAACATTGAAGTAGCTCAGACCAAACAGGTTCGCCCAGTAACTGGGGTACCAGGACTTGGCCCGGTCAACCAGCTCAAGCGCCTGAACAAGCGCTGGAAGACCTGATTGCCGACCCAGAACCACAGACAGGGAATAGGCGACAATCACTTCCGAAAGCGTCAGGACACACAAGACAAAGACCAGGGAAACAACCTGGGGCTTGCGGCGGAACCGGCTGATGAAGAAGGTAAATGGCACGGCCACCACCAGCGCCAAAAGACTGGCAAGCGCTGCAAACTGCACGGACACCCATACGTGGGTCGTAAAGAGTGGCGAGAAAAAGCGGGCATAATGCGTGAACTCGAAGCCGGCCTCATAGGTGGAAGTCGTGCGATGCGCAAAGCTGATGACAATCATGATTGCGAAGGGAATGAAGAAGAATAATCCCAGCATCAGGGTGGGGTAGATACTGAACGGAAACCGTTTGATCGAGCCCAGAACACCGGGTTTGGCGATCACGTCATCGTCTCCCGTGGGGGCAGGCGCAATGGGCGCGTTTTCTGTTGCGTCACTCATGCCTTGAGCACCACACAGCTTTCTGCCGGGAGTTCCACCTTCACGTTGTCTCCCTTACTGACGTCCGGCCTGTCTTTAGGCGTGGCCATCGCAACGATCTGAACGTCGCCACATTGCACGAACGTCTCAACACTGGCCCCCACATCGCGCAGGAACGTGACTGTGCCAGACATCCGGTTGGGACCTTCGTTGCTCTCAGGGTAGACGTGCACGTCTTCGGGGCGCACCGAAACGATAATGCCGTCTTCAGGTTTCAGAGTGTCGGGTAGGCCATCGGTTTCGAAGGTCTGACCTTCAATGGTAATCTTGTTTCCACCTGCCTGTTGGGCCTTCAGAAGATTGCTGGTGCCGATGAACTCGGCGACGAAGGCCGAAGCAGGATTTCGATAAATGTCGAGAGGTGCTCCGACCTGTGCGATGCGCGCCGTCGACATGACCACGACTTCATCGGACATGGTCATGGCTTCACGTTGGTCGTGAGTTACGATGATGGTCGTGATGCCCAACCGCTCCTGGAGAATGCGCAACTCCACCTGCATCTCCTCACGCAGTTTAGCGTCCAGCGCAGAAAGAGGTTCATCGAGCAGAAACAGTTTTGGCTCCAGCGCCAGGGCGCGCGCAATTGCCACGCGCTGGCGCTGGCCGCCAGAAAGTTGACTGATGTTCCTGTCTGCCACTCCGGGCAGCTGAACCAGCTCCAGGAGTTCATCGGCGCGCTTCCTGCGCACAGTCTTTTCGATGCCGCGAATTTTCTGCGAGTAGGTGATGTTCTCACCCACGGAAAGATGCGGAAACAGAGCCAGCGACTGAAAGACCATGCCGATATTGCGTTGGTGAGTCGGTTTGTCGGTCAGGTCCTCGCCGTCCAGAACAATCTGGCCTGTCGTTGAGGTCTCAAGGCCTGCAATCAGCCGCAACAACGTGGTTTTGCCGCAGCCCGAAGGTCCAAGAAACGAGATGAAACGGCCTTCGGGGATGTTGAGATTGATGTCGGATACAGCAGTCACCGACCCAAATCGCTTCGAAATATTCTGTAGCTCAAGACCGCTCATTTTTTACTGCCGCTCTGTTGTCAGGGTTAAGGTCAGGCAATACCCAGGAGGTATTTTTCCCAACGTTCCTTGATCCAATCGCCCTTGCTTTCATAGATCTCATAGTAGGGGACAATGGGAGGAATTTCGCTCGATGCCTTATCGAACTCTTCGTCGGTTAGGTCTGTCAGTTTTTTGGGAATCACCGGGGCGGTCCAAAGGGCCCGCGTTATGGCCGCTTGAACATCCGGACTCAGGCAATAATCGATGAAGACTTCAGCCTGATCCTTCATCGTTGTGTCCTTGACGATCGCCCAGGAGCCGAAATCAATGACGCCTCCTTCCTTCGGGAAGGTAGAGCGCATGGGAAATCCGTCCTTGGCGATCACCTGTGTGACGTCATGATAGTATTGCCCTGCGGTCAATTTTCCGGCCTTTAGCTGGTTCTGGAACTGATCTTCGTCTCGGTACCACAACGTCACGTTCGAGGTCAGCTCAGCGCCCTTCTTCATACAGGCGTTCAGGCCGTCATCTGTTTCCATCTGGACGCGACCATTGAAGAACGTGTGGGCGACAATGTCGATCAGGTAACTGGAATCGATGGTTCCGTTCCAGCCCATGGTGCCCGCAAATTTTGGATCCCACGCGTCGGCCCAGGAAGTCGGCGGGACAGGGAATGAATCGGTGTTCGTCAGGAACGTGCTGAACCATGCCATGACGGCAATTGCTGTTGTCTCGCCGTCCTTGTTCTTGTGAATCAGGTAACCAGGAACGGTCGGCAGGTTTGAAATTTTTGCTGTGTCGATCGGTGCAAAGACGTCGTTCCAGCCATCTGCTCCCTGCCAGCCACACATGGTGACATCAACCTGAGCAATGCCGCTTTGCTGACTGAGGCTCAGCGAGTCGAACCAGGAATTGCCGCCGGACTGACTGATCGACTGCACCTTGATTCCGGTATCATTCGTAAATTGCGGATAGATATCGAGAGCAAGTGTTTCTTCAAAGCTTCCGCCATAGGAGGAGACCGAAAGAGGTTCGTCAGCCCATGCGCGGCGCAACACAACTGGCGATGCCAGTGAAACCAGCGCAGTTGCCCCCGCTGCAGACAGGGCTTGTCTCCGGTCGATCTCTGATTTTGACTTTGCCACAGCAAAGCATCTCCCAGTTGGCAGCCAAGACCGTCTTGGCTGACGATTCTTCTGGCACCCTCAATTATTTCTAAGGGTTTTCGTGTTGATAGCAAGCGGCCCAGCGGCTATCGACTGCAATGATGGGGATCAATGGATCGCATGACAAACAGCGCAAAGCCTTTTCAGTTTCCCAATGGATACAGCCCGGAAACGTTTCTCGAATCGTACTGGCAAAACCAGCCTCTCCTGTGCCGCAACGCACTTGAAGGCGCTGGGAAGTCACTAACGGACGAAGAAATCCTGGAGGTCGCGATCCAGGACGTCAGCGACGCGCGTCTGATCACCATGGAAGACGGTAAGCACGAGGTAGAGCAGGGCCCGTTTCCCCTCGACCGCTTCGACATTCTGCCAACAACACCATGGACCGTCCTTATTCAATCGATGGAAGTCTGGCAGCCGGGCCTGCAGGGCCTTCAATCGGCGTTCGACTTCCTGCCACGCTGGCGCTTTGACGACGTTATGGTTTCACTCTCGTCTGCGCACGGTGGTGTTGGTCCGCATGTTGATCAGTATGACGTTTTCCTGGTCCAGGCAGCAGGGCGTCGCCGCTGGTCGTGGGGAGGGCCGGTGCACCGTTCAGCAGAAGATGTTGCTCTGCGTCAGGTATCAAGGTTTGAGCCCACCGAAAACGCAGATCTTGAGCCAGGAGATGTGCTCTATTTGCCCCCTGGCGTGCCGCATGAAGGTGTCGCGCTCTCGGATGGAGCGATCACCATTTCGATCGGATTTCGTGCCCCGGGGATTACCGACCTCATAGGGCATCTGGCCGATGTGGTCGCCGAAACCTGGGATGACGCGGTCGAGGTCGAGCCCAGATATGGTGATGCTGGCCGAGATTTATCTCGGGACCCCTGGCTGGTTTCCAGCACAGACCTCACAGGCTTGAAACAGTTGCTTTTGAACGCCCTGGGCGATGAAGAACTCACAGCGCGTGCTCTTGGAGAGCAGATCTCGATGCCGAGATTTCCTCCAGAAGCGCCCGAAGCCGTGCCGGAGCCCGGGGAACTGGCAAAGCTCCTGCAAGCGGGTTGGAGACTGGAACGCTGGGCAGGCTCGCGTCTTTTCCATCATCCGCTGGATGCACAACGCGCCCTGCTATTCGTTGATGGTTTTTCATTGCCCGTCCCAGTCGAATTTGCGGCCTGGGTAGCAGGTCAGGAGACAATCTCTGCTGATGCGTGGCGCGACTGGCACCAAAATCCAGACGCGCTTCTTGCCATCATGATGATGGTTGGGCGCGGAACCTTCGGCCTGGTCCCGGGCAGTAAAGAGCGCGCCTAGATCTCCCCGGCTGCTGCGTCGGCGGCTTCCAGTGTAAAGGTCAGATCTTCGTCACACAGCACCGCAGGGACAAACCAGGTTCCACGCGCCGTGACGCGTACGCCGCGGTCCTGCATGCCCTGAATGAATTTCAGGCGCATGGGTTCGTCGGTTGCCTTGTAATCGCGATAACTCAGAAGTGGTGGGTTCTCCGTGAACACGGTTGAGAAGATCTGGCCCAATCCCTGGGTATGGAGAGGGATTGCTCTGCGGCTGGCAATCTCCTTCAGTCCGTCCATCAGCGTTTGCCCGTCTTTTTCGACCTTGTCATAGATTGCACCACCGTCTGCCGCGAGCATCTCCACGGACGCACGGCATGCCGCAACGCTGGATGTGATTCCGTTGTAAGTGCCGCCGTGAACAACGCCCGACAAGACTCCTTCCATGATATCGCGCTTGCCTGCAACGACCGCCATGGGGAACCCGGCTGCCACAGCCTTTGCAAACACCGCAACATCGGGCGTCACGCCGAACCGTTCCTGTGCACCGCCCAGTGCCAGGCGAAAACCCGTGATGACCTCATCGAATATCAGGACAATGCCGTTGTCGTCGCACAGCTTGCGCATAGCCTGCAGATAACCGGGTTCAGGCGGAATCACGCCGCTGTTGCAGGCCATGGGTTCAAGAACGATGGATGCAATCTCTGATCCCTGTGATGCAATGGTGTCGCTCAGGACCTGAATGTCGTTGAACGGCTGGACGACCAGATTTTCACGGATGTTGTCGGGCTGACCGGTACTTTGCGTCAAGACCTGGGGATTGTTATGCGGGCCTGCCTCGTTGATGGCCGGTGCCACACTGGCAAAGATGTTGTCGGCCCATCCGTGATAATGCCCCTCGAACTTGATCACCTTGGTGCGCCCGGTATGCGCGCGTGCCAAACGCATGGCGATCTGGTCGACCTGGGTGCCTGAAACATCGAAACGCACCAACTCAGCGCAGGGAATCAGTTCAACCAGACGATGGGCCAGTTCGATTTCTGCCTGGTGCACCGTCGTAAAGGCCTGCCCGACTTCCAGGGATGCACGCACGGCATCCAGGACCGGTTTGGGGTTGTGTCCCAGGAATGCAGGGCCGTTCCCCAGCACATAATCAATGTAGCGGTTTCCGTCAGCATCCCAGAGGTAAGGACCTTCGCCACGCTCGATGGAGAGGGGAACCGGCAACGGGTGATAACGGAAGTTGCTTGATACACCTCCGGCCAGAACGGTCTTGGCGTCTTCGTAGCGCGCGATCGACGTATCGTAGCGTCCCATGAAATTCTCCGTTCTGGGGTGATTACCGGTGCGCCAGATTCCGCTAGGCTTCGCGCGACTTCAAGTGAAAGGATGAGAATTATGGCCCAGTTTCCGCATCTCATGGCTCCCCTGCAAATCGGACCGGTGACGGTGCGCAATCGTATCGTCTCGACTGGCCATGACACTGGCATGTCTGAACATGGCGGTCTGATCGGTGATCAGCTCATTGCCTACCAGCAGGCGCGTGCCAAAGGTGGAGCAGGTCTGATTGTGTTGCAGGTGGCAGCGATCAGCGACAGCGCGTTCTACACATCCCACATTATTCAGGCGATGAACGACGAATGCATCCCCGGCTACCAGCGCATGGCCGATGCTGTGTTGGGTGAGGGCGCTTCGTGCTTTGGCCAGATTTTTCATCCCGGTCGCGAGATGTTGGGCAGTGCGGACGGAACGCTTGGCGTATCCTGGTCTGCTTCATCGGTGGCCAACGAGCGTTATCACGTCAAACCACGTGCGATGACCACGGACGTGATCAGGCAAACCATCCAAGACTATGCGGCAGCGGCCGAACGTTTGAAGCGTGGAGGCATCCAGGGCGCAGAAATCGTTGCCAGTCACGGTTACCTGCCCGCTCAGTTCCTTTCCGCCCAGATCAACCACCGTGAAGACGATTATGGCGGTAGCCCCGAAAACCGATTGCGGTTCCTGCGCGAGATTCTTGAAGCCGTGCGGGATCGCGTAGGGCCGGACTTTGTTGTTGGTGCGCGTATTTCCGGTGACGACAAGGATGGCATCGGCCTTGAGCCTGATGAGTGTCATGCCGCCTGCGTTGCTCTCGATCAGGCCGGCCTTGTCGATTACCTCAGCGTGGTTGCCGGCAGCTCGGCCACACGTTCTGGGTCGTTCCACATCGTCCCGCCGATGTATCAGGAGGCCGGCTATACCGCGCCTCTGGGCCGGGCGGTAAAGGATAATGTCTCCGTACCGGTCATCGTGACGGGGCGTATCAATCAGCCTCAGATTGCCGAACAGATCATTGCCGGTGGCGACGCCGATGCCTGCGGCATGACGCGATCCCTGATTTGCGATCCCATGATGCCTGCCAAGACCCTGGCTGGTGATTCCGATGACATCCGTGCCTGCATCGCCTGCAATCAGGCATGCATCGGGCATTTCTTCATGGGCGCGGCAATCTCATGCATCCAGCACCCTGAAACAGGAAGAGAGCGCGATTATGAGCCACAGGAGGCCGCCAGGGCATCGCGCAAGGTTCTGATTGCAGGTGGCGGGCCCGGCGGTATGAAGGCTGCAGCCGTAGCAGCCGAGCGTGGGCACGAGGTGATCCTGTTCGAAGCTGGCCCGCAACTGGGCGGCCAGGCCTTGTTGGCCCAGTTGCTTCCCGGTCGCGCTGAATTTGGCGGTATTGTCACCAACCTCAGTCACGAACTTGAGCGCGCCGGTGTGACTGTTCGCTTGAACACACGGGTTGATCGCGCACTCGTAGAGAGCGAGGCCCCCGATGCCGTTGTGATCGCAACCGGTGCGGTGCCGAGCGAGCCCGAGATTGAAGGTGCAGGCGAGGGCCATGTGGTGAACGCCTGGCAGGTGCTACGGGGTGAAGCCAATGTCGGACAAAGTGTTGTCGTGGCCGATTTCCGTTGTGACTGGATCGGCGTTGGCCTGGCCGAAAAGCTCGCCCTTGATGGTTGTCGGGTACAGCTCGCCTTTAACGGCTCGCAACTCGCGGAAAATCTGATGCAGTACCTGCGGGATCACGCTGCGGCACGCATGTTCGACCTGGGTGTCGAACTCCATTCCTATGCCAGGCTCTATGGCGTGGACAGCGACACGGTCTATCTGGAACACGCTATGGCGCGAAAGCCAATCGTCTGTGAAGGCGTTGATACACTGGTGACCGCCCTGGGACATGAGTCGGTCGATAACCTTGAAGGAGAACTCGACGGCATGAACATCGAACTTCACATGATCGGTGATTGCCTTGCGCCACGCACGGCTGAAGAGGCTGTTCTTGAAGGCCTCAAGGTTGCAAGCGCGTTATGAGCGTTCATCCCAACAGCAAAGACTCGGCCCTGCGTCAGCGCGCGGCAAACGTCATTCCTGGCGGCATGTACGGGCACCAGTCCATCGGCCGGTTGCCGGACGGTTACCCGCAGTTCTTCAGCCGTGCTGACGGCTGCCGGCTTTGGGATGCCGACGGCAACGAACTGATCGACTACATGTGCGCTTATGGTCCAAATCTGTTGGGCTATCATCATGCCCAGGTCGAAGACGCGGCTGCGCGGCAGCAAGCATTGGGCGATGCACTGACAGGCCCATCAGAAGTCATGGTCACCTATGCCGAGCGTCTGGTCGATACGATCAGCCATGCCGATTGGGCGATGTTCACCAAGAACGGCGCTGATTCGACTTCCTCATGCATCCAGATCGCGCGGGCCTATACAGGCAAGAACAAGATCCTGATTGCTGAAGGCAGCTATCACGGTGCCAACTTCTGGTCGACGCCTCGGCCCTCAGGTGTACCTGACGATGATCGCAAACACCTGATCCGCTACCAGTACAACGACCTCGCAAGCCTGGATGCCGCCGTTGCAGAAGCTGGTGATGACTTTGCCGGTATCTTTGCCACGGCCTACAAACATGACGCCTTTGTCGCGAATGAATCTGTTGACCCAGCGTTTGCGCGACACTGCCGCAAACTCGCTGACCGACATGATGCCGTTCTCATGGTCGATGATGTCCGTGCCGGGTTCCGGATGGCCCATAATGGCTCGTGGTCGTCTGTGGGCGTTGAGCCCGACTTGAGTTCCTGGGGCAAGGTCCTGGCCAACGGCCATCCGATCTCTGCCCATTTGGGCAATACGCGTATGCGTGAAGCCGCTGAAAGCATTTTCATCACAGGCTCCTACTGGTTTGCTGCAGTTCCCATGGCGGCCGGACTTGCCGTGCTCGACGTGCTCGAGGAGAAGGATGTCGTAAGCCACGTGACGCAGATGGGTGAGATGCTGCGGTCAGGCCTGGCGGAACAAGCGCAGCGTTATGGTTTTGATCTGGTTCAGAGTGGTCCGGCTCAGATGCCACAGGTCCTCTTTGCCAACGATCCTGATCGAGTGCTGGGCGACGCGTGGTGCCTGGAATGCCTCAAACGTGGCGTTTACTTCCATCCCTGGCACAACATGTTCCTGTCTCTGGCACATCAGCCGGATGACATCGAACGAACGCTTGATGCTGCTGACAGTGCCTTCAAGGCACTTCAGTCTTTGCGTTCACCGACCCAGGGATAACCGGCATCGCCGTCATCAAGCGGTGACCAGAGCCCGGCGAAGCTGGAAAAGTCCTCATTGAACGTCGCTTCGAGAGTTCCGCTGCCACTGTCTTCGACCCAGATAAGCAACCAGGTCCGCTCGGCAGTCTTGCGGAAGCGCGAGAGCGTCCCCTCGAACGGGCCGTTCATCTCGTCATAGATATAGGAACCCGTGAGTTCGCCGGCATCGTCGAGAGCAAAGACCGTGGTGATCGGCCAGAGTGTGCCGCTGCTCCAAACGATGCCTTCAAAGCTGCCAGTGATCGAACGCCCGTCGGGCTCCTCGGCCCGCAATGAGACGGTTGAAACAAGGCATGCCGTGAAGACGGCAAGAATGAAGATGCGCAACTGTGAAACCATAGGCAGGATGATGACGGACCAGAGAGGAGTTGACCATGAAGATTGATCATACAGGCAAACGCGTTCTCGTGACCGGCGGCACGCGGGGTATCGGGCGCGGTATCGTTGAGGCATTCCTTGAAGCCGGCGCGCGCGTCGCGCTCAACGGCAGCAGTGAGGAGAGCACGGCAAAGGCCGTTGCTGAACTCAACGCGGGCGACCGTGTTGTTGCTGCACCTGGTTCGGTCGGCGAGGTCGCCGGATGCAACGCGATTGTTGCGGCCGCGGTGGAAGGTCTTGGCGGCCTTGATGTGCTGGTCAACAACGCGGGCAGGGGCGGCGGCGGCACCATTGAAGATATCGATGAAGCGCTCTGGGACAGCGTGCTCGACACCAACCTCAAGGGCACGTTCTTCACGATCAAGGCGGCGATCCCGCATCTGCGTGTCAGCAAGGGCAACATCGTCAACATCGCCTCGGTCAACGGTATGACAGGCGTTATGAAAAGCACGGCTTATGGCCCGTCCAAGGCCGGTGTCATCAACATGACGAAATGCCTGGCCCAGGAATTTGCGCCGGATGTTCGTGTCAACGCCATCTGCCCCGGTGGGGTCGACACCGACATGCTGCGGAACCTTGCAGTTCGCATGGCAGGCAACGTTCCTGATGGCTACAAAATGATCGCCGTTGATTGCCCGCAGGGTCGTATCTCCGATGTTTCTGAACTGGCCAAACCGGTGCTGTTTTATGCCTCGGATGCGGCCAGCTTTGCGACCGGCGCGATCATCGCGATCGACGGCGGTGAAACAGCTTAGCTTTCAGGTTCCGGCAGCATGCGTTTGATGATGCCGGTTGAGGTCATGCAGACGCGGTCACCGACGATGATGTCGCAGTTCACGAAACTGAACTGTCTTGTGCGACGCACGACATGACTGCGTGATTGCAGGAATTCACCGATCATTGCGCCTTTGACGAAATTGTTCGTCGCGCTGACCGTGATCGCGCCTTCGTTGGAATCATGCCAGCGTGAATTCATGCAGAGCGCTGCATCGGCCAGCATCATCAGGACGGCGCCATGAACGCGACCGTACTCATTGGCGTGCCGCGCGTCAGCCAGCAGGCCAACTTCAACGCGGCCATCTCCCAGATCGTGGTGAAGCTCGAGGCCGTTATGGACTTCATAAGGGTCGTCGGCGACGACACGCGTGAAGCCTTCGGGAATGGTGTCAGCTTTACTCAACGTGTTTTCTTTCCTTCAAAGGCCGTGATTGGCGGGTGTGCATTGGGGTCGGTCATGACATCGATCACGGTCGTGATGCGGTCAGTCATGGTGAAGGCTTCATTAAGTGCGCCCGCAAAGTCAGCGGGATCGGTAATGCGCACGCCACGGCAACCCGCTGCCTGGGCCACCATGGCGTGATCTACCGGTTTGAAGGCAATGGCGTCGGTGTGGGCACCGTAGCGCGCCAGTTCGGCATGTTTCTGGTAGCCCAGAATCTCGTTGTTCAAGACGACCAGAACGATATGCGTACCCAGGCGTCGCGCGCTCTCCAGTTCTGACCAGACATGGGCAAATCCGCCATCACCCGCCAGGCAGAAGACCGGTGCATCAGGACGCGCAATCTTGGCACCCATGGCCATGGGCAATCCCCAGCCCAGGCCTGCCATGCCGCGTGGTGTCAGGAAACGTTGACCGGCGCGCCGGCTCTTCAGGCCATTACAGACCCAGATCGAGGAATAGCTCGCATCGGCACAAACGATGTGTTCAGGCGTCAGGACCGCTTCCAAATCGGCCATGAGACGTTCGGGCCGGATTGGCGTGGCGGATGACTGCCGTATATCGGCAACCTCTACCTGGTGTTTGGCCTTGCCCTCAGCGATGCGCGCTTCAACAGCTGCGCGTGTCTCTTCGCGACGGCCAAGGTCACCGCGCCGCAGATGATCGATCAGCGCGTCAATCGTAGCGCGGGCATCACCGGCCAGACGCAGGGCTTCATGGTTCCGCCCGATCTCCTGGGGGTCGATGTCGATATGGATGAGCTGCGTCCCACTGGGCAACAGTTGCCAGGAATCCGTACCGTTCTGGTTGGTGCGGTTGCCAATCGCCACGATGACATCGGCGTCATCGACCATGGAACGCAGATGCTGGCTCGCCGAACCGGTGCCCATGTAATAACCGATGATTCCAACAGATAACGGATGCCCGTCATCGATCGTGCCTTTGCCCATGGTCGTGGTTGCCACGGGAAGATGACATTCCTCCTGCAGCCGCGCCAGGCTGGCGCAGGCATCGGAGGCGTGGACGCCGCCACCAGCCCAGATCAGTGGGTTCCGGGCCTGGGCGATGAGTTCTGCTGCTCTGGCGACCTGTGTCAGGTCGGCCACCGGTCGGTCGAGCGGGTAATGTGAAAGAGATTCGGTGCGGTCGGACCCGGGGGCCTGATCAGCTTCCATCACATCCACGGGTGCAAGCAGAACTGCGGGGCCCGGACGTCCGCCTGTCGCCTGTCGGAACGCCATATCGACATAGTCATCGATGCGACTCAGGTCCTCGACGCGCCGGATCCACTTTGCACATCCCTTGAAGAGTTCCAGGTGATCGAGTTCCTGAAACGCATTCTTGTCGCGGAACATGGCCGGTGTGTCCTGCACCAGCGCCACAACGGGAGAGGAGGCAGTCAACGCCTCAGCCAATCCGGCAACCAGCAGCGTTGCTGCGGGCCCGTTCTGACCTGTGACGACGCCAACCTTGTGCGAGATGCGGGCATAGGCATCGGCCATGACTGCCCCGGCGTTCTCTGTGCGGTAGGTGCATTGGCGAATACCGAACTCCGGAGTCGCCAGGAAAAACTTCGACGGGATGGACTGCCCGAAGATGGTGTCGACGCCGTGCCGCGCGAACGCGCCTGCAAAGACCTGTGATGCCGATGTGTTGCTTCCGCTCATGATCCTACCCCTCGATGACCGCTCCAAGGTTCTTAGTCCATCACCGTTTCACTGACCAGTCACGGGCAGGAGCCAAGTCCAAGGGGGGAGGGCCGGGGCGTTTTCGAGGTTCAACCCCATGCAAAGTAGAATGCTCTGTCTCACCAGCGACAATAAGAACATAAATAGAACAAAATTGCAAGTCGCATAGCGCAACTTTGCAGCGCCTGGCTGGGGCAATTCAGTAAGGCGTCTCATCACCTTCGCCGGATATGCGATGCATCAACCGGACTTCGCTTTCGTATGTGTAAGGCGTTGTGGAGTGGTGCATCTGGCGATTGTCCCAGATCAGCAGGTCGCCCGGTTTCCAGGCATGGGCGTAAACGTAGTCGGGCTTTGAGATGTGGCCCACGATTTCCTTGCCGAGCGCCTGGCTTTCATCCGAGGTCAAGCCTTCGACACAGGCCATTTCAGCCTCGGTGAACCAAAGTGCCTTGTGACCGGTAACGCTGTGTGTTCGCACCAGCGGATGGACGACATCAGGCGTGCGAACACGCTCGTCTTCGGTGAGGTCCGTTTTGCTGGCGTCACTGGCGCTGGTCAGTTTCTTGAAGAGACCTTCATAGCTGTAGCGCACCTTGAGCGGTGCGAACTGTTGCTTGCGGTCCTCTGGCAGTTCGTCCCAGGCGCGTTTGCCACTGGCAAAGAGTGTTTCGCCACCTTTGCTGGGCGCTGCAACGCAATAGAGTACGGTCGAAACGGGAGGATGGGAAAAACCGGTACCATCGGTGTGCCATTCGATCCCGACCTTGTTCTGGAATGCGATCGGCTCGCCGTTTTCGTCTGTGGCGTTGCCCAGAAGGTTGATCTCAGGATGGCCTTTCATCTTGGTTTTGTCGTTGCCGATGTAGATGCGGATCCTGTTGAAACGCCTGGCAAAGGCGATCTCCTGATTGGGCTCAAGGCCCTGATCGCGGAAGATGAGCAGGCCATGCCGGATCAAACCATCATAGATCTGTCGAAAACACTCGGGTGCCAGTTCCTGGCGCAAGTCGGCGCCGGTAACCACTGCACCGAAGTCTTCCCGGATTGCTTCAAACGCAATTGTCATGATTCAGAGCCTCTCATCCTCTCGCCATTCGCGCGTTAAGCATGTCATATGCGCAGCAGAAACGGCAATCGAAGGCGTCAATCATGAAAAAAGCAGTGTTCCTTGCGTTGCTTGCGGCCCTTGCCCTGGTGCGCCCGGCCCATGCGCAAGTTGAGGGTGCTGCGCTCTGCGCTCTTGCATTCGGCGCTCAACAACAACGGCTCCACGAATCAGCCGTCGACAGCTACACGATGTGCATCGACAGCGGTGGCCTGACGACCATGCAGGCCGCGGTGGCTTACTACCATCGCGCGGCCTCCCGTCGCGCCATGGGAGCGTTCGAAGCTGCCATTGTTGATTATGATGAGGCGATCGCCCTGCAGCCCAATCTGGCACTGGCCTATAACGGGCGCGGCGTGACCCTGGCGACCCTGGGCGACATTGCGGGCGCAACGGCTGATCTGGAGCGGGCACTGGCAATCGATCCCGGTCTGGTCGAGGCTTATCAGAACCTGGGTTATGTGCATTGGAAAGCGGGCGACCTTGATGCAGCAATCAGGGCCTACGACACGGCGCTCATCCTGACCCCGGACAACGCGCAACGGTATCTCAGCGCCGCCACACCGCGCCTGGACGCACGCCGCGATCTGGAAGGTGCCCTGATGCTGGCAAATGCCGGTCTGCAGCTGGATCCCGGACTTGGGCCGCTCCATGACCTGCGGGGCCATGTGTTGGCACTTTTGGGCAATGAGGAAGGCGCGCTGGTGGCATTCCAGACGGCCATGGATGTTTCCGGCGAGCAGCTTGTCGGAACCTATGAAACCAGCCTTGCACGACAGGGGTATTTCGCAGGCACGCCGGACGGTGAACCGGATGCGGAGTTCGTTGCCGCACTGAGGGCCTGCATTGCCGAGACCTGCGATCTCTGGGCGGAGTAGCGGTGTACTGGCAGCCATTTGCACTACCCCAAGTTCTCGCTACGGTCTAAATCGAGATCAGCAGGAGGGTTCGATGTTTTGCGCAAGATCCGTATTGTTGGTGGCCGTACTAACTATCGCCTGGAGCACAGGCGCGGTGAGCGAGGACATCAGCCAGTGCGAACGCGCGCTTGAGGCTCAAAGGTCCGGCAACCTGCGTGGTGCCATCGAAGATTATTCCGGCTGCATAGACACCGGCGAACTGTCGCCTACCAGTTTGGCTCTTGTCTACCTCAACCGAGGTATTGCCTGGCACCATTTGGGAGAAACACGCCGCGCAATTGAGGACTACGATCGCACGCTCACTCTGGATTCGAACCTTGCGGATGCCTACTTCGGCCGGGGCGTTGCGTGGATCGATTTGGGCGAGCCTCGCCGCGCCATCGAGGACTATGATCAAGCGATTGCACTCAACCCCGATGATGCAAGATTCTACTACAATCGGGGCAATGTGTGGATCGATCTGGGTGAGCCTCGCCGCGCAATTGAGGACTACGACCGTGCACTCGCGCTGGATCCTAATCTAGCGATTGCCTACAGCCTTCGTGGCAGTGCTTGGGTCGAACTGGGCGAGCCTCGCCGCGCAATCGAAGACTACGAACGCGCGCTCGCGCTGGATCCGAATCATGCGAATGCCTTCAACAGTCGAGGCAGTGCGTGGATCGACCTGGGCGAGCCGCGCCGTGCCATCCAGGACTATGATCAAGCGATTGCACTGAACCCCGATGATGCAAATTTCTACTACAATCGGGGCAATGCGTGGCATTCCTTGGGTGAGGCACGCCGTGCGATCGAGGATTATGACCGCGCGCTCGCGCTCAACTCCGATGATGCAGTCGCTTACTACAACCGCGGTATTGCATGGCAAGACCTGGGTGAGCTGAATCGTGCGCTAGAAAGCTATGATCAGGCAGTTGCGCTCAATCCAGGCTACACAGAAGCGTACTTAAATCGCGGCAACGTATGGTTCGCTTTAGACGAATTCACGCCCGCAATTGTGGATTACGATCGGGTGATTGCGCTCGATACTGACTACCTGGAAGGCTACCTCAATCGGGGCCTTGTTTGGTACGCCTTGGGTGAATATCACCGCGTTATCGAAGACTTCAATCGCGTCATTGACCTCAATCCGGACCATGTAGAAGGATACAAATTTCGAGGCAATGCATGGCTTGCATTAGGCAACTATGGGAGAACAATCGAGGACTTCGATCGCGCCATCGATCTCGACCCGCGTATGGTAGATGCCTATAGAGGTCGAGGTCTTGCATTCGGATACCAAGGCGAGTTTCGTGAGGCCATCGAGGATTACAACCGAGTGATCGTGCTTGATCCCGACAATGTACTTGCCCATTTTTTTCGCGGTGTTGCGTGGCAGGATCTTGGTGATCTTCACCGCGCCAATGAGGGCGATTCCAGTGCCATTGAGAACTACGTTCGGGCCATCGAGGACTATGATCAAGCCATCGAGTTGGGCCTGAATGACCCCAGAGTGTATACCAATCGGGCGTTGTTACTTTATCAAACGGGCGGTGATCTCTCTGTTGCGCTGTCTGATGCCAACAATGCTGTCAACCTCATGCCTGACAGTTCAGCGGGGCATGGTCTTCGTGTCCAGATATTGGCTGATCTTGGTCGTGTTGATGAGGCGCTTATGGCTTTCGCACGTTTTATGGCCTTGGCAGATGCTAATGCCGTACGCGGCTACCAAGAACTCCTCGAGGCGGAGGGTTATGATCCAGGTGTGATTAATGGAATTTGGGGAACTGCGAGCCAATCCGCGATTGAGGCGTGTGCGCGGGATGCTTGCAGCGCCTGGTTGGACTAGAATGGCAAACCCGATCGGCACTCTAGCCGTTTGGCCTTAGTCTCCGCATTCCCGTTCACAGCCCGTGTGTTGCCATGCCACTCGATCAAGCCACGCTCGACCAGTTTCTTGAAACCGTTACCCGGTTCGTTGATGAACGCCTGATCCCGGCCGAGGCCGAGGTCGATGCATCCGACAAGGTTCCCGATGCCATCGTTTCCGAGATGAAGGAGATGGGGTTCTTCGGGCTGACAATTCCTGAACAGTACGGTGGTCTGGGGCTTTCCCCGACCGAGGAGGTCGAGGTCGCCTGGGCGATCACCCATGCCGCGCCAGCGTTCCGTTCGGCCTTTGGTACCAATGTTGCCATTGGTTCCCAGGGGCTGGTGATCGACGGGACCGAGGAGCAGAAACAGAAGTACCTGCCGGGCATGGCTTCGGGCGAGATCATCGCGTCGTTTGCGTTGACCGAACCCGATATCGGTTCAGACGCAGCGTCGGTAAAAACCCGCGCCGACCGGGACGGCAACGGTTACATCCTGAACGGAACCAAGCGGTTCATCACCAATGCGCCTGTTGCCAGCACCTTCACGGTAATGGCCCGGACCAACCAGGACGAGAAGGGCGCGCGCGGTGTTTCGGCTTTCATCGTGGATGCCGACACGCCGGGAATTCGTCTGGGCACGCCGGAAAACAAGATGGGCCAGAAGGGTGCGCATATCTGCGACGTCATCTTTGAGGATTGCCGTATTCCAGGCGATGCGCTGATCGGCGGGGTCGAGGGGCAGGGCTTCAAGACTGCCATGAAGGTGCTGGACCGGGGCAGGCTGCATGTCGCGGCGACCTGTTGCGGGCTGGCTGATCGCCTGATCCGGGAATCAGTCAACTTTGCACTGGAACGCGAACAGTTCGGAAAACCGATCGCCGAGCACCAGCTGATCCAGGCGATGCTGGCTGACAGCCGAACGGAGTGCGATGTCGCCTGGGCGCTGGTGCGTGATGGCGCGCGACGGTTTGAAGCGGGCGAACCGATCACGCGGCTGGGCGCCGAAGCCAAGTACTATGCCAGCGAGATGGTCGGACGTGTGGCCGACCGTGCCGTCCAGATCCATGGCGGTTCGGGCTACATCAACGATTACGCGGTCGCGCGGCTTTACCGCGATGTGCGCATCTACCGCCTGTATGAGGGCACGTCACAAATCCAGCAATTGGTGATCGCGCGCGACATGTTGCGCGAAGCCAGAAAGGCACAGACATGACCTACACGCTTTATGGGCGCCCCTGGTCGGGTTCCATTGCTGTTGAGTTTGTTCTGGAGGAGCTGGCGATTCCGCATCAACGGGCTCTTGTGACGGGATATCGCGAGGCAATCGAGCCAGCATCGTTCGCAGAGATCAATCCGTTGCGACAGGTGCCTGCGCTGGTGTCGGATGACGGCGCGGTGATGACGGAATCTGCGGCTATTGCGATGCTGCTGGCCCAACGACACGGCGATGGTCGGCTGTTGCCGGAATCGGGTTCGGCGGAGGAGGCCGAACACCTGCGCTGGATGTTCTATCTGGCGGCCACGGTTTATCCGACCTCGATGCAAATCTTTCACCCTGAAAACTATACCGATGAACCCGATCATCATGCGTCCATCGTGGCGCGCACCTGGGTCGTTCTGAACCAGCAGTGGCAGGTTCTGAGCCAAGCCCTGGATGGTGGCCTGTATCTGGTGGGCGGCAAGCTGACCGTGGCCGATGTTTACCTTTCGATGTTTGCGCTGTGGTTCGCAAAGATGCCCGAGATCGTGGATCATGCACCCATGCGGGCGTTCCGCGAACATCATCTGGCGCGCGACCCCATCGCGCGGGTCATCGCACGCCACGAAAGCGGCGACTGGGTCTGAGATGAGCACTTTGGACCTTGAGCGCGTGACACAGATTGCACGCGAGGCTGCACTGGCGCCCTCGGAGATGATTGCGTCGGCGGCACACAACCAGTCGTTTGATGTCGAACTCAAGGCTGATGGCAGCCATCTGACGGAAGTGGACACGCAGGCCGAGCGCATGGTGCGGGCTGTGCTGAGCCAAGCGGCATACCCCGACGGGGCGGCCGTGATTGGTGAGGAAGAGGGGGAAGAGGAGGGCAGCGCGCCGTGGCGCTGGATCATTGACCCCATCGACGGCACGCATCCCTTCTCACGCGACATCCCGGTCTACAGCACCCTTGTCGCCCTGGAGAATCAAGAGACGGGCGAGGTTGTTTCCGGCGTTGCGCATCTGCCTGGCCTGAAAGAAACCTTCTGGGCCTGGAAGGGTGGTGGCGCATGGCGGGATGGAAATCCCATCCGGGTTTCCGAACGCACGGAGCTCTATGAAACCATGCTTTCGGTCGGCACGTCCTATCAGTTCCGGCAAAGCGGTGTTGAACACCTGCACCGGCGCTTGTTCGATGCGACCAAGGATCTGCGTGCGTTTGGCGACGTTTATGGCCACATGGCTGCAGCACGCGGCGCGGTCGAGGCCGTGTTCGACCCTGACCTTTCGCTATGGGATTTCGCACCCAGCAAGATCATCGTCGAAGAAGCCGGCGGTGTTGTCTTGGTGCGCGAAACCGGCCGGGGCAGGGGCCATGATGTGCTTCTGGGCGCGCCGGCCATTGTTGAACAGCTCGCAGACCTTCTGGAGTTCTGATCGTGACGGAGAAACGGACTGTCTGGCTGCACGAACTTCGCTGGCCTGAAGTCGCGGCGCACCTGAAAACCGACGACGTCGTGCTGGTTCCTGTCGGCGCGACGGAACAGCACGGTCGTCATCTGCCGCTGCTGGTCGATACCGGCTGGGCGGAAGCCGGTTGCGAACGCGCTGCAGAGGTGGCCGGAGCGCTGGTCGCGCCGGCGATTCCCTATGGCTGGTCACCGCATCACATGGGCTATGCGGGAACGGTTACCCTGGGAGCAGCAACGCTGCAGGCGGTTACCGAAGATGTCTGTTCGTCCCTGATCCATCATGGCTTCAAGCGGATTGTCATTGTGAATGGCAATCGCATCGCGAACCTGGCGCCACTCGAGATCGCCGCCGTGCGTCTGATCAACCGGACCGGGGCGCATGTCGTGGTGGCCGATACCGGACTGATCGCGCGCCACGAGATCAAGGCCTTGTGTGATTTGGGAGCGGCTGGGCTGGATCATGCGGCGGAGGCGGAAAGCTCGCTTGCGCTCCACTGGGCCGGGGAACATGTCGATATGTCCCTGGCAAAGGCAGGAAACATCGAGAACGCGCCCTTCGGTGGTGGAACGTTCGACTATCCCATTGAGCTTGATCCAGCGCTTTCGGGCAACGCGCTTTCGCGCTTTGTGACGCCCGAGGGTTTGCGCAACAACACCGCACCCGATGGGACCGTTGGTGATCCGCGGCCTGCTACTGCCGAGAAGGGGCGTGCCATGGTCGAAGCCATTGCGACAAACCTTGCAACCGTGATTGAAGAGACGCGATTGACACAGGTCGGTGATGTTCGAGCAGAGATACCGGTCTAGAGGCCTTCATGATGTCTGACATGAACTGGCTTTCCGCTAAAGAAATGTCGGCTGGATTTCGGAGCGGTGAGCTCTCGCCGGTTGAGGTGCTCGAACGCAGTCTTGCGCGAATCGAGACGCTGGATGGCCGCCTCAACGCCATGGCGCACGTTTCTCCACAGTCTGCGCGAAATGAAGCCGAAGCTTCGGCGCAGCGCTGGAAGTCTGGCAAACCACTGGGGCCGCTGGACGGCGTACCGGTCGCTGTGAAGGACCTCATTCCGGTTGCCGGCATGCCGCTCCGGTTCGGTTCACTTGCATCAAAAGATGTTCCTGTTCTGGAAGACGCACCCTCGGTCAGCCATTTGCGCAACGGGGGCGCAGTAATTGTGGGAAAGACGACAACGGCCGAGCACGGTTGGAAGGCCGTGTGCCGCAACGACCTGACCGGCGTCACACGCAACCCCTGGAACACCGAATGCACGCCCGGCGGCTCGAGCGGCGGCAGTGCGGTTGCCGTGGCGACGGGTATGGTTGCCCTGGCGCTGGGCGGCGATGAGGGCGGATCCATCCGTGTGCCATCCAGTTTTTGCGGCATTGCAGGGTTGAAGCCGACCTGGGGGCGCGTGCCGCTGCACCAGCCTGCCTATTGCGGCACATGGAGCCATGTTGGACCCATGGCGCGCACGGTCGGCGACCTGGCGCTTGCCATGAATGTTCTGGCTAAACCGGATTCCCGCGACTGGGAGAGTTTGCCCGACGACGGTGTCGACTATCAGACTGGTCTGGACGCTGGGGCAAAGGGGCTGCGCGTGGCGGTGAGCCCAGGCCTTGGCTATGTCACGCTTGACCCTGAAGTCGAGGCGGCGGTGCGCGCTGCTGCCGGGCAGTTATCAGACCTGGATGCGCAGGTCGATGAGGCAACACCGGAAATCGGCAACCCCATCGATCCCTATTACATTCTGGTGCGCCTTGCCGCCCGGGCGCTTGTCGACTCGGTACCCGGGGGGCAGCAGGCGCTGCTGGTCGAGGAACTGCGCAAGGATGCAGCAGACGCCGACAACCACACGGCCATGGACGTCAAATACGCTGAGATGGAACAGCGCCGGTTGGGCGCCGTCATGAACCGATTTTTCGAGACGTTTGATGTTCTTGTGACCGCAACCGTGGCAGTGCCCGCTTTTGGTGCTGTCGATGACGACCCCAGCGGCAGGAAACGCGTGGGCCTTGGCTGGACCGGAACGACCTATCCCTTCAACTTCACGCGGCTTCCCGCACTTAGCATTCCATGCGGCCTGACCCGGGACGGGCTGCCGATCGGGCTGCAGATTGTTGGTCCCCGCCACGGCGATGCCATGGTTTTACGCGCCGCGCGGGCGTATGAAGCAGCGGTGCCGGGCATTGGCCGCCCGCCCATCGACTGACAAACCTGCAAGGACGGATTTCATCTTGGATCGAGAGATCATCACGCCGGCCAGCCGCGACAATATGGATGATGATGCCGCGCGTCGCGCTGAATGGCACGGCTACTACTCCGAGAAACGCATCGGCCAGCAATGGAAGCAGCTTGATCTGCTCTCGGACCTGGACGTGCGCCGGGTCCTGGAAGTTGGCCCCTATCTGGGTTTCGTCACGGCGCTGCTCGATAATGCGGGATACGATGTCACCACGCTTGATCTCTTCACGCCGCCCTTTCACAAACCACAGCGCCCGCATATCGAAGCCGATCTTACTGCGCTGGATCCCGAAGCGATTGCCGGGTTCGACACCATCCTTTGCTGCGAGACCCTTGAACATCTGCCCTGGGATGAGGCGACCAACGTCCTGCGTGGATTTCATGCCAGCGGCGCGCGCAACCTGATCCTTTCCGTGCCCTATGAAGGCTTCCAGATGGGCTGGTCGATCTATTTCAATCCCTTCACCTGGCGCCATGCGTTTTCGTTGAAGAAACTGAGGGGCGGAAAGACCTTCAAGGTTCACGAGGATCCCTGGGGCCATAAATGGGAACTGGGCTACAAGGGTTATCCGCTCAAACGCTGGGAAACGCTGATCGAGGAAGCCGGCTGGACCATCAAACAGCGCGCCTTCACCCATCCTTGCCGCTCTGTGTTTCATGTCTGCGAGCGCGCGGACTGATCTTTCAGGCTAGATTGGCGAGCGCCTGCCTGACACGCAGCCGGATCATCTCAAGAGCTTCCTGCCGTCGCGTACCTGGCAGTAATGCCGGGTCATAGAGCGTGCGGATCGCAAGTTCGTCCCAATCAGAATAGTCGGCACTGCGATTGTTCGACCCGTAAGGCGCCATGACCGATGGCATGCTGGGATGGGCGAAACGGTTCTTCCCAATGGTTGGCAAAACCCAATGCATGCATCAGTTCGTGTCGCAGACAGCCGGTATGTTCCTGACTGATGTCGATGCGGGCAAAGCGCATGGAGCCACCAAATCCCCGGCTGTGTGTGTTGCAGTAACGCGCACCGCCGCCGAATTCATCGTTCATCTCTGCGCCGTTTCGCACATAGACATCGATCACACCGCGACCGATGGAACGTTCATCGGCGCGCGCAAACTTCAGGCCCGTCCAATCTGAAAGCGCTGCCAGCGTTGTGTCGAGTTCATCGATCAGGGGTTGAGGCGCCTCGGTCCCACAACCGCACATCGACATCCCGATCCCAGCGACGAACCCAGGTGTGCTGAACCACACCACGGTACATTCGGGTGAGGGCAAGTGTGTCGATGAACCCGACGGCCTTGTCGACCGATGACGTCAGATCGTCGACGAGCTCGTTGCCTGGCAGCAGGGGCAGCGTAAAAGCCGCAAGAGTGAGAACGCCGCCAGCGAGGAAGAAACGCCGGCGTGACGGGCTGCGCGGTGAAATTGCGTCATCATCAATCATCGCGACAACGTTGCGTGTGGGGCGGTCAGCAGCAATTCACGAGGCAGTGATGAATGGCTTGATCCGACCTCAGCCAGATTTGCTGAGATTAATCTCCGTCCATACCGGTTTGTGGTCGGAGGCGATGTTCTCCTGGTCGACCCACATTGCGTTTACGCGTGGAGCCAGGTCGGAGCTGACGAAACAGAAATCGAGACGTCGGCTGCGTGTGACCCCCGTCATCGTCATTGCCGGTATGGCTGATGAAGGCATCGGGCGCATGGCCGGCAGCCACGGTGCTGTCGACGAACAATTCCCGATAACCAGGCACGGTGTAATAGGGCGACGTACCGGTCATTCGCTGGTATTCGACGCTGCCGGGCTGACTGTTGAAATCACCCATCCAGATTGCGCTGATCGGGCAGGCAGGTTCGTCCTCGCCATTGGTCCAGCTGCGTTCTGGCTCTTCATCGATACCACTCCAAGGGCCGCCCTCGAACGGAACACGTTGATGATGCGCGTGCAGCATTTCCAGCTGTTCCAGGCGTTCCTGGTCCCCGATATGCGAGAGGTGAAGCGAGAGGACGCGGACCGGTCCTGATGGCGTTTCAATCAGTCCTTCAAGCGCCTGATTCTGCGTGTTGAGCGCACCAACTGTGGCGCGCATGGGCAATCGGTGGAGCCGGCTCCACCTGATGGGCGTTCGTGATAGCAGCATGGAGCCGAACTGCCGGCGACGGTTGATCAGCTTGCCTGCTTCATCGCGATAGCTCGCGTCAAAGTCCATGCCTGGACCAAATACCCAGTAATGATCCGGCAAAAGGGACGACAGAATAGCCGGTTGATCGTCCTCACCAGAGCGAAGCCAATGGCGTTCGACCTCCTGCAGGGCAATGACATCGGCGTCTTCAACAGCGGCAGCAAGCCGTTCCAGGTCGTAGCGACCGTCCAGGCCAAAACCATACTGAATGTTGTAGCTGACAAATTTCATGGTCTTCTCAAGCTGCTGCGGGGTTTCTTCATGACTGTGGGGCCAGCAGAGACCAAAGCGCAACATTGTTGCAGGCAAGGGCGCGGCCTATAACGGCCATAGACGAGGGAGTGATCGATGGTGGATCAAAACGTAGCTGATACCCTTTGCAATGCGGTCGAGCAGGGTTTCGACGAACAGGTCAAGTTCACACAGGAACTGGTGCGCAAGCCCTCCTTGCGCGGGCAGGAGGCAACAGCACAGGATTTTCTGGCGCGTGAACTGGGTCAGCGCGGGTTTAGCGTTGATCGCTGGCAGATCGACATCGATGCCATCAAGGATATGCCGGGTTTCTCGCCCAAGGCGGATGGCTACCAGGATGCCTATCTCACCGTCGGCAGCCTGCGTTGCTCGGATCCCCAGGGTAAGTCGCTCGCAATCAACGGACATATCGATGTCGTGCCGGAAGGCCCGCACGATATGTGGGCTACACCGCCGTTCGATCCCGTGATCAAGGACGGCTGGATGCATGGTCGTGGCGCCGGAGACATGAAATCTGGCTGGGTCTGTGGGCTTTTCGCCCTTGAAGCACTCAAACGTGCAGGATACCGGCCCGCAGCCGACGTCTCGATTGAAGCGGTAATTGAGGAGGAATGCACAGGAAACGGTGCTCTTGCCTGTCGGCAGCGTGGCTATTTTGCTGATGCGGCGCTGATTCCCGAACCCATGGGCAACGGCATGATGCGCAGTCAGGTCGGGGTCATGTGGTTTCACTGCATCGTGCGCGGGCATCCTGTTCATGTTGCCTATGCCGGGGCAGGTGCCAATGCGATCGAGGCCGCCTATCGCCTGATCGGCGAATTGCACACTCTGGAAGATGCCTGGAATGCCAGAGGGCATGCGCGTTACGCCCACATGGAGCACCCGCTCAACTTCAACGTCGGCAAGATCCAGGGCGGAGATTGGGCCTCGAGCGTGCCGGCATGGTGCCGTTTTGATATGCGCGTGGGTGTCTTCCCTGGCCAGGACCTTGCGACGGCGCGTGCCGAGGTCGAATCCTGTGTGGCCGAAGCGGCACGCAACGACACGTTCCTTGCCAACAGTCCGCCGGAAATCGTCTGGGATGGCTTCCAGGCCGAGGGATACATCCTGGAAGAGGGGACAGAGGTTGAAGCGGTGCTGCGCCAGAGCCACCAGGCGATCTTTGGGGACGACATGAAGGAACGTTCGCTCACCGGCACCACGGATGCCCGTTTCTTCGGCCTCTACGCCAACATGCCGGCACTGGTCTACGGCCCGCTTGCCGAGAACATTCACGGCTTTGATGAGCGCGTGAACCTGGATTCCTGCAAACAAGTTACCAAGGCGATGACGCTCTTCATCGCCGACTGGTGCGGATTACAGGCGGTTTGACCCGATGGCCAAGATGAAACCCAGGCGCGGAGGCGCTTCAAACTCTGATCACACCACTGCGTTGAATCAGGAAAAGCTCATAACGGAAATGACCAAGGCCAAGCGGCTGGGGCGCGACGATGTTTATGTCGAGGCCTTCAAACAGCTGTGCCGCGCTGCCGGGCGCGGCCAGGATGATCCGCTTGATGCGGCATTCGCCCCGGTCATGATGGCTCTTGAGCACGTGTTTGCAGACAAGGCTGGCGAAAGCAGGCGTCTCTCCCGCACAAAGCAGACGCTCAGCCGGTACGGCATCGTTCATACCCTTGGCGAGTTGGCGCTGAAGAGCAAGGCTTCGGACGGCTTCATCAAGTTGCTGGAGTTTGGCGTGGCTGACATGACCGCAGAAATGCTGATCCTGAAGCACCGTGACCGTTTTGATGACGAAGTGATCCTGGCAGCAGAGGACCGGCTCAGGGAGTTTGGAGCGCTGGAACATGGCAGTTAAAACCAACACGCCACACGAACCAAAGACGCACCGCCCCCCTGTCCGTGGTCGCCATTGGGCGGTTTCAACCAACCACTGGCTGGCCTCACTGGCCGCCTCACGCATCCTCGACAAGGGCGGCAATGCCGTTGATGCAGGCGTTGCAGCCGGCATGACGCTGGGTGTGCTCCAGCCTGACATTGTGGGTTCGACCGGCGTGGCCCCTATGATCATCTACCTTGCCGATCGCGACGAAGTTGTCACGATCTCCGGTCTGGGCCGCTGGCCAAGGAGTGCTTCGCCGGAGTTTTTCGAGAAACATCACGGCGGCGACCTGCCGCTGGGCGTGTTGCGTTGCGTCACACCGGCAGCCATCGATGCCTGGTGTCAGGCGCTGGAACTCTACGGCACCCTATCCTTTGCTGACGTCGCCGAGGCCGCCCATGACCTGGCATCGGGAGGCTTTGCAACACACCGCCTGTTGGCTGAGACCATTGCTGAGGATCAGGTACTTTATGCCCGCTGGCCCGCCTCGGCAGAGGTGTTTCTGGCGCAGGGAAGGCCGCCCCGTGCTGGAGAGGCCTACATCCAGGCTGACCTGGGACGCAGTTTTGCGCGCCTGATCGAAGCCGAAGGCCGCAGCACAGGTGGCCGGGAGGCCGGCATACGGGCCGTGCGCGATGAGTTCCATCAGGGCGGCATCGCACGCGACATTCTGGCGCATTTCGAGGCCGAAGGCGGTCTGATGACGGCAGATGACCTTGCCGACTTCCGCAGCGGCCACGAAGCACCCGAGAAGATCAGCTTTGGCGATTGGGAAATCTACAGTTGCGGGGCCTGGTGTCAGGGGCCGCTACTTCTCGAGATGGCCAAGCTGTTTGCACATCACAAATTCGGAGAAGTCTCCACAAATTCAATTGACTATACGCATGAGCTAACAGAATTGTTCAAGCTGGGCTTTGCCGATCGGGAAGCCTATTTCGGCGATCCCGAGTTCGTCGATGTTCCTTTGGATGATCTGCTCTCGGATGCCTATGCAGCCGAACGGGTCAAGTCGGTGGACCGTCTTCGCGCCGTTCCCGATTTGCCGTCTGCTGGCGAAACACGGTTGGGCCGCCCGGAGACGCCGTGGGTCTGGGAGGCCACGAACAGCCAACAGAAGAACCGCACCCATCAGGACACCACCTATCTCTGTGTCGTCGACAAGGACGGCAATGGATTTTCGGCCACCCCCAGCGATGGTTACAGCACGGCGGGCATCATTCCCGGGCTTGGCTTTGCCGCGAGCACCCGTGGCGATCAGAACTGGATCGACCGGCGACACCCCAGCGTGATCGCGCCCTGGAAACGCCCACGCCTGACACCAAACCCCGCATTGGCCAAGAAAAACGGCAAGCTGGCCTTTCTGTTCGGCACTCCGGGAGGCGATGTCCAGATTCAGGCGATGCTGCAGGTCTTTGTGAACCATGCCGTTCACGGCATGGACCCTCAGGCAGCCATTGAAGCACCACGGTTTGCCTCAGAGAGCTTTCCGGGATCCTTCTGGCCGCATGCCCATAAACCCGGCGTTTTGCGTCTGGAACCCGCGCTCATGCACCATGCCCCAGAACTGGAGGCGCGCGGTCACACCGTTGTGCCATGGCCGGAACTGGGCTGGCGCGCAGGCGGTGTCTGTGCCATTGCCGTAGATGAAGAAACTGGCGACCGGATTGCCGGCGCTGACCCGAGACGGGAGTGTTATGCCCTTGCCTGGTGAGAACAAGAACAGCCGCGAAACTGATGATCATCTGGGTGTGGCACAAGCCGGCCGCTCGTCACGCCGGAACCTCATCCTCATTGTTGCCGTCGTCGTCGGCGTTGTGTGGCTGCAACAAACCGGATTCCTCGATACGGCTTATGAGGGCGACCCGCTGCCCGAAGTGCAGCTCCAGGAAGTCCAGGCGCTTCTGGATGCTTCGCCGCTGGTGCCCCACATCGGAAACCCGGACGGCACGGTCAAAATCATCGAGTTCTTCGATTACCGTTGCGGTCACTGCCGCAGCATGGCGACAATTGTTGATGATGTCGTCAACGAGAACTCGGATGTTGATGTCGTACTGATCGAATATCCCGTCCTGGGGCGTGAATCCGAACTGGCTGCGCGCTTTGCCCTGGCTGCCGCGCTGCAGGGCGGTTACGCGACCTTCCATCGGGCGCTGATGTTCTCTGCCATTCCCTATACCGATGATGCGCTCATGGAACTTGGCGCCAATCTGGGCATGGATGCAGAACGCCTCAAAACCGATGCCTATGGCGATGAAGTCGAAGCGATCATGCTGGACAACCTGCGGATCGCCAAGGCACTGGACGTTTCGGGCACACCAACTTTTGTTATCGGAAAGCGGTTGGTTGTGGGTGCAATCGACAAGGGCAGTTTCACAGGCCTGGTTGCGGCCGCACGCAACCCATAGAGCTATCACGATTGTGTCGTTTGACCGTCAGGAAGCTGGCTGGCATCAAATGTCCATGAACCGGAGAATCACATGCGTCGTTTGATCTGCCTGACTGCTGTTGCCTTCCTTGCTGTCGCGCCCCCATTTGCCGCGGCCGATGAGCCACTCGAGGACCTGACACGCGAAGAAATCGAAGTGATCGTTCGCGATTACCTCGTCGAGCACCCCGAGGTCGTGATCGAAGCCTTGCGCGCCTATGAGCGCCAGGTGACCGAACAGGAGGCGGCTGAGGCGGCCAAGGCACTCTCTGAACTCTCCGACGAAATCTATAACAACCCGGACACGCCAATTGGCGGTAATCCTGACGGCGAAATCGTCATTGTAGAGTTCTTCGATTACCGCTGTGGTTATTGTCGGCGCAGTGCTGCTGATCTCTTTGCTGTTCGTGACGGGGCCGATGACGTGAAGGTCATCTACAAGGAGTTCCCCATTCTGGGTGATGCTTCGACCCTGGCGTCGCGTGCAGCCCTGGCATCACGCAATCAGGGGCTCTATGAGCCGTTTCATGAAGCGTTGATGCTGGCTGATATCGGCTTCAGCCAAGCTGAAATCATGGCTGTGGCATCCGATGTCGGGCTCGATACCGATCAGCTTGCCCGTGACATGGAAGATCCTGAGATTACGGCATACCTGGCGCGCGTCTATGACCTGGCAAGGGCACTTGGCGTTAACGGAACGCCTGCCTTCATCGTTGATGGAAATCTCTATCCCGGAGCGCTCAGCCGCTCTGATCTGGAACAGTTGGTTGAAGCCGGCCGGAGCTGACCGTGGCCTGGGAGACCTATCTCGCCTTTATCGCTGCCTCGATCATCATGCTGCTGGTGCCTGGCCCGACCGTGCTTCTGGTCATTGCGCATTCGCTGCGAGAAGGAAAGCGCGCAACTCTGCCGACCATAGCCGGCGTCATGGCTGGCGATGCCTTGGCGGTCACGGTTTCTCTGGCCGGCCTTGGAGCTCTGATCGCAACGTCGGCAACGCTCTTCACCGCACTCAAGTGGGTTGGTGCGGCATACCTGATCTGGCTGGGCATCCGAACCCTGATGCAGGCGCCCAGAAAGCTGGGCAGCACTGAAAGAGACGCTCCTGCGACATCACGCAAGATGGCAGCTAACGCCTTTGTCGTTACGGCGCTTAACCCAAAGGGCATTGCGTTTTTCGTGGCCTTTCTACCCCAGTTCGTCGACCCAACTGCAGCGACGACACCGCAGCTTGCCATCATGGCCATCAGCTTTGTCTGCCTTGCCGGTACAACGAACCTTGGCTACGCGCTTGCAGCCTCGCGCACGTCCGTTCTGATCCAACGGCCCCTGTGGCAACGCGCCACGCAGTGGACCAGCGGTTGCGCTCTTATCGGTGCTGGGGTGCTGACTGCCGCCATGCGGCGCACTTAAGGCAACATCGCCTCGAGTGTTTCGATAACGTCGGCTTCTGCTGCGGGTTTGTCCCAGCGTATCCGGGATATACGGGGAAAACGCATAGCAACGCCTGATTTGTGGCGTGGTGAGCGTTGCAGGCCTTCGAAGGCCACCTCCAGAACCAGCTCCTGTTTCACGGCTCGGACAGGCCCGAACCGTTCGGTGCTGTTGTTGCGGACCCATTTGTCGAGTTGCTGGAGCTCTTCATCGGTGAAGCCGAAATAGGCTTTGCCAACCGGGACGATCTCACCGTCGCGCCAGACTCCGAAGGTGAAGTCGGAATAGAACGAGCTGCGTTTTCCGTGGCCGCGTTGGGCATACATCAGAACCGCATCAATCAATTGCGGATCGCGCTTCCATTTGAACCACGGCCCCTTGGGCCTGCCGGGCAGATAGGCGCTATCGCCCCGTTTGAGCATCAGGCCTTCCACGCCTGTTGTGAGGTTGGTGCTGCGGTGTGTGGCCAGGTCTTCCCAGGTCGCGAACGGCACAAGGTCCGAAAGGTCCATGGCGGCCGGAGAATGGGCCTTGAACCAGGTTTCCAGCTCGCGTCGGCGTTGATCAAAGGGTAGGGCGCGCAGGTCCTGGCCCGAGCGGATCAGGATGTCATAGAGACGGACGTGAACAGGATGGCTTGTCATCATCTTGGCCGAGACGGTCTTGCGGTTCAGACGTTTCTGCAGGTCTGCAAAGGGTGCAACGACATGGTCGCGCATGACCAGCAGCTCGCCGTCCAGCGTTGCATCAAGTTCCAGGCCCTCGATCAGGTCGGGGAATGCCGCGCCGATTTCATCGCCGGTTCGGGTATAGAGCCGCAGTTTGCCGGACTCGCCAACGATCTGGACCCGGATGCCATCCCATTTCCATTCGGCACGGAATTCACGGGGGTCATAGTCCTCAAGATCGGCCTCATTCAAGGGATGCGCCAGCATGACGGGGCGAAACGCTGCCGAATGTGAGGGGTCGGGCCGTGGGCCCTTGCCATCAAGCCAGGCCAGCAGATCGCCATAAGGCGCTTCAACAGCGTGCCAGACTTCTTCGACCGCATCGGTCTCGATCCCTGCATGTTGCGCCAGAGCGGTTTTTGCCAGGCGTGCCGAGACACCAATGCGCAGTGCGCCGGTGATCAGCTTGATAGTTGCCCAGCGTTCGGTCGCCGTCATGGCATCAAACCAGGCTGAGAGGATGCCGGGCAGTTCGGTTTTTCCTGCCTGTTCCACGGTTTCGATCAATTCGGAGACGGACGGAATGCGGTTTGCGCCGGGTTGTTCCGGCCAGATCAGGGCGACGGTTTCAGCCAGGTCGCCGACATAGTCGTAGGAGAGTTTGAACAGGACCTCGTCCACGCGTTCCATGACCAGCCCGCGCACCAGAGCAGGTTTGGCCTGACGTAAGGAAAGATCACCGGTCAGCGCGGCAAGCGCCCAGCCGCGGTCGGGGTCGGGAGTTGCTTCAATGTAGCGTCGCAACAGCGCAATCTTGCCGTTACGCCCATGCTGGAACGAGAGCGCATCGAGCAGTTGTGCGAACGCCTTCATTCGGCATCCTCGTCATAGCCGACCAGGCTGAGGGCGCGGGCATTGAACCCACGCTGCTTTGCGGCATGGATCAGGGCCTCTTCGGCACCGTGCGTGACCCAGACATGGGGTGCAGCAACCTCATCAAGGGTTCGGTTGAGTTCATCCCAATCGGCATGATCGGAGATGACAAGCGGGACTTCGACACCACGTTGCCTGGCGCGTGCCCGAACCCCCATCCATCCCGATGCAAAACAGGTCACGGGGTCGGGCAGGCGTCGCGACCAGCGGTCGTTCAGCGTGGAGGGGGGAGCAACCACGATTTCACCAGCCATCTGGGCTTTGGGTGTTTCCATGACAGCACGAAGCTCGCCCAGGTCGACACCGAAACTTCGGTAGGTCGCGTTGATCGCCTCAAGTGCGCCATGAATATAGATCGGCCGGTCGTGTCCGGCCTCGCGCAACAGGCAGATGATCCGCTGTGCCTTACCCAGGGAATACGCACCAATCAGCAGGGCGCGATCGGGGAAGGTGTCCCTTACTGAGAGCAGACGCTGCATTTCGGCTGCGTCGTCAGGGTGGCGGAAGACCGGAAGGGCAAAGGTGGCTTCGGTGATGAAAACATCGCAGGCCACGGGCTCGAACGGTGCGCAGGTCGGATCACGCCGGCGTTTGTAGTCGCCCGATACGACGATGCGCTCTCCGCGATGTTCCAGCACGGCCTGTGCGCTTCCAAGGACATGGCCTGCGGGGCGCAGGGTTACGGTGACATCCCCGATGGTTACCGGTTGCCCGTAACGGGATTCTTCCAGAACGTTTCCTGCGCGCTCACCATAACGGTCTCTCATGATGGCGATGGTCTCTGGCGTAGCCAGAACGCCGTGATTTCCAGGGCGTGCATGATCAGCATGACCGTGGGTGATGACGGCGCGATCGACACGGCGGGTGGGATCAACCCAGAAATCGCCAGGTTCGCAGTAAAGACCGCCGCGCAGTGGTTTGAGCCAATTGGGGGCTTTGGTCATGATTGTTCCATCATCGACGTCTTTGTGTGTTCCCGTTTTGTCGCCTGTCGCTATGATGCCGTCATGTCATCGCTCGCCGCAAGGAACGATCAACTGCCCGCGCTGCTTCCACCGGTCTTTTCCGACTGGTTTGCAGGCCGTGGCTGGTCGGTGCGTCCGCATCAGCTGGCTGTGGTGGAAGCCGTGGCGCGGGGAAAATCCTGCCTGGTGATTGCACCAACCGGCGGCGGCAAGACCCTTGCCGGATTTTTGCCCAGCCTGATTGATCTTGCAGAACAGGGTGCGGGCAACGGTCTTCATACACTTTATGTCTCGCCGCTGAAGGCGCTCACGATCGACATCAAACGCAATCTCGAGACGCCGGTCGAGGAGATGAAACTCAAGCTGCGTCTGGAGGCCCGCACGGGTGACACACCGGCCTCACGACGCCAGCGACAACGGCGTGACCCGCCCGACATCCTTTTGACCACACCGGAATCCCTGGCGCTGCTGCTTTCCTATCCCGATGCGTCGCGCATCTTTGGCAATCTGAAGTTCGTCGTTGCTGACGAATTGCATGCGCTGGCAGGAACCAAACGCGGTGATCAGCTTGCGCTGGGCCTGTCACGCCTGGGCAGGCTGGCGCCGGGGCACCGACGGATCGGCCTGTCGGCCACGGTTGCCGAGCCGGACAAGCTGGAAGGATATCTGGGGGATCAGGGAAGTGTTGCGCGGGTAATTGGTCGTGGAGGCGTCAAACCAGACATCCGCATTCTGGTCTCGGGCGAACGTGTGCCGTGGTCCGGACATACGGCCAAGCACAGCTTTGGAGAGCTTTATGAGACGATACGAACCGTCGATACCGCGCTTGTCTTCGTCAACACACGCAGCCAGGCCGAGCTGGTGTTTCAGGAACTCTGGCGGCTCAACGAAGACGGTATGGCCATTGCGCTCCACCACGGTTCGCTGAGCGTTGATAACCGGCGCAAGGTCGAAGCGGCTATGGCCAAGGGTACGTTGCATGCGGTTGTCTGTACCTCGACGCTGGACCTTGGTGTGGATTGGGGTTCGGTCGATCTGGTGATTCAGGTCGGCGCGCCTAAGGGGATCTCGCGTATGCTCCAGCGCATCGGTCGCTCGAACCATCGCATGGACGAGCCCAGCCGCGCCCTTCTGGTGCCGGCCAACCGCTTTGAACTACTGGAATGCCGCGCCGCCCTGGAAGCCATTGACGAAGGAATTCTCGACGGGGCGCCGCGTGAGCAGGGCGGGCTTGATGTTCTGGCACAGCACATTCTGGGCACGGCAGCGTCCGGGCCGTTTGATCCCGCAGAACTCTATGAAGAGGTCGTCACCGTTCCGCCCTATGGAGACATGACCCGTGAGTTGTTCGACCGGATTGTCGAATACGTGGCGACCGGCGGTTATGCGTTACGTGCCTATGACAAGTTCAAACGGCTTTATCCCACTGACGAGGGATGTCTGCGCATCGCCAACGAGCGGATCGCGCAACAATTCCGCATGAATATCGGCACGATTGTTGAAGACGCCAAGCTGAGGGTTCGGCGCAAGCGCGGACGGGTGATCGGCGAAATTGAAGAGCACTTCATTCTTGGGCTGGAGAAGGGCGACACCTTTCTGTTTGCCGGACAGGTCTGGACGCTGGATTCCATCCGCGACATGGAAGTCTTTGTTACTCAATCAAAGTCCGATACGCCCCAGGTGCCGATCTATGGCGGGGGCAAGTTCCCCCCGACAACGAATCTTGCCGATATCCTGCGCAAAATTCTGGCAGAACCCGAACGCCGCAAGCGTCTGCCCATGGATGTACAAGACTGGTTGCGCATGCAGGAGTATCGCTCGGTCCTGCCCGGGCAGGGCGAGCTGCTGGTCGAGACCTTTCCCCGCGGCGGCAAATTCTACATGGTCTGTTACCCTTTCGAGGGGCGGCCTGCGCATCAGACTCTGGGCATGCTGTTGACCCGACGCATGGAACGACAGGGGCTGGGGCCGCTTGGTTTCATGTGCAACGACTATGCCCTGGCAATCTGGAGCCTACGACCGGTCGAGGACCCAGGGCCGTTGCTGGATGAAGACATGCTGGGCGATGACCTTGAGGAATGGATGGCGGAATCGAGCCTGCTCAAACGCACCTTCCGGAATGTCGGTGTTGTGGCTGGACTGATCGAGCGCAAACACCCGGGCAAGGAGAAGTCCGGAAGGCAGGTCACGTTCAGCTCAGACCTTCTCTATGACGTGCTGCGCCGTTACGAGCCCGATCACGTGTTGCTGCAGGCAACCTGGCGTGAGGCATCGGGCGGGCTTCTGGATGTCCGGCGTCTGGGCGACATGTTGCGACGGGTTAGGGGCTGCATCGTGCTGCAACAGCTTGATCGTGTGTCACCGCTGTCGGTGCCGATCATGCTCGAGATCAGCAAGCTGATCGTGGGTGGCGATGCAGCAGACGATCTGCTCGATGAGGCAGAAACCGACCTTGTCGCTGATGCCGAGCGGATGTTGTGATGCTGGTAAATGGCGCACGATTGGAGCCCGACGTCTCCGGCGGATTGTTCTGGCCAGAACGCAGTGTCTTTGTGGCCGCCGATCTGCATTTCGAAAAGGGCAGCGCCTATGCGCGGCATGGCTCGCTGTTACCGCCCTATGACAGTCAGGCAACGCTTGAGACACTCGAGGGCGCACTGGACCGCCTGAAACCTGAAACCGTGATCTGCCTGGGCGATAGTTTTCACGATGCCGGAGCCGATCAGCGCATGACCGGTGAGACACGTGGCCGCCTTGCGGCATTGTGCACAGCACATCAGTGGTTCTGGATTGCAGGCAACCATGATCCCGATCCACCGGCTGATCTTGGCGGAACCTGTGTTGAATCCCTGGCGATCGGTCATCTCGCGTTTCGCCACGAACCCTTGCCGGGGCCGGCAACGGGCGAGGTCTGTGGTCATCTCCATCCCTGTGCCTCCGTGGCCGTTAAAGGCCGGTCGCTGCGGAGGCGGTGTTTCGCCACTGATGGAGCGCGTCTCGTGATGCCTTCGTTCGGAGCCTATACGGGTGGTCTTGATGTCTTTGAAGAAGCGATCGCGGGACTGTTTCCCGGTGGCTTTGATGTCTGGATGGTCGGGCGCGATCGTGTGCGGGCAATCAAGGGTTCGCGTCTTTCCGTTCCGGCACGGCTTGCGCGTGATCGCACGGCGGGCAAGATGGTGACATCAGCGGGGAAGGACCGATGATGAGCGATTACGGAAAACTCTTCGATCTCACAGGGCAGGTGGCCATTGTCACCGGATCCAGCCGTGGCATCGGCCGGGCCATGGCCGAAGCATTGGCAGCCCAGGGAGCACGCGTCGTTGTCACCAGCCGCCGCCAGGAGGCTTGCGAGGACGTTGCCGCAGCCATCAAATCGGCGGGCGGAGAAGCCATGGTGATCCCGTGTAATGTCAGCCATGAAGACCAGCTTGCGAACCTGGTCGAACAGACGCTGGCAGCATGGGGTCGCATCGACACACTGGTCTGCAATGCGGCAGCCAACCCTCATTACGGACCGTTCCTCGAAATCCCCGACGACATGTACGACAAGACCATGCTGGTGAACGTGCGCAACGTCATGAAGCTCTGCCGCATGACCCTTCCTGCCATGAAGGAGCAGGGCGGGGGATCGATCATCATCACCTCGTCTACCGGCGCCCTGGCCGGGAGTGACTATCTGGGCACCTATTGCCTGACCAAGGCGGCCGATGTCCAGATGGTCAAGAACCTGGCTGTCGCCCATGGCCGTGATGGCGTCACCGCCAATGCGATCCTTCCCGGATTGGTAAAAACACACTTCGCCAAGGCGTTGTGGGAAGACCCCGATGCCCTTGCGGCAGCCGAACGCGATACGGCGCTGGGACGCATTGGAGAACCCGTCGATCTTGCCGGGATTGCCGTCTATCTGGCTTCGCGTGCCGGGCGATGGACAACAGGACAGAGTTTCGTGATTGATGGCGGTTGGGCCATTCGCGGCGAGTAACTGAGGGAAGCAGGCATGACGATCAAGAGCAATCCCGATGAATGGTGGATGTCGACCGGCGAGTACGCTGCCAGGCTCAAGGGCCTGACCATCAACCTGATGTACCAGGATGTGATGGCTGCTGTGCCGTTCCATACCGAGGTGCTGGGCGCCACGGCCGAATACACCTGTGCAGACTTTGCCTCGTTCAGCTTCGATGGCTTTACCTGGATGCTCCATGCCGATCATACCTATGACGGCCACCCGCTCCATCGCATGTTGAAAGCCGACCTCGACAGGGGCGTGGGTGCCGAACTGCGGCTTCATGGGCGTGACCCCGATGCCGCCTGCGAGGCTGCTCAGCGACTGGGCTGCACGATCCTGGAGCCTGCAACATCGAAGGGCCATGGAACACGCGAGGCGTTCATTCTCGATACCGAAGGCTATCTGTGGGTTCCCGACGTTCTGATCTGATAGACAGGATGGTCACAACGATCTAGAAACCTGTCAACTATTCAGACAGGAGATGACCCATGGCGGTAGCTGCAGAACGACACATGACAGTGGATGAACTGATTGCCGAGGGCGGCCCGATCAAAGCCAAGGCGACGTTCCGCTCGTTTGATGAAAGTACCGTCGAAGACTTTGCTGCCATGCAGCTCCACAACGACGATACCCGCAATCAAGTTCTGGAGCTCTGTCTGGAGCATCTCGAAAAGCTGAAACATCCTCAGCCTGCGTCGCCTGTAACACGTTACGAACACAGCCTGCAGACGGCGACCCGTGCCTGGCGCGATGGACGCGATGGCGATGACGACATCATTGCGGCAGCACTGCTGCATGACATCGGCGATTTCTTTTCGCCGCACAACCATGCCGAATTCTGTGCCGCGATCATGAAACCCTATGTCCGGCCCGAAGTTTACTGGATCGTGAAACATCACGAGATGTTTCAGGGTTACCATTTCTTCCATCACTTTGGCGGCAACCGAAACGCGCGCGACAAGGTGCGCGGCCATCCCCACTTTGAAGCCTGCCGTCAGTTCTGCGATGACTATGATCAGACGGCGTTTGATCCCAGCTTCGACACGATGCCGTTGGAAGCTTTCATGCCGACGCTCCAGCGCGTCTTTGAAAAACCCAAGCGTGAAGTTTACGACAAGGTACAGGACGACTAGGCGACGAAGTCCCAGCCTTTTGTGGCGATCATGGACTCCCGAGCAGTGAGGGCGTCCCACCAGCCATGCAGCGATGGATAGGCATTCCAGAGTTGTTGCGCTTCCGGAACGGCCAGGGAATAGGCCAGCATCGGTGCAAGGCTGAGATCTGCCAGGGTCGGGTGATTGCCGACCATCCAGGTTGCCTCTCCACGCAGATCGACCAAGGCATCAAGGCAGGTGCCTGATCGTTTCAGGCCGTCGGCGATCTGTTCTTCGTCGCGTGGCAGGCCTTCCTTAGGGCCAGAGATGGCACCGGTGTAAACGCCCCAGACCATGGAGCGATAGACGTAGGAATCCACCAGAGCGGTGATCTGGTTCACGCGAGCACGCCCTTGTGGTGACGATGGCAGGAGTGCCGGGCCGTCAAAGGCCTCATCGACATAACGTGTGATCGCCAGGGCCTCGTAAAGACCAAAGCCGTCGTGATCGAAGGCGGGTATTTTTCCGAAGGGATGGCGTTGCAGATAGCCCGGCGTCGGCCCGCCATCGGCAAAGATATCGACCGGAACAAGGTCGTAAGGCACGCCCTTTTCTGCCAGTGCCAGCCGGGCAAAGCGGACATAGACGCTGTAGGTCTCGCCATAGAGCGTGACAGTCATCGGATCTCCTTCAGGGCTGTGACAACCCGTTGCATGACACCAGCCCAGTCACCGGGACGATCCTGGCGGAAAAGGCGTGCGCTGGGATACCAGGGCGAGTCTTCTCTACCAACCAACCAGCGCCAATCCGCACTGTATGCCAGCAGGATCCAGACCGGTTTGCCCATGGCGCCGGCAAGATGTGCCACGGACGTGTCGCAGGT
This sequence comes from uncultured Alphaproteobacteria bacterium, assembly GCA_943787175.1. GTDB lineage: Bacteria > Pseudomonadota > Alphaproteobacteria > SP197 > SP197 > SP197. Next base: position 55,867 of record CALSLK010000013.1, read on the forward strand.
GATCACCAGATCAAGCTGCTCAATCAGTGCTGCAGTCCTGGCGAAGTTTTCGAGGCTGGCACCGAGATCGGAAATCATCGCGCCAACGCCGCTGGCCTGCAGTTCGCCACTGCGCGGCCCTTGCTGCAGGCTGACAAGCGCGATCCGCTGCACGGCCAGCAACTCAAGAAACGCGGTGAATGGCACGGAACGATTGGAATCGTCGACGTGTTTCGCATTGCCCGCCCAAACGATCCCGATCTTGTAGAGGTCGCCCAACGGTCGAAGGAGCGTTTCAGCCGCCTCGATTTCTTCCTGCGGCGCGTGGATGTAGGGACTCTCGCTGGCCTGAACCTTGCCGCCTACTCCCAGAACACCAGGCAGGGACAGGATGGGGATGAAGGCCTCGAATTGCCTTGGTGCCGTGTTCCGCCGCACGACAGTATTGACCCCCGCAACACGCCGTATGAGAGGTGCAAGGTCATCGGACGCCTGGACCACCAGCTTTCCACAGCGTCGGCCAGCCTCCTGTGCAAAGCGAATGAACTGAATCATGTCACCGATGCCTTGTTCGGCCCCCACAACCAGGGTTCCCTCGATGGGGTCTCCGTTCCAGCGCTTTTCGGGGGAGGGGTCAGAGATTGAATCTCTGTGCTGGAACCGGGCTTCATAGGCGGTCCAGCCCTGTTCGAAATCTTCGGTCGCAAGGTGACACAACGCGAGACTCAAGGCGGCCTCGGCATGTCCGGGTTCAAGCTCCAGCGCGCGTTGAAATTGCGTGAGTGCTTCGGCCGGCCGCATCCCTTTCATCAGGGCCAGTCCCCAACGGAAGTGATTCTTTGCGTTGTCGGGGGCCAATCGGCAGGCTTTTTCAAACTGTTGGGCGGCTTCATCAAAGCGCCCCAGGTCACGCAGAGCGATCCCGACATTACAGATTTGAATGATGGAGTCTGGTCGGAGTTCTTCCGCACGGCGAAAACTTGCCAGCGCAGCTGCCGCACGACCCTGTTTGTGCAGTACCACACCCAGTTGTTGATGAATCAGGTTGTTGCGCGGTGACAGAACCAACGCTGAATTGAGCGCATCAACAGCTTCATCGAAACGATCTTCGCCATAGGCCGCCAAAGCACGCTGAAACGGTTCACGCCAGCGCGGCTCTCGCCGTGGCGCCATGGTCAGGCCCGAACGGCGTGTTCTGCCACCGTTTTGTTGAGCGCGGCAATAACGTTCTCGAACACATCGTCCCAACGGCCAGGTTCGCTCTGTCGGAACAGGCGCATAGAGGGATACCACGGAGTATCTTCGCGACCCGTCAGCCAGCGCCAGTCCGGTGCATAGGGGATCAGTGCCCAGACGGGTTTGCCCAGTGCGCCCGCCAGATGTGCAACGGAGCTGTCGCACATGATCACAAGATCAAGTTCCGAAACAAAGGCGGCCGTATCGGTGAAATCCTTGATGGCCGGATCCAAATTGGAGACGAGCGCACCACAACCGCTTTCGGTGAGATCGGTGACGCGTTCACCCTTCTGCAGACTCAGCATGGCAATGCCAGAGACACGCAACAACTCCAGGAAGTTGTTGAAGCTTACGGAACGGTTGTGGTCGTTCTTGTGGCTGGGGCTGCCGGCCCAGACAATGCCGACCTTGAAACGGTTGCCCAGTGGACGCAGCAACTCGTGGCACCGCGCCTTTTTGGCTGGATCAACATGGAGGTAGGGAAAGGTCTTTGGGATCGTCGTGATTTTGGTTTTCAGAATATTGGGCAGAGAGAGCAGCGGAGCATAGGCGTCGAACTCCGGCAGCTTCTTGCCGCGGGTCACAACTTCATCGATGCCATCGACCGTGCCCAGAAGCTCTTCGATTCCTTCGCGACACTCAAGCACCAGTCGGCTGCACTTCTTGCGTACCAGTGGTGCATATCGCGCGAACTGTATGGCATCGCCGTAACCCTGCTCTGTAGCAATGACGATGGTTCCCTTGACCTTCTTGCCGTTCCACTGCTTGTCGGGGAATCGCAGGTTGGGCGTATAGGCCAGTTCCCAACGGGATTCGTAGGCGGGCCAGCCCTTTTCCAGATCGCCCTTTACCAGGTGACCCAGGGGGATATCCCAACGGATGTCAGCAAGGTCCGGGTTGAGCTTGCGTGCCTTGTCGAGGACATCGAGCGCTTCGTCGATCAACCCGGCATCTTTGAGCGTGATACCGAAATTGTAGACCATGCCTGCATCGGTCGGATCGAGTTCCATGGCCCGACGGAACATCTCGATTGATTCTTTGTGTTCCCCGGCGTCTTTCAGGGCATTGCCGAAGTTGCTCAGGGTCTGAGTTTTCTTGGGGTCGCGTTCCAGTGCCCGGCGATAGCAGGCAATGGCTGCATCCAACTTGCGCTCCTTGCGCAGCGCAACGCCCAGATTGTTGAGTGCGGAAACATAACCAGGTGCAAGGGCAAGGGTCTTATTGTACCCGGTAATGGCGGCCTTGAGATCACCCTTGTTCTGGGATTCAACTGCAGAATCGAAGAATGCCTTGGCGTTTCTGGCAACTTCTGCGCGCCGTTCCGTCAGTTTTGGCTGGTTCGCCACAATACTTGCCCCCGAGACCTATCTGCATACCATGCTGCGTTATGTGCACGATAACCATGCAAGAACCAAGCCTCAAGCGCGGCCCAAAGCGCGGTTTTCGACACGAATGCGGTGCCAGAGTAGGAACCCGTTGAGGATCGTGAAGATCACCGCGATTTCCACGGCACCGAAGACCAGCGGCAAAACGGCGATCTCTCCAACAACAACCATGTAGTTTGGGTGGCTGAACCAACGATAGGGGCCAATCGAAACCAATTGGTTATCCTGCTTTGGAACAATGATGCGCGTTGTCCAGCGTGGCCCCAGAGTTTTCAGAATCCAGACCCTGGCAGCCTGCAGGGTAAGAAATGCCACCAGCAAGATCGGATTTGGTTCAGTTTGCGGCGACACCGCAACAGCAATGGCCAGCAACCAGAAGCTATGCAACAGCACAATCAGTGGATAGTGCCGCGCGCCGACTTCGATGTATCCGTTGGCGAGCAGTCTGCGTGTGTTGCGTCGTGCCAGCACCAGCTCGCCAAGACGCTGAAGCACAACCAGACCAAGCACGCCATAAAGCCACATATCGTCACCCCTGCATCAGGAGGAAACCAGCGGTAAAGCCGGGTCCCAGAGATGATAACAACCATGTGCCGGGCGGGTCCGCCCGCACTGCCCGTTCCAGGACAAACAGGACTGTCACAGCCGACATGTTGCCGTGTTTGCGCAAGGTTTCGCGGGCATGATCAATATCTTGCGGTGCTAAGCCAAAAGCTTCCTCAAGAGCGTCAAGAACCTTGGCGCCGCCGGGGTGACACAACATCTGGTCCACATCGTCCAATGTCAGTTCGCAGTTCGAGAGGAACGTATCGGCTGCCCCACGCATATCTGAGCGCACCAGGGAAGGGATATCGCGTGAGAACACGACACCCAGGCCGTCATCGCCAACATTCCAACCCATGACATCAAGTGAGTCGGGCCAGGTGTGTTCTCCCCAATGGGTAAGGGCAGGGCCATCAAGGTCCGTCGAGAGGAGCGCTGCTGCAGCGCCATCACCGAACAGAGCAGTCGCAACGAAGTTGCTCTTGGAGCTATCTCCACGCCGGAAAGTCAGCCCGCACAGTTCGACACACAGGAAGAGAACCCTTGAGCCAGGCGCTGCCTGTGCCATGGCAGCCGCGCGCGCCAGGCCAAGGACGCCTCCGGCACATCCCAGACCAAAGATCGGCAGTCTGGAGACATCACGCCGGAATCCCCGCACATGCATCAGACGGGCTTCCAGACTGGGTGTTGCTATGCCAGAGGTCGATACCGACACAATCATGTCGATATCGGCATAAGAGAGGCCAGCCTGCTCCAGGCACCGGTCGGCTGCCTGCGCCATCAGCGCAACGCCATGTTCCAGAAAAAGCTGATTTCGTTCGGAGAAACTGTGATCTTCGAGGTACCAGGAAAGCGGCATGCACGATTGCCGCTGGTCAATGCCGGCATGACGGTAAACAGCCAGCATTCGGTCCACATCTCCTACCTGGCCTTCGAACAGGTGCCGGCCAGCCTCTGCAACGGCATCCTGATGCAGGGTGTGGGGCGGCGAGGCGGTTGCCAGGCTCACCAAATGTGCGACGGTTTCATGCATGTCGGTGCAGACCTAGCAGGTTGACCACTTGTTGTAAGTCACGGCTGCTTGAGCGCTGGCCATAACCTTGTTGTTGCCGGATTCTGGGTACATACAGACGTGCCAAGTTGGTCTTGGCCTCAGTCATGCAGGAGACAGCCATGCTTCCACCCCGTGAAGGCGAAGAAAAGCCCAAACGCAAGTTCTGGCAACGCCTGCGCAACTACTTCATCACAGGCATCATCGTTACGGCACCCATCGTGCTCACGGTTTATCTTGTCACGCTGGTTGTCAGCCTGATCGACGAGAAGGTGCTGCCGCTGCTGGGTGAGCGCTACAACCCGGAAAACTACCTGCCGTTTGCGGTTCCGGGCATTGGCGTTCTGATCTTTGTCATCGCCATCACCATCATCGGTTGGCTAACAACGGGTCTGGTGGGTCGCACGGTTGTGCGTTTCGGAGAGAATCTGCTGGATCGCATGCCGGTGGTTCGTTCGGTCTATTCAGCGCTGAAGCAGATCTTCGAAACCGTCTTTTCGCAGAGTTCGCGTGCCTTTCGCGATGTTGTCCTGATCCCCTATCCACGTGATGGCTGCTGGGCCATCGGCTTTGCCACGGGCACGACCAAGGGCGAGGTTCAGGACGCCATTCAGGATGAAGTGGTCAACGTTTTCCTGCCGACAACGCCCAACCCGACTTCGGGCTATCTGCTGTTTCTGCCCAAGAAGGACGTGATCTTTCTGAGCATGACAGTTGAACAGGGTATCAAGCTTGTGATTTCCGGAGGCGTTGTCACGCCAGACCTGGTGGAAAAGGCCGGGGACGAAGCAGACAACGAAACCAAGACCTAGCCTGAACGCAACAGGCGCACGGCTGCGTCACGCTCGAACAGATACAGCAACACACGGAGCGCCTTGCCGCGTTCGGTCGCAAGCTCGGGGTCGCGCGCCATGATGAGTTTTGCATCATCGCGCGCTGCGGCAAGCAAATCGCTCTGCTCGATCACATCGGCCAGACGGAACTGAGGGAATCCGCTTTGCCGTGTGCCGAGCAGTTCACCCGCGCCGCGCAGCCGCAGGTCTTCTTCGGCGATCACGAAACCATCATCGCTGTCACGCAGGATATTGATTCGCGAACGCGCGGTTTCGCCAAGGGGCTGGGCATAAAGCAGAAGGCAGGAGGAGGGCCGTTCTCCGCGGCCCACGCGTCCGCGCAGCTGGTGGAGTTGGGCCAGACCGAAGCGCTCTGCATGTTCGATCACCATGATGGTGGCTTCAGGGACATCGACGCCGACCTCGATCACCGTGGTGGCAACCAGTATGTCGATTTCGCCTGCAACGAACTGCTCCATCACGACATCGCGCTCAGGGCCCTTCATGCGGCCGTGGATCATGCCTACACGATCACCAAAGGTGATCTGCAGCGCCTTGTGCCGCTCCTCGGCAGCTGCCAGGTCGCTGACCTCGGAATCCTCGACCAGGGGACATAGCCAATACACGCGGTCGCCCTGGCGGGTTGCCCGGGCAACGCCCTGAATCACGTCGTCCAGGCGATCCAGCGGCATGGCACGTGTCGCAATGGGCTTTCGGCCGGCCGGTTTCTCGGTCAGGCGTGAGACGTCGAGGTCACCAAAGGAGGTCATCTGGAGCGTGCGCGGGATCGGCGTGGCCGTCATGACCAGGACATGCACGCCTTTGCCCTTGTCGGTCAGCACGAGCCTTTGATGGACGCCGAACCGATGTTGTTCGTCGATGACCACGAGAGCCAGGTCATGAAGGACAACATCCTCCTGGATCAGGGCATGGGTGCCAACAGCGATCTGGCTTTCGCCTGAAGCAAGTGCCTCCAGCTTGGCTGCACGGGCTTTGCCCTTATCACGCCCGGTAAGCAAGGTGACGTTGATGCCCGCAGGCTCCAGCATTTTGGATAGTGTCTTGTGGTGCTGGCGCGAGAGCAGCTCGGTTGGCGCCAGCAGAACGGCCTGACGCCCGCATTCCACGGCAGCGAGCATGGCCATCAGGGCAACAGCGGTCTTGCCGCTGCCGACATCGCCCTGAAGCAGACGCAACATGCGTTCGTCCTGGGCCATATCGGCAACAATCTCAGCGATCGCCATGTTTTGGGATGGTGTGAGCTTGAAGGGCAGGGATTGCTCGACTTTGTGAGTCAACACACCATCACCTTTGACCGGGCGACCCTTGGCGCGTTTCTGCGAAGCTCGCACCAGCGCCAGAGCAAGCTGATTGGCGAGCAATTCGTCAAAGGCCAGACGCTCGCGCGGCAAGGCCCTGCGTTCGAGCTCCAGGCGGCTGTCCGGTGTGTGTGCGCTCAGAACTGCGTCGCCCCATGTCGGCCAGCCACGCTGCTGGTGATAGGCCGTATCCTGCCATTCGGGTAACTCGGGAAGGCGTTTCAGGGCGCCTGCGACGGCTTTGCGCATGACTTTGGGCGTCAGGCCCTCGGTCAGGGGGTAGATCGGCTCCATATGCGGCAGTTCGTCGGCCTGATCCACGGGCACGACATGGTCTGGATGCACCATCTGCAGATCATCGCCGTATTGTTCCAGCTTGCCGCTGACCAGGCGTGTCTGTCCCGTGGGCAACAGTTTCTGCAGGTAATCCTCCCGCGCATGGAAAAACACCAGGGTCAGGATGCCCGTGTTGTCATGACAGATGATGCGATAGGGCTGGCGTTTGCTGTGCGCCTTGCGGTGCTCATCGACCGTGATGGTGACCGTGGCAACCCCGCCGGGAATGGCCGCAGACAGGGACGGAGACGGTGTCCGGTCGATCAGGTTGGTCGGCAGCAGCCACAACAGATCGACAATGCGGGGGCCCGCGACCTTCTCCACAAGCTTTGCCAGCCTGGGGCCAATGCCTTCCAGACCGGTGACGGGAGTGAACAGGGTGAAGAGAATTTCAGGCCGCATGATTCCCAGAGCATATCGTTTGGCGCGCGCAGGTGACATAGGCGCATGACCGGGTTACACGATGCGCCCCCAATTTATCCAAGGCGCGACCATGACAGCGATGACGGATCGCGAGCACAAAACGAAGCGGCTGCGCTTTCGTGCCTGGCATCGCGGCACCCGTGAGCTCGACCTCCTGATTGGCCGCTTTGCAGATGCGCATCTCGAAACCATGGACGAAGGTCAGCTCGACAGGTTCGAGACCTTCATGAAGCTGCCTGATCCCGATGTTTATGGTTGGCTGGTAAAGGGTTTGCCGGTTCCTGAAGAGCATCAGGATGACATTATTGATCTAATTGTTGACTTTCATAAACTTCCATAATGCTATGTTAAATATACTAGAAAAACTGTCGCGCGATAAACGAAATGTGCTTTGTGGTGCGCCCGAAGGTGTGGATGCGACGCTGTTGGCGTCTCTGGCGCGCGAAACCACCGGTAGAGATATTCTGGTCGTCCTGCGTGATGGCGAACGCGCGCAACGCCTGGACGACGCGCTGAGTTTCTTTGCGCCAGAGACCTCCGTAGTTTCCTTTCCTGCATGGGATTGCCTGCCTTATGACCGGGTATCGCCGCATCCAGCGACCGCTGGGCAGCGGCTCGCTGTTCTGGGTGACCTGTGTGAACGTCAGAAAGAAGGCCGGGACGACAGCGTTGTCATGCTAACAACAGCAGGCGGCCTGCTGCAGCGTGTGCCGCCGCCAACTGCCCTGGCTGACCTGCGGCGCAAACTTGTGCCCGGTGATGTATGCGAAACCGAGGTGTTGGCACGCGATCTCACGGCCATGGGCTACAACCGCGTCAGCACAGTCATGGAATCGGGCGACTTTGCCCAGCGCGGCGATATCTTCGATATCTATCCCTCTGGCGCCATTGAACCTGTCCGAATGGATTTCTTTGGCGACGAGATCGAGCAGATCAGGGCGTTTGATCCCCTGACCCAGAGATCTTCGGGCAAACGGTCCGAAGTCAAGCTGGATCCGGCCAGCGAAGCACTTCTCGATGAAGAGTCGATCACACGGTTCCGGAACGGTTGGCGTGAACTGTTTGGCATCTCGACCGGGCAGGACCCTGTTTATGAAGCTGTAGCTGCAGGTGTTCGCCACGCCGGCATGGAACACTGGTTAGCCCTGTTCCACACGCATCTTGAGCCGGTGACGTCCTACCTGAACAACCCTCTGATCATCCTGGACCATCGCGTTCTGGAATCCAGAGATTCGCGGCTTGAAGTCGTACGCGACCATTACGAACATCGACGCGATGAAGCCAGGATCAGGAAAGATGATGAGGCCGCGCCGTACCGTCCGGTCCCGCATGAGCGTCTCTATCTGAACGAGCTTGCCTGGGAGAATGCGCTGGCCGAGAAGACGGTCACGGAGCTGACTCCGTTCTCGGAACCACCATCGGGTGACGTCAATGTCATCGAAATCGGCGGGCGTCTGGGCCATGAATTCAGTCTTGAGCGGCAACAGAGCAATGTCAGCCTGTTCGATACGGTTGCAGGGCGTCTCCGCGAACTCGGGCAGGGTGGTCGTCAGGTCCTTGTCACCGGCCTTACCGTGGGCAGCCGCAACCGTCTGGTTCGCCTGCTGAGTGAACATGGTGTGGAGTCAGTTGAGCCGGTCGCCACCAGCGAAGGGCTGGAGGGCCTGGCGCAAGGCACGGTGGCAGCTGCCGTCATGAGCCTTGAGCACGGGTTCACGACGGCGACCATGGCTTTGGTGACCGAACAGGACATTCTGGGTGACCGGATGGCGCGATCCTCGCGCAAGAAGACCCGGCGCGATACCGAACGTTTCCTCGAAGAGGCGTCACAACTGGCTGAAGGCGACACCGTGGTTCATGTCGAACACGGTATTGGCCGTTTTGATGGCCTGCAGACACTCAATCTGGGCGATGCACCCCATGATTGCCTGCGGCTTGTCTATGACGGTGGCGACAAGCTGTTTGTGCCTGTCGAGAACATCGATGTTCTCTCGCGCTACGGCTCGCATGACAGCGTGGTACAGCTCGACAAGATGGGCAGCGCCAGCTGGCAGTCCCGCCGTGCGCGTCTCAAGGAACGCATTACCGAGATGGCTGGCGAACTTCTCAAGATCGCCGCCGAACGCAAGACCAAACCCGGCCCGGTCATGCAGGCAACGCAGGGCCTCTATCAGGAGTTTGCCGCGCGGTTCCCGTTCCAGGAAACCGACGATCAGGAAAAGGCCATTGATGAGATCCTGAATGATCTGTCATCGGGCCGCGCGATGGACCGGCTGGTCTGTGGCGACGTCGGTTTTGGCAAGACCGAAGTTGCGCTGCGTGCTGCGTTTGTGGCCGTTATGGCGGGATATCAGGTTGCAGTGGTCGTTCCCACGACCCTGCTGGCGCGCCAGCACTACTCGACCTTTGCCGAACGTTTCAAAGGGCTGCCGGTCAAGGTCGCCCAGCTCTCACGGTTTGTTACAGCCAAGGAGGCCAAGGCAAACAAGGCCCGTCTGGAAGAGGGTAAGGTCGATATCATCGTCGGCACCCATGCGCTGCTTGCCAAGGATGTTTCGATCAACAATCTGGGCCTGCTGATTGTCGACGAGGAGCAGCATTTCGGCGTCGTACACAAGGAACGGCTGAAGCAGCTCAAGGCCAACATTCATGTGCTGACACTGACGGCAACGCCCATTCCCCGCACCCTGCAGATGTCCCTGGTTGGCGTGAAGGATCTCAGCCTGATTGCCACGCCGCCAGTTGACCGTCTGGCTGTGCGCACCTTCGTGGCGCCGTATGACTCCGTCACCATCCGCGAAGCCATCCGCAGGGAACAGTTGCGTGGCGGACAGACTTACTTCGTGTGTCCGCGCATTGCCGATCTTCATCGCGTGCACCAGCAGCTTGAAGAACTCGTGCCCGAAGCCCGATTTGCCGTTGGTCATGGCCAGATGAGCAGTGCGGAGCTCGAAGGTGTCATGGCCGCGTTTTATGAGGGCGATGTCGACGTTCTGATCTCCACGACCATTGTAGAATCGGGCCTGGATATTCCCAACGTCAATACGATGATCGTCTACCGCTCGCAGATGTTTGGGTTGGCGCAGCTCTATCAGCTTCGCGGGCGTATCGGCCGTTCCAAGGCGCGTGCTTACGCCTACCTCACGCTGCCGCAGGGCAAACGCGTTACGCCGACGGCGCTGCGACGCCTGGAAGTGCTCTCCAAGCTCGACACCCTGGGTGTAGGTTTCAGTCTGGCCAGCCACGATCTTGATATACGTGGTGCAGGAAACCTGCTGGGAACCGAGCAATCCGGCCACATTCGCGAAGTTGGTATCGAACTTTACCAGCAGATGCTCGAGGAGGCGGTTGCGGCACTGCGTGCGGAACAGGATGGTGTTGCGGCACAGACCGATCACAGCTGGATGCCGGAAATCAATGTCGGTTCTGCGGTTCTTATCCCTGACGACTATGTGCGCGATCTCGACGTGCGCCTCAGTCTTTATCGACGGATTGCCGTGCTGGAAGACCGTGAACAGATTGATGACCTGCGGGTCGAACTTGAAGATCGTTTCGGCGAGCCACCGGTGGAAGTCGACAATCTTCTCGAGATCGTGGCGATCAAGGCGCTCTGCCGCAAGGCAGGCATCTCCAAGCTTGATGCCGGCCCCAGAGGCGCTGTGGTTGCCTTCCGCGAGGATGGCTTTGCCAATCCAGGCGGACTGGTCGACTGGATTTCAAGCCAGGCCGGAACGGTTCGGTTGCGCCCGGATCAGCGCATTGTCGCGACCCGGAACTGGGATCAGGTTGATGTCAGACTGGCCGGAGCACGTGATGTGGCCCAGACCATTGCCGATATCGCCATGACAGATACGGCAGCCTGATCAGGCTGCCGCCGTCTCACCGGCAGTTTCAATC
>CALSLK010000014.1 GCA_943787175.1 uncultured Alphaproteobacteria bacterium
AGGATACGGAAATCCTTGGTCAGCCCATCGCAGCAGGCGAAAACGTGGTGTTCTGGTACACCTCGGCCAACCGCGACGAGGCCGTGTTTGACGATCCCCAGCGTTTCGACATCCGACGCACACCCAACGATCATGTCGGCTATGGCGGTGGGGGCGTGCACCACTGCCTGGGCATGCATCTGGCCCGGCGCGAGATGTATCATTTCTTCAAGGTGCTGTTCGAAACCCTGCCCGACATCGAAGTTGACCTCGACGGCATGCAGGAGATCAACGCCTTCTTTATCAACGGCATGCGCCATCTGCCCTGCCGCTACACGCCTGTGAGGATGGACGCATGAATTTCGAGAACAAAACCATCGTGGTGAGCGGTGCCAATTCCGGGATCGGCGCGGCAACGGCCCGTTTGCTGACCGAACGCGGCGCAAAGGTGATCGGCCTGGATCGCAACGGCGATGGCGCGGGCCTCCATGGCTTTCGCACACTCGATCTGACAGACCCCGCATCGATCAACGCCGCACTCGCGGATCTGGACGGCCCTCTCCATGGCCTGGCCAACGTCGCGGGTGTTCCAGGCAGCCTTGATGGCGAGACGATCATGCGTGTGAACGTTCTGGGCCTTCGTCAGGTGACAGAAACCCTACTACCGCGCATGGAACCGGGCGGCGCCATCGTCCAGGTCGCATCTGACGCGGGTTCGGGCTGGCGCAAGCGGCTGGACCTCATCCTCGAACTGATCCGGCTGCGCAGTTATGAAGACGGCCTGGCCTGGGTGCGCGATCACCTCATGGACGGACCCGACGCATATTATTTTTCCAAGGAAGTCGCGGTTGTCTATGCGATCGCAGGCTCGATGCTTGCGCGGGATCAGGGCGTTCGCTCACTTTCCGTCAGTCCCGGCGCGGTTGAAACGCCGATCCTCAAGGACTTCTACGCTTCCATGAGCACGCAAATTCTCGACCGACAGATGGAACAGGCCGGTGGGCGCAATGCCAGGCCCGAAGAGATTGCCAAGGTGATTGCCTTTGCGTTGAGCGAAGATGCGAGCTGGCTCAACGGCACCGACATTGTTGTCGATGGCGGCGGCGGCACGGCCTTTCACTTCGATCTGGTCGATAAACCTGCAGAACAGTCCCTGGACATCGTTTTCGGGCGCTAATCCAGGTCAAGCTGCGTGCTGCATGCGGCAGTAGCAGGATGCACGCACCGGCACATCGCAGCGGGCCGATGCCAGGTCCAGTTGCTGTTTGAGAATACGTGCCTCGGCCTTTTCACCCCGGCGCACCAGGCATTCGTGCAGACCGTGCAGGCTCCAGACATTGCCGGGATGCTGGCACGGCCGGCGCAAGGTGTCGTCGAGACCCAGGTCGGCGCGATAGACCGCTTCGGCTTCCTCATAATGCCCCTGCTCCATAAGCAGCGCGCCAAGCGCATGGCGGGTCGGCTGCATCCAGGCCCAGGGCTCGTCATAGGGCATGTGATCATCCAGATCGACCGAGCGGCGCAGGTGATCGAACGCCACGTCATAGTTGCCCTTGCGATACTCCAGCTCGCCCAGCAACATCTGTTCGGCCACGGCCAGAATATCGCGCGCGGTGTTGTTGAAGAGACGGCGTGAATCCGGCACGCGTTCCAGAGCTTCATAGAACAGCTCGCGCTCGGCTTCGGCCTCGGCAACGCGATTTGTGGCGGCATAGGCAACGCAGCGGGTGTAGCGGATAGTTGCGGTGGTCACGCAATAGAGGTCGGGATCATCAGGCAGCGGTTGCGCCAGGATTTCGTCCCACTTGCCAAAGCGGATCAGCACATGCTGCTTGATCGGCACATAAGCCTCAAGCCAGTCGGCATAGGGCGGATTGCCGACCTTGAGGAGTTCGCGCGGGATGGTCGCGTTCATTTCCTCGGCGGCTTCGATGGCCGGCTGATACTGGCCCAGGAACATCGCGCCATAGGCCTTGAAATGATAATCGTGCACGCGGTAGCCCGAATAGAAGTTGAAGACGCCTTCCTTCTCGACAAATGCACGGTCGGCTACCACGGCGGCGTGGTTGCGCTCGACCACGTCCTGATAATTGCCGCACAACACATCGATATGGGTCGGCATGTGCCGCAGATGGCCGGAATCCGGCATGGTGTGATAGAGCGCATCGCCCGACTTCAGGGCGCGCTCGGGATGCGGTGACATCTCCATGACATGGACATGCATGTGGAGCAGGCCGGGATGACACCAGGCCGCTTCATAGCGTGCCAATGCGCCTTCGATCACTTCGATGATCTCAGCAGTAGAAGCGCCTTCGCTCATCTCACCGGTATCAAGATCCCACAGCGCCCAGGGTGTGCGGCACATCATGGAATCGGCAAAAAAGGTGGCGACATCCAGGTGGCCGGAATGCGCGGCATAGACCGGGCGCATAGCGTCTGAATAAAGATCGTTCCAGGCTTCGAAATCCTCACCCTCCAGCGGGAAACGGGTGACCAGCGCCGCACAGAGCATCTGCTCGAGATTGCTGCCGCCAGCAGCGAGTTCAACGGCGCGGCGACTTTCCGCACGGCAGCGCGCGAGACACTCCACGCGCTCTTCATCACCGAAATCTGGCCACAGCTTGTTGTAGTTGGGGCCTGTGGCAAAGGCGATGCCCCACACCGCCATGGCACAGTTGGGATCGTGCTCGAGCGCGCGCTCGAAACACGCAACGGCCTCACCATGGTTGAAGCCGTAACACCATGCCAGTCCCCGATCGAACCACATCTGGGCGTCCGGTGATGCCGCGGTGACGGGAAAGCTGTGACTGCCCAGATCGAAATAGTCGCTCATGATGTCCTCAATGGCTCGCACGTTTCTCAAGATAGTCCCGGCACATCGCAACCAGGCGTTCACGCCCAAAGCTGGGGTCGTGACCGGCATGAACCACCGTTACCGGCAGTTCCATCAGCCGCTCCATGGTGCGGCAGTAATCGGCGATATCGGATTCCGGCAGCATGTCGAGCAGCGGCCCGTCATAGGCCGCATCACCGGAGAACAGAGTGCCGGTATCAGCTTCCCACAGGCCGATGCTGCCCGGTGAATGGCCCGGCAGATGCATCACTTCAAAGCGGCGGTTGCCGATCGAGATTTCATCGCCCTCATCAACCACACGCGTCGGCTTGGCTGGCTCCACCTTGTAGGCGCGCGCATCATATCCGGCACACGGCAGGGCATCGATCAGGCATTCGGAAATCTGATAGCCGGAGTCTTCAATGCACTTGACGACATCGGGGTCCATGTCCTCGCGATAGAGCGAAAACCGGTTGTCGGCCTCCTCCATGATCGGTGCCTCATGAACGCCCACGATCCGGTTCTCGAATTCATGCAGGCTGCCGACATGATCAAAATGGGTATGGGTGGCAAAGGCGATGACGCCATGGCCGAACAGGTCTTCGATGGCTGGCTTGAGTTCGGCCACGCCCATGCCGGTATCGACCAGCAGATCGGTTTCCGAACCCCGGACATGCCAGATGTTGCAGCGCCCCAGCGGGTCCACATGCGGCTCCCAGATCAGCGTGATGTCATCATCAATCCGCTTGCGCTCAAACCAGCGCTCGGCAATCTCGAAGGTCATGGCGCGTTTTCTCCTGATATCGACGCATGATAGCGAGCGACAGTAGCCATTGCGAATGTGTCGAACGAAGTAGGGAGCGACGGTCTACTCGGCGGCATCTGCGACGACGTAACCCTCAACGCGATCACGTTCGACCAGCGCGGGGTCGCGGTCGGCCGGGTTGCCCCAGCCGCCGCCGCCGGCGCCGACGGTGCGCAGGACATCACCTTTCTTGAGCATCAGGCCGACCATCTTGCTCTTCAGGTTTTCTTCCTGCTGCGTGCCCGGGTTGCGGATGGAGCGCGGCCAGACCACCCGTGCCGCCGCCGTGGAGGCCCCAGGGTGCAGTGTCGGGGCGGGTCTGCTGACAATAGCCGGTCAGGATGCCGTCCGAGGCCAGGACTTCGTAGTCGCGCCGGATCCCCAGGCCGCCACGGAATTTTCCATGGCCGCCCGACCCCTCGACCAACACCGTCTCGCGCACACGCACCGGCGACAAGGTCTCCATGATCTCTGCCGACAGGATTGCGCAGTTGCCGCCGTGGCTGTCGATGGCGTTGAGGCCGTCCAACCCTTCCGCGCCGCCCATGCCACCGCCGATGATGTCGGCAATCACGTAGTAAGGCTGGCTGCCGTCGTCCAGCCGCATCTCGGGCCGATCATCGAAGCCGCCCAGCACAAAGCTCGGGAAGGAGGTGTGGCAACCCGCCGCGCCATACTCGCCCGCGACCGGGGACAGCGCCTTCAGCACGACATCGGCCAGCGCCTGCTGGGTAATATGGCGCACCGACACGGCGGCCGGGCGGATTGGGTCAAGCACCGTGCCACGCTTTGTTTTCACGTGGACAGGGCGGTCGCAGCCCTGATTCTGCGGCAGGTCGGGCGCCAGGATGCATTTCACGGCATAATGGATCAGCGAGAGTGTCGAGGCCTCCGGGCAGTTCATGCCGTTGGCGCGTTGATCGTCAGTGCCTGATACGTCAACGGTGATGTCACCACCCGCGACCGTCACTGCCGCATGCAGCCGGATCGGTGTCTCGGTGGTGACGTCGTCCTCCATCAACACCTCGGCTTCCCAATGACCGTCACCCAGTTTCGCGATGGCGCGGCGCATATAGGTTTCGTTGTAGCCCAGGCAGGCGTTGCACAAGGTGCGGAAGCGTTCGTTGCCGTAACGCGCGGCAAGCTCGGCAATGCGGCGCTCTCCCCGTTCGACAGCCAGCGATCTGGGCACGCATATCTCCGGCAGATCCGCGCGGATCGCGCACATTGGCAGCCAGAATGTCGAAGATGGCCTGTACCGGCTTGCCCTCTTCGACGATCTTGAGCGGCGGCAGGATGAGGCCTTCGGCGAAAACCTCCAGGTTGTCAGGGCCTTCGCTGCCCGGCACCTTGCCGCCGACATCAACGTGGTGCGCGATGGTCGAAGTCAGCGCGATCAGTTCGCCATCGCAGAACACCGGGCTGAAGAGACAGATATCGGGTGTATGGGTGCAGCCCTGATAAGGATCGTTGCAGACGATGATGTCACCGGGCTTCCATTCCTCGCGCGGAATCTTCGCAAACATGTAACCGATCGCGGTCGACATGATGCCAAGCTGGGCCGGAATGGTTTCGGCCTGGGACAACATCTCGCCCTCGGGCGTGAAGAGGCCACAGGCGTAATCGTACATGTCCCAGATGATCGAGGAGAACGCCGCGCGACGCAGCGCCATCGACATTTCCTCGGCAATGCCAGCCAGTTGATGCTGGAAGACGTCTCGGGTGATGGGATCGATTTCAGCCATGGCACTTCTCCTGATTTATTCCGCAGCATCGGCGGTGATATAGCCTTCCTGAAGATCCAGCGCGGCCAGCTGGGCATCGCGTTCCGATGCATCGCCCCAGCCACCGCCGCCTGAGCCGACAACACGCAGTACCTCACCGCGTTTCATGACCCGGGAGGGGATGCGCGCAAGCATGACTTCCTCATGATCGGTGCCGGGATTCATGACGAAGGCCGCCTTGCCACCGGGGCCACCGCCCTCGACACCCCAGGGCGCGGTTTCATCGCGCTGCTGCTGGGAATCACCAATCAGCATGCCGCGTTCCGTCAGCAGCTCGAAATCGCGCAGGATGCCAAGGCCACCACGATGACGGCCCGTGCCGCCGGAATTGGGCACCAGTTCGGTCCGCAAGACCCGTATGGGGCTGATCGTCTCCACGACTTCGGCAGAAATGATGCTGCAATTGCCGCCATGGGTATCGACGGCGGTCAGGCCGTCATGGGTTGCCGAGGCGCCCATGCCGCCACCGACAATGTCGGACACGACGTAATAGGGCTGCTTGCCGTCATCCTCACGCATTTCCTCGCGATCATCATGACCACCCAGGACAAAGGCCGAGAACGAAACCTGTGACCCCGCTGCCGACAGTTCCGGACACAGAGGAACCATCGCCTTCAACACGACATCGGCAAGCGCCTGCTGTGTGTGGTGACGCGTGGCGACCGCTGCCGGGCGATGGGGGTCAAGGATCGAACCTTTACGCATCTTGACCGTGATCGGTCTGATGCAGCCCTCGTTCTGTGCCAGTTCCGGCGTCGTCAAACACTTCACGGCGTAATGCGACATGGAAAGCGTCGAACATTCTGGATTGTTGAGAGAGAACGGCCGTTGGTCGCCCGAACCTGTGACGTCAACCTCGATCTCGTCACCCTTGATCGTGACTCTGGCGTGAAGCAGGAACGGCTCCATGCTCGAGACATCGTCCTCAACCAGGATCTGCGCCTCGGCCGAGCCGTCCGGCAGGGCCGCAATGGCGCGACGGGCGTAAGTCTCTGTGTAATCCAGGCAGGCTGTCGTGAGCGCGGCAAACTGGGCATGGCCATAACGTTCCGCCAGCATGGCGACGCGCCGCTCCCCCGTCCGGCAGCCCGCAATCTGGGCACGCAGGTCACCCTCGACATACTCAGGCAGGCGAACGTTCGCGCGCATGATGCGGAAGGCCGTGTCGTTGGGCACGCCCTCCTCCAACAGCTTGAGAGGCGGAAAGATCAGGCCCTCGGCAAAGACCTCCTCGTTGTCGGGCCCGCCCGAGCCCGGCAGGCGCCCACCGATATCCAGGTGATGAGCGATGGTCGAGGTGATCGCAACAATCTCACCATCGTGGAACACGGGGCTGAACAGGCAGATATCCATGGTATGGGTGCAACCCCGGTAGGGATCGTTGCACACCAGCACGTCACCAGGCTTCCAGACCTCCAGCGGGAATTCACGGAACATGTAACGCAACGCAGTCGACATGATGCCCAGCTGGGCCGGGATCGTGTCGGCCTGGGCAATCATGTCGCCGCTGGGCACAAAAAGCGCGACTGAATAATCCCACATGTCCCAGATGATCGAGCTATAGGCGGCACGCCGCAGCGCAGTCGACATCTCGTCAGCAATACCGGTCAACTGGTGCTGGAAGACGTCACGCGTGATGGGGTCGATGTCGCTCACGAGCCCGCGCCAATGCGAATCACCTGTCCGGGTGCCACCGTGGCCTTCTGGCCGGCCAGCACGACTGTGGTGGTATCGCGCTGGATGATCACGGCCGGGCCGGCAACCACGTGGCCTGGCTCCAGATCCTCGCGTCGATAGACCGGTGTGTCATGGAAACCCTCGTCGGCATCAAGGCACACCGATCGGCGCGAGGCAGGTTCCGGTTCGCCGGACGCTTGTGCCGCGACCTGCGGCAATGCAGCCTTTGCCGTTCGCCCGAAACCTTCAACCCGCAGGTTCACGAACTCGACCGGGGCATCAGGGTCGGTGTGGCCATAGGCCTGTTCATGATGGTCGTGGAAGGCTGTTGCGACCGCGCCCGGTTGCCACCAGCCCGCGACTCCGGGCTCAGACAGCGGGACCAGCAGTTCGTGAAACTGTCCGCTGCAGCGCATGTCGGCCAGGAAGCGGAAGCGCCGGTCTTCAAGCGCGATCCCATCGCGCTCCAGGGCCTGATCAAGTTCGTCTTTAAGAGCGTTCAATCGCTCCGTCAGGTCGGCCTCTTCAACCTTAAGGAAACGGCGCTGGAACGCGGTCTGGGTCGTGTGGCGAATGTCCGACATGAGCAGGCCCTGCGCGGCATAGACGCCAGGGTTCAGCGGCACCAGCACTTCGGCCATGTCGAGATCGCGCGCCATGAAGGGCGCGTAAATGGGCCCGGCACCGCCGAAGGCCAGAAGGGCGAAATCGCGGATATCGAGACCGCGTTCGACAGAAAGCTTGCGGATCGCCTGGATCATGCCGGCATTGGCAACACGCACGATGCCCAACGCAGCAGCCTCAAGCGAGAGTCCCAGTGGGTCGGCAATATTATTCTGCACGGCTTCGCGCGCCAGGTCGGCATCAAGCGGAATTTCGCCACCCAGGAATTCGCCGGGATGGAGAATACCCAGAACCACGGCAGCATCGGTGACCGTGGCATTCTTGCCACCCTGGCCGTAACAGGCAGGTCCGGGCTCGGCACCAGCCGATTGTGGGCCAACGCGCAGGGCGCCGCCCAGATCGACATGCGCGATCGATCCACCGCCAGCAGAGATGGTCTCGATATCAAGCGTCGGCAGACGCAGAGGCTGACCATCGATCTGGCGTCCGGTCACCATGCGCGGCTCGCTTCCCGCGATCACGGAAAAGTCGGCCGAGGTACCGCCCATGTCGAAGGTCACTAGATCAGGAACACCCAGCTCCTGCGCCATGGCTGCGCCGGCGATGACACCGCCGGCGGGTCCCGAAAGCAACATGGCTGCCGGATTGTCACGTGCTGATTGAGGGGTCGCAACGCCTCCGTCACTGCGCATCAGGCGCAGGGGTGCAGAGACACCGTCGCCGGCCAGCGCCTGATCTAGGGTCGAGACATACCGATCCACAACGGGACCGACATAGGCCGCCACCGCCGTCGTGTTGGCGCGTGGGTACTCCTCGATCTGGGGATTGACCCGGCTGGACAGGTAGATCGGCACACCCGGCAAGGCACGGGCAATTTCGCGTTCCAGAACCGTCTCATGCGAATCATCAAGGAACGAGAAACCCAGACACACGGCCACGGCTTCGGGCTCCAGTGCAGCGAGCTCGGCGGTGACACGTTGTGCCTCGGCCTGCGTCAGCTCCATGACGACGTTGCCAAAGGCATCACGCCGCTCGGCGACCTCGACCATGCGTGAACGCGGTACAACGGGCGGCGGCTTGGACTGGGACAGGCGGTAAAGATGCGGGCGCATCTGGTCACCGATCTCCAGGACATCGCGCATGCCCTCGGTCACGGCCATCGCAACCTTCGCGCCGTTTCGCGTGAGAAAGGCGTTGGTTCCGACCGTGAAGCCGTGGACGAAGATATCGATTTCACCCGGCGCAATCCCGGCGCTTTCGGACAAACGGCGAATGCCTGAGAGCACGGCCTCTGCACGACCCGGCGTCGACGGCACCTTATCGAGATGCACCGCACCAGCCTCCCCGTCGATCAGCACCAGATCCGTAAAGGTTCCGCCAACATCCGCCGATAACGTCCGCATACGCCACTCCCAAACATGTCACCCCCGTATGATGAAGAATGGGACGCGTTTGGCAAGGGGCTGCTCAGGCGGAACCAACCCCTAACTGGGCCTCCAGTTCGGCAATGCGTTCCTGGTAAGGTGTCAGTACCTCGCGGATATGGGCTTCGGTGTAACGTTCCGTGATGTGCTGGGGGCAGTTCCAGTCGAAGGCTGCCGCGCGGATCAGGAAGCCGCGTTCGACCTTGGCGCGGTAGTCGGGCAGGCGAAGTTTATCGAGCGTTTGCGTGTCATCGGGGTCGATGATCGAGACATGGCCCAGCAGTTTCAGGCGGCGTTTGTTGATGTAGTCCATGAAGATGATCGAAACCCGGTCGTCCTCCTTCAGATTGCCGACGCTGACATACTGCTTGTTGCCCCGGAAATCGGGCAGACCCAGTGTGGTGTCATCAAGCACACGCACGAAACCGGCAGGGCCGCCGCGATGCTGGACATAGGGCCAACCGGTTTCACTGACTGTTGCCATGTAGAAGCTGTCGCGTGCGTGGATGAAGGCGGTTTCAGCTTCCCCGAACCGGACATCCCCAGGGTCAGCCTCTTCGACCTCTTCCTTGACGTAAAAGGCCCGGCTCCCCTGGCTTTCCTGTACGGCCTGGACGGATGGAGTAAAGGCGAGTTCGGCAAACATGCGTCGTGACATGGTTTGGTTCTCCGGAATTTCAGAAGGTTACAGGCCCAGATCCGACAGACCGGGATGATCGTCAGGCCGCGGCCCCTGCTCCCAGTGGAACAGGCGGTCGGTCTCCTTGATCGCAAGGTCATTGATGCTGGCGTGGCGATGGCTCATCAGGCCGTTCTCATCAAAGGCCCAGTTTTCGTTGCCATAGGCGCGGAACCACTGACCCTTTTCGTCATGCCATTCATAGGCAAAGCGCACGGCAATACGGTTGCCGTCGTGGGCCCAGAGTTCCTTGATCAGCCGATAGTCCTGCTCGCGTTGCCATTTGGCGGTAAGGAACACAACGATGGCTTCCCGTCCGGTAAGAAAGGCACTGCGATTGCGCCATTGGCTGTCGGAGGTATAGGCGCCGGCAACCCGTTCGGGCTCGCGCATGTTCCAGGCATCTTCTGCCTTGCGCACCTTGATCACAGCAGCAGCCTTGTCGAAAGGCGGAAGCGGGGGACGTTGTTCCATCGTTGCGTTCCTTGTGCCGTTACAATCAGGCTGCGTTGCGCAGCGCCACCTTGGGGAAGTCGATATCGACCTGCGCAGCCTTGCCGATCAGGTTGGTGAAGATGTTCATCGCCACATGGCTGATGATCTCGACCACTTCTGCATCACTGTGACCGGCCAGCCGCACGGCGGCCAGTTCACCATCGGTCACATCTCCGGTGTGCTCGACCAGTGCCGTAACGAAGGTGAGCGCTGCCGCAGCCTTGGCATCCGATGACGAACCCTGACGGTTGGCCAGCATCTCATCTGCGTCAAGGCCGGCCTTGCGGCCGATCGCGGTATGGGCAGAAACACAGTATTCGCAGGCATTCTGCTGGGCGACCGAAAGCGCGATACGCTCGCGTGTCGCGGGCTCCAGCGCACCCTCACCGGCAAGGGCATGCAGCCCCAGGAAAGCCCGCAGGGCAGCAGGTGAGTTTGCCAGTACGCGCGAGGAAGTTGGGGGTCATACCCATGGCCGACTGAACGCCAGCCAGAAGCTCGGCGGCTTCGCTCGTGGCGCTCTTGGGATCGATCTGTTCAATGCGTGACATCGCTGGTTCCTTCCAGGTTGTGCGCGTTCACAGGAACGCTGCTGCCCTGAAGATGGCCCCGACCTCATTCTGGAAGAATACACTCGTTTCAAAACATATTTCTTTTGTATGAGTGGAACAATGGATCGCCTCCGAGAATACGAAGTCTTTGTCGCCGTGGCCGAAAGCGGTGGGTTTGCCGCGGCCGGTCGCACGCTCGGGCTCTCGGCCCCTTCCGTCACCCGGCTTGTCTCCGGCCTGGAGGAGCGCCTGGCAACACGGCTTTTCACCCGCACCACGCGCAGCCTGGCCTTGAGCGAAAGCGGCGCAGCCCTGCTGGACGGTGCACGCGGCCTGATCGCTGGAGCTGACGAACTCGAACAGCAGGCCATGGGCAGCCTGATCGAGGCGCGCGGTCACCTGAGCGTTTCGGCTTCGGTCACCTTCGGGCGCTCGGTCATGGCACCGGTGCTGCGCGGGTTTCTCGACGCCTATCCCCTGGTCACCCTGCACGCCGTGTTGCTGGATCGTGTGGTCAACCTGGTCGAGGAAGGCATCGACATTGCCGTGCGCATCGGTGAGCTCCCGGACTCATCCCACGTCGCCCGCCGGGTCGGCACGGTCCGGCGCATGCTGGTGGCAAGCCCGCGCTACCTCGAGCAGCGCGGCGCGCCAAACAAACCTTCCCAACTTTCGGAACACGACATCATCGCCTTCACCGGCCTGATGCCCTCTGCCGAATGGCGCTATGTCGAAGGCGGCAAGGCCCGTCGGGATCACGCTTGCGCCGCGCATGGAGATCAACGACGCCGTGGCCGCCATCGATGCGGCCCGTCACGATCAGGGCATCACCATCGCGCTCTCCTACATGATTGCCGATGCCCTGGCCGATGGCTCACTGGTGCCCGTCCTTGAGCCCTTCGCGCCTCCGCCAGCACCCGTGCATCTGGTCCACGCCCATGGCCGCCTTGTCGCCCCCAAGGTCCGCGCCTTCCTGGACCATGCAGCGCCGCGCCTGCAGCAGAGCCTCAGCATTCTTTCAGATGGGTGACAGCGCAACGCCGGTGCGCTAGAAACTCCGCCATGGTCAAACCAGCCTTTCATCGCATGCAGAGTACGCCCGGCATAACCCGGCGCTGAGGCACACCACAGCCTTGGCGTGATGGCGCGTATGCGCATGTTCACGATCTCCGAAGGCTGTCATGACCGATCACGTTTCTCCCCGTTCGCCGTCCCGTTCCAATCCCGCTTCGATGCGGGGTGAAGCCCGTGCCATGCTCGTGCTGGCCGCGCCGCTGTCAGCCGCGTTCCTGGCGCAGATGGCGATTGGCGTCACCGATGTGATGATGATGGGCTGGCTGGGCCCGGCAAGCCTGGCTTCGGGCACCCTGGCCAGCAACTTCCTGCATCTGCTGTTCTACTTCGGCATGGGTCTTGGCACCGCGGTCGCACCGATGATCGCCCAATCGCTGGGCTCCGTGCGCATCCGCGACATCCGGCCCACCACACAGGCAGGCCTTGCCATCGTGTTGGTGCTGTCGGTTCCCTTTGGCATCGCCGCCTGGTTCGGTGGCGACATTCTCCTGCTTCTGGGTCAGGCCCCCGACATTGCAGCGGGTTCGCAGACCTATCTGCGCACCGCCCTGTGGTATCTGCCCCCTGCCCTGGTCTTCATCGTGCTGCGCAATGTGGCCGCGGCCCACAGCAGACCGCGCAGTCCGCTGGTCATCGTGGTCGCTGCCACCTTCCTCAATGCCTTTGCCAACTGGGTGCTGATGTTCGGCAACCTGGGCGCACCGCGCCTGGAGCTCGCCGGTGCCGGCATCGCGACCAGCTTGTCGGCCTGGTTCATGGCACTTGCCATGCTGGGTTTCCTGCTGACGGACCGACGCTTTCGCCGTATCGTTTTCTGGCGAAGTTCTCCGGACTGGAGCGCCGCCACATCAAGGACATGATGGTGATCGGCACGCCCATCGGCCTCATGATCCTTGCCGAAATGGGTATGTTTTCGGTGACCACCTTCATGGCCGGCCTGATCGATGCCGAAACCCTGGCCGCCATCGCCATTGCCATGCAGACCAGCGGCCTGGGTTTCATCGTTCCTTACGGTCTGGCGCAAGCCGCCACCGTTCGTGTCGGACTGGCTGCTGGCCGTGGCGATGCCCTTGCGATCCGCCGGGCGGCATGGACCGCACTGGCTCTGGGTGGCGTGTGGATCGTGGGCAGTTCCAGCTTCATATGGTTCGGGCGTGAACGCATCATCGACGTCTTCCTCGATCTGGGCGATCCCGCCGTGCTGTCGCTGATCCCCATTGCCATGGGCCTGCTTGCCATCACGGCCATCTTCCAGATCTTCGACACCACCCAGGCTGTCGCCGCCGGTATCCTGCGCGGCCTGAAAGACACCCGCACACCCCTGCTCTACGCCGTGATCGGCTACTGGGTCATCGGCATCCCCGTCGCCACCTGGCTCGGCCTTTTCACGGACCTCGAAGGTAACGGTATCTGGTGGGGCATGACGGCCGGACTGGCTGCAACAACCCTGCTGATGACAGGGCGGGTTATCAGGCGGATGCGCAACAACGCCGGTTGACCGCCACAATCACGCCCTAACCGCAGGGCACCATGCAAAGCATGTACACCCGTCGAACTTTTGTGACACTTGCAGCCGGCGTTGCCGCACTCGGTCTGGGTGCCGGAATGGCGTGGCAACGTGGCTGGGGCGCGACACTTTGGAATCCCCTGCTTCTTCGTGTGACCGGCAGGCGAACCGTGGAAGAAGTCATGGATTCCATGAGTAACGCAGCCTTCGGCCGCCTGCAGCCAGCACTGGTGGCGGCGGGGTTTGGAGAGGCTCTACCACCAAAGCTTCGGTTCGTTGCTCTCAAGGAAGAACGCCTGCTGGAACTCTGGGGCGAGAGAAACGGATTCTGGCAATTCATCAAGACCTACCCTGTGTTTGCAGCAAGCGGCACAGAAGGACCCAAACTTCAGGAAGGCGACCGGCAGGTTCCCGAGGGTCACTATCGGATTACCCATCTCAACCCGAATAGCGCTTTCCACCTCTCTCTGGGCATCGACTATCCGAACCCGGCCGACCGCGAACAAGCCATCATCGATGGACGTCAGCAGCTTGGCGGTGACATCATGGTCCACGGCAAGGCCGTCTCGGTCGGCTGCTTGGCCATAGGCGATGAGGCCATCGAAGAAATCTTCGCACTCGTCGCACGCGTCGGGACAGCCAACAGCGACATCCTCATTGCGCCCTACGATCTGCGTGTTCGGCATGGTCGTGACGACCGCAGTTGGGTGACCGACCGGTATGCCGAACTTACAGAGACATTGCAGAACATGGCCCCATAGCTATGACCTAGCGTGAGCTGTGCATCCTAGCTCCTGACAATGCGAGGTGCATCGTCTCGTTGATGCGGATCAATTCTCGAATGGGTTGATCAAGGCAACGCCAAAGTCTTCGAAGTCACGCACGTTTCGTGTCGCAACGGTTAGGCCATGAACCATCGCCGTTGCGGCGATCATCGCGTCTTCAAACAGCGTGTCGGATTTGCGATGCTTCAGGCGTGCCCAGACCCGGAAAGTCTCTGCATCCATGGGCAGGACTGCAAAGCTCATTTCCACTTCGTCGAGCCACTGTTCCAGGGCCTGCGCTTTGGCTTGATCCTGCTCTCGTGTCAGCTCGATCCCAGCCTGGATTTCCCCAACCGTCAAAGCGGACAACCGCAGGTTCTCCGATGCGATATCGGCAATCCACGCCAGAACAGCACCATGCGGCTTGGGACGGCGAAGTTCTGAGACGACGTTGGTGTCGAGCAGGTACACGTCAGTCGAACGCCAGGGGCGCGCGATGGCGGTGCGCGCCGCGTGCCGGGGCCAAACTCTCGGTTCGGGTGCCCTCGATCAGCAGCAAATCTTTCAGGTTACTCCGCGCGGCAGACTGGAGCCGTCGCCATTCTGCGATCGGAACCAGGACAGCAGCCTCCACCCCACGTCGAGTCACGATCTGGGGGCCTTGCTCAAGACTTGCATCCAGAAACTCGCTGAATCGCGCCTTGGCGTCCTGCACTTGCCATGTTTGGTTCATTGCATCACTCCATTCTGACTAGATATATGACTAGTCAGATGAAAATTCAATGAATCTGAAGGGGTTTCCTTAACGCTCCGCCGCTGCAGCACCGCCCATCTGGTGCCTTACCAGGCGCGCGTACAGACCGCGTCTTGCCAGCAATTCGTCATGACTGCCCTGCTCGACGACACGACCGTTCTCCATGGCAACGATAAGGTCGGCGTTGCGCACGGTCGAGAGGCGGTGGGCGATGACGATGGTGGTGCGGTCCGACATCAATTCCGAAAGCGCGTGGCGCACGGCCAGTTCGTTGACGGCATCGAGATGGCTGGTGGCTTCATCAAGGATCAGCACCGGCGCGTCTTTGAGGAAGGCGCGGGCAATGGCGACACGCTGGCGCTGACCGCCAGAGAGGCGAGCACCGCGTTCGCCGACGCGGGTTTCCAGACCGTCGGGCATGCCAGCGACGACTTCATCAAGGGAGGCCTGACGCACGGCGAGGGCGAGAGCTTTCTCGTCAGCCTCAGGTCGCGCGATCATGATGTTGGAGCGGAGTGTGTCGTTGAAGAGATAGGTATCCTGGGCAACCAGAGCGGTCTGGCGGCGCAGATCATCCAGCTTCTGTTCGCGGATATCGTGACCATCCATCACGACATGGCCGGTATCGGGATCCCAGAAGCGCATCAACAGGTGAGCAAGCGAGGTCTTGCCAGCACCACTGGGCCCGACCAGGGCAACGGTGGAACCCGCAGCAATGTCGAGCGTGATGGCTTCCAGTGCCGGTTCACGGCGACCACGATAGGTGTAGGTGGCGTTATCGAGCGCCAGCGAAGCACCACCGGGACCCGCGCGTTCAGCCACGCCGGGGCCATCTTCGACCAGCACCTTTTCACGCTCGACGGCAAAGAGACGGCGGGTTGAGCCCAGCGTGTCGGCGAGCTGGCGCCCGATATGGGCAATCTCGCTGACCGGCAGAAACGATGCCATGGCGAGCAACGTAAAGAGCGGCAGCAGACCGGCATCAAGGTCACCGGCCACCACCATCATGGCGCCTGCCACAACAATGGCGAGGCCGCCCAGGCCCGTGGCGATCTCCAGCAGGGCCATCTGGAAGGTGAGGTCGCGATAGAACGGCAGGCGCACCTTCTGCACGCGCCGGGCAATCTCCATGAACTGATCGCCGCGCCGTGTGGCCTGTCGGAAGGCAACGATTTCGGCAAGCCCCTGGATCGAGTCCACGGTGAAGGCATTGAGCTCACCCAAGGCTTCGCGGGCGCGCGAGCCCAGCCGGTCCAGCCGGTTGCGCATGAGGAAAGGCGAAAGCGCCACAATGGCCAGGAAGGGCGCCAGGGCAACCGCCATGGGCCATCCGAACCACAGCAGCACCGCCATGATCGCCGTGGGAATCAGCACCGCAACAAAGGCGGGCGCCACGGTATGGGCATAAAAGATCTCGACCGTTTCGATATCCTGCGTTGCCATGGCCGAGAGATCACCGGTGCGCCGGTGCAGCAGATAGGCCGGCGCCAGACGATCCAGCTTGTCGAAGAGGCGGCGGCGCATCTCGGCCAGCAGCTTGAACGCCATGTCATGAGCAAACCAGGATTCCAGCCAATGGACGATGCCTGCCAGCGGCGCGGCCACGGCTAGGGCAATGAGAAGCCCTGTGAACGGCTCACCTGCCTTCAGGTTGGCGACCACCAGGGCCGAAATCACACCAACGGCAATCAGGGCGACCACGCGAGTGACGCCAAAGACGAAGGTAAGGGCAAGCTTCAGGCGCTCCACGGTGACAAAACGCAGAAGCTCGCGGGTCGCACCGGCCCAGCCCAGACCCTCGGCGCGCAGAATGGCGTCCGTGGGTTCGGCCTCTGCCTCGACCATATCGGCAACATCGCGGTCGCGTGCCTGGGAAACCACGGCTTCGACATCGAGCACATCGTCGTTCCGGTTGCCGGTTTCGCGCGCCTGTTCGGCCATCAGCGTCCAATAGACGCCCTGCTTGGCCATCAGCGCATCATGGGTGCCTTCTTCGGCTATGTGGCCATGATCAAGCGCCAGGATACGATCCGCATCGATCACGCTGGAAAGGACGATGGGCAAAGATCAAGGTCGTGCGGCCCTGCATCAGACGGTCGAGCGCCTGCTGGATCACGGACTCGTTTTCGGCATCGACGGCAGAGAGTGCCTCGTCGAGCACCAGGATGGGTGCATCACGCAGCAAGGCGCGCGCAATGGCGATGCGCTGGCGCTGCCCCCCGGAAAGACGGATGCCGCGTTCACCCACCAGCGTGGCGTAGCCCTGCGGCAGGGAGGCGATGAAGTCATGGGCGTTGGCAGCACGGCAGGCTGATTCCAGTTCTTCCAGGCTGGCATCGGGTTTGCCGAAACGTAGATTGTCTTCGACCGTGCCGTGGAACAGATAGGTGTCCTGATTGACCACCGCGATCTGGCCGCGCAGGTCATCAAACGTCATTTCGCGCAGGTCGCAGCCACCGATGCGCACCGTGCCCGCCTGGGGGTCATAGAATCGCAGCAGCAGGCGCACGATGGAAGATTTGCCCGCACCGGACGGGCCGACCACACCAACACGCTCGCCCTCACCCACCGTGAAGTCGAGCCCTTCATGGGCGCGCTCTTCGTTGCCGGGATAGGCAAAGCTGACCTTCTCGAAGGTGATCGCGCTGCCCCGGATCACGCCGGAAGGATTGACCGGTTCGCGCACAATGGGTTCTGCATCAAGCAGGCGGAAGATGGCCGAGGCAGCAGCCTGACCCAGCATACCGGTATGAAGCTGGGCACGCAGTTCACGCAGGGGCGGAAGAGCTCCACCCCATCATCAGCACGATCAACAGGGTCGAAAGCTCCATGGTGCCTGCTTCGACACGCCAGGCCCCCACGGCAAGCGCTGCAGCAGCACCGATCGCGATAGCCGCATCGGTGATGCCACGACCCAGCGCATTGGTCGCGTTCACCCACATGGTGCCATAGGCCAGCTTTGCGGCCTTTTCCGCCAGGGCGGCGGCACGTGCCGCGCTCTGACCAAAGGCCTTCAGGGTTGCCAGGCCCTGCACGGCATCCAGGAACTCTGCGCCGAAATCAGCATAAGTGCGCGCGCGCTCCAGGCTCGCCTTCCTGTCCATACTGTGGAACGCGACCGGCAGAACCAGCGCAATCAACGCAGCCCCAACCAGCACCGCAGCCACAGGCAGGTCCAGAAACGCGACAAAGGCAAAGATGCCGATGGGGGTGAGCACGGCAATCAGCAGTTGCGGCATGAACTCGCCGAAATAGGTCTCGAGCTGCTCGACGCCATCGACCACCGAGAGAATGACATCGCCTGTGCGTTCGCGCCCAAACCAGGCGGGTCCAAGGTCGACCGCCTTGTCATAGATCGTCTTGCGGATGACCAGTTGCACCCGCGCGGCGGTTTCATGCGCCACCATGACGCGCAGGTATTCCAGCCCGCCACGGGCAATCATCACCAGACCGATCAGCACAACAGGCCACATCAGTTCTGACATCGGCGCACCCTGAAAGACGCGTGCGATCAGCCAGCCCAGCAGCGCCAGGCGCCCGATGCCGGCTACCGTTGCGGCAAGTCCAATGATGACGGAGAGAGCGATGCGACCACGAACGCCTTTCGTGAACGCCCAGAGGCGAGGATCTAAATACATGCCCAGAGACTAACGGGTCACCGGCAAGCCTGCGACAACTTCGTGGCCGAGATCTCCTCAGCCTGAGTCAATCAGGCTCACGCAGGTTCAGGCTCTGGCTGGCCCTCAGGCTCGGGCATGTCCCAGGCGACAATCTTGAGGTCGAGAACGAAGATTGCATAGAACACCGGCACCAGACCAGCGTTACCACCATCGCCACAATCAGACCGCCGATTTGGGCATAAGAGAGCGGCTGCCAGAGCGGACCGCCCTCGATGGCGAGCGGGATCAGGGCAAGAATCGTGGCGCCAACCGTGATCATAACCGGGCGCAGGCGCAGAATACCGGCATCCAGCAATGCTGTTTTGAGGTCTTCGCCCTCTTCGCGACGTTCCTCGATGAAGTCGAACAGCACAATCACGTGGCTCACGATCACGCCCATCAGGGCAATCATGCCCAACATCGCGATGAAGCCGAATGAACTGCCCATGATCCAGAGTCCGCCAAATGCACCCACCATGCCGTAGGGAACAGCCGCAAACACCAGAAGCGGTTTGATGACGCTGTTGAACTGCACGACCAGCGCGACATAGATCAGGGTCATCGAGATCAGCAGGGTTATGGCGAGCTGCTGAACCCGGTGGTCTGTTTGGATTGTTCACCATCCACCAGGAGCTGATAGCCCGGAGGCAGGGTCTCGGCATAGGCCGCGATGTCATCGGCGACCGTGTTGAAGAGTTCAGAGGGCAGATGATCGCCGGTGGGGAACCCAAAGATGGTCACCACGGGATAATGATCAAGCCTCAGGATCCGCTGGATCTCCATGCCGTAGTCCAGGGTTGCCAATTCCATCAGGGGGACTTTGGCTTCAGGACTGTCACCATAGACATAAAGGCTTGAGAGATCTGACAAGCGTGCACGATCCTCCAGGCGCATACGTGCGACGATCGGGATCTGGTCTTCGCCCACGCGCATCTCACCGACCTGGAAACCGCTGATGCCCGCCCCCGTTGATGCGGCAATATTCTGATTGGTGAGGCCAGCCAGGTTCGCGCGGTCGGCATCAACATCCATAGCGACCCGAAAGACCTCTTCGCCCCAATCCTGGCGCACACGGGCTGCCAAAGGTGACGAACGTATGATCGCGGCGACCTCTTCGGCCAGCTTGAGCATCTCGCGATAGGCCACAATCTCATCTGCCGTTCCCAGCGTCGAGCGACCGAACAGGCGCATGGCAACCGGGTAATCCACTGGATTGGTCTGCAGCTGCCTTACATCAATGAAAGCGCCAAGTATGGCATTGGTCAGCGCTTCCTGCAGGGGCAGGATGAACTCTGGCGTATCGTCCTTGTCGGACATACGCACGAGGATCTGACCATAGGAGGTCTGGCTGAGCTGGGGCGTGACGGAGAACCAGAAACGTGGCGCACCGCCGCCGATAAAGTCACTCATGAAGACGACGATTTCGCGCGGGTTGCCATCTTCATCGGGATTGGCTTTTCCGTATTCCTCGCTCACCTGCATGATGACCTGTTCGATCTCGGCAATCGTCTTATCGGTCGCCATAATGTCTTCGCCATTGCGCATCCAGACATCGAGATAGAACAGGTATTCCACGTCATCGGGGAAGAACGAGGTCTTGAGATCACTCTTGAAGAAGGCCCCGGCCGCAAGAATCGCGAACGACGCAACCATGACCTTCTTGCGGTTTTCGATGGCGAACGATCCAACCCGGCAGTAGAGCCCGCCAAAGCCACTCACCCGTCGCTCCTCAATTGTCTTTTCCGGCTTGGCGCGGGGACGCAGCAGGAGGTAGCCCAGCATCGGCACAAAGGTCATCGAAACCAGCCGCGAAGCGATCAACGCACAGGACATGACAATGGGAAGGCTGTACAGGAAATCACCGGTGTTCCCGGTCAACATCAGGAACGGCAGATAGGCCACGATGTTGGTCAGCGTCGCGAACATGATCGCCTTGCCGAGTTTCGTCGGCCCAAGCCAGGCTGCCAGCAGGCGTGCCTTGCCTGCAGCCAGTTCTCGTTTGATCGCATCGTTGGCAACGACCGGATCATCGACCAGAAGTCCCAGCGCGATGATCAGACTGACAATCGAGACTTGCTGAAGCTTGATGCCGAACAGATGGATCATGCCGAAGGTCATCAGCAGGGTGAGCGGGATGGAGAACATGACCAGCAGGGCCGATCGCCATTCCCAGAACCCGATAAAGGCGATGATGACGACCAGGATCATGGCCTCGATCAGGGCCCGGGTGAACAGGTTGAGATTGTCGGCCACCTGTTCCGGCTGATCGGAGCTGCGCGCAATGACGAGATCATCGGGCAACAGAATCCGAAGTTCATCAATCCGGGCACTGACTGCGGCGCCGAAATCCCCGATCTTCTGGCCGTCATGCATATCGATTGCCAGAGTCACGGCGCGCAGTCGTTCCCAATCACCCTTGGCATTGCGCTGCAGGAAATGATCGAACAGTCGTGGGGGGCTCTGATAACCAAGGCTGACATCAACAAGGTCCCGCAGATAAAGGGGCGAGCCTTCGTCGTCGGTCGTGACGATCACACCACCAATCTCGCGTGCATTCTCGAAACTGCCGGATGTCTCGATCAGGACGTCGACATCTCCCACACGGATGGATCCCGCTGGAGTCGTTGTGTTGCGCGCATCCAGGATGTTCGAAAGCCGATACGGGTCAACACCGTAGGACGCCAGGCGTACCTGATCGTATTCCAGCAGAACCTGTTGGCTTACCAGGCCGGAACGCTGGGCCTCGGACACCAGAGGTACCGTGAGGACGCCGTTGGCCAGGAATTCGGAAAACTGATCGAGCTGGTGATGGCTGTATTTCGACCCGCGCACGCTCTCGAGCGCGGCCATGGTCATCGCGGGGTCGCTCACGATGGCTGCATTCCAGGCGTCTTCATGGAACCGGACCTGGCCCATCCGTTCGTTCAGGAACTGATCGATCAGTGCCTGGACCGCGGATGCATCGCCATCAAAGGCGCCATCAACGCCGACAAAACCCGGCCCCAGAAGCAATTTGGGCTGGGTCAGGCCTCTTCCGTCAGCCGCATAGTCGGCAAACAGGCGCATCCCGCGCAGGGCAACCTCTGGATCGACATCGCGCGGCAGAACCACCACCACGGCAAACCGGGTTTCGTCGCCTGCGCTTTCTCCTGTGCGAGCTTCTTCAATCGCTGCACGGATGTCGCGCGCCCGGATTTCGAGCTCAAGATCAGTCTCCGTCGGACTGGCAAGCGTGAGCAACAAGGCCGCAGTGTCGCCAAATCCATCATTGAACTTGATCGGTTGCACGCCGTCGGGAAGTGATTTGCTGAGCGCCTGGAGTCTGAGGTTTATGGAGTTGAAGACTTCGGTGGTGTCGCTGACGTCCTGATCGAGCTGGATCTGGACGATCGACAGACCAGGCAGGGACATCGACTTGATGCCGTAGGTTTCCGGCCCGGGTGGCTGAATCAGCGAGCTCTCAGCGATGGTTGCCTCGATCGCACGCGTGACCAACCGGTCAACGCTGATCGCATCCATGCCGGGCCAGGCCGTGACGGCGGAAGCCGCGCGCACTGGAATGACCGGATCTTTCAACCGCGGCATGGCCCAATAGCTGTAGGCACCCCAAATGATGCAGAGAATCAGCGCAACGAAGGCGACCGAGCGGTTTTCCGTGAAAAACCGGGCAAGGTTGTGCCGACTCTCCAGGCCAGATTTGGTGGTGCCGCCACTCAAAGAACGGCTCGCCAGGACTTGGCGGATCGAAACCTGTTAACGCGCATCACCGCACCACTTGAACGGATTGCCCGTCGCGCACCGTATTGGTGCCCACGACCACCACGGCATCACCGGCTTCCAGCCCCGAAAGCACGGCAATACGGTTTCCGTGCACCTCGCCAATCGTGACGCTGCGTTCGCGCGCGACACTGGCGCCATCATTGGTTTCAACGACAAACACGGCATAACTGCCTGCCTTGCCATCCTCACGCACCAGTGCGTCGATCGGAATGGTGCTTGCCTGCGCGGCCTCTTCACCGACCTGGAGAACGAGTGAAGCAATCATGCCGATCTTCAGGGCATTGTCGGCATTGTCGAGACCCAGTTCGATGGGGAACAGCCGGGTCGTATTGTCCGCCGCCGGAGAGATCGACATCACCGTGCCGCTGAAGGTCTGGTCCGGCAGCGACTGGGTCGTGATCGACAAACGGTCACCCAGTTTAATGGTCTTGAGCTGAGTATCTGGAATGCCAAACACCGCCTTGATCTCGCTGGGGTCGGCAAGTTCAAACGCCGTCGTCGCCGAAGAAACCAGCGAACCGACCTCGATATTGCGTTCAACCACCACGCCGGTCAGTGGCGAGGTTAGATCCGTATCGCCCAGAACATCACTTGCCTGATCGACCTGCGCTGATGCGGCTGTCACATTGGCCTGTGTCGACTGGAACTGCTGGCGTGCGTCGTCGTACTCCGTCGCCGTTGCGCTTTGTTCATTATAAAGATTCTGGACGCGTTGCCAGTTTTCCTGGGCTGTCGCGAAGCTGGCTTGCGCAGCGGCAAGTTGCGCCTGCGCCTCGGTCAACTGATCCTGAAGCTGGCGCGGATCAAGTGAGGCAAGCACCATGCCCTCGGCAACAAGATCACCTGGCTCGACCTTGCGCATGACACCATCGGAGCCCTCGACCTGCAAAAGCGATATCACGTTGCCGTCTGTCTGGAACGAGAGCGACAGCTGCGTGATCGCCTCAAGCGAGGCCGAATAGGTCAACGAAAGATCATCGTCTGCACCATGCTCAACCACCGTCTCCACGCGAACCGGCAACGGTGCAGCCTCAGGCGCTGGTGTGTCCTGATCACAGGCGGCAAGAAAACCGGCGCCCAACAACAGCGCCGCAAGGCTGGTGCGTAGCATAGTCATTCCTCTCCCATCGCGCGGGCCAGATCGGCCTGATAACCCAGGACTGCCAGGGCCGCCTTCACCGCATCATCATTGGCTTGCGAGAGTTCCGATTCCGCATCGAGAACATCAGACAACAATGCAGCACCTTCCTCAAACCGGTTCATCGTGACACGAAGCTTTTCCTGCGAAGCCTGTTGCGAAAGCCCTGCAACGCCAACCGCCGCCTGGGCGTCTTCGATGTTGCGCAGCGCTGCATTGACTTCGGAGACAACCTGACTCCGCGTAGCATGCACATCATTCCGGGCCTGGGAAACGCCCACTTCCTGCGCCTGAACATTGGCGTAACGCCCGCCCCAATCGAAAAACTCCCAGGACAATTGGAGACCAACATACATCTCTGTGTCGGGAATCAGGTTGTGGTTGGCGCGCGTGTAGCTGAACACCGCCCCGGCATCGGGAATGTAATCAAATTCGGCGATATCAACGTTGTTTTCGGCCAGATCCACACGCAACAACGCCTCACGCATTTCCGGGCGTCGGTCGAGCGCTATCTCGCGTGCCGTCTCGCTATCAACAAGAAGCGCAGCCGGGTTCAAGGCGCCGGCCACCTGGAACGGCTCCATGGGATCACGGCCCATCAGGTTGTTGAGTTGCTCCTTTTGCGAAGCAATCGTATTGCGGTCCGTCAACGCCTCCTGACGAGCCTGAGCCAACCTCGCCTGAACCTCGAGAAGTTCGTAGGTCAGAGCGGTTTGCTCCTCGACCTTGTTGGCCATTTCCCGCTCAAGCGCTTCGTAAAAGGCGATGCTCTCTCCTGCATTGGAGAGGTCGGCCTGCGAAGCGACAATCTGGTAGTATTGCTGCTTGACCTGCTTGACCGTGTCCTGAAGCGTCATGCGCAGATTTTCTGCTGCAATCATCTGGGCAAGTGTCATGTGATCGACTTCAAGTTCGACCTTGAAAATGCCGGTGATCGGCTGCACCACCGAGAGTTGGACGACGCCCGTCCAGTCCTCGTTGGTCTTGATCGTCACATCGTTTGCCGGAATTGGCCCGGTTGCCGCAAAGGAGCCGAACACGCCCTGGTCAAACGTGTATTTCTGTTCCGTCAGATTGCGCCGGGCACTAACAACGACCTTCATCTCGGGAAAGTAGTCGGCCCAGACTTCATCAATGGCATGCCCGGCCTTGTCGACATCCAGCTCGGCATTCTCGACCGAAGGGTTATCCAGCAGGGCCCAGGTGATCGCCTGTTCGATGGAAACGGTATGGCCGTCGTCCTGCGCTTTCAGGGGGCCTGAAAAAACTGCACAGCCGAGCAGTGCCAGTGCAAAACACCGGGCCAAACAGCTGAATTTCCTGCGATCACCCAATACGCCTACCGCCATGATCCACTCCCCTGAATCCGAACCTAGAGGGTATCTGAAGCACATGGAACCTTCATCAGAAAGCCCTCGTCGCGACGCCGTCAGTGGCCACGTGGCGTCATCGCCACAACATCGATCTGCACCAGCGCACCCGGATCGATCAGAGCATCCGTGGGCACACCCGTGGATGTCGGACCCGGCTTGGTGAAATAGGAACTGCGCACCATCGCATTGCGTTTGAGCATGTCGACCGAAGCCCCGGCGCTGTACCAGCATCCAACCTTCATGGTTTCGTTAATCCCGGCGCCAAAGTGCCCCAACATGGCAACAACCCGGTCCATGACCAGGCTGGTCTGGGCCGCCATGTCCCCTGCCTTCAGCACCTTGCGATCGGCATCGAAGGCAACCTGTCCACCAACAAAGATCACATCACCGCAGGCCAGTGCCTGGCTGAACGGCCAGTTCTCCGGCCATTGCCAGGGTGGGGTTTCAAGATGTTCCCGGGGGCCGACCATGCCAATGGCATCCATCATCACCAGGCAACCAGGACGTGACAGGGCAGGCAGCGGCACAAAGGTCACGACCGGTCCGGGAGCAGAAAAGCCCTGGGAAAGAACCCAGCCCACGGTAGCAAGATCGGCTGGCCCACCACCTGACACGTAATAGACATTCAGGCGCACGACATCGGTGAGTTTGAGACCCGCCTGCACCAGACCGTTGCGCAGGCCAACCAGGGATGAGGCCGCCTGGCTCTCCAGATCTTCAGCACCTGTCGCCGCAGCAGCGTTGCCACCCACGAAAACCATGTTGCCTGCAGCCAGTACACCGTCAGCCGGTGCCTGACGCACAAGGGCAGTGCTGCCATCAGCAAAGGCGTAGCCTTCAACCTCGATCATCATGCCTGGAAAAGCGAGGTTGGTGATCGGCACAGCGGTAATCACGGCATCATCCATGCCCGGCAAACCAGCCCGCAGCCGGGACAGCATCTCTTCGCGGATGTCTTCGCCCTGACCGACATAAAACACGACAAGCTTGGCGATGGAGTTAGCTCCGGCACCAGCACCTTCAACCGTCAGGCGCACCTCACGCGCGACCATATCGGTCTGGGTCATCAGATCGCCCGGCGCGCGCTGCTGACCATTGACGTCAAGCGCAACACTACCGGCAATGGAGATGACGGGGTCATAACGGTCCGACAGGGACATCGGCACCTCGAAGTCGAACTGCCAACACTCAGCGGGCCAATTGCGGTGACGTTCCATCAGTGGTTCCTCCGGTCATTCTGTCTCAAGCCAACACCACCTTATGTCAATATACCCGGGAATGTGCGGGGATAACCGCCCGCCAGTCGACCACAAGAAATCAGCATCCGCACATCTTGCTGTCTGCAGGAAGACAAACGATGGTGCGCGCACCGAATCCTTGCTGAATCAGCCCCGTTGTCAGGAGACCCGACCATGAAAGCTGTCGCGATTACACGCTATCTCCCCATCACCGATCCCAAGGCCTTTCTTGATGTGGAGCTGCCCAAGCCGGCGCCGACGGGCCGGGACCTCCTGGTGGCGGTGAAGGCTGTCTCAATCAATCCCGTCGATACCAAGATCCGCAAATCCAAAGGCCAGGACGTGGTGGAAGATCCGCCCCGCGTGCTCGGCTGGGACGCCAGCGGTGTGGTCGAAGCCGTTGGATCAGATGTCACGCTTTTCAGCCCTGGCGATGAAGTCTATTACGCTGGCGATATCACCCGTTCGGGTTCCAATTCAGAATTCCAGCTTGTCGATGAACGCATCGTCGGCACCAAACCCGTAAGCCTTGATTTTGCGCAGGCAGCCGCCCTGCCGTTAACCACGATCACGGCTTATGAGTGTTTCTTCGAGCGGTTGGGAATTGACCGTGATGATGCTCACAAGGGTCAGACGCTGTTCATCATCGGGGCGGGTGGTGGTGTCGGCTCCATCGGCATTCAGCTTGCCAAGGCTGCCGGCCTGACCGTGATTGCAACGGCATCGCGCCCGGAAACAACCAGCTGGGTCAAGGAACTGGGCGCCGACCATGTCGTCAACCACCGCGAGCCCATGGTCGAACAGGTCCGCGCCCTGGGGTTCCAACATGTCGATCACATCGCGATCTTCAACGACATGCGCCATTGGGATGCAGCGGTTGAACTCATCCGCCCCCAGGGCGGCATCGTCTCGATCGACAATACCGACGTGCCGATGCCCATGGCCGGCATGAAAACCAAATCGGCCAGCCTGCATTGGGAGTTCATGTTCACCCGCGCCATGTTCGAGACCTCCGACATGATCGAGCAACACAAGCTGCTCTCCTATGTTGCCGAAGAGATCGACGCCGGCCGTATCCGCACAACCCTTGATGAGGTTCTGAGCCCCATCAATGCAGAGAACATCAGCAAGGCCCACGCCATGGTCGAAACCGGAAAAGCCAAGGGCAAGATCGTCGTGCAAACCTTCTGATCACGTTTGACGTTCGCTTGCGCCTGAACAGCATGGGCATAGGCGATTGCCGCCCTTCCCGTTAGGCTCTGTAGAACAGTTGATCAGATAACAGAGAGATCATGGCCATGGGACGACTGACGGGTAAAACAGCACTGGTGACCGGCGCGGCATCGGGCATCGGGCGGCGCACGACCGAACGTTTCGTCGAGGAAGGCGCGCGCGTCGCCATGACCGACTGGAACGCCGAAGGTCTGGCAGAGGCTGCAGCCCCGCTGGGCGATGCGGTCGTCACCATCCACCATGACATCACCGATGAGGAAAGCTGGATCAGCGCGGTCGATCAGGCCGTCACGGCACTGGGCAGCATCAGCATTCTGGTCAACAGCGCGGGCACGGGCGCAGCAACCAACATCGAGGAAACCACGCTGGAAGACTGGCGGCGGGTCATGAGCATCAATGCCGACGGCACCTTCCTTGGCTGCAAACACGGTGTTCTGGCCATGAAACAGACCGGCGGCGGCTCCATCGTCAACCTCTCCTCGGTCTCGGGTCTGGTCGGCGGTCACAACATGGCCGCCTACAACGCCAGCAAGGGTGCGGTGCGCCTGCTCACCAAATCGGTGGCGCTTCATTGCGCGCGCAAGGGCTATGACATCCGCTGCAACAGCGTGCATCCGGCCTTCATTTTGACGCCCATGGTCGAGGCCATGATCGAACGCAGCCGCGACCCCGCCAGTACCCAGGGCAAGCTGGAAGCCCAGATTCCCCTGCGCCGCATGGGCGAGGCTCAGGACGTCGCCGACATGATCCTCTATCTCTCGAGCGACGAAAGCCGGTTTGTCACCGGCGCCGAATTCGTCATCGACGGGGGGCTCACCGCGGGCTGAGGCAATCAGCTCCGATACCCCGTTCCCCGCTCGCGTTCGAGCTGGGTAATCAGGCTGGGCCATTCCATCCCGACACGGGCATGGCCATTGGGCGCGAAGATGCGGCGGCCCTGTTCGATGGTCTTCTGCTGTACCGCTTCGCTGGGGTAATGGAGCGGCACGCCCCCCGAGAGACCATCGACCTGATAACGGCAGGCCGCCTCGATCCGGTGCATCCACACGAATGCGGCACCGACGCTGTCGCCGCAGGTCATGAGACCATGATTCCGCATGATCAGAATCATGTTGTCGCCCAGATCACGCACCAGGCTTTCCTGTTCAGCCGCGTCCAGCACGACGCCTTCATAGTCGTGATAGGCAGTCCAGCCGGTGATGATGAGTGCCTTCTGGTTGATCGGCAGCAGGCCATCCTTTTGCATGGCAATCGCATTGCCCGCACGGGTATGGGTGTGGAGTACGCAATGGACGTCCGGGCGTGCGCGATGGATGCAGGAATGGATCAGGAAACCAGCGGGATTAACGGGCCAGTCGCTGTGCCCCACGATCTGACCGTCCTGATCGACCTTGACCAGGTTGCGGGCCGTGATCTGGTCAAACAGCAGACCATAGGGATTGATCAGGAAGTGCTCGGTGCCAGGAATGCGGGCCGAGATGTGGGTGCCCGATAGATCCGACCAGCCATAGAGATCAACAAGCTGGTAACAGGCCGCGAGATCGCAGCGTGCCTGCCATTCGGCCTCAGACATGGATCCCGAATCGATTGCCTCTGCAACGGCCATGACGCCTTCTCCTGTCGTTGTTAGCGCAACGATAGAGCCGAATGGCAAGGCGAGACAAGCGACCGGATTAGCCAGACTAACCCTGATGACCCAATACAAGTCGGTTTACAGATCAGCCGTTTGGTCTCACGGTCAGGCCTCAACACATTTGCTGCGAGGCGGTCATGGGCGTTGTTGTGGGCAATCCAAGAACCACCCTTACCGAGGTCGCCAATGCCGGTGACCACATCACCGTGCATTGGGGCGATGGCCATACCAGCCGATACCACGCAGTCTGGCTGCGTCACACCTGTCGTTGCGAGATTTGCGGTACCTTCGAAAGCGGCATCCGCGCCCTGCGCCTGACCGAGATCCCCGACGACATTGCCATTAGCTCGGCCAATCTGGATGCAGACGGCGCCCTGAACATCATCTGGTCTGATGACGATCACAAAGGCTGCTTTGATCCGGTCTGGCTGCGCGCGACCTGCAACAGCCCGGAAGAACGTCAGCGCCGGAAGTGGCGGCCGACCCTATGGGGCAAGGAACTGGAAGGTGGGGTTCCGGAAGCCGATTACGAGGCCTGCAGGCATGACGAAGCCGCGCGTCTGGCCATGCTGGAACACCTGCGCGACTACGGCTTTGTCTTGCTGCGCAATGCACCGCGCCAGGCAGAAGCAACGCCCGACGTTATTGCGCTGGCCGGGCCGTTGCGGGTCACCAACTACGGCAGCGTTTATGACTTCACCTACAATCCCGACGCTCTGGTTTATGGCGATCTCAACGTGAAGCTCGACCCCCATTGTGACGAACCCTATCGCCAGGCCCCGCCTTCGATCACCTGTTTTCATTTCGTGCGTGCCGCCACCAGCGGCGGTGCTTCACTCATGGTCGACGGTTTCCGGGTCGGGGTCATGCTGCGTGAAGAAGACCCCGAAGCCTTCCGTCTGCTCTCATCCGTGCCGATCACCCATTACCGCCGTCTCCTGAAACAGGGCCGCGATTTCCGCATGCGCGCGCCGGTGTTCAGTCTGGATGATGACGGGGAGATTGCCGGTATCCGCCTCAACGACCGCGGAGCCGGCCCGCTCGATATGGCCGATGACCTGATCCGCCCCATGCTGCGCGCCTTGCGCAAACTCGAAGCAATGTTGTTCGACAAAGCC
The DNA here is from genome assembly GCA_943787175.1 of uncultured Alphaproteobacteria bacterium. Classification (GTDB taxonomy): domain Bacteria; phylum Pseudomonadota; class Alphaproteobacteria; order SP197; family SP197; genus SP197. Next base: position 30,123 of record CALSLK010000014.1, read on the forward strand.
AATCAGGTCGAAGTTCCGGTCGGCACCGGTGAAGCGCTGTTCTTCAACAATCAGCGCGTCCTCCATGGCCGTACCGCCTTTGCGCCCGAAGGCGACCGCTTCATGCGAACCGGCAATGTGGAACTCGACGAGTTCTATTCGACCCTGCGCATGCTTGCCCGCGAACAGGGCAACGAGACCGCCGACATGCTCCTGCCCCACGGTGCACTGACTTGATGGTTTCTGCTCATTCCTGGGTCTTGACTTAAGAAAGTATATACTTTCTATATATCGCCATGGAAAGGGGCACCATGGGCGATTCAACAACCACCGGCACCGGCTGGCTCGACCTTCTCCGTGGGGGGCGGGCGCCGCTCATTGCAGCCCTGACACTTGGTATCTGGCTGCATGCCGCTGACAGCCTGCTGATCGTCACGACGCTGCCCAGCGCCGTGTCCGAGATCGGCGGCGCGGCTTATGTCAGTTGGGCCTATACGATCTACATGCTGGCTTCGATCCTGATCGGAGCCTCCACAGGCCTGCTCACGCTCACCATTGGCCTGCGCAACGCCTTCCTTTCGGCAGGTGCCCTGTTTGCCGTTGGCTGCGTCATCTCGGCCCTGGCGCCGGACATGTCGGTCATGCTGCTTGGGCGGTTTGTCCAGGGCATGGGCGGTGGCGGTCAGGTTGCCCTGGTGTTTGTTGCGCTCGACCGCCTGTTCCCCAAACCCATGTTGCCCAAGCTTGTTGCGCTCACCTCGGCGGTCTGGAGCATGTCGGCCTTTTGCGGCCCCATGGTCGGCGGTCTCTTCGCCAATATGGGCATGTGGCGCGGCGCGTTCTGGGCCTTCGCGCTGCAGGCCGTTCTGTTCGTCATTCTGGTCCTTGTGGCCGTGCCCAAGGACAAAAAACGCGAAGCTGCCGATGGCCCCGCGCGCCCGCCCTACCTGCGTCTCTTTGCCCTGGCCGCTGCCCTGCTCCTGGTCTCTCAGGCAGGCGCAGATCCCGACCCCGTCACTGCCCCGGCCATGATCGTTTTTGCCGCCCTGTCGCTTGCCCTCTTCCTGTGGCGCGACAACGCCAAGCGCGGCAATGCGATGCTGCCGCCCCAGCCGTTCCGCCCCAACACGGCCTATGGCGCTGGTCTGCTGCTGGCCATCACATTGGCCATCGCAACATCGTCTCTCTTTACCTATGGGCCGTTTTTCCTGGAGCGCCTGTACGGTCTTTCGCCTCTCGAATCGGGCTACATCATCGCTGCAGAATCTGTCGCATGGGGCGTTGCTGCCATATCCGTCGCCAATGCCGGGCTTGCTCTGGAACGTTGGATGATCCGCACCGGCCCGGTCGTCGTGATCCTGGGAATTGCCGGCTTGGCGATCACGCTACCCGGCGGCTCTGTGTGGCCGATCATGCCGTTCGTCCTCTTCCTGGGGCTTGGTTTCGGCATGATGTGGGGGTTTGTCATCCGGCGTGTCACCGCTGCGGCACCCGAGGGTGAGCGCGAACGTGCCTCGGCCGCCCTGCCGACCGTCCAGCAGTTCGGCTATGCCGTGGGTGCTGCGGTCTGCGGTGTCATCGCCAACGCCCTGGGCTTTGCTGGTGATCCAAGCGATGAAACCCTGCGCACCATTGCTGTTTGGGTGTTTGCGGCATTCCTGCCCATCACGCTGATCAGCCTGTGGGCCGCATGGCGTCTCAGCCACGACTGGGACAGCGTCCTGCAGGATCGCGCCGCAAACGGCTGAACCCCTGGCGTCAGTGATTGTGCTATGGCTGAACTTCGGCAAGGGGAACAGCATCATGATCGACGTCTACACGGCCAACACGACCAATGCCCAGCGCGCATCCATCGCCATGCTGGAATCTGGGCTCGCGTTTACGACCCACCACATCGACCTCTACCAGAGCCAGCACCGCACACCGGAGTACCTTGCCGTCAATCCCAACGGCACGGTGCCCGCCATGACCGATCATGATGGTCCCGGTGGCAAACCAATCACACTTACGCAATCGGTCGGCATTGTCTGGTATCTGGCTGAAAAGTCCGGATGCATGATGCCAGAGTCAGACTACGAGCGCGTCATGGTGCGCGAATGGAGTCTGTTTCTGGCAACCGATCTCTATCCGCCCTTTGCCGCCCAGTACTACCTGCAATGGGCGGGAATCGACGCGTCCGATCCGTCGCTCGACGTCTTCACCGTCACCATGAATGCCCGCTACAAACATCTCGATGAGCAGCTCGCCGACCATGCCCATGTCGCCGGTCCGGGTTTCTCGATAGCCGACGTTCTGGCCTATCCCATGTCGGTCCTGGCCGCCCGGGAATTCCCGCAAATCGGCGCCTTGCCCAATCTGCGCCGCTGGATGGATGAACTATGCGAACGCCCGACAATCGCAGAAGCCATGTCATGGTTCGCCGACAGTGGCCCCGGCCTCGACAAGGTGCCCGAAGCCTGGACCAAACGACTCAAGGGCTGATTAAACAACCAATCCACCTACCCCCATTCCGTCATGGCATGGCCTGACCGGGCCATCCATACCGGAGAGCCAGAGGGCGGCGGCGGAGGGGGAACGCTACGGGCGCGTACTCTACTCTGCAGCCGTTGCCATACCGCTGGCGACCTCTCGCCGGACATCATCCAGGATTCCAGGCACGGCATCGGCAGCGACCTTGCGGCCTTCATCATGCTCGGTCTGGATGCGTGCGATCAGACGGCCATGCAGGAACTGCATGAGCTGCACCGGCATATCGGCCACCGCTTGGGAAATCGCGTCTTCAAGCTCGCTGCTCCAAACCGCTGAATAGGCCTCGCGGGCCTCGCCCAGACCGTATAGCGGAGCCTCGGTCCAGCCGCGTTCCTCACGGATCACTTCGCGGCGGCTTAACGTCGCCGTTTCATCGACCGCGCCGTCATCGCCCAGAACCACGCCGTAATGTTCCTGCGCGGTGCCGCGATGCACAAAACCGTTGGCAACATCGTCTGCGACCTTATCAGGTGGGCGTTCCAGGGGATCGCCAAAACCACCACCGCCCTGGGTCCCGATGCGCAGGGCATCGCCAGGCTCCATTTCCAGCACGTCGATCTTGCCCAGATCGGCCTCACGGTTGGTACCGGGATTGAACGTGGTGTAGCCGGTCGCTCCCATGTGGCCACCCAGGCGGCCGGGCGGCCCGAAGATGTAGCGTTCCATGCAACGCGAGGTGATCGAGGTATAGGGTGATGACGTCTCGAATTCGATCTCGATCCCCGTACCGCCGCGATATTTGCCGGGTCCGCCGGAATCCTCACGCAGGCCATAGTGTCGGATGACAATTTCCGACATCTCGTTCTCGAAAATCTCGGTGGGAATGTTCTTCAGGAAATTCAGGATCACCATGGTGCCGTCGACACCGTCATCGACCGGACGTCCGCCTGCGCCACCCACGATGGGTTGGATGACCGAGACCTTGTGTCCGCCGGTTTCGAAATCAGGCACCGAGACAAGCAGGATCGAACCCTGCCCTGAATCTGTTGCCGGCAGTTCCATGGGCACGGCCTGGGCCAGTGCGCCGATGGTCACATCACAAACCTTGTGGCTGGTGGCATAACGAGCGCCATAAGCAGCGCCGGGTTCCGGGTTGAGAATTGTGCCCTTGGGCGCATGCACCTTCATGGGCCGCACCAGACCGGCGTTATAGGCAATGCTTGGCTCCTGGGTGCAGATCCAGTTGACCAGACCGGTGATCAGCATCCAGTGGCCATCATGGCTGTAAGTCGGAATGTTGAGCGCGGCGCGCACCTGGGGAGCCGTGCCGGTGAAGTCGAGCAGCATCTCGCCACCCTTGACCGTCATCGCGACATGGATGCGCACCAGACCCAGGCCCACCATGTCGGCTTCGATATAGTCGGTGTAACGGTAGGTTCCCTCAGGCACATGGCCGATCACACGGCGTGCCTGGGCTTCGGCATAATCGAGCACCTGATCAATCGTGCTGTCGACCGAGGCGTAGTCATATTGCGCGGTCAGTTCATGGACCCGCCGCTCAGCCGTTGCCAGGCCTGCCAGACAGGCTTTCATATCGCCCCAGTTGGGATCAGGCGTGCGGCAGTTCGTCAGGATCATGTCGAGCAGGGCCTTGTTGAGCTCACCCGCCGCATAGAGCTTCTGGGGCGGAATGCGCAGGCCTTCCTGAAAGACCTCGTTGCTCGACGGCGCAATCGATCCCGGAACCCGCCCGCCGATGTCGGAGACATGGATGAAGGTCCAGGACCAGCACAGCAGCTCTCCGTCCACGAAGATGGGTTTCCACAGATAGACGTCCGAAAGATGCGTCGCCATGCCCCTGGTGGCATCGGGGTCGTTGGAGATGAAGATATCGCCCTCAGCCACATCATCGCCGATGTAATCAAGCGCTGCTTCCATCGGCATACCGATCATCATCAGCACGCCATAACGGCGCGGCGCGGCAAACACCTCGCCCTTGCGCGACACCAGGACCGAGCCGTAGTCCTGCGTTTCCTTCACGAAGACAGTATGGGCGGTTCGCGAAACCACCTGGGCCATCTCATCGACAATGGCCTGGAACCGGTTCGACAGGATCTCGAGGCGAATACGATCGTCCATCATGTACGCTCCCCGATCAGATTGGCGTGCTCGTCCACCGTGACACGGAATCCCTGTGGCACATAGATCGTCGTATCGTACTGCTCGACAACCATGGGGCCTTCGTATTCCGTTCCCTGGCGCAGACTGCCACGCTGCCAGACTGTGGCCTCCATCTCTGCGCCGCGCTCATGAATCAACCGCGTACCCTTGGGGCCTTCCGGCGCATCGGATGCTCCAGCAACCAGCCGGATCTCGGGCTTGGGCGTCACGCCAACAATCTGCAGGCGCGCTTCCAGCATGCGTGCAGGCGCATCGGTATCGGTGTAGCCATAAACCTGACCATAGCGCTTGTGGAACCAGTCGACGACCTTGCCTGTCGTGATGTCTCCGGCGGCAACCTCTGGGAACGGCACGTTCACTTCATAGGACTGCCCGGCGTAACAGAGATCAGCAGAACGCAGGATGTACACCTCATCCAGATCCACCTGCTGGTCTGCAAGCCAGTTTCGCGCCTGATCCTCCAACCGTGCAAAAATCGCCTGGAGTTCATCATCGGGAAGCGCGCCCGCCTCGCGCCAGATGCTCTGGACGAAATCAGCCCGCAGATCGGCAACCAGGCAGCCCAGTGCACACAGGATGCCCGGCGAAGGCGGCACAATGACACGGCGCATGTTGAGCTCGCGTGCCAGCATGAAGACCTGTGTAGGTCCGGCCGCACCATAGGCCAGCATGGAAAACCCTGATGTATCGACTCCCCGGCGCGCCATCTGAGGAAGCAGTTCGGCATAGATGTTGGCCGTGGTGACCTGCAGGATGGCATCAGCGGTTTCCGCGCGGCCAAATCCCAGCACATCAGCAATGCTGTCGATGGCGCGATGGGCCGCATCGCGGTCCAGCGTCATCTCGCCACCCAGAAAACTGTCGGGTGCGACGATCCCTGCCGTGAGATAGGCATCGGTCACCGTTGGTCGTGTGCCGCCTCGCCCGTAACAGGCTGGCCCGGGCACCGCACCGGCGCTTTCAGGCCCAACCTTCAGGACACCTTCGGCATCGGTCCAGGCGATGGAGCCACCACCGGCACCGACCGCAGAAACATCGACCGCAGGCATGATGACAGGGAAATCACCCACCGTATTTTCGGTGGCATAACGGATCTCGTTCTGCACGATCGAGACATCGACGCTGGTACCGCCCATATCGACCGTGACGATGTTGGCATCGCCGATCAGACGCGCGACATGCGCTGCACCAATCACGCCGGACGCCGGCCCCGAAAGCAGGGTTTCCACGGGCCGTTCGGCCGCTGAGGCAACCCCCATCACGCCGCCATTCGACTTGGTCGAGAAGACCCGGCAGGTCATACCCAGATCATCGGTACGTTTCTGCAGCGTGTTGAAGTAAGCCTTCATACGCCCGCCGACATAGGCGTTGATGACGCTGATCAGCGAACGCTCGTATTCACGCTGCTGGGGCCAGACTTCCGCCGAGGTGCAGACATAGATATCTGGAAACATCGCCTCGACCCATGCCTTGGCCTGGCGTTCGTGGTCCGGGTTCTGATGCGCGTGCAGGAAGCAGATCGCCATCGTTTCGATGCCGTCCTCAACCAGAGCACGCGCCTGTTCCTCGACATCCCCTCGCCGGATTGGGGTCCGCACCCGGCCATCGGCCAGCATGCGTTCGTCCACCGGCTTCACATGGCGACGTGGCACCAGGGAGATCGGCTTGGGCACAAAAAAGTCATTGGCCTTGGGCAGACGCAATCGGCGCAGTTCCAGCGTGTCGGTGAACCCCTTGGTCATCAGCACGCCTGCGCGCGCACCGTTGCGCTCCAGCAACGTATTCACCGCCAGCGTCGTGCCATGGGCGAAATAGGCGATATCGGCGGGGTCAATGCCGTAACGACGCTGTAACTCCTCGATCCCGTTGGCCACGGCAAGCGACGGGTCTTCCTTGGTCGACGGCGTCTTCAACGCATAAAGCGTGCCCGTGCCTTCCTCCATGACATGGAGGTCGGTGAACGTACCGCCAATGTCGATACCCAGACGATAACGGCTCATCGGTCCCGTCCGGGCTCAGTCGTCACCCGGAGCAGGCGCGTCCTTGGGGCGGCGCCCCAGAAGCTGGTAAAGCTCGTGCTCTTTCTTCACCAGTTCGTGGTCATTGTTCTCTTTCCAGGTCTGGTCGATATCCTTGGCGTTCTTGGCCTTCTCGGCCTTCAGCGCGGCAATGAAGCTGCCATCCTTGATGTTGGCCAACATCTCGCGCATCCCATTGAGCGTCTTTTCCTCATCGAAGTACTTCTTGGACCAGACGAGATGCCCGTACTGCGCCGTGACACTGGTGCGTTTCATGCGCTCGAAGGCGCCGAGATCACGGCCGTATTCGGCAAACTTCACGCCCTCGCCCGAAGCATACAGGTCCAGCATGACCGCTTCGGGAGAACAGCCGGCTTCCACCAGTGCGGTATACATGGCGCGCAGGCCATAAAGGCTGGGCTGATGCTCTTCGAACAGATCGATCAGCACCTCTTCCTCGAACGTTGAATCCAGCACGCCCATCTTGGTCGTGCCGATTGCCTTGGAGATTGCCAGGCACATCGCCATGCCATTGCTGCTGGCATCCTGGGCCACCGCGATCAGGCTGGGAAAACCGCGTCCCTCCAGGAAGGTCGCGCGCACACCCTCACCCAGCATGCGCGGAGCAACCATGACGATATCAACGTCAGGGCCGGGCACGATCTCCTTGTAATGAATGTTGAAGCCGTGGGCGAAACACATCACGTCGCCCTTCTTCAGGCTCTTCTTGACCCAGTTTTCATAGACTTCGGGCTGGCTGTCGTCGGACGTCAGCATCATCAGGACATCGGCTGCAGCTGCGGCGTCTTCAATGGTCTGGAGATCCCAGCCATCATCGCGGGCGATCTTGGCGTACACATCCTCGATATTGCCCACAACGACGTTGATGCCGTTGTCTCGCATGTTCAAAGCCTGGCTGCGGCCCTGATTGCCATAGCCGATGATCGCGACGGTCTTGCCGTCCAGCAGTGTCATGTCGGCGTCATCATCGAAATAGAACTTGGCCATGGGTGCTCTCCTGTCTGTCTGGTCGTGCGCCTCTGCGCTGGTCTTTCCTGACAATAACGCATCACTGGGGGGCAGACGCAATATCATATGTTGAAATTGCGTTTCACTAATTGAAATTATGGAACGTCCTTGCTCTACTCACGTTTGCTGGATCACGGACAGGAGCCGCACGGCTGCATGGAAAAAACGGTGGCAAAGGCTTTCAGGGTTTTGGAATCGCTGGCGCGCAGCGATGGCCCGCGCGCGCTGGGCGATGTCGCTTCCGATTGCGACCTCACCAAGAGCAACGCGCACCGCCTGCTCCAGACGCTGACCGAACTCCGGTATGTCCGCCAGGCTCCGGAATCACGGAATTACGAAGCAACGCTGCGGGTCTGGGAATTGGGCACCGGCGTCTTCAGCCGCTTTGATATCCGCACCGCCGCCGCGCCCTATCTGCGCGCACTGCAGGAAGAGAGCGGTGAATCCGTTCACCTCTCGATCTTTGATAACGGCGATGCCGTCTATATCGACAAACTCGACAGCCAACAGGCGGTCGGCGCTTACATCCGGGTCGGCGATCGTGTGCCGGCCTACTGCACCGCCACGGGACGCGCCATGCTGGCCTTTCTGGATGAGCGTACAATCGCGGAAGCCGGACGCAATCTACAGCGCCACACCGACCTCACGATCTCCAGGCCCGAAGAACTGATCGCAGCACTCAACGACGTGCGGCAACGTGGTTTCGCACTGACACGCGGTGAATGGCGGCAAGGGCGTCGTGGGTGTCGCCGCACCCATCCGCAGCCAGACAGGAACCGTGATCGCTGGAGTCGGAGCGGCTGGGCCCGAGGACCGCATGACCGACGAGCAGGTTGATCTTTCCACAAGGGCGACACTACGGACGGCCGAAGCCATCTCTCGCGCACTTGGCTTTGCACCGGCAGCAGCCTGAGAACCATGCAGTCTCTCCTGGACATAGCCGATCAGGATTATGAGCGCGATGGATGCGCAGGGCCCGTACGCGTCTTGACCAAAGAGGCTGCTACCGGAGTTCTCGATCATCTGAACGCCGTGCGAGATCAGGATGTCGCAGCCGTCAAACATCCCTGGATCTACAAGTCCTATCTGCTCTTTACCTGGATGAACGAACTCGTCCGAAACCCCGCAATCCTTGATGCGGTCACACCCATTGTCGGGCCCGACATCATGGTCATGAGTGCCGATATCTGGCGCAAGGATCCCGGAGAGACTCGTCATATCTCGTTCCATCAGGATGCCGGTTACTGGTCGCTCGATCCCCTCGACATCACCACAGCGTGGGTCGCCTTGACCCCGGCCACCATCGAGAACGGCTGCATGGCCTTTGCCCTGGGCACACACAAGCTTCGGCTGGTCGAGCACGACAACACCTATGCGCCAGACAACATGCTCTCCCATGGCCAGACCGCCAGAATCAATATCGAGAGCTGCACCCAGGTCGCCGCGGTCCTGCAACCCGGTGAGATGTCGATGCACCACGCCCTGCTTGCCCACGGATCGGGCCCCAACACCACGGATCAGCCACGCGTTGGAATCTGCATCCGTTACCTGCCCGGCCGCATCCGACAAACCGACGGGCCGCCACTCTCGGCCATGCTGGTGCGCGGGCAACATCACGGCAACCTGACGCTGGAAGATCCGCCCGCCGCCGACCTTTCTCCCGAGGCCATCGCGCAGCATACGCAGCTGCTTGAGCCTCATGCCGCCACCCGCTACGTCAATTTCTGAGAGCCACCATGCTGGAACGCACAAACGTCAACCTGGTCATCGATGGCCCACCCTTCACGCCCAAGTCGAACCGCCTTAAGGACGGGCTCAAACGCACGGCCTTCTGGCCGGTGATCAGCCAGCTCACGTCTGACTTCAAGGTCCACAACACCTATCTCAAGCCCGACCGGTTCACCGATCCGGTCGAGGAATACTGGGCCATGCGCAACAACGCAGGACTGTGGGACGTGACCGGCGAGGAAGTCGTGGAGATCACCGGCCCCGATGCCATGATGCTGGTTGCCGCTGCCTGCCGCGCAAGCTTGGTCGCCTGAAGGACGACATGGGCCTCTTTGCCTTCCTCACCTATCCCCATGGCGGTGTGGTCGAGGACGGCATCATCACGCGCTTCAACGACCGCAAGCTCTGGTGGGTCGGCGGCCCCGGCCCCGCCGAGGTCTGGCTTGCCGCCAACGCCTATGGGCTTGATGTCGAAGTCCGCTCTTACCTCGATCAGATTCACCTCTGTGCCGTCCAGGGCCCCAAGTCGCGCGACATCATGCAGGCCGTGACGGACAAGGACCTGTCGGCCGTGCCCTGGTTTGGCATGATCGAAGCAAAGGTATGCGGCATCGACACCGTTATCACCCGTACCGGCTTCACCGCTGAACTGGGTTACGACCTCCACCTCCCCGTCGACCAGGCACTGGAGGTCTATCAGGGCCTGCGCGAGATCGGCGAACCCCAGGGCATGGTGCTGTGCGGCAGCCAGGCCATGAACATCCGACGCATGGAAGCTGCCATCCTCAACATCGGTGCTGAAATCGACTGGACCACGACACCTCTTGAGCTGGGCTGGGACCGCATGATCGATTGGGACCGCGACTTCATCGGAAAAGAGGCTCTGGCAGCCCAGCGCGACAACGGCGTGAAACGCCGCATCGCCGGATTGACCCTGGAAGGCGACACTGTCGCAAAAGGCAGTGACGCAGTCCTGCATGATGGCGCCCAGGTGGGCACCATCAGCAGTGCGATGTGGGGACCCACCATCGAAAAGAGCATCGCCTTTGCATGCTCGATACCCCGCATGGCAGGATGGCACCGCCCTTACTGTCGTGAACCGATACGGTGCCATCGCAGCAACCGTCACACCCCTTCCCTTCTTTGATGCCGAGCGCAAACTTCCGCGCGCCTGAACACCTGGAGACGACCATGAAACGTTTTGAAGACAAGATCGCGTTTGTCAGCGGTGCAGCCAACGGCATCGGCAAAGCCTGCATGCAGCGGCTTGCCGCCGAGGGCGCTACGGTCATCGCGGCAGACTGGAAGGCCGACGATCTGGAAGCCGCCATCAAGCCATTGCTTGAAGCCGGTTATCACGTTACCGGCATTCCCACGGACGTGATGGATGAAAGCCAGATCGAAGCTGCCTTCGCAAAAGTCGATGCGTTCGGCGGTGGTGGGCTCGATATCTCCCTCCACATCGCTGGCAACTCGGTGTTCGGCCTCGTGGAAAGCCTGGAGAGCGCCGAATGGGAGCGCCTGTGGCGCCTCAATGTGCTTTCGACCATCATCAGCTGCCGCCTTGCCGTGGCGCGCATGAAGGCATCGGGCGGTGGCGCCATCGTCAACATGTCCTCGATCTCCGGCACTGCTGGTGATCCCGGCTGGGGGCCCTACAACTCGGCCAAGGCCGCGATCACCAACATGACCCAGTGCCTGGCCTGGGAAGTGGGCCGCTACAACATTCGCGCCAACGCCATCTGCCCCGGCCCCATAGGCACAGAACGCATGCTGGGCTCCCTGGAATCAGCCCCGGAACAGGCAGAGGCCTACAACCGCTCCAATCCGCTTGGCCGTATCGGCACGCCGGAAGAATGCGCCGGCGCGATCCTGTTTCTGGCCAGCGATGACGCCGCGTTCGTCAACTCCACAACCCTCATCTGCGACGGCGGCCTGACCGGCGTCACCGGCCAGCCCCGCTTCGACATGGACAGCTACGTCTTTGACGGGGGCAGTTGATGGAAATCTTCCTGGGCCTGCTGGCCGTCGGCGGCTTCCTGTGGCTGTGCAACGCCGGCATGCGCTGGAACCGAACCCTCATGAGCGTCATCGACGGCCTGGCGTCCGAGCTTGAGGACGCCCGTCACAGAATCGAACAGATCGAAGACCATCTGGAGAAAACCAGCAAAGGCTGAAGAGCCTAGCCCGTCAAATCCGTTGCAATGACGCCCAGACAATCCCCCCGCGTGATGATACCGGGCAGGTGGCGGATCAGCAGCATGCCAGCGATGCCCGCGCGGTAAACGGAAGGGGCGCGCTCAGGGTTCTCGTAATCGTGGACCTGTGCGATGGGCTGGCCCTCGTCCACCATCGCGCCGACTTCGACCAGAGGTTCGACAATGCCGTGGTCCCTGCAGATCACATAGGCACCGTCTGGCGTTTCCATGACGCGCGTTTCGCGCGCAACGGGTTCACCTTCCAGCACGTCCAGATGTTTCAGGATGTTGGCAACACCGGTCTCGGCAATTTCGAGCGTGCGCGGAGAGGTGAACTGCCCGCCGCCCAGTTCGGTCGAGACAAACAGCGTGCCGGCATCTTCAACCACGGTATCGAGCATGCCGGCGGAATCGAGTTCGGTCAGGACAAGGCCCACCGGCGCACCGAACGCCTTCATGGCCTCCATGGCACGTTGATACATCGCGGCATCATCCAGCTTGTGCATGATGGCACTGGGTTCGAAATACATGCTGCGGCCGCCTGAATGGATATCGACCACGGCATCGGCCAGCGGCAGCACCGCACCGTTGATGTAGTGGGCAATCATTTCGGTGATGGTGCCGTCACGTTTGCCGGGGAACACCCGGTTCATGTTGCCGCCATCGATGGGCGAGAGCCGCGCGTTGGCGCGCATGGCGGGATAGTTGAGATGCGGGATGATGATCACCCGCCCCTGCACCTCTCCAGGATCAAGGGAGCGCACCAGCTTCATCAGGGCAATCTGGCCTTCGTATTCATCGCCGTGGTTGCCGCCTGTGAACACCACCGTGGGCCCGCTGCCATTCGCAATGACCGAAATCGGCATGTGCATGGCACCCCAGCCGGATTCGTCGCGGCTATGGGGAATGTTGAGCCAGCCGACCTGCTTTGCCAGGGGCCTCATAATCCACATTCGCGCTGATCTTGCTGAAGGTCATCGTGGCTTCCCCAGATCCTTCCTGGTGTCATCCCGGCCAAGCGAGCGCAACGAACGCAGAGCCGGGATCTCGTCATGACGCGTTTCAGAAGGCAACGTGCGGACCGAGATCCCGGCTCGCATTCGCGCTGCTCTCTTGGCCGGGATGACACGGTTTTGTGCCGGGCGCATCATTCAGTCCTTCACCACCAGCTTGCGCGGATACTTGCAGAACGCCTCGCCGCCGTTGGGTGTCACCAGGATGCAGTCGCTGATCTCGATGCCCCAGTCATCCATCCAGATTCCGGGGATGATGTGGATCACCATGTTTTCCTGCAGCACGGTCGTGTCGCCCGGACGCAGGGACAGCGTCGCCTCGCCCCAGTCGGGGGGATAGTTGAGGCCGGTCGAATAACCGATCCGTGATTCCTTCTCGATCCCATGGGCCGCAATCGTCTTGCTCCAGACGGCCTCGACCTCTTCAGCGGTGGCACCGGGCCTGGCGGCCTCGATCGCATTGTTCAGTCCTTCGACCACGACCTTTTCGGTTTCGGCCAGCTTCTGGGGCGGTTTGCCCAGATGCACGGTACGCGCCATGGGGCAGTTGTAGCGTTTGCGCACACCAGACGTTTCGATGATCGTCGCTTCGCCTGTTTTGAACGGCGCATCCGTCCAGGTGAGATGAGGCGTGGAGGTCCCTTCCCCGGTCGGCAGCATCGGCGCAAAGGACGAATACTCGCCGCCGAACTCAGGCGTGCCTGACGCCATCACACGATAGATCTCGGCCACCGCATCGCACTGGCGCACACCGGGTTCGATCGCATCAATTCCCGCGGTCATCATGGCATCGACAATTGTGGCGGCCTGCCGCTCATAGATGATTTCCTGGGGCGACTTGATGATCTTCTGCCAGTTCACCAGGCCAGTCGCATCTTTCAACTTGGCATTGGTCAGATCCGTCAGCAGGGTCGTGAAACAGGCGGCCGTGAAATAGTAGGTCTCCATCTCGACCCCGACATTGCCGCCCGCCAGGCCTTTTTCCTTCAGGAGGTCCGAGACGTAGTTCATCGGATGGCGTTCGGTCGACTGCACGTATTTGTCTGGATAGCCGTAGATGCTTTCGGGCTTGAGATAGGTCGTGACCCGCGCGGCATTGGCATCCATCAGGCGGCCGACCCAGAGCGGTTCGTCAAGCTCAGCCGAGACAATGACCATCTGGTGGACATAAAACGACCAGCCGTCATAGCCGGTCAGCCAGCACATATTGGCCGGGTTGGTGACCAGCAGCGTGTCGATGCCGAGCTGATCCATGCTCTCGAGCGTGCGCCTTACACGGTCCTTATATTCTACCAGTTCGAACGGCAGCATTGCCTTGACCCCTTGTCCGATTTTTGTTGGGCCAGACCATGGCACGGCCCCAGATACCCGGCAATCGGCCTGTTCCGCCTCCGTCGCTCCGGGTCGCTGTCGGGCTGGCGCCACAGCCTGCTCTTGGTTAGGTTCCGGCCATCGTTTGAACGGGATTTTGACCATGGCTGACAACGAATACGACCGCGAGGTCGAGTTCCTCATCATCGGTGCCGGCTCGGCCGGCTGTACGCTGGCCAACCGGCTTTCTGCCGACAAGGACAACCGCGTTCTGGTGCTCGAGGCAGGCCCCATGGATACCGGCCTCGACAGCTGGAAGATCCATATGCCGACGGCCTTCGCCTATCCCCTGAAAGACGACAAATACAACTGGTTCTACCATTCCCAGCCAGAACCCTATCTGGGCGATCGCGTCATCCATTGCCCGCGCGGGCGGGTTCTGGGCGGATCAAGCTCGATCAACGGCATGGTCTATATCCGCGGTCACGCGTTTGATTACGACAAATGGGCACAGAAGGGCTGCAAGGGCTGGGCCTATCGCGATGTCCTGCCCTATTTCCGTCGCGCTGAATCGCTCGATACCGGCGCCGATGATTACCACGGCGGCGATGGCCCGCTGAAGGTCACATCAGGCACGATTGAGAGTAATCCGCTCTTCCGCGCCTTCATCGATGCCTCCGTAGAGGCCGGTTACGCCGAAAGCATGGACCTGAACGGCGTCCGCCAGGAAGGCGTCGGGCGCATGGACCGCACCACCCATAACGGCAAACGCCGGAGTGCTGCCGTTTCTTTTCTCAAGCCCGTGATGGACCGGCCCAACCTTTCGGTCGAGGTTCGCGCGCTGACCAACCGCGTTCTGTTTGATGGCAAGAAGGCGGTTGGGGTCGAATACGAACAGGGCGGCAAGACCTTCAAGGTCCATGCAACGCGTGAAGTCATCCTCTCAAGCGGTTCTATCAACTCGCCCCAGTTGCTCCAGCTCTCCGGTGTCGGCAATGCCGGTGAACTCCAGGCACTGGGTATCGACGTCGTGCACAACCTGCCTGGCGTTGGCGAAAACCTGCAGGACCATCTGGAAGTCTTCGTGCAGCACGAATGCACACAGCCGGTCAGTCTGCTGCGTTACCTCACACCCATGGGCAAACTGAAGGTCGGCGTGCGTTGGTTCCTGGCCAAGAGCGGACCAGCCGGGACCAACCACATGGATATCGGCGGCTTCATCCGCAGCCGCGCTGGCATGGAACATCCAGACATCCAGTATCACTTTCTGCCCATGGCGATGACTTATGACGCCTTCAACATCAACAAGATCCACGGCTATCAGGCCATGGTCGACATGTTGCGCCCGGAATCACGCGGCCATGTGAAGATCACCAGCCCGAACCCGCGCGAACATCCAGAAATCCTCTTCAACTATCTCAAGGAAGAGGCCGATATCCGCGTCCTGCGCGACGGCACCCGCCTGACCCGCGAAATCTTTGCCCAGAAGGCCTTCGATCCCTTCCGCGGCACGGAACTGTGGCCCGGCCAGGAAAACCAGAGCGACGAAGAACTCGACGCCTGGATCCGTGAAACCGCCGAAAGCAGCTATCACCCCTCCTGCTCGTGCAAGATGGGCGCGGCAAACGATTCCATGGCGGTGGTCAGCCCGGAACTGAAGGTCCACGGCTTGGAGAACCTGCGCGTCATCGATGCCTCGGTGATGCCTGATGTGGTCTCGGGCAACCTCAACGCACCCACCATCATGATCGCGGAAAAAGCCGCCGACATGATCCTTGGCAACACACCACCGGCCCCGTCAGAAGCACCGGTCTGGGTGCACCCCAATTGGGAACACGAGCAGCGTTAATCGCTGTTCAGGTGTAGCGGGCGACGGGTTCGCCAAGGGCTTGCACATCAGGCTCCACGCCAAGCCCCGGCAGGTCGGGCGCGGCGGTACGGCCTGCCTGATTGCGTGATCCCTGACCCGGCGCAATGTCATCAACCAGATGGTCGTGGCCGATCCAGCTCGCCAGCCGGTTGGCCTCCGGCGTGGAATGCGCCAGATGGATCGCAGCCGTGTCGGCCAACACGGTCCCCCCGACATCTTCGACATGCATCTGCCAACCCACGCTCAGGCCGAAGTCCCGGACCTGTCGTGCCTTGGTCAAGCCGCCGAGCCGGTTGGGTTTCACCTTCACGCCTTCGCAGGCCCCTGCGCCATGGGCGCGAACATGATCATCCATGCTGTGCAGGCATTCATCCAGCATGATCGGCTGGCGCGTGTTCCGCCTGACATGAATGCACTGATCCATGGTTTCGCAGGGCTGTTCAAACCAGCTTGGTGCAAACCCTGCGACGGCATTCATGACCTCAATGGCGACACCAGGCGTCCATGCCCGATTGACGTCAAACGTGATGCGCTCGCCTGAGACCAGCGATCCCATCACGGCTTCAATGCGCGCGATATCACCGGCAATGTCGGCACCGCCAACCTTGCAGGAATGGACGCTGTATCCCTTCGCACGTGCGGCTGCGACGGTGGCGATCATCTCATCGGGCGTTCCCGTCGAGATCGAACTGTTGGTCAGCACGTCTCCGGTCTCGCGACCACCAAGCAGATCACAAACCGGCAGATCGGCCGCCTTGCCCAGGATGTCCCAGCACGCAATGTCGATGGCAGCTTTCACATAGGGATGCCCCGGCAACGCCACATCCATCTTGCGGTTCAGCACATCCAGACATCGCGGATCGCTGCCAAGAATTGTCGGCGCCAATTCTTCAAGGCCCGCGCGGATACCCCGTCCGAAGGCCGGCAGATAGGTCGAGCCCCAGGGACAGCCTTCACCCCAGCCATGAATACCGGCATCGGTATCGAGCCGCACGATCGTGCTGTCCAGGCGCTCGAACTTCAGACGCCCGCCCGAAAGCCAGTAAGGTTTGGAAAGCGGCAGATCAAGATGCCAGACCGTGATGCATTCAATCTTCATGCTTGCCGATCCTCACCCATGGCCTCGTGCAGCCAGCCGTAAATCGCGGCGATGGAGTGTTCGCTCATCACCCCGCCCTGGGGATTGATGACCAATGGTCCTGGCTCATAGGACCCGCTTTGGAGCCCGCGCTGAACGGATTCCACAATCCCGATGTCTTCGGCCACGGTGGTATCGAGATCCTGCTGCGCCAACTGGTCCACAGCATCGGACACCGCACCGCCCGGCGTGTACCAGCCGCGCCAGACCGTCACCTTGTCGTGGCTCGTTGCGCGCCAAAGGTAGGTGTTGAGCACACTGCCTGGATAAACCTGAAACGAGATCGCCGGCCACAGATACCAGGAACTGTATTCTCCGGCATGCGGATTCCCGGCATCGATGGCATAGGTCATCTTGCCCGATGCCGCCGAAACCGTGGTGTGGCGCAGACAGTAACCCCGGGGGGAAATGTCGTAACGATCAGGGTCGATCACGCCGCTCGCAAACGTCGGGTGGCGCAGCTTGCAATGATAACATTCCGAGTAGTTCTCGACCGAAACCTTCCAGTTGCAAGCCTCTTCCACCGGAATCTGTTTGATCGGGTGGAGCGCATCGATGCCTGGCACAAAGGCGCGCAGTTCGGCTTCGACACCGGGATACCATGCTTCCATGGGTTCTGCGTCGGCATCCAGATTGACGAAGACAAAACCGCAAAAGACTTCCGTCCTGACCTCACGCAGCCGGATGCATGCGCGGTCAAAGCCCGGAACCTGATCTTCTCCCGGCGCACTCTTGAGCGCACCGTCAAGGTCGTAACGCCAGCCGTGATAGGGGCACACGATGAAGGGGCGTGAGCCTCTTCCTTCTACCAGTTCGTGCGCGCGATGGCGGCAGACATTGTGGTAGCAGCGCACGGCACCTGATCGGTCACGAACCGCGAACAGGTTCACCCGCCCGATCGCAAACGTCACGTAGTTGCCCGCCTTGGCAAGCTCACTGTCATGACAGGCAAACTGCCAGGTCCTGGCGAAGATCGCCGATTGCTCACGGGCAAAGACCTCAGGGTCCGTGTACCAGTTTGCCGCCAGCGCCAGGACCGGCGCCGTATCCGTATCTGCCGTCAGTGCCATCGTGCAGGCCTTCTCAGGAGTATCGCGAAACCATTACACAGAAATCTGGAACAATTTCACCTGAAAATTTACCCAACAGCCAAATTACTAGAACTTCCTGTCAACGATCACGGGCGGATTCAGGGTTTCCACATCGGGCACAGCACCAGACCAGAGCTCCACTTCGATCAGACAGGTCTGGGCGCTGGGGCCCTGAGCCAGTTTTGATGTCCCACGATCAAGCGTCAGCACATTGGGGTTGCCATGGCGGCAAAGCGTGCCCGGCTCGCCCGGCGTTGCCGGGTCGTACCAGGCGCCGGTCGCCAGACGAATAACCCCGGGACGCACATCATCTGTGACCAGGGCACCAGCCAGGCACATGCCGCGATTGTTGAACAGGCGCACCACATCGCCATCCTTGATGCCGCGGTGTCTGGCATCTGATGTGTTCAGCCAGACCGGCTCGCGCCCGGCAACCTTGGCCGCCTGGGCCACCGCACCGTTGTCATACTGGCTGTGCAACCGGTGGCTCGGCTGGCACGAGATCATGTGAAGCGGGAATCGCTCGGTTGCGCCCGAACCCAACCACTCCTCGGGCTCCATCCAGGTCGGATGACCGGGGCAGTCGTCATAACCAAAGCCGTCGATGGTTTCCGAGAAGATCTCGATCAGACCAGATGGTGTCTTCAACGGCGCACCATCAGGATCGTTCCGGAATGTCGAGAGGAAAACCTGCGGTGTCTTGGGTGGGTCCAGATCAAAGCGGCCTTTCTCCCAGAAGTCATCGAACCCCGGCATCTCCACACCGCGCTCGGCAGCGCGTTGACGGCCACGGTCATAGAGATGACGCAACCATGCGTCTTCATCACGTCCTTCGGTAAACGCTTCTTCGATACCCAGACGTTTGGCGATGCCTGCGAAGATATCGAAATCATGGAGCGCCTGTCCGGCCGGCTCGACCGCCCGGTGCATGGCAAACAACGAGCCTTCACGGGAGGAGCCGCTGAAGTCATTGCGTTCCAGCGTGGTTGTTGCCGGCAGGACGATATCGCAATGGCGCGCCAGGGGTGTCCACCAGATGTCATTGCTGATCGTGGTGTCGGGCCGCCGCCACGCCTTCACCAGGCGATTGAGGTCCTGATGATGATGGAACGGATTGCCTCCGGCCCAATAGACCAGCTTCACATCCGGGAAGGTGACGCGCGCTCCGTTGTAATCGATCGTCTCGCTTGGATTGAGCAACAGCTCGGATATGCGCGCGACCGGAATGTAGCTCTCGACCGGATTGCGTCCCTGTGAAAGCGACGGCCAGGAGAGCTTGTCGGTTTCCATGCCAATGGCGTTGACCGCACTGTAGCCAAACCCGATGCCCCCGCCCGGCAGGCCGATCTGCCCCAGCATGGCGGCCAGAACCGTTCCCATCCAGAACGGCTGCTCACCGTGATGGCCACGGGTCAGGGACCAGGAAAGCGCAAGGGTCGTGCGGCTTGCCGCCATGCGTCGCGCCAGCGCACGGATTGTGTCGGCAGGAATCTCGCTGATCCCGGCAGCCCAGTCCGCATCCTTGGGCTGGCCGTCAACGTCTCCGGAAAGATACGGCAGGAACTTCTCGAACCCCACGCAGTGACGGTCCAGGAATGCCGTGTCATGCAGGCCCTCGCTCCAGATCGTGTGGGCAAGCCCCAGCATGATGGCGACATCCGTATTGGGCCGTGCTGCAAGCCACTCTGCTTCCAGCGCATCTTCCATGTCGTCGCGCATCGGGCCGATCAGGACAAAATCAATGCCGGCCTTGCGGCAGGCCAGCAGGCCTTCCTTCTGGACATGTTTGCCGGTGCCGCCCGAACTCACCTGACCGTTGCGTACCGGCAGGCCTCCGAACGACACGACCAGTTCGCCATGTTTGGCAATCGTGGGCCAGCTTGTGTGGTTCGCCAGAAGCTCCTGAAACGGGCCCAGCACATGAGGCAGAATGACTTCGCCGGCGGCATAGCTGTAGCTGTCCTTCGATGAGGTATAGCCGCCAAAGCAGTTGAGGAATCTGTGCAGCTGGCTTTGCGCATGATGAAAACGCCCAGCACTGGACCAGCCGTAACTGCCGGCATAGATCGCCTGATTGCCATGGTCTTCGCGCACGCGCTTGAGCTCGGCTGCGACAAGATCAAAGGCTTCGTCCCAACTCACGGCAACAAAAGGCTGACTGCCACGACCGGCGCTATCGCCGCCTGGTCCATGTTCCAGATAACCCTGACGCACCATGGGCTGAGAGATCCGAACGGAATCGTCCTGCGCGCCTGGCATGGAGTCAGCCAGGCTCGACGGATTGGGATCGTCATCGACCGGGCGCATGGCCACCACACGTCCATCCTCGACCTCGGCGTGATAGGCACCCCAATGGGTTACGGTGGGAAAGCCGGCATCATCGCTCATGGGTTCCTGAACCTCGATCATTGGCAACGATCATCTTCGTCCCACGATTGCGACAGGTCTGCAATGGCGGTGACGGTCATCACGTCGTGAACATTGTGTGTCCGAAAGCGCCATTTTCACGCTGACTTCACGCCAGCTTTCACACCGCATTCACGACCCTGCGCCATTTCCAGTGCTACCGGCGCATCCCGCTCCGGATTGATCATGGACTTGGGAAGAAACGACATGACTCAGAAAGACCATCGCGGACTCACCCTTACCGGTGCCACCGACAACGCCATCACCCTCTACGAAAAGGCCATCGGTGAATTCCAGTGCTACAGCGGAGACCCCGTAACCAGTGTTGACGCGGCTCTGGCGGATTCACCCGACTTTGCCATGGCGCACATCCTTCGCGCCTATCTCTTCATCACCGGCACCGATGCTCGTGGCCTTGAAGATGTACGCACCGCGCGGCACGCGCTCCAAGCCGCACCAGGCGATAATCGCGCCCGTCTGCACGGGCTTGCCATCGATGCCTTCCTGGCCGGCGACTTCGAAGCCGCGCTCGAGCGTCTGGAGGACATTCTGATCCTGTGGCCCCATGACGTGGTGGCCCTGCAGACCGCCCATCTTTTCGATTTCCTTACCGGGGATGCGCGGAATCTGCGTGACCGCGTCGCACGTCGTCTTTCAGCCTGGACACCGTCGGACCCCGGCTACCACGCCCTGGTGGGAATGCACGCCTTTGGTCTGGAAGAGTGCAGCGATTACGCACGCGCCGAGGAACGCGGCCTTGAAGCCATCGCGCTCAACCCGCGTGACTGCTGGGCCCATCATGCCATTGCTCACGTTCTGGAAATGCAGGACCGTCGCGACGAAGGCATCCGCTGGATGAACGAACGTGAACAACAATGGGCGCCCGACAACTTCTTCTGCGTGCACAACTGGTGGCACCTGGCTCTCTACCATCTGGAACAGGGCGATCATGCCCGCGTTCTTGAACTCTATGATGGTCCGGTCCAGGGAGGTTCTTCGGATGCCATGATGGACATGGTCGATGCCTCTGCTCTGCTGTGGCGTCTGAAGCTGCGCGACATCGACGTCGGCGACCGCTGGCGTGGTGCTGCTGACATCTGGCAGCAGGCCAACGAAGACGGCTACTACGCCTCCAACGACGTGCATGCTGTGATGGCCCTGATCGCCGACGGCAGGATGGCAACAGCAGCCCGCACTGTCATTGCCATGGAGCGCACCATCGAACGTGGGGTTGGCAGCAATGTGGCTATGACCCAGGAAGTCGGGTTGCCCGTCGCCAACGCATTGATCGCGTTTGAAACCGGTGCATTCGATGAATGCGTGCGTCTCCTTCGCCCTGTTCGCACACGTGCTCATCGCTTTGGCGGCAGTCACGCCCAGCGTGATGTGCTAGACCAGACCCTGATCGAGGCAGCGCGCCGCAGTGGCGATCATCGCCTGCTCGAAACACTCGCCAGCGAACGCAGGGAAGCCAAGCCGGGCGATGCCTATGCCCGGTCTCTGTTACAGAAAGCAGCGAACGAAAATCAGGTAAACGCAGCCGAAGTGGCTTGATCTCCTCTACGCGAAGCTTGGCGGCGACCTTCGGTTTTGGGCGTCGCCGCCTTGCTTTGAGGTGATTTTGCCTCTGTTATGGCGGCTCATGTGATCAAACAGTCCCCGGGCAACACCCATGGCAATGCTGCGGATCGAACTTCTGGGTGGACTGGAACTGATTGGCGCCGATGGTGCGCCGATCACCATCAGTGCGCGCAAGGTTGCTGCCCTGGCGGCCTATCTTGCCATGGTCAGACGACCCCAGGGCCGCGATGCGCTGGCTGCCATGTTCTGGGGCGACCGTGCCGAAGAACAGGCCCGCATGAGTCTGCGCCAGGCGCTCAGCGCACTGCGCAAGGCATTGGGCGAGCACGCCAACACCCTCGGTGCCAACGTACACGAGGTCTGGCTGACACCGGGCACCTTCGATACCGATGTTGCAGGGTTCGAGAGCCTCGTGCGCGATGGTGCAAAAGCCAGCCTGGCACAAGCAGCACACCTTTACCGTGGCTCCCTCCTGGAAAACATCCAGACCCGGTGCCCCGGCTTTGACGACTGGCTCGATGAGGAACGTCAACGGTTGCGCAACCTTGCCACCGATGCGTTCTTCCACGGCGCACGTAAGGCAGAGGATGCCAGCGACTGGGCACTTGCCGGGCAATTCTGCACGCAGGTCCTGCGGATCGACCCGTTCTTCGAAGACGCCATGCGCTGCCACATGCGCGTTGCCGCCATGTCGGGACGCAGGGCTGATGCCCTGTCAGGCTACGAAACCTTCTCTACTCTGCTGCGCCGGGAATTCGGCATCCTGCCTCAGGAAGAAACAACCGCCCTTTCCGCTGAGATTCGCGCCGGGTCCCTGGTTGCCGTCAAACCCGCCCCTGATCCAATGCCTGATTCCCTGCTTCCCGATGCAGGGCCTTCCCAGGCTCATCACCCGGCCGAGTTGCGCCAGGCAACGACCATGGTGGTTGAAATTGACAACTTCACCGACATCGCCGCCAGCCTGGCGCCAGAAGATTCGGCTGAACTTCTCAACCGCTATTTCGCCGTGGTCGATGATGCCATCGTTGCCTTCGGCGGCTCTATTTCCGATCACGTTGCCGACAGCGCCATGGCGCTATTCGGGCTACCGACGGTGCACGAGGACGACCCCAACCGGGCTTTGCGCGCCGCCCTTGCCATACGCGACGGCTGCCGCGACATCATGGTCGGCGACGAACCCCTGGCGCTGCGGATCGCACTCACCACAGGTCAGGTCCTATCTGCCCAGATAGGCAGCGTTCATTTCCGTAAATACACAGCCACGGGCGAAACGATCAACCTGGCCTGGTGGCTGGCACAACACACTACTCCCGGCGACATCCTCATCGCCGAAGAAACCCGTCAGGCATTGCGTATGCCTGTCGGCCTGCAGCCGGCAGAACTTTCCCAATCGGTGCCCGGTCAATCAGGCGTGGTCTGGTCCTTGTCTGATTCAGAGGTTTCCGATGAAGCCGACGAGACACGACCCTTCGTCGGGTGTCGCCTGGAACAACGCCAGATCGAAGGCCTGGTGGAGGCCTGCCAGGAACGTGGCATGGGCCATGTCCTGGTGCTGCGTGGAGAGGCCGGTATCGGCAAGTCGCGCCTGGTGGCCTGGGCGCGCGACCACGCCCATCACACCGGCCTTGGGGTCAACCTCGCCCGAGTCTTTGATTTCGGCTCGGCCAGCAGCCGCCATGTCATCAAGAGCCTTGTGCTCGACCTGCTCGATGTTCCGCACGATGCCGGCACCAAGCAACGCCAGGCCGCCATCGACAAGGCGAAGGTCGATGGTGTGATCAATGACAGCCAGGAGATGATGGTTGCCAACCTGTTCGACCTTGCCATGTCGCCCGAGGACGTCAGCGCCTATGCCGCCATGAACAGCGACGAACGGCATGTGGCGCGCAGAGCCATCCTGGCATCACTGGTGCGTTGGCGGGCAGCACAAAACCCGGTGATGATCGTCATTGAGGACGTCCACTGGGCCGACGAGGTCACAATTGGCTATCTCGCTGACCTGGCTGCTTCCATGCGTGATTGCCCCACGCTCATGCTGATGACGACCAGGGTCGAGGATGATCCCATCGACGCGCGCTGGCGTGTTCTGGCCGGTGGCGCACCGGTCACAACCATGGACCTTGGCCCGCTTTCTCCCGGAGAAGCACAGATTCTTGCCCGTTCCTATGGCGAGGGAAGTGAACGGTTCCTCAAAGCCTGTGTGCAGCGCGCCGCCGGTCATCCCTTGTTTCTCGATCAGTTACTCGCCAATCCCGACCTTGGCGCCGATGACCTTCCAGCCTCGATCCGATCCATCGTGCTCGCCAAACTTGACCGCCTGGCAGCAGATGAGCGCCGTGCGACCCAGGCCGCTGCTGTTCTGGGGCAGCAGTTCTGGACATCAGCCCTGCGCCATCTGATCGATGACGACAGCTTTGATCCCGAACGCCTTATCCCCGGCGGGTTGATCGTGGCCGATGGTAAGGACTTCCAGTTTGCCCACGCCATGGTGCACGAGGCGATACGTCAATCGCTCCTGCCCGGCGCGCGCCGCAGTCTCCATCTGAAAGCAGCGCAATGGTTCGAGGATCGCGACTGGGTCCTCCAGGCTGAACATTACGCGGCAGCAGACGATCCTTGCGCCTGCGAGGCCTTTCTGGCCGCTGCCCGGCTTGAGGTTGGGCGGCTGCGCTACCAGCGGGCGTTCCAGCTTGTTGAACGGGCGCTGGCGTTCATTGGCAAGCACGCCCAGGACTGCCCCGCACATGGCGATCTACTGGCACTTCACGGTGAGCTTTCCAGTCAACTGGACAACGCAAGCACCGCCCGATAGGTCAGGCACTTCTCTTAACCTGCCCCGGAGCAAGGCATGTCCATCGCGGCGCCCTTTGCCGAATTTCGTACTACCGTCGAACCTGAGTTCGTTGACCACAACGGGCATATGGGAATCCGCTCCTACACCGCCCTGTTCGACAAGGCGACGGGGCCCTTCTATGAGTTCCTGAACATCTCGCGCGCCAATGTCCGCGAGCATGGCGGCACCATCTTCGCGCTCCAGGATACCGCCTGGTACCGGCGCGAGGTGATGCTGGGAGACCCCCTGCTCATCACATCGCAACTGATCGAACATGACCACAACAAGGTGGTCATGTTCATGACCATGCATCAGACACGCGACAACTATGAAGCAGCCATGTTCGAGATCATCGAGATTTTCATCGATCAGGAAACCCGCAAGCCCAAGCCCTTCCCCGAGGTCATCACCGCAAGGCTGGCCGAGGTTCAGAAGGCGCATGACGCCCTCCCCAGACCCGCACTCTCGGGCCAGGGTGTCGGCCTCAAACGCAAAAGCGGCTGAGCCAACACAGCATGAAAACCGAACAATTCGATGTCGTGGTGATCGGCGGCGGTGCGGCCGGACTGATGTGTGCGATCACGGCGGGGCAGCGCGGGAAAAAGGTTCTGCTGCTGGAACACGCCGAAAAGGTCGGCAAGAAAATCCTGATCTCGGGCGGCGGACGCTGCAATTTCACCAATCTGGATGTCAGGCCGGAGTGTTTTCTCTCCGAAAACCAACACTTCTGCAAATCGGCTCTGGCACGCTACACCCAGCATGATTTCATCGAACTTGTGGAACGCCACGGCATCGCCTGGCACGAAAAAACGCTGGGCCAGCTCTTTTGCGACGACTCCGCGCGCCAGATCGTCGCCATGTTGCTCGCCGAATGTCAGGCTGGTGGCGTTGATGTCCGTGTCGACTGCACGGTAGAGGAAATCACCCACGCCGACAGCTACCGCATCCAGCTTGCAGAACAGCTGATTGAAGCGCCCACCCTGGTTCTCGCAACCGGTGGCCTGTCGATTCCCAAGATGGGCGCCACGGGATTTGCCCATCGCATCGCACGGCAGTTCGACCTTGCCATGACCGAGACTCGCCCCGCCCTGGTGCCCTTCACCTTCGAGGGCGAGCATCTCTCCATGATGCAGGACTTGAGTGGCCTTTCGCTCGACTGCATCGCACAGGCCGGCAGCGCGCAGTTTCAGGAGGCCATGCTCTTCACCCATCGCGGCCTCTCAGGTCCCGCGATCCTCCAGATTTCCTCTTCCTGGCGCGAAGGACAGGAGATCGTGCTCAACATGCTTCCAGGCGTGGACGCCGGGGAACGGCTGCTGACCAGCAAACGCGACCAGCCCAGGACAATGCCGGCCACCATTCTGTCGGAGTACTTCCCCCAACGCCTGGCCCAGGTGTTTGCCGCGCAATACCTCAAACCCAAAGCCATGGCCGAGCAGAATGACAAGGCGCTCGCCAGCCTCGCAAGTACATTGAATGGCTGGCGTCTGAAGCCTTCAGGCACCGAGGGTTATGCCAAAGCGGAGGTCACGCTGGGTGGTATCGACACCTCTGAACTTTCCTCCAAAACAATGGAGGCCCGACGTGTGCCGGGCCTCTTTGTCATTGGCGAAGCCGTCGATGTCACGGGATGGCTCGGCGGCTACAACTTCCAATGGGCCTGGTCCAGCGGCTGGGCCGCAGGCATGGCCGTTTGAGACATCCCAACGCCCCAGGAGCAGCGATCATGGGGCGTTGAAGGGCCGCGACGGCGGCCCCGCGTCGAACGACGCGAGCCAAGGGATGCGGATACATCCCGCCCGGCGCTTGAGGGCGCCCGGAACCACACCGTCAGGTGGGGGCCCGGGCATCAAAGATCACGGAGCGTCAGGACTCGGCGCACCAGCACGGAACGCCTTGATCGCGTTGCCCGATGCCCACTGGATCATGCGCAGCTCGCTCAGCAGCGTGATGAACTGGTATCCCAGCTTCTGCATGCGCAGGGCATATTCCACCGATCCCGTGTGAATGCCTGCAGGAATGCCGTGATGCTGGCAGCGTTCGGCAATGTGTTCGATTGCTGCCATCACCTTGGGAAACTCAGGGTCGAAACCGGCAGCCGTACCCAGGCTCACCGACAGGTCCGACGGTCCCACGAAGATGCCATCCAGACCCGGCGTGGTGAGAATTTCATCAAGCTTGTCGACAGCCTGCGAGGTCTCGATCATGGCAATCGCCAAGACCGTGGTGTTGGCGTGGGTGATGTAGTCAGGGCCGGCATACATGCCCGCCCGGATCGGGCCGACGCTGCGATAGCCATCGGGAAAATAACGACAGGCACCAATGAACTGCTCACATTCCTCGCGGCTGTTGATCATGGGGCAGATGATGCCATAGGCACCCGCATCCAGGAGCTTCTGCACCATGACAGGCTCATTCCAGGGGCAACGGGCCAGCGGCACGGTGTCGGTCTGGGAAATCGCCTGGAGCATGGTGACGGCATCGGAGTAATCGACCAGGCCGTGCTGGAGATCGATCGTGACACTGTCCCAGTCCTGACGGGCCATGACTTCGGCGGTGACGCTGCCAGGTGAAGCGAGCCAGCCGTTGAACACGGTCCCGCCTTCGGCCCAGATTTTCTTGATGTTGTTTTCGCGCACCGTCGTCTCCCTTGTATTGCTTAATGACAGGTCACTTCCTAGCATGGATTTCCATTCACGCGAGGCCCTTGGCGGCACCATGCAAAGCTTCCAGGTCATCGACACCCACACAGCCGGGCATCCCACGCGCGCCATCATGGGCGGCATGCCACCTCTCAAGGGGGCGACAGTGCTTGCCCGCCGTGATGATTTCCGCCAGCGCCATGACCACTTGCGCGGGCGTCTGCTGCACGAACCGCGCGGCCATGCCGCCATGGTCGGCGCAGTTATGACCGAAAGCAGCGCGGCGGACTTCGGCGCGTTTTTCGTTTCCTCCTACGTCTATCTCGACATGTGCGGCCACGCGACCATCGGCCTTGCTCGAACCCTTGTTGCCACCGGCCAGGTCAGCCTTGATGACGCGCCCGCCAGCTTCACACTGGAAACCCCGGCGGGGATTGTCGAAGTCGGCGTGTCGCGCGCCCAGGACGGCGCCATCACTGCTTCCATTCTCAATGTTCCGGCCTATGTCGAGCGCGAGAACCTGCGCCTTGATGTTCCTGATCTAGGCACCATCGATGCCACCATCGTCTATTGCGGCGGCCGCTTTGCCATGGTCGATGCCTCTGCCCATGGTTGGGCCATCGAGCCCGACCATGCCGGAGCACTCTGCCGCAAGGGCATGGCCATCAAAGCCGCCGCCAACGCCGTGCTGGATGCGCCGGTCGGCTCAGTCCTTTTCGTCAACGAACACGCGCCGGATCACGGCCGCCATCTGGTCGTGCTGGAAGGCCACAAGTTCGACCGCTCACCCTGTGGGACCGGCTCCAGCGCGCGGCTCGCAGCACTTCATGCCCGCGGGACCCTGCAGACCGGCGATACCTATCTTGCCGAGAGTATTCTGGGGACGCGCTACCGATGCCGTATCGAGGGAACCCTCGACCACGAAGGCCACGCAGCGATACGCCCGCGCATCGACGGCGAAGCCTGGCTTTCTGCCTTTTCCACCCTGGTCGTTGAAGACAGCGACCCCTTACGTGACGGGTTCCTGTGCCGATGAGTGATGATCAGATCTGGGACCACATCGTGGTCGGCGGCGGCTCCGCGGGAGCCGTGCTTGCCAACCGCCTTTCAGCCGATCCCAAGCGCCGTGTCCTGCTGCTGGAAGCAGGCGCCGACACACCACCTGATGCCATCCCCGAAGCGGTGCGTGACGCCTATCCCAGCGTCGCCTATTTCAACAGTGTCTGGCACTGGCGCGACCTGCGCGTTCATTACGAGAGACTGAGCGACAACAAGAAACCCGTGCCCCGTCGTTACGAGCAGGCAAAGCTGATGGGCGGCGGCTCCAGCATCAACGGCATGATGGCCATTCGCGGCGTGCCCTGGGACTACGAAGAATGGGTCGAACGCGGTGCCGAAGGCTGGGGCTTCGAAGATGTTCTGCCCTATTTCCGCAGCATCGAATCCGACCTCGACTACGCCAACGCCATGCACGGCAATGAAGGCCCCCTTCCCATCCGCCGTATCCGCGAGGACAACTGGCCCGGCTTTGCCAAAGCAGCCCGCCTTGCCATGCTGGACGACGGACATACCGAACTCGAAGACCACAACGGCGAGTTCGATGACGGCCTGTTCCCCATGGCGCTCAACAACCATCCCAGCGGCGGTGTCGACGGCCACCGCGTCTCAACCGCCGAAGCCTTCCTTGATGCCAAGACCCGTGCCCGACCCAACCTGGAAATCTGGCCCCACAGCCAGGTCGAACGCGTGTTGTTTGACGGCACCAGAGTGACCGGCGTTGCCATGCGCAGGCACGGCAACCATCAGACCCTGAACGCACGCCATGTTGTGCTTTCCTGCGGCGCCTTCCACACACCCACCATGCTCATGCGCTCTGGCATCGGCTCGGCCGCCGACCTCAAGTCCCATGGCATCGATGTCGTGGCAGACCGCAGCGGTGTCGGTCATGGCCTGCAGGATCACCCCACGGTCACACTTGTTACGCACATCAAGCGTAGCCTGCGCATGCCGCCCAACATGCGTCGGCACATTCATCTGGGCCTGCGGTATTCATCCAACCTAGAGGGTTGCCCGCCAGGCGACATGTTTGCGCTCGCCAACAACCGTGGCGGCTGGCACCCGCTGGGTCACTTGCTCGGCGGCTTTGTTGTGTGCGTCAACAAGCCGTTTTCGGAAGGCAATGTCACCCTGAACTCGGCCGATCCCGATGCCGAGCCGCTCATCCGGTTCAACCAGTTTGCCGACGATCGCGACCTTGAACGACTCACCGATTCCATGCTGCTGTCCTATCGCCTGATGCAGAATCCTGAGATCAGCAACGGCGTCCTGGGTGCCTTCCCCGGCACCTTCAGCGAAAAGGCCCGCGACCTTGCCGTCGTCAGTGCCAACAACTGGCTTAAAACCAAAGCTGCGGCGGTCATGCTCGACTTCCCCGCGACCCGCAAGATGATGATGGAACGGTTCATCAGCCCCGGCATCGATATCCACAAACTCATGGCTGACAAACCCGCGCTGAAGGACTGGGTCCGCGACCACGCCGGGGGAAGCTGGCACGCCAGCGCGACCTGCCGCATGGGCCGGGCCGATGACCCCAAAGCCGTCACCGATCCCCAATGCCGTGTCATCGGCGTTGAAGGCCTTTCCATCGCCGATGCTTCGATCATGCCTTGTGTGGTCAGCGCCAACACCAACCTCACCACCATCATGATCGGCGAAAAAGCCGCCGACACGATCCTCAAGACAACCTGAACCGACGTCACGCTGGCCGGGGGACCTATCCCAGCGGCGGATTCAGTGGTGCCAGCGGAGTCTTTCCAGCGACAAGATCGGCAATCTTTTCGGCCATCATGATGACCGGCGCATTGAGGTTGGCCGTGACGTTGTTGGGCATGATCGAGGCATCGACAACGCGCAGGCCTTCGACTTCATGCACCTTCCCCTCGGAATCCGTGACCGAACCCTCGTCCGTGCCCATGCGGCAGGTCGAACAGGGATGGAATTCCGTTGATCCGACCTCACGGATCCAGGCCAGGATCTCATCATCGGTCTTGATCTGTGGTCCCGGAGTCACTTCCTCGCCCCGATAGGTGTCCCAAGCGGATTGATGCACCATCTCGCGTGTGCGCCGCACACCTTCGATCATCCTTTTGCAGTCGTCGGCAGCCTCGAGATAGTTGAAGCGGAACGATGGATGGTCAGTCGGATTGTCTGACTTCAGTTTCACACGTCCGCGGCTGTCCGGGCGCATCAGGCCCATGGAGAACATGAACCCTTCGGACGCACTGCTTTCGGAATCGCCAATCCCCGCGCGCAAGGCATAGAACTCATGCTGCATGTCGGCATAGGGCGCATCATCGGAACTGGGGAAGAAGCAGCCTGTTTCGCAGAAGTTTGTGGTGCCCAGGCCATTCTTGTACAACAGCCATTGCTGCCCAAGGCTCCAGCGGACCCAGGCGGCCAAGCTTTCGCGCGACCGAAACCGGCTTGGACGTCGTGTACTGGATCGGCACGATCAGGTGATCCTCCATGTGCCGCCCGACACTGGGAACATGGGCAACAACCGGCATTTCGTGCTCTGAGAGATGCTGGGCATCACCCACGCCAGACAGCAGGAGCACCTGTGGCGAGCTGATCGCCCCCACCGCACAGGATCACTTCCCGCTCGGCCTCGATGGTCTCCACAGCGCCCTGATGCCCGATCTCCACACCAACCGCGCGCTTTCCGTCAAACACCACGCGGTGCACCTGGGTCTGCGTCTGCAAGGTCAGGTTTGCTCGTGAGAGCACCGGTTTCAGATAACCATCTGCCGTGCTCCAGCGTTTGCCGTTGTGCGTGAATCTCTGGGCAATGTGAAAGCCCTCGTGCTGGCGTCCGTTCTGGTCCTCGGTATAGGGGTAACCGGCCTCCTGGCCCGCAGCGACAAAGGCCTGGTCGAGCGGATTGTCCGCCGGGCAGGTTTCGATGTG
Organism: uncultured Alphaproteobacteria bacterium; assembly: GCA_943787175.1. Classification (GTDB taxonomy): domain Bacteria; phylum Pseudomonadota; class Alphaproteobacteria; order SP197; family SP197; genus SP197. Next base: position 61,576 of record CALSLK010000014.1, read on the forward strand.
CTGGGGACCATTGCCGCCGCGCCAAGGGTCTTCACCGCGGTCAAAGGTCTCCATCTTGCGAAAATAGGGCAGACAATGGGCGAACGACCAGTCAGGCAGGCCCTGATCCGCCCAGCCGTCATAGTCACGCGGATTGCCACGATTGGCGACCATGCCGTTGACCGAAGACGAGCCGCCCAGAACCCGCCCGCGAATCTCATCGATGCTGCGGTCGTCCAGATAAGGCTCGGGTTCGGTCTGGAACCCCCAGGTGATACTGGTATCGCGCGCCGCGATGGAGGCTGATGCCGGCATGTGGGATGAACATGCTGGAATCCTTGCCGCCGGCTTCCAGCAACAGGACACGCGCGCCGGGATCTTCGCTCAGCCTGTTGGCCATGACACAGCCCGCCGAACCCGCGCCGATGATGATGTAATCGAACCGCTTTCCCGAATTAATGGTCATCCCCTGTAAACAAACATTCCGTTAGTCCGTGCATCATCCAATGCCGTGCTCTCTGCGTCACGCAAATGCCGCGACAACCATGCACATCTAGATTGGCCCATGGCGTTGCAGGCGGTTCCAATCTGCCTCAGATTCAAGGGGTTCTGCAAGGGGAGGCCGATGAAGCTGATTTTCATGCTGACCCACAACGACCGCACCGTGGAGAATTGCCTCGATGTTCTGGCCGCTGTGCTGCCGCTGGGGATCAGAGATATCGGGTTCAAGGATATCGGCGTTGCACCCGGAGTGCTCAGCACGCTGAACCAGCGGATCCAATCGGCCGGGGCCACAAGTTATCTCGAGATTGTCAGCGAAACGCCCGACGCCTGCCTGCAATCAGTAGCGACCGGTAAAGTACTGCCGGTCGACCGGTTGTTGGGCGGCACGGACGTTGAAACGATCCTTCCCATCCTTGCAGGAAGCAACATCGCCTACTTCCCGTTTGCCGGATTCCCCAGGGGCCATCCCACACAATTGGCGGGACAACCCGAACAGGTCGCCGAACACTGCCATGCCTTCATGGCGGCCGGAGCATCCGGCGTCGACCTGCTCGCTTACCGTGCCGTCGATGCAGATCCACTCGACCTTGTGCGTGCCGCACGCGAAGGGCTCGGGAATGGCGAACTCATTGTTGCAGGTTCGATCAGCGGGCCCGATCAGTTACGCAGGCTCCACGATCTGGGCGTCGATGCCGTCACCATCGGCACCGCCCTGTTTTCTGAAGATTACGCCAATGCCCGCAGCGGCGTCGTTGCCCAGTTGGAAGCAGCGCTGGAAACCATCGCAGCGCTCAACTGACGAGAGCCTGATCAGTAATACGTCACGTCGCTGCCCACACCACCGCTGTGTGGTGCATAGACGTCGATGAAGACGACGGGCTTATCCCCCAGGATTTCCCCGCCATGGGGAACGCCGGCAGGTGCAAACCACATGTCGCCGGGACCGATATCGCGCACCTCGTCCCCCACGGTCAGGCGCATACGCCCCTGCAGCATCACACTGGACTGCTCATAGGGATGGGAATGCAGCCTGTAGACGCTGCCCGGATCAAAGCGCGCCCACAGGAACTGTTGATGCGCACCATCCGCCAGGACATTGGTCCAGGCACCATCCGGAAAGAGTTCAGCGCCCGCTTGGGCTTCATCGGCAGTAAAGATCGGCATGGGTGGTTCCTTGTGTTCGTATCAGCAATGGGCTGTGGCACCGCCATCGGCAACCACGATGGAGCCCGTTATGTAAGAGGCACGCGGAGATGCCAGGAACAGGATCACGTCGGCAATTTCTTCTGCCTCACCCATGCGCCCCATGATCGTGGCCGCTGCCGGTGCGTTCCTTGGCGCGCCCGGCTTGTGATGCACAAACGGCGTATCGACCGGCCCGGGGCAGACGCAATTGACCCGGACGCCGTACTCGCCTTCTTCCACTGCCAGCCCGCGCGTGAAGTTGATGACCCCGGCCTTGCTGGCGCCGTAGACCGTCAGGTTGGCAATGCCGAGCAGCCCCAGTTCCGAGGCGATGTTGATGATCGTACCGCGCCGCTCACGCAGGGCGGGCAGAGCCGCCCGGCAGACATTGAACGTACCGCGCATGTTGGTGTCGATGATGGCATCCCAGGTTTCATCAGAGGTCTCGAGCACCGGCTTGCGGTCCTTGCCCGAGGCGCCGGCACAGTTCACCAGCACATCCACGCCGCCGAACCGCTCGACAATCCCTGCCATGGTGGCGCCGACCGTTACGGCATCACGAATGTCGCAACCAAGCGCCAGAGCCTCGCCGCCCAGATCAGCAATCTCCTCGGCAACAGACGCAGCGTCCGTGCGGTCGATCAGGGCAATCTTGGCCCCTTCCCGTGCAGCACCCAGGGCGCTTGCCCGCCCGATGCCCGACGCGCCGCCGGTGATGGCGATAACCTTGCCTTCAAGCTCCAGATTCATCACCGACCTCCATAAACCAGCTCGAAACTCTCACAAACAATGGGCTGATCATCACGCCAGGTCTGCCCCCATTTTGCGCTCTGATCCTTGAAATACTGCAGATGCGCCCCTCGCCAGTGTTCAACGCTCAGATCGCCTTCACCTTCGGATGCTGCAAAGACTTCGCCCACATCCTCGAACGGTGTGATGGCAATGTTGGTCATCTGCACGACACAGGTTGGCGCACCCTTAGTTGTCGTCACGATCCAGCAATCGCCGGGACGGCGCATGGGGGTGGCCTCCTGCTCGAACTGCAGCTTCATGTGGGCCGTGCCACGCTTCTGGCCCTGTGCGGCCATGCCGGCGAGCTCATCGATAAACGCTGCACGGTCGGGCGTGCGGGGTTCTGCAAAGGTCCCGGCGTGATGCGTCGTTGCAGGGTCGATCCCCGTTGCCGCGCAGGCCTTTTCCCAGAAAGCGCGAGTCTCGGAGGTATCAAAACGCAGCATGAGATTTCTCCAGTTCGTTCAGATCGGAGGCAGGTGGTCGACCGGCATGGTGTAGTTTACCGGCATGCGTCCGCCATCGGGATAGATTACCTGGCCCGTCACATAAGATGCATCGCTGCTCGCCAGGAAGGACACAACCGAAGCGACTTCCTCGACTTCACCGCAACGTCCGATCGGCGTGCGCGAAAGAATGGTGCGATAGGATTCCTCGCTGGTCAGCACGGCTTTCTTCGCCAGGTCCGTCAGGATCGTGCCTGGCCCCACCGCGTTCACGCGCACACCACGTTTGGCGAGTGAGATTGCGAAGATACGTGTGAGCTGGTTGATCCCGGCCTTGGAGATGCCATAGGGCACACTTTCAGGAATTGCGAGCAGCGCCTGGGCCGAGGACATGTTGACGATGGCCCCGCCGCTCTCCTGATTGACCATCACGCGGGCGGCTTCCTGCGAGCCAAAAAACGTGCCCTTCAGGTTGATGCCCATCACCTTGTCGAAATCAGCCTCGCTGATGTCGAGCACGCTGGCACCGATACCCATGCCCGCATTGTTCACCATGATATCCAGGCTGCCGAAGGTTTCGACCGCCCCGCGCACCAGATCAGCCATCTCGGCCTGAACAGAGACATCAGTCATGACGCCAATCGCAGTCGTGCCGCTGGCATCAAGCGCCTTTGCTTCGGCAATCGCCTTTTCGCCCTGCACATCGCTCAGTACGACCTTCGCGCCCTCGGCATGCAGCCGTTGCGCGCAGGCCAGACCAATGCCCTGCGCTGCACCGGTGACCACAGCCACCTTGCCTTCATGATTCATGTTGCACCCGTGTGATCGATGGAGTTCCAGAATCAAAGCATAGCTGGCGTCGCGCCGGGGTTCGATCATTCCATGAGCAAAATTGTGCGCATGGATCGAAACTCTTTGCTTAAGGCCCGCCCGTGAATATGCGATCACATGGGCCAGCCGTCACGACCATCCGGGAAGGAACCACATCATGCTCGACCGCAACCTCGCCGACGACATTCTGGCCGCCGTCGATCAAGGCTTCGATGATCAGATTACTTTCACCCAGGACCTCGTGCGCCATCCTTCCCAGCGCGGTCAGGAGCACACGGCACAGGATTTCATGTTCGAGGCCATGCGCGGCCGTGGCCTTGCCATGGACCGCTGGGCCATTGATGTCGAAACGATCAAGGACCATCCCGGTTTCTCTCCGGTCACCGTGAACTACGACAACGCCATCAACGTCGTGGGTGCCCACCGCCCGCGAGAAGCCACGGGCAAAAGCCTGATCCTCAACGGCCATATCGATGTCGTGCCCACCGGCCCGCTCGATATGTGGTCGTTCCAGCCCTACGAGCCCGCCATTGTCGATGGCTGGATGCATGGCCGCGGTGCCGGCGACATGAAGGCCGGTCTGGGAATCAACCTCTACGCCTTCGATGCCCTCAAGCGTGCAGGCGTTCAACCTGCTTCCACGGTCTATATGCAATCGGTCACGGAAGAGGAATGCACCGGCAACGGCGCGCTCTCCTGCCTGACACGCGGCTACCATGCCGATGCTGCCATCATCACCGAACCCAGCGACGAACATCTCACCCGCGCCAATGTCGGCGTCATCTGGTTTTCGGTCGAGGTCCGTGGCCGCCCGGCCCACGTGCTGGAATCCAATGTCGGCAGCAACGCCATCATTTCGACCTACAAGATCATCGACGCCCTGCAGGACCTCGAAACACAGTGGAATGCGCGCAAGGCCGATATTCCGCTTTTCAGCGATCTCGAAAAGCCCATCACCATCAACATCGGACGCATCGAGGGTGGCGACTGGGCCTCATCGGTCCCCTGCTGGTGCCGCATCGATGTGCGCGCGGGCATCTATCCCGGCGTGAAGGTTGCAGATGCCCAGGCCGAGATCGAAGCCGCCATCCGCACGTCGCTGCGTGATGACCCCTATCTCTCCAACCATCCCCCCGCCATTACCTATAACGGCTTCACGGCAGAAGGTTATGTGCTGGAAGAAGGCGGCGAGGCGGAAGCCTGCCTGCGCGGCTGCCACGCCGAAATCTTCCAGCGTGAGCTCCAGGACTCCGTCACCCCGGCTTATCTCGATGGTCGGGTTTTCGTGCTCTACGACGATACGCCAGCGCTGGTCTATGGCCCCAAATCCGAACGCATCCACGGCTTTGACGAACGGGTCGAACTCCACTCCATCCGCCAGGTCACTAAGGCCGTCGCCCTCTTCATGGCCAACTGGTGTGGTACGGAGCCGGTGCATGCCTGATGTAGAGGCCCACGCAGGTTTCGGGCGCACAAGACAATAGAGCCCGCCGACCATATCGGGGGCCCGCAGTCCAGAAAAAATCGAGAGGAAAATGATGGCCGGTCCAGGACTTGAACCTGGGACATTCGGGCTAGAAACCCGACGCTCTACCAACTGAGACTAACCGGCCATACTGGAGCCTGTATAGGCAGGAGGCGGGAACATGTCGAGATCAATCGACCCACCGTCCTGCAGATTCGAGACTTGATGAAAAAGAGAAGGGGGAGAGATGGCCGGACTAGGGATTGAACCCAGGACCTTCGAAATAGAAGTTCGATGCTCTACCTCTGAGCTACCCGGCCATATCGCAGCCTGTGTAGGCGGGCACCAGGCGGATGTCGAGGCTAATCGCCCAAAGGCGCATAACCTCCTGGTCTGCACATTGCCAGCACGACCGAACGAAACCGGTGAACGCATGATCGTTGCACTGGTACGCTAATCTCGACGCAGATCTCGGAGGCCCCTTTCATGACAGACAATCCCTCAAGCTATGATCTGGACTCTGCCAGGACGTTTCACGAAGAGACGACGTTGCAGAACTGGTCCGACGATCCCCGGTTGATGCACTACAGCTTCCTGCACATGTCCGAATTCTTCCCGCACGCGATCATCCACCGCAACGAACCGGCATCGGAATTGGACGAGGCTCTACGCGACGACATCGCAGGCTTTCAAGTCGACAGCACGCTGGGAAGAACAACGCTTGAGCGTTATGTCGAGGCCGCACCCGTGAACGGCGTGGTGATCGTCGAAGGGGGCAGGATCGTCTTCGAGCGTTATCCCCGCATGCGACCCTTCGACAAACACCTGTTGATGTCGGTCACAAAAATCTTCGTCTCCACCATCATCGGCATCATGGAAGACCGTGGCCAGATTGATGTCGAACAGGGCGTGCAGCACTACCTCCCCGCCCTTGAAGGTTCCGCCTGGGACGGCACCAGCGTGCTCGATGTGCTCGACATGGCTTCAGGCATCAACTGCCCGGAGGAAGGCGTCCCTGACGCCTATTCAAACCCGGCGCAGCCCTATTACCACTACGAGGCAAGCCTTGGCTGGCTCGCTCCGACCCAAGATACCAGCGACACCCCCTATGCCTACATGCCAAAACTGGACCGGCGCATCCCGACCGGTCAGGCGTTTGAATACACTTCGGTCAACACCTTCGTCCTGGGTTGGCTGGCCGAAACGATCCTGGAGAAAACCTTCAACGAGATTGCCACCGAACTTCTCTGGTCGCGGATCGGCGCGGAATCCGACGCGCTCATCTCGGTTTCCCGCAACGCCAATGCACCGGCCACCCATGGCGGCATTTCTGCCACCTTGCGCGATGTCGCGCGTCTGGGCCTGGCATTTACGCCCACGGGTCGCGCAGGCAAACAGGGGCCCGTGGTCAGTGACTGGGCACTCGACAAGATTCTCAACCACGGTCGGCCGGACCTCTTCATGGAAGGCACACTGGGTCCGAAACTGACTGAAGAACTGGGCGAACAGCCACGCCACAACACCTACCAGTGGGATTTCGTCATGCACGATGGCGACTTCTTCAAGGGTGGTTATGGCGGTCAGGGCCTCTACATCTCCCCACGCAAGGACATGGTCGTTGCCTTCTTTGGAACGCCAGATGATGAAGGAAACGAGAACCAGATGACATCAGTCGCCAGACAGCTCTGCAACGCCGACTTCTGAGCGCAAGGCAAAGCCATGACCACCGCCACCTCTATCGAAGACAGCCTCTGCTGCTATTGCTCCATGTGCTGCAACGGCTCGCTCTTCAGCCACGCCAAGCTCGACGATGACGAGCGCGCCCGGCTTGGTGATTCCATTTTTTACGAAGACGTCAAGGGGTCAAAGAACCTGCAGTTTCCCTGCACCCAGCTGGGGAAAAACGGAGCCTGTCAGGTCTATGAGAGCCGTCCGGCGGTCTGCCAGGCGTTCCGCTGTGCTTTGTTGCGCGCCCACGACAGCGAAAAGGTTTCCCTGGAGGAAGCCAAACAGCTCGTCGACGATGCCAAGGAGATCAAGGCGCGTGCCAGAGAGGCCATCGACGCCGCGGCAGCCAGACTTCCAAAAGTCGTCAAGGAGGCACGTATCAGCCGTGCCATGCGCGCCCTGGAACACGAGCATGAAGCAGGCGATGGCGATATCAGCAACATCGCCTTCAAACGCGCCAAAACCCATTTCCGGCTCTATCGCCGCTTCATCCGCGAGTACTTCTCCAGCAAGTACCCACTGAACCGGCTCTAGTCTGGAAGCGTGACACCCAGTTTGGCGGCAACCTTCTTGGCCTCAGCCCAGGCAGCCTCGTCGATCGGCACCGTTCCGCGCTCAAGCGACTGGCGGCGCGCCGCAAATGAACGCTCGCCCGGTATCAGGATCTCCTCGATTCCCGGTGCCTTGCGCGAACCCTTCACCTCTTCGACATAAGCCGAAACCGATTTCCGAAAGTCTCCGGAATCACCAAACGCTTCCGGGTCGATCGCGATGAAAAGATGCCCCTTGCCGCCATGGGGCGCCATAGCGGTCTTCATCCATGTGTTCGACCCAGTCGTCGTCCCGGCTGCCATCGCTGCGGAACTGGGTCGAGGGTGTCCGTCGTCAGAACATTTGGGACGCGTGAGCTCGTTTTCTAATTGAGTATCTGGCTCATCTTGATTTGATGTTAAGCCGCTTGTTGTTGATGGTTCAAGCGGCGGGTTTGGATGGTGAGTTTTTTGATCTTTTCCCTCTTTTCGATGATGGCTGTGTGGCGCCCGAAGTAAGCATCCGATGGTGTGACGTTGCCAATGCTCTCGTGGTAGCGATGGTTGTTGTAATAATCCACGAAGGTGCCGATCTGGTTTTCGAGATCGCCCTGCAGATAGTAGTTTTCCAGCAAGATCCGGTTCTTGAGCGTCTGATGCCAACGCTCGATCTTACCCTGGGTCTGCGGGTGATAGGGTGCACCGCGAACGTGCTCCATACCCTGGCCTTCAAGCCATTCGGCCAGATCGCCGGATATATAGGACGAACCATTATCGCTGAGCAGCCGGGGTTTATGGATGACCTCGGCCTGGTCGCAGCCTGATGCTTCCAACGCGAGTTCCAGTGTCTGGGTCACATCGCCCGCCTTCATGGTGGTGCACAGCTTCCAGGCGATGATGTAGCGCGAGTAGTCGTCGAGAATGGTCGACAGATAGAACCATCCCCATCCGATGACCTTGAAGTAGGTGAAGTCGGTCTGCCAGAGCTGGTTCGGAGCTGAGGTCTTGTCCTTGAACTCATTCGCTGCCTTGATGACGATGAAGGCCGGGCTGGTGATCAGGTCGTGGGCCTTGAGCAGCCGGTAGACAGACGCTTCTGAGACAAAATAGCGTCTCGTGTCAGTGAACCTCACGGCCAGTTCCCTGGACGATAGTTCCGGCTCATCCAGGGCCATCTCCACGATCTGCTGGCGCACATCGTCGGGGATGCGGTTCCACACCCGACCGGGGCCACTGGTGCGGTCATCAAGGCCGCCTCCACCTCGATACCGGTCGTACCACCGGTAAAACGTCGTGCTCGGGATGCCCAGCTTATCCAACGTCCGCCGGACCGGTAGATGAGAGCCTTCGACCAGCCTGATGATTTCCAGTTTCTCAGATGCGGGATATCTCATTCCTCGTCTCCCCCATCCCCGATCATGCTTTTTTTGAGTAACCGGTTCTCCAGTATCTGTTCGGCCAGCGCCTCCTTGAGATCGCGGGCTTCGACACGCAGTGTCTTAACCTCGGGACTGCTGGCCTGACGCGCCGTGTCGCCGGCAAGGCGCTTCTTGCCAGCCTCCAGGAACTCCTTGGACCAACTGTAATAAAGACCCTCGGCGATGCCTTCATGGCGACATAAAGCCGCGATGCTCTCCTCGCCGCGCAGGCCCGATAACACAATCCGGATCTTCTCCTCAGCCGAATAACGCTTGCGCGTCTTGCGCCGAATGTCGCGGATGGCCTGTTCTGCCGGGGCGCTCTTGCTCATGGTTTTCTGCCTCATCTTCGTTCCCTACGGTCACTACGATGAGCCAGAAAACTCCCTTATGAAAACCACTCAATCTGTCCCAAAGGCGCTGACGTCAGACAGCGACCAGATAGAGGAAGCCCTTCGCAAGTGGGATGTAGGTGATGTCTGCGCACCACACCAGGTTGGGCCGGTCGATGCGCATGCCGCGCAGCAGATACGGGTAAAGCCTTGTGCCCCTTGGCGGGAGCGCTGGTCCGTGGCTGCCGGTAGATCGGCATCAGACCCATAAGCCGCATCAGGCGGCGAACCCGCTTGATGTTCACCAGGTGCCCCTGCGCCCGCAGGTGCCACGTCATCTGCCGCGCACCCGTAGAACGGCGTCTCCAGGAACTGGCGGTCGATCTCGACCCATCAGGGCGAGGTTCTCACGGCCGTCTCGCCTCTCGGCACATGATAGAAGCATCGACCGGCCGAGCGACGACCAGCCGGCACTGCCGGACAATCGACAGCCTGGGATGGTCGGGCCGGATCATCGCCTTGCGCTCCTGCCGGGGAGCAGACGCAGCCCTTGTTCCAAAAAATCCCGTTCCACCGTCAGCTCGCCGATCTTGGCGTGCAGATCCTTGATGCGGCCGGCGTCCGCCTCCGGCTCCGCCGTGGTTGCGGCCCCGCTGGAAGATCTCCGACGCCCCGTCGAGCAGCGCCTTCTTCCACTGGTGGATCATCGTTGGGTGTACACTCAAACCGGCTCGCCAGCTCGGCAACCGTCTGCTCACCCTTCAGCGCCTCAAGCGCCACCCGCGCCTTGAACTCCGGCTTGTGCTGCTTCCGTTTCGTCATCGCTGATCTCCTCTCGTTGAGGACCAGCAGACACCGACTCTGTAGCTTGCGTCACTGTCCGATATCCGGGGAGTAGCTCACACACCTTCTTGATAGGCCCGCGCCAGGTCATCGAGCGACGGGCCGATATGAACATAGAAGCTTTTGCGCGCGCCTTCGGCCTGCCAGTCCGGCAGATCAGACAGAGCAAGGTGGATCATCATCGTGCCGGGGCCATGACGCCAGGTCTGCGCTCTCTGGGTTTCAGCAGCGGGCAGATGATTGCCGGTGAGATTCAGCAGCGCCTGTGGTGTCACACTCGCCAGGACCGCACGTGATGCATAATGGGCCTCACCGCTCGCGAGTTCCACGCCGACCGCACGGTTGTCTTCGATGATGATCCTGTCGACTGTCGTATCACAGCGCACCTCACCACCGGCTTCCTCGATTAGCGCCACCAGCGCCATCATGACAGTGCCGGACCCTCCCGTGGCGATTGGCGATGCCCTGGCGCGCGTCGATGTTGGTTTCGATGAAGGGATAGGTGCAGCCACCGGCGATGTCGGGTGCGGTGTCTGGATGCAGTCCCCATGCTGCGATCATCGCCTGCAGTTCCGGGCTCTCGAACCGTGCCGTCAGATTGGCGCGCAGAGAATCAGCCAGAATACCACGCAAGACGGGAGCAACGGCGTCGGGAACATCCTGATCTTCGCCAAACCGAAGGGCTGTAGCGCTGGCAGGGACTGCGCGGGACCCAAGTAGGGCGAAGAGATGCGGTGCACAGGCATCAAAATCCGACAGCCAGGTTTCCCAGGCCTCGGCATCGGCCTTTGAGAATCCGGTAATGGCACGCTTGTTTTCTTCCGGATCGGTCGTGACTCCCAGGAACCTGCCGTCGGGAAACACGGAGCCCGCAGAATGGTCTGCGGCAACAAACGAGACGCCTTTGGCCTCCAGGGCTTCTCTGTGCTCTTGCCAGAACGGCGAGCCCGCAAAGAGCCCCAGATCCATGGCGCCGATATCGTGCTGGAAACCCGGAAGCGTCAGTTCCTGCGTGCGCTTCGCACCGAACCAAGTTAGGACCGCTTTCGGCACACTTCGCGAGAGCCGTTTGATACTAGTCTTCCTACGTCGTGCGCCTGTCGCGGCATCGATTCCATTCCAGGAGGACCCAACATGAAACTCGGCATCTTCTCTCTCATGCCCTAGCGCGACATCAGCAAACCCGTCGGCGAGATCTATGAAGAGACCACCGACCTGATCGGGCTCGCCGAGGACATCGGCTTCGACACCGCCTGGCTGACCGAGCACCATTTCGGCAACTACTGCATGTGTCCCTCGCCCTTGCTGCTGGCCAGCAACCTTGCCTCACGCACCACCCGCATCAAACTGGGCATGGCGGTCCTGGTCCTGCCGCTCTACCACCCGCTGCGGCTGCTCGAGGAAATAGGCATGGTCGACCAGCTCTCGAACGGCCGTCTGGTGATCGGGTTCGGTTCGGGCTACCAGGTGGAAGAGTTCGAACGGTTCGGCCGCGATCTCAAGGACAACTGGGAAATCACCTACGAGATGATGGATATCATCGAAATGGGCATGGCCGAGGGCCGGGTCGCCTATGATGGCAAGTACTTCCAGATCCCCGAGACCCTGATCGGCACACCGGTGTTGCAACGCCCGCGCCCGGCGGTGTTTCTGGCCGGTGGCATGCCCGAATACCTCCAACGCGGAGCCAGGGCCGGCTACACGCCCCTCGTCACGGTCGGCAGTGCCGACACCGCTGCCCTGATGGGTGTCAGGGGCCACGTCGAGAAGAACTACATCGAGGCCGGTCACACCGGGCCCCTGCCCTTTGCCGTGAACCGCACGTTCTATGTCACCGACGACAAGGATGATGCACGCGATGCCGCCGAACGGGCGCGTTATACCGCGCGCCTGGCCATGGCGTTCCGCGGCCAGTACGTAACGTTCAACGGCATTGAGGCCATCGCCCAGCCCTATAAGGACGAGCCCAGCCTGGACACGATTCTGGAGAACCTGCCCCTCGGCGATCCCGAGAGCTGCGCAGAAAAGATGGTCCGAAGGATATCAAGGCGACCGGCGCCTGCCATTACAGCATGTTCTGCCAGTTCGGCGGCATGGATCACAAACGCGCGCGCCGCTCGCTCGAACGCATCGGCGCGGAGGTCCTGCCGCTGGTCGACAAGGCTCTGGGCGGGATCAAGGAATTCGGCCCGGGCTCGGTGTCCGCGGCGGCGGAGCGATGGGTTTGACCTGCGTCTTCGCATGAGCCCCGGTTGTCGCGCGAGAGCGAGCGTTCACGGATCAGTTGCCCGGCATTGAACTTGGCATAGGACGGACAGGACATGGCAGGCGACATCTTCGTCGACGGCTGGAAGGCTACACCCTACTGGTGGGAGCTGGCTCCACGCGACCCGACTGGCCCGACGTGACGCTGCCCGACAAGGTCGATGTCGCGATCGTGGGCTCCGGTTACGCCGGGATGTCCTGCGCGCTTCATCTCGCCCGTGCAGGCCGGAATGTCCTTATCCTGGAAGCCAGGGAGCCCGGCCACGGCGCCAGCTCGCGGAGCCTCGGCATGACCGGAAGCGGCCTCAGCCGCAAGGTGGGCTACGCCGACCTCAAGGCCAGGTACGGCCAGCAGCGCGCGGTCGAGATCGTTCTGGAGACCGAGAGGTCCCTCGCGTTCTTCGAGGACTTTCTGGCCGACGAGCAGATCCAGTGTCGCTACCAGAAGGTCGGCCGCTTTTTCGGCGCCCACACGCCCGGCGCCTACGACGCGATGGGCCGCACGATCGATCTGGTGAAGGAGGGAGGTCGGCGTCGACACCGGCTATATGGTGCCGCGCGCCGAACAGCACAGCGAGATCAGGACCGATGCCTATCACGGCGGCAAGGTGACGCTGGCCGGTGGCGGTCTGCACCCGGCGGTCTATCACCAGGAGTTCCTCGAACGCGTGAAGCTGGCCGATATCCCCCTCGCCGGCGCACACGCCGGTCACCGCGATCAACCGCGAGCGCAACGGTTTCTCCGTCGTGACGACGCGCGGAACGGTGAAGGCCGACAACGTGGCGGTGATGACGAACGGTTACACGCCCAGGGCCGCGCAGGACCTGCGACGGCGCCTGATGCCTGTTGGCAGCTACGTCATTGCGACTGAGGATATCGGCGAGGAGAGGATCACCGAACTCTTCCCGCACCATCGCGGGATCAGCGACACCAAAAACATCGTCTTCGCCTTCCGTCCATCACCGGACAGGAAACGCGTGATCTTCGGCGGCCGTGCAAAGAGCCGTGATGTCGGGACGTCCGAGAGCGGACGCATCCTCCACCGCTCGATGTGCAACATTTTCCCGCAGTTGCAGGACGTCAAAGTCAGCCATAGCTGGTCCGGGAATGTCGCGTTCGCCTTTGACAGGCTGCCCCATATCGGCGAGCGCGACGGCATCCACTATGCGCTGGCCTGCAACGGGTCCGGCGTCGTCAAGCAGACCTATTTCGGCATGAAGACGGCCCTCAACATCATGGGCGATGCGGAAGGCCGCACGGCGTTCGATCAGCTCGAATTCACCACCATTCCTTTCTACAACGGCAATCCCTGGTTCCTGCCCATCGTGCACCGATGGTACCAGTGGAAAGACGCCCGTGCCCGCTGATGCGTGGGAGCCCTGTTCTGACGCAGAGCTTGCCGCGGCGGCAACCCGATCATGCGGCCGACGAACAGCGCGCCACAACGGGCAGCTTCTTCTTGCGGGAGTGCAGCCGGGCAATGACATCTGCATGAGACGCCACGGCAGTCGTTGGCAAACCCGCAACGAGCGACAACAATCAAGTCAACCAGCATGAGAGAGCCAACATGAACGAGAATCAGCCACTGGCGGGCCAGGTCGCCGCCGTCACGGGCGGCGCCCAGGGCATCGGACGGGCGATCGCCGATCGTCTCGCTGCCGATGGTGCCAAGGTCTGGCTTCTGGACTTCGACGGCGATGCCGCGGCCCTCGCCGCGGTCGAGCTCGGCAATCTGGGCGCCGCGCAGGCCACCGACGTGACGGACGAGGCGAGCCTGATCGCCGCGCGCGATGCGATTCTGGCCACCGACGGGCGCATCGACATCCTGATCAACAATGCAGGCCTCTATCCCGCGGCCACGATACGCGATCTCAAGGTCGCCGACTGGGACCAGGTGTTCGACGTCAACTGCAAGGGCGTGTTTCTGGCCAGCCGCGTCTTCATGGAACCCATGATCGAGGCGGGCTACGGCCACATCGTCTCGATCGTCACCGTCGACGCCTATGTCGCCAAGCCCACCATGCCGCACTACGGCGCTTCGAAGGCCGCGGTCCTGAGCCTGGTCCGCACCTTCGCCCAGGAGCTCGCCCCCCACGGCATCATGGTCAACGGAGTAAGCCCCCGGCGCGATCGCGACCGAGCGCGCCAAGAGCGAGGGCTGGCTCACCAAGCACATCCCGAACATACCGGTCGGCCGCGCGGGCGAGCCGTCCGACATCGCCGAGGTGGTGGCCTTCCTCGCCTCACCCGCTAACCGCTTTGTCACCGGCGAGACAGTGGTCGCCAGCGGCGGCATGGTGATGGTCTAGCCACCCAGTGCGGGCCGACGGACGATGATTTCCCGACACCATCATGAAGCGCCTGTCACGTTCGGCTTCTTCGTGGCGCAGAACGCCGGGTGTCTCTCTGTTGCCCTGATCTCGGAAACCTTGCACGCGGCCAACCGCCTCAGCGGCCAGCGCCTGATCGATATCCGCATGTTCAGCCATGACGGGCAGCCTGTTCAGACGACCAGCCGAATGACCTATCCGATCGCAGGCCGGGTCGACGAGGCCGGCGCCCTCGACAACGTGGGTGCTCGCTTCGAGCTACGACATTCCCGCCGCACACAAGAAGCGTCTGATCGCCGCGGTGAGACAACACTTTCACCGAGGAGCCTGCATCTGGGCCGTCGAAAGCGCCACGCTCCTGCTTGCCGAGGCCAATATGGTCCGCGGCCATCGCCTGGCCGTGCATTGGGAGTTCCTGCCCTATATCCAGGAGAAATGGCCTGATCTCGATGTCTGCAAAGACCTCTACCAGCCCGAGGGCAGGATCGTGACGTCCGGCGGCATGACCGCATCGCTCGACATGACTCTCCATTACCTGGCGAGCCAGTTCGGCCAGAAGCTGGCACGCGATGTTGCCGAGGAGTTCGCCTATCCCTCGCCGCGCCCGCCTGATTCGCCCCAGCAGTTGAAGGAGCTTTCGGGAGACTGGAACAAGCCGTCGACTCTCGTGAAGGCGCTTGCGGCAATGGAGGAGAACATCGAGACCCCGCTGACCATCGAGGACGTTGCCCGGATGGTCGGGATTTCCACGCGCCATCTCGAAAACCAGATGCAGCGGCACCTGCGCGAGACGCCGCAGCAGCGTTATCGCCTGATCCGGCTGCGTCGGGGCCGCGAGCTCCTTCTTCACAGTCAGCTGTCGATCACCGAAGTCGCGTTGGCCACGGGATTTGCATCGGTCTCCACGTTTTCCCACTCGTTTCGCCAAAGCCTTGGCGTCTCACCCCGGACGTACCGCGAACGCTTCCTGAATGCCTTCGAAAGCCCCTACATCCGGGTGTGAGGACGCGGATTGTCCTCACGTCCACATCCTGGTTCATTGCCCGGCGCATCTCCGAGCGGGCTGGGCAACCCTCCAGCGCAGTTGGATGAAGGCCGCGGGTATTCCATGGGCGAAAGCAGCCATCAAAACCGATCCAAACGTCAGGTCCATCGATCAGTTGAAGGGCGTCCTGCGCTACATGGCGAAAAGCCTTGAGGATGAAGACTGGCGTAAGGCCCTCGGGATCGAGTGGAGGGGCAGTCAGGGCGTTGTGATTGGCCGGCGGCGAAGCATCTCGGAAAACATCGGTGCAACGGCGAGGGCACGGCACCACCAGGCCCTTCGTGCCAGGGCGATTGCCCAGCTCAGCGGGGCGTCAGAAACAGGGTTGCCCGGCAGGACAGATCTCGCTGCATGAAGCATTTCGCGACAACTACGCGCACGCGCGAGGGGCGAGCACAAAAAAACCATGAAAACAAAGGGAAATCACAGGTTTTCACGCACAATAGCCCCCGACGCAAACGCCTCAGGGGTTATATCTCAGTTGGTCGTTTCAGCAGCCGCCAAAAGAAGAGTGACTGTTAAAACCAAGAAAAGTAATTGCAGCCTCAGCACGCCTGCTCTGCCAGTGTCATGAGTAGCCTAGCAGTGTCCAGCGCTGGGCGTCAGCTCCGTCAGCTCAGCAATATCAAAGGCGTGTGCGGGCACAGCGGTGGTGCCGACAAGATCAGTAAATGCTTGCATGGGAATTACTCCTCAGGGGTTGATCTCAGTTGGTCGTTCAGCAGCCGGACTGCCAAGTGCAAAAGCACAGGAAGGCATCCACCAGCCTAACAAGATGAAACCATGTCCTTTGTACCCTGTCGAGCTAAGATCAGCGATTAGCACGCTCGAACTGCAGGCTGACCATGGATACAGGCCGATGACAGTCGTCTGTCGCTTACCTGGCACCTGCGGCTGCCGTTTTGGGCCTGCTTGCCGTGGCTGAGCTCCGCTGGATGCACGGCGCTGGCAGGCGTTCTGCAGGGCTATACTGCCGCGACACAATCGCAGGCATGATGACGCCCTCGCAGATCGAGGAGGGCCAGCGCCTGGCACGGGAGTGGATCGCCGCGCATCCCTGAATTGCCCGTAAGGGCGTTCGGTAACAACTACGCGCGCGTGAACGCCTCAGATTGAGCCCCGCGATTTAGCCACCAAAACGGCGGCAAACGTCTCCAAGGCACCCCCTACCGGGGCACTAGACGGACTTGAATTGCCCCGGTGAATTAGCGGTCTGTTTGAGGCTAGCGTCGATGCATTTGCCCGTACCACCACCGCCGCTTCTGACCAAATGAACACGACAATGAAAATCCTACTCACCGCCCTCGCAACACGACGGTGCTTGGCGGCACGGTCCTCTACTCAGGCCGCTGAGTGGTCGGAGGACTGCCAGAGCCGGCAGTGAGCGGTGGTGGTGGCGGTGCCATGAGCTGGGTGACGTGTGAGTCTACCGGTTGTCATGAATCCGGTAGTCGTTCAACTTGGCTTAATCGGTGATGCCGCACAAAACTTCATGATGCCCTGCGCTTCGGGCAATCGAACAGACCGGCATATAGGCCGGCTCCTGGTTGCTAATTGGTAGCTAAAAACCAAAAGGGGCCAGGACAATTTGACCCAATCCGTTGAGAGCTGTGGTGGGCGCACCAGGGCTCGAACCTGGGACCCGCTGATTAAGAGTCAGCTGCTCTACCAACTGAGCTATGCGCCCACAGCGGCGCGCTTATAGCTGAGCGTTGGGGGCCTGTCGAGGCTCATGCCGCGCAATATCCCAGCACCATGGACACAGGGCTGACAAGTCTGGTCGATCAGCGCACACTATGGGCTTCCGCCATGAAACGGAGGCCAGCCATGCGTGCCCTGTTCAGTCTGTTTTGCGCCGCAACCGTCGCTGTGTTGATGATGATGCAACCGGCATCAGCGCAGCAATCGGTCAAGATCGGCGCCTATTACTTCCCGCCCTATGCGACTAACTCGGTCGAAGGCATGGGCGGCATGGTGGCTGATCTGGTTGTCGCCATGAACGAAGCCCAGGACGCCTATGTGTTCGAAATCGTGCCGACCTCGTCGACCGACCGTTACGCCGATCTGGAAACCGGCAGGTTCGACATGCTCGCCTTCGAAAACATCGCCTGGGGCTGGCAGGACATGCCGGTCGATGCTTCAGAGGTCTTTATGGGCGGGTCGGAAATCTATGTCGCAGCAGCAGATGCACCGGGCGGTCAGGCTTTCTTCGACAACATCACCGATCACAAGATCGCCGCGGTCTATGGCTTCCACTACGGCTTTGCCGGGTTCAACGGTGACCCGGCCTATCTCCAGACCAACTATTCCGTGGAGCAACCGCTCACCCCCTCCACGTCGCTCTATCATGTGCTCGACGGACGCGTGGATATTGCTGTGGTGTCAGATCTCTTTCTGAAGATGTTCCTTGCAGAGCATGCCCAGTATCAGGACCGCTTCCTGATCGGCGACACCCCGGACCAGACCTATGAGCACAGCTTTGTCGTGGCCCGTGATCGCGGCCCCTCCGTTGAAGAACTAAATACCATCATCGGCCAGCTGCGCGACAACGGCACCTTCAATCGCCTGATGGAATCCTACGCGTACTGATCACAAGATCATGGCGCGCAAATCAGCGCTGCCCAAAAATGGGGCTGGGCCATACTGTTTGTTGCAGGCGTTCAGATTTCGCCCAGCAGACTCGCACGGTCGGTCTCGCGTGAGATCAGACAGAGATGGGTTCCCCGTCGCACACGTGCCGGTGCGGGACGGGCGATCACGACCCCATCGGCGGGAACATGCAGAACTTCAGGTGCACGCTCCAGCTCTTCGACGGAATAAAGCGTTCCCGCAATCTGGCCGGCGGTGACGCGCTCGCCCTTGTCGATTGCAGGCGCGAAGATCCCGCTGAACGGTGCGGCCAGCGCTTCGATTCCTGTCACGAACTGCGTGTTGGGCGCAGGCTCTTCTGGCTCCGCCTTGAGAACGCCCAGATGCACGAGCAGGCGCCGTGTGCCGGCAGCACCCAGCGCCACTGCGTGACGATCCACACCGCCCCCGCCGCTCAACTCGGCCGAGATGAAAGGCGTGCCCTGCCGGTTGGCTGCAGGGTCAAGCCCGCTTCCGGCATCGCGCCCGTGCATGACATAGGTAAAGGGCGCACCGAACGCCTCGGCCATTGCCATGTTGGCGGCTGAAAGCTCCGCATCATCGGCCAGGCAGACAAAGGCGCAGTTGACGTAATGGGCCTGGCGCCCGCCGGAATGAAGGTCGATGCCGCCGTCGCACAAGCGGGAACAGCACGCTATCGAGATAATGTGCGATCACCGCCGTGGGACCACCCGACGGATCACCAGGAAAACTGCGGTTCATGTTGCCGCCATCCAGGGGCGAAACCCGATGGTTATCCAGCATGGCGGGATAGTTGAGTGCCGGCATCAGAATCAGGCGGCCCGTGATGTCGCCAGGCGGGAGCGCGTGGAAGAGGTCACGCACGATCACCTGACCCTCATATTCATCTCCGTGATTGCCTGCCGTGACCAGCGCCGTGGGGCCCGGTCCATTGTTGATCACAGCAATTGGTACCGGGATCACACCCATCGAATGCTGGTTGTCGGAATGCACGAGATCAAGCGTACCTGCGTGTTTCCCAGGCGCATCCAGATCAAGATTGCAGGTGATGGGGTTGCTTTCACTCATGGGCTCAGAACGGCCCCTGGCTCGAACCTCGTCCGACCGGCATGTCGCGATGCACATGCACGTTGGCCAGCAGTCCAAAGCCCACCATCAGCGTGATCATCGCCGTGCCGCCATAGGAGATCAGCGGCAGGGGCACACCCACGACCGGGATCAATCCCGTCACCATGGCGATGTTGATGAAGACATAAAGCGAGAACGTGACCACCACGCCCAGCGCGAGAAGGCGGCCGAACTGGCTGCTGCTCCGCAACGCCACGCCAAAGCCATAGGCAATGATCAGCAGGTAAAGCGCGATCAGCAGCAGGGCACCCACCATGCCCAGTTCTTCGGCCAGCATGGTGAAGATGAAATCGGTCTGCTTTTCAGGCAGGAAACTCAAATGGCTTTGCGTGCCTTCCAGGAATCCCTTGCCGAACAGTCCGCCAGATCCCAGGGCAATCTTTGACTGGGTGATATGGTAACCCGCCCCAAGCGGGTCGCTCGCCGGGTCCCAGAACGTCAGCACCCGTTGCTTCTGATAATCGTGCAGCAGGCTCCAGGCCACGGGCAGCGAACCCAACGTCAACAGCGCACCACCGACGAACCAGCGCAGCGCAACACCGGCAAGAAACATCAGCGTCACACCACCTGCCACGATCATCACGGCCGTACCCAGATCAGGCTGGCGCATGACCATTGCGGTTGGCACACAGATCAACAGGCAGGGCACGATCAGGCTGGTCCACTTGCGTGTCTGCTCAGCATTCAGACCGTGGAAGTAACGCGCGATGGCAAGAACCAGAGCAATCTTCATGATCTCTGAGGGCTGAAGCTGGAACCGGAATCCCGGCAGGTCGATCTCGATCCAGCGCTGCGCACCCATGCCGATGCTGCCCTTCACCTCCACGGCGATCAGAAGCACCAGCGCCAGCGCATAGATGACATAGGCAAAGCGGTGAATCCGGCTGATATCGATCAGCGCAATCGAGAGCAGGAGCGCCAGGCCCAGCGCAAACCGGATCATCTGGGCCAGCGCCCAGGGTCGCAATTCGCCGCCTGCCGCAGAATAAAGCATGGCAAACCCCAGGCCTGCCGTCAGCAACAGCAGGGCAATCAGCCCCCAGCTCATGGCGCCCAGTTTTTCGGTCAGGCTCAGGTTATCGGGTCCAAAACGACCACTCCAGGCGACCATGCTCAGACCTCCTGGCCCGGCAGGCCGCCGGCATCGTCATGGGGCCAGCGCACGGATTGACGCCGCTGGGCCTCGCGCAACACATCACGTGCCACCGGCGCTGCGGCTGTTGACCCGCCGCCGCCATGTTCGATCACAACAGCACAGGCATAACGCGGTGCATGGAGCGGTGCATAGGCGACAAACAGCGCATGATCGCGTTCGTTCCATGGGATGTCTTCCAGATCCCGGTTTGCCTCGCGATCCGCAGTGGTAATGCGGCGCACCTGGGCGGTCCCGGTCTTGCCCGCCATCTCCATGCCCTCATCTTCGATCCGTGCGCCATAAGCAGTCCCGCCAACGGGGTCGTTGACCACGGCAACCATGCCTTCGCGCACCACCGCCAGCACTTCGGGGTCAATGTTGAGCGTCTCGAAAAACGGGACGTCGGGCCCAGTGGTTGAACGTGCAATGCGCGGCATGACCTTGGACGTCCCGTTGCCAAGGCGCGCAGCCATCACGGCAAGCTGCATCGGCGTGGCCAGCATGTAACCCTGCCCGATAGCCACATTCAGGGTCTCGCCACCCAACCAGCTCTCACCGATCACGGATTCCTTCCAGGCTTTGGTCGGCACAAGCCCGGCGCGTTCACCGGTCAGTTCGATATTCGTCACGGCGCCAAATCCGAAGCGCTCGGCCATCTCGGCAATCTTGTCGACACCAACCTGATGGGCAACGTCATAGAAATAGACGTCACAGGACTGTTTCAGCGCTTCGACCATGCCCACATGCCCATGCCCCCAGCGCCGCCAGCAATGGAAGGTGTGATTGCCCAGGGTGTAGTGGCCGGGGCAATAGACCGTATCCTCTGGTGCCATCAGCCCCATTTCCAGGGCAGCCATGGCCACGATCATCTTGAACGTCGAACCCGGTGGATACTGACCTGCGATGGCCTTGTTGATCAGCGGCGCCTTGGGATCGTTCAGCAGCGCCTGCCATGCCTCGCTGGTCAGTCCCTGGTTGAACGCGTTGGGATCAAACGCGGGCGAGGAGACCAGCGCCAACACATCGCCGTTCAACAGGTCCATGACCACGACCGACCCGGCCTCTTCGCCCAGGGTTCGGGCAGCAAAGCCCTGCAGGCCCATGTCGATGGTCAGGGTCAGGTCCTCACCGGTCGCGGCGTCCTGGCGCGCAATCTCGCGGATCACCCGGCCATAGGCATTGACCTCGACCTGGCGTGTCCCGGCGTTACCACGCAGTTCGGTCTCGAAAATCTTCTCGACCCCGTTCTTGCCGGTCCGGAATCCCGGTAGTTCAAGCAACGGATCGGCAGCAGTAAGCTCGGCCTCCGAGACCGCGCCGACATAGCCGGTAACATGGGCTGCCAATTCGCTATAGGGGTAGAAGCGGCTTTGGCCTTCCTCGATCAGAACGCCCGGCAGTTCGGGCAGGTTGACCTCGATACGGGTCACCTCGCTCCACGACAGGCCTTCACGCACAGTCACCGGCACAAAGTCGCTGCGCCGGCTGGTTTCCTTCAGGACCCAGCGAATGTCGCTTTCGGAGAGGTCGATCAGCGCAGCGATGCGGTCCAGCGTATCGGCAACACTTTCAGTCTGTTCGGAGACCAGGACCAGTTGATAGGTCTGACGGTTGATGGCAATGCCTTCACCAAACCGGTCGGTGATCCGGCCGCGCAGCGGCGGCAGAAGGCGCATGTTGATCCGGTTGTCATCGGCAAGCATGCGATAGGTGTCGGCCTCAACGACCTGCAGGTAATAGAGACGGCCAACCAGGCCAGAGACCAGAAGGACCTGCCCCACCGGCAAGAAACAATGCGCGACGGGTGAACTGTTTGCGCTGATCGATATCTCCGCGCATGTCAGCCCCGGTTGTGCAGCGGCGTGCGCGGCATCGGCAGCAACACCTGGCAGCGTGTCAGAACCCAGGAGACCGGCGGGAACAGAATCGTGGTCAGGGCCGCCTGCAGCAGAACCGGCAAGATCTCCAGACCGGCAAACAGATAGATCGATGCCAGCAGCCATTGCAGCAACGCTGCAGGCAGGGCGACCAGGACAAACCCGGACCACAGCACATGGAACGGCTTGCCAATGAAGAACCGCTGTTGCGCCAGCACCACCCGGCGCAAGACCAGCAGAACCAAAGCGCTGACACCAAGGGGCGCCCCCGTTACCAGATCAGCAACCAGTCCAATCGCAAAGGCCGCGCCATAGGTCATCAGGTCAGGCCGGTAGATCACCCAGAAGAACACGGCAATCACCCCCATCTGCGGCATGATCTGCCCGACATGGCCGATATAGAGCGGCGTTGCCGCAATCAGGACCAACACGATACCGGTAAGCGGCGGCGCTAGCGCCACCAGACCCTGGCGCAGCTTGCCAACCTTGCCGTCCATTACCAGAGCTGTCCTGTTGCGCCAGCCTCTCGTGTTGTGGGAAGCAGGCCCGGAAGCGCATAGTCGAGCACACGCACGAATTCCACGCGACCGGGCTCAACAAACGGCGTCACAAACCAGATACCGTCCTCAAATCCGGTCACCACGCCAACGGGCAGACCTGGAGGCAGCATGCCGCCCTCTCCTGACGTCACGAGCCGTTCGCCGATCTGCACGTTGGCACCATCGGTCACAAACATCAGGGACAGAATGTTGGAGTTATCGCCTGCCACCACAGCCGGTGCCCGGCTCGATTCCAGCGCCACGGGAACCCGGCTGTTGAGATCGGTCAGCAGCAGGATGCGAGCACTGCGTGTACCCAGCTCTACGATACGCCCCATGACACCATCATCGGTCACGGCCGCCTGGCCCACGGCAATACCATCATGGGTGCCTGCATTGATCAGGGCGGTGCGCACAAAGTTACCACTCGACATGCCGATCAGCCGCGCCGTCACAAATGCGTTGCGCGGTTCGGCAACGGTCGAAAGCAGCTCGCGGAAATCCTTGTTTTCGGCGTCGAGCTGACGCGCGGTCGCCTGCCAGTGCAACAGACGGCGGTTCTCTTCGCGCAGCGCCACGTTTTCATCGTAGACATCAAAGAAATGATCGACCCTGGCAATCCCGGAATCAATCGCTGCCATGGGGCGCGAGACGACCGCGATTACTGGCGCCAGGACATCGACAGCCTGGGCTCGCACGCTGGAAACTGCAGGGTGTTCAATGCGGCTGAGCACCATCAGCCCGATCGCCAGACCGGCAAACAGCGGAAACGCAAAACGCTGGACCGCACTGCCCAAGGAGAGCGCCGATTTCAGCATCTGCCGTTGGCCTCCTCTGCGCCTATCTCAACCCTCAGTCGGACTGACTGTAGAGAACATTCTTGAGGGTCTTGCGATCTTCCAGGACACGACCGGTGCCTAGCGCCACACAGGAAAGCGGCTCATCACCAATCGAAACCGGCAGGCCCGTTGCGTGGCGCAGAACGTTATCGAGATTGCCCAACAATGCACCGCCACCCGTCAGAACAATGCCCTTGTCGACGATGTCAGCCGCCAGTTCCGGCGGGGTCTGCTCCAGCGCTGTCTTGACCGCTTCAATGATCTGACCCACGGGTTCGGCAAGGCTTTCGGCAATCTGGCGCTGACTGATGATAAGTTCCTTGGGCACGCCGTTCATCAGATCGCGGCCTTTGATCTCGAGCGTTGAGCCATCACCGTCATCGGGCGGGCTGGCCGAACCGATCGATTTCTTGATCCGCTCGGAGCTTGATTCACCGATCAGCAGGTTATGGTATTGCGGATGTAGCGGATGATGGCTTCGTCCATCTTGTCGCCGCCCACCCGCACGGAACGCGAATAGACAATGCCGCCAAGGGACAGCACCGCCACCTCGGTCGTGCCGCCGCCGATATCGACCACCATCGAGCCGGTCGGCTCGGTCACCGGCAGTCCGGCGCCGATGGCCGCGGCCATGGGCTCTTCGATCAGCCCACCTTGCGGGCGCCGGCCTGGAGCGCGCGTCCTCAATGCGCGACGTTCCACCGCGGTCGACCCCGACGGCACGCACACGATGACTTCCGGCGGGCAAAGCTCGACCGGTTGTGCACCTTGCGGATGAAATGTTTGATCATTTCCTCGGCCATATCGAAATCGGCAATGACACCGTCGCGCAGCGGACGGATCGCCTCGATGTGGCCGGGTGTGCGGCCCACCATCAGCTTGGCTTCTTCGCCGACAGCCAGCACCTGGGCCTTGCCCCGGCGGTTGTCGATAGCGACCACAGAAGGTTCGTTCAGCGCGATACCGCGCCCCTTGACGTAGACCAGGGTGTTGGCCGTACCCAGATCAATCGCCATGTCGGATGAAAAAAAGCGGGACAGCATGGTTTTTCTGACGTTCTCCCGAAGGCGGAATCATCCAATGATCCCGCGTACCTGACTCTGCGCCCCCAAAGCATCAGCGAGGCGAAATGTGCACCGCGATGTCTGATCCACTCAGATCAGAGTGGCACAACACGCGTTTCCCCTGCAATTTCCGGCACCTGCGCTGCGCTTCTCATAACATGATCACGCAGCCGTCACGACCGGAAAGTCCCAAAAAGAGGCAAGATGCCTCCTGAGCGCCTCATTCTGGGGCAAGAAAACGGCACCAGAAAGGCAGCGTCGTCACAAAACGGGGCTTTGAACCGCCAAATTCGGCAGATCAAAGCCCCTGTTCAGCTTAGTTCTTGGACTTGTCGACCATGCGGTTCTTGGCAATCCAGGGCATCATGCCACGCAGGCGCTCGCCGACTTCCTCGATGGGATGTTCGGCCGCACGACGGCGGGTTGCCTTGAAGCTGGTCTGACCGACCTCGTTCTCGAGCATCCAGTCACGAGCAAACTTGCCCTCCTGGATTTCGCCAGGATCTTCTTCATCTCGGCTTTGGTCTCTTCACCCACGATGCGGGGACCGCGTGCGTAATCGCCGTATTCGGCCGTGTTCGAGACCGAATAACGCATGTTGGCGATACCGCCTTCATAGATCAGGTCCACGATCAGCTTCACTTCGTGCAGCGTCTCGAAATAGGCCATTTCCGGCGCATAACCGGCTTCCACCAGGGTCTCGTAACCCGCCACGATCAGCGAGGTCAGACCGCCGCACAAAACAACCTGCTCACCGAACAGATCGGTTTCGCATTCCTCGCGGAAGGTCGTCTCAATGATGCCGGCACGGCCACCACCGATGGCGCTGGCATAGGACAGGCCGATTTCCTGGGCCTGGCCGCTGGGGTCCTGATCGATCGCGATCAGGCAGGGCACGCCTGCACCACGCGCAAACTCACCACGCACCGTGTGACCCGGGCCCTTGGGCGCGATCATGATGACGTTGAGGTCGGGGCGCGCCTCAATCAGGTTGAAATGGATGTTCAGGCCATGAGCAAAGGCAAGCGTTGCACCTTCCTTCATGTTGGGTGCCAGATCATCGCTGTAGAGCCTGCGCTGAGCCTTCATCGGGTGTCACGACCATGACGAAGTCGGCCCAGGCAGCTGCTTCGGCAGGGTTCATGACCTTCAGGCCCTCACCCTCGGCCTTGGCGCGACTCGACGAGCCCTCGCGCAGACCGACCACGAGGTTCTTCGACGCCGCTGTCCTTCATGTTCAGGGCATGGGCATGGCCCTGGCTGCCATAGCCGATAACTGCGACATTCTTCGACTTGATCAGGTTCAAATCGGCGTCGCGATCATAATAGACACGCATGGTATTGGTCCTTCGTTGGTGTTTCTTGTATGGCGCCGGCTGGCGCCGAATTGTTCACATGACTAAATCGGGTCGGGCCCGCGCGAGATAGCGACGACGCCGGTTCGGGATACATCGACCAGGCCCAGGGGGCGCATCAGGTCGACAAAGGCCGAGATCTTCTCGAGCGACCCCGTAATCTCGAAAACAAACGAATTGATCGTGCTGTCGACTGCGCGCGCCCGAAAAATGTCGGCGATGCGCAGTGCTTCGACACGGGTTTCGCCACTGCTCGATACCTTCACCAGCGCCAGTTCCCGCTCGATATAGGGGCCCTCAACGGTCAGGTCGCTGGCCCGGTGTACCGGTACCAGGCGCTGCAGCTGCGCCTTGATCTGGGTGATCACCATCTCGGTGCCGCTGGTCACGATCGTGATGCGCGAAAGATGCGCAGCGGCATCCACCTCGCTCACGGTCAGGGAATCGATGTTGTAGCCCCGGCCAGAAAACAGACCGATGACACGCGCCAGAACTCCTGGCTCGTTATCGACCAGAACGGCGATGGTGGCTTTGCGTTGTTCAGATTTGATCACGATGAAATTTCCCGGCGCGGGTCGTGCGGCCCCATGGCTCGAACGACGAATTGACGAAGACGGTGGCAGTCGCGGTAAACGCCTATACCAGTGCCATGCCCTCGTCCGTGGAAGCCGCATCGAGCACCGCCTGCTCGTCAGGGCTCATGGTGAGCTGATTGTGCGCCGCACCCGCTGGAATCATCGGATAGACGTTCTCGTTGGGATCGACTTCAACATCGACAATCACCGCGCTGGGCGTGGCAATCATCTCAGCGATCACGTCGTCCAGCTTTTCGGGATCAGACACGCGCAGCCCGACCGCCCCGAAGGATTCCGCCAGCTTCACAAAATCGGGCAGCGAATCCATGTAGCTTTCCGAATAACGCCCGCCAAAGAAGAACTCCTGCCACTGGCGGACCATGCCCATCCAGCGGTTGTTCAGGATGAAGACCTTCACCGGCAGGCGGTACTGGGCCAGCGTCGCCATTTCCTGAATGTTCATCAGGATCGAGGCTTCACCCGCAACATCAATGCACAGCGCGTCAGGATGGGCCACCTGCACACCCATGGCGGCCGGCAGGCCGTACCCCATGGTTCCCAGACCGCCTGATGTCATCCAGTGGTTGGGCTTCTCGAAATCAAGGAACTGGGCAGCCCACATCTGATGCTGGCCCACCTCGGTCGAGATGAAGACATCGTCACGGCCCTTCAAATGGGCATTGAGACGCTCCAGCGCATACTGCGGCTTGATGATCTCGCCAGCCTGCGTGTACTTGAACGACTTGCGGGCACGCCAGCCTTCGATTTCATCCCACCAGGACGCCAGCGCCTTACCGTCGCATTTGGCCTGGCGCGATTTCCAGACCTTGATGATGTCTTCCAGGACGATAGGCGCAATCGCCGATTATCGGCACATCGACCGCGATGTTCTTGTTGATCGAGGACGCATCGATATCGATGTGGATTTTCTTGGAGTCCGGCGAAAACGCATCCAGACGACCGGTCACCCGGTCATCAAACCGCGCGCCGACGCACAACATGACATCGCAATCATGCATGCACATGTTGGCTTCCAGCGAACCGTGCATGCCCGACCATGCCGATGAAGTTCTTGTGCGACGCAGGCAATGCGCCAAGCCCCATCAGGGTCAGCGTCGTGGGTGCGCCGGTCAGGTCAGCCAGATTGGTCAGCAGCTGCGACGCCGCCGGCCCCGCGTTGATCACGCCACCGCCGGCATAGATCAGCGGCTTCTTGGCGTTGGCCAGCAATTCGACAGCTTGTTCGATCTTGGAGAGATCGCCTTTGACCTGCGGATTGTAACTGCGATGACGTGCCTTGGCAGGCGGCAGGTATTCACCCAGAGCCGTCATGACATCCTTGGGCAAGTCCACCACGACCGGTCCCGGCCTGCCGCTTTTGGCGACATGGAACGCCTCATGGATGGTCCGCGCCAGATCCTCGATCTTCTTCACCAGGTAATTGTGCTTGGTGCAGGGCCGCGTGATGCCCACGGTATCGGCTTCCTGGAATGCATCGTTGCCGATCAGGTGCGTTGGCAACCTGGCCGGTCAGACAGACCACCGGAATCGAATCCATCAGCGCGTCGGTCAGGCCGGTCACGCAATTGGTCGCGCCGGGACCCGACGTCACCAGCACAACGCCGACCTTGCCGGTCGAGCGTGCATAACCCTCAGCCGCATGCACGGCCCCGCCTTCCTGACGGACAAGGATGTGACGCAGGTGATTCTGTTGGAAGATGGCATCGTAGATCGGCAGTACCGCGCCGCCGGGATATCCGAACAGAACGTCTACACCCTGGTCGACCAGAGCTTTGACGAGTATTTCGGAGCCGGTCATGCGGTCCTGGGCCACGGTATCATCCTCCAGCAACGGGCCAGCCTGTCGGCCCTTGTGCCTAAGTGGTTACAAAAACTTCGCTGCAATGCACAACGCACATGACATAGACACGTCAAAGCGGCGCGGCACAAGGCTCCGCGCGGCATCACAAGGGGCGGAAACTAAGCCGGAGAGGCTTTCTGGGTCAATAAAAACCGAATTGTTGCAGAAATTGCAGTTTCTGCTGCCTCGTCAAAGCCAAATGCTTCAATCCTGATCGCGTCGCTGACCTGGTTGCGGAACCAGGTGGACTGGCGTTTGGCATAACGCCTGGTCCCGGTCTTGGCGCGCGTCACGGCTTCCTCGCGTTCCAGTTCACCCGTTTCCGCCGCAAGCAACTCGGCAACACCAAGCGCGCGCATCGCCGGAAGAGAGGAATCGAGGTTTCGCGCAGAAAGCCTGCGCACTTCTTCGCGTGCTCCGTTTGCGATCATGGCATCGAACCTTGCATCACAGAGGTCATAAAGCGCCTGACGCGGCGGCATCAGCGTGATGAACAGCAGCGGCCCGTTCCAGCCACCCTCACGCGGCATCTCCTGCCAATCCGATAAAGGTCTCCCGGTCGCTTCCATGACCTCCAGCGCCCGCTGAATGCGTTGGCTGTCGCCAGGTGCCAACCCGGCCGCCAGTTTCGGGTCACGTGTTGCCAGCTCATCATGCAGTGCGGCTGAACCTTCTGTATCCATGCGGCGTGTGTAGTTCTCACGGATCGTCTCGGGCACGTCTGGAATCGGTGACATGCCGTACCGGAAGGCATTGAGATAGAACCCGGTGCCACCAACAAGAATGGGTACGCTCCCGCGCTTTTCGACCGATTGCGCCATCGCCCTGGCTTCTTCCTGCCAGAGTCCGACCGAACAACGCCGCGCCGCATCCATGTGCCCGAAAAGGTGATGCGTACAACGCAAGAGATCCTCGGCCTTCGGCCGCGCGGTCAGAACCTGCAGATCGCCATAGACCTGCATGCTGTCGGCATTGATCAGCTCGCCGCCAATCGCCTCCGCCATGCGCAGCGCCAGCCCGGACTTGCCCGAGGCCGTGGGGCCACCCAACAGGATCACCGGACCGCTTGTCTGCTTGGCGGGCACCACCTAGATTCCCGCCATGGAATTTGCACTCACTCTGGTTGGCCAGCCCCAGGGCCCCACCATCACCGAGATTGCCACGTCTGCTGCCGGACGCCTGCGCGGCCAGTTGCTCTGGCTGGACGAAGACCATGCCGCCGATATCCTGTTCGATGCGCCCGGTGATGCAGGCGCGAACGAGATTGCCGCCGCTCTCATCGGGGACCACCCCATCGACATGGCGGTCCAGCCACGCCACGGACGCGCCAAGAAGTTGCTGGTGGGCGATATGGATTCCACATTCATCACCGTTGAGTGCATCGATGTTCTGGCCGCCCGCGCCGGATTGGGTGATGCGGTGGCCGCGATTACGCAATCGAGCATAAGGGGCGAACTCGATTTCAGCGACTCGTTGCGTGAACGCGTTGCACTTCTGGAAGGGGCGAGCGAAAGCCTGCTTCTGGATGCCTGGAATGAAGACGTTGCCATGACGCCTGGCGGCAAGACTCTACTGGCCACCATGGCACACCACGGCGCGCAAACTGCGCTGGTCTCGGGCGGCTTCACCTGGTTCACCGAACGGGTCGTCGCCCAACTGGGGTTTGATCATCATCGCGCCAACGTTCTGGAAATCCACGACGGCAGGATCACGGGCAAGGTGACCGAACCGGTGCTCGACCGCGACGCAAAACGGATCATTCTGGGAGAACTTCACCGCAGCCTTGGCCTCTCCATTGCTGAAACCCTGACCGTCGGCGATGGCGCCAACGATATCGCCATGCTCAGGGCAGCAGGCTTGGGCATTGCCTATCACCCGGTTCCGGCTGCCGCACAGGCCGCTGATGCGACCGTCCTTCACGGCGACCTTACCACTTTGCTCTTTTACCAGGGCTATTGCCGCGAAGAGTTCGTAGCGGTGATCTGAACCAGTCTGCGCGAGAATCCCGCCCTTATTCGCCCAACTGCACCGCAAGGAACTGAGCATCGCCATTGCGTTCGACACGCACGACGATGGAGCGGGATTCCCGCTCACGTGCAGCCTCGACCTGTTCGGCCATGGCCTCGATCGAAGCGACCTCTTCCTTGCCGACTTCCAGCACCAGGTCACCGGGCAGGATACCTGCTCGCATGGCCGGGCTGCCTGGCTCCAGGTCTGTCACGATCAGACCCTGCACATTGGGGTCCAGGCCCATCTGCTGGGCAAGCTCCGGCGTGGCCGGGCGAACGATCATGCCAAGCACGTTGTTGGAGACAGCCTTCTGCTTGTCATCATCGTCATCGCTCTGGCCGGGGTCCGAACCGGATGCCAGCTGCTGCTCGAACTCTTCAAGCTCGCCCAACACCACGTCAAAGGACATTTCCTCACCATTGCGGATGACAATGACTTCAGCAGCACGGCCGACCTCGGTGTCGGCAACGGCGCGCGGAAGCTCGCGCATTTCGGTGATTTCGGTGCCATTGAAGCTGACGATGACATCGCCGGCTTCCAGCCCTGCGCCTTCTGCAGGACCATCGGGCGTCACGCTGGCGACCAACGCACCACCATCACCGGGAAGACCAAAGGCTTCGGCAATCTCGGGCGTTATCGACTGGATACGCACACCCAGCCAACCGCGGCGGGTGCGGCCAAATTCCTTCAGCTGATCAACGACGCGCGAGACCAGATTGGACGGCACCGCAAAACCGATGCCCACTGAACCACCCGAAGGCGAATAGATCGCCGTGTTCACGCCCACAACTCCGCCGTCCATGTTGAACAGCGGGCCGCCGGAATTGCCGCGGTTGATCGGCGCATCGGTCTGCAGGAAGTCGTCATAAGGGCCCGAACGGATATCGCGTTGGCGGGCTGAAATGATACCGGCAGTAACTGAACTGCCAAAACCAAAGGGGTTGCCGATCGCAAGAACCCAGTCACCGACGCGCACGACATCGGAATCGCCAAAGGCGACAAACGGCAGCTGATGGTCAACTTCGACCTTCAGCAGGGCAATGTCGGTCTTGGGGTCGGTGCCGACCAGCGTGGCTTCCAGTTCGGTGCCGTCATCCAGGATCACGACAATCTTGTCGGCTTCCTCGATCACGTGGTTGTTGGTGACGACGTAACCCTCGGCATCGACAATGAATCCCGAACCCAGTGAAACCGGCATGCTTTCCTGAGGCACATCACCGCCGTAACGATCAAAGAACTCCTGGAAGAACTCATCGAACGGCGTGCCATCGGGAACACCCGGCAGACCATCACCCGATCCAGACACAAAGGTCTCAGTCGAGATCGAAACCACAGCGGGTGTCAGCTCCTCTGCCAGGTCTGCAAAGCTCTCGGGGGCGCCACGCGCCTCGGCCAGGTTTGGTGCCACGGCAAGCGGCATCAGGATCAGGGCCAGAAAGAATCCGAGAACACGCTGGGTCATCACATTGGGTCCTTTGTTACCGTCACAACATCATCACAAGGCTTCTATACGTCAGCCACGTATCAGCCAGACCAGCAAGACGCCGGTCAGGGCCACCGTCAATCCCGTCAGCCGCAAGACCGACACCGGTTGTGCCAGCATATGCAGCATGGCCTTCTTCATACCCTGTGGGAACAGAGCATAGGCAACACCTTCGATAAACAAAGCGATAGCGACGGCCGTGAACAAATCTGTCATGGCCAGTCGCTATCGTTTGTAAGCCAGCCGGTAATCCGCAAACCCTGCCTCAGGGAGCGGCCCGGTCTGCGTCAGCTTCACCGCCTACGCCCAAACCCTCGAAACTGTTGAGGAAGCGCAGGAAGTCGCCATCAGGTGACATGACCATGGTGGTGTCGTCAGCGTTCAGAGCGCCACGATAAGCCTGCATGGTCCGATAGAACGTGAAGAACTCGACATCCTGGCCGAACGCATCGGCAAAGATGCGGACAACCTCACCATCGCCCTCACCACGAAGGATCTCGGACGTACGCTGAGCCTGCGAGAGCAGCACGGTCCTGGTACGATCCGCCTCAGCGCGAATACGCAGGGACTGTTCTTCACCCTCGGCTCGGATCTCGCTCGCCTCACGTTCACGTTCGGTCTGCATCCGGCGGAAAATAGCCTCGCTGTTTTCCTTGGGCAGATCGGTACGTTTGATGCGCACATCAATGACATCAACACCAAACTGAGACGTCGCGGTCACCATATCGAGACGAATTTCGTCCATCAGTGCCTGACGTTCGCCCGACACGACATCCACCAGACTTACCCGACCGATATTCTCGCGCAGGGTTGCGGTGAGTGCCTGCAGCATCAGAGGTTCGAAGTTCGCCACCGATACAGCTGCGTTCTTGAACTTGAGGGGATCGACAATCCGGTAGAGCGCGAACGCATCGACCACAAGCCGCTTCTGATCGGCTGCAGTCACCTGCTCGGGCTGACCATCAACCTGAAGCACGCGCTTGTCGTAATAGACTACGTCCTGCCATGGCCATTTGAAGTTCAGCCCCGGTTCATTGACCACGCGCTTGGGATCACCGAACTGAACGACGATACCCTGATCGCGCTCGCTGATGATGAAGTAAGACATCGAGCCCACGATCAGCACAACCGCCAGAACGACAACCGCCAAAATGGTTTTCACGTTCATGGTGCGTCTCCCGTGCCACGCCGTAACTGGTCAAGCGGCAGATAAGGCACAACGCCCTGGCCACCCACCGAACCGCTGTCGAGAATGATCTTGTCCATGCCCTGCAATACGGTTTCCATGGTCTCGAGATAGATGCGGCGACGTGTCACGTCTTCGGCGCCCACATACTCGTTGTAGAC
Organism: uncultured Alphaproteobacteria bacterium; assembly: GCA_943787175.1. Taxonomy (GTDB): domain Bacteria; phylum Pseudomonadota; class Alphaproteobacteria; order SP197; family SP197; genus SP197. The sequence continues at coordinate 95,093 of CALSLK010000014.1, forward strand.
CGAGATGAAACGAGCGGCGTCACCTTCAGCCTCGTTGATGACCTGTTCCTTGTAGGCTTCAGCCTCCTGGATCATGCGCTGGGACTCACCGCGTGCGACCGGGACGATCTGGTTCTGATAGGCCTGAGCCTCGTTGATGGCGCGCTCCTGATCCGCGCGTGCTGCCTGCACGTCACGGAACGCATCGATCACCGCTGCAGGCGGATCAACGTTCTGGAGTTCGACCTGAGTGATCAGAATGCCCGCGCCCAGAAGGTTAAGCTGCTCCTGGGTCAGTGCCAAGGTCTTCTGTTCAACCGCCGCACGACCTTCGGCCAGCGCAGTGGATAGGGCCGTCTGTCCAATCACCTGACGCATGGCGCTTTCGGCAACCCGTTTGGTGGTTGCCTCAGGATCGGCGACGTTGAAGAGGAATTCACCAGCATCACTGATCTTCCACTTCACCACGAACTGCACATCGATGATGTTCTCGTCACCGGTCAGCATCAGGCTCTGATTCTGTGTCGCACCAACCGTGAACTGCTGAATCTCAGTCACCTTGGGCGTAAAGACCTCACCGATCGGGGAAGGCCAGTTGTATTTCAGGCCCGGCGTGGTCGTGTCGACCCACTTGCCAAAGACCATCACGACGCCCTGTTCGTTGGTGTCGACGCGGTAAATACCGCTCGCCATCCAGACACCGAGCAGAATAACGACAACAATCGCAATGCCGCGAATGCCGCCAAAGCCGCCGGGAACAAAGCGTTTACCCTTGTCCTGCATGCGCCGGATCAGGTCTTCCAGATCAGGCTGTTGGCCACCGCCGCCACCGCCGCCGCCGGAAGGTCCACGACCCCAGGGGCCGCCGCCGTCTCCGTCACCGCCACCGCCGCCTTGCCAGCCACCGCCGCCTTGATTATTCCAGGCCATGTTTTCCGCCTTTTATAAGCCTCACCAGACACCACATGGATGCCGCACAGGCTTAAAGTGTGGGTTGCCGCGTCGAGTTCAAGGCTTATAAGACACACCACTCACAGCCGCAACGCGGAGCCGCAGGTTCTGCACCCACCCGATACAAATTAAGGAGCCCCCATGGCGCGGGTCACCGAGGACGAAGTGCGCAATGCCCTGCAGGGCATCATCGAGCCCCAGAGCGGGAAATCCATCATGGATCTCGATATGGTTCAGGGCCTGGTGGTCAAGGACGGCAATGTTGGTTTCGTGATGGAAGTACCGGGCGAACGCGGCCAGGAGCTTGAACCGATTCGCCAAAAGGCAGAAGGCGCCGTGAAGGCGCTTTCAGGCGTTCTGTCTGTCACGGCTGTCATGACGGCACACAAGGCAGCCGGCGCGGCAGCACCTGCCAAGCAGCCCGGAGCAGCGCCACAATCGAAACAGGCCGGTGAAAAAGCCGGAATCGACAACATTCCAGGCATCAAACACATCGTGGCCGTTGCCAGCGGCAAGGGCGGCGTGGGCAAATCCACCACCGCCGTCAATCTGGCTCTGGCACTGGCAAGCCTGGGCCAGAAGGTCGCCCTGCTCGATGCCGATATCTATGGTCCATCCGCACCGCGCCTGCTTGACCTGAAGGGCAAGCCGGAAACCGACGGCAAGAAACTCTGGCCAAAGGAAGCCTATGGCATCAAGGCCATGTCGATCGGCCTTCTGATCGAAGAGGACCAGCCCATGGTCTGGCGTGGCCCCATGGTGCAAAGCGCCCTTGAGCAGATGCTGCGACAGGTCGAATGGGGCGAGATCGATGTCATGATCATCGACATGCCGCCGGGCACCGGCGACGCCCAGCTGACCCTGACCCAGCGCGCCCCCCTGGCCGGTGCCGTCATCGTCTCGACACCCCAGGATCTTTCTCTGATTGATGCCCGCAAAGGCCTCAACATGTTCAAGAAGGTCGATGTCCCTATTCTGGGCATCATCGAGAACATGAGTTACTTCACCTGCCCACATTGCGGCGGGCGCTCGGATATTTTTGCCCATGGCGGCGCCCGCACCGAGGCAGAAACGCTCGGGCGTGCCGTTCCTGGGAGAGATCCCGCTCGACATCAAGATCCGCGAAACTTCAGACGGCGGTCACCCGATTGTCGTCAGCCACCCAGACGGGCCCCATGCCCAGAGCTACAAGGCCATCGCCGCCGCCGTACTCGAGCGTATCGAAGGCACCCAGCGCACCGCTCCCCGCATCGTCATCCAGTAATCGGCCGCAAACCCAAAGGGCGAGAGCCCGTTGGAAGGCCGCGACTGCGGTCCGCGCAACCTTGCGCGAGCCATAGGGAGGCGGATGCCTCCCGCCCGGCGCTTGAGGGTAGAATCAAAAAGACCGGACTGTTGCCAGCCCGGCCTTTGAACAGATTATCGATGGATCATCACGGCGTCAGATCGTGCGTCCAGTCGGAATAGTTCTGGGTATCGACTTCAAAGAAACCCGTGTTGCACTGGTCATCACCCACGATGGTGAAGGCATTGGGCTCATGGATGCAGAAGTCAAATTCGCCCCCCCAATACGTCTTCTCATCTGCTGATTCCGCATAGATGTAATAATAGCGGTTCGGCAGATTGCCAGCGACCAGAATGGTGCACTGTTGCGGGCGAATCTCGTACCAGCCCTCTGAAACCCAGTCATTGCCGTTGTGATAGGCATAGGACGAATAGATCGTCTGCTTGAACTTGTTGCACAAGGTAAAGTCAGCCGACGCCGGGTTGGAGGCGGCCATCACCCCCCCCACGATCAGGGCGGCAAACAGGAACTTCATCACAGTCTTCATTGCAGCTTCTCCCAGCATGTCGGTCTTCTCACGTTCATTATGACTCAAAGCCTACGTTAGAGCCAAGGGGTCCATCAGATTTATGCTGGCCGTCACACCTTGGTTGCGGCGGCGTCGAGTGCCTCAGGTGCTACACCCAGCCTTGATCCCGCCGCCACAAATGCCTCCCAGGCAGGCCGCGCCAGCGGCACTCCTTCTGCCAGGCGCTGTGTTTTTGCCGCCCGTTCGGGCTCTCCCGCCAGCATGATGGCTTCATGGCCCTGCACCGGGGCGCTCGAGCGCACCCAATCGGTCACAGCATCAATCTCTGTTGCCATGCCGGCAAAGCCACCCAGGGATTCAGGGTCGATCAGGACCGAAAGCATGCCGTTCAGCGTCGTGTCGGCAACATGATTGCCGGGTTTGCCGACACCGCCACCGGTCAGCGCGCCGCCCAGCAGTTCACACAGCATGGCAAGACCGCCGCCCTTATGTTCCCCCATGGCCAGAAGCGCGCCGCCCGGCGTATCTGGAATCATGGTGCCGGGATCGCGCGTCGCCGATCCATCCGCAGCAATCATCGCGCCTTCGGGCAGGGGCTTCACCCTTGTCATGGGCCACGACGACCTTGCCAAAGGCGATCTTGGAGGTCGCAAAATCCAGCACGAACGGTGCGTGTTTGTCTGTCCCGGGGATGCCGGCGCAGAATGGATTGGTGCCCAGACGGCTCTGGCGTCCGCCCCAGGGTGCCACCATCGGCTCGTGGCCAATCACGTTGACGAAATGCAGCGAGACGAGCTCTGCTTCCAGACAGACTTCCGCCCAGTGGCCAATGCGGCCCAGATGGTGGCTGTTGCCCAGGGCGACCAGCGCAACGCCATGCTCGCGCGCCCGCCCGATGCCGTGTTTCATGGCCATGGCGCCGGCAAGAGCACCAAAGCCGCGATGCCCGTCAAAGCGCAGAACCGCGCCGCCATCCAGAACAAGCTCCGGCACGGCACGGGGATCAAGCCCGCCATTGGCCAGGCAATCGACGTAATAGGTCACCATCTGGATGCCGTGGCTGTCATGGCCCGACAAATTTGCCTCAACCAGCATGTCGGCCACGGCACCAGCCGTTGCCTTGTCGGCACCACCTGTTTCAAACACCAGTGAAATCGCCTGCCGCAGGCCTTCATGGCCAAACAGCAGCATGTCGCTCATGGCGCGATCACGGCCTGGAGTTCATCCCACACACGTTTGGAAAGACCGCTGTTGGCGGCGTCAACCGTCTCGCCGGCCAGCATGCGTTTCATCACGGCAATCTGGCCTGCCGTCAGGCTGGCACCACCCATGCGGTTTTCGACAAACGCGTCATAGGCCAACGGCACCCAGCGCTTGACCGTCTCCAGCATGGCTTCGGCATAGACCCGGATTTCGTATTGCGCGTGGGGATCGGCGCGCAGGCGCAGGAAGTGGAACAGGTTGTGCAGGTCCACCTTCCAGTACCACTGGGTATAGACGTTGGCAGGCAGGTTCATCCGCGCCAGCTCTCGCGCCAGGCCCTGCTGGCCCGTCCTGGGACAGCATCGCCTCGTAATGGTCATAGGCCCGGTCCGCGTCATCGCGCAGCATGGTCGAGCACGCGCTGCGGCCTCCTCCCCCTCCAGCACGTCGCACCACGGCCCTGGTTGTTGACTTCGGACTGCGCGGCCAGGTTTTCCGGCGCGGGGATGTAGAACTCGCGGTCCAGGATCGAATAGCGGGCGGAATATTCGTTCACGTTCGCCGTGCGATGCCGGATCCACTGGCGCGCCACGAACACGGGCAGTTTCACGTGCAACTTGATCTCGCACATCTCGAACGGGGTCGAATGCCAGTGTCGCATCAGATACCGGATCAGCCCTGCGTCGTTCTGCACCGATGCTTGGTCCCGGCCCCGTAGCTGACCCGCGCCGCCTGAACAATCGCTTCGTCATCGCCCATGTAATCGATGACCCGAACAAACCCGTGGTCAAGCACCTGCATGGGTTCATAGAGAACCTCTTCGAGTGCCGGCGACACCGCCCTGCGCGTGGCCGTGCTCTGCTCACGTTGTGCGGCAATCTCCGCAGCCTGATCGTCTGTAATGGGCATGCCGGTTCCGGTTGATTCACGTTGAAACCGCACCATACCCACGCCCGCCCCCACCTCCAAGCAGCGTTCACCGGCAACTCCCACAAGGCTGTGTATGGCTGGGAAAAGGATGACACGCAGAGACGCAGAGGAGGTCCTGGCCAGCAACACTGGCCTGTGCCGTGTTCCACCGCTGCAAGACATTCGCTCAGGGATCGCAGGCGATCCCAACCAATCATTGGGCAACGGAAAATGAAACACCGCGCAGGGCTCGAAAACCCGTTCAAAACTTCTCAGCGTCTCTGCGTCTCTGCGTGCCAACCCTTATTGCCTACCGCAACGTTGGCAATTCCCGATGAGAACGCCTATATGTAGAGCGTTCGGTTTTCCGGACTATGACAATAAACGCTGCTCGGAATAAGCATTGCGGACGTGGGGGCAGTACCCACCGCCTCCACCATTTACGGGGGCGAACCAGGCTCGACGTGTGTGGTAAAGGTCCAGTTTTTGTCCGGTATGATATCCACCGTTATCGGGTCTTATCTACAAACGCCAATGATAACAACGAGGCGTTCGCTGTCGCTGCATAAGCGATAAGCGCGGTCCGGAGGGCACCGGGCAACAGAAGCCCTCCACTGTTTCGGCTTGAAGGAGCCGCGTGAAAGAACCAAGGTCGCAGTATGACGGATGTGCTTGATTACGATCTGATGGTCGACAACGCCCTGCGCGGCGTGATGGTAAGTGCCATCGAACTGGTCACGCGTGAAGGTCTGCCGGGCGAACACCATTTCTACATCACGTTCCGCACCGACCATCCCCGCGCCCGTGTCGGTAACGATCTCAAGGCCAAGTATCCCGAAGAGATCACCGTGGTCATGCAGCACCAGTTCTGGGATCTCACGATCGACGACAAGGGTTTCACCCTGGGCCTGTCCTTCAACCAGGTACCCCAGGACGCTCTACATTCCCTTTGCCGCCGTGACCTCCTTTGTCGATCCCAGCGTCAAGTTCGGCCTTCAGTTCCGGCCCCAGGCCGCCAACGATGCCGACGACGATGATGATATCGACACCGGCGGCGGTGCCCTGGTGGAAAGCAGCGATACGCCCCACCAGATCCAGCCCACCGACGGCGAGGCCCCCGACGCCGATTCCGACAACGTCGTTGCCCTCGACCACTTTCGCAAAAAGTAGCGAACGCAAGGCGTTCGCCGGGCGGGTCGTTGCTGCCTTGACCCCCATGGGGCCTGTGCGCGCACAGGGCATGTTTGGCGGCCACGGCATCTTCCTTGATGATCTGATGCTGGGCCTCACCCTGGAAAACCAGCTCTGGCTCAAGGCCGACGACCTCAACCGCAGCCTCTACCGTGACGCCGGCTCCCGTTGTTTCGTTTACAAACGCATGGGCAAACCCGTCGAACTGGGATTCTGGTGCGTCCCCCCGGAAATCTGGGCCAACCCCCATGACCTCATCGCCTGGGCCGAAAGCGCCTTTGCCGCAGCCAAACGGACCAAGGCCAAAAAGCGTTGAGCCAACGTTGAGCAAATCAAAACGGGCCATAACCCAAAGCCCCTTCGCCGAACGTGTGCTCGCGGCGTTGATGCCCATGGGACCGGTCGAAACCCGCATCATCTTCGGGCGTCACGGCATCTATCTCGACGACATCATGTTCGGCTGGCTCCTGACCGACGATGAACTGTGGTTCCGCGCCGACGACCTCAACCGTGATCTCTACCGGTCCGCCGGTGCCCGCATCTTCACCTACAAACGCCAGGCCCGGACCATCGAAGTTTCCTACTACGCCGTCCCCGATGCCATCTGGTTCGACCGCGATGAACTCATCTCATGGGCCGAAAGCGCGCTGGCCGCCGCCAAACGCCTGCGTGCGAAAAAACGGTGAAAAGCTATGCGGTCCCTTCAGCCGGTGCGCGTAAACGCACGGCGCCAGAGCAGAGAACAGGCACCAGATAACCCACAGTCAGCAACGTGTTGGAAACCGCATTGAGCGCAAAGCCGGTCATGATCGAAATCACGCTGTCGATTACGCTCCAGGCCAGCACCGCGATTGTGACGGACAGCCAAAGCTGCGCATTGCCCTCCCCGCCGAACCGGACCACACCAAGTACCGTGAGCGCCCAACCGATCGTGAGAGCGCCCTGCAACCCGACCGCAAACTGCATCGCGGGCTGATCCATCAGGGATGCCAGTGCGGGATCACTGCCCATCGTCGCAAGGATGAAACCCATGGCGCCATTGGCACCGGGAACCACGGCCAGAGCAAGGACCACGCCAAACAGCAACACGCCCCAGCACCACACCAACATCCAGATCTTCCAGAATCCCTGCATTGCATCCTCCTCAGGTTTGCAGGAGGCAAGGTTGGCGTCATAACGGTAAGTGCCGCAATTACCTCTGAGGTAATGGACAGATATGATCTGTGCGGCAACGATGGGCCATGTCGATCACTGCATTATCCCGGGAGCAGGAATCCGGCGCCTTCGGCGAATCCCTGCGCCGTTACCGGTCAGCCCGTCGCATGAGCCAGCTTCACCTGGCGCTGGCCTGCGACGTCTCGGCGCGTCATCTCTCGTTTCTTGAATCGGGCCGCGCCAAACCAAGCCGTGACATGGTCCTGAAACTGGCTGGCGGCATGTTGTTGCCACTTTCCGCACGCAACACCCTTCTGCAATCAGCCGGGTTTGCCGCCGTATTCCCCGCTTCACCGCTGGATTCAGAAGCTTTGATTCCCTTCCGTGCCATCCTCGATGACATGATTGCCCGTCATGCCCCCAATCCGGCCCTGTTGGTTGATCGCTACTGGAACATTCTCGACACCAACGCCACCGCCCGCGCCCTGCTTGGCGCCATGCAGCCGGAATCGGGCGAAAGTAACGTTATTCGGATGCTCACAGACAACCCCAATGCGCCGCAGCTCTTTGCAAACTATTCAGACGTGCTGGCCGAAATCACCGCACGCATGCAGCTCGAAGCTCTCGAAGCCGGCGATGATCCGGTCCTGGAAGCCCTGCTGGCTGATCTTCATGCCGCCAGCGCGCAACATCCCCCTGCCGACACCGATGCCGTGCGCCGCCCCCTCATGCCGCTCATTCTGAACGTGCCCGGAATTCAGTTGAGCTTCCTCACCACCATCGCCCATTTCGGTACCAGCCAGGACGTCACCATCCGCGACCTGCGCCTGGAGCTCCTGTTTCCTGCCGATGATCAGACACGCGAAGCAATGGTTGCCCTTGCCGCGTCCATCCAGACTTGAGCGCCTCGCATTCCAAGGACAGTTTCCTCAACTGCTGACGGCCCCTCGCCATCCCGGCCGAAAGCGCGCTGGCCGCTGCCAAACGTCTGTGTGCGAAAAAACGGTGAGCCGTTGCTCCCACACCAGCCGCAATCTACCGTGATGGCCCGATCCGGAGGAGCCTCATGGAACCCGTGACCGTCAGCGACCACGCCAAAGACGTGATGAACGCCGCACTTGTGTGGGACATGACCCTGCCCTGGGAACCCGAAGCCATCGACGACATCACCCTGCCGCGCTTCAAGGCCGCAGGGGTCGATCTTGTCTCGCTCACAGTCAGCATGCCCACCCTTGACGGCACCATGCGCCACATCGCTGCCGTGCAGGCCCACCTGCGCAAGCATGCCGACACCATGGTGCTCATCCGATCCGTTGATGATGTCATGGAGGCCAGAAAGGCCGGCAAGCTCGGCATCACCTTCAATCTCCAGGAAACCAATCCGCTGGATGGCGACCTCGCCATGATCGAGGTTTATTACCAGCTTGGCGTGCGCCACATGCTGATGGCCTACAACCAGAAGAACCGCGTCGGCGACGGCTGTGCCGAGCGCACCGATGCGGGCTTGAGCCGCTTCGGTGTCCGGGTGGTCGAAGAGATGAACCGGGTCGGCATGCTGGTCGACGGCACCCATACCGGCTACCGCACCACCATGGACGCCATGGAGGTCGCCAGCGCGCCCTTCATCTTCTCGCACTGTAATGCCTGGAGTGTCTTCCCCCACTACCGCAACATCCGCGACGACCAGATCAAGGCCTGCGCTGCCACCGGCGGAGTCATCGGGGTCAATGGTCTGGGCGAGTTCCTGGATGACCCCCGCGCCACCAGCGCATCCATCTTTCGCCATCTCGACCACATGGTTCAGCTGGTCGGCCCCACCCATGTCGGCCTCGGCCTCGATTACGTCAAGAACACCGGCTGGTTCTGGAACTGGCTGCGCGACAACCCCGAAATGTGGCCCGAGATCGACGGCAAACCCCATGTCGATACCGACTTCGCCCAACCCGAACAAATCGCCGAACTCTGCGAACTGATGCTGAAACACCAGTATGCCGAAGACGATATCCACGCCATCTTGGGCGGCAACTTCACCCGGGTTGCACGTGAGGTCTGGAAGTAGGAGGGGCATACCTACATACCCCTTGCTATAGCCCCGAATTCGGGGATCATCTTAAGGTATGGACCTAAGAGAGTTTCCAGGACGATTCATGTTCGATCCGGGTACGCTACCCCCCACATTTCTACTTTGCATGGGGTTGAACCTGAAAAAACCGGCTGGCCCTCCCCTGGCCCAGCAATCCGCGAGGGATCTGGCGCTCACCATGAACACATGGTCGTGAGGCCACCTTCAGGTGTTTTTGCAATCTGCGCCTGCCGCCCCCAAGTAACCCATCCATCCGCAGCGCAAGGCTGCCTCCATCACCACAAGGGCTGAACCGAGATCATGAGCGAAAACCATCCCACAGGTTACGAACCCCCCGAGGTCTGGACATGGGAAGCCGAGAACGGCGGTGCCTTTGCCAGCACCAACCGGCCCATCGCAGGCCCGACCCACGACAAGGAACTCCCGGTCGGCAAACATCCCCTGCAGCTCCATTCGCTGGGCACGCCCAACGGCATCAAGGCCACGATCATGCTCGAGGAATTGCTCGCGGCCGGTCACAAAGGTGCGGAATATGACGCCTGGTACATCGATATCGGTGAAGGCGATCAATTCGGCAGCGGTTTTGTCGGCATCAATCCCAATTCCAAGATTCCGGCCCTTCTCGACACCACCACCGATCCGGCCACACGCATCTTCGAATCAGGCTCGATCCTGCTTTATCTGGCCGAGAAGTTCGGGGCGTTCCTCCCAACCGATCACGCCGGGCGCACCGAGTGCCTGAACTGGCTGTTCTGGCAGATGGGCAGCGCACCTTATCTGGGCGGCGGTTTCGGGCATTTCTTCGCCTATGCGCCGTTCAAGATCCAATACGCCATCGACCGCTTCGCCATGGAAACCAAACGCCAGCTCGACGTGCTCGACCGGCATCTGGCAGAAAACCGCTACATGGCCGGCAGTGACTACACCATTGCAGATATGGCGATCTGGCCCTGGTACGGCGCCATCACCTCGGGCAATTCCTATGCGAATTCCGAGGTTTTCCTGGAAGGTGCGTCCTACACCAATGTCGTGCGCTGGGAACGCGAGGTTGCCGAACGCCCCGCCGTCAAACGCGGGCGCAGGGTCAACCTGAATGGCGAGGGCAAGATCCGCGAACGCCACGACGCGAGCGATCTCGACGGCTAGGGTCCTGGCTGACACCAGCCTGCATCAATGAAAAAGGGGCGACCGGCATCGCTGCACGGCCGCCCCTACTTCAGGCCCTTATGGAAGGCTGTCTGATCAGTTCAACTGCTGGGGGTGGGCAATATCGGCACCTTCACCGGCATGGGTGTACATATCGGCGGAACCGTCCTGGAGACCGGCGTGCAGGTCGGGCCAGTTGGCCTCAGCCTGGCTGATACGGCTGGACTGTTCGTCAACAAAGGCATCGCGGGTTTCGGCATCCCAGTTGAGGTAGAGCTTGTCATCAATCACGGCCCAGCCGTCCACGAAATCAACCTCGGCGCCGTAACCTTCCGACACGGCATAGGAGCACCAGCCATTGTGCTGGGGTTCGTACCGCGCGGGATCAGCAGCAAAGGCTGAGGCATTCTCGGCCGAGCTGAAGAGCCAGGTATTACCCTTGTAGTCGACCTCATAGGCGGCATCGCCCTTGGCAGGCGCACCGTCGAAATAGGCCACCACGTCGAAGCCATCCATGGCGACACCATCAGGCAGCGCATTGAGGACGTCTTCGGCCTGGGCGGCACCGGCAGCAACGCTCAGCGAAACACCGGTGGCAACAACGCCCATGATGAGCGTACGGCGCGTGGCATCAAACGCACCGGAAACGGAACTGGCAAACGACATGTCGAAATTCCCTTGGATTTGGATTGGATGGCATGAAACGCGGAGACGGATCATCGCCCCCACAACCGATATGGGACGATTCCAAGGCAGCCCGAATGAACTGACTTCAACTAAAAGTTGGGACATGTGTCTGGCAGCCCGCGCCATGGCGTCAATCCAGCGCAACGCAGGCACCGCAACAGACTACGCAGCCGGCCCGCATCTGTGTTAGTCAGACAGCATCGTTCAAGACCGAGGAATGACCATGGCCGAGACACGTATCGAGACCGACTCAATAGGTGAGATGGAAGTCGCCGCCGACCGCTACTGGGGTGCGCAGACGGAACGGTCGCTGATGAACTTCAAGATCGGCGGCGAACGCATGCCCGAACCGCTGATCCGTGCCTATGGCACGGTCAAGAAGGCCGCAGCGCGGGTCAACGAGAACGCCGGGCGCCTGGATCATGATCTCTCGGAAGCCATTCAGCAGGCCGCGGGCGAGGTCATCAACGGCACGCTGGCCGACCACTTCCCGCTCGTCGTCTGGCAGACCGGTTCGGGCACCCAGACCAACATGAACGTCAATGAGGTCATCTCGAACCGCGCGATCGAGATCATGGGCGGCGTGATCGGCTCCAAATCGCCGGTCCACCCCAACGACCACGTCAACATGAGCCAGTCGTCCAACGACAGCTTCCCCACGGCCATGCACATTGCCGTCGCTACGGAAGCCTGCCACGCGCTGCTCCCTTCCCTCACCCATCTCCATGAAGCGCTGGTTGCCAAATCAGAAGCGTTCGATTCGATCATCAAGATCGGGCGCACCCATCTCCAGGACGCCACGCCGCTGACCCTGGGCCAGGAATTCTCCGGCTATGCCAAGCAGATTGAACTGGGTATCGTGCGCGTGCGCGGGGCTCTCCCGCACCTCCTGCGTCTGGCCATGGGTGGCACGGCCGTGGGCACCGGCCTGAATTCACCTGCCGGGTTCGACGAGACCTTTGCCCGCGAAGTCGCCAGTCTGACTGGCTTGGACTTCATTACCGCCGACAACAAGTTCGAAGCGCTGGCCGCACATGATGCCATGGTCGAGGTCTCGGGCGTGCTGAACGTACTGGCCGTCAGCCTCAACAAGATCGCCAACGACCTGCGCCTGCTGGGTTCGGGCCCGCGTAGCGGCATCGGCGAGATTTCACTGCCTGCAAACGAGCCTGGCTCCTCGATCATGCCGGGCAAGGTCAACCCGACCCAGTGCGAAGCCATGACCATGGTCTGCGCCGAAGTCATGGGTAACAACGTGGCGGTCACCGTTGCGGGCGCCCAGGGCCATTTTGAGCTCAACGTCTTCAAACCGGTCATGGTCTACAACGTCCTGCGCTCAATCCGCCTGCTCAGCGATGCCTCCATCAGTTTCACAGACAACTGCGTCGTTGGTGTCGAGGCCAACATCGACCAGATCGACCAGTTGATGCAACGCTCGCTCATGCTGGTCACCGCGCTTAACCCGCATATCGGTTATGACAACGCGGCCAAGGTTGCCAAGAAAGCCCATGCCGATGGCACGACGCTCAAGGAAGCAGCCATGGAACTCAAACTGATGACATCAGACGAGTTCGATCAGTGGGTGCGCCCGCAAGACATGGTCCGGCCGGCCGGCTAACGGCCCAGCGCGTGTCGACCCAGAGCGCAACACAGGCGACAAGGCGACGCTGGTCTCACGGCGCGGGTGGCTTCCTGAGTGTGGGAACCGTCGTGATTGCAGCGCTGGTCTCGCTCCCTATTCTGGCGGTTGCGGTGAACCTGTTTGCCGACAGTGACGGTCTCTGGGCACAGCTTGCCGCGACCGTTCTGCCCGATTACCTCATCAACACCTTCGCGCTGATGTTTGGTGTCGGCATTCTGGCTGGCGCCATGGGAACTGGTGCCGCCTGGCTTGTCACCATGTGTGAATTCCCCGGCAGGCGGATCATGGAATGGGCCCTGCTGTTGCCCTTTGCCGTGCCCGCCTATGTGCTGGCTTACGTCTATACCGACCTGCTGGAGTTTGCCGGCCCGATCCAGACCTTCCTGCGCGAGCTCTTCAACTGGACCCGCCACGACTACTGGTTCCCCGCGATCCGCTCCACGCCCGGCGCCATCGTCATGCTCTCGCTGGTGCTTTACCCCTATGTCTATCTGCTGGGACGCGCGTCATTTCTCTCTCAGTCCGTGGCAGCCTTGGAGGTCGCACGCACACTGGGACACGGGCCATGGTCCAGCTTCTTCCGCATTGCTTTGCCCATGGCGCGGCCCGGCATTGCTGCGGGCCTGGCACTGGCGCTGATGGAAACCCTGGCCGATTTCGGCACGGTCGAGTTCTTCGGCGTGCGAACTTTCACCACCGGCATCTACCGAACCTGGTTCCTGCGCGGCTCACCCGAAGTCGCAGCGCAATTGGCCAGCATTCTGATGTTGTTTGTCATCGCCGTTCTCACCCTGGAACGCCTGACCCGCGGCAAGGCCCGCTTTAGCAGTTCAACAGGCCGATTCGTGCCACTGCCACGTTATGTTCTGAAGGGCCCGAAATGCTGGGCCGCCATCGCTGCCTGCACGCTTCCTGTCGTGTTCGGCTTTGCGCTTCCGGCCATCATCCTGCTGTCCCTCACGCTGGAACGCGGTGACACCGCTTTCGGCTTTGCATTCCTGGGCTTTGCCGGAAACTCGATCATGGTGGCCAGTCTTGCTGCCATCCTGGCAGTCGCTGCTGCCATGATCCTGGGCTACGGCGCGCGCATGGCAACAACGCCTGTCCCACGTTACGCCGGACGTGTTGCCTCCATGGGTTATGCCATTCCCGGTTCGGTCATTGCCGTGGGCGTGCTGATCCCGCTTGCCTGGTTCGACAACAGCCTGGATGCCTTCATGCGTGAGACCTTCGGGGTCTCAACCGGCCTGCTGCTCACCGGCTCGATTGCCGCGCTACTGTTTGCCTATGTCGTGCGTTTCCTGGCCGTTGCCTATAACGCCGTCGATGCGGGCCTTACCAAGGTCACGCCCAGCATGGATGGTGCCTCGCGCACCCTGGGCCATGGCCTGGGTTCGACCCTGGCGCGCGTTCATGCGCCTCTGCTGCGCGGCAGCCTGCTTTCGGGCGCGCTACTGGTCTTTGTCGATGTCATGAAGGAGCTGCCCGCCACGCTCATCGTGCGGCCCTTCAACTTCGAGACCCTGGCAACGCGCGTCTATCGTCTGGCCGCCGACGAACGCCTGGCCGAAGCCAGCACCGCAGCCCTTGCCATCGTTGTTGTCGGGGTTGTTCCCGTCATCCTGCTATCACGCGCCATCGCCCGCTCAAGGCCCGGCACAAGACACGAAGCGTGATGGCGACGTTGGTTTGCGCGGCAGATAACCAAGCGTAAGCTTTGCCCATGTTCGGGCCATTCGCCAACCGCACCTACCGGCACCTCTTTGCCGCACAAGTCATTGCCCTGTTCGGCACCGGGCTCACGACCGTGGCGCTGGCCCTGCTTGCCTATGATCTTGCCGGTGGTAATGCAGGCTTGGTGTTGGGCACGGCCCTGGCGCTCAAGATGGTCACCTATGTCGCGATTGCGCCTGTTGCCGGCGCTTTCGCCCACCGCCTGCCCAGACGCGCGCTTCTGGTAACACTCGATCTCGTCCGCGCCGGCGTCGTTCTCTGTCTGCCGTTCGTCACACAGATCTGGGAAATCTATGCGCTGATCCTCATCGTCAACGCCTGCTCGGCAGCCTTCACACCGGTCTTCCAGGCAACCATTCCCGATATCCTGGAAGACGAGCCGACCTACACACGTGCGCTTTCGCTCTCGCGCCTGGCATATGATCTCGAAAACCTGCTCAGCCCCATGGCAGCCGGGCTGGCGCTTCTGGTGATCAGCTACAACGGCCTGTTTGCCGCCAACGCCCTGGCCTTCATGGTCTCTGCTGCCCTGGTCATCAGCGTCGTTCTGCCGCCATCGCATCAGCCCGAGCGTACCGGCGGCATCATGGAATCCCTGGGTTTCGGCCTCAGGGTTTATCTGGCAACGCCGCGCCTGCGCGGTCTGTTGGCGCTTGCCGTGGCCGTCTCGGCAGCCGGTTCCATGACCATCGTCAATACGGTGGTCATCGTGCGCGACCAGATGAACGGCTCGGACATCGCGACCGCCTTGGCTTTTGCAGCTGCCGGCGCGGGCTCCATGGCTGCCGCCCTCACCCTGCCGCGCCTGCTGGACCGACTGTCAGACCGACCGGTCATGATCACCGGCGGCGTTGTGCTGTCCGCGGGCCTGCTTGCAGGACTGCTCGAGCCGGACTTTACAGGCCTGCTACTCATCTGGTTTGCCCTTGGCGCGGGATCATCGATGATCCAGACGCCGGCAGGCCGCCTGCTCCGGCGCTCCTCGAACCAGGGCGACCGTTCAGCCGTGTTCTCGGCCCAGTTCGCCCTGTCCCATCTCTGCTGGCTGTTTCTTTATCCCCTGGCAGGCTGGGGCAGCGCCTATCTGGGTATCGAGGCCACCTTCGCACTTCTGGCCGCCATCAGCCTTGGGGCAACAGGTTCGGCGCTCATCCTGTGGCCCACGGGAGATCCTCTTGTCGTGCCCCACACCCATGAAGCCCGGGCCCACGAACACCTGCATGTTCACGACGAGCATCACCCTCACGAACACGAAGGATGGGAAGGGCCAGAGCCGCATTCCCATCCCCACCGTCATGGTGCCATCCGGCACAGTCATGCGTTCGTGGTCGACCTTCATCATCCCGTCTGGCCAAGGCATTCGTGACCAGACGGGATGGAAGCGCTTACTTCCAGCCGTTGGCTTCCATGATGCGCAAAGCGTCTGCGCGGTTGCCACCAAAGACGGCAGGATTGATGTCGTCCTGGATAAAGTCGCCATAGAGGTCATCCAGCACCGTAGCGTGGGCAATGCCATCAACCGTCGGCCACTCGTTGTTGCCTTCGGCAAAGGCCAGCTGGGCCTCATCGCTCGCCAGGAACTCCAGGAAAGCCACGGCGTTGTCAGGATTTGGCGCGTTGGTCAGCACGCCGGCACCGCTGATGTTGACGTGGACACCACGGTCATCCTGATTGGGCAGGATGACGTCGATCGCTTCAACTACAGCCAGGTCGGCGGGGTCATCGGACCGTGCAAGGCGTGCCAGGTAATAGGTGTTGGCCACGGCAATGTCGCACTCGCCGGCGGCAACTGCGCGGATCTGTCCGGTGTCGTTGGACTCAGGATCACGCGCCATGTTGGCCACCAGGCCCTGTACCCATTCGGCTGTTGCCGCTTCACCATGGACGGCAACCAGGGAACCGACCAGCGACTGGTTGTAGATGTTGCCGGAACTGCGGATGCAGATCATGTCGGCATATGTCGGGTCCGCCAGATCCTCATAGGTTTCCAGACCTTCCACATCCACGCCCTTACGCACCATGATGATGCGGGCGCGTTTGGTGAAGGCAAACCAAAGGCCATCGGGATGGCGCAGGTTTTCAGGAATGCGTGCCTCAAGCGTTTCTGAGACAGCAGACTGGAACATACCGTCGGCTGCAGCACTCATCAGATTGCCCGCGTCAGCGGTCATGAAGATGTCGCCGGGGCTGTTCCGGCCTTCGGCCTTGATACGCTCGATCAACGCGCCGGCTTTGTCTTCGATGACATTGACTTCAATGCCGGTTGCCTCGGTAAAGGCCTCAAAAAGCACTATGTCGGAATCATAGTGACGCGCGGTGTAAAGGTTGAGTTCACCGTCGGCAAAAACAGGAACTGCCGTCGACGCCAGGGCGGCCACAAGGGTGCCACCCAGGAGGGCACGAAAAGTCATGGTTCACTCCGTCTTCTTTTGTTGCGAATGACTTGCAATTGTAACTGGAGCGAAATCTAAGCCCGCAATTCAGAGAATGCAACCTATTTGCAACCATTGGCTTTGCGCTGGATCAAAGCCCGTGAACTCCTGTCAGTTGGCCAGATCGTTCAACAGGTCCTGAAGCAGGCTCTCGGTATCAAGATCCTGATTGTCGTTGGCAGCCGGTTCAGCCGGCGCAGTCGGCTCGACGGTTTCGGCAGGTACCTCCGGCGCATCGGGTTGTCCGCTCAGGGTCCCGCCAAGCAGGTCCAGCAAGCCACCAGAACCAGACGAATTGGAAGACTCCGCCTCTTCTTCCGGCACCTGCGATTCTTCATCGCCGCCCGACAGCAACTCAATGATCGTTGCCAACGGCGCTTCCGGCGCCTCGGGCTTTTCGGGAACCAGAACCAGAGGCGGCGTCACGGTGACCTCTTCAATCTCGGGCGCGCCTGCGTCCAGATCGTTTGCCTCGGGTTCACCTGCGTCGGAGTCTATGCCACCTAGATCGCCTACCGCAGGGTCGCTTCCTTCGGGCTCATCCCCGGTGAGGAGATCGAGAACAACGCCGGCAGCCCCATCCAGTTCCTCCTCGCCCAACTCGCGCAGCGCAGTCTCGGCAGCACGCTGAACCAGGAAGTTCTCCAGAGAGCGGGTATCAACAACCTTGTCTGGATCATCGAGTGAGCCATGGACGGCAATGGGGATCGTCGGCGCCCCGGCATGGCCGGTCAGCCCAGCCTCGCCTTCCAGGTCGATCCACCAGCGTGGAACGTCGACATCCAGCACAAATTCAGCCTGTCCGCCGTCAAGCAGAACCCGCAGGTCGTCGGAGTGGACCACGCCGTCTGTCATCACAAACGAGCCGTCAGCCGCCGTAATCGCGGTCTGGCCTCCCGCCGAGGCCTCGGCCAGCATCGCTGCAATGGCAAGCGCGTCATCAAGGGAGCCCAGCCGGTCGTTGATGCGACGCAGGTCAAAGCCCCGAAGCGATCCGTTGCGCAGGGTGATCGTGCCACTGCCGGCAAGGGTCTGGAGGATATCGCGCTGGCTAAGCCCGTGGCCACCAGCCGTGAAATCAAGATACAGGCGGCCGGTGATGGCATCGCTCTGGGCAAAATGCTCAAGAACCTGTGCCATGTCGGCATTGGCAAGCGCAACATCGAACGCGGTCTGATGCGGGACACCCGCAACGATCTCTCCAGTCAGCGCAACCTGGCCATCAAACAGACCGCCATCAAACCGTTCAATCCTGAGTTTCCCATCGGCAATGTCGGCCACCAGTGTCGGACGCGCAAAGGCCAGCCCCTGCAGCAACAGACGTTCGGCAACGAGCTCGATATGGGCGTCGACCTCTTTGAGAATACCAAAATCAAGTTCCTCACGGGACCAGCGGTCACCGTTCTCCTGCCCGGCATCGCCACCCTCAGACACATCGCCAACCGTGCCGCCCGACGATGCCGCCAGGAAGGGATCAAGCGCCAGTTCGCCGGCATTCAGACGCGCCTCGATCCGTGGCTTCTCATCAGAGAGATAGAGACCCAGCGTGCCATGCACACTCGATGGCCCCAGGGTTGAAGGTGCCAGCGTGACATCGACCAGATCGGTGCTTCCCGTTGCAATCAGGCTCAGGTTCAGAGGACCCAGATCCGGGAACCCGCCATCCACACCCAGATCCCGCAACAACGCGGCAAGCTCGGCGTGATCGGCCTGCATCCGCAGGTCGAAAACAGGAGTTTCCTTGAGATCAGCGATGCTGCCGCTGCCGCGAAGCGAGACATCCAGCACACCAAGGACCGCTTCAAACTCAGCTTTGTTGCCGTCGGTCACGATATCGGCGGCAAACGAAATCTCCGAATCCGCAGCCTCGGGCAAATCCGTGCCGATGGCCGCTGCAAGGGTGCGATAGCTTGTGCTTTGCAGCCCGACACGCCCATCAAAGGCCAACGCGCCAAAGGGCTCGATGAGCGTGCCGTCAACACTGGCCGCTCCCAGCGCGGTTTGCAGTCGTTGCCGGATAATGGCCTGGCCAGCATCACCGTTGATATCACCAACCAGCTCCACCGCACCCAGTTCTGCGGGATCAATCGGCAGTTCCACGCCCATCAGACGCAACAAACCGCCGGCGTCCTCTGCCTTGGCGCCCATCTGCAGAGCAACCGAGCCGGCAGCCGGGTCGACCTCGCCTGAAAACCTCAGCGCCGCTCCTGCAATATCCCCGGCACCAAGACTGCGCACGACCAGACGACCATCCGACAGGGTGCCATCAGCCTGGATGCCACTGACGGCCACACCGTTATAGGTCAGCGAATCGACCCGGGCTTTGAGGTCCAGATTGATGAGAGAGAGATAGAAGGCATAAGGTTCAAGGGAGAAAGGCCGGTCGTCTTCGTCAACGTCATCAACCGGTTCTGGCGGCAGGATATAGGCATCGAGATTGAGTTGATCGAGGACGACATCAACGGTCAGACTGGGCAACTCTTCGATGCGCGCGGCAAACCCTCCTGTAAGACGCGAAGAATCGAACGAAAGGTCTAGGCCGGTCAGCGCCAGAACGGCTGGTGAAACCACAACGTCAGCAAACAGATCAACGCGACGCAAACGATCCTGAGGAACGGATTCTGTCGGCAGCTCAAGCCAGTCGAGCGTTGCCCGCAGGTTGTCAGACGTGACCTCAACCGGGCCGCGGAAGGTCGGTTCACCCTCCTCCATGGCAAGAGAACCACTTACCGCAACAGACGTACCGCCGGGCAGTTGGGCTTTGGCTTTGTTTAGAGTCCAGACACCATCAGCCAAAGCAACATCAAGGTTGATCTGGCGAACGGGCGAGCCGCGGTAGATGGCGGCATCAATCGCCAGTGCCGCATTCAACGTCACATCATCGGGCCAGGGCTGTGTGACAGCGCCTTCCTTCAGATCGGCAAGTGGCTCGCTTTCGACCATTGCCGCAGCAGCAAGAAGGGTATCGAGGTCGAGCTTGCTGACCGAAAGTGTGAGATCGGCCGACAAGGTCTCTTCCATCTGGACCAAGGCCTCACCGGTCGCACTGCTTTCACCAAGCGAAAGGGAAAGGTCGCTCAAACGCAGCGCCTCGGGCGACACACTGGCTCGTGTATCCAGTGACAAAGGTGCATTGCGCAGCGCATCGGGCATTGGAGGCAGTTCAATGAGCCGGCCAAGGAATCCAAGGCTGCTGACATTGGCTTCGACCTGACCGGAAAACCCTTCCACGCCATTGGTCTGGGCAATCGTGCCCGCCAGTTTGGCCGTCAAGTCCGTGCCTGATTGCAGAGTGATGTTGAGCGCCAATTGCGGGCGCGTAAAACGTCCCACATCGGCGTCCAGGGTCCAGGCGTGGCCAAGATGGCTGAACCTGCCGCGCGCCTCGAACGGGCCGTCAGAACCAAGCGCTTCGATCCAGAGGTCGACGTTCTCGAACTTGCGCAACGTCGCACCATCCCGCAACACGACCCTGCCGTCCTGAATATCAACGAGCTCGATCTTGACCGATGAGGGTCCACCAACCCCGCCTCCGTCACTTGTTTGAGGCGCAAGCTCCCAGCTTGCCGGGCCATCTGCATTGGTTTCCAGCACCACGACCGGCTCGATCAGGCGGAACCGTTCCACCACCACATCAAGCGACACCAGTGGGGCAAGTGCCACAACAGCCAGAACCTCGGGAAGCGCCAGGAATGGGTCACCGGATCCGCCCGGTGCGCCTGCGACGGTCACATCCTCGATGGAAATGGCAAGCGTGGGAATGAAGGCGACCCTGATGTCACCGGCAATCGTGACATCGCGTCCGGTTGCAGCTTCAAGCTCTGCTTCGATCTCAGGCTTATAGGCGTTGAGGTCCAGCGTCATGACGACCACAACAACGCCAACGAAACCAACAACCAGCAGACCCAGCAGGATCAAAAGAAACTTGCGCACGATTAGCCTCCGCGACCGGATCGTGGCGACAGCCCCCGCTGTTTGTCGTCGCCGCACCTTGCGTTAATGTAGAGACGATTCCGCACCAGCGGAACCGTCGCGCGGGTGCACCATGCATCCACACGGCCCCACGACACAACGTTACACGCACGAAAAGAGTCATGGACGACGTCATCGATCTTGATGAATACCGCAAGAAACACAATCCCGACGATCCGGAGCGTAAGTTGCGGCGTCGAAGAACGCCCGGCGGGCGCGGATTCGGGGACATGACGAACCACCTTTCGACCGGCACACCCAGCCAGAGTCCAGAGGGTGAAAATGACGGTGATGACGACGACAACACACCCCAGCCCGCCTGACCGGTGCTGAACCGTTCGGGACAACCGACAAGCCGGCTTCACCAGGGATCACCATGGGGATAACCAGAAAGCGCCTGATCGGCATGGTCAGGAACGAACAAACCACGCTGGCCCTGCTTGCCGTCGTGATCGGTCTTGCCGCCGCACTTGGCTGCATCGCGCTGCGTTATGCCATTTCCGGAACCCAATATGTCAGTTGGGGCATGGCCGGAGAACGCCTGGCCAGCCACGTTGCTGAGCTTTCCTGGTGGGTCATCCTCATGGTTCCAACCCTGGGCGGTCTCGCTGTCGGGCTGTTGCGCCGCTATGTGGCATCAGACCGGCGCTTTCATGCGGTCGCCGATGTCGTAGAGGCCTCGGCTTTGCGCGGTGGCCGCGTCGGCGTGCGCGACGGCCTGGTCGCTGCTGCCGGCTCGGCTCTCTCCCTAGGCGTTGGCGGATCGGCCGGTCGAGAAGGTCCGGCCGTGCATCTGGGCGCAATGTTCTCATCCCTTCTGGCCCAACGTTTTGGTCTTCAACGCAGCGCCACCATGACCCTGCTGGGTTGTGGCGTTGCATCGGCTGTGGCGACCTCGTTCAACGCCCCCATCGCCGGGGTCTTTTTTGCCCTGGAAGTGGTGGTCGGCCATTACGGCCTGACGGCCTTTGCCCCGGTCGTCCTGGCCTCGGTCGTGGGCACCATCGTGACGCGCATCCACTATGGCGACTTCCCCGCCTTCATCATGGAAGCACACGTCCTGGTCTCGTTCTGGGAGATTCCAGCCTTCGCCATGCTGGGCATTGTTGCGGCAGGCGTAGCCTGGGTCTTCATGTACGGCATCACCCTTGTGCAGGACGCCGTGGCGCACTGGAAGATCCCCATTGTGGCAGCAACGATGGGCGGCGGCCTGTTGGTCGGTCTGATTGCGCTGGTCTTGCCCGAAGTTCTGGGCGTTGGGTACGAAGCGACCGACCTGGCGCTCCATGGCTCCCTTGGTTTCGCCCTCATGGTTGCCCTGGTACTGGGCAAGATTGTTGCAACCTCCATCACCCTGGGATCAGGATTCGGCGGGGGGGTGTTCAGTCCCTCGCTGTTTGTCGGCGCCATGCTGGGCGGCGCCTTCGGCATGGTTGCCGTCAGCCTGGGGCCTGAATCGGCCAGCCCGCACACCGCCTATGCCATCGTCGGCATGGCTGCCGTGGCCGGTGCCGTCCTGGGCGCACCGATCTCGACCATTCTGATCGTCTTTGAGCTCACCGCGAACTTCGACCTCACCATCGCAGTGATGATCGGTGCGGCACTGGCCTCACTGGTGACCAATCATGTGTTGGGACGTTCTTTCTTCCGCTGGTCATTGGAGCGGCGCGGTATCGACCTTTCCGGCGGACGGGCGCGTCAGCTCCTGAGTGCGCGTTCGGTCGCGTCGGTCATGACCTCCAGCTATGCGAGCCTCAATCCCGGTGATGATCTCAGCGCCATTCGCACGGCACTGATTCGCAACCCTGAGGGCAATTTTGTCGTTCTCGATGACGATGGCGCACTTGTGGGCGTTGTCACCATGGAAGACCTCAAGCCCTGGCTGTTGGGTGAACGCACCGATGACAAACCGCCAACGGCACGCGAGGTTTGTCATGGCCTCGTGCGCACGCTGATCCCCGGCGACAACCTCAAGACTGCGCTTGATGCCATGGCCCAGTCCGACGACAGCTTCCTGCCCGTCATGAAAAACAACGAAGACCCTGACATCGCCGGCATTCTGACCCAGAGTGCCATGCTGATGGCCCACAACAGGGCACTGGCCGATGCCGCGGAGGATCGCGACTAGCTCTGTCCACATCCGGAAAAACTCTGCGTCATCAGGCGCTCGCCCGGCCCGATGTTTATGTTAGGTTCGCATCACAATGTCGGACCTGTTTCACAGCCCAGCCGCCCCTACTGCGGGCTCCCATCTGATCGAACGCCTGAACCAGGCGCAGCGTCAGGCTGTGGAAGCCGTGGATGGCCCAGTTCTGGTGCTCGCAGGCGCTGGCACCGGCAAGACACGCGTTCTGACCGTGCGGCTGGCCTATATCATGGCCCAGGGCAAGGCCGCCCCCGGGCAGATCCTGGCGGTCACGTTCACCAACAGGGCCGCGCGAGAGATGTCTGAGCGGATTGCCGGACTGATAGGTCGCCCCACCGAAGGCATGTGGCTGGGCACCTTCCATGCCATCGGCGCACGTATCCTGCGCCGTCATGCCGAACTGGTCGGCCTGCGCTCGAACTTCACGATCATCGATACCGACGATCAGTTGCGCCTGATGAAGCAGATCATCGAGGCCAATCAGATCGACGAGAAACGCTGGCCCGGCCGCGCGCTCACGTCGATCATTTCGCGCTGGAAGGACAAGGGCTGGACGCCCGACCAGGTGCCTGCCGAGGAAATCGGCGACTTTGCCCACGGCAAGGGTGTCGAACTCTACAAGCAGTACCAGCACCGCCTGACCGAACTGAACGCTGCTGATTTCGGCGACCTTTTGCTGCTCAACCTCAGACTTTTCCTTGAGCATCCCGATATTCTGGCGAGCTACCACCAGCGTTTCCGGTACCTGCTGGTGGATGAGTATCAGGACACCAATGTTGCCCAGTACCTGTGGCTGCGCCTGCTGGCCCAGGGATCACGCAACATCTGCTGCGTGGGCGATGACGACCAGTCGATCTATGGCTGGCGCGGCGCAGAGGTCGGCAACATTCTGCGCTTTGAGCAGGATTTCCCAGGCGCTGTCGTTGTCCGCCTGGAACGCAATTACCGCTCCACTGCCCATATTCTGGGCGCCGCATCGGGCCTGATTGCCAACAATCAGGGACGCCTGGGCAAAACGCTCTTTACCGAACCGGTCGAAGGCGAGATGGGTGAGCCCGTCAAGATCCAGGGCGTGTGGGATGAGGCCGAGGAAGCCCGCACCGTGGGCGAGACCATCGAAGACCTGCAGCGCAACGACCACGTTCTGAACGAAATGGCGATCCTGGTGCGCGCGGGCTACCAGACCCGCGCTTTCGAGGAACGGCTGATCACCATCGGCGTACCCTACCGCGTTGTCGGTGGCTTGCGGTTCTATGAGCGCCAGGAAATTCGTGATGCCTGTGCCTATCTGCGCCTGATCCGACAGGGTGATGACGATCTGGCGTTCCAACGCATCGTCAACACGCCCAAACGCGGATTGGGCAACAAGTCCCTGCAGACGCTCTACACCATCGCGCGCGGACGCGGGCAGTCGCTGCTCACAGCGTCTGAAGACATCGTCACAACAGACGAACTTCCACCCCAGCGTCGCGCCGGCCTGCGCCGGTTCATCGAGGACATTGCCCGTTGGCGCGCCGAGGCCAGCCGCCTGCCACCCTCGGAACTGGCTGAGATCGTGCTTGATGAATCCGGATATACCGGCATGTGGATGGCCGATAAGTCCGTGCAGGCGCCAGGGCGTCTCGAGAACCTCAAGGAACTCGTGCGTGCCATGGCCGAGTTCGAATCCATGGAGGAGTTCCTCGATCACGTCAGCCTGGTCATGGATGTCGAGACAGGCCCGGGCGACGATATGGCCAACATCATGACGCTTCACAGCGCCAAGGGCCTGGAGTTCGACACGGTCTTTCTGCCCGGCTGGGAAGAAGGCGTGTTTCCCAACCAGCGCTCGGTCGAGGAAAGCGGACATGCCGGGCTCGAAGAAGAACGCCGCCTGGCTTATGTCGGCCTGACCCGCGCGCGCAAACGCGCCATCGTGCTCCATGCCGCCAACCGCACGGTGCACGGCCAGTGGCAATCGAACATCCCCTCGCGCTTTGTCGATGAGCTGCCCGAAGACCACACCGAACGTGCCGAAGCTGCCGGCTACGGCTTTGTCCAGGACGAAGGTGCCCTGTGGCAGATCGCCATGAACCGGCCCCAGCGCGGCGATCGGCAAAGCAACTACCACAAGGTGATTGAAGCCCGCAGCCAGCGTTTTGGCGACGGTGAAGAGGTTTTCATTCCCGTGGGGCGCGGCAACGACGTACCCGCCATCGGCAGCCGCGTGTTTCACCAGAAATTCGGCTACGGCATGGTCAAGTCCATCGACGGCAGCAAACTCGACATCACGTTCGACAAGGCCGGTCAGAAAAAAGTCATGGCCGATTTCGTCAAACTGGCCTGATCGCGCTCTGGCGTGTCAGTCCGACCAAGATACTGCGCGCGTGATTTGCCAACCCTTGCTATAACGCGGCCATGACAGACAACAACACGACGTGGCAGGTCAGCCTGACACTGGCCAAACCAATGGTCGAGGCAGCAGACCTTGCGCTGGAGAATTCCGGCGCCCTTGCCGTCACCACCTTTGAGCTTGAGCCCGACGGCCTCTGGACGGTCACTGCGCTGTTCCAGGACAAGCCGGTTGCCGAGGGCCTGCAGGCCTCCATCGCCCAATCGCTGGGTGCGACCGGGGCGCTGATGCCATTGACCATCGAACAGGTGCCTGACAAGGACTGGATTGCCGAAACCGTGCGGGCCTTTCCGCCCCTGCCCATCGGGCCGTTCTGGATTCACGGCAGCCATGTCGGGCCGCCCGATCAGGAGCGTATCGCGATCCTGATCGATGCCGGCATCGCATTCGGTTCGGGCGAACACGCCACCACCGAAGGCTGCCTGGTCGCCCTTGCGGGCCTACGTGACCAGGGGTTCCATCCCGCCAACGCGCTCGACATGGGTTGCGGCTCGGGCATTCTGGCCATCGGCGCGGTCAAACTCTACGACTGCGAAGTCCTGGCCGTCGACATCGACCCTGCATCGGCAGAATTCGCAAGGGAAGCCGCGTTGGCCAACGGCGCACATCAGCGCGTCACCGCCCTTGCCGGCGACGGATATGCCACGCCTGAAGTCGGCGACCGCGCACCCTATGACCTGATTCTGGCCAACATCCTGGCCAATCCCCTGATCGCCATGGCACCCGACCTTACCGCTGTCTTAAAACCCGGCGGCATCGCGATCCTTTCAGGTCTGCTCGCCGATCAGGCCGATTCTGTGGTTGCAGCAAACGTCACGGCTGGCCTGAAGCTGGTCGAGCGCAACGACCTGCGAACCTGGTCCACGCTTGTCCTGACGAAGCCCTCAACAAGGCGTTGATGAATGGGTTGGCAGGTTCAGGCGTGGAGCCTGACTTCTAACCTCGTCATGGCACGGCCTGACCTTGCCATCCATGCCGAAAACAAAGAGGGCCGCGCTGTCGCGGTGCCTCTACACACCACTGCGTTCCACACGCAATGCGATCTTCGACCTGCTCGCTCCTGGCTGCCGCTCAGGCATCAATGGCCCCATCAAGTGGGGCCATGACGGGGTTTGTTTGAACCGAATCGAATACTGGCAGTGGTTTGGGCCGCCTACGCCACCCACACCACTTCAGTCTCGATCCGTCCGTCGTCGTGGAGCGCCAGACGGCGAAAAGCAGGGGGTTCGTCGGTATAGCCGAACGCTTCTGTCGGATCGCTCTTGAACTGCACGCAGGTCGAGGGCGTTCCCAACAAGCGCACGCCATTGCGCGTGCTGTCGTGAACATGATGGATGTGCCCCCAGAGCAGCCCGCGCACATGGGTGTGTCGGTCCAATACTTCATAAAGGTCCGAAGCATTGTCGAGCCCGACCTCATCGAGAGGACTACCGATGGGCGCCGGCTGGTGGTGCATGACAACAAGAACGTGCGGCTGGCATTCCCCTGATAGCTCGGCATCCAGCGCCGCCAGCCGTTCTGCGCCCAGATGGCCGTGCGCCTCGCCCTCGACCGTGCTGTCGAGCATCACGATGCGCCAGGGATCAAGGTTGTGGCCGGATGCCAGAGTAATCGTCTCGTCGGCAAGGAGTTCTGCCATCAATCCGATGAGATCATGGTTTCCGGGGATCGCACTGACCGGCCTGCCAAGCTCCAGCAATATCGGTTTCAGCCTCACATAGGCCTCGGGGCTGCCGTCATCGACCAGATCGCCTGTGGCCAGCACCAGTTCAGGCTCCGGATGCTCCCGGCCCACCGCCGCGACCACGCGCGCCAGCGTTTCCAGCGTATCACGGCCCTGTTTGCGGTCGTTCGGGTCTGCATCAATGTGCAGATCGGTGATCTGAACCAGATGTCGTGCAGGCATCGGTGTAAGGTCCTCTTGTTGCCATGACTCCGTCGGCCCCGCTATTTTGCCAGACCTTTATCAGGATATGCCATGACCACCACGACCACGTCTTCCCCCAGCGTCTATTCCGGCGATGCCATCCTGGCCCAGCTTCTGGCTGGCGCGCGGGCGGCCAAGTCCGTGGCCGATGTCCGCAGCATTGTAGCCGGCGTTCTGGCAGCACCGGAAAGTTATGCCCCCCAGGCATGGATCACGATGGTGGTCGAGAATGCCGATGACGCGCTGCGCGCTGAACTGACCGCCTTGAAGGGCAGCATGGCACAGGGCATGAACGACGGCCGTGATGCTGGTCCGCCCGCCCCTGCCTGGCGTCTGAAGGCCTTGCGCCGGGAACTCGACGCACGCGGCCTCGATGGCTTCATCATTCCCCGTGCCGACGAACATCAGGGTGAATCCGTGCCGTCCCGTGCCGACAGGCTGCTGTGGCTGACGGGATTTGCAGGTTCCGCCGGCGTTGCCGTGGTTCTGGCCGACAAGGCAGCGATCTTTATCGATGGGCGCTACACCCTCCAGGTCGAAAGTGAAGTGCGCACGCAGGACTATGAGCGCCGCCACCTGATTGATGATCCGCCGTCTGATTGGGTTGCCGCCAACCTGGGCAAGCGCAAGCTTGGCTATGACCCGTGGCTCCATACCGTGCCCGGCCTCAAGCGCATGCAGGATGCTGTTGCCAAGGCCGGTGGTGAACTGGTGCCGGTCCAGGGCAATCCTGTCGATGCAATCTGGTCGAACCAACCGCCGGCACCGCTTTCTCCCATGCGGTTGCAGACGCTGGACCATGCCGGACGTGCATCCGCCGACAAGATTGCCGATGTCGCTGCCGATCTCACCCAAAGCGGTGAAGCAGCGGCCATCATCTCCGAACCCTCCTCCGTCGCCTGGTTGCTCAACATCCGCGGCGGCGATATCCCCGATACACCGGTCAGCCTGGGCTTTGCGATGGTGGAGGCATCCGGTGCCGTCACGCTCTTCACCGACCCGCGCAAGGTGACGGCTGGCGTTCACGCATGGCTTCCGCAAAACGTGACGGTGCAGAAACGTGAAGCCATGGCGGCAGCGATCGATGCCATCAGTGCCGAGGGCGGAAAGATCCGGCTCGACTCCGGCTCAACACCGACCTGGTTCCTGAACCGCGTCGAACAGGCTGGTGGCGCGCCGTCCCTGGGCGATGACCCCTGCATGATGGCCAAGGCCTGCAAGAACGAGGCAGAGATTGCTGGCACACGCGCCGCCCATATCCGTGACGGTGCAGCGCTGACAACCTTCCTGGCCTGGCTTGATCATGCCACACGCCCGGGTAGCAACATTGAGGTCGATGAACTCTCCGCCGCCGCAAAGCTGGCAGAATGCAGGAGCAAGGTTGAGGGTTATCGCAGCGGCAGCTTCGAGACGATCTCGGGCTTTGGCCCCAACGGCGCTGTTGTCCATTACCGCGCCAGCGAACGCACCAACCGGCGTTTTGAGGCAGGCTCCCTCTATCTCGTCGATTCCGGCGGCCAGTATCCAGACGGCACTACGGACGTAACCCGCACGATTGCCATCGGCGAACCCGACGACGACCAGAAGAAACACTTTACTGCCGTGTTGCGAGGCCACATCGCCCTTGCCATGGCGCGTTTCCCCAAGGGCACCAACGGTATTGCTCTTGATGCCATGGCGCGTGGCCCCTTGTGGCAGATCGGCGCTGATTTCGACCATGGCACCGGTCATGGCGTGGGAAGTCATCTGGGAGTCCATGAAGGCCCGCAACGTATCTCCAAGGCAGGCACCGTGCCGTTGCAACCCGGCATGATCGTTTCCAACGAGCCCGGCTACTACCGCACCGATGCCTGGGGTATCCGGATCGAAAACCTGGTTGTCGTGGAGGAAGATGACCGCCACAGCGAACGCCCGATGCTGCGGCTTTCGACCATCACCAAAGCCCCCATCGACCGCCACCTGATCTCCGTTGAGGACATGACATCAGCCGAAATCACCTGGCTGGACGCCTATCACGCCGAAGTCCGCGAAATCCTCACACCTCTGGTCGATGCAGAAACGTTGACGTGGCTCGAGGACGCGACACGACCGTTGGGTGAAGGCGTCTGACCATGCAGCATGAATGTGCAGGTGCAAGGCACTTCGGCCACCCTCTTGCTTCAATAATCACCTGGAACTCTCTCCTTTCCGTCATGGCCCCACTTGATGGGGCCATGACGGCGGTGTTGGGGTGTGAGGCCCAGACATGAAACACGCAGGCGTCGAAACACTCGATGCGCTGGAACCTTTGATCGCGAAATTGCGTACTCTGGAAGGCCCAAGGGAGAAGAAGCGCGGGGTGTTCTATCTGAAATCCCGTGCCTTTTTGCATTTCCACGAAGACCCTGCCGGTTATTTCTGTGACGTCCGGCTGGACCCGCAAGCTGACTTCGAGCGGTTTCCGGTAAACACAAAAACCCAGCAGCGCGACCTGTTCAAACGCGTAACATATGCCATCGATGCTCTTGGCCAAGGGAGGCCCAATCCATGACACATCCTCATCTCGCGACACCGGCAGGCAAGACCCGTGCGCGTGCCCTTGGCATCCCCTTCAACGGCACGCCAGGTGCCAACAATGCCATCACCGACATCCCGGGCACGGAAGTCGGCTATTGCACTCTGATCGAGGGCGAAGGGCCCCTGGTTGAAGGCCAGGGCCCGATCCGCACCGGCGTCACGGCGATCATCCCCCGCGGCAAGGCCAAGGCAGCCTGGCCGGTCTGGGCAGGCCAGACCAGTCTCAACGGCAATGGCGAACTGACGGGAAGCTGGTGGATCGAGGAAGCCGGCCATTGCGACGGCCCGCTCACCATCACCAACACCCATTCCTGCGGCGTGGCGCGCGATGCCACCATCGAATGGCTGCACAAGAATGCAGACCGCTACGGCGACGGGCCAAGCTGGGGCCTTCCCGTGGCAGGTGAGACCTATGACGGCTGGCTGAACGACATCAACGGCTTCCACGTGAAGAAGGAACATGTCTTTGCCGCCATCGACAACGCCCAGGGCGGCCCCATCGAGGAAGGCAGTGTGGGTGGGGGCACTGGCATGATGCTCTATGGCCACAAGGGTGGTTCGGGCACGGCTTCACGGGTGGTCGATTACGAAGGCGAAAGCTACACCGTGGGAGCGTTTGTCCAGGCCAACTTCGGCCTGCGCTCGCAGCTCACCGTCGGCGGCATTCCCATGGCCGAACATCTGCCTGGCTCCGATCCGTATGATTCCGATACCGGTTCGATCATCGCCATGGTCGGCACGGACGCTCCGCTCGTCAGCCACCAGTGCAAACGTCTTGCACGCCGCATCTCACTGGGCGTGGGTCGTGGCGGCTCGATCTCAGGCCACGGTTCCGGTGATATTTTTATGGCCTTCAGCACGGCGGGGTCCGACGCCCTTCAGGACCACGATGCCCTGATTCCACTCAACATCGTGCCCGACCACCGCATGGACTTCCTGTTCGAAGCAACCATTCAGGCCGTCGACGAAGCCATCATGAACGTCCTGGCCGTGAGCGAGGAAATGACCGGCATCGACGGCAACAAAGCCGAAGCCCTCGACCGCGATGCCCTGGTGGCGACGTTGAAGAAGTTCGGCAGATATGTGGAGCCCACGGGGTACTGATCCCCTTCAATGTGTCATCCCGGAGCCCGCAAAGCGGGAATCCGGGATCTCGTCATGACGCATTTCAAAAGCAACGTGCGGGACGAGATCCCGGCTCGCGTTCGCTACGCTCTCTTGGCCGGGATGACACAAGACAATTACCCCATAACGATGTCGAACACGCCGGTCTGGCTTTCGGGTTCGTCGGGCGTTGCCGAAAACGGCACGGTCACGGCCGCCTGGCCATCTTCGGACAGACGTCGCAGCAGACCGTCGCGTTCGTTGTCGGGCTCACCGGCAAAGTACATCTGTGTCACCAAATCGGCGCGCCCCGGCGCGATAACCATGAAGTGAAGGTGGCGCGTGCGGCCAGGGTAAAGGCCGGGCATGATCGTCTTGAAGCGATAGGCCCCGTCCACGCCAGTCACCATGTGTCCGAAACCCTGGAAGCCAGGGTCTATTGCGAGGGGGTTTCGATCACCGGGATGATGGTAACGCCCCTCTGCATTGGCCTGCCACAGTTCCACCCGTGCTCCCTCCAAAACCGCACCTGAGGCATCCAGGACCCTTCCCGCAACATGGAGTACCTCGCCTCCGGCGACATCAGACTGCTCCATGACACGTGTCAGGTCGTTGTCATCGTCCAGTGGCAATTCCAGGGGATAGAACGGTCCGGCGGGCTGCGCTGGTGTTGGCAGAAGCCCCGCCCACGCCCTCATGGGGGCCACGGCAAGGCCTGCAGCCGTTCCGGCAAGCAGATGGCGTCTTGTTGAATCAGGCATGGCATCTCCATCGCGCAAACGGCCGACACATGCAAATCGCAAGTGCGAGAACAGAGACTGCCCGCCAATTGCGGTGACCCTGTGGCCGTTACTCGCCCAAACGCCTAACTCCCGATATGCGCCAGCCATTCAGTTTCGGTCATGACGGTAACGCCCAGTTCCTGGGCCTTTTTCAGCTTGGTTCCGGCACCGGGCCCTGCAACAACAATGTCGGTCCTGGCCGACACGGTCCCAGCCACCTTGGCACCCAGAGACTCGGCCCGCGCCTTGGATTCCTGTCGGGTCATCTTTTCCAGGGAACCGGTAAACACGACCGTCTTGCCAGAGACCGGAGAGGTCGCGGCGACCTGCTCGACGGTCTCAATCGTGAGGCGTTCGGCAAGGCCATCAACGATGTCGAGATTATGGGGTTCGTTGAAGAAATCTACGATGGCTTCCGCCACCGTTGTTCCGATGCCGTCAATGTTGTTGAGCGTTTCCCAGGCTTCCCCCTGCCCGATCTCGGCAGAGACCATGGCGTCACGGAATGCTTCAAACGCGCCATAGTTGCGGGCCAGCAAGCGCGCCGTGGTTTCACCGACATGGCGGATGCCCAACGCATTGATGAACCGGTCGAAACCGATGGTGCGGCGTTCTTCGATGGCCGCATAAAGATTGCGCATCGAAAGCTCACCCCAGCCCTCGAATTCTGCGATGCGGTCGCCTGCGTTCTTCTCCAGATCGAAGATATCGACGGGATTGCGGATCAGTTCCTGCTCCCAGAAGAACGTGATCTGCTTGTCGCCAAGGCCTTCGATATCAAAGGCCAGGCGGCTGACAAAATGGCGCAGACGCTCGACCGCCTGGGCCGGGCAGATCAGGCCGCCGGTGCAGCGCCGTGCCGCATCGGGCTTGCCGGTCTTGGGATTGAGCTCACGCACTGCATGGCTGCCACAAACCGGGCAGGTCTCGGGGAATTCATAAGCCACGGCATCAGCCGGGCGTTTCTCCAGAATGGGCCGCACGACCTGGGGAATGACATCACCGGCCCGCTGCACCACCACCGTATCGCCGATGCGCACGTCCTTGCGCGCGATCTCTTCCTGGTTATGCAGGGTAGCGTTCTGAACCACGACACCACCCACCGTGACAGGCTCCAGTATGGCAACAGGCGTCAGGCTTCCGGTGCGTCCCACCTGGATGCGGATATCGTTCAGAACGGTCTGTGCCTGCTCGGCCGGGAACTTGTGAGCGATGGCCCAGCGGGGTGCGCGGCTCACGAATCCCAGCCTGCCCTGCCAGTCCAGCCGATCCACCTTGTAGACCACGCCGTCGATGTCATAGGGCAGTCCGGCGCGCATCTCTCCAATTGCCTGATAGCGCTCAAGAAGCTCTTGGGCGCCGTTACACAACGCAATCTCGGGGTTCACCGGCAGGCCCCAGCGTCCGAACGCTTCAAGCATGCCGTGATGAGTTTGGGCAGGCAGGCTGCTGGCTTCACCCCAGGCATAGGTAAACAGCTTCAAAGGGCGGGTTTTGGTGACTTCGACGTCGAGTTGCCGCAGTGACCCGGCCGCCGCATTGCGCGGGTTGGCAAAGTGCGGCTCGCCCGCTGCCTCGCGGGTTTCGTTGAGCGTGAAAAAATCATCCCGTCGCAGATAGATTTCACCCCGGACCTCGATCACATCCGGAACATCTTCTGCATCAAGCACCTCAGGCACATCACCCATGGTCGCGACATTGGCCGTGATATCTTCGCCGGTCTGGCCGTCACCCCGGGTAGCGGCCCGAACATAGCGCCCGTTCTCGTAACGGATGGAGACAGCCAGCCCGTCAATCTTGGGTTCAGCCACCACATTAACGGCATCATCGTCGCCAAGACCCAGGAACCGACGGATTCGCACCAGAAAGTCGGTCACATCCTCATCGGCAAACGCGTTACCCAGGGAGAGCATCGGCACGGAATGGCGCACGGTCTTGAAGCCCGAGGCAGGCCGTGCACCGACCTTGCGGGTTGGGCTGTCATCACGAACCAGATCAGGAAACCGGCCTTCAATCGCATCATTGCGGCGGCGCAGGGCGTCATAGTCACCGTCACTGATCTCAGGCGCGTCCTTGCCATGATAAAGTCCATCATGGTGGGCAATCTCGCCAGCGAGCGCTTCCAACTCCTCTGCGGCTTCCTCGATCGTGAGCTCTTCAACGGCTCGGTCGCGCAGAACATCCAGGCTCATGACTTTCCCGTTTTCAGCAGGCTTTCAGCAGCAGCACGCGCAGCATCGGTGATCTCGGCACCGGCCAGCATACGGGCCAGCTCCTCACGGCGTTGCACATCATCAAGCTCTGATGCGCTGGTCGCCACGGACGTATCATCGCCGCTCTTGAGCAATCGGACATGCCGGTTGGCACGGGCTGCGACCTGGGGAGCATGTGTCACGACCATGACCTGGGCGTGTTTACCCAGACCCTGCAGGCGCTCGCCCACAGCATCGGCAACGGCACCGCCGATGCCGGCATCAATCTCGTCGAACACCAGAGTGCGCGCGGTCCCGCCCTTTTGTGCCGCGACCTTGAGCGCCAGCATGAAACGTGACAATTCACCGCCCGAGGCGATCTTGTTCAGCGGCCCCGGTGGTGCACCAGGATTGGTCACAACCTGGAACTGCACACGTTCTGCGCCATCTGCCCCACGATCTTCATCATCAAGAGGCATCAACGTCGTCTCG
Organism: uncultured Alphaproteobacteria bacterium; assembly: GCA_943787175.1. Classification (GTDB taxonomy): domain Bacteria; phylum Pseudomonadota; class Alphaproteobacteria; order SP197; family SP197; genus SP197. Next base: position 129,582 of record CALSLK010000014.1, read on the forward strand.
AACACGGCCTTGCCCATGCGCAGAGGCTCAAGTTCAGCCGCCACGGCCTTGTCGAGTGCGCCTGCGGCCTTCTTGCGGCTCTTGGTCAGCGCCACACATGCCTTTCCGAAGGCTGTTTCGGCCGCATCGACGGCCTGCTGCAACCGCGCAATCGCGCCGTCATGATCGCCCAGATCAGCAAGCTGGCGTGCAAGATCCTCATGCACACGCGGCAGATCATCCACAGTGGTCTGGTGGCGCCGGGCCACGCCACGCAGAGCAAACAGGCGTTCTTCAACACCTTCAAGCCGTCCGGCATCGGCGTCGAGGTCGCGCGCCGTGCCTCCGATGCCCTCCTGGACCTCTGCGGTTTCCAGAATGGCGCGATCAAGTGCGGCAATCGTCTCATCGAGCGTTCCCGCGGCAACGTCGCGAATACGCGCCAGCTCACCTGCGGCGCGACGCAGGCGCGCATCAACGCCGTCATCGTCTTCCAGGGCGTTGTTGGCCGCCGTCAGGGCTTCGGCAATCTTTTGGGCATTGGCCAGACGTGAACGCAGGGCAGCGAGTTCTTCATCTTCCCCGGCTCTGGGTTCCAGACGGTCGAGTTCCTCGACATCGCGCGTCAGAACTTCCTGGCGTTCGCGCAACTCAGCTTCATCAGCCATCATCCCCGCAAGTGCCTTTCGGGCATCGCGCCAGGTGGCAAAGGTGGTCGCTGTTTTCGAACGCAGTTTTCCATGGTCACCAAAGGCATCGAGCAACTGGCGATGCGTTTCGGGACGCATCAGACCGCGCTGATCGTGCTGCCCGTGCACCTCAACCAGGTGTTCACCCAGTGCTGCAAGCAGGGTCACACCCACCGGCTCATCGTTCACAAAGGCGCGGCTGCGGCCATCGGCATGTACCTGCCTGCGCACAAGCAGCTCGTCGGCAATGTCCAACCCGTGTTCGTCGAGAAGTTCGCGGAACGCCTTGGTATCAGGCACGGCAAACACGGCTGAAACCGTGGCGCGCTCGGCCCCGGGCCGCACCAGACCAGATTCCGCGCGTTTGCCCGTCGCCAGACCCAGTGCATCCAACAGGATCGATTTGCCTGCACCGGTCTCTCCGGTCAGCACTGTCAGGCCAGCACCAAGTTCCAGATCGATACGTTCGATCACGGCAAGATCGCGGATGCCCAATGAAAGCAACATGGCGGTGCCGCCCCGGCCTTAGCCCGGACGCGCGTTATGGCGCCCGCAGGTCATGAGCCTTCCACCTTTTCAAAGGCATCGAACTCTTCGAAATCATCGTACGCATCGAATTCGTCAAAGCCTTCCAGGTCATCATCGGAATTTTTCATGTCATCGATGTCGGCGGGGTCATCGGTCAGAAGCTCGTTGGCCGGCGCAAGCCGGGGAACAAGGTTGTGTTCGGCCAGCAGATTGAACGCATCTTCGTACCATGTGCTGCCAGGGAAATTGTATCCCAGCACGGCGGCGGCGTTCTGTGCTTCGCCGACGACACCCAGTGCCATATAGGATTCAACCAGACGCAGAAGCGCTTCAGGCACGTGACTTGTCGTCTGATAACCAATGATGACGCTCCGGAACCGGTTGATCGCCCCGACATATTCCTCACGCTGCTGATACCAACGGCCGATATCCATTTCCTTGCCGGCCAGGTGGTCTTCCGTCAGCTCCAGCTTCAACTGAGCGTCACGGCCATACTCCGAGTCAGGGAACAGGCGCAGCACTTCGCGGAAGGCATCCTGGGCGAGCTGGCTCATGCGCTGATCGCGCTTCACGTCCGAAATGCGCTCGTAATAGGACTGGCCGATCAGATAGTAGGCATACGGCACATCCTTGTTGCCGGGATGGAGCTGAATGAAGCGATCAGCGGCAAAGATAGCCTCGTCATAGTCGCCGTTCTCGTAATAGGCGAACGCTGCCATGACTTGCGCCCGGGTCGACCATTGTGAATAGGGGTGCTGCCGCTCGACCTCATCAAACTGGCGCGCGGCCGAGCCATAGTCACCTGCCAGCAGCAGATCGACGGCTTCGTTGTAGATATCCTCGACCGGGCGTTCGACATAGGGCTCCGGATCAGACGCGCAGGCGACCAGAAACAGGCTCAAGACAGCCAAAAATGCCCAACGCGTACGCTTCATGCGATCCTCATGCTTGCCTTCTGTTTCGCGATTCGGCGCAACGATAGAGCAAATCACGCCCACCCTGAACCGCAATCAGCCAAGTACATCGATCAGGGCGGGAAGGTCGAGCATTCTGTCGAAGATTCTGTGTGTTCCGGCCTGATTCAGGCGGTCGCCGTGGCCGGGCGGGCAATGTGCGCCGCCGTGAAATCCCAGAACCGTCATCCCCGCAGCCACACCAGCTGCGACACCGGCCAGACTGTCTTCGATTACCAGGCAACGATCAGGTGTGGCCCCCATGCGGGAAGCCGCATGCAGGAAAAGATCAGGCGCCGGTTTGGCGTTCTCGACATGATCAGCACTGTAGATATGCGGAGCAAAGCGGCCATGCAGGCCAACCAGTCCCAGGGAATGGTCCAGCCGTGCAACATCACTGCTCGAGGCCACACAGAACGGGAGCACCAGCCCATCCAGCACCTGTTCGATACCATCGACAGCCACCAGTTCCTGTTCGAACCGTTCCCTGTTGCAGCGCTTGAGGTGATCAACAAACCCGTCAGGCAACGGCTTGCCGTGATCGGCCTCGATGGTTGCAAGCATGGAACGCAGGGACTTGCCCAGAAACTGCTCGCAAACCTCTTGGGTCGTATAGGGAAAGCCTGCCTTGGTAAGTTCGATCGCATCGGTGCTGCAGGAAAGGATCTCGCTTTCCAGCAAGACACCATCGCAATCGAAAATAATGAGGTCAAACACCCGTCAGAACAGATTTCTTATGGATGTGGAATTCAGGCCGTAGCCGCAAGCCGCTCGGCCTCGGCACCAGCCGTTACCCAGCACCATGCATTCTCATTGGCAAACAGTGCCGCCAGCAGCTTGTTGTTGAGCGCGTGGCCCGAGCAATAGCCATCAAAGGCACCCAGGATCGGTGCACCGGCAAGGGCAAGATCGCCAACGGCATCAAGAACCTTGTGGCGTGCAAATTCGTTGTCATAGCGCAGGCCGCCTTCGTTCAGCACCTTGTCACCGCTCACGACAACAGCGTTGTCGAGCGATCCACCAAGCGCCAGGCCATTGGCACGCAAGGTATCAACGTCTTCCATCAGGCCAAAGGTGCGGGCACGGGCAACATCGTTTTTGAAACCATCGTTATCGAGATCAAGCGAGGCGTTCTGGCGGGCGATGCGCGCATTGTCATAAACGATCTCACAATGGAAGCTGCGGCAATTAGCCGGCGACAACCGTGCCGTCTTGTCACCGTCTTCAACCTTGACGTCCTGGAGCACGCGCAAATAGCGGCGCGGTGCATCAAGAACGTCAACACCAGCGCAATCGATCAGAAACACGAAGGCTTCCGAGCTTCCATCCATGATCGGAATCTCAGGTCCGCCGACTTCGATCAGCGCGTTATCAATGCCGCAACCAGCCAGCGCGGCCATGACATGTTCGACCGTTGAAAGCGTTGCGCCCGATGCATTGCGCAGGGTCGTGCAAAGAAAGGTATCGGAAACCAGATCGAAGCGCGCCGGGAAGTGGCGCGCACCATTGACCAGATCGGTACGCTCGAACACGATACCCGTGCCGGCTTCAGCGGGCTTCATGGTCATGACGGACTTTTCGCCCGAATGAAGGCCAATGCCGGTGCAGGAAATCGGTGACTTGAGAGTGGTCTGATACACGACGGTCTAGTGCCCCGTTTGTTGTTTGGGCTTGGCGGCCTGAAAAAGCGACCGCATTGCTTGTTTCACGTTGGGCAACTCAGATCCCGATGGGGGTGAATGCCTCAGGCGAGTGTCTAACAACCACGCCCAAGGCACTCAAGTCACTCTTTGTTACAGGATATTTCAGGGTAAAAACCCTTAACTATCATATATTTACGTTGCTTCTCACTGGCATTTGAAACACGCCCGTTTCGCCAGAAAAAAGCCATCCGGCATATTATCGGATCCAGAGTGCGGTCATGGCAGGATCACGCTTGGCAATCCCACCATGACCTGGAGTCACTCTAGTTCTTGTGCCGCCGCAGGAAGGCCGGAATGTCGAGCACATCGTCATCGACACTCGAGACTTCCATGGGTGCCATCGCCTGCGGTGCAGGTGCAGGTGTCGGCGCGGGCCGCGGAGAAGGTGCCGGTTCGGGCGCCGGAGCAACGGCTTCAACCTGCGCAACAGGCTTGGCCTCTACCACTGGCTCAGGGGCTGCCTGAACTGGCGCAGGAGCGGCCTGAACCGGTGCAGGAGCAGCCTGAACTGGCTCAGGTTGCGGTGCCGGCTCTGCTACTGCCACAGGTGCGGGCTGCGGTGCAGGAGCAGGAGCAGGAGCAGGAGCAGTTTCAACTCTGGCTTCCAAAGGAGCCGGAGCCGGCGCGGGTGTCGTCTCCGCGTTCTCGATTGCCGGTTCGTGACGCTCGGCTTCCTTGTGTGCCCGTCCGGTTCCCGTCATGCGCTCGAAGAGTGAGGGCTTGCGGGCTTCCTTACCACCGTTGTTGGCCAGAGCTGCAGTCCCGAACGGGCCGGGTTGGCCAGCAGGCTCAGCCGGACGCTTGGGTGCCTGGACCGGCGCAGGTGCGATGAAGGCATCGTTGCGTGCCGGTTCGCTCTGGGCAGGAGCAGTAGCCTCAGCAGGTTTTGCTTCTGCACGTCCCAGGAACGAGAACGAACGTGCGGCCGCCTGTTCAGCAGCCGGAGCTGCCTGCGAGGGAATGGCAACCGGTTCGGGTGCCAGATTTTCGGCCACTTCGATCGAAGCCTCCAGCTCGGCCTGCGGCTGGGCTGAAGTATCGAGCGCCAGTGCATGCTGACCTGCGCGGGCCATAATCGGCATGCCCACAGGCGCTGCGCTTTTCACCGACTGACCACCTTCAATGGCGGTCAGCGAAGGGCGGGTCGGGACACCGGCCAGCATACCTTCGGCTTCAATGCCGGTCGCAACCAGCGAGACGCGCATGCTGCCTTCCATGGCTTCGTCGAACGCGGCACCAAAGATGATGTTGGCGTCGGTATCGACTTCATCACGGATCCGGTTGGCCGCTTCATCAACCTCGAAGAGCGTCATGTCACTGCCGCCGGTGATGTTGATGAGCACGCCACGGGCGCCCTTCATCGAGACCTCATCGAGCAACGGATTGGCAATTGCAGCTTCGGCTGCGTCCATGGCACGACGTTCGCCGGCAGCTTCGCCGGTGCCCATCATGGCCTTGCCCATCTCACTCATGACCGTGCGCACATCGGCAAAGTCGAGGTTGATCAGGCCCGGCTGTACCATCAGGTCCGTGACACCACGCACACCGGCGTGAAGCACGTCATCAGCCATCTTGAAAGCGTCCGCAAAGGTCGTTTTCTCATTGGCAATACGGAACAGGTTCTGGTTGGGAATGATGATCAGCGTATCAACATACTGCTGAAGTTCCTGCATACCCTCTTCGGCCAGACGCATACGCTGCTGACCTTCAAAGTGGAACGGCTTGGTCACGACACCAACCGTCAGCATGCCCTGCTCACGTGCAGCGCGTGCCACCACGGGTGTGGCGCCAGTACCGGTGCCACCGCCCATGCCGGCAGTGATGAAGACCATGTGCGAGCCGATCAGCTGCTCCATGATCTCTTCCATCGCCTCTTCAGCAGCGGCCTTGCCGATATCGGGACGCGATCCCGCACCCAGACCCTGGGTGATCGACGTGCCAAGCTGAATCTGGCGTTCCGATTCAGACTGATTCAGCGCCTGGGCATCGGTGTTGGCGACGACAAAGTCGACACCAGCCAACCCGGACTGGATCATGTTGTTGACCGCGTTGCCGCCGGCGCCACCGACACCGACAACAGTAATACGTGGCTTCAGGCATTGGGTTTCGGGCAACCCGAGATTGATTGTCATGGCTTTAAGCCTCCTGCACTAGAGTGACGCCCACGTTCCGACGGCCCGCCCGTCGGCACCTTGAGCCACCCGCCGGGCGTGGCGGGGGTTCATTAAAAACTCTCCTTGAACCACTGGCCCAGACGCCCGAAACGGCTCAGGAAGCCGCCGGTGTCGTGCCAGTCGTTGAAATCCATTTCGATCGTGTCGCGGTTTTTCGCGCCATGACGAAGCAGACCTGCGCACGTCGTGAAGGCCGGACCGGACGTTGCTTGGGCCATGCCCTTGAGCCAGATCGGATGACCCACGCGCACCTGCTTGCCCAGCATGTGACCGGCCAGGTCGCCAACACCATGGAGCTGTGAAGCGCCACCGGTCAGAACCAGACGGCGTCCACCCATGTTCTCCAGCCCAGCCGCGGCAAGCTGGTTCTTGATCATCTCGAGGGTTTCCTCGATGCGCGGCCGGATGATGCTGGTCAGCATGGAACGCGGCACCTGCTGGTTGCTGTGCTCGTTCTCACCGATGATCGGTACATCGACCATGTCGCGGTCGTCATCGAAACAACCCATGGCACTGCCATAAAGCGTCTTCATGCGTTCGGCCTTTTCGGCCGGCGTCGAAAGCACACGTGCAATGTCGTTGGTGACATGCTGGCCACCGACCGGAACGGCATCGACGTGAATACAGTCGCCGTCAAAGAAGACCGCAACACTTGTCGTGCCGCCGCCCATATCGATGACGGTGACGCCCAGATCCATCTCGTCCTTCACCAGCGCAGCCAGCGCCGAGGCAAAGGGTGTGGAGGCGCGCCCGGCAATATCGAGGTGGCAGCGTGAGACACAGGTTTCCAGATTGGCCAGCGGGCCATCGGCAACCGTGACCAGGTGCACATTCACGCCCAGCTTCTCACCAATCATGCCGCGGGGATCGCGAATGCCGCGGTTGCCATCGATGCTGTAGCCCACCGGCATGGCGTGCAGCACGGCACGGTCGGTCGTATCAATGGCATTGCGGCTTTGCAGCATGACCCGGCGCAGGTCGGCATCCCCCACTTCATGCCCGGCAATGGTGACATCAACCGCAACGGAAGATGAGCGGGGCTTTCCGCCGGAAACATTGATCCAGGCATGGCGCAAGGTTTCGCCGGCCATTTCCTCGGCCGCATGCACTGCTGCTGAAATCGACTGCTCGGCGGCGTCCATATTGACGATGGTTCCAGCCTGAATGCCGCGCGAGGCCTGGCAGCCAATGCCTACGACGCGCAAGCCACCATTGTCATCGGCACGTGCGACAAAACACACGACCTTGGTGCTGCCGATATCAACGGCTGCGATCAATCCTGAACGGGGCGCACTCATGTGTCCTCCCCCGCAATGGCTTCCAGTTCCATGCGCGCGCGCGCATCTGGCGTCAGGCGCAGAACCAGGCGGTCGGGAAAGCGCAAATCGACGGCCTGCACGTCACGCGCCAGAAGCTGTTCGGTCCGGTCGAGATCGGCCAGCGCGACCCATGCCGAATCAAGATCAAGTTCGGGAAGCTGAATATCGATGCCGTCGTCCAGGCGCAGGTTCCAGCGGCGTTCACCCACACGGATGGCTGCAGCCACACGCTGCGCAAGATCGGGCACACCTTCCATCACCGACAGAAGCTCTGCTGCATGACCCGGCGCATCAGGTCCCACGACCAGCATCAGTTCGGCAAAGTCGGTAGGCTTGGCACCATCAATGATGTTGCCCTGAGCATCGACCACGGTCACCGCGCCCTCGTTCTGCCAAAGCGCCAGAGGGCGACGTTCCACCAGGGTGACAACCAGGGTATCAGGCAGGCGTTTTTCGATCGCGACGTCGCGCACCCAGGCAAGCGAGTCAATGCGCGCCCGTGCGGTTTCAATATCGATCGTCAGCATCGGTTGGCCCAGATCAATGCCAAGTGCATCCACCAGGGACTGACGGTCCGTACGATCCCGACCAGTGACCAGAACCTGCTCAACGGAAAGCCCGGCATCAGCCGAAAGGGCGACCGCTTCGTTGCGCAGGGTCTGCCAGTTCTGTTCCGCGGAACCACTGACCACGGCAAAGGTCATCAAACCGGTTGCCAGCAGAACGGGGATGCCAAGGGGCAGACAACGCATCACCACGGCGCGCCAAACAGGCATGGGCTGGCGTTCGCGTTTGGGTTTCAGGAAGGGGATCAGGCGTCGCATCGTGCCTCCTCCACCATCCATGCAACCAGCTTGCCGAACGGGTAGCCGACATGGGCGGCCTGCTCGGGCACCAGGGACATCGGGGTCATGCCGGGCTGGGTATTGATCTCCAGCATGTAGAGAAGACCGGGCTCGCCCTGCGTATCGTCATAGCGGAAATCGGCGCGCGTGACGCCACGGCATCCCAGGGCATCATGGGCGCGCAACGCCATTTGCTGTGCTTCTTCATAGATTCCAGCATCTATCGGCGCCGGGATGACATGCTGTGATCCACCCTCGGTGTACTTGTTGCTGTAATCGTAGAAACCATCCGGTGTGTGGATTTCGGTCACGGCCAGCGGCCTGCCGCCCATCACGCCAATCGAGAGTTCACGACCGGCAATGTAGGTTTCCACCAGCACATCGTCGCCATATTGAAAGTCTTCTTCGATAAGGCGGTCATCGTTGTCGTTCTTGCCGACAATGCGCACACCAACGCTTGAACCCTCGCTATTGGGCTTCACCACAAAGGGGCGTTCGACCGGCGAAGGCTGGCCCGCCTGATCACGGTGCGCAATCTCGCCCTGCGGACACCGAATGCCGACGCCAGAAAAGAGGTGCTTGGCCGCATCCTTGTTCATGGCCAGTGCCGAAGCCATGGGCCCGGAATGCGTATAGGGCAGACCCATGATCTCGAGCAGGCCCTGGATGCAACCATCCTCGCCATAGCGGCCGTGGAGCGCGTTGAAAATCACGTCCGGGCGCTCAGGCAGACCATCAAGCACCTGGGCAATATCGCGACCGACATCGATCCGCGTGACCCGATAGCCCTCGGTTTCCAGCGCGTCGGCGCATTCGCGCCCACTCACCAGCGAGACATCACGTTCGGAGTTCCAGCCACCCATCAGGACTGCGACATGTTTTGCCGTCATGGCGCGCCCCTGCCTGCTGGCTGGCGGCCGATGCGGCGAATTTCCCACTCGAGGCGCACGCCCTGGCTTTCAAAGACACGACGACGGACGTCCTCGCCCAATTCCTCGAGCTCGGTAGCAGACGCGTTGCCCGTGTTGATCAGGAAGTTGCAGTGCTGTTCCGATACCATGGCATCGCCACGGCGCAGGCCGCGGCATCCCGCACGGTCGATCAATTCCCAGGCCTTCTGACCCGGCGGGTTGCGGAACGTGCTGCCGCCGGTGCGTTCACGGGTCGGCTGACTCTGCGTCCGGTTCGACTGGATTTCTTCCATGCGGGCCGTGATGGCATCAGCATTGCCAAATCCACCACGCAGAACACATTGCGTGAAAATCCAACCTTCCGGCACGCTGCAATGGCGATAGCTGTGGCCCAGATGGTCGGGTCCAAGCGTGTGCACCGCACCACGCGGATCAACGGCACGGGCAGAAACCACGGCATCACCGGTTTCCTGGCCATAAGCCCCGGCATTCATGCGCACCGCACCACCGATGGTGCCGGGTACGCCGACGAGGTATTCCAGCCCGGCAAGGCCAGCCTGGGCCGCAGCCCTGGCAACCTGCAGGTCAAGTGCCCCGGCACCGGCATGGACTTCGTTGCCTTCTACCGAGATTGCGGCAAACCCTTGCCCAGGCGGATCGTGACACCAGGGATGCCACCGTCGCGCACCAGCAGGTTTGAACCCACGCCGATCACCGCGACCGGAAGGTCGACAGGCCGTTGCATCATGAATGCGGCAAGGTCGGCCTCATCGGCCGGACGGAACAGGATCTCCGCACGTCCACCAGCCCGGAACCAGGTCGTTTTCGCCAGGTCCGCATCAAAACGATAGCTACCGCGCACCACGGGAAGGCCGGCCATGGGATCACTCTCCAGTGCTGCCATCACGATGCCTCCGCCACGCTGTCATCGGCATTCTGCGCGCGCAGTCCATCAGGCAACGCGTTGGCCCAATGGGTGATGGAACCTGCGCCCAGGCAGATCACGGCATCACCGGGCGACGTCAGGCGTGCAATCAGTTCAGCCAGTTTGTCGGGATCATCCAGCGCTTCGACATGACGATGACCACGGGTACGAAGTCCCTCGATCAGGCTGTCGCGGTCTGCGCCTGCAATGGGTGCCTCACCAGCGGGATAGACATCAGCCACGACGACCGTATCGGCGTCGTTGAAACAGGTGCAGAAATCCTCGAACAATCCGGCCAGCCGCGAATAGCGATGGGGCTGCACAACGGCAATGACCTTGCCCTGGAAGGCTTCGCGTGAAGCCTTCAGAACCGCGGAAATCTCGACGGGGTGATGGCCATAGTCATCAATGACCGTCACGCCAGCAACCTCTCCGGTACGCGTGAAGCGCCGTTTGACCCCGGCAAAACTACCCAGCGCATCAGCAAGCGCTTCATCAGAGATGCCAAGCTCCTGGGCCACCACAACACAGGAGAGCGCATTGGTGACGTTGTGTTCGCCCCACATCGGAAGATAGAGATCACGGATGGTTCGCGACGAACGCGTGACGCGATCGGTCAGGACAACGTCGAACCGGTAGCCGCCGTTGCACAGGCGCAAATCAACGCCGCGCACATCAGCCTGAGGGCCCAACCCGTAGGTAATGATCCGCCGGTCAGGCACCCTGGAAACCAGGGCCTGAACTTCGGGTGATCGGTGCACAGCGCTGCGAAACCATAAAACGGAATGTTTCCGACAAAGGCGTCATAGGCATCGCGCACATCATCGAACGAGCCGTAGTTCTCCAGATGCTCGGGATCCATGTTCGTGACAATCACGGCCGTAGCAGGCAAGCGCACAAAGCTGCCGTCTGATTCATCGGCCTCGACAACCATCCAGTCGCCTTCGCCCAGACGTGTGTTGGAGCCATAGGTGTTGACGATGCCGCCGTTGATCACCGTGGGATCAAGGTCGGCACGCTCAAGCACCCATCCGATCATCGAGGTCCGTCGTGGTCTTGCCGTGGGTGCGCACCGGCCGCGATGGCCTTCTTCAGGGCGCATCAGCTCGCCCAGCATCTCGGCGCGGCGCACAATGGGGATCCAGCGGCTGCGCGCTTCGGTGACTTCCGGGTTGTCCGCGCTTGACCGCCGAGGACGTCACGACGACAGCGGCCTCGCCGATGATTCTCGGCGGCATGGCCCACGGAAGACGGCGATTCCCAGATCACGCAGGCGCAGCACGTTGGGGCTTTCGGCAAGGTCGCTGCCCTGCACGCGGTAGCCCTGGTTGTGCAGGACTTCGGCAATCCCGCTCATCCCGATGCCGCCGATGCCGACAAAGTGGATCGGCCCCAGGTTTGCAGGAGACTGTTTCATGCCGCGGCCTCCCGGAGACCCGCTGTCGTCGTGCCCGTTGCTGCCCAGATAGGATTCCACGGCCTCGGCCAGGCGGTGCGTCGCATCGGCACGCGCCGAACGGCGCGCCGCAGCCGGCGGGCGTCGACCAAAGCGAGGCAGGGCAGGCAACAAACGCTTCAAGTCGGGCCGCGAGCGCTTCGGGCGTAAACGCCGGCTCGTGCATCAGCCATCCCGCACCGGCCTCTTCCACCGCCCGCGCGTTCGCCGTCTGATGGTCGTCGGTCGCGTGGGGATAAGGCACCAGGATCGAGGGCCGCCCGGCAGACCGCCAGCTCGGCCACGCTCGATGCACCCGCACGGCAGATCACCAGCTGCGCCTGCACCCAGCCGCGCAGGCCATATCGTCAAAGAACGTCGCGACCTCCGAAACCACACCCATGTCGTCATAGGCGGGCGCGCACCCGGTCCATAGTCTTCCGACCGGCACTGCTGGGTCATCACCAGCCGCTGGCGCGCGCCGCTCGGCAGTTTGGCCAGTGCGGCGGGCAGGATGTCGCTCATAACACGCGCGCACCCTGGCTGCCGCCGAAAGACCAGCACGCGCAGGCGGCCGTCTCCATTAGGCGGGCGATAGGGCTGGTCGGCCAGGGCTGCAACCTCGGCACGCACGGGGTTGCCGCACAGCAGAACCTTGCGGTCGTCCACGCCTCGTGGGTGCGTTCGAACGATGTCGCCACCAGGTCGACCTTGTGCGCCAGCAGCTTGTTGGCGCGGCCCAGCACGGCGTTCTGCTCGTGGATGATGGGTCGAGAGGCCCAGCCGTTGGGCGGCCAGCAGCGGCGGCACGGTGGGATAGCCACCAAACCCGACCACGGCACTGGGCGTCATGGTCTTGAGCAGGCGGCGCGCATCAAGCGGTGCCCAGCAAGCAGGTCGACCGCGCCGGTGATCTTGCCCTTCAGGCTGCGCCCGCTCATGGCCGAGGCACGCAGGCGGTGGACCGGGACGCCGTCCAGCCGCTCGGCAAGCTCGCCGCCGCGCTGGTCGGTCACGGCCGGCGATGGCATGGCCACGGCGCATCAGTTCCTGACCCAGGGCGATGGCGGGAAAGAGATGGCCACCGGTTCCCCCGGCGGCAAGGATGACGGGGCCGCTCATTGACGACCGCCCCCGCTCGGGCCGGCGCCTGGTCAGCGCCAGCATCATGCCCATGCCGATCGCCATGCCCAGCAGGGAGGAACCGCCATAGGAAACAAACGGCAGGGTCATGCCCGTGGCGGGCAGAAGCTGCAGGGAAACACCCATGTTCACGATGGCCTGCATGGGTGAACTGGATGAGCAGGCCGGCCACCGCCAGCATGACAAAGAGATCGCGCTCACCCGACAGGCGGGTGAAGCCGCGCAGCGCGATAAACGCGAACAGGCCCAGCAACGAGCAGGCAGGCCAGCAGGCCGAACTCTTCGCCGGCAACGGCAAAGATGAAATCGGAATGGGCGTCGGGGAAGGACATCCTTCACGACGCCTTCACCGGGGCCACGCCCCAGCACGCCACCGGACTCAAACGCCCGCATCGCGCGTATCGATCTGGTAGCTGTCGCCCGAGGCCGGATCGAGAAAACGGTCGATGCGGTCGCGCACATGCGGCAGCAACGTGTAGCCGGCGACCATGCCGGCGGCACCCAGGCCCACCAGGCCCCAGTACAAAAATGAGGGGGCAGGCCGGCCAGGAAAGAGCTGGCCGCCCCATATGGTGGCAACCGTTGCCGCCATCCCGAAGTCGGGCTGCCAGATCAGCAGGGCGACAAACAATGGCGGCCAGAATGGCCGACACCCAGTAGCCCGGGAAATCCCGGGCTGCGTTTTGCCTCGGCAAAGAGCCAGGCAGCCACGACCGCCAGAGCCGGCTTCACGAATTCCGACACCTGAAGCGAAAAGGCGCCGAACGAGATCCAACGGCGTGCGCCCTTGATCTCGGAACCGACCAGTGGCGTGACCACCAGCAACCCGATCGAGACGATCAGGATCAACACGGCAACACGGCGGACCCCCTGTGGACCCAGCAACGACATGGCGGAGCATCACCGCGATCGCAGGCACCAGAAAAACAAAGTGCCGGCGAACGAAATGATACGCGTCCGCGCCGATGCGGTCCGCGACCGGCGGGCTGGCGGCCATGATCAACACCACGCCCGAGAGCAATAGCGTGATCAAGGCAGCCAGGGTCCACCGGTCGATGGTCCACCACCACCCGCCCCAGAACACTGCGGTCCCGTTCGGGCAAAGGATCGTCATGTGCTACCGCGACCCCCGCCCTACTTGCGCTTCTTTGCAGCGGCCTTCTTCTTGGCCGGAGCTTTCTTGGCAGCGGCCTTCTTAGGGGCAGCCCTTCTTCTTGGCTGGAGCCCTTCTTGGCAGCGGCCTTCTTGGGGGCAGCCTTCTTCTTGGCTGGAGCCTTCTTGGCAGCGGCCTTCTTAGGAGCAGCCTTCTTCTTGGCTGGAGCCTTCTTGGCAGCGAGCCTTCTTAGGGGCAGCCTTCTTCTTGGCTGGGGCCTTCTTGGCAGCGGCCTTCTTGGGGGCAGCCTTCTTCTTGGCTGGAGCCTTCTTGGCAGCGGCCTTCTTGGGGGCAGCCTTCTTCTTGGCTGGGGCCTTCTTGGCAGCGGCCTTCTTTGGAGCAGCCTTCTTCTTGGCCGGAGCCTTCTTGGCAGCAGCTTTCTTGGGTGCAGCCTTTTTGGCCGGGGCCTTCTTGGCAGCAACTTTCTTGGGTGCAGCTTTCTTGGCCGGGGCCTTCTTGGCAGCGGCCTTTTTCGGTGCGGCCTTCTTCTTGGCCGCGAGCCTTCTTTTTGGCAGCAGGTTTCTTCATATCAATTCCCCTCTCACGTTTTGCGGGTGGTTCTTCGGTAAAGCTCTTGGTGTACTCCACGTCCCCAGTGCTTCTTTTCGGCGAGGACGCAGTCTCGGAACCGGTTGCCCCGGTCTTCGAAATTATTGAACTGGTCAAAGGACGCGCAGGCTGGCGACAGAAGAACGATGGGACTGTTCCGTCGTTCGTTCAGCGCCGTTTCACCTGCAGCTTTGACTGCCGTTTCCATGTCGCCGCAGACCGTGTAGGGCACGCGGCCTTCCA
>CALSLK010000015.1 GCA_943787175.1 uncultured Alphaproteobacteria bacterium
TGTTCTGCCCACGGCAGGCCATGACGTCAGTTTGGAGCCGGACTGGGGTTACTTCACGACGCTGTATCCCAACATCAACGTGCCGCTGCTGGATACCTTCATGAAGATCAACCTGGCGGTTCCAGTGGCACCTGGCGTGACAGAACTCCGGCACCTGCGGTTCTATTCACCTGAGGCCGTCGCGCATGCGGGCTTTCAGGCCGAGGAAGACGCCGTGCAGGAACTGTTCGATGTGGTCCATCACGAGGACAAGATTGCCATTGAAGCCGTGCAGTCAGCACGCCGCAGCCCGGTCTGGCGCCAGCACTACTACGCACCGTTCTGGGATGACCTGCATTGCCGATTCAATCCAGCTTGTGATGGCAGACATGGAACGCTGCTGATGGCTGTGGTTGGAAGGGCGGAGGCTATTGAGCATTGGATAAACACTCCCATATGCCATCCATGAACACGCACAAAGCACTGCCATCCGTCCCTGAGGTTTTGATTGGCAGTGGCGGCGCTGCGGCACTTTTTGATGCCGCCGTGGAATCCGCCCAGGCCCAGATTGATGACGCCAACCGCCGCTTCACACGCGCTGGGGTCGCCCTGGCCGATGGGCGTTCGAAGGCCTGGCTGGAACGTGCAGACAGTCCCTTCCTTGATGAGATCGATGCCGTGGCACGGGTGTCCGTCGTCAGAACATTTGGGACGCGTGAGCTCGTTTTCTAATTGAGTATCTGGCTCATCTTGATTTGATGTTAAGCCGCTTGTTGTTGATGGTTCAAGCGGCGGGTTTGGATGGTGAGTTTTTTGATCTTTTCCCTCTTTTCGATGATGGCTGTGTGGCGCCCGAAGTAAGCATCCGATGGTGTGACGTTGCCAATGCTCTCGTGGTAGCGATGGTTGTTGTAATAATCCACGAAGGTGCCGATCTGGTTTTCGAGATCGCCCTGCAGATAGTAGTTTTCCAGCAAGATCCGGTTCTTGAGCGTCTGATGCCAACGCTCGATCTTACCCTGGGTCTGCGGGTGATAGGGTGCACCGCGAACGTGCTCCATACCCTGGCCTTCAAGCCATTCGGCCAGATCGCCGGATATATAGGACGAACCATTATCGCTGAGCAGCCGGGGTTTATGGATGACCTCGGCCTGGTCGCAGCCTGATGCTTCCAACGCGAGTTCCAGTGTCTGGGTCACATCGCCCGCCTTCATGGTGGTGCACAGCTTCCAGGCGATGATGTAGCGCGAGTAGTCGTCGAGAATGGTCGACAGATAGAACCATCCCCATCCGATGACCTTGAAGTAGGTGAAGTCGGTCTGCCAGAGCTGGTTCGGAGCTGAGGTCTTGTCCTTGAACTCATTCGCTGCCTTGATGACGATGAAGGCCGGGCTGGTGATCAGGTCGTGGGCCTTGAGCAGCCGGTAGGCAGACGCTTCTGAGACAAAATAGCGTCTCGTGTCAGTGAACCTCACGGCCAGTTCCCTGGACGATAGTTCCGGCTCATCCAGGGCCATCTCCACGATCTGCTGGCGCACATCGTCGGGGATGCGGTTCCACACCCGACCGGGGCCACTGGTGCGGTCATCAAGGCCGCCTCCACCTCGATACCGGTCGTACCACCGGTAAAACGTCGTGCTCGGGATGCCCAGCTTATCCAACGTCCGCCGGACCGGTAGATGAGAGCCTTCGACCAGCCTGATGATTTCCAGTTTCTCAGATGCGGGATATCTCATTCCTCGTCTCCCCCATCCCCGATCATGCTTTTTTTGAGTAACCGGTTCTCCAGTATCTGTTCGGCCAGCGCCTCCTTGAGATCGCGGGCTTCGACACGCAGTGTCTTAACCTCGGGACTGCTGGCCTGACGCGCCGTGTCGCCGGCAAGGCGCTTCTTGCCAGCCTCCAGGAACTCCTTGGACCAACTGTAATAAAGACCCTCGGCGATGCCTTCATGGCGACATAAAGCCGCGATGCTCTCCTCGCCGCGCAGGCCCGATAACACAATCCGGATCTTCTCCTCAGCCGAATAACGCTTGCGCGTCTTGCGCCGAATGTCGCGGATGGCCTGTTCTGCCGGGTCGCTCTTGCTCATGGTTTTCTGCCTCATCTTCGTTCCCTACGGTCACTACGATGAGCCAGAAAACTCCCTTATGAAAAACACCCAATCTGTCCCAAAGGCGCTGACGGCAGACACGTTGTCGGTCATCCAGAACCGTTCGTCGCGCAACCTGCGTCCGCGCAGGTGTCTGGGCGTCGTGCGCGGCGCGCCGGGATGCACCGCATCGGCGAGGGTGCAGTCGAGCCTGCGGAAGTCGAGCGCCATGGCGGCCGCCGCCTCGTTGGCAAACACCATGCACCGCTCCAGCTGGCGCGAGCGTGTCAGCCCAAGCCGCGCCAGCACCGGCGCCAGCGCCTCGCGCTCGGCATCGGTTTCCGCGCGCACGACCAGCAGGCGAATGTCCCAGACGCCGGGCTCCAGCGAGGCCAGCACCGCAAGCTCGGTCCCCCTGGTATCGAGGCACAGCAGGTCGATGGTGCGGCGACCCTCTGCGTGCTGATCCATCAACCCGGCAAGGGGTGAACGCGGGAACTTGAACCTTCTGCGTCGCTTCGGGCATCCGCCCGTATGGGCCATAAAGCGCTGCAAGCCTGCCCACGGAAGGCGCGCGCCCCCCGGTCGCCAGCCCCAGCGGGTCGGCATGGACGGTTACCGTCGGCCCCGTTGCTTCGGCCACAACAGCGCCATGCACGCAGGTGGCACCCGGCCGGTTCTTCTCCAGCAACGCGGCGTGTTCGGGATGCGCCTCGGTGCAGACGCCTCGCCATCCCAGGGTGTCGAACAGCGCCGTTGCGGAACCGAAACGCCCGTCGAACGCGCCGATATCGACATAGGAGCCCGCAGCTTGCTCCAAGCCGAAAAAGGTCAGCGCCAGGAAAGTCCTCGCCCTCGTGGCCGCGAAAAGAGCCAGGCGGGCTGGGGGCTTCTGGGCTAGCGGAATTCAGGGACATACGTGGTTCCAATGTGGTCGCAGCATTCTCGCCACTCCCCCGTTTCTTAGCGGGCCTGCCTTGCCTATAGTGGGGGCAACGCCACATAGACGGGCAAGGCCCGTTCGGGTCAGTCCAACACATAAGGGATCAAGAGGGGAACCATGAACCTTTCCGACAGCACGCTTTTCCGCCAGCAGAGCTACATTGACGGTGCCTGGTGCAATGCCGACAGCGGCGAAACCATTGATGTGCGCGACCCTGCCACGGGGTCGACGCTGGGCACGATCCCCAAGATGGGCACGGCCGAGACGCGCCGCGCCATTGAGGCTGCGAACAAGGCGCTGCCGGCATGGCGTGCAAAGACGGCCAAGGAACGCGCCGCGATCCTGCGCAAATGGTTCAACCTGATGATGGAAAACCAGGAAGACCTGGCCGTCATGATGACCATGGAGCAGGGCAAGCCGATGGCCGAATCCCGTGGCGAGATCGCCTATGCCGCCAGCTTCATCGAGTGGTTCGCCGAAGAGGGCAAGCGCATCTATGGCGAGACCGTGCCCCAGCATATGGCCGACCGCCGCATCATTGTGCTCAAGGAGCCGATTGGTGTGGTCGGGGCGATCACGCCCTGGAACTTCCCCAGCGCCATGATCACCCGCAAGGCCGGGCCTGCTCTGGCCGCGGGCTGCACCGTGGTCTGCAAGCCCGCGACCGAAACGCCGTATTCTGCGTTCGCGCTGGCCGAACTGGCCGAACGTGCCGGTGTGCCCAAGGGCGTGCTCAACATCCTGACCGGCAAGTCCTCGGAAATCGGTACGGAAATCACCGCCAACCCGATCGTGCGCAAGATCACGTTCACCGGCTCGACCGAGATCGGCAAGATGCTGATGGAACAGTCGGCCGCGACCGTGAAGAAGGTCACCATGGAACTGGGCGGCAACGCACCGTTCATGGTCTTTGATGATGCCGATCTGGACGCCGCGGTGCGAGGGTGCGATGCTCTCGAAGTTCCGCAACATGGGTCAGACCTGTGTCTGCGCCAACCGCATCTATGTGCAGTCGGACGTCTACGACGCCTTTGCCGACAAGTTCGCTGCCGAGGTCGCCAAGCTGAAGGTCGGCAACGGCCTGGAAGACGGCGTCACCCAGGGCCCGCTGATCAACTCCGGCGGTATCGACAAGGTCGAGGAGCACATCGCCGATGCGCTCTCCAAGGGCGCACGTGTGATGACCGGCGGCGAGCGCCACGAACTGGGCGGCACCTACTTCCAGCCCACGGTTCTGGCCGATGTGAACCCGCAGATGATGGTCGCGCGCGACGAGACCTTCGGTCCGCTGGCCCCGCTGTTCCGTTTCGACACCGAAGCCGAGGCGATCCAGCTGGCCAACGATACCGAGTTCGGTCTGGCCAGTTACTTCTACAGCCGCGATATCGGCCGCATCTGGC
Organism: uncultured Alphaproteobacteria bacterium; assembly: GCA_943787175.1. Lineage (GTDB taxonomy): Bacteria > Pseudomonadota > Alphaproteobacteria > SP197 > SP197 > SP197. The sequence continues at coordinate 4,415 of CALSLK010000015.1, forward strand.
GTGTCAGCGAGGGCCTGGAATACGGCATCGTCGGCGTCAACACCGGCATCATCTCCACCGAGGTCGCCCCGTTCGGCGGCGTCAAGGAATCGGGTATCGGTCGCGAAGGCAGCCACATGGGCATCGAGGAATATCTCGAAGCCAAGTATGTCTGCCTTGCCGGCATCGACAGCTAAGGTCTTGCCAGTCAGCCCGTTTCTCCTTCGTGTCACCCCGGACCAGCGGCCTTGTGCCGTCTGGATCCGGGGCCTCGAACGTTCAGCGCATGCCTTTCGAGGTCCCGGCTCGCAGTCGCGCTGCTCCCCTGGCCGGGATGACACAGGAGGCATGGTAACGTGACCGAGACATCTTCGGCTTCGTCTGTCATTCGGTCGAAGACCTGATCTTCGACTACGCCACCGTGCGTGCGCTCCACGGCATTACGCTGGAGGTCGAGGCGGGCTCCGTCACTGCGCTGGTCGGGCCCAACGGGGCAGGCAAAACGACGCTGCTGCGTTGTCTTGCTGCACTCGACACGCCCTATGCCGGACGTGTGCTGATCGAGGGCGAGGATGCCCATGACGACCCCCGTCAGGTCCATCGCAAGATCGGTTATCTCTCGGATTTCTTTGGTCTTTATGACGAGCTGACGGTGCGCCAGTGCCTGCGGCATGCCGTCGCCATGCACGGGTTTTCCGGGGCCGAAGAGATCGACGCGGTGGCGCGCGTGGCGACCCAGCTTGATCTTGAAGAGCTGATCGAACGCAAGGCCGGTGAATTGTCACGCGGCCAGCGCCAACGCCTGGCGATTGCCCAGGCGATCGTGCATCAGCCTTCCATCGTGCTGCTGGATGAGCCGGCTTCGGGGCTTGATCCCCTTGCGCGCCAGTCGCTGTCGGTTCTGCTGTTGGGGCTGCGTGATCAGGGCATGACGCTGATTGTTTCATCCCACATTCTGGCCGAGCTGGAAGATTACTCCAGCCACGTGCTGGTCATGGACAAGGGCAGACTGGTCGAACATCGCTCGATCCTGGGCGATGGCGGCGCACGTCTGGGCTTTCTGGCTCTGGAACTGGCCGAGCCGTCCGATGGACTCGAAGCGCTGTTGTCTGGAATGGATGAGGTCGAGGACGTGGCATCGGTTGATGCGCTCAACCTCACGTTCCGCGCTCCACTGGATGCCAGCTTCCGGAGCGATCTTTTGAAACAGCTGGTGGCCAAAGGCGTTCCGGTCGCCGGACTTTCGGAAAAACGCATGGGCCTGCGCGAGATCTATCGCGAGGTCGCCACCAGCGACGAGGGCAGGACATGACGCTCAACCCCGAACTGCGCCGCTACCTTTGGCTGGAACTATCACCCGGGCGTCTGATTCTGATGCCGGTTGTTCTGGGGCTCATCCTGTTGCTGATCGGCGTCTGGACTTTCGATGGTTCCAGACCCGGCGGCGGCCCGGACTTCCTGGGCACGATCTCGGGTACGGCATCGGCTGGTTATGTGCTGCTTGTGCTGTTCCTTGGTGCGCGTGCCGCCGCCAACGCCATGGTGCGGGAAGTGGCCGAGCGAACGTGGGATCAACAGCGCCTGTCATCGACCGGCGCATGGTCCATGACCTGGGGCAAGCTCTTCGGCAGCACGATCTATGTCTGGTACGGCTGTGCCATCCTGCTGGTGGTCACGCTGACCTCCATGACTCTCTGGGACATGCACTACGAAGGCGTTTCGTCTGAAACCGGCGAAACCATTCCATTAACGCTGGTGCAGCTCACCGTCGGTTTGGTTGCCATGACGATTCTGGTCGAAGCGGCTGCCATTCTTGTGGTGATGACAACCGTCAGCCGCCGCGAAAGCGCGCGCCAGCTCGACGTCACGATTGCCCAGATTGTCGTGTTTGTGGTGGCCGTCGGTGCCGTGGGCACCCTGAGCGATCTTCAGGGTGGTGAGACCGTCTATTGGTACGGTCACGGCTTCCATGCGATCTGGTTCGCGGTTGTCAGCCTGGTGTTGTTTGCCCTCTGGTCGGTGATCGGCCTGTGGCGGCGCATGCGCGTGGAACTGCAGATGAAGAACATGCCGGTCATGTGGCCGTTGTTCGTGTTGTTTTCCGGCATCTGGCTTTCCGGCGTGATTTTGGGTGAAGAGACCGGCAACACGGTGACCCTGACGGTGCTGATCGTGACGGTCACATCCATGCTCTCGACCTATGTGCCGGCCGTGCTGGAACGGATGGATCCCGTGCATCTGCGCCGCCTGATCGGGACCCTGCAGGAACGACGGTTTGCCCAGGCAATCCGTCACGCACCGTTATGGGTGGTTGCCCATGGCATGACGCTGATTGGCGTCGTTCTGAGCGTGGTTCTTCTGCTGGTCAGCACGCCTGGCGTGTTGCTGGAGGAAGCCCAGGAGTATGCAGACGTTGACATACCAGGCATTGCTGCTGGAACGCTGGTCGCCTGGTATCTTTTCATTACCCGCGATCTGCTGTTGCTGATGTTCTCCTGGCTGGGCAAACGCACGCGCCGTGCATTCACGACCTGGCTGATCTGGATGGCGCTGCTGTATGGCCTGGCACCCATGATCGTGGCCGCCATTGGTGGTTACATGTTCCTGCCTGCCTTTGCGCCATTCTGGGATGTGCCCTACGCCAACTTTGCGATCCCGCCGATCCTCTGGCCCATTGCCGAAGTCATCCTTGTTGCCCTGTTGCTGCGCTGGCGCTGGAAACGTTACGCCTCAGCCACGGTTGCCCAGACATCGACAGGTGAGGACGCCTAGTTCTCCAGGTCGGTGATCGAATCATACGCCCAGGCGTTGTAACCCACGCCGCTGCGCATCCAGCGATCATCGGGGTTGGCTGATTCACGGTAATCCCAGTCGGGTGCCGTTCCCGTTGTCTTGTGTGCACGCTGGACAAACAGGCGGCGTTGCTGTGACAGGCGGACATCACGTGCCAGGGCTTCGACATCCCAATGATCATGGATGCTGTCTTGCAACGCGGCTTCCACGTCGGCGACATGGGGCTGACCGGCGATGTTGGTGACCTCATCGGGGTCACTGGCCAGATCAAACAGGATGGGCGGGTCAATCGCGCTCCAGATGTATTTGAAGTTCCCCTGCCGGATCATCAGGACCGGCCCCGGCGTGCCTTCGCAGGTGAGCTCACCGAGCAACGGGCGCTCTGGCAGTGGCTTCGCCATGCAGGATGGCCGGTGACAGATCCATGCCATCGGGTGGATCGACGAAATCCGTCTCCATGCCTTCGCCGGCCAGCCCCATGAGGGTCGGCAGGAGATCGACCAGAGATGCCAGCCCTGGGATACGTGCGGCTCCAAAGCGGGCAGGGCAGGAGACGATCAGGGGAATCCGGATCGCGTTTTCATAGAAAACCTTCTTCATCCAGAGTCCGTGATCGCCCAGCATTTCGCCGTGATCCGAGGTGACGATGACGATGGTGTTGTGGGCCTTGCCCGTGTGTTCCAGGGCATCGAGCACCAGCGCCCATCTTTGCATCGACATAGGACGTCGCACCCCAATAGGCGCGCCGGGCATTGCGGATCTGGTCGTCGGTAACCGTCATACCCTCCATGGCGTACTGCCTGCGCATTGCCTGGGAATGGGGGTCGTTGACCGTGGGTGTCGTCGGCAGGGGAATTTCTATGTCGTCATAGAGCGACCAGAATGGTTCCGTGCAGGCAAAGGGATCATGAGGGTGGGTGAAAGACACCGTCAGCAGGAACGGTTGCTCGCTTTCTTCCTGTTCCCTTGAGCCAGGTACACGCGCGCTCGGCAACCTGTTCGTCATAGTCGATCTGCACGCTGCCGGTGCAACGCCCGGCTTTCACCACCGCATCAGGTCCGCCCGCATCGGTGTGTTCGCGGGCATCCCAGTCTGCTGTCCAGGCGAAATCACCGGGATAGATGTCGCTGGTGACCCGTTCGTCAAAGCCATGAAGCTGATCGGCACCGACAAAATGCATCTTGCCAGACAGGCAGGTGCGATAGCCCAACGCACGCAGATAATGCGCAAAGGTCGGCAGGGAGGAGGGTAGTTCCGCGCCGTTGTCATAGGCCCCGATGCGCGAGGCAAGGCGTCCGGTCATCATGGAGAAGCGGCTGGGCGCGCAGAGCGGGAAATTGCAGTAGTGATCCTCGAACACCACGCCCGTCGTCGCCAGCCGGTCGATATGAGGGGTGACCGTGAAGGGATGCCCGTAACAGGAAAGCGCTGCGGCCGAGAGCTGATCGGCCTGGAGGATCAGGATGTTGGGACGCTCATCCGCCTCAGCGGTCATAATTCACCGGCGTGGCGTGCCAGCCTTCATCGTGTTTTTTCCAGTACTCGGCATGGACCTTCCGGCTGATCGGGCCGGGTGATCCGTTCGAGAGCATGCGTTCGTTGATCTGACGGATCGGCATGACACCGCCGGCGGTCGAGGCCATGAAGATTTCGTCGGCATCGAGCAATTCCTGGCGGCTGATGTCACGCTGTGCATGGGGCAGGCCCATCATTTCGCACAGATCATGCACGGCCTTGCGGGTGATGCCTTCGAGCGCCCCATGGGTCGGGCTGGTCACGACGCCGTCGAGCACGGCAAAGATGTTGGAACCGGGACATTCGGCGACAAAGCCGTCGGCCCCGAAAAGAACGGCATAATCGGCGTCCTGATCCTCGACCTCGAACAGGGCATTGGTGAAGTCGCCCCAATGATAGTTCTTGATTGTGGGATCAACGGAATCCGGCGCGATGCGCGGGGCCTGGGCGGTGATCATGCGTGCACCGGTTTCCTGGATTTCCGGCTTCATGATCCAGACGAAGGGAATGGCATAGCAGATCAGCCGGTTGCGACCCTTGAAGTTGCTGGGCAGGCGTTTGGGCCAGGTGGGATCGGGAATGCCGCGCGTGAGCACCATGGCGACATAAGAGTCCTGAAGGCCCGAGCGGGCGACGCAACCGTGCAGGATATCGGCAAGCCCGTCGCGGCTGACCGGCAGTTCCATACGCAGGCCTTCGACCGAATGGGCAAACCGGTCGAGATGATCCTCCAGACGGAAGAACTGACCCTTCCAGACATGAACAACGTCATAGGTCACATCCGAGCGGGTGAAGCCCCAGTCGAAGACCGACAGTTTGGCTTCGCTGGCTGGAACAAATTCCCCATCCTGCCAGGCTGCGCCCTTTGACCAGTCGATGGTGGGCTCAAAGTCATGCTTTTCGACAGCTGCCATGTCGGCCTCCTCAATATCTGAACACAGCCAATGATAGTCCCGTCCACGGTCCTCGGCTATGGTGCCGCTCATGGATGCGCATGGTTCAAAGAAAGTCATTTTTGCAGCGCTGGCCGGCAACGGCCTGATCGCGATTACCAAGTTTACGGCTGCTGCCTATACCGGTAGTTCCGCCATGTTCAGCGAGGCAGTGCATTCCCTGGTTGATACCGGAAACCAGGGCCTGATTCTCTATGGCATGAAGCGGGCGTCGCGGCCGCCTGACGATAGCCATCCCTTTCGGATATGGGCCTGAGCTCTATTTCTGGACCTTTGTCGTCGCCATCCTGATTTTCGGCGTGGGCGCCGGCGTCTCGATCTATGAGGGGATTGATAAGGTCCGCCACCCCCATGTGCTGACCGACCCGATGATCAATTACATCGTGCTTGGCCTGGCCATGATCTTTGAGGCGGTCGCCTGGTGGATCGCATTCAAGGAATTCAACAAGCGCCGCGGTCCCGTGCCATTCTTCCGCGCGGTACGGATCAGCAAGGACCCGACGGTCTTCACGGTTCTGTTTGAAGATTCCGCTGCCATGCTGGGCCTGATCGTTGCCTTCATCGGCATCCTGCTGGGTCGATCTTCTGGACCTGCCCATTCTGGACGGCGTGGCGTCAATCCTGATCGGAGTCATCCTGGCTGGAACTGCAGCACTGCTGGCCTATGAATCCAAGGGTCTCTTGATCGGTGAAGGCGCGCTGCCTGAAACCGTGGAGAGCATCCGGCGTCGGGCACGCGCTCACCGTCATGTAAAGCGCGTAAACGAAGTGCTGACCATGCATCATGGGCCCATCCGAAATTCTCGTCAATCTCAGCCTCGATTTTGACTCCGGTCATGGATGCCGAGGATGTCGAGACCGCCATTGCCTGAGGTTGAACGAGACATCAAGACACGCCATCCCGGAAGTCAGCCGCATCTTTATCGAAGCCCAGGACTGGGCAGCCCATCGTCGTGAACGCCGCATGGACAAGGCAGGAGGATAGATGGCGGCCGAGCCGAAATCAGATCATGGGCTGATCTGCGCGTACGCGCTGGACGGGCAAGGCGGCGGAAAACAGATCGGTTGGGAAGAAATTCGGGCAGCACAAGCCTGATGACGGGCCGATCTGGGTTCACCTCGACCGGACATCCAGGGAAGTTCGCGAGTTCATTCTGAACCATGCTCCGGTTGATCCCGGCCTTTTCCGCATTCTGATGAGCGATGAGGTCCGCCCCAGAGTAGAGTGCATCGGAGACCGGCTGTTGATTGCGCTGCGCGGTGTCAACTTCAACGAGGGCTCCGAACTCGAAGACATGGTCTCAATCCGTGTCTGGATCGGCAAGGGACTTATCGTCACGCTGCGCCGTCGCCCCGTGCGGACTGCCAAGTTCATGCGTGAAGCACTTGAAAAGGGTACCGGCCCGCGCACCGAAGGCGAGTTTCTGATTCAGGTGATCGATGGCCTGTTGCACAGCCTTTCCCCCGTGCTCGACACGGTCGAAGATCAGGTCGACGATCTGGAAGACAAGGTGCTGGCAGGAGAAGTTACCGAGTGCCGTGGGGAACTTGCTGGTATTCGCAGGCGAGCCATCACGCTGCGGCGATATCTGGCCCCACAACGCGACGCCATGCTGCGTCTGATGGGGCAGCAATTGGATTGGCTCTCGGATGCAGACAACAGTCACCTGCGCGAGTTTGTCGATCGCACGATCCATAACGTCGAAGACCTTGATGCGGTGCGGGAACGCGCCGCGGTGATTCATGAAGAAATCTCCACCCGGCTGGCCGAGCGCATGAACCGAACCATGTACGTGCTCACGATCGTGGCCACCCTGCTGCTGCCTGCCGGATTGATCGCGGGCCTGATGGGTATGAACGTGGCCGTGCCGGGGGCAGATGATGCCTGGTCGTTTCTATGGATCGTGGGCATGATTGCAGCAATCGCGGGAGCAGAACTCATGGTGTTGCGCTGGATGCGTCTGATATGAGGCGAAAATCAAGAGAACCCATGGATCCTGAAGGCAACAAGGTTGCGCTATGGGAACCGCTCGCGACCACCCCCATATGAGTGTTTCGAATTTTGATTGATCCACCCTGTGTGAGCAGGGCAAGGAGGATGTATGGCCGAGTATGATTTTGATCTCTTTGTCATCGGCGGTGGCTCCGGTGGCGTGCGTGCTGCCCGTTTTTCCGCTGGCATGGGCGCCCGTGTCGCGATCGCCGAGGAACGCTTCTGGGGCGGTACCTGCGTCAATGTCGGTTGTGTGCCCAAGAAGCTGTTCAGCTATGCATCGCACTTTGCAGAGGAGTTCCGCGATTCCGCCGGTTTCGGCTGGAATGTCGGTGCAACAACGCTGGACTGGCCGACTCTGCGTGACAACAAGACCCGGGAGATCGAACGCTTGAACGGCATCTATGACAAGATGCTGCGTGGCGCCGGTTGTGAGGTGCTGTGGGGTACGGCAAAAGTCGTTGATCCCCATACCGTGGAGCTTGATGGCAAGACCTTTACGGCTGCCAACATCCTGGTCGCGGTGGGCGGTTGGCCGTTTGTGCCCGACATGCCCGGCAAGGAACACGTCATTACCTCCAACGAGGCATTCTACCTCGACAAGCTGCCGCGTGAGATCGTGATCGTTGGCGGCGGTTACATCGCAGTCGAATTCGCCGGCATCTTCCATGGCCTCGGCGTGGAGGTGACGCAGATTTACCGCGGATCGATGTTCCTGCGCGGCTTCGATAACGATGTGCGTGAACATCTGGCCCAGGAAATGGGCAAGAAGGGCATCGATGTGCGCTTTGATACCGACATCGAAAAGGTGGAGAAAAAAGGCGAGCGCCTGATTGGACACCTGAAGGGCGGCGGAATCATCGAGGCCGACGCCATCATGTACGCCACGGGCCGCAGGCCATCGACTGGGGGAATCGGGCTTGAAGATGCCGGCGTCGCGATGAACGACAACGGGACGATTCTGGTTGATGAACACTTCCGCACCAATGTGCCGTCAATTCTGGCGCTGGGTGACATTCTGGGCCGCATCGAACTTACCCCGGTCGCGCTGGCTGAAGGTGGCGCGGTTGCGCGCACGCTGTTTGGCAACAATCCCAGCACGGTTGATTATGCCTATGTGCCGTCCGCCGTGTTCAGCCATCCCCCGATTGGTTCGGTCGGTTTGACCGAAGAACAGGCGCGCGAGGCTCTTGGTGATGATCTCGACATCTATCTCACCGATTTCAAACCGCTGAAGAACACACTTTCGGGTAACGAGGAACGCACGCTGATGAAGTTGGTGGTCCAGCACAGCAGTGACCGTGTCGTTGGTGTTCACATGGTCGGGCCCGAGGCAGGCGAGATGATGCAGGGCATCGCCATTGCCCTGAAGGCCGGCGCGACCAAGGCCGTGTTCGATGCCACCATCGGCATTCATCCCACAAGCGCCGAGGAATTCGTCACCATGCGTGAAGTCAAACGCAGCTATGCGCGTGAGGCTGCAGAGTAGGAGGCGGTCTTCGTGGCTGCTCCGCTCAGGGTTTCCTCAGAACCTTGATCAGCGCCATGACGTGTTCATCAGCAAGGCCTGCGTCGATCGCGTCCGCGAACAGGTCGCCAACATAATCGGGAAACTTCGTGTTGATCCCTGCGTCGTGACCCTGTGTGCGGACGCGCTGGATTGCGGCATTCCAGATGCGCAGGGTGGCAGCCGGATTGTCGAACGCTCCGTCCCTGATGGTTTCGACATAACGTCTGGAGAAACCGCCCTGGGGCATCAAGGCTGCGAGATCGTCGAGCGAGACTCCTTCTGATTCACACATCAGGGCCGCATGGGAGACGGCAACAAAGCGACCATAGACCTCGCAAACTGACGCAAGGTCGAGGGCGGATGCCGCGCGCATACCCGAACCCAGATAGGTGACCGTGCCGCCGAGATCGTTGAGGAGGGGCGTCACGCTGTCATAGGAAGCCTGGTTGCCTGAGACCAGAAAGGCAGCGTCATCGGTGCCGATATGTCCGGGGCCACAGTGAATTGCGCCGTCGAGGTAGTGGGCGCCCTGGGCATGGAGCCATGTGGCGCTGGCTTCTGCTTCGTTGGGTGTGCTGGTGCTGAACTGGATGACGATCCGGTCCTTCAACACCTTGGCAACCGCATCGGTCTGGAGAAACTGATCAGCGACCGCATTGCTGTCGACGCAGATGACGCTGACCGGGCTTGCGGCGACAGCCGTTGCGACATCGTCGGCGATCGTCATGCCTGACTGGAAAAAGGGCTCGGTTCGCTCGCGTGAGCGATTCCAGACAACGACGTCTTTCCCGGCGCTTCCGAAGGTCCGTGCCAGGGCTGCTCCCATGTTTCCCAATCCAAGAACCGAAACATCACCCATGCGCCATCTCCCGTCGTCGATTTGCGAGGCCGCACCCTAGCGGTTGGGGTGGAAGCCTGTCGCGCTATCAGATCATGTGGCGTGGCAAGGTTTCACTGGAAAACAGCCAGTTCCGGGCGTATAGACCGCGGTCCCACACTTGTGGATAACTCTGGAAACGCCGCTAGGGCGGCATAATTGGAAACGAGGATTATCATGACCGCGAATTGGACACCGTCGACCTGGCGCGACCTTCCCATTCAGCAGGTCCCGTTTTATCCAGATGCTGAGGCTCTTTCGGGTGTTGAAGACCAGCTCCGCAATTCCCCTCCGCTGGTTTTTGCCGGTGAGGCACGGAACCTGAAATCGGCACTTGCCGATGTTGCCGCAGGCAATGGTTTCCTGCTGCAGGGTGGCGATTGTGCCGAGAGCTTCGCTGAATTCCATCCCGACAACATTCGCGACACCTTCAAGGTACTGTTGCAGATGGCCGTTGCGCTGACCTTTGGTGCAGCCTGTCCCATCGTGAAGGTCGGCCGCATGGCCGGGCAGTTCGCCAAGCCGCGTTCGGCGCCGACCGAGACGATTGATGGCGTGGAGCTGCCGAGCTACCGCGGTGACATCATCAACGGCATCGAGTTTGATGAGGCTTCGCGTACGCCCGATCCCCAGCGCATCCTGCGCGCATACAATCAGGCCGCATCCAGCCTCAACCTGTTGCGCGCATTCGCTCAGGGCGGTTTCGCCGACCTGGGCCGTGTGCAGAGCTGGAACAACGACTTTGTCGCCGACAGCCCCCAGGGCCACCGTTACAGCGAAATGGCCGAGCGCATCCAGGAAGCATTGTCCTTCATGGAAGCCTGTGGCCTGACGCCCGACAGGGTGCCCCAGATGCGTGAGACCGAGTTCTACACTTCGCATGAGGCGCTGCTGCTGCCTTATGAGCAGGCCATGACACGTGTCGATTCAACGACCGGTGACTGGTACGACACCTCGGCCCACATGCTGTGGATCGGTGATCGCACACGTCAGCCCGATCACGCCCATGTCGAATTCCTGCGTGGCGTGAAGAACCCCATCGGCATGAAGTGCGGCCCCTCGCTTGACCCTGAGGAGCTGATCCGCCTGCTCGATATCCTGAACCCTGCCAACGAGGCTGGCCGCGTCACGCTCATCGCGCGTTTCGGTGCCGAAAAGGTGGAAGAAGGTCTGCCGCCCCTGATCCGCGCGATTGAGCGGGAAGGGCGCCATGTCGTGTGGTCGTGCGATCCCATGCACGGCAACACGATCAAGGCTTCGAGCGGCTACAAGACCCGTCCGTTCGATCACATCCTTTCGGAAGTGAAGGCGTTCTTTGCCGTGCATCGCGCCGAGGGAACCCATGCCGGCGGTGTGCATTTCGAAATGACCGGACGTGATGTTACCGAATGCATGGGCGGTGCCCAGGCGATCAGTGCCGACGATCTCTCTGATCGTTACCACACCCATTGCGACCCGCGCCTGAATGCCAGCCAGTCCTTGGAACTGGCCTTCCTGATCGCCGAACAGCTCCGTGTGGAGCGTGGCGAGACGGCCCGGGCGCAAGCCGCGCAGTAATGCTGGCCCTCTCTCCTCACGGAGAGAGGGTTTTCTTCTTTGGGCCGGAGGGCTCCATGGCGCAATCAGATGGCTACAAATCAGATGGTATCTGGCCGCGCGAGGAAGATGTCGGGCGCTGGACCGATACCTATTTCAATCGCACCAAGAAGACGGTCGATGCCTTTGGTGATTGTGAAGTCACTTATGCTGTCTTCCTGCGCCGCCCGGTGGTGTGTGCACCACGACTGATGGTTGAATGGCTCGAAGCCATGGCTTCGGCGCGTAACGTTACGTTCAACATCGAATTGCAGCTCCAGGAGGGCCAGTGGGTCGGTGCCGGTGAACCCGTCGCCTATATTACCGGCCCCTTTGCCGCGCTGGTCGACCTTGAAACCCTCATGTTGCAGAAGCTGGGCCCGGCCTGTGTTGCTGCCTATCACGCCTATACCATGTGCGTTGATATGCCCGGCACCGCGTTCCTGGCCATGGATGCGCGCCATTGCGCGGGCACCGAAATGGCCGAGATGATGGCCTATGCCGCCTCGGTCGGTTCGGAACGCGCCAAACGCAAGGCAGGTGCCAAGGGCTTCATCGGTAACGCGACCGATGCCACCGCGCACTTCTTTGGCAACGACAAGGGCATCGGCACCATGCCGCACGCCCTGATCGGCTATGCCGGCAGCACCGTACGCGCCGCCGAGATGTTTCACGAAGCCAATCCCGGCGTGCCCATGACCGTGCTGGTGGATTATTTCGGCCTGGAAGTCACGGACTCGCTGGCGGTCTGTCGCCGCTTCCCGGAGTTGGCAGCAGCCGGTGAACTCTCCGTCCGGCTTGATACCGGTGGTGGCCGGTACGTTGAAGGTCTCGATCCCCAGACCAGCTACGCCGTGCTGGAACGCAACGCCCCGGAATCGATCCGTGGTTACCGGTCTGACCCGGAATTGCGTTACCTCATCAGCACCGGTGTCTCGGCTGCCGGCATCTGGCATATCCGCGAACAGCTCGACAATGCCGGCTTTGAGAAGGTGAAGATTGTCGCCTCTTCAGGCTTCGGCCCCGCCAAGTGCAAGGTCATGGCCGTCGCCAACGCGCCGATCGACGTCGTCGGCACTGGCAGTTATCTCCCCGACCAGTGGAGCGAAACCTACGCCACCGCCGATATCGTCGCCTATGACGGCGTGCCGCGCGTGAAAGTCGGCCGGGAGTTCCTGTTGCGGAACTGAACCGGCCGAGAGTTGTTTTACGTTCGGGTTTCCCCTGCATCCCAAGAGGATTGGATTGGCCATGATCCCAAAAACCATGACGGCCGTTCTGCTGACCCACCACGGCGGCCTTGATGCGCTTGCCTACCGGGATGATGTTCCCGTTCCGGTGCCTGGGCCCGGTGAGGTGCTGATCAATGTGGCGGCGGCAGGCGTGAACAATACCGACATCAACACACGCACGGCCTGGTACTCCAAGAAGGTCACCGAGGGCACAAACACCGGTGGCGCAGGCGGATTTGGCGAGGCCGAGGATGCCGACGCGACCTGGTCGGGTGTGCCGATGACGTTCCCTCGCATCCAGGGGGCGGATGTCTGCGGGGCGATTGTCAGTGTCGGGGAGGGCGTTGATGCGAGCCGTGTCGGACAGCGTGTTCTGGTGCGCAATATGTTGCGTACCTACGTCGATTACCGACCCTATGAGTGCTGGACCCTGGGGTCGGAATGCGACGCTGGGTTTGCGCAGTTCTGTGTCGCGCCTGCGCGTGAGACTCATGCCATCGATTGTGGCTGGACCGATGCCGAGTTGGCATCCGTGCCATGCGCCTATTCAACTGCCGAGAACATGCTCCATCGGGCTTCTGTGAGTGCCGAGCGCGTCTTGATCACCGGCGCTTCGGGCGGGGTCGGTTCGGCTGCGGTGCAGCTTGCAAAACGGCGCGGTGCCGATGTGAACGCAATCTGTTCTTCTTCAAAGGCTGAAGAGGTTCTTGGGCTCGGGGCAGACCGTGTGATCGACCGAAATGCCGACCTGTTGGCCGAAGTCGGCGAGAAGAACATCGACGTCGTGATTGACCTCGTGGCGGGTGACAGCTGGCCGCATTATCTGGAGGTCCTGACCCTTGGCGGACGTTATGCCACGGTGGGAGCTATTGCCGGTCCGATCTCAGAGATTGATGTGCGCACGTTGTATCTGAAAGACCTGACGCTTTTTGGATGCACATTCCAGGAAGATATCGTGTTCGAAAACCTCGTTGGTTACATCGAACGCGGCGAGATCAGGCCTTTTGTTTCAAAGACTTACCCGCTTTCCGAGATTGCCCATGCGCAGGAGGACTTCCTGGCCAAGACCTATCCCGGAAAACTCGTTCTGCTGCCGCCGGCCGTGACGCTCTGACGCTGGTGATCGCCGAAAACGATCAGGTCGCGGTTCTGCCCGTGTAGATCTTCTGGGTGTTGGCCGGGAACATCATGCCGGGTTCTTCGTGGTAGCTGAAAATCGAGAGCATGCGCGGGCGTTTGCCTTCGACCGGGGTGACGTGGTGGATGGAATAACGCCCATGGAAGACGTTGAGCGTTCCAGCCTCGAGCGGCGTGGTCAGGATGCCCTCGCGGACGCCGTCATGGACAGCGGTGACGGCATCGAAGTTTTCGTCATCGGGACTTGCGATGTTGGGGTAGAACTCGAACCGCCCACCGGATTCTGCCGTCTGGAGCATCAGCGTCACGGAGAAATCGTTGCCGTCATAATGCCAGCCATGGGTGTCGCCGGGGTTAAGCACACTGATGTTGCAATCGAGCAGCGGGTCGGCGACCCGGTGAAGAACCGGGTGACGCGTGAGCGTGGCGATGAAGTCGGTCAGCGGCTGCCAGTGAAAGATCGTGCGCAACGGCCCATCGGCGGAAACCATGTCGCCTGGCACGAGGTTCATGCGGAACGTGCTGGTGCGGCGCACCGCGTGGCCTTGCGGAAACTCATCGAGCCTCTGGCGATAGTGACCATAGGCAATCTCTTCGTGATCCTGGCGGTGGGTCGTTCCCGTCAGGGATCGGGATTCCTCAACCAGCAACGCCACTGCGTCGTCGCGAATGAAGCCCGGAAGCAAACAAACCCCGGTGTCATCGAGGGTTTCCAGAGCCCCGGCGATGACAGCGGCCAGTTCGGGAGACTGCGGTTGGTCGAGCGGGTAACGCTCCAGGTCGATCAGATCACTGACTGAAAAGCCGGGTTGTTGTTGCGACATCATGTGCTCCACCAAGTCGGACTTTGGAAGGTTCGACGAAACAGCCCCGTGGCGCAAGCCGGATCAGCCTTCCTTGGCGATCGTCAGGTAGACATGGACATAGTCCATGGCATGGCCCTCGGGTGCCTCGCGAACCATGGCTTCGTAGGTACCGTAGAAGTTCTCGATGATCCCGTCGCGTTCGTCCTCCGGGCGGCCCGTGTCCAGCGCAGCACGAAACGTTGCGGCGCTCCAGGAACGCAGCGTCGGGACATAGTCGCGGGCGAACCGCGCTGCGTCACCGTGGTTGCGGAACTCGGCGGCAAAGGGGCAGGGCACCACCCGGGTCTCGCAGTGCTCGACACTCAGGCCGGCCACGCTCACCGGATTGTTGCGGTCATCGAACGGCGCACGAAATTCCTGCATGGTCTTGTAGTATTGCGGCAGGGTCATTGCCGCGTATTCGTCTTCGCTGATCGTGCCGTCGGCCACGAACCTGCGCCAGATGGCGTCGAACGTGTCGAACATGTTGATCCCGCCGGTGTTGCCGAGGTACCGGCCTTCGTCGTCGACCCCGAAGTTCACCAGCACGAGGCGGCCACCGGGTGCGAGTTCGGCGGCACGGCGTAGCAGGATCGCTTCCCAGTCGCTTGCCGCCTGTTGCTGGAATGCGGCCAGACTGGCGCCCGAGGCACCAACCGCCTGGACGTGATCGGGGATGTCGCAGGGTTTGCGTGAGAGCCAGTGCATCGCGGTTGCCGAAAACCCGAGGTCAAGCGTGCCCTGCGGCAAAATCGGATCGTAAAAGGATGTAGCCGACGCCAGGACCTGCACCCTGTCAAAGCGGTCGAGATAACTCGCTTGTCCGGTGAGGCCGTGAACCATGTGGAAGATCGCGTTGTAATCGTTGCGCGGCTGGTCGGTGTAGACAATCTGGACATCGCGCTCCGGGAAACGCTCGCGGATGGCAGCGATTGCGTCGCCGATCATGTCGAACGAGGTGCCGCCATCGGCCGTTCCCATGTCCGAGAGCGTGAAGGCACTGCCTGATCTGTCTGGAATGCGTTCGATCGCATTGCGGACCAGCGGCCAGGCGCCATCGATCACATCCTTGGCGCCCCTGGTCGCGATCGAATAGGCGCCGCCTGTCGTCATTGCGACGTGGGTCTTGTCGTTTCCTGGCATCGGGTTCTTGCCTTGTTGGGAATGTCTGGCTCAGTTGTATCTGAGTTACCCCGGCGGGTAGGCAATCGGGAAGATGCTGCGCCAGTTCCTGAGTTGGTAGACTTCGCAGATCTCGGCGTCTGCATCGTCATCCGTGTCCCCGATCAGGGGCGTGATGGGCGCATCCCATCGAGGATACGCAAAAAACGGAATCGAGTAGCGGCCCGCTCCCGATCGATTGATGACCCGATGCGGGGTCGAAGAGAACTCACCGTTTGTCCAGATCTGCATCGCATTGCCCAGATTGATGATGTAGGTGCCTGGCAGGGGCGGGGCTACGACCCATTCGCCGCTCTTGCTTTCGATTTCGAGGCCGCCATTGTCGTCCTGCCACAGGACCGTAAGGCCGCCTTCATCGGAATGGGGCACAACACCGATGTCGCTGACCGTGGTGGGATTGTCCTGCGGCGGGTAGTGATTGACCTTCAGCAGCGATTGCTCCGGGCTGAACAGCCGTGCGAAGAAGTCCGGTTCCTGGCCCAGGGCCATCGAAAAGGCGCGCAGCACGACGCTGGCCAGTTCAGAGGCCACCCCGTAGTAGGCTTCCGTTGCATCACGGAGCGCATCACCGTTGTCCGGCCACACGTTGGGCCCGTCCAATCTGTTGGCGGGATTGAGAGGGCGGTCGATGCCCATCCAGAAACCTTCCTGATTGCTGGTTGCCGCATTGGCCTCGCCCTCGTAGGACCGGTAACGCAAAGGAAGGTAACCACGCAGCCGCCCGTTCAAGACAATCTGGTTCTTTTTCTCCATCGGACGGGAAAAGAACTCGCGAGACGCCGCCAGGAGGTTTTCGATCAGGCGGGGGTCAACGCCGTGGTTTTTGACATAGACAAAGCCGATATCGCGACAGGCGGCTCCCAGAGCGTCGATGGTTGCCGCGTCGTCCTGGCCCGCAATCAGTTTCGAAATGTCGACCACCGGAATCTCGGTGAAGTCGAGGCGTCGTGATTGCGGAATGCCCATGACCGTACTCCCAGACTGAATGTCCATCGACGCTAGCCAAGTTTGTTGGCGCAAACAAGACGCGCGGGCCGGGTGACACATTGACAGAGAGGGGGGCTGCGCCTAACTCTCGCCCATCCTAATGGGGGCCGCTTCGATGGTCCGGCCAGGCACATGACCGATACGCTCAACATTGCCCTTGCTCAGCTGAACCCGACCGTTGGTGCCGTCGACGCCAATGCCGACATGGTTCTGGCTGCGCGCGACGAGGCGGCAAGGCAGGGTGCAGACCTGCTGGTCACGACAGAATTGGTGATCAACGGTTATCCGCCCGAGGATCTGGTCCTGCGCCCGGCGTTTCAGGAGCAGGTCGAAGCGGCTGTAGAGCGCATTGCAGCGGCAACCGCGGATGGTGGGCCCGCTGTTCTGTTGGGTGCGACCCACCGCGAGAACGGCGACCTCTACAACGCGGTCTATATGCTCGATGGCGGCGAAATCCGCCATGTGCGCCTGAAATACGATTTGCCGAACTATGGCGTGTTCGATGAAAAGCGCGTGTTCAAACCAGGACCCTTGCCGGGGCCGGTGCCGTTTCGCGACGTGCGCCTGGGTGTCATGGTCTGCGAGGACATGTGGACCGGCGAAGTCGCCGAGTGCCATGCCGAAAGTGGTGCCGAGATTCTGATTGTGCCCAACGGCTCGCCCTATGATGTGGTGAACATCCAGCGGCGGATGAACCAGGCCGTCGCACGGGTCACGGAAACCGACCTACCGCTGATCTACGTCAACCAGATCGGCGGTCAGGATGAGCTGGTGTTCGATGGCGCATCCTTTGTCCTGGATGCAGAACGCAATCTGAAAGCACAGCTGCCGGCCTGGCAGGAAGCGGTGGTCACGACGCGTTGGCAGCGTGGCGCGGACGGCTGGACCTGTGAGACTGCTGCCATTGCGCCCGAGCCCGGCAATCTCGAGATGATCTATTCCGCCATGGTGACCGGGCTGGCCGATTACGTCGGCAAAAATGGCTTCCCCGGCGTGCTGATCGGCATGTCGGGGGGGATCGATTCGGCGCTGTCAGCTGCCGTTGCGGCGGATGCTCTGGGTCCTGATCGTGTCCATTGCGTCATGATGCCGTCGCGTTATACCAGTCAGGCAAGCTTGGATGATGCCGCTGAATGTTCGCGCCTTCTGGGCGTGCGGCATGATTCGGTTTCGATTGCGCCTGCTGTTGCCGCCTATGACACCATGCTGGGTGACCTTTTTGCAGGTACGGATCCCAACGAGGCCGAGGAGAACGTCCAGGCGCGCGCGCGCGGCATGACCCTGATGGCGCTTTCCAACAAGTTCGGCTCCATGGTGCTCTCGACCGGCAACAAGTCGGAGATGTCGGTGGGGTACGCCACGCTTTATGGCGACATGTGCGGCGGCTATTCCGTGCTGAAGGATGTCTACAAGACAACGGTCTATGCCCTGTCGGAATGGCGCAATGCCAACCGTCCCGATGGCGTGAAAGGCCCCGCCGGGCTGGTGATCCCCCAGAACATCATCGACAAGGCGCCCACGGCTGAACTCAAGGACAACCAGACCGACCAGGACAACCTGCCGCCCTATGACGTGCTCGATGATATTCTCGACGGCCTGGTCGAGAAGGAAGAGACCTTCGAGCAGATCAGTGCGCGCGGTCATGACCGTGCCCTGGTCAAGCGCATCTGGAACATGCTCCTGCGCGCCGAATACAAGCGCCGTCAGGCGCCTCCGGGTGTGAAGATCACGCCGCGCGCTTTTGGCCGCGACCGCCGTTATCCCATCACCAACCGCTTCCGCAGCTGATGGCTATTACCCGCTTTGCGCCCAGCCCGACCGGACGCCTGCATGTCGGCAACGTCAGAACCGCGCTGATCAACTGGGTCGTGGCGCGCCAGTCCGGCGGCACGTTCATCCTGCGCCTGGACGATACCGATGCGGAACGTTCAACCGATGCCTTTGCCCAGGGTATCCGCGAGGACATGGCATGGCTTGGCCTGGCCTGGGACAAGGAAGCGCGTCAGTCCGAGCGGTTTGACCGTTACGATGAAGCACGCTGGAAGCTGGTGGAGCAGGGCAGGCTCTATCCCTGTTACGAAACGCCACAGGAACTGGAAACCCAGCGCAGCCTGCAGCGGGCCCGGGGTATGCCTCCGGTTTATGACCGTTCGGCCCGTTCGCTCACGCCCGCGGAACGTACCGCGTTGGAAAATGACGGACGACGCCCGCATTGGCGCTTTCTGTTGGGTAATGACCCGGTCGGCTTCGAGGATCTGATTCGCGGGCCCGTCGCGTTCGAGCCTGGCCACGTGAGCGATCCCGTCCTGGTGCGCGAAGACGGCGTACCGACCTATACGCTGGCCTCTGTGGTCGATGACATGGATATGGGCGTCACCCACGTCATTCGTGGCGAAGACCATGTTTCCAACACCGCCGTTCAGATCGAACTGATTGCGGCGTTGGGTGGTGCCCCGATCACCTTTGGCCATCACCCCCTGCTTACGGCTGCAGAGGGCGAGGGGCTTTCAAAGCGAACAGGCGGTGGTGCCGTGGCCGATCTGCGCGAGGAAGGCATCGAACCCATGGCGCTGGTGAGTTATCTGGCTCGTCTGGGAACTTCGCTGCCCATCGAGCCGTTTTATGATCTTGAGGATGTCGTCGAGGCGTTCGACTTCGCCACGATCAGCCGAAACCCGCCGCGCTACGATCCAGCCGACGTAAGCACGCTCAACCAGAAATGGCTCCACGGAGCACCCTATGAGGTCATTGCGGATGCGCTGGGTAGTCTCGATTCTGCGTTCTGGGACCTTGTGCGCGGTAATGTGAAGCATGCACGTGAAGCGCACGACTGGTGGCGTATCTGCAACGAATTCATCACGCCTGTTCTTGACGATGCCGCATTCGCTGAAGCTGCCGCTGACGTGCTGCCACCAGAGCCCTGGGACGAAACCACCTGGAAAGCCTGGACTCAGGCTGTGAAGGAGGAAACCGGACGCAAGGGCAAAGAGCTCTTTATGCCGCTGCGTCTGGCCCTGACCGGGCTGGACCACGGCCCCGAGCTTGCGGGCCTTTTGCCGTACATGGGTATGGAGCGCGTGAAGGCACGGCTGGCCGGGCAAGAAGCGTGACGAAGATGGTGGTTTGCCTCACCTCTCTATCAGGGTTATACACCGCGCCCATGAACAGCCGGTCTCAACGATGTTGCCGAGCATGCGGGCGAATTATCGCCTGACCGTGCCGCGTGCTTCTGCGCCGGTGCGGTGACGCCTGTCCCTTGCTCCGGAGACGCTGACTATGACCTTTCATGCCTACAATACCCTGACGCGCCAGAAAGAACCCCTTGAGCCTATCGAGCCGGGCAAGGTTGGTTTCTATGTCTGCGGTCCTACCGTGTATGACCTGATCCATCTGGGTAACGCCCGGCCCCTGGTCGTGTTCGACGTTCTGTTTCGCCTTCTGAACCTTGATTTCGGTGAGAGAAATGTGAAATATGTTCGCAATATCACTGATGTAGAAGATAAGATTAATGCTGCAGCTAAAGAGCGCGGCATTGCGATTTCCGACCTGACAGCGGACCACGACCGAGCGTTTTCACGAGGATGCCGCAGCACTGGGCTGCCTTGAGCCGACGGTGGAGCCGCGCGCAACCGCGCATATCCCTGAGATGATCACGCTGATGGAAACGCTGATCGCTCGCGGCCATGCCTATGTCGCCGACGGCCATGTCCTGTTCGATGTGCCGTCCTACGAGCCTTACGGCAAACTTTCGGGCAACAGCCGGGACGAGATCGTCGCCGGTGCGCGTGTCGACGTTGCGCCCTACAAGAAGGACGCGGCCGATTTCGTGCTCTGGAAGCCTTCAACGGACGATCAGCCCGGCTGGGAAAGCCCCTGGGGCTTTGGTCGTCCGGGCTGGCATCTGGAATGCTCGGCCATGAGCCATAAACACCTGGGCGCAAACTTCGACATTCATGGCGGCGGACGTGACCTCATTTTCCCCCATCATGAAAACGAGGTTGCCCAGACCTGCGCGGCCGATCCTGAAAGTGGGTTCGCGCGCATGTGGATGCATAACGGGTATCTCTCCGTCGATGGTGAGAAGATGTCGAAGTCTCTTGGCAACTTCCACACCGTGCGTGACCTGCTGGAAGACTGGCCCGGCGAGGCGCTTCGTTTCGCGTTGCTGACTGCTCAGTACCGCCAGCCGCTCGATTTCACGTTCGATCTGTTGAAGCAGGCCAAGGCATCGCTCGACCGGTTCTACAACGCATTGGCCCAGTCGGCTGAGCCGGCTGCCGGCCCGGTGCCTGACGACGTGCTGGCCGCTCTTAACGACGATCTCAACTCGCCCCAGGCGATCTTCATCATGCACAGCTTGGCGGATGGGGTGTTTCGCGGTGAGAAGGGTGCTGGTGCGGCTCTGCGTGGTGCCGGTGCGGTCATGGGCCTGTTGCAGTCTTCGGCCAAGGAATGGTTCCAGAGCGGTGATGACGATGAAGCCGGTGAAATCGAAGACCTGATCGCCCAGCGCCTTGCAGCGCGGGCCAACAAGGACTTTGCCGAGGCCGACCGCATTCGCGATGACCTCAAGGCCCGCGGCATCGATTTGATGGATGGCCCGGAAGGGACGACCTGGAGGCGTACCTGATGGGTGAACGCATTCACCTGTTCGACACGACGTTGCGTGACGGAGCCCAGACACAGGGCGTCGATTTCAATGCTGCCGAGAAGACCGAAATCGCTCACGCCCTTGATATCCTGGGCGTCGATTACGTCGAAGGCGGCTGGCCCGGTGCCAATCCCACAGACGATGCGTTCTTCGGCAGCGCGCCTGTTCTGAAACGTGCAACCTTTACGGCGTTCGGCATGACCCGCCGCCCGGGTCGCAGCGTCGAGAATGACCCCGGGATTCAGGCCGTTCTGGGCGCAGATACTCCGGCGATCTGTCTGGTCGGCAAGGCATGGGATTTCCATGTCGACCTGGCGCTGGGTATCTCGAAAGACGAGAACATCGCCATGATTGCCGATTCCATGGCACACGTCGTGGCGCGCGGGCGCGAGGCGATGTTTGACGCCGAACATTTCTTTGACGGCTACAAAGCCGACCCTGTTTTTGCGCTGGCCTGTATCGAGGCCGCGCTTGACGCCGGCGCACGCTGGGCGGTCTTGTGTGACACCAATGGCGGCACGTTGCCTGCTGAAGTCAGCCGTATCGTTTCTGACGTGGCAGGCAAACTGGACGGTGACCGTCTGGGTATTCATGCCCACAACGATACCGGAAATGCGGTAGCAAACAGTCTGGCGGCCATCGATGCCGGTGCACGCCAGATCCAGGGCACGTTGAACGGGTTGGGGGAGCGTTGCGGCAACGCCAATCTGGTTTCGATCATTCCCACACTGAAGCTCAAGTCCGAATACGAAATTGGCGTCAGCGATGACGATCTTTCGCATCTGACGCGGGCCTCGCGCCTGCTTGATGATCTGCTGAACCGCGCACCCAACCGGCACGCGCCCTATGTCGGTTCTGCGGCCTTTGCTCATAAGGGCGGGCTCCATGTCTCGGCGGTCATGAAGGACCCCAGGACCTATGAACACGTTCCGCCCGAAACGGTGGGCAATCGCCGCCACATCGTGGTGTCGGATCAGTCAGGCCGCGCCAATGTCCTGGCGCTGATGGCCGATACCGGCCTGGAGATTGATCCCGATCATCCCAAGCTGCCGCGCCTGGTCGAAGAGGTGAAGTCCCGCGAGTTCGAGGGCTACACCTATGACGGCGCAGAGGCGAGTTTCGAACTGCTGGCGCTGCGCACGCTGGGCACCGTTCCGTCCTATTTTGAAGTCGAGAGCTTTCGGGTCCTGGCTGAGCAACGCCACAACGCGCTGGGCAAGCAGGTCACTGTGACCGAAGCCACGGTAAAGGTTGTGGTCGATGGCGAACGCCGCCTGTCGGTGGCTGAGGGCAACGGTCCGGTCGATGCGCTCAATGCCGCCCTGGTCAAGGATCTGGGCAAGTATGCCGATTACCTCGGCGGCTGGCGTCTGGTCGACTACAAGGTACGTATTCTCTCGCCCCAGGCCGGTACTGGCGCCATTACGCGCGTCATGATCGAAAGCACCGATGACAGCGGTGTCACCTGGAACACGGTCGGGGTTTCGCCCAACATCATTGATGCCTCTTTCCAGGCACTGATCGATTCCATTACCTACAAACTCATGCGCGAGAACGCGCCCGGTTGAGGGGTGGTATGACAACTCCAGCCATTATCCTTGTGCGCCCGCAACTGGGCGAAAACATCGGCGCGGCCGCACGTGCCATGGTGAACTTCGGGCTTGATGACCTGCGGATTGTCGCGCCGCGCGATGGCTGGCCCAATTCTGCGGCGCAAGCCATGGCCGTTGGCGGTATCGACATCCTCAACAGTGCAACGCTCTTTGAGACGACCGCACAGGCCGTGGGTGACCTGAACCATGTCTGGGCCACCACGGCGCGCAGCCGGCATATGATGAAGCCGGAAGTAACCCCGGCACACGCAGCCCAGGAGATCATCGCCAGACCCGACAGCGAACGCTGCGGTGTCCTGTTTGGTGCAGAACGCAGTGGGCTGGAAAATGACGATGTCGCCCTGGCTGATGCCATCCTCCAGGTGCCAACGGTGCCTGATAACGCATCGATCAATCTGGCGCAGGCTGTTCTGCTGATCGGTTACGAATGGTTCAAGGCCGGAGCAGACCGGCCCGACGTGGTGATGCCCCAGGGTGATACGCCACCGGCAAGCAAGGCGGAGATGGAAGGGTTTTTCGAACACCTTATCGGTGAGCTCGATACCTGTGGATTCCTGCGCAACAACCAGCATCGCCCGATCATGGTACGCAATCTTCGCACCATGTTTCTGCGCGCGGGCCTGCATGAACAGGAAGTTCGGACCTTGCGCGGGGTCGTGAAGTGTCTGACCAGCGGGCGCAAGCCTCTGCCGCCCAAGGAGGAGAGATGAGAAAACCGGTTGTTCTGGCCCTCCTTGGCACCCTCTGGCTGATGACCGGTGCGGCGAGCTGGATGCAGTTCCAGTCCGTTCCTGCAGATGGCAGTGAAGGCATGACCGTGACCGGCCTCTACCGGATGCCCGAGGGACAGGGACCGTTTCCCGCCGTGATCATGGTGCCTGATTGTGACGGCATTTCGCCCCATGAACGTCAATGGGGCGTCAGGCTGGCAGAAGCCGGTTATGCCGTGCATCTGCTCGACAGCCTGTTTACACGCAATCAGGAGACCGGCTGTGGCCATGCTGATGCGTTTGATCAGCGTGATGACGTCCGTGGTTCCATCGCCAAACTTCTCACGCTGCCTGAGGTCGATCCCGAACGAATCTATGTCATGGGCTGGCAGGACGGTGCCGATGTCGCTCTGGCGATGGCTGGCGAAGCACCTGATGGCATGGCCGGCGCGGTCGTGTTCTACCCCTCATGCGCAGCCCAGCCTGCACTTTTGCGCCCCACGCTTTTTGTTGCGCCCGACCAGTATGATGGCGCCGCCCTTTGCGATGCCTATATGCGGCGCGAGCATGGGGCAGGCCAGGTCAGGATCCAGCGAATCGCCCCTTATGGCGTGGGTGCGGGATTTGACTGTGAGAGCTGCATTGATGGCTATCTGGGCGGGGCAGGTGGCTACAATCAGGCTGCTGCCGAGCTTGTTGAAGGCGCGCTTCTTGATGAGATGGCACGCCTGATCAGGGAACCGGCAGAATAGTGCAGAATTTGGCCCGCAAAGCTGTTTGACAAGCGGGGCAGGCTTCACTACAACCCGCCAGCGCTCCGGTGACGGGGCGCATCGTTTTTCCATTGAACAAAAGTGAAGGCTCGATGACCAAACGTCTGTCGTCGAAATACAAGATTTGCCGCCGCTATGGCGAGAATCTGTGGGGACGCCCGAAGCGCTTCCTGACCAATCGGCTGTATGCTCCCGGTATGCATGGCCAGAGTCGTCGTCGCAAGCCGACCGACTATGGTATCCAGCTCGCCGCCAAGCAGAAGCTGAAGGGTTACTATGGGAATATGACGGAGAAGCAGTTCCGTCGTACCTATGAGGAAGCCTACAATCACAAGGGCGATACCATCGAAAACATGATCGGGCTGCTGGAACGCCGCCTCGACATCACGATCTATCGCATGAAATTCGTGCCGACCGTGTTCGCCGCACGCCAGTTCGTTAATCACGGACATGTCCGTGTGAACGGCAAGAAGGTGAACATCGCGAGCTATCGCGTTTCGCCCGAAGACACGATCGAGGTCAAGGAAGCTTCGCGCGAACTTCCGCTGGTTCTTGAGGCCGTTGCCTCGGGCGAGCGTGAGGTTCCCGAATACCTCGAAGTCGACTTCGACAAGATGAAGGGCACGTATCATCGTGTGCCGACGTTCACGGATGTGCCGTACCCGGTACAGATGGAACCCAACCTGGTGATTGAGTACTACTCCAAGGCCTGATCACAGGTTCAGAAATTGGCAAAGGGCCGCTTCCGCAAGGAGGCGGCCCTTTCGCTTTGTGGTCCCGTGATTCTAGAGTGTTGCTCCACGTATGAAGGAAGATGGCATGAAGATCGTCGCCGCGATGATGAAACACGAGACCAACACGTTTTCACCCGTGCCCACGCCCCTTGCGCGTTTCACACGCGGTTCGACCGACCTGCCGCGCGGAGAGATTGTCCGCAAGGCCTATGGCGGCACCAACAGCGGAATTGCCGCATTCCTGGATATCTGTGATGCCCATGGCTGGGAAACCGTGACGCCGGTGGCAGCCAACGCCTGGCCATCCGGGCCGGTCGAAGACGAAGCCTTCGAAACCATCGTTGCGGCCATCATGGAGGCCATTGAGGCTGGTTGTGATGCCGCCATGCTGGATCTGCACGGGGCCATGGTGACGCAAAGCCTGGAGGACGGTGAGGGCGAATTGCTGCGCCGTATCCGCGCCGTTGCTCCCGACCTTCCCATTGCCGTTGCTCTCGACATGCACTGCAATCTCTATCCCGGCATTGTCGAGAACTGCACCATTCTGGCCGGCTACCAGACCTACCCTCATATCGACACCTATCAGACCGCAAAGCGTTCGGGCGAAATCCTGGCACGCGCGCTCAAAGGTGAAGTCACGCCCACCATGGCCTGGGGAAACCGGCCCATGCTGCCCCACATCATGGAACAGGGCACGGCCGATGGCCCCAACCACGCATTGCAGGAACGCTGCCGTGAGATGGAAGCCAGGGGCGAAGCGCTGATGGCCACGCTCTTCACCGGTTTTCCCCACGCAGACATCGTGAATGCCGGTCTTTCTGTTGCTGTTGCCACCGATGGCGATCTTGCTAAGGCCGAGGCGCTACGTGACGAGCTGCTGGCCATTGCATGGCGTGAACGCGAAACCTTCGTCTACCAGATCGAACCGCTTGCCGATTCCCTGGCGCGTGCAAAGGCGACGCAGGAGGGTCCGGTCATCCTGCTCGATCACTACGACAACGCGGCCTCGGGTGGCACAATGGATACCATGACAGTGCTGTCTGGCATTCTGGATGCGGGGCTCGAGGATGTCGCGGCGTTTGCCATCCATGATCCAGGCGCAGTGCAGGAGATGATGGCGGCTGGCGTTGGCTCCGATATCACGCTGGACCTTGGCGGCAAGATCGCGATGCCGTCGATCGGTGAAGCCGGAACACCTCTGCGCGTGAGCGGGCGCATTACACGCCTGACCGACGGTCGCTTCCGCAACAAGGGGCCCATGGGCACCGGCGTGCTGATGGATATGGGGCCGACGGCTGTTCTGGACACGGGCAGGGTGGAGATCGTCGTCATCTCTAAACACCAGGAACCCAATGACCTCAACGCGTTCTATTCCGTGGGCATTGACCCCTGGCAGAAGCGTTACGTCATGATGAAGAGCAGGGTGCACTGGCGTGCCGGTCTGGGCGAACTGGCAAAACATGTCGTCGATTGTGCCGGCACAGGCGTTTGCACCAGCGACTATAGCCAGCTCACGTTTAACAACGTGCGCCGGCCGATCTATCCCCTCGATCTCATCAACGAACCGGGCTGAAATCATGACCATCGAACCCGGCCGTTACCGCCACTACAAGGGCAACGACTACGAAGTCATCGGCGTCGCACGTCACAGTGAGACCGAAGAGGAACTTGTGGTCTATCGCCCGCTCTATGGCGAACGTGGCCTGTGGGTGCGCCCGTTGGCGATGTTTGTGGAGACCGTTGAGGTCGGCGGCAAAATTCAGCCGCGTTTCGCCAGGGCTGATTGAATCCGGGGCGCTGCGTTACGGATCTGATCGCGTTCAGTGAGCCGTGCATGGATCGTCGAATCAAGTTCGACGATGACAATGCATTTGGTGAAAGCGCAGCGACCCAACCCCCTCGGAGTCATCGTCGAACTTGATTCGACGATCCATGCACCGGCACCGGCCAAAAGACGCGACCCATGTTGAGCGCTGGGGTCGCGCTAACCTCACATCACTCGGAATCCGGCAGCTTTACTTCAAGCCTTCGAGATTCACGCCCAGCTTTTCGTTGATCCACATCGCGTTGTCGCGGTGGTCGGCAACTTCATCCCCGGTTTCGGGGTGGACGAAGATGGCAAGACCCTGATGGTTCACCATCAGCCAGGGTACGAATTCGGTAAACTGGGCAGGCGTGAACGAGACCTGAAACATCGGTTTCAGGTGCGGGCCGACCGGCATGTCCCAGACGCGGCCCAGGATAACGTCAAAGCGTTTGCCGATCTCCTCACGCAGGGCCACAGCCGTGTCGCGAACGTCCAGATCGAAGTTGATATGGGCGTGATAGTTATAGATGACGTCAGAGCTGACGCTTTCCATGGGATCAGGCCGCAGGATCGAGTTCGATACCCTGCTCAGCCATGAACTGGGTGAGTTCGCCCGACATGTACATCTCTTTCATGATGTCGCTGCCGCCTGCGAATTCGCCCTTCACATAGAGCTGAGGAATGGTCGGCCAGTCGCTGAAGGATTTGATGCCTTCGCGGATGGCAGGGTCTTCCATCACGTTGATGCCTTTGAAGCGCACGCCAAGGTGGCTCAGGATCTGAACGGAAGCGGCCGAGAACCCGCACATGGGAAACACCGGGGTGCCCTTCATGAAAAGCACCACGTCGTTGTCGGTGACTTCCTTCGTAATGCGCTGCTTTGTGGCTTCGTCGAGTGACATGTTGGTGATCCTTATTGGGGGCGTCGTCTGGTGTGGTTTTCAGTATAGCAGATCAGGCAGGGGCGCGTGTGGTCAGCGCCAGGGCGTGGAGTTCACCACCCATCTTGCCCTTCAGGGACTTGTAGACGAGTTGATGCTGGGCAACCCGTGATTTGCCTGCAAATGCCGCGGAAACAACAGTGGCGGCGTAATGATCGCCGTCGCCGCGCAGGTCCTCGATCTCGATGGTGGCATCGGGAAAGGCTTCCTGGATCATGGCCTCGATTTCGGCCGCTTGCATCGCCATGGTCGTTGTTTCCTTTAAGCCTGGTTGCCGCCAGCCATATAGTCGGGCAGCCAGCCTTCGTGATGATCGCGAATGGTTCTCAGCGATATGGGTGAGCCATCACCCACTGTCAATGTGTCGCCGCCGGTTTGTCCCAGGATCACGGCAGGAATTCCTGCTTCACCTGCGCGCACGACCATATCGGCCCCGTTGCCGGGAACGGTGATGATGTAACGGCCCTGATCTTCCCCGAACCAGAAACCGTGTTCAGGCACCTTGGGGTCTGGGCAGGTAACGACGCAGCCGATGTTGGATGCCATCGCCATTTCGGCCAGCGCGATCAGAACGCCACCGTCTGCAACATCGTGGCAGGTTTCAATGGCGCCGTTCTTGATCAGGGAGCGCACAAATTCGCCATTGCGGCGTTCGGCGGCCAGGTCGACCGGGGGTGGGGCGCCATCTTCGCGGCCCATGACTTCGCGCAGGTAAAGGCTGGAACCCATCACGCCCTCGGTCGCGCCAAGCAGGACGATGGCATGGCCCTCGGCACAGAAACCGGCCCGTGCGGTGCGGTCCAGATTGTCGATCAATCCGATGGCGCCGATCCCCGGGCTGGGCTGGACAGCGCGGCCATTGGTTTCGTTGTAGAGCGAGACGTTGCCAGAGACGATCGGCATGTCGAGTTCACGGCAGGCTTCGCCCAGGCCTTTGATGGCCCCGACAAAGGTTCCCATGACCTCGGGACGTTCCGGATTGCCGAAGTTGAGGCAGTCGGTCGTGGCAAGCGGGCGCGCACCAACGCTGGTGAGGTTGCGATAGGCTTCGGCCACAGCCTGCCTGCCACCCTCGAACGGGTCGGCTTCACAGTAGCGGGGCGTGCAGTCGGTCGTGATGGCAATGCCCTTGCCTGGTGTATCGGGCACTTCGATCACGGCGGCATCGCCGCCGGGGCGCTGTACGGTGCGGCCCATGACCAGATGATCGTACTGCTCCCAGATCCAGCGCCGTGATGCCAGATCGGGTGAAGAAACCAGCGTCATCAGGGCTTCTTCGGTGCTGCCCTTGGCGGCAACATCGCCGGCCTTGATGGCAGGGCGTTTGGGTGTTTCGACCCAGGGCCGGTCATAAAGCGGGGCTTCGTCCGACAGGGGGCGCACGGGAAGGTCGGCCTTGATCTCGCCATCCTTGCGAACGATCAGGCGTCCGTTATCGGTAATGTGACCGACCACGGCAAAGTCCAGCTCCCACTTCTCGAAGATGGCGCGGGCCTGGTCCTCGGCATCGGGCTTGATCACCATCAGCATGCGTTCCTGGCTTTCTGACAGCATCAGCTCATAAGCCGTCATGCCTTCTTCGCGCTGGGGCACAGCGTCCAGATCCAGGTCCATGCCGGCATTGCCCTTGTCGGCCATTTCGATGGAGGAGCAGGTCAGACCCGCCGCGCCCATGTCCTGGATGCCGATGATGCAATCGGTCGCCATCAGTTCCAGGCAGGCTTCCAGCAGCAGCTTTTCGGTAAAGGGATCGCCGACCTGCACGGTGGGGCGTTTTTCCTCAGTGTCTTCGTTGAACTCGGCTGATGCCATGCTGGCACCATGAATGCCGTCACGTCCGGTCTTGGACCCGACATAAACCACCGGTGCACCGATCGACCCCGCCGCCGCATAGAAGATACGGTCTGCCGGTGCGATGCCAACGCACATGGCGTTGACCAGATTGTTGCCGTTGTAGCTGGCATGGAACGTTGTTTCGCCACCAACGGTGGGCACACCCATGCAGTTGCCATAACTGCCGACGCCTGAAACCACGCCGCCGACCAGAAAGCGCGTCTTGGCATGGTCGGGCGCACCGAAGCGCAGCACGTTCATGTTGGCGATGGGCCGCGCGCCCATGGTGAAGACATCACGCATGATGCCGCCCACACCGGTCGCGGCACCCTGATGGGGCTCGATGAAGCTGGGGTGGTTGTGGCTCTCCATCTTGAAGACCGCAGCCTGACCGTCCCCGATATCGACCACACCGGCGTTTTCACCGGGCCCGCAGATCACCCATGGTGCTTCGGTCGGAAGAGCCTTCAGCCACAACCGGCTCGACTTGTAGGAACAATGTTCGTTCCACATGGCCGAAAAGATGCCCAGTTCCGTGATGTTGGGCTCGCGCCCGATGATCTCCAGGATCTTGGCGTATTCCTCGGCCGTCAGCCCATGCTCGGCAATGATGTTGGGTGTCAGTTGGGGTTCGCTGCTCATGACAGGCCCTCCACGATGCCCGCGAAGAGGGGGATGGCATCCAGGCTTTGCTGGCGCAGCCCTGTGGCGTCTTCAGGATGGGGCATCATGCCCAGCACGTTGCCCCCGTCGTTCACGATCCCGGCAATGTCGGCCGTGCTGCCGTTGGGATTGGCACGCTCGCTGGCTTCGCCTGGCCCGGTGACGTAGCGGAACGCGATACGACCTTCGCCTTCCAGCCGTTTCAACATCTCCTCATCGGCAAAGTAGTTGCCGTCGCCATGGGCCACAGGTACGCGAATGACGTCGCCCGCATGCAGGGCGCCGGTCAGCGGTGCATGCGCATGTTCCAGCCGCAGATGCACATCCCGGCAAACGAACGCAAGGCTTGCGTTCTTCAGCAGTGCGCCCGGCAGCAACCCGGTCTCGATCAGCGTCTGAAACCCGTTGCACACCCCAAGCGTCGGCGTGCCGGCCTTCGCCTTGGCAATGACATCACGCATGATCGGGGAATGCGCCGCCATCGCGCCACAGCGCAGGTAATCGCCATAGGCAAAGCCGCCCGGCAGCACAATCAGGTCACAGGCCGGCACCTGCGCATCCCCGTGCCAGACCATTTCGGTCGTGGCCCCGGAGCGCTCCAGCGCATCCCGCATATCAACTTCCCGGTTTGTGCCGGGGAACAGAACAATGGCTGCTTTCATGGGCTCTCAGGTCTGGGGGTTGTCTTAGACGCCAAACTCCACATTCCCGTCATGGCCCCACTCGATGGGGCCATCCATCCCGGAGAACGAAACAAAATCGGCAATGGGTGGGCCGAAAGCTCCGGCATAGATCGCCCGGTCAAGCCGGGCGATGACGGTGAGGGAGTTGTATTGCGCAACGGAGTTACAGATTTGAATGTTTGATCGGGCGCGTTCGGCGCCATCAGCCGCCAAGCTCGATCGCGTAGTTTTCGATGACGGTGTTGGCGAGCAGTTTTTGGCACATGTCTTCGATTTTGGCGCGGGCGGCGGCTTCGTCGGTTTCGGCGAGTTCCAGGTCGATGACCTTTCCCTGGCGCACGTCACCGACGCCGTCAAAACCCAGATTGCCCAGGGCGTTGTGGATGGCCTTGCCCTGGGGGTCGAGGACGCCGTTTTTCAGGGTGATGTGAACGCGTGCTTTCATGAGGCGGCTTTCGGTATTTCGGCAAGGTTGTTCATTTCAGGCAGGATGCCCAGGCGGCGTGCGACCTCCTGATAACCCTCGGCAACGTTGTCCATGTCGCGCACGAAGCGGTCCTTGTCCATGGGTTCGTTGGTGGTGACATCCCACAGGCGGCAGCTGTCGGGGCTGATCTCATCGGCGATCACCAGACGCACATCGTCCTCGAAGTAGAGACGGCCATAGGTCAGCGTGAAATCGACCAGCTTGATGCCCGCCCCCATGAAGAGGCCGGTCATGAAGTCGTTCACGCGCAGCGACAGATGGATCATGTCGTCGATGTCCTGGCTGGCGGCCCAGCCGAACGCGGTCATGTGTTCTTCGGAAACCAGCGGATCGGCCAGTTCCTCGGAACGCAGGTAGAACTCGATGATCGAGCGGGGAAGGGGCGTGCCTTCTTTCAGCGAAAACTTCTCGGCGAACTGGCCGGCGGCAAGGTTATGCACCACGACATCAACGGGCAGCACCTCGACCTCGCGCACAAGCTGTTCGCGCATGTTGAGGCGGCGCACGAAATGGGTGGGCACGCCGATCTCGGCGAGCTTGCTCATCAGATGTTCGCTGATGCGGTTGTT
The DNA here is from genome assembly GCA_943787175.1 of uncultured Alphaproteobacteria bacterium. GTDB lineage: Bacteria > Pseudomonadota > Alphaproteobacteria > SP197 > SP197 > SP197. The sequence continues at coordinate 36,458 of CALSLK010000015.1, forward strand.
GATGACACCCTTGCCGTCGATCACCCCGCTCTTTTCGGGGTTTCGGGCGTGGGCAACATCTTTGAAATGTTGAATCAGGAAGCCAGGCTCAGGGCCTTCGTAGAAGTCCTTGGCCTTACCTTCGTAAACGCGCCTGCGGCGGGCCATATCGGGTTCCCAAGGTCGTCCGGTGCGCCGAAAAATCGGTCAAAAGTGCCGCTGGCACCGGTCACAGCAACACTACAACAACATGAGGTCCGCGCACAATCAGACACAAGTGGTTGTGTCCACAGACACGGGCAAAAAGGGCGCTTTATCAGGCGCTCCAGCCGCGAACTTCCATATGGTGCGTCGTGGCGCTTCGGCAAGGGCGATCAGGGAGGAAGAAACCGTGGCAAACCCGCCGGGAGCCTCGATCAGGACGGCACCTGATTCGATGTTTGTATCATCGCGGCTGCGGTCGGCCAGCCTGTCGATCCAGCCGTCCCAGGCATTCTGCTCGGGATCAGGCACCGGCGCGGCGCGAAACAGGGGCAGATGGCGCGCCACCCGTGGGCTCATAGTGTCATCAAGGTCAAAGGCCGTGAGCATGTGCAGACCCTCGGGAATCGGCTGTGCCGTGGGGTGCCCGTTTGCCTCGTTACCTGCCCAGCGGATCCAGATGGCTCCGCCCGCATCGGCGATGACCATGTTGAACGGCCGGAAATCTCCGCCATTGAGCGCACAGATGGCCTGGGCTGCATCCCTGGCGCAGCTGTGATCCAGGGCCAGCAGGGGCAGAATACCGCGACTTGTCTTGTTCTCTGCTGGACCCAGCGATCCCACGCGATTGAGAATTGCGGCCGTAACGCCGTGGTCATTGACCCCCAGCCAGGTGCCACCAGCTTCCTGATCACGCCCGGCAACAACATTGGGGTGATCGGGCCAGTATCGCGCGGGCTCCTGCCAGGGTCTGCTCTGCATCTCGTCGCGGTTGGCGGCAAGCAGAAGAGGCCATGGGTGGCCGGGGCGATGAAGGGAAACGACGGTACACACAGGAATGAGGTCCGATTTTGCACGTTGGGGTCTTGGTCAGGCGTGCCGCCACGCTATATGGTGAGGCAGACGCGCGCCAGAATGCGGTGCGCATGAGCAGACACCTTGTAACCAGAAAGACGGAAACCATCATGGCGCTCTTCGACGACCGTAAAAAAGGCCAGGAAGGCAAATACGCCCACGACCAGGAAACACTGTTCAAGGCTGGCGTGCGCCGCAACAAGCTGCTGGGCCTCTGGCTTGCCGAACAGATGGGCAAATCAGGCGATGACGCCGATGCCTATGCCAAGGAAGTAATCGAATCAGATTTCGACCGTCCCGGTGACGACGACGTGCTCGAAAAGGTCATGGCCGACGTGAAGGCCGCTGGTCTCGGCATCGACGAGCACAAGATGCGCGCACGCATGGATGCGTTGATGGAAGAAGCCATCGCCCAGATCCAGGCTGAGTAGGGTTTTTCTTTAGCCTCGAGCGCGGGCTTCGCTTTTTGTTTGTTCCCTCAGACGCCGGGCGCGTCGCTCCGCTCACTTGGCTTACGCGCCGCTCGGCGCGCCGGTGCAGTCGCACCGGTCGGCGGCCGCTTCGCTCTCGCCGCCGAATGCCTGCTCACCAGCGGTGGTGGACGCCTATCTCAAACAGCTCAGCTGGCGCGTTCATGGGGAGGCCCCCTTGGGCCGACGGGGAGCGACTGCGACCCCGCCGCGCGAGCGGCGTTAGCCAAGTGAACGGAGTGAACGCCGGCGATTGAGGCTAAAGATCAAGCAGCGCTCAAAACCCGCTCAATCACCGTTTCAGCGTGTTTCGTATAGAATCCGTAATCGAAGATTTCCTCGATTTCGGCGTCTGACAGCTTTGCGGTCACTTCTTCGTCTGCCTTCAGACGGTCCAGGAACTTGCCGCCTTCGTTCCAGGTCGCCATGGCGTTTTTCTGGACCAGACGATAGCCATCCTCGCGGCTGACACCGGCTTGTGTCAGGGCAAGCAGGACGCGCTGGGAAAAGACAAGGCCGCCCAGGCGATCCAGGTTGGTCATCATGGCGTCGGGATAAATCACCAAGCCATCAACCACACGCGTCAGGCGCGCAAGCGCAAAATCCAGGCCCGTCGTTGCATCGGGCCCGATGTTTCGTTCAACGGAGGAGTGGGAAATATCCCTCTCGTGCCATAACGCCACGTTCTCCAGCGCGGGCACGACGGCAGCGCGCACCAGGCGTGCCAGACCGGTCAGATTTTCGGTCAGGATCGGGTTGCGCTTGTGGGGCATGGCCGAGCTGCCCTTCTGTCCCTTGGTGAACTCTTCCTCTGCCTCGCGCAGTTCCGTGCGTTGCAGGTGGCGGATCTCGGTCGCGAGATGTTCGATCGAGGAGGCAACCACGGCCATGGCGGCAAAAAATGCGGCATGACGGTCACGCGGGATGACCTGGGTCGAGACCGGCTCGATCGCCAGTCCCAGCTTTTCTGCCACATAGGCCTCAACGCGCGGGTCGACCGTGGCAAAGGTGCCGACGGGGCCCGAAATCGCGCAGGTTGCGACTTCTTCACGGGCATTGACCATGCGCTTGCGCGCGCGCTGGAACTGGGCGTGGAAACCCGCCAGCTTCAGGCCGAAAGTCGTGGGTTCGGCATGAATGCCGTGGCTGCGGCCCACACAGGGCGTCAGGGCATGTTCACGTGTGCGGCGCTCAAGTGCGACGAGCAGTTGGTCGATATCTTCAATCAGGATATCGGCGGCTTGGGTCAGCTGAACGGCAAAGCAGGTATCGAGCACGTCCGATGACGTCATGCCCTGATGCATGAAGCGCGCTTCTTCGCCGACATGTTCGGTGACGTTGGTCAGGAACGCGATGACATCGTGTTTGGTTTCACGCTCGATCTCGTCGATGCGCTCGGCATTGAACCCGCCGCGTTCGCGCAAAGCCTTGGAAACACCCTGCGGGATCGTACCCAATTCTTCCATGGCCTCAGCCGCCAGGGTTTCGATCTCCAGCATGATGCGGAACTTGTTGTCGGGCTCCCAGATCGAAGCCATCGGCGCGCGGGTATAACGGGGAATCATGGATGAAAATCTCGAAAGGTGGATTGGAGCGGTACCCTATCACGATCCGCGAAGCGTCGAGTCCCGTGAATTGCGCTTTCTCCCCAGCCCTTTGATAATGGCGGCAGTACTGCCGGACAGGCCCATGGGCGTTATCCGGGGGTGGCCTTCTGCACCTTTTGGCGGGAATGCGATGAAGCAGCGTTCGACGATCCAGGTAATCGCTGTTTTGCTCGCTCTGGCATTTGGGGGCGTGGCCCATGCCGAGACCTATCTGCTTTCCACCGGAGCACCCATCAATCACCCATGGGGGTTTGGTGCCCGTCTCTGGGCCGATCTGGTAGCCGAGCGCACAGACGGGCGCATTGTCTTTGACGTCGTACCTGATGCTGTTGCTGCGGGTGAGGGCGGCCTGCTGGAGTTCTCCGCGCTCAGTCGTGGCGTCATCGACCTTGCGGTGGGTTCTTCGCTGGTCTGGTCGCGCGATGTGCCATCGCTTGGGCTGTTTGCCCTGCCGTGTCTGGTGACCAACGAGCAGGAGCTTGAACAGGTCGTCACCAGCACGATCGGTGAGCGTTTGTTTCTCGATATCTGTGCTTTCAATGTCGTGCCGCTGGCGTGGGGCGATGCCGGTGCCTATGTCATCGCAAGCCGGTCGGGGCCGCTTGATCACGGGGCTGATTTCGCCGGGCTCAGCCTGCGTGTTCCCCAAACCGCTTCGGTGCGCCAAAGCCTCATGATGCTGGGCGTCGATGCTGTTGCCGCTCCCACGCGGCAGGCCTTGCTGCAGATGCGGCTGGGCATGATCGACGGCAGCGTGGGCCGTCTTGCCGACATGAATGCCGAGCCCGATATGCCCCCGGCCTATGACACCTGGACACGGTGGCCTTGCCTTGCAGAGCCTCTGATTTTCGCCGTGAACCGGGATCTCTGGGCCCATTGGAGTCTGGAGGATCGTGTCATCGTTGAACAGGCCGCACTGGAAGCAGCAATTGCCCAGGCTGAGGCGGCGCGGGTCTTGGCGCGTAACCAGGGTGCAGTGCTTGAATGGGATGATGTCGCTTTTGTCGATGTCTCACGCAGCCACGTTGAAAAGCTCGCCCAGGAACTCAAACCCATATTCTATGAGTGGTCAGGCCAGGTCGGTGCAGATCTGGTCGGTGATGCGCAGGCAGTGCTGGATGCACGCTCACCCTGACTTGGCGTAAAGTTGAAATCTCGCAGTTGGACGCCAAAGCGGACCGGAACCATATTGACGCCATGATCAGAACAGCACCGTTTTCCCGGACGCGCCGTAACGTGCTTGGCTTGACGCTTGGCGGGCTGGGCGCGCTTGCGTTGCGCCCTGCGCTGGCAGATTGGCCCGATGTCGTTGATGAACGCTGGATGCGCCACGATCCCGACAGCGCTGTCGTTCTTGACCATGATGACTGGACCCAGTTTCTGCGCCGATACCTCCAGATAGACGATAACGGTGTTGCACTGGTGCGCTACGACGAGATCAGTGAAGCCGACCGTGGCAAACTCCGTGACTACATCGCGTGGCTGTCGTCGCTCGATTTTGCCGGACTCCATCGCGACGAACAGCTCGCGGCCTGGATCAATCTCTACAACGCGGCAACGGTGGAAGTGATCCTGCAGAACTATCCCGTCGAGAGCATCCGCGACATTACAGACGGGCTATTGTCGTTTGGACCCTGGGGTAAGGACGTCGTTACCATCGATGGTCAGAGCCTCAGCCTCGATGACATTGAACACGGCATTCTGCGCCCGATCTGGCAGGACCCACGGATCCATTTTGTCGTGAACTGTGCTTCCATCGGTTGCCCGAACCTGGGTCACAGCGCCTATGACGGGCACGACATCGACGAACGCATGGAACGAGCCACGCACGTCTACATCAACAACCGACGCGGTGCCGATCTTGACCTCCAGGGCCGGCTTGTCGTCTCGGGCCTGTTCGACTGGTACGACGATGACTTCGGGCGCAACGAGGAAGAGATCATCGACTTCATCCGCGGGCATGCCGTCGAGCCCCTGACCGGCCTGATGTCCGGCGTCACGGAAATCGAGGACTACCGTTACGATTGGGCGCTCAATGATGCGTCCGGCATGGCCCGGCCCGATGCCCGCCACAAGGGTAGCGAGAGCTATACGCCAGAAGCACAGGCCGAAGCCCAGCAGGCGCTGGATGATGCCGCCGCTGAGACCCTGGCAGAGCGCCCCGCGCGCGGCGTTGGCAGCGGAACGATCGATGCCGACGATTTTCTCGATATGAACTGACCGCGCTTGCCTGTCCCCGGCCTGCGTCTCGTCTGGTTTGTTGTCGCACTGGTGCTATTGGCAGCGTCGGTCACACAGCGTCAGTTGGCGCAGGATTTTCCATGGGGCGCGCCACTGGATCATCACGCCGTTTTTGCCCTGGTCGCAACGCTGGTCGTGGCCGGTGGGTTCTATCTGCTGATACCGGCACTGATCCGGCGGAGTGGAGAGGCACCGGTAGCCGCGCTCGCCGTGATCCTTCTGGTTGGACTCCTGATGCGATTGCTGCTCTTCGGCACGGAACCGGCACTGGAAGATGATTCGTATCGTTACCTCTGGGACGGCGCTCTTGTCGTGGAGGGGTTCGATCCCTATCGCTACACGCCTGAACAGGCACTGACGAACCATCAGATCCCCGATCATGCCCTGGCGCAGGAACATCACCTTGCCGTGGAGCGCGTGAACCATCCATGGCTGCGAACGCCTTATCCGCCGTTGGCACAGGCAGGTTTTGCGCTGGCGGCATGGGTCGAGCCGTTCAGTCTTGATGCCTGGCGTGCCGTCATCGTGGCGGCGGAGGCGGTGACGCTAGTCCTGCTTTTCTTCCTCCTGAAGGCAATGGGTCGATCGCCTCTGTGGCTGGCGCTTTACTGGTGGAACCCCCTGATCGTGCGGGAGTTTGCCGGAGCTGCGCACATGGATGCGTTGCTGATGCCACTGCTTGCCGGCGCGGCCCTCATGATGGTTCAAAAGCACTGGCGCGGCGCCTCTGCTGCCCTGGTTCTGGCGGCCGCGGTCAAGCTCTGGCCAATCGTGTTGCTGCCCCTGGCGCTGTTTCGCTTGCGTCATCGCCCCTTGGTCATGATCGGCACCTGCATAGCGGTTCTGGCCGCCCTGGGCCTTCTGCTCCTGCCGATGCTTGAAACGGTCCTGACACCAAGCTCGGGTATCGCGGCGTTTGCAGAACGGTGGCAGATGAACGGTGCTGCCTTTGGTGCCTTGGCGGAGCTCGCTAGTGAATTTGGAATCGCGCAATCCTGGGTGCGGTGGTTCGTTGCGGCAAAGGTTGGCATGCTGGCTTTGTATCTTGCCTGGCGCGAACCTGACCAAACCTCCCGCTGGGTCTGGCGAATGCTGGCCGTGACGGCCGCTTTGCTCCTGCTCAGCCCCACCGGTTTTCCCTGGTACGCGTCATGGATCATCGTCCTCATGGTCGCCTGTCCCGTCATGCCACTTTTGTGGCTCACCGCACTTCTGCCGCTCTACGAACTGCGTTTTGTGTTTGATGACATGGGACAGGCCGAGGTGTTCCATGACTGGATCGTCTGGCTTCAGTTCGGCCCCGTCTGGCTGGGTCTCCTGGTGATGGCGTGGCGGCAGTGCTTTAGATCGGATCGCGACAGGGATGCACCATGAATGGTTCGTCCCTGTCGCGTGAATCCAATCCATTTCATAGAGGTAGAGCAGATTCACGCGTTGAGCCTTAAGCGCATGTGTTTCAGGCTCAACACGATCTGCTCTAGGTTCAAGGCATGAGAGGGAACCAACGCATCGCAGTCATTATTCCTGCATTGGATGAAGCAGGCAGCATCTCTGGTGTTGTGCGCTCTCAGCCCGATTGGATTGATCTTGTGGTGGTCGTCGACAACGGATCAAAAGACAACACGGCAGCCCGGTCGCATGCGGCGGGTGCCACGGTGATTCAGGAAACGCGACGTGGTTATGGTGCAGCCTGCCTGGCAGGCCTGCGTGCAGTGACGGACTATCCAATCGTCGTCTTCACGGATGGCGATGGTTCCAACGATCCCGGCGACATGGCGGCGCTGGTCGATCCACTGCTTGCCGATGAGGCTGATCTCGTGATCGGCTCGCGCGTTCTTGGTGATGCCGAACATGGCGCATTGGGCAATGTGCAGCGTTTCGGCAACGCCCTGTCATGCAGCCTGATGCGTCTGCTCTGGCGACGGCGCTTTACTGATCTGGGCCCTTACCGTGCCGTGACACGGGAGGCACTGGCCAAACTCAACATGCGCGAACCTGCCATGGGCTGGACGATCGAGATGCAGGTGAAGGCGCTGCGCCGTGGATTGCGCGTCGCCGAAATCCCCGTTGCGTGTCGCAGGCGCATCGCCGGTCGATCCAAGATATCGGGGTCGCTGATCGGCTCCATGCGGGCTGGAACCCGCATTCTCTATGTGATTTTCAAGGCGCGTTTGGTTGGGAGCTAGAACAGCCCCAGGCGCGCTTCGCCCAGGCCCACGACGTCACAAACTGCTGTTTCACCCTGGGCAAGGGGCATGGCCGGAACCAGCGAACCGGTCAGGACGATCTGACCCGCCAGAAGCTGATGCCCGCGTTCCTGCAGCGCGTTGGCAAGCCAGGCCAGGGTGGCGAACGGATGGCCCATCACATCCCGGCCAAATCCTTCACCCTTGAAATCACCGGCAATGATCGTGGTGCCGCGTGCGCCCATCAGGTCGACATTCTTCCAGTCAGCCACTTCGGGACCCACGACAACGCCGCGTTGAAAGAAATCATCGGCGATGAATTCCGGCACGCCCATGATGTCACGGTCGGGATAGCGCATCTCTGCGAGCTCGATGGCGGCAAAGCAGGTCGCCACATGCTCGCCGATGCTGTTGGCATCGTGTCCGCCTTCTCGCGCGGGAACGTCACTGGCAATCCGCACGCCGATTTCGCATTCCACAACGGGATTGTGGGTCGATGATGCCGGCATTGCAGCCGGGCTGGTCAGGATATTGCCACCCATCACCGCGCCACCGGCCGGGCTGTCGATACCCAGCATTTCCTGCATGGTTGCCGTGGTGCAACCGATCTTCCAACCGCCAAGCGATTCACCTGCGCGCATGCGCTGGGCGATGATGGCATCCTGAATGGCGTAACCCTCTGTCTGGCTCTGGGGCCGCTGATCTCCGTCGAGACGCGGGCAGGGGCCGGTGGCGTCGCGGGACGCAATCATCGCAGCAGCGGCTTTGGTGGTGACGTCAGGTGTCATGGGTTTCCTCCATACGGCCATGGATACGGCGCGTTGCCGTAACGGTGAAGATCGAGAGCACCAGCATCATGGCAGACAGGCGATAAAGCCAGACCACGAGGCCCTGATCCATGAGATAGCCAAAGACCGGCGGTGCCACGGTGGAACCCGCATCCATGCCAACGGTCATGAAGGCAAAGACCTTTCCGGTCTGACCCGCCGGGGTCACCTTGCGCACGATCAGGTCGCGCGATGGGGTCACAATCCCTGCACCGATTCCCGCGGTGGCAATCAACCCATAGATCAGCCAGACACCGCCACTGACTTCGCCGACCATGAAAATGCAGATGGCAGCGATGGTGAAGCCCAGAACGGCAACCTGGCCGTGACGCACCGTGCGGTCGGCAATGACGCCGCCAATCAGAATGCCAAGCGCGGTAAAACCAAAGAACACGCTGAGCGCAAAGGTCCCTTGCGCCTCGGGGATGGCGTGATGCTCGAAAAGCGAAGCTGGCAGAAAACTGTCGAAACCCCAGAACGAGATCGTCGTGAACAGGAAAAACAGGAAACACATCAGGATCGGCAGTGTCATCAGCAGGCGGAAACCTTTGCGGCTTGCATCGGTCTTGCCCTGTTCAGCCTCGCCCTGGGCCCGGTCATCGCGCAGATCGCCCTGGTTGATCAGCATCAGAATGGCAACGCCAAGTCCAAGGATGCCAAGCAGGATCAGGGCCATGCGCCAATCCCAATAGAGGATCGAAAGGCCGATGACCGCAGGTGTCAGTGCAAAGCCCAGATAACCTGAAAAGGTATGAACGCTGAAGGCGCGCCCCAGCCAATCCTTCGGCACGGTCGCAGAAAGGATGGTGTAACCACAGGGATGAAAGACCGTGTTGCCCAAACCGGCAAACCCGGCAAACACCAGCAACTGCCAATAGGTCTGGGCGAACCCGAACCCGATGGTGGCAAGTGAAAGCAGGGTGAGACCTGTGATCAGGACATAGCGGGCCGGAACCTTGTCCACCAGAAACCCGACGGGAAGCACGGCAACCGCCGAGGTGATCGACATGGCTGCCAGGACAATGCCGACCTGGACATAGTCGATGCCGAACACAGCCACCCATGTGACGGCCAATGGCGGCACCACCATCATGAAGAGGTGGTTCAGGCAATGGCCCATGCTGACCAGACCGACGACCTTGACCGGGCGTGGTGCTGTGAGCGTGATATCGGTCATGCCAGTGGCGCCTTTGCCTCGGTTTTCTTCCATGATGGAAGAAGCTGGGCAATCAGAACGCCGGTGATGATGAGCACGCCGCCAATCAGGTGTTCTGTCGTTGGCGGTTCACCCTGGATCATGCGGATGATAACCACGGTGACGGGCACCAGATTGCTGTAGATCGAGGCAATGGTGACGCCGACCCGGCTTACACCCCAATGCCAGGTGAAGAGGGAGAAGGAGGCCGGCCCGGCACCCAGATACAGAATGTAGCCGACGGAAGCCGCATCGAGTTCAAACCGAGCGTCGGCAACGCCGGTGACCAGCAGAAAGGGGATGGCGACCAGCATGGTCAAGCCGCCGATCATGATGGTGATCGCGGTGATGCCAAGCTGGCTGACCCCGGCCATCCAGCGCTGCGCGCCAATCGAATACCAGGTGAAAATCGTCAGCGCGAGCAGGATCAGCAGTTCACCACCACGAAGGTCGGCCAGGTTCCCCTTGGCGGAGCCAAGCGCTGCAAAAACGCCGCCTATGACAGCAACAATTGCGCCCAGAACGACCGATGTGGTCAGCGGCAGACGGAACCCGATACGTGCGATGAAAGCCGCCAGGATGGGCGATGAAGCCGCAACAATGGCTGCGGGAACGGCGCCGGCATACTTGACGCCCAGGGTAAGGAAGACCGTTGACCCGGCAATGCCCACGGCACCCAGCAGTAACGCGGCCTTGATCGACGGGATTGTCCGGAATGGGCGAAACCGCGACTGGATGACATAGAAGAACATCAGAAAGAGCGTCGCAGAGAGCAGGCGACCGGCCGTGACGAAATACGGGTCCCAGGTTTCCAACAGAATGTCGGTGACCAGGAAGTGTGTTGCCCAGACAGACGTGCCAAGCGCCAACACGAGGTTGCCGGCAAGCTTCTGGTTTGCGGAAAAGGTCGGTGGCGAAGACATCACCTGCCGCTTTAGAGCGACGCCGTGCACCTGGCAAGGATCATGACAGGATGGTCTTCATGGCTGGCCGGACTGGCTGGTCTCACTCGCCCAGAATAGGCGCTTGCCAGACACGTGGCGGCGGGCCACAGGTGTCGTTCAATTCCGTGACCCACATGGCCAGCATACTTCGGCCCGGCATGTCGCGAATGTCGATCTCAAAGGCCCATTCTGCCGCCACGTCGCGCATGTTCTGCAGCCCAACGGGCAGGTTCCTTCGGCGCGTGAACGTCAGAGACTTCCGCCCCGCGGGCCATGCGAGGTTCTCCAGCGACACTGTCGGCCAGAGCTCCGCCATCTTCCAGCGCCATCGCCTCGCCATAGGCCTCTGGCCCCGATGCGCAGGGCGTTGCGCAGCTCCGCGCGCTGGTCGGCGAACCACGCACGGTTCGTCGCCAGCCCACCGCCCCACACCGAGCCAAGTCCGGGGTCGACAATGAACGGGGCCAGGTCCTCGATAGCCAGGCGGTCGGCCATGCTGGCCGTCATGACGGCGGCGGCGGTCGTCTGGCTCTCGAAGCCCGAACGAAAGGTCTCCTGAAGTCACCCGGGCAAGCCCAGCAGCTGTGTGCCCTGCAAACCAGTCCAGAAACAGGTAATCGGCGGCCACTCTCTCGACGCGCCAGGTCGTCGACGCCTCTCAACCGGGACCGAAGACGCCAGGACCAAGCGGTCATGGGCAAAGCTGCCGCCCAGATACATGCACGCCAAAGCTCGCCCAGGCTCTCGTCAGGGCAGGGAAGGAATCGGCATGGAGTTGGTCGACGGCCTGGCCCAACCAGCTCCGGCCGGTCGCAGACGAACGGCGTCGCGATGGAGATGTTGTGCAGGTAGAGCGCCCAGGAATGGGTCATCGCCGGCAGCGGCGCGACCTGCGCCACGGCCGTTCGCCAGGGCATCCAGCTCGTCTCCGGTATCGACACTGCCATCACCCAGCCGTGTTTCCCATCGCACTTCGACGTTAGTGCCGTCCAAGGCTGCGTTTACGGCTGGAATGTAGGTTTCTTCCAGATGACGAATCCAGGGAAGGCCGGGATCGTCAGATGCCAAAACCATGATGTCGACGGATTCAGCCCGCGCTGATGCCATGGTCAGAAGGAACAGGCCTGCGAGAGCCCCTGGTGCTCTCACATCAACCCCAGCGCACGCAGGCTGGCATGGCTGTCGCGGACGATGACGATATGGTCGTGCACGGTCACACCAACGGCCTTTGCCGCTGCCACGATCTCCTTGGTCATGGCGATGTCGGCACGGCTTGGCGTGGGATCACCCGAGGGGTGGTTGTGCACCAGGATGACCGCGGTTGCGTTGAGTTCAATGGAACGCCGGGCAACTTCGCGCGGATAGACCGGAGCATGATCCACGGTACCCTTCTGCTGTACCTCATCGGTCAGCAGGTTGTTCTTGCGATCCAGGAACAGCACACGGAACTGCTCACGCTCCTCGAACCCCATCGACAGGCGGCAGTAATCAATCACGGATTCGAAGCTTGAGAGCACCGGCTTGCCGGTCACCTCACTGCGCAACAGGCGGTCGGCCGCCGCACGTACGACCTTGATGGCAACGGGGGAGACTTCGCCCAGGCCTTTGACGGTGCGCAGGTCATCCACGCTGGCGTTGACGACACCATCAAAAGTCCCGAAACGCTTCATCAGGGCCTTGGCAGCGGGTTTCACATCGCCACGTGGAATGGCCATGGTCAGCAGTAGTTCGAGAAGTTCGTAATCGGGCAGGGCATCAGGGCCGCCATCCAGGAAGCGCTGACGCAGGCGTTTGCGATGATCGACGTAGCCGGGTTTTGATTCACCCGTCATGGGTGTCACCTCAGGTCGTATAGGGCGGCATCTTGTGACCGGCGGGCGACAGGGTGAAGACCTCGTACCCGTCTTCTGTTACGCCGATGGTGTGTTCCCACTGGGCTGAAAGTGACTTGTCGCGCGTTACCGCCGTCCAACCGTCTTCCAGGATCAGGACATCAGGTCGGCCCAGATTGATCATCGGTTCGATCGTGAAAAACATGCCGGGTACAAATTCTTCACCGGTGCCCGCCTTGCCGTAATGGAGCACATTGGGATGGTCGTGGAAGACCTGACCGATGCCGTGACCACAGAAGTCGCGCACGACCGAACAGCGCTGTTTCTCGGCAAAGGTCTGGATCGCGTGCCCAATGTCGCCAAAGTGTCCGCCTGGTTTGACCTGCTCGATGCCGCGCCACATGCATTCATAGGTGATCTCGGCCAGCCGCGAAGCCTTCCGCTTGACCTCGCCGACATGAAACATGCGGCTGGTGTCGCCATACCAGCCATCCAGAATGACCGTGACGTCGATGTTGAGCACGTCGCCCTCGCGCAGCACCTTGTCGGGGCTGGGGATGCCATGGCAGATCACGTGGTTGACCGACGTGCAGATCGATTTGGGGAAACCGCGATAATTCAGCGGTGCCGGAATGGCATCGTTGGCCAGGATGAACTCGTGGCAAATGCGGTCCAGCGCTTCGGTTGTGACGCCGGGTGCAACATGCGCCGTGATCATATCAAGCGTTTGCGCAGCCAGTTCTCCGGCCGCCCGCATTTTCGGGAAGGCTTCCGCGTCATAAATGGTAATGCGCTGCGTCGGGCTGCGCTGTGCCTGTTCCTGTTGCATGCTCTCAAAAATCCCTGGTGCCGCTCACCATCAAATAGTGAGAGCGTCTTTACCTGCCTTGACCGTATCGCAAAGCGCTTCGATCAAAACAGGACATGCTCTAATCAAGCAGCAGCGGCAAACGTCGATCAACGATGATTTCTTCTGTGGTCAATCTACACGAATAGGGCAGTACCTCAACGCCGCGTGAGATGGCGTCGCGCAGGGCTGCGTCATAGTTGGGATCGATGTCGGCGGCGCTGCAGAAGCCCTCACAATCCATGCGCTGGATGCAATAGACCAGAACCGAACGGTGGCCGGCTTCGACCATCAGGGCCAGTTCTGTCATGTGCTTGGCGCCGCGCGCGGTAACGGAATCGGGGAATTCAGCCGTCGTGCCTTTCCTGCGCATGTGGCAATTCTTGACCTCGACATAACAATCGGGGCGGTTGTCATCGGTCAGCAGCATGTCGACGCGCGAATTGGTGCCGTACTTCACCTCGCGTTTCAGCGTGGCATAGCCTGACAGTTCGGGGATTGATCCGTTCAGGATGGCTTCCTCGACCAGCGCGTTGGGTCGGCCTGTATGGGCACCGATCAGGCCACCATCAGCGTGTACCAGTTCCCAGTCCCATTGCAGCTTGCGTTTGGGATTGCCGGCAGGCGCCAGCCAGGTTTCCATCCCCGGATCCTTGATACCGGTCATGCGGCCGGGGTTGGCGCAATGGGCCGTGACGATTTCGCCGGACTCTAGGCGATGGTCCGACAGGAAGCGCTTGTAGCGTTGCACCAGCGTGGCGCGCACCAGGGGACGGGGAAAACGCACGGCTCAGGGCTGGCCGTAGCCAAGGGAGGAATCAGAGGAAGCGTCATCGGAAGACTCAAACTCCAGAACACCCTCATCGTCATAGCCCGTCGGTTTCGTGGGCAGTTCCCGCGCGAACTCCGTCTGGTTGGTGAACTCCCAGCGGTCCGTTCGGGTGCCCTGTTCCTGGGAGACACGCGCAAGAAGGTCGCTTGCCAGTGAACTGGCGCGGTCCTCTGCGCCCTGAAGGCGGGTCAGCGTTTCCTTGTCATAGGGGATGCTGAAGACGCGCGGCTCCTTGCCATCGCCCGCATCAAGCCACAGGAAGATCGCCTCGCTCTCGTGCACATCATAGGCGATGACGCGTTGGTACTCGGTCAGATTCTCCAGCCAGGCGGTGCTTGCCGGTTTGGGCAGACCCAGCAGTTCGCTGATCGCTATAAAAATGGCTGGAACAAGTGCTGCAAGCGCCAGCAGGGCGACAACCTTGCGCCACAGCCTGCCGCTCGTGAAAACCGCCGCCCAGGTGATGATGCAGACAAGCGCAAACATGAAAAGGAAGGTGACGATGGTGCCGGTTGTCATGCCTAGAGCCTCTGCGTATCGAACAGGGACTTGAAGAGGTCGTTGACCGTATGGGGCAACAACCCGCCTTCCTCGTTCAGATCGAAGCGGAACACAGTCGTCTCCTGGTCAATACGCACCAGCTCGACTTTGCCGAACAGGATTTTCTTGGGCGGTTTGGAGATGTCGGTCTTGATGCTCACCACGACATAGACCGGTACCGGCCAGATCTGCGCGTCGTTGCGGAACATGTGGACGTTGACGATGTATTCCCCTTCGGGCACGCCACGGCTATAGGCCATTTCGTGGTTGGTCGAGGTCAGATCGTTGATGAAGCCCAGATCATCGCGCAGAAGATCAAAGATTGTGCCGCCGCGCTGGGACCAGCCCACGGCACCGTCGCCCGGCGCCTGAACCCACAAATCGACATCGGCATCGATTTCCTCGGGCCACTTGATCTCGATGATGACGTTGCCGGGTGTCATCAGGTCCGACGTTTTGGTTTCAGGCGGATTGACGTGGGGCAGCAGCAGGATCACCAGCGCAACAAATCCCAGCAGCGCCAGCAGGATAACGTCGCGAAAGACGGTTGAGGTCGCGTCTTCGTCGAGCGGATCAAGCCCCTGCACGGTTTTCCCCAAGCTCGACGATGGCACCGATCAGGCGCGCCGTGCCGGTCGCCAGAAGCTGGTAATTTGCCATCAGCCAGATGTTGAGGACGCCGCCGACCAGCGTAGTGACCAACGCCGTCGACATGCCCGAGATCAGCGTCGAGACCATGGGGCCGATGTTTTCGGCTTCGCCCGCCATATCGGGATCGACACCTGAAAGGGCGATGATAAAGCCGATCACGGTGCCGATCAGGCCCAGGAACACCAGGCTGGAGCCCAGATGTTTCACCAGCGTGATGTTCTGCGAGAGCTCCAGGCGCAGGGTGGAGGCCAGTGTCTGCCGGCTCTGCGCATCCTTGCCCTGTGCCTGTTCCAGGTAGCGCGCGGCACGTGACGGTATTGCAGGGTCGAAGTCGCGCGCCCGGTTGATCTCCCGGCTGGTCCAGACCACCCGCGACAGGGCAAGGCCAAACCCGGCCACGAAGACCAGCACGATCACCAGGACAAAATGGGTTTCGTCGGACGCAAAGGCCTGTTGTACCAGCCCATTGGCCAGACCCAGCGCCAACAGCGCCAGGGCAATGATGTTGAGCAGGGCGAAGCGCAACAACAGCAAAAAGCTCTTGGGGTCGCGCACCCCTGCCGGTGCGGCGGTCTGATTTTCTGCCGTCGTTGTCATGAACGTCCCCGTGATTCCTCGCTGGGCGGCACTATAGCGGCCACAATCACGCCGTTCCAAGTAACACAGTGTTGTAGTTCGGTTGCGCCATGGCCCCGCATCAGGCAACACTTCGATGTGACTCATGGAGCCTCGATGACAGACCTTGTAACCGCCGCCGTCCTTGTGATCGGCAACGAAATTCTCTCAGGGCGAACCCAGGACGCAAATGTCGCGTTTCTGGGTAAGAACCTGAACGATCTGGGCATCCGCCTCATGGAGGTTCGGGTTGTCGCTGATATCGAGGACGAGATTGTCGATGCTGTGAACACGCTGCGCAATCGCTACGATTATCTCTTCACCACCGGCGGCATCGGCCCGACCCACGACGACATCACCGCCGACAGCGTGGCCAGGGCTTTTGGTGTGGGCATCGATTATCACCCGGAAGTCTTTGAACTGCTTAAGCAGAACTTCGAGAGCAGGGGGATGGAGGCCAACGGCGCACGCATGCGCATGGCCCGCGTTCCAGATGGCGCCGAACTCATCGACAACGAGATCAGCCTGGCACCGGGCTTCCAGATCGAAAACGTCTTTGTGCTCGCCGGTGTGCCCTCCATTGCACGCGCCATGTTCAATGGCGCAAAGAAACGTCTGCGCCGCGGCGCCGTCGTGATGTCACGCTCCATCCGCTGTCATTGCGGCGAAGGCACCATCGCCGATCCGCTGGGCAGCGTTCAGGATGCCTTTCCCGACGTTGATATTGGCAGCTATCCCTGGAGCAGGGACGGCAAATACGGCACCAGCCTGGTCCTGCGCGCAACCGACACGGCGCTGCTGGATGCTGCCTATGACGCAGTCTTCCAGGCCGCCGCTGATGCAGGGGGTGACCCTGTCGAGGAAGCGAGCGAAGCGGCGGGATGAGCGAAACACGCCGCCTCGTGGCGATTTTCTATGCCGATGTCGCGGGTTACAGCCGCCTGACTGGGACTGACGAGGTAGGCACCCACCGCCAGGTGATGGCCATGCTGGATGACGCCACGGCACGGGAACTGGTCAAAACCTATGCTCGTCTGGTTTATGAGGAGTCGGAGGGCGTGGACGAACCGAAAGTCCAAATGCAAGCCGACATCGAGGATATGTCCCGCTACAAGAGGCCTGAAGACTTGGAGCTGATGATTGAGGGTTATCGCAAGGCCGGTTTACCGGTCTGATCGGCGTGTCACCAGCAGTCCTGCGACCACAATCAGAACCATGCCTGCCAGCGTAACGGCGTCGGGGACTTCGGTGAAAAATACGAAACCCCAGATCGCGGCAAAGCCGACATAGGCGAAGTCGAAGGTTGCAACGATAGCGGGCGGGCCAACCTGATAGGCCAGCGCCGCACCCACACTGCCGATGATGACGGCAGCCGCCAGCACCACCATGGTCATCCATTCGCGACCTTCCATGGCGGTCCAGGGGCCAAGCAGGAACGAGGCCTCGTCCGTTGCGCCGGTCAGCAGGATCATGCCGCTTGCACCCGCGCCAACGACGACAAAGGCCACATTGAGCGCGAGCGACAACACTGCCGGATTCTCGTCACGACAACGCGTGCGCGTGAGGATCATGGCGAGCGCATAACAGACCGTGGAAACCAGGGGCAGTAGCGCCCAGGCGTTGAAGTCCTCAGCGCTGGGTCTGAGGATCAGCAACACCCCGGCAAACCCCAACACGACCGCGATCCAACCCAGCTTGCCGACACGCTCATGGATCAGCAGGGCAGAGAACAGGGCGATGAACATCGGGATCGTGTAATAGGCCGCCGCCGCGATGGAGAGGTCCAGATGGGGCAGGGCGGCGTAATAGGCCACCCACATCGTCACCAGCAGCAGACTGCGCAACACCGTCCAGCCGGCGTGACGGGGCAGCAGGCCCGTTGTGCGGTCACGCACCTTAACCGCGGTCACCAGAACCGGGATTGCCAGGGCCGAGCGCAGAACGAAGATCTGCCACAGAACGAAACCCGTACTGATCTCCTTGATCACCGCATCACCGAACGACAACGCCAGCACGGTAAACAGGATTGTAACGACGGCCAGGGTGATGCGGTCACCATGTGGAGAGGACGGTGAGGTCATTTTGGGCTGCCTGTTCTGGTGGACCTGCAGAATGTGAGATTTCAACTGTATCTGGTAGGCGCTATTGTTTGATCAAATTCATAAGGAAATTCAAACAATGGGTCCCTTACCACACGCACAGCTCGAGACGTTTGTCGCGATTGCCCAGAATGGCTCCCTGCGCCGGGCCGCCGAATCCCTGGGCCTGCAGCCACCGGCAGTGAGTTATCAGCTGAAGTCCCTGGAAACATGGATCGGCACGCCGCTGTTCATCAGGACGACACGGACGGTGACGCTCACGGATGCCGGGCGCTCGCTTCTGGAACGCGCCAAGCCTGCGTTGAGCGAACTGGCCTGTGCCGTGGAAGATGCCCGCGACACCGGTGGCACGCAGAAGGGCACGGTTCGCATCACCTTGCCGTTCAGCGCGCATCAGATGATTCTGGCACCCCACCTGGCAGCCTTTGCATCGGCCTATCCTCAGATCGAACTGGAGCTTTCGTTCAGCGAGGCGTTTGTCGACATTGCAGCGCAGGGGTTCCATGCAGGCGTGCGTATGGGTGATTTGATCGGTGACGAGATGATTGCTGTCCGGCTGACGCCACCCACAAGACAGGTCGTGTTTGCGTCGCCCGAGTACTTGCGTTCGTATGGGCGTCCTCAGGTTCCGGCCGATCTGCTGGAGCACAACTGCATACGCTATCGCTACATCGCCTCTGGCCGCATTGCCGATTGGCAGTTTCAGACACCCGATGGCGTGACCACGGTCGATGTGCGCGGCAACCTGATCCTCAACAGCACCGTTGCCGTCATTGGCGCCGCACGCGATGGCATCGGGTTGAGCTGGCTGGTCGGTCCAGACGTGGAGGAAGAGCTCAACCAGGGCCATCTAGAGAGTGTCCTTGATCGCTTTGCTCTCGAGCGGGCGGGGTACTTTCTTTACTTCCCTAAGGCGAATGCGAACATCAGGGTTGTACGCACCTTCATCGATTTCATGCGTGATCGCCAAAGAGCAAGGGGCAAGCAGGTCGATGGCTCCGGACAAATATCGGCCACCTGACCATGGTTCTCTGCTAAGCAGCCTGTGAAGTCAGCGGCGTTGGTGCAGGGTTCCAGTTTGATGTCAGAAGTAAACGACAGGCGCGCAAAGCGGAATGTCGCTGTCCTGTTGGCTGCACAGGCAGTCCTGGGCTCGCAGATGCCCATGATCTTTGTCTTTGGCGGCTTGGCGGGCAGCATGCTCGCGCCCAATCCCTGTCTGGCAACGCTGCCGATCTCGATGATCGTCTTTGGCTCCATGACCACCGCACCCTGGATTTCGCCCCTGATGCAGCGAAGCGGCCGTCGCTTCGGTTTTTTCATCGGCGCGATTGGCGGTGCGGTCGGCGCTGGTGTCGCTGCCTGGGGCCTGATGACCGGCTCCTTTGCTCTGTTGCTGCTGGGTTACTACTTCACCGGCATCTACATGTCGGCGCAGGGCTTCTATCGCTTCGCTGCGACCGATGTTGCCTCCGAAAAGTTTCGGCCAAAGGCGGTTTCCTATGTCATGGCAGGCGGACTTCTCTCGGCCGTGTTCGGCCCCCAGCTTAACAAGCTGGTGTCGGATGCCACGACCCTGCCGCTGATCGGCGACATGTTGCCACCGATCCCGTTTCTGGGGACATACCTGACCGTTGTCGCGCTGAACCTTGTGGGCATGTTCCTCTTCCTGATGCTGGATTTGCCAAAGGGTGATCGGCAGACGCCGACTGTGGCAGCAGCGCCAACCGGACGGTCACGCATGGAACTGCTGCGCGACCCAACCATTCTGGTCGCCATCCTTGTCGCCATGGTCGCCTATTCCCTGATGAATCTGGTGATGACCTCAACGCCGCTGGCGGTGGTCGGTTGCGGCTTTACCACCGATAACGCCAACGACATCGTCTCGGCCCATGTGCTGGCGATGTTCGCGCCGTCATTCTTTACCGGCCACCTGATTACGCGTTTCGGCGTGACCCGGATCATGAGCATCGGTCTTGTCCTGCTTGGGGTCGCGGGTGGTGTGGCGCTGATGGGCGTGGCGCTGGAGAACTTCTTCATTGCCCTCGTGCTCCTGGGTTTCGGCTGGAACTTCGCCTTCATCGGCGCAACAAGCCTGTTGGCTGGCACCCATGCCCCGCACGAGCGCGGCAAGGCTCAGGGCCTCAACGACATGATGGTCTTTGGCTGCGTCACTCTGGCAAGCCTTGCCTCCGGTGGTCTCATGAACTGCTCGGGCGGCGATGCCGTCGAGGGCTGGAGCGCCGTCAATCTCGCCATGGTCCCGCTGCTTGCCCTTGCCGCAGGCGCTCTGATCTGGCTGACCCTCCGGGATCGGCGAACAACGGCCTGAACGTCCCTCGCAACCCTCGAATTACCCTTTGGCCCACGGCGAAACCTCCATCGACACTGTGCGTGGTCAAAAAGCCGTGCATGGATCGTCGAATCAAGTTCGACGATGACAAAGAGGAGGTGGAAAGCGACGCCATCCCAACCACTTGAGTCATCGTCGAACTTGATGCGACGATCCATACACAGACACCGGCAAACCATCACTGATCAATTTGACAGCCGGTTTCTTGCAATAGCTCCGTATTTGGTTTGTTCTCTTATGGAGCTTTGTCCGAATGCACTGCATTCGGCAATGCGTGGCCCACAGGATGAAAACGGAGGTGACAGAACCCTATGCCTTGTCGTCAGGCCGAGTGGATAGCTCACAAATCGAACACACCGCTTCTGGTATGTCGATTGAGAGGCCAGACACAAGATACACTGTGCATGGGGTTGAACCCGGAATTTCCCCGAACATCCCGCTCCGGGTCCTTCCGAAATCGGGTCCGCTTAAAGCCGCGCCAGGATTTCCTGGCTCATGGCAATGACCTCGGGAAGGTACGACTCGTCCTGGGCGTGGCTGGTTTCCAGCACGCTGAAGAAGCTGACGGCAGCTTCCTTGTCGGGATCGGCCATCAGGAACTGGCCACCATAGCCGCCATGGCCGACCCAGGTGCCGTTGGTGAACATCTGGTTGCTGTAGCGCTGGTCTCCTCGGGGACCCACTAGATACGTGCCGCGGTCGTTGCGGGTCGTTTCGATGAAATCGGGATCGCCCACCGGGTTGCCGTCCACACCCATGCCGCCGCGGGCAAACAACAGGCCGTAACGGGCCATGTCGCGGGCCGTCATCAGGCCGCCGCCCGAAAGCACGGGCACGAAGTCGCAATCGAGCGAGATGTAGAAGGTGTTTTCCAGTCCTGCAGCATTCACGATCTCGACCAGATGAGCTTTGAGATCGCGACCGCTTTCGTTTTCGGCGATCCAACCGGCCAGATCGGTGTTGGCCGATTTGTAATGCATCAGGTTGTCGGGATTGGTCGTGCCGTCCTCGGTCAGATCGACGGCAAGTTCACGCACGCCGATGCCCGGATGACCAGGTGGGGGCAGGCGCCAGTTCATGGCGACTTCCTCCTGGCCATAACCCATGCGTTCCCCCTTTGCGGGCCATGGGTCATAAGGCGCTGCGTAGTCTTCGTCGAAGTTGTTCATGACGTTCATGTCCAGCACCTGTTGGACACTGGCGCCCCGATAACCGCTGCCGATCTCGGGAATGTAATGCTCGACCTTCTGTTCCAGGTTGACGCGGCCGTCAGCGATCAACCGGCCATAGATCAGGTTGAGATGCGTCTTGGTGATCGACTGCATGGAGTGGGGCATGTCGGGCCCGAAGTCTGGTGCATATTTCTCGAACAAAACATCGCGGCCCTGCGCGACAACCATGCCGCAGAACATCGTGGTGTCGGTAAGCCTGCGCACTTCCGGCTGGTCCCCGATGGCGCGGTCTATACGGGTGCGCAGCTGCAACACATGACTTGCCCGCAGGGAAAGCCCATGGCGATGCAGCCAGTGCAGATTGCGGAAACCCCAACGCCGGTTCTCCGCCTGGTTCCAGAAACCCAGATTATCGGCATCGACGTCCAGATCAGGATTGCGGATGAGGTGAGAAGAAAGGTCGCTCGTCATCGTGTTGGCCCCGTGAATCTAGAAAACGCCGGCTTCCAGGCCTGCAGCCATCAGCATGCCGAGTTCGTGGCATTGCTCGATAAATCCTTCATCCCAGTCGCCTTTCATGATCAACGGTTCGTTGACCGCGCGCCAGCGCAGGCCGGTGATAATGGTGTCCACGCCGCGCTGCGTGCCCGTGCCGTCCATACCCGCGCGGATATAGAGGGCAAAGGGCATGCCCTGTTTTTCTTCGAGAACGCCGTAATAGCAGCGATCAAAGAAGTCCTTCATGGCACCGGCCATGGATCCCAGGTTCTCGGTCGTTCCCAGCACCACGGCGTCGGCATTGAGGATATCGTCTGCAATCGTCTCGAACGGCGATTGCACGCGCACGGAAAGGCCTTCGACGCCCAGGGATTTCGCACCCGCCCGCACGGCATCGCGCAGACGTTGCGTGTTGGGGGAGGGCACATGGCCGATGATGAGGAGAGTCTTTCTGGTCATCAATTATCCCTCGCAGGCGACGAAGGATGCGTCAAGCGCGGAAGCAGCGTAGCGTCATGTACGTAACTCAAAAAGACGAGGCCGCAATGCCAGAAAATTGCAACGTTTCGAGCCTGGAAACCCTCGCTGACCGGCGGCTTGCCCTGACCTGGGCTGATGGCCAGACAAGTCGGTATCATTTCGTCTGGCTGCGTCAGCAGCACTTCCATCCCGCGATCGGCCGGCCTGATCAGCAGCTGGGTGACTCTCTGCGTCTGCCCGATGACCCCGATGATCTCATCGTCGAGGACTGCGCTATCGAGGATGGCTGCCTCATGGTCCGTTGGGCCAACGACGATGCCGTCACGCGCCACGATCTCACGTGGCTGCGACGCAATGCCTATGATCGGGAGCAACGTCTGGCCCGCAAGGCCAGGCTCCAGACCTGGGTCGGGGACGAGACAGCTGGTTCTCAATGGCTCGACTGGGAACAGGTCGTTCAGGATGAGGCGGCGCTTTATGGCCTGTTCCTGCGCCTGCGCGACAGGGGCGTTGCACGCCTGCGTGGTGCGCCCACGCGCAAGGAAGAGATACGCCGCCTGGCAGACCGCTTCGGGGCGCTGCGCAATACCGACTTTGGACTGATCGGAGAGATCGTCTCGAAACCGCCCAAAGAGGCTGGCCGTTACGCCAACATCGGTTCGGGCAGCGCGGGACCGCTGGCTGCCCACACCGATGAGGGCTGGCGCTATGCGCCGCCGGGCATCAACTTTCACCTCGCCATCGAGAACACACCAGGTAGTGGCGGTGAGTCCATGCTGTTTGACGGTCTTCTGGCCGCCGAAAGGCTGCGCACCAACAACCCCGAAGCGTTTGCCTTTCTCTCTTCAACGCCCATGCGGTTTGCCGCCGAGCGCAATCCACAGGAACGGTATTACGCCCACGGGCGGATGATCGCTACGGACCGTGACGGGGAGGTCGTTGGCGTCCGCTTCTCGGATCGGACCCTGGGAGTCCAGGACCTTGATGAAGACCTGATAGAACCGGCCTATCGGGCGCTGCGTGCCTTTGCATCTGAGATGTATGCTGATGACCTGGTGTACCGCTACAAGCTTCAGCCCGGCGAATGTCATGTCTTTGACAACCACCGCGTCCTCCACGCCCGCTCTGGATTTGATCCGGCAACGGGACCGCGTTACATCCAGCAGTGCTCGGTTGACCGGGAGGAGTTTCACAACACCTATCGTCAGCTTGCTGAAAAACTGGGTCATGGGGATGATGCCGCCATGATCCTGCCGAACGGCGCGCTAGGCTAGAATCACAATACGTCAGACACCGAACTTCCGTTGGAGAAGAGATGGCCAAGAATCTGCAAGAGCCCGATGACCGCAGCAACACGGTGGGGATCAGCGCCCGGCGCTTCGAAGAGTCACCCTATGTCTCGCGCTACGAAACGCCCGAGATGGTGCGTGGCGTTTATGCGGATCGTTTCTTCCCGATCTACAACGGCGAAGATCCCATGGAGCTTTACTGGACCATGCGCCGCAAGGCCGTGATCTTTGATGTGCCGGAGAAGCCGGTCGAGATTTCCGGTCCCGATGCCGTGCCGTTTCTCGAAAAAGTGCTGGCACGCAAGATCTCCACCTTGAAGGAAGGCCGTGGTCGTTATGCCCTGGCCTGCACGCCCCAGGGCGGCATCTTCATGGATGGCGTCGTGTTTCATGTCGCAAAGGACCGGTACTGGTACGTGCAGGCCGACGGTGCGTTTGAAACCTGGCTCATCGCCCATAGCGGCGGCTTCGACGTCACGATTTCTGATCCGCTTTCGCGGGTTATCCAGATTCAGGGCCCGAGATCACAGGACATCATGCGTGACGCCAGCGCCGGCAGCATCAACGAGGACATGAAGTACTTCCACGCCGGGTTTTACGATCTGGGCGGGCAGGAACTTTACGTGTCACGCACCGGGTTCACCGGTGAGCTGGGTTTCGAGATTTACAGTCTGGGTGAGGCGACGGACCATCTTGCGCTGTGGGATCACCTGATGGCTGCAGGCGAACCTCACGGCATGGCGTTCTCGAGCACCAGTTCCATGAGCATGCGCCGCATCGAGGCCGGTATCCTCGGCAACACAACCGATATCGATATGACCATGACGCCGTTCGAGGCGGGGCTTGGTGCTTTTGTTGATCTCGACAAGGACGACTTTGTCGGGCGCGATGCTCTTGTCGATGTCGATCAGCGACCGCTGCTCTTCGGCCTGAAATGTGACGTACTGCCGGCCGTTACCAGCACGGTCCTGGATGGTGAAACGCCGGTTGCAGGCATGACGATGGGCGTCCTGTCGCCAACCCTTGGATGTGGCATCGGTTATGTCCGGTTCAATGAACCCGGCGACTGGGTCGGCCGCACCCTCAAGATCATGTTGGCATCAGGAGCCGTGCATGACTGCGAGATCGTTGATCTACCGTTTGTCGACCCTGATAAACAGATCGTTCGCGGACTGGACCGGACCATTCCCTGAGATCAGGCTTCGGTCTCCCAACTTCCGCCGGTCTTGAGATAGCCAATGGGGTCGCTTGCGCGTTGCTCATAGGCTTCACGCAAGGGGCGCGCAGCTTCAAAGACTTGGCGCAAGGCCGTGACGGCATCGGGGTCATGATCGACGCGCAGATCAAGCACGGGAGTGCGCCCACCACTGCCATAGACATGGGCGTCGCCGTTTGTGTCGAGGACACGCACAAAGGCGGAAAGTTCGGGTTGATGAACGCCTTCGTCAGCCTGACCGCCGCCATCGCGTCCGCCCTCGATGGCACGAAGAAGGCGCTCAGCAAGGCTTGCCTGGGGATCAGAGTCAAAGCCCGCGATCATGCCGGCCACCGTTGCTTCACCGGCCAGCATGTTGCCCAGCGCAACACCGCCGTCGGTTGTCGCATGGCCCATCCAGTCATGGTTATTGGCACCGGTGTAGACCCAGCTGTGGCCCTCGCTGTCGAGGACGCCAAGCTGGCGATACGAGAGATGAGAATCCGACTTGGCGAGTTCGCCTTCCAGCGCGTCGTAGCCAACGCCGGCTGTGAGCAAATCGCCGGCTTCCCAACCCAGTCCGGGTCGTGCGACGGCCTGACTCGCGACAATCCATTGTTTGCCGTTCGCGCGAAACCACTGACCCAGCCGCGCGCCCACGGCAATCGAGGTCGTGGCCGAACTCAGTCCGATTTCACCCGTGCGATTGCATCGGCCCAGCATGGTGAAGGTCATGGTACTGCTCCTGTGGTTCGGTTTCAGTATGCCATCAAACGCACGCTGAACCGTCATGGTTGCAGCAATCGGCCGCGCGTCGTAGCAAGGGACCGTGCCCGCTTGGCGGAATTGGTAGACGCACGAGACTTAAAATCTCGGGTCCTTCGGGGCGTACAGGTTCAAGTCCTGTAGCGGGCACCACCTCCTGCACTAACTCACTGATATGTCGGCGTTTTTTCTGTTGGCAATCCAGGTGACGTACAGGATGACGTACAATTTATCCCCTCATATCCGTGTTCGCAGCGGCATCTATCACTTCGTCAGGCGTGTCCCTGCTGACCTTCAGCAGCACTATCGTAGCGACAGGGTAAGTATCAGCCTGCGGACCAGGTCAACCAAAGCTGCATACCGTTCTGCAACGTCGATCAACCAGCGCCTTGATGATTACTGGCATGGACTGAGGCTCCAGAAGATGGATGTGCCAGCTTTGCATCTGGTCATCGATGGTGAAGCTGACGTGACCGATAACAACCCCACCATGATGGAGGCGGTTGATAGCTATCTGCTGCTAAAAAAAGACAAGCAGTCACCAACCTTCATCCGTGCAGCCAAGCGCAATGGCAGGTATGTGGCAGAGGCATTGGGTAATAGACTGTCCGTCGTCAGAACATTTGGGACGCGTGAGCTCGTTTTCTAATTGAGTATCTGGCTCATCTTGATTTGATGTTAAGCCGCTTGTTGTTGATGGTTCAAGCGGCGGGTTTGGATGGTGAGTTTTTTGATCTTTTCCCTCTTTTCGATGATGGCTGTGTGGCGCCCGAAGTAAGCATCCGATGGTGTGACGTTGCCAATGCTCTCGTGGTAGCGATGGTTGTTGTAATAATCCACGAAGGTGCCGATCTGGTTTTCGAGATCGCCCTGCAGATAGTAGTTTTCCAGCAAGATCCGGTTCTTGAGCGTCTGATGCCAACGCTCGATCTTACCCTGGGTCTGCGGGTGATAGGGTGCACCGCGAACGTGCTCCATACCCTGGCCTTCAAGCCATTCGGCCAGATCGCCGGATATATAGGACGAACCATTATCGCTGAGCAGCCGGGGTTTATGGATGACCTCGGCCTGGTCGCAGCCTGATGCTTCCAACGCGAGTTCCAGTGTCTGGGTCACATCGCCCGCCTTCATGGTGGTGCACAGCTTCCAGGCGATGATGTAGCGCGAGTAGTCGTCGAGAATGGTCGACAGATAGAACCATCCCCATCCGATGACCTTGAAGTAGGTGAAGTCGGTCTGCCAGAGCTGGTTCGGAGCTGAGGTCTTGTCCTTGAACTCATTCGCTGCCTTGATGACGATGAAGGCCGGGCTGGTGATCAGGTCGTGGGCCTTGAGCAGCCGGTAGACAGACGCTTCTGAGACAAAATAGCGTCTCGTGTCAGTGAACCTCACGGCCAGTTCCCTGGACGATAGTTCCGGCTCATCCAGGGCCATCTCCACGATCTGCTGGCGCACATCGTCGGGGATGCGGTTCCACACCCGACCGGGGCCACTGGTGCGGTCATCAAGGCCGCCTCCACCTCGATACCGGTCGTACCACCGGTAAAACGTCGTGCTCGGGATGCCCAGCTTATCCAACGTCCGCCGGACCGGTAGATGAGAGCCTTCGACCAGCCTGATGATTTCCAGTTTCTCAGATGCGGGATATCTCATTCCTCGTCTCCCCCATCCCCGATCATGCTTTTTTTGAGTAACCGGTTCTCCAGTATCTGTTCGGCCAGCGCCTCCTTGAGATCGCGGGCTTCGACACGCAGTGTCTTAACCTCGGGACTGCTGGCCTGACGCGCCGTGTCGCCGGCAAGGCGCTTCTTGCCAGCCTCCAGGAACTCCTTGGACCAACTGTAATAAAGACCCTCGGCGATGCCTTCATGGCGACATAAAGCCGCGATGCTCTCCTCGCCGCGCAGGCCCGATAACACAATCCGGATCTTCTCCTCAGCCGAATAACGCTTGCGCGTCTTGCGCCGAATGTCGCGGATGGCCTGTTCTGCCGGGTCGCTCTTGCTCATGGTTTTCTGCCTCATCTTCGTTCCCTACGGTCACTGCGATGAGCCAGAAAACTCCCTTATGAAAACCACTCAATCTGTCCCAAAGGCGCTGACGGCAGACAATAGGGCATAGGCAGGCGCATTCTCTGCGACAACGCCGACCACCCTGGTCTTCCGGTTCAGGGCATTGCGGGCGCGCATGACAGCACAGATGCCCGAACCCAGACCAATGGGAACATAGACCGTGTCCAGATCGTCATGGCTGTCGAAGAGCTCGAGGCCGTAACTGGCAACGCCTGACACGAGATCGTCGTGGAACGATGGCAGCATGTGAAGACCATGATCACGGGCATGGACCTGTGCGAACTCCAGCGCAGCCTGAAAATCATGACCCTCTTCGATCAGGGTCGCGCCAAGTGCCCGCATGGCTGCATTCTTCTCTGCCGAGTTGCCATGGGGCACCACAACCGTGGCAGGCAGCCCCACTTTTGCTGCCGCGTACGCGACGCTTTGTCCATGATTGCCCCGGGTTGCCGCCAGGACACCGGCAACGTCTGGAAGCCTTTCGCGCAGACGCTCCATATAGACCAGACCGCCGCGTAGTTTGAAGGCCCCCACGACGGTGTGGTTTTCGTGTTTGACCCAGACGTCGGCGCCCGTGCGTTCGCAAAGCAACGGCCAGCGATGGCAGGGGGGTGGCGCAACTGTCCTGTTGACGAGAACCTGCGCGTTACGCAGCGCGGTCAGGTCGCTCATGCCGCGGTCAGGCCAGATTTACGCGCATGTTCTCGCGTGCCACGAAAGCGCCAGGCCACATGGCCCTGGCATCGGACTCGACCTGCTCCATGAAACGATCCTCGTGATCGGGGTCGTGATGGAAGATCGCAAGGCTCTTGACGTTCGCTGCCTTGCAAAGCCGGATACCTTCCTGCCAGGTCGAATGTCCCCACCCGATCTTGGAAGGAAACTCTTCGTCTGTGTAGGTCGAGTCATAGGCAACCAGATCTGCGCCTTCAATCAGGCCCAGAACGCTCTGGTCGGGCTGCCCCAGCACGTGTTCGGTGTCGGTGATGTAGCAGAACGACTTGCCTTCGTATTCGATCCGGTAACCGGTCGCACCATTGGGATGGTTCAGCAGGGTCGTTTTGATCGTGACCCGAGGATTGTCGGGCAGGATAAAGGTATCGCCGGCATCGAAGTCTTCGAAGGTCTTGCGCGCGAGCATGGCTTCGAGTGGTACCGGGAAGTAGGGGTTTTGCATCTGATCGGCGAAGACATCGACAATCTTGGCGTTCGCCAGATGGCCCGCCATGATGTTGAATTCGCAATCTGGATGAAAGGCTGGCGTAAAGAACGGAAAGCCATTGATGTGATCGCAATGGGTATGGGACAGCATCATGGTTGCAAACTTGATGTCCTTGCGCAGCAGCCAGTGACCTAGATTTCGCACACCCGTGCCCGAATCCAGGATGATCCTGCTGCCGCCGCAGGAAACCTCGATGCAGCTTGTATTGCCCCCGAAGGCGATATGTTGAGGCGAAGGACAGGCAATGCTGCCGCGAACGCCCCAGAACTTTACCTTAAACGCCATGAAGGTCGCTTCCCGTTGTCAGCTTGCATCCAGCATCGAATTGGATGCCACAGGCTTTTTCTTGAGCGTCCATCAATTGAAACCATCTTCATGATGATTCAGCATGATCGGACAGGCGCATCGCGATTGCGATACGTGTGATTTGCGAATGTGACGATTGCAGTCATGCATAACCAGTGATGGCCGTCACATAAGAGGACTCTGGTCCAAGGATTCAGCGTGCTGTCTCCGGCCCCTGGCCACTCTCGAGAGCTTCAGCCATGGCCTGAATCTTTTCCTTGTCCTGCAGATACAGGACCTTGTCGCGTTTCTCGACGAGACCGTCGCTGGTCAACTGGCTGATGACGCGAGCCACGGTTTCGCGCGTGGTGCTGGCGCGCGCGGCAATCTCCTTGTGTGGCGGCATGGGGTAGATGACCCAGTAACCCGCGCCAGCTGCGTCGGGTTTGCTCATGCGCAGAAGTTCCAGATAGACGCGCTGGACAGCGCCAAGCGTGCTGAGATCCATGATCCGGTCGTCGCAGGTCCGCACGATACGGGCGAGCCGCCTTACCACGGTCATCATCATGCTGGGATGTTTGCTGAGAAGGTCCTGGAAGAGGCTGGGGGATAGGGTTGCCACGACCGATTTCTGAATGGCCACCACTGTGGCTGAACGGGGCTCACCATCAATCGCGGCGAGTTCACCAAAGAAACCACCGGCACGCACCGCGGCATAGGCAACCTCGCGACCCGATCGGGAAAAGTTGACGATACGAACCGAACCATCCACCACCAGGAAGACGTCACGATTGTCGCTGGCCCGGTCAAGAATCTGTTCGCCAGCTTTCACATTGCGCCAACGCACCATCTTATCGATCGCATCAAGCTCGGATTGCGGCAGCCCATCGAATAACTCGATGGCAGCCAAGTTGCGTGAAGCCATTGCAGAATCGGTCAAGTGTACCCCCCGGAGCACCGGAGCACCGATGCAGTCCTATAGGGACCTGCCCCTAGTATCGAAAGCTTCGCACGATTCGTAAAGAGTTACTGTAAGAATGCTACATCGAAGCGTGGGCAAGGGTTTCAGGCCGTCTTGACTGCCGGATTCGATTTGCCGGACCGTTCGGGCCGGTGCAAAAGCGCTGGTAATGCACGCAAAGCAGGCACCTGGCCCGCGCCGATCTTGATGCTGGCAAGTCGTGGCAAGCACGAGCTTCTCGCACGACTAGCTGTCGCTAATCCGCCCCGCGACTCTTTCGGCCTTGTCCGGCCGCGCTTCTTCAGTCATCAGAATGCTGTGGAAAGACTGATGGCACCGAACTGATCGGGTTGGGTTTGCCCCTCGAACTCGCGCGTCCTCAGGATGTGGGTGAAGGTCAGCCGCAAATGGCCCCAAGTCACGGCAGCCCCTGCCTGAAACTCGCCGACAAAGGGATTTTTCGACACAGAGTGACTGTCGGCAAAGGTGTTGCCGTCCAGGAAGATATTGCGCGCAACATATCGACCTTCCAGACCTGCAAAGAAATACCAGGCAACGTCATCCCAGTCGCTCTTCTTAAAGTAACCGGCGCCGGCGATGCCAGGGCCGATGCGGGGCGTGCCGTAGTCATTGCCAAGTCCCTGGCCAAAGCGGATTTCGGCGCCGACTCCCGCATAGGTCAGGACATTACCAAGGGCAAAGGAGCCGCGCGTGGTCAGATCCCATTCCAGACCGGAACCATAGAGGTCTTTGGGGTCCTGGACCCTGTAGAGGCGGTCGTAGAAGAGGTTGACTGCTGGCTCGTTGGAGAGCTGATGGTCCCAGCCGTTGGGGCGCGGTGCAGCGATATATTCGTGGAATGCGGTTTGTGTTTCCTCGGCATAGGATTGTGGACCGACGATGCCCAAAGACAGGCTGATCCGATCAAGGCGGTTTCCGTCTGAATCCGAAACAAGCCCGATGTCGGTGCGGAGCCAGCCGGCATAAGGGCGGTCATCGTTCTGGAGCTCGGTTGCCCGGATATCATCGGGCGTGAACATGCTTTGCGCGAGGCTGAAACCGTATCTTGTTTCGCCGTTTGCATCGAAGAACGGAAGCCATTCGGCAGAACGCATGACAAGGCCTGGTACGGCCTCATCTGCCGAACTGAGCCAGGAGGCCTGCATGCCGTGGGTGTACTGGCCATCATCGTTGGAAACGAAAAAATCGTTTTCCGCCTGGAACGTGATGATCGGGCCTGAATCGTCTTCAGCGCCAGCGTTGCCGCAAAGCGCGATGACAAATGCTGCACCCAACGTGCCTGCTATGGATTTGAAGTGGATCAGTTGAGCCTTCCTTCAAGCGCGCTGGAAAAGAGTTGCGCAAGGTTATCAAGGTTAAGCGGCACCGGATTGGTCGGCGCCGTAGGGTCATTCACGGCTTGGGCTACGACTTCATCCAAACGGCTATCATCCACATCGAGTTCGGCCAATGTGTGTTCAATGCCGATGGTGCTGCGAAGTTCCAGAACCCAGTTCAAGACGGCGTCGAAATCACCGCCCGACAGGTCAAGATACCGCGCCAGAGTGGCGTATTTCTGGGCCACGGCATCGCGGTTGAAGGCCATCACGTAAGGCATGAACACAGCGTTGGTGCGTCCGTGATGGGTGTTGTAGAGCGCCCCGACGGGGTGGGAGAGCGAGTGGATGGCTCCCAGGCCTTTCTGGAAGGCCGTGGCGCCCATGGTGGCTGCAATCTGCATGTGGCCCCGGGCATCGATGTTGCCGCCGTCGGTTACGGCAACCGGCAGCCAATCCTTGACCAGCCGCATGCCTTCAAGCGCAATGCCATCGGCCATGGGGTGGTAACCCGGCGCGCTGTAGGCTTCCAGGCAATGAGCCAGTGCATCCATGCCTGTCCAGGCCGTGATGCTGGCTGGCAGACCAATCGTCAGTTCAGGGTCTTCGATCACGATGCCGGGCAGCATCTGGG
Source organism: uncultured Alphaproteobacteria bacterium (assembly GCA_943787175.1). GTDB lineage: Bacteria > Pseudomonadota > Alphaproteobacteria > SP197 > SP197 > SP197. Next base: position 68,642 of record CALSLK010000015.1, read on the forward strand.
GATGGAAGAGGATCTTCTTGGTGTGATCTGCTTCATCGATGATGACGGTGGCCCGCCCGACTTCAGAGCCCGTGCCTGATGTCGTGGGCACGGCCACGATAGGCAGAATTCCGTTGGGATCAGCATGGGTCCAGTTGTCGCCCCGGTCCTCGAAGTCGAACATGGAAAGGGTCTGGCCAGCCATAAAAGCAATGGTCTTGCCGGCATCCATGGCGCTTCCGCCGCCAAACACGATGACGCCGTCATGGTTCCCCGAGCGGAGTACATTCAGCCCGCGCTCGACATCGGAACCCACGGGATTGCCCTGGATATCCGAGAACACGGCCGTTGGCAGGCCGGCGGCATTGTTGGCTGCAACGGCATCCGAGATCATCGGCAAATTGACCACGCCGGGATCGGTCACCAGCAGAGGGTTCTTCATGCCCAGGGAGAGACAGGCCTCAGCCAGTTCCGCAATGCGTCCTGGACCGAAGCGAATAACGGTGGGAAAGCCCCAGTTTGAGGCTGCAATCGTGCTGTTTGTCATGGGTGAGGGCCCGCTGGTTGATGGTGGATCCTCGTTTGCCCCGACAGGACGCAGGATGCAAGATAACACATCCTCCAACGTGCCCTTGGAATTGCCGTGAGCCCTCTGCCCGTTGTCTTTGATTGTGACCCCGGCAAGGACGATGCATTTGCCATTTTTCTGGCCCTGGCCTGCCCAGAAGCGCTGGACGTTCTGGCAATCACGACGGTAGGCGGCAACGTTCCCATCGATCACACAACCGGCAATGCCATGCGCATTCTGGCTGCCGCGTCGCGATCCGACATTCCCGTCTATCGCGGCTGCGCTCGCCCCTTGCTCAAAGTGCTGGAGACTGCCGAAGAAAGCCACGGTGCCGATGGTCTGGGCGGGTCTGGACTTCCCCAAGCTGCCGGCCCACCCCATAGCGATCACGCCATATCGGCACTCATCAACCTGCTTGAGAAAAGCACCGAACCCTTGACGGTCGCGGCGATCGGACCATTGACCAACATCGCCATGGTGCTGATTGCACGCCCGGACCTGGCCGAAAGAATTGGCCACCTCGCGGTCATGGGGGGCGCGCAGGGGCGCGGCAACATGACGGAGTTCGCCGAGTTCAACATCTATGTTGATCCCCACGCCGCTCATGTCGCGTTATCCGTTTGTGCTCCCATCACGCTTGTCACGCTCGATACGACACGAAACCTACGCCCACCTATGTCGTGGTTCGAAGGAATGGAGGATGCCAACGAGCCTGCAAGAGCGCTGGCTGGTATGTGGCGGGAATCACCAATTGCACTCTATGACGTTGCTGTGACGGCCCTTCTGCTGTGGCCCGATCTTTTCGAGCTGGAGGCCTGCACGATTGAAGTCGTGATGGATGGTGAGCGCGCGGGACAGACTGTGATCACTACGGGTGAAGGCAAAGACAGGTTGATGACAGGGATTCAGGAAGAGGCATTACTGTCGCGAATTAAGATGACAATGACTCGATAATATTAATTTAAAATAGATAGTTAGGAAGATTACCTCATGTATAAGATTTATGGCGGAGCGGGCTCAGCCGGCATGGCACCGCAGTGTATTCTTGAGTGTGCCGGCGTTGCGTATGAATTCGTTGCTGTCGACCTTTCCGGTGAGCACCGCGATGCCGACTACCTGGCGATCAACCCCTATGGCCGCGTGCCGACCCTGGTGATCGACGGCAAGGCGATGTTTGAATCGGCTGCGATCTGCATGCTGCTCGCCGACCGGCATCCAGAGGCTGGTCTGGCACCAGCCAACGACGCCCCAGAGCGTGCGCAATATCTGCAATGGTCGGTGTTTCTGACCAACACCCTGCAGGAATACATGCTTCAGGGCTTCTATCCCGAGCGCTGCACCACCGTTGCATCGCAAGCAGAGAACATTGCCGAAGCTGCAAAGGGCAGGGTTGAGCGTGCCATGGGCATCATCGATGAAGCCCTGGCTGCGACAGGCACCCATTTCCTGGGCAATGCCATGAGCGTGCCCGATATCTATCTCGCCATGCTGGCAACCTGGTACGAGCCCCTGGATGCTCTTGCCTCAGAATTTCCGAACATCGAGCGCAACTGCGATGCCGTGCGCCGTCATCCGGCAATCGACCGGATCCTGTCGGAAGAGTCTGCTGACGGCTGATCTGCGTCAGGCGACCCTGTCAGACGGTTCCTGACCGGCAAAAAAGGCATCCAGGTTGTCGACCGCCCGGAAACCCATGGCGTCACGGGTCGCCATGGTCGCACTGCCAAGATGCGGCAGCAGGAAGGCATTGGTCAGCTCGCGATAACCCGGATGGATATTGGGCTCGCCATCGAACACGTCCAGGCCGGCGGCAAACAGCTTGCCGGATTTCAGGGCTGCAATGAGTGCATCATCGTCCACGACATTGCCGCGTGCCGTATTCACGACAATGGCGCCATCAGGCAGCTTTGCCAGGCGCTGGGCATTGATGATCTTGAGCGTGTCTGGTGTTGAAGGACAATGGATTGAGAGCATGTCGCTGACGCCCAGCATGCTGTCGAGATCGGCATGGAACATTGCGCCGAACTCCAGGTCTGCTGGGAGTTTGGAGCGATTGTGATAATGGACTTCCATCTCGAAGCCAGCAGCGCGGCGGGCCATCGCCTGGCCAATCCTGCCCATACCCAGAATGCCCAGACGGTTGCCGGTCACATGCACGCCGCGCATCGCGGTCGGTGCCCATGCGCCCCAGGTTGACTCGCGCACCATGCGCTCCCCTTCATAGGCACGTCGTGCAGCGCCCAGCAGCAGAAGCATGGCGATATCGGCGGTGGCGTCGGTCAAAACATCGGGCGTGTTGGTCACCATGATGCCGCGTTCGCGCGCTGCCTTGATGTCAATGTGCTCATGACCGACCGAAAACGTTGCGATAACCTTCAGGCTGTCATCCAGACGATTGATGACATCGGCCGTGATCTTGTCTGTAGGGCAGGGGATCAGTGCGTCAGCACCTTTGCAGCCTGCGACAACTTCATCAGGACCGGGTAACTGATCCCCGGCATTCAGGCGTGGTTCGTAATCGCGTTTCAGCCTTTCTTCCACGGCATCGGGCAGACGACGGGTCACGAATACAACTGGCTTTGACATCTTGTGATCCTTGAACGCAGGAGGTTGTCATTGAATTTGAAGGGCCGGGCGTACTTAATGGAACCTATGTACATACGCAAAGTCTTCCTGAGTTCCATGGCAGGCGCGCTGGTTCTGATCAGCATGCCGGCATCGTCCCAAACCATTGACCTGCTGGCGCATCGCGCCGTCTACGAGATGACGCTGGAAAGCGGAGGAGACGCCATTGGACTGGTGTCTGTGCATGGTGGGCTGGTCATCGAAGTTGAAGACCGATGCGAAACCTGGAACGTCCAGCAGCGTGTTCTCATGCAGATTCTGCGCGAGGACGGCGGGCTGGTGACGACGTCGACCTATGATTCGTTCGAGGCCAAGGACGGCACCTGGTACCGCTTTGAAGACGAGACCACCAACGATCCCGGCCCGACCGAGAGGTCCGCAGGCGAAGCCGTTGCAGCAACCAAACTCAATTCGGGCAGCATCACCATCGAAGAACCCGAAACGTCGCGCCATGACATGCCTGAAGGGGCCATCTTTCCCATGGAGCACATCAGCGACATTCTGGAGCGGGCGTTGGCCGGCGAGCGCTTCATGAGCCATGTTCTTTTTGATGGAACGGACGGCGCAACGGTCAACGACGTCACAACCATCGTCGGCAAGTCCGAGACGATTGAGGGACAGACTGCCTGGAACATGCGCCTGGCATTTTTCGATCACGGCAGTGGAGATGAGCTGCCCAATGTTGAGATCAACGCGCTGCTGCGCGACGACGGCGTTGCCCTTGAATTGGCGTTCGACTACGGAGACTTCATCATACGCTCGCAACTGCGCGAGCTGGAAACGCTTGTCGACGGCGGCTGTTAAGCGTCCGGCCATAACCAGGCAGCGCCGCGTACGCCGCTGCTGTCGCCGTGTCTGGCAGGAACAATCCTTGTGTCGATGACATCCGAGAACACCGGTCCGGCCAGCAGAGGCGGCACATTCTCATAAAGCCGGTCGATGTTTGAAAGCCCACCGCCAAGCACGATGACGTCGGGGTCAACCAGGTTCATCACGCTTGCCAATGCTCTCGCCAGGCGTTTTTCGTAACGCGCCATGGTGACCACGGCAGGCACGTGGCCGTCGGCGGCGGCAGCAACAATTTCCGCTGTTTCACATTGTTCAAGGGTGTGTTGCCGGTGATCGTTGACCAGCCCAGGACCGGATAGATAGGCCTCGATACATCCTGCGCGCCCGCAGTAGCAGACCGGCAGGGGCGCTTCCATGATGTCTGGGCCGGGCAGGGGGTTATGGCCCCATTCGCCGCCAATCAGATTGCGGCCCTCGATCAGGGTTCCCTCAAAGACCAGACCTCCGCCAACGCCTGTGCCCAGAATCACACCAAAGACGCAGCGGGCCCCATGACCTGCACCGTCGGACGCTTCGGAAAGAGCAAAGCAGTTGGCATCGTTGGCCAGCTTTATCCGACGCCCGGTCGCTTCGGTGAGATCGGCGTGTATGTCGTGGCCATTGAGGCATGTGGAGTTGGAATTGCGCACCAGACCCGTGCGCGGTGAGAGCGATCCGGGCATGCCGATGCCGATATCGGGAATTGCGCTTGTGCCGGCATCGGCTTCCAGTTTGTCGACCAGGTCGGCAACCGTGCGGATGATGGCGTCATAGTCGTCAAAAGGGGTTGCGACACGCATGCGTGCGCGTTCTGAGCCGTTTGGCGCCAGCACCAGGCCTTCGGTCTTGGTACCGCCCAGGTCGATGCCTAGTCTCATGGTCGGATCTCGTGACCGGCCCTTTCGAGATGGGTTTCGATGAACGTACTGATCTCATCCCAGTCAAAGGCACGGTGATGGCTGTCTTCTGCCGGACCAAGCAGGTCCGACAGGCGCGGGTCTCCGATAAAGTGAATGCGCATGACATGATCGGCCGCACCGGCGACATCCGTGTGGTGACCGGGCGAATCGTCGATGAAGAAAACCGGCGCAGTCGTGCGTCCGGCGAGCTCACTTACAGCCTCAGCCTTGGAACCCTCATTGGTGATGACGGGAAACCCGACACCGTGGGCAGCCAGGGCGTGGGCGCGATCAGCGCGCTGGGCATGGGGTATGTTCGTCAGGACGACAATTTCCATGTGCCTGCTCAGACGTTGCAGCGAGAGAGCGGCTCCGGCAATCATCGGTATGGATCTGGTGTGTTGGACGAAAAACGAGCCCAGAAGTTCACGCACGATGTGGTTTTCAACAGCTTCGTCGGTATCCTGATCAATAATATTACCGTTCAGCCGGAACGAGGCCCAGTTGAAATAGGTGCCGTTGGCGTTGAGATACCGTTCGAATTCCTGAAAGAAAGCAAACAGCACCTCATCGGCATCCGTGATGAGAAGGGGCCTGTCTTGCGCGACGACAATGCCCGCAAGTTGGGAATCGAGGTGATCAGGGTCGTTTTTTTCGTCCATGTGTGCCGCCATGAACCAACCTTTGAGTTCTGTGACTACGAATGATGGCGCAACTTATGCTAAAAGAAGGAACAGGCAAGCTCGTCGAAGTGACGGGCCCAGGGGAATACACATCTGTCGAACCTGGCAGAGAGTGAACGAGCGGGGTTATTCCATGGCCAAAACGGTTCTGATCGTTGAGGACAACGAGCTCAACATGAAGCTCTTCAATGACCTGCTCGACGCCAATGGGTTTGGTGTCTTGCAGGCCATCAACGGTGAGGAAGCGTTCAGCAAGGCCAAGGAACATCACCCTGATCTGATCATCATGGACGTTCAACTGCCGGAGGCCTCCGGACTGGAAGTGACGCATTGGATCAAGGCCGAGCCCAGCACGGCTGACATTCCTGTCGTTGCGGTTACGGCTCTGGCGATGAAGGGTGATGAAGAGAAGGTTCTGAGCGTGGGTTGCGACGCCTACATCGCCAAGCCGATCTCAGTCCATCAGTTCCTCGAGACCGTGCGGAAGTTCCTGGGCTGATGGTGGGGACCTGACATGACCGGTCGCATCCTTGTTGTTGACGACCAGCCGCTGAACGTAAAGCTGCTCGAAGCAAAGCTTACGAGCGAATACTATGACGTTCTGACGGCCTCTGGTGGTGCAGCAGCGGTGCGCATTGCGACAGAGGAACGCCCGGATCTGATTCTGCTTGATGTCATGATGCCTGATATGGACGGCTATGAAGTCTGCCGTATTCTGCGCGACCAGCCTGAGACCATGCACATTCCCATTGTCATGGTTACCGCGCTTTCCGACACCGCAGATCGTGTGGTGGGCCTGGAAGCCGGGGCCGATGATTTCCTGACCAAACCGGTGGATGATCTGGCGTTGTTTGCCCGGGTTCGCTCACTGCTGCGCTTCAAGGTCACCTTTGATGAACTGCGCCTGAGATTTGGCGTCGACAGCGCCGCACAACTCGAAGAAATGGCACCCATCTGGAACGAGTCGCTGGAAGACAGCAACGTTCTGCTTCTGGAAGACTTCGACTCACGTGCCCGCATGATCAGCGAGCCCTTGAGCGCGCATCACAAGGTTGTTGTTGTCGATGAAGAGAAGGCCTGTTTTGCCGAGCTGGAGAACGGCGGCTATGACGCCGTGATTGTCAGTCTGAGTCTCGACACGATTGATGGATTGCGGGTTGTCTCGCAACTGCGGAGTCGGCCCCAGACGCGCATGCTTCCCATTTTGGTGCTGGTCGAGGATGGCGAGATGGAGAGGTTGGCCAAGGCGCTGGATCTGGGTGTGACCGATTACGTGATGGCACCGATCGACCGCAACGAACTGATTGCGCGCGCGCGTATGCAGGTGCGACGCAAACGTTATCAGGATCGCTTGCGCACGAACCTGGAAGCCAGCGTGTCGATGGCCGCTCTGGACGAGCTGACCAAGCTTCATAATCGCCGTTATCTGACAACCTATCTGAAACGTGAATTCGAGCGTTCGCGCCAGACCGGCAAACCGCTCTCGCTCATCATTCTCGATGTCGATCACTTCAAGAAGGTGAACGACAGTCATGGTCATGCCGTGGGGGACGTCGTCCTGATTGAACTGGGCTCACGCATCCTACAGCTCACCCGCTCGAGCGATTTTCCTGCGCGTTATGGCGGTGAGGAGTTCGTGGTGGTGATGCCCGAGACCGATCCCACTGTTGCCCGTGCGGTCGCTGAGCGTCTGCGCCACGGCGTTGCAGAAAAGCCGTTCGCAGCAGTCAAGGATGACCTGTTGCTCGACGTCACGATCAGCGTGGGTGTTGCCAACCTGACGGATGATGTGGAAACACCTGACGATCTGTTCCGTCTGGCTGATGATGCGCTCTACAAGGCCAAGGCCGGCGGGCGCAATCAGGTTGTCTGCGCCGCCTGAAGCAGACTGCTAGAGGTGCTCGATCAGCAGATCGACCTCCAGAGTCTCCAGAGCTTCGTTGTCACCGAACTGAAATCTTAAGATCCAGGTCATGCCGTAAATGCCCTGCGCCATGGCTTCCTGGCGCTCCTTCGGTGGAACGAAAAGAAACCAGACACAGGTGAGCGCTTCAGGGGTTGCCTGTCGGCAGTCTCGGATGTTGGTGTCGCCGCCGACCGGGTCACCGCGATTCTGTTCGCGGCTACGTGCCTGCTTGCGCAGGTGTTCCAGGGTTTCGTCGACGTAGGCGCAGTTACGGCCAACTGGAAAGATTGACGTCAGGGCCTCGCGCATGGCCGCTACAGCCTGTTCTGGAGAATCCAGTGCCTGATGACTGTGAGTCTCGAAGTCGAATTCAGGAACCTGCGCCACCGCAATTTGATCGAATGCGGTCAGATAGCAGAGCAGGGCGGCTGCGGGTGTAAATCGCTTCATGCTCCAGACATGCGTCAGGTTCCGGCCGCCAACAAGTGGCCAGAACGTGATGTGTCAGGAATGTGAGCGAACGTGCGGCGCGTTAAGCACCGGGAAACAGCTTACTTGAGCTTGGTTTCCTTGAACTCGACATGCTTGCGCGCAACGGGGTCGTACTTGCGGAACGTCATCTTTTCCGTCTGCGTGCGCGGGTTCTTCTTGGTCACGTAGTAGTAACCGGTGTCCGCCGTGCTCTCGAGCTTGACGAGAATAGTGGTCGGTTTTGCCATGGCGTTTTAGTCCTGAAAGAGGGAGGCGGAAGATAGCGGTGATCAGGCCAGTGTCAAGTCTCACGCGCCCTGACCGCGCGCAAGGCGTTTGCCGCGCGTTGCCTGACGCCATGCTGCGAAGAGACCGTACATGAGAACCACAATAACCAACGAAGACGGGAAACCGCTTGGCCCGGCCTCTTTCATGGCAGTTCCGACGATCAGTGGCCCGACCATTCCGCCAACACCAAACAGGAGTGAGAACACCGCATTGGCACCGATCAGTTCAATGCCCCGGAAGCGCTGACCCAGCAGGGTGATACCCACCGTAAAGATCGCACCCATGGAGCCACCCCACAGGGAGATCATTGCCCACAGTGCAAGAGCATCGAGATGGTACCAGGGTTGAGTTCCCGCATGGACCAGGAAGGGGAACGTGAAGATCGACAGCGCCAACACGAAGACACAGGCGACCAGGAGCCAGCCCCGGTCAAGTTTGTCGGCCAGCCAACCCACTGGATACTGGAAGAAGATCGCGCCAATGGAGCCGACCCAGATGACGGCATAACCGACCTCGCGGAACTCGTCGCCCAGAACGTCCATGGTGTAGAGATGGGCAAAGTTCTGCATGCCACCCTCGACGACGCCGAACATGGCTGAAGCAAGCAACACGGTTGGCGCCACAAGAAAGATGACCCATAACCGCCCGCCCATGGCATCAAAACCTTCTTCCTGGGAAAGGTTGATGTCGATCTTGCGGGTCGGAATCAACACGGTTGCTGCAATCGCGACAGCCACGAGCCCACAGATAAACGGCCAGATGGACGCGGGATCGAGTTGGGAACCGATAATGGGGCCTACGGCCCAACCGGCCATACCCACGGTGCTGTAAACACCCAGCCAGCGGCCGCGTACACGATCATCCAGGATCTGGTTGATCCAGGTGTCACCGGCGGTAAAGAGCATGGAAGCGCCCAGTCCCAGGACAAACCGCAGGACAAGCCAGACCCAATAGTCCCGAAAAAATGGCAGCAGGATCAGCATGGTGGCAACAAGCCCCAGCCCCAGGACAATGGTTCTGAAGAACCCAAGGCGTGGCATGATGCGGGTCGCCAGAAGCGCAACCACGACAATGCCGGCGAACTGTGCTGCTGCATTGATGCTGATCGCGGTCTCGTCAAAACCCTGGTTGCGCAGGTATTCCGAGAGGATTGGCCAGGTGAGTGAACTGGTCGTGGAAACCACAGCCAGTGCGCCGATCAGGGCGATCAGGCAGCGAATACGATCCCGGTGGCTCATGGTGACCTCAGACATGGTCTATCCGCTGCCGGTTACGGACATAGCGCAGGAAAGGGACCGATTTCTGAAGCTTGCCGGTGAGACGGTCTTGCCAGCGCTCTCGCGCACGGTTCAGAACGAACTCCGTGACATCGACGATGGGTAGGCGGTGGGCGGCATCAAGCGGGACCCAATGGAGGTCTTCGAGCTCGCCATCCTGGATCAGTTCGCCGCGGGCATCGTTGGCGTCGATCAAGAAAAAGCGGGTGTTGAACCGCTTGTGCGACATGGTCGGTGTCAGTGCACGTGCGATGTAATCCATGCGCGCCAGGTCGGGCAGGGAGGTCTCTGCGCGTAAAGCGTCCCAGTAAGGCGTGGCAGGCGCGTGTTCCAGGGCCGCTGCATCGGCGTTTTTCGAGATCAGGAAGCCGGTCTCTTCATGCGTCTCGCGCAGGCCCGCCAGTGCCAGTGCAAGCGTCGGCGTTGCAGGCGTGTGACGGCGCAGCAGGCGCTCGGTTTCCGGGTGAAGGGCCAGGCCTTCGACAGCCCGGTAATCGGCAGCATCGACCCTGCCGCCCGGAAAGACATAGATGTTGGGCAGGAAGCTTGCGCGCTTGCGTCGGCGCCCCATCAGGACTTCTGCACCAGAACCTTCACCACGGATCAGCACGACGCTTGCAGCATCGCGCGGGCGAACGGGCTTGGACATTTCTTCGGCCATGGGAACCGCCAGGAAATCAGGAGAGCGCGATGCTGTCTGTTGACCCCGGCAAAGTCAAAGGCAGCTGCTGGAAACAGGCGTCAGCTCAGAATGGTGCGTCCCACCTGGGTCAGACGACAGACCAGCCAGTCAGGTTTGATCGGGTTGGCGACCCACGGTTCTGCCCAGCCCTGACGGATACAGCTCTTGATCGTGCGTGGGTCAATCTCGCGACCTTCCTCGTCGAACAGCGGGAGCTTGCCACCAGCCTGATCGAGGCCGCGTTCCAGCCAGCGCTTTTGCACTGGCGAAGGCCGAACCTGTTCGTTGCGTGGCTCGGCACGAGCCGCAGAATTTACCGCCATGATGTACCCCCTGAATGTGATCGCTTGTCGATCACACCAAATCTCATTGTACGCCGAAACACTTCAATCGCCAATCGGGCTGATCAGCGGCGCTTTGGCTTGCCGCGTCCCTTGTGGCGGCGCGGACCGTCGTGGCGTGCGCCACCACGCGCGCCGCGTTGTGCAACACCACCTTCAACCAGATCGAATCCGACCGTGGCGCTGACCGGGTCTGCTTCCACCAGGGAGACGACAACGGGATCACCAAGGCGATAGACAACACCGTGCCCTTCCAGTTCATGGCGGTCTTCATGATGTCGGAAAGGTCCGCCGGGCAGGCGGCGTGCTGGCAGCAAACCATCGGCCTGAACGCTGTCCAGGCGCACGAAGACGCCAAAGCGGCCGACTCCCACAATCTTGCCAGCTTCCTCTGTGCCAAGTCGTTCGGCGAGATACTCGGAAAGGTAGCGATCCATGGCGTCACGTTCGGCCTTCATGGCACGGCGTTCTGTTGCCGATAGATGCACGCCCATCTTGTCGAACCCGGCATCGGCATCTTCGGGCAGGCCGCCGGGGCCAAGCCGCAGGCTGCGAATCAGGGCGCGATGCACAAGCACATCGGCATAACGCCGGATGGGAGATGTGAAGTGGCAATAGTTCACGAGGCCCAGACCAAAATGGCCGATATTGCCGGGTGCATACTGGGCTTGCGACTGACTGCGCAAAACAGCTTCGTTCACCGCATCCTTGTTGTCGGTGTCGACCACGCTTTTGAGGATCTGGGCAAAATCAGCCGGCCGCAATTGCGGTGACTTGCGCAGGGAAAGCCCGATACCCTGCAGGTATTCCCGCAGGTTGTGGGCTTTCTCCGGCGTGGGCTGATCGTGAATCCGGTACATCACAGGCATGTTGCGTTCGGCGAGTTGATTGGCTGATGCGACATTGGCCGCGATCATCAACTCCTCGATCATCTTGTGACTGTCATGACGCTGGCGCAGCGTGATCTCGGCAATCTTGCCATCCTCACCAATGCGAACCTTGCGTTCCGGCTTGTCGATGTCGAGCGCGCCGCGCTCCAGGCGGGCCTGACGCAAAGCATGATAAACGCCATAGAGATTTTCGATGACATCGGGGGCCAGTGCGGAGGTCTTGTCACAGGGATTACCGTCCTGGTGGGCCTGGACTTCATCGTAGGTCAGGCGCGCTGCCGAACGCATGAGCCCGCGTACAAACTGCCATTTCTGTAGCTTGCCTGTTTTGCCGATCCAGAGATGCGCGGCCATGCAGGCGCGATCTTCGCCGGGGCGCAGGGAGCAGAGATCGTTGGAGAGGCGCTCGGGAAGCATCGGCACGACCCGGTCGGGGAAGTAGCATGAATTACCGCGCTGGAAACCGTTGCGGTCAAGTTCGCTGCCGGGGCGGACATAGTGGGCAACATCAGCAATCGCAACGATGGCATGCCACGCCGCGCCATGCTCATCGGTGGGTTCGGCAAACACCCCATCGTCGAAATCACGGGCGTCAATATCATCGACCGTTATCAGCGGAATGGCGCGCAGGTCTTTGCGTTTACCCAGCTCTGTGACCGGGACAGCCTGTTCTGCTTCTGCGATAACGGCATCGGGAAACTTTGTTGGAATTCCATGCGTGGCGATGGCCACAAGGCTGATGGCGTCGGTGTCACCCCATTTGCCGATGCGGCGTACAATCCGTGCGGGAATGGGACCAAACCGTTTGGCGGAGAGAGGCTCGGCAAGAACGAGATCGCCGTCTTCCACCGTGATGCCGGGCTCGATTTGGGCATGATATTCTTTGGCAAGGCGCCTGTCGGTCGGCTGGATGCGGTCGCCTTGCGGGGTCTTGCGAAACACACCGACAATCTGTTCGGCGTCCTTGTCCATAATCCGTCGTACACGCCCATCATAGCTGCCATCGGGGAGCTTGCGCAGGTTGACGATGGCGCGCTGGCCGATCCCCGGAGCGGGATAGGTGTGTCGGCCGTGCATGGGCTTGAGTGTGATCTTGGGAGCAGCGCCATCAGCGTGCCACATGACGGGTTCGGCAATGGCCTGGCCCTCGTCATCAAGCTGAGTCACTTCGACAAGAAGCTCAGCGGGCAGATCACCTGCCACCTGGAGGCGTTTGCCCGCGGCGCGCCCGATGACACCTTCATCCTTCAACTCACGAATGAGATTGTTGAGGGCGGCGCGTTCCGGGCCACCCTTGACGCCGAAGGCGCGGGCGATTTCACGTTTGCCCACACGGCCTGGATTCTCGGCAATATAGGCGAGCAGTTGGTCGCGCGAGGGCAAGCCCCCGCTGTCAGGTCTCTTCTTAGCCATCGCTCGCCACGGCCTTTTTTGCTGCCTTCTTTGCCGGGCTCTTCTTCTTTGCAGCTTTCTTCTTTGCTGCCTTCTTCTTTGCTGCCTTCTTCTTGGCAGGTGCTTTCTTGGCAGCCTTTTTGGCCGGGGCTTTCTTGGCACCCTTGGCTTCGAGTTTCTTGGCCAACAGCTCCAGCGCCATTTCAAGGGTCATGTCTTCGGGCTCAACACCCTTGGGCAGGGACGCAAAGACCCGCTTGTGGGCGACGTAGGGACCGTAGCGTCCCTTTTTCACCTCGATGACGACCTTGTCATCGGGATGTTCGCCCAGAACCTTGAGCGGCGGTGCAGCGCGTCCACGACCACCACCTTTGGCGACGTTTTCTGCAATGACCGTCACGGCACGGTTGAGTCCAATAGTCAGAACATCGTCGTCCTTGGGCAGGGAGACGTATTTGGGACCGTGTTTGAGATAAGGCCCAAAGCGACCAATGCCGGCAAGGACCGTTTCGTTGTCCTCGGGATGTTTCCCGATATCGCGAGGCAGGGCCAGCAGACGCAGCGCGATCTCCAGATCGACCTGATCGGGTGGCAGGTCCTTGGGCACGGCAATACGCGGTGGTTTGGTTTTACCTTCGGGCTCACCCTTCTGGATGTAGAGGCCATAGGGGCCACGACGCAGCGTGACGGCCAGACCGGTTTCTGGATCATCGCCCAGATGTTTGGGGCCATCGGCAGCGGTCGTATCGGCGCCATCATCACCTGCGACAAGCTGACGGGTGTAGCGGCAATCGGGATAGTTCGAACAGCCAAGGAAGGCACCGAACTTGCCCAGTTTGAGGCCGACATTGCCACCTTCGCACAGCGGGCATCCGCGTGGACTGGGGCTTCCATCGGGGCCCTTAGGGAAGATGTGATCTTCCAGAACCTTCTCGATTTTGGCCAGAACGGTCGGACGTTCCAGCTCGCCGGCTTCTTCTATCGCGATGTGGAAGGCGCTCCAGAAGTCACGCAGTACCTGCTTCCAGTTTTCATCGCCATTCGAAACGCGGTCGAGTTCCTGCTCCAGGCTCGCCGTGAAACCATATTCCACATAGTTGGGAAAGAAGGATTCAAGGAAGGCTGTTACCAGACGTCCACGGTCCTGTGGTATGAAACGCTTCTTGTCGAGCACGACATAATCACGGTCCTGCAGCACACCGATGATCGAGGCATAGGTCGAAGGTCGCCCGATGCCGAGTTCTTCCATGCGTTTGACGAGGCTGGCTTCGGTGTAACGCGGCGGTGGCTCGGTGAAATGCTGATCGTGGCGTACGTCTCCGGTGCCAAGCTGCTCACCTTCCTTGACGTCGGGCAGGCGGCGCTCGTTGTCATCATCTTCGTCATCGCTGGGATCATCGCGATCCTCTCGATAGAGACGCATGAAACCATCGAATGCAACGACCGAGCCGGTAGCGCGCAGGACGACGTCGTTCTTGGGCGTGGCGATATCGACACCAACCTGGTCGAGCAGCGCATGCTCCATCTGGCTTGCCAGAGCGCGTTTCCAGATCAGCTCATAAAGACGCCGTCCATCGTCATCGAGATGGGAGGCCATTTCCTTGGGCGTACGCTCAAAACCGGTTGGCCTGATTGCCTCATGGGCCTCCTGGGCGTTGCGGGTCGAGGACTTAAACAGGCGCGGCTTCTCGGGCAGGTAGCGATCGCCGAACTCGCTTTTGATCAGGTCACGCGCGCCGTCAATGGCGGTCTGGGACAGGACAACACTGTCGGTACGCATATAGGTGATGAGGCCTACGGTCTCACCACCCAGATCGATGCCTTCATAAAGCTTCTGCGCAACCTGCATGGTGCGGCGTGCGCCAAACCCCAGCTTGCGCGAGGCTTCCTGCTGCAGTGTCGAGGTGATGAACGGTGGTTGCGGATTGCGTTTGACCTGCTTGCGGTCGACTTTTGCGACGCTGAAGCTGCCTTCACGCACGCGCCGGGCGGCGGCTTCCGCACTGGTGCGGTTGCCCAGGGCGAACTTGTCGAGCTTGGTGCCATCGAGCTGCGTCAGGCGGCCAACGACCTTTCCGCCGACATCTTTTAAAAAGTCTGCTTCGACGGTCCAGTATTCCTGGGGAATAAAGGCCTCGATCTCAGCTTCACGGACACAGATCAAACGCAGCGCAACCGATTGCACGCGGCCGGCTGACCGGCTGCCGGGAAGCTTGCGCCAGAGTACCGGTGAGAGGTTGAAGCCGACGAGGTAATCGAGCGCACGGCGTGCCTGTTGCGCGTTGACCATGTCCATATCGATCTGACGTGGATTGGCGACGGCATCACGCACTGCGTTTTTGGTGATTTCGTGGAACACCACACGAGAAATCGCCTTGCCTTTGACGGCACCTTTTTCTGTAAGCCAGTTGAGCACGTGCCAGGAGATCGCTTCACCTTCGCGATCCGGATCAGTCGCCAGAACAAGACTGTCGGCACCGCGCAGGGCATCGGAAATCGCTTTGAGCGGTTTCCGGGCGCGATCACCGGTCTCATAGATCATTTCGAAGTCTCTGTCGGGAAGGACCGAGCCATCCTTGGGCGGCAGATCGCTTACATGACCATAGCTGGCCAGGACTGTGTAGTCGCTACCCAGGTACTTTTCGATCGTCTTGGCTTTGGCTGGCGACTCAACGACAACGACGTGCATAGGGCGCCTCTGGAACAACGTGAAGGACAAAGAATAGGGGCCGCGATCATCGCGAAATCAAGGAAATCCTGTTTCCCGGATGCCGTTCGACACGGCCCGCAAGCTCGAGTTCCAGCAACAAAATCTGGGCCTCAGACGCAGTTACTTGGCACCGGCGTACCAGTTCGTCAACCTCGACTGGCGTCGCTCCCAGGGCGGAAAGCACTCTTTGCTGCGCATCCTGGCTTGGTGGAGGATCGTCTGGAATCGGGCCGAAATCGAAACCTTCGGGCTCGGGCTCATGGGGTTGAATCGGAATTGAACGGCCAGGTTCACGAAGCAGGGAAAGAACGTCTTCGGTACTCTCCACCAGTGCCGCTCCATCCTTGATCAGACGGTTCGGCCCCCTGGCCCTGGGATCACCCGGACTGCCTGGAATGGCAAAGACATCGCGGCCGTTTTCTGCGGCCAGGCGCGCGGTGATCAACGCACCGGACCGTTCGGTCGCCTCAACAACCACAACGCCCAATGCCAGGCCGGCAACGATACGGTTGCGGCGGGGGAAGTGCCCTGATCGTGGGGTAAGCCCCAGGGGCTGATCGCATAGCAGCAATCCTTGCTCGGCAATGGATTGGTAGAGTGATGCGTTTTCAGGCGGATAAATGTTGTCGATGCCGCCGGCCAGAACCGCGATGGTGCCAGTTGCCAGCGAACCGTGGTGCGAGGCTGTGTCGATGCCGCGTGCAAGGCCTGAAACCACGACGTAACCGGCTTCACCAAGTTCACGTGCCATGGATTCTGCAAAACGTCGCCCGGCAGCTGATGCATTGCGTGCGCCGACCATGCCGACCATGGGGCGCGACAGCAGAGTCGGGTCTCCTAACGCGGTAAGGACAGGAGGAGGGTCGTAGATCTGGTTAAGCAGCTCGGGATAGGTGGAGTCATCGCTGGCAATGAGCACCCCTCCCAGTTTTGAAAGCGCGGCTACTTCGGCGGCAACGCTCTCCGGGTCGGGTGCCTTGATGGCCCTGCTTCGTCCTCCTCGCCTTGTCATCTCAGGCAAGGCTTCAAGCGCTGCTTCCGGTGAACCAAAGCGACGTACCAGCGCTTGATAAGTGCGGGAACCTACATTCTCCGCGCGGGCAAGCCGAAGGCGTGCAATCAGACCATCACGGTCTGCACGTGGCGTCATGTTTTCTTGCCGATGCGCGGCTCTTCACCTCTGAACAGGCGCAGGATGTTGCTGTGGTGTTTGATGATGATGAGCAGAGCGATCAGAGCAGCAGTCTGTGCGTACTGCACGTCATGGGTGACGAACCAGATGGCTATGGGGGCCGAGGCAGCGGCTGCGATGCTCGCCAATGACGAAATGCGGATCACTGCCGCAAGGACCACCCAGACCACCAGAGCAATCAGCCCCGCGGGCCAGGCAAGAGCCAGCATGACGCCCAACCCCGCTGCGATTCCCTTGCCGCCACGAAAGCGCAACCAGACCGAAAATAGGTGGCCGACGATCACCATGAACGCTGCGATCACGGCAAAATCGGGACCGCCATAATACTGGCCGATCAGGACGGCTGCTGCTCCCTTTCCGGTATCAAGCAGGAGCGTTGCGGCTGCCAGGGTCTTGTTGCCCGTACGCAAGACATTTGTTGCTCCGATACTGCCCGAACCAATCTTGCGAATGTCGCCTTGCCCGGCCAGCCGCGTAAGGATCAGGCCAAAGGGGATCGAACCCATCAGATAGGCAACGAGAGCACACAGAGCATAGGGCCAGAGGAATGGCAGGGCCTCGATAGACAGGATGCGGTCATCGAACACGTCAGAGCGTCTCCAGCACGGAACCAACGGCCACGATGCCATGCCATACGACAGGTCACCACCCTGAAGTCGGGTTCGTGGTTATCCCTCTGACGAAAGGTCGAAAACCGTGCGGCCGCTGATGACGGTTCGGACTGCGCGCCCCTGTACCGGGCGGCCATCGAAGGGAGAGTTCTTCGACTTGCTCTGGAAGGCCTTGGAATCGATCCGCCACGGTGCTTCAAGGTCAATCAGAACCAGGTCGGCAGGCCCATCCTTGGCCAGTCTTCCGGCCCTGAGTTTAAGCAGGTCTGCCGGTGCGCTGGTCACCGTTTCCAGCGCGCGGGCAAGCGTCAGGTGTTCGTTGTGCACCAACTCCAGAACGAGCGGCAGCATGGTCTCAAGGCCAACGATGCCAAAGGCCGCCTGGACGAATGGCTGGCGTTTGCTGTCCTGATCGTGGGGCGCATGGTCGCTGGCGATGGCATCGATGGCGCCGTCCCTTAGCCCCGCGACCACGGCCTGGCGATCATCTTCCGAACGCAAAGGTGGCGCGCACCTTGGCAAAGGTGAGGTAGTCGCCCACCGCGTTTTCGTTGAGCGCGACATAGTGCGGAGCGGTATCGGCCGTCACGCGGACACCACGTGCCTTGGCCCTGCGCACGATGTCGATGGTTTCTGCTGTCGTGACGTGCGCCAGATGCAGGCGTCCGCCGGTCATCTCTGCCAGGCGTACATCGCGCGCAGCCATGATGGCTTCGCTTTCGGGTGCCATGCCGGGCAAGCCCAGGCGCGTCGAAATCTCGCCGCTGTTCATGGCGCCGGAACCCGACAGGTTCATGTCTTCGGGTGGTGAATGAACATGGCATCGAAGATCGTGCCGTAGGAAAGGGCGCGGCGCAGGACGTTGGCGTTCATAATGGTGTTGAGGCCATCGGAGAAGGCAACGGCACCGGCTTCCTGCAGCAAACCGATTTCGGTCAGCTGTTCGCCTTTGCGCGCCCTGGTGATGGCGGCGATGGGGTGCACCTTGACCAGCGAGGTCTCGCGCGCGCGGCGTTCGATGAAGTGGACCAGCGCAACATCGTCGATCGGCGGATTGGTGCTGGGCATGCAGGCGATCGTGGTGATGCCGCCAACCGCTGCCGACCGGCTGCCGCTATGGATGGTTTCCTGATGTTCGAATACCGGGCTCGCGCAGATGCGCGCGCATGTCGACCAGACCCGGAGCCAGAACCAGGCCTCTTGCGTCGATCTGCTCGATGTCTTCGGCCAAGCGCTCTGCCGTGATATGGCGCCCAGATCCGCGATGTTGTCGCCGTCTGAGATCAAGCCGCCGATCTTCGTCGAGGCCGCTGGCAGGGATCGACAAGCGTGCATTCAGATAGGCGACGCGCCCGCCTTCTGCTTTTTGATCGAAAGGTCGGCAATCCGGGCCATCACTGATTGTGCTCCGGGTTGTCGAGATTGCGGGCCAGAGACCTCCAGGCAGGCCTGGCGCACGGCCACGCCCATCTCGACCTGATCGAGAATGACGCTGCGGTTGATGTCGTCGGCGACTTCGCTGTCGATCTCGATGCCGCGGTTCATGGGGCCGGGATGCATGATGAGCGCATCGGGCTTGGCGACGGCCAGCTTGTCGTAGATCGAGGCCGTAGAACTGGAAGTACTCGCGTTCGGACGGCACGAAGCTGCCCTGCATGCGTTCGGTCTGCAGGCGCAGCATCATCACGATATCGCACGTCTTTCAGGCCTTCGCGCATGTCGTGGATGCACCTCGACCCCATAACGGTCCGCTTTGGTCGGCAGCAGAGTCGGCGGCGCCACCAGCCGCACGCGCACGCCCATGGTGTTGAAGAGCAGGATGTTGGAGCGCGCCACGCGGCTGTGGGCGATATCACCGCAGATCGCGACGGTCAGGCCCGAAAGTGTTCCCAGGCGCCGACGGATGGTCAGCGCATCCAGTAGGGCCTGTGTCGGATGTTCATGGCTGCCGTCGCCCGCGTTGATCACCGCAGCATTGACCGCGTTGGCGAGCAGCTTGACCGCGCCGCTGTCGGGGTGGCGCACGATCAGGACATCCGGGTGCATCGCGTTCAGCGTCGCTGCCGTATCGATCAGGGTTTCGCCCTTCTTGATGGCGCTGGTCGTGGGCGACATGTTGATGACGTCGGCGCCCAGTCGTTTGCCCGCAAGCTCGAACGACGTGCGCGTGCGCGTCGAGCTTTCGAAGAACATGTTGATCTGGGTGCGACCGTGCAGCGTGTTCTGCTTCTTCTCGGCGCGCCGATTAAGCGCGACGTACGAATCGGCGAGATCGAGCAGATGCACGATGTCCTGGGGCGACAAATCCTCGATCCCGAGGAGATGGCGGTGGGTGAAACGGTATGGGGATGGATCAGCTGTCATGCTGAAACCGGGTTCTTAAAGAAAGACCTGCCCGCCGTCATCCGAAAAGCGCCAACATGATCGGAATGCTGAGGATAGCTCCGGCAGTGCCTGTGCTGATGATCCCTGCCATCAGTTCTGCATTGCCGCCCATTTGGCGGGCAAGGACATAGGCTGCGGGTGAACAGGGCAGGGCTGCAAACAGCACCACAATGGATTTGGCATAACCGTCCACGCCCAGCATGGAACAGAAAACCCAGGCGACAAATGGGAGGACAAAGAGTTTCAGCAGGCTGGCCAGAGCAAGGGTTCGCTTGTCCGACCGCATGCTCTGGAGATGCAGGGCCGCACCAACCGAGATCAGGCCAAACCCAAGAGCGGCGGCACCCAGGATGGCCAGCGTTCTGTCGAGGACCAGAGGAAGCCGTATCTCCAGCAGATTCATGGAGAGCCCGATAATGCAGGCCAACACGACCGGGTTTGTCGCAATCGCACGCAGGACACTCGGAATGGAGGTCCCGGTCGGCGAAGCATACCGTGCCAGCGCTGCCGTGCTGATGACATTCACGGTGGGAATGTAGGCCGCCAGTAGAAGTGCGAAGAGTGCCAGGCCGTCGTCACCGTAAAGCGCATAGGCCGCAGCCAACCCGGCGTAACTGTTGAACCGGATTGCGCCCATCAGGAATGAAGGGAAATCCTTGCCGTTCAGGCCCAGGGGTTTGCGCAGGGTCAGAACGAGCAGCGTGACAACGACGGCCGGCAGCAACAGAGAGAGCAGGGATGTCAGCACCTCGCCATCGGGAAGGCTGGTCGTCATCAGGGTGTGACCAGCAGAGAGGGAAACAGCACGAAGTAGGTGATCCGCTCGACCGTTCGCCAGAACGTCACATCGGGTGCCAGCCATCGACGCAGGCCGATGCCCAGGGCAATGACCAGAAAGATCGGCATGAGAGCCGTGAAGATGGCGATCATGGCCTGATCTCAGCCAAGTCTGACAAACTGGTCCAACGCACCTTGCAGGATCACGGCTGCCGCGACCCGGTCGATACGCTCGGCCTGATCGTCGGCGCTGATGCCGGCCTCTGTCATGATTTCCTCCGCCTCGAACGACGACAGGCGCTCATCCCACATTAGAACCGGCAGGCCCAGGCCGCGAATGAGGTTGTTACCCATCTGGCGTGCGGACTGTGCGCGGGGTCCCTCGCTGTCATCCATGTTGAGCGGATAGCCCAACACGATGCCTACAACGTTACGCTCATGGACAAGCGCTCCGAGGCGTTCCAGATCCTGTGTCCATTTCTTGCGGCGAATGGTCTCGACAGGTGTCGCAATCCTGCGCGTTGCGTCGCTTGCCGCAATACCGATCGTGCGTGTGCCGGGGTCGAGCCCGAGCAGGACACCCGAGGCACAAATCTCCAGAAACAGGGTTGCGTCCCGCACAGGCTTGTCGCGTTTTGGGGTGGGTGTTAGGTTCGCGCGCTCCGGGTCGTTCTCGGTCACGTTTTTCCAAGCCATTTCAAGGGTTTGAGGCAAGGGACATTGTCATATGTCGCTCGATAAAGCCACTGTCGCCAGGATATCGCGTCTGGCGCGCATCGCTACCACCGAAGAAGAGCAAGAGCGCCTGGCAGGCGAGCTTGGCGGCATCCTGGCATGGGTGGAGCAACTGGGTGAGGTCGACACCGATGGGGTGGAGCCGATGACCAGCGTTGTGGAGATGCTTTTGAAGTCCCGCGAAGACGTGGTGAGCGATGGCGGCATTGCTGATGACGTCGTCAGAAACGCGCCGAAATCAGCGCATGGATTCTTTGTTGTGCCCAAGGTGGTGGAATGACCGACCTGACCGATCTCTCAATTGCACAAGCACGCGACCTGCTGGCCAAGGGCGACCTGTCGTCGAAAGAGCTGACGCAGGCCCAGGTCACATCGATGGAAGGCAAGCGTGAGCTGAACGCCTTTATCACCGAGACGCCTGATAAGGCCCTGGAGATGGCTGAGGCTTCCGACACAAGGCGCGCCAAGGGCGAAACTGGCAAGCTGGAAGGCATACCCGTCGCCATCAAGGACCTGTTTTGCACCAAGGACGTGCTGACCACGGCGGGCTCCCACATTCTGGACGGATTCCGCCCGTTTTATGAATCGAGCGTTACCACCAACATGTTCCGCGAAGGCGCGGTCATGCTGGGCAAGACCAACCTTGATGAATTCGCCATGGGCTCGGGCAACCTCACGAGCTACTACGGCGGCGCTATCAACCCCTGGCGCGCCAAGGGCGACAATCGCAACCTGGTTCCCGGTGGCTCTTCTGGTGGCTCGGCTTCAGCAGTGGCCGGCCGTATGGCGCTGGGCGCTACGGGCACCGATACCGGCGGCTCGATCCGTCAGCCTGCAGCGTTTACCGGGATCGTTGGCTTGAAACCGACCTATGGGCGTTGTTCGCGCTGGGGCATCGTGGCGTTTGCCTCGTCGCTCGATCAGGCTGGTCCCATGACCCGCTCTGTGCGCGATTCAGCGATCATGCTGGGTGCCATGGCAGGCCATGACCCCAAGGACTCGACCTCCGCGGATATTGCGGTTCCCGATTTCGAGGAAGGCCTCAACGGCGGCGTGAAAGGCCTCACGATCGGCATTCCCAAAGAGTATCGCGTTGACGGCATGCCCGAAGAAATCGAGACACTCTGGCAGCAGGGCATCAAATGGCTCGAGGAGCAGGGCGCCAGAACGGTCGAGATCAGCCTGCCGCACACCAAGTACGCATTGCCTGCCTATTACATCGTGGCGCCTGCTGAGGCCTCGTCGAACCTTGCCCGTTACGATGGCGTGAAGTTCGGCCTGCGCGTTGAATCCGATGACCTCACAGAGATGTACGAAAAGACCCGGGCGGAAGGGTTTGGGGCCGAGGTGAAACGCCGGGTGCTGATCGGGACCTATGTGCTCTCGGCTGGTTACTACGATGCCTATTATCTCCAGGCTCAGAAGGTGCGCACGCGTATTGCTGATGACTTCAAACAGGCCTGGCAGCAGGTCGATGCAATTCTGACACCTGCTACACCTTCGGCTGCGTTCAGCGCCGATGATCCACCCAGTGATCCGCTTGCCATGTATCTCAACGATGTCTTTACCGTGCCGGTTAACCTGGCAGGACTGCCAGGTATCTCGGTGCCTGCAGGCCTCACCGGCGATGGATTGCCGATGGGATTGCAGGTGATCGGCAAGGCGTTTGATGAAGCAACCGTGCTGCGCATCGGCCAGTCGCTGGAAGATGCAGCAGGGTTTGATGCCCGCCCGGAAGGATACTGATCATGGGAATCACCCTTGAAGGCGCCACCGGCACCTGGGAATACGTGATCGGGCTGGAAGTCCATGCCCAGATCATCTCCAATTCAAAGCTGTTTTCCGGCGCTTCGACGGAATTTGGATCCGAGCCTAACAGTCAGGTTTCGCCCGTGGATGCGGGCATGCCTGGTATGTTGCCGGTGATCAATCTGGCGTGCATCGAACAGGCGGTGAAGACCGGTCTGGCGATCAACGGTGAGATCAACCTGACCTCGGTATTCGATCGCAAGAACTACTTCTATCCAGATCTGCCGCAGGGCTATCAGATCTCGCAGTTCAAGCAGCCTGTGGTGACCGGTGGCCATATCGATATTGAACTTGAAGACGGCACGCAGAAACGTATCGGTGTCGAGCGCCTGCATGTCGAGCAGGATGCCGGCAAGAGCCTGCATGATCAGGACCCCAACGCTTCGTATGTCGATCTCAATCGCTCCGGTGTGGGCCTGATGGAGATCGTGTCGGATCCGGATATGCGCTCGCCCGAAGAGGCGGCGGCTTATGTGCGCAAGCTGCGCACGATCGTGCGTTATGCCGAAACCTGTGACGGCAACATGCAGGAAGGCTCCATGCGCGTGGACGCCAACGTATCGGTGCGCAAGGCCGGCGAAGAATTCGGAACGCGCTGCGAAATCAAGAACCTCAACTCCGTGCGTTACATGCAGCGTGCCATCGAGTTCGAGGCAATGCGCCAGATCGACGTTCTCGAGGCTGGCGGAAAGATCGACCAGCAGACCCGCCTGTTCGATGTCGCCAAGAACGAGACACGCAGCATGAGGAGCAAGGAAGAGGCGCATGATTACCGCTACTTCCCCGATCCCGACCTGTTGCCCCTGCGCTTCGAGCAGGCCTGGGTGGATGAGATCGCTGCCGGTATGCCTGAACTTCCTGATGCCAAGATGGCCCGTTTCATGAAGGAGTTCGGGCTTTCTGCCTACGACGCCGACGTGTTGGTTGCTGAGCAGGAAAACGCGCATTTCTATGAGCATGTTGCCGAGGGTCGCGACAAGAAACTTGCTGCCAACTGGGTGATTTCCGAATTGTTCGGTCAGCTCAACAAGGCTGGCAAGACGGTTGAAGACAGCCCGGTGAGTGCCGAAGCTCTGGGTGAGCTGATCGACCTCATCACCGATGACACCATTTCGGGACGTATCGCCAAGGACGTCTTTGCCGACATGTTCGAATCCGGCAAGGCTGCTGGTGTGATTGTTGAAGAGAAGGGCCTCAAACAGGTTACTGACACCGGTGCCATTGAAGCCGTGATCGATGAGGTGATGGCGCGCGAGCCGGAGAAACTGGCTGAGTATCGCGGCGGCAAGGACAAGCTGTTCGGCTTCTTTATCGGCCAGGTCATGAAGGCGTCCGGCGGCAAGGCCAATCCGAAAGCGGTCAACGAACTTCTCAAGACCAAGCTGCAGGGTTGAACGCCTTGAAGGGCGCCCACACCGACACACTTCTGGCCCAGGCCCTGGGTTGGCTGGAAGAGACAACCGGCGGTGTTGCTCCCTCGATCCAGGTCGCCACGACTTACGTGCGTGACCCCGCCATGCCATCGTCCGAAGGGCTGTGGTACAGCCGCCCGGATAACCCCTGCTATTGGCAGGTCGAAGCACTGCTTGCCGAACTGGAACATGGCGAAGCGGCCATGGTGACAGGCTCTGGCTCGGCCTCCATGGCGATGGTGTTTGAGGCACTCTCGACCGGTGACCACGTGCTCATGCCGCATTATGCCTATGGCGGCGTGCATTACCTCATCAACGACATGGCCAATGCCTGGGGCATCGAGATCGACGTCTATCAGACCGGTGATCTCGATGACATGGCACGGCTCGTTCGCCCTGGACAGACGAAGGTGGTCTGGGTTGAAACGCCGTCAAATCCTGAGATGGTCATTGTTGATCTGGAAGCCGCGGCCCGGATTGCCCACGGTGTTGATGCCAAGCTGGTGGTGGATGCCACCTTCGCACCGCCGCCGATCTGCAGACCTCTGGATCATGGCGCTGATGTAGTCTTGCACTCGGGCACCAAGTTCCTGAACGGCCACAGCGATGTGGTGTGCGGCACCATCGCCACGCGTGTGAAGGATGACTTCTGGCAGCGCCTGGACCGCATGCGCATGCGCTCGGGCGCCATGCTGGGTCCCTTCGAGACCTGGCTGCTGCTGCGCGGCCTGCGCACGCTGCATCTGCGCATGGAGCAGGCGCAGGCAAGTGCACAGAAGATCGCGGAATTCCTTGAGGGACATGTAGACGTTGGTCGGGTGTTTTATCCAGGGCTTGCCTCCCATCCCACGCACGACCTGGCCAAACGCCAGATGTCGGGCTTTGGTGCGATGGTGTCGTTTGATGTTACGGGATCCATGGAGGACGCGCTGAAAGTCTGGGGCGGTACCAGAATTTTCAAAAACGCAACGTCGTTGGGTGGTCCCGAAAGTCTTGTTGAACATCGCAAGAGTTCCGATGGCTACGAATCGCCCGTGCCACCCAACCAGCTTCGCCTTTCGGTTGGCCTTGAAGATGCTGATGACCTGATCGCCGATCTTGATGCCGCGCTGACCGGTAAGCCGACAAACCGGCCCCAGGCGCGCGCTACGAAGATTGCGCAGGGGCTTGGCTGGACGAGCAGGGACCATAAGGCGGTCGTCCTGCCGGTTCACATGGCATCGACCTATGCCACCGATCCGGCGACTTACGGCAAACCCTATGCCTATGCGCGCGATCAGAATCCGACCTATGAGCAGCCAGAGGCCCTGATCGCTGATCTGGAGGGGGGGTTTGAAGCGCGTCTGTTTGCTTCCGGCATGGCGGCGGTTTCGGCCGTGTTCCAGTGCCTTAAAGCCGGCGATCACGTGGTCATTCAGGACACGCTCTATTGGGCTATCCGCGGCTTGATGAAGCAGGTTGTGGAGGGCTGGGGCATCGAAGTGACCTGGGCTCCGACAGGCGACCTCGAGGCGTTGCGCAGGGCAGTCCGAAAGGGTGAAACTCGCATTGTCTGGTTGGAAACGCCCGCCAATCCCACCATGGCCGTGACCGATATAGCCGCCGCCACGGCCATTGTGCGGGAAGCCGGTGCTTTGAGCGTGGTCGACAATACATTTGCCACTCCCTTGCTGACACGACCGTTGGAACTTAGTGCTGATTTCGTCATGCACTCGGCCACGAAATATCTGAATGGTCACAGCGATGTGGTGGCCGGTGTGCTGGTTGCCCGTGTGGAAACACCGTTCTGGGACCAGATTCGCCACATTCGGCACATGACGGGTGCGATCCTTGGGCCGTTTGAGGCATGGTTGCTGATGCGCGGTATGCGCACGCTCGAGATCAGGGTCGCGCGGGCCTGCCGGAACGCCATGGCAATTGCGCAACATCTGGATGGCCACGAAGCGGTCGATCTGGTGCTTTATCCCGGTCTCACGGCATCAAACGATCATGATGTTTCCGCCCGACAGATGAGCGGCGGCTTCGGCGGCATGCTCTCCATCCGCATTCGGGGCGGGGAGGCCGCGGCCCAAAGGGTCTGGGCCCGCTTTAAACTCTTCAAGATTGCGACCTCGCTGGGCGGCGTAGAAAGCCTGGTCGAACATCGCGCTACGGTAGAGGGGCCAGAGAGTCCCGTGCCGGACGATCTGCTGCGCCTGTCAGTCGGGGTCGAACACATCGATGATTTGATCGGCGATCTTGACCAGGCGTTGCAGGCTGCCTGATTCCGGGGCCTGATGGCGTATGCCGTTCATCCCCATCAGCGATGACAATCCGCTACGCCTGATCCGCTTTCAGGTCGTGACGATCAGCCTGATCGCGATCAACGCCATTGTATTCCTCATCCAGCAGTTGATGGACGACCAGCAGCTTTGGGAGTTCTGGCTGAGCTACGGCATGATTCCGGCCGTATTGTCGGGGGAGGCACAGCTGACCTCGGACCTGGAGAGGATACCGGCCTGGCTGACTCTGTTTACCTCGACCTTCCTGCATGATGGTTACTGGCACCTGGGTGGAAACATGCTGTTTCTCTGGGTGTTCGGTGACAACGTCGAGGACGCCACGGGCCATTGGCGATTTTTGGTTTTCTATTTTGCATGTGCGGCAGCAGCCGGGTTGGCTCAGACGGCCATCGACCCGGCTTCACAGGTACCCATGGTGGGGGCCAGCGGGGCCGTTGCCGGCGTGCTGGGCGCCTATATGATGTTGCATCCACGGCGTCGGATGCTGATCCTGTTGATGCGGACCATACCGCTTAGACTTCACGTGGGACTGGTCCTTGTGATCTGGATTGTCTTCCAGGTCGGTGCGGGAATCTGGTTCACCAGCACGGGTGAAAGTGAGACCGCCTGGTGGGCGCATGTCGGTGGCTTTGCAGCAGGTATGATTTTGATCCTGATGTTGCGAAATCGCGGTGTTACCCTTTTTGATCGCGTGTCTGAAACTGAAACCTAAACATCAGAAGTTTGGAATAAGCCCTTGATTAAGCTCTATACTGCGCCAACACCGAACGGTCGCAAGGTCTCCATCATGCTCGAGGAAGTCGGGCTTGCCTATGAAGTCCACCGCATTGATATGGGGGCTGGCGATCAGTTCGAACCAGCGTTTCTCGAGATCAGTCCCAACAACAAGATCCCGGCCATCGTGGATCCCGATGGTCCCGGCGGCGCGCCAATCAACGTGTTCGAATCTGGCGCCATACTGATCTACCTCGCGGAGAAAACCGGCCAGTTGCTGCCCACTGATACGCGGGAGCGCCTGAGCGTTTTGCAATGGTTGATGTTCCAAATGGGCGGCGTTGGCCCGATGTTCGGGCAGGCCAATCACTTCATCAAATTTGCCGCTGAAGATGTGCCCTATGGCAAGAAACGTTATCGCGAAGAGGCGATGCGGCTGCTGGGCGTGATGGACCGGCGTCTGGCAGAGGTTGAGTTTCTCGCAGGCGATTACTCCATTGCCGATATCGCGACCTGGCCATGGGTCATGCGTGCGGAATGGTACGACACCGACTGGAGCCAGTTCCCCAACACGAAACGCTGGTATGACCAGATCGGTGAGCGGCCGGCGGTACAGCGCGGAACGGCAGTGCCGGATTAGGCTTCCCGTTCCAGCGGGCGGGTGAGGCAGGTGGGGCCGCCTTCACCCTTGCGGCTGATCTCGACACCCGAATAGGTCACGACTTCGCACCGGCGGCTTCCAGGCGGCGGCGGGTTTCGGGGTTACCCTCGACCATGACGCAACGGCGCGGCGCGGTGGCAAGCACGTTGCAACCCATGCTCTCGAACTCCTCATCGGGGACTTCCACGAAGATGAGGCCGCGTTCCAGCAGCCAGTTGCGGAACGGCACCGGCATCAGGGGCGAATAGACCAGTGCCAGATCCTTATCGAGCGGCGAGAGGATCGACATGAGGTGGAAGACATCCGACGGGCCCTTGTAATGCGGCAGAGGGCAGACCTCGACATGGATGCCTTGACCCAGCAGAGCCTTCAACTGGCGGATACCTTCGGGATTGGTGCGATAACCGTTGGCAACGGCGCAGGTTTTATCGTCCAGCCACACGAAGTCACCACCTTCAATCCTGCCTTCGCCGGTGATCGCGCCTGCAATTCCAACCCCGTGATCTGCATAACCGGACCCATTGACGCCGGGTTCGGCCTGGCGCGCGGGTTTGCCCATGTTGCAGTGGATGACACCGTTGGGTGAGGGGATCGAGGCGTCGCGGACATAGATGGAATCGATGGAGAGGCCTTCGCCGTCGGGCAGGTAATGCACCTTTGCATCGGCAAGACCCAGGGCTTCGACAAAACCTTCGTAGTCCGCCATGGCGGCACCGAAATCAGGCTCGCTGTGGTAGTTCAGCGGTTGCCATTGTGCACCGACGGTTTCGGGGTCGCGGAAGGCGTCGCGTGCGTGTCGCAGGCCGATGCTGGTGATCTTGCCGTATTCGTTGAAGGCCATGGTTTCATCCCTGATGAAGGCGCGCGATCCTAGCCATGCATTGTTCTGATGCAAGCTGGGAAAACATTGCGTTGACTGCAAGGGGTTGCCACATGGAGAGCAGGCAAACAGGAGAATGCGTCATGGCGGAGAAACCTGATCTTCAGCAACCCGAACAGGCCTATCTGGTCTATGACGATGATTGTCCGGTTTGCCGCACCTGGTGCAGTGACGCCTTTCCCGATGACAGCGCCGGTGTTGTGCTGGTCGATGCGCGCAAGGACAGCGCTTTGATGGATGAAATCACTGCAGCCGGTCTCGATATCGATCAGGGCATGGTGCTGAAGGTCGGCGGCGAACTCCATTACGCATCTGATGCGGTGCGTGAGGCGACCCGGATGTCGCGACGTGGCGGATTGATGGGCAATCTCAATCGCGCTTTCTTTGGTTCACAGGCCCTCGCCAGGATCAGTTATCCCGTGGGGCGTGCGTTCCGGAATGGACTGTTGCGGATTTTGGGTATTCCCTTCATTCGCAATCTGGAGAACCGACCATGACGACAACCTCAATTGCGCCGGGAACGGCCCGAGCGATCGAACTGGCCAAAGGCGATGTCGTGCGTGTGGTCAACAGTGAAGGCCATCAAGTGGTTGATACCTGGGCGTTTGCGGCAGACATGCCAAGCGATCAGCTTTCGATGGAACACAGCCGTTCAGCGACCTATCGCATTCTCTATCAGCCCGGCGACACGCTGGTGAGTACGTCGTTCCGGCCCATGCTGACGATCCTTGCTGATACCTCACCGGGAATTCACGACACGCTGCATGCAGCCTGCAGTGCTGAAAGCAATGTTTTCTACGGTGCACCTGCCAGCCATCCCAATTGCCAGGACAATTTGAAGGGCGTTATGGCGGCGCGGGGTGTCGAGCTGGTGAACATCCCCTGTCCCTGGAACCTCTTCGAGCATGCGCCGGTTCAGGCCGATGGCTCCCTGATTGATGAACCTTCTGCCGCCAAGGCCGGTGACTACGTGGAAATGCGTGCCGAGATGGACCTGGTTCTTGTCTGCTCGGCCTGCCCCTCCACAGTGGGTGATATCAGCCAGGGCGAGCCGCGCGGGGCGACAATCCAGGTAATCGGCTAGGCAGTTTTGTCAGCGGGCCGGTTGATCAGAACCTCGGTCATGGCTGCACTGACGACAAGGACTGAGCCAATACCCTCGGTCCATCCGAATGGCTCTGCTGTCAGGATTGCTGCGCTGGTGATGCCAAAGATCGCTTCGGTCTGGAACAGGATTCCGACACGCCCGGGGTCGACCAGCTTGGTGCCATAGAGCTGCATACACATGGCCGGTATCAGGAACCCAATGGCTATCAGCAGGAGCCAGGGCGCGAGGTCGATAATTTGATCCATCGAGGGCGGTTTGCCCATCGCTTCGATTGGAAGCAGTGCCAGGGCAAGTGAGGTGATCGCGCCGAAGGCAAAAAACGAAAACACGTTCTCGAACAGGCTGGCCTCTCCGGCCATGCGCACCCAGGTTGATCCGTAGGCCCAAAACATGCCTGAAGCGAGCGCCATCCAGTCACCGGCATTGCGCGGGATGGGCAGCGAACCGTCGCCGCCCAGGATGACATAGAGCCCCGCAAACCCCAGCGTGATCGCGATGATGCGCGCGGCTGTCACCTTGCGTTTCATCAACCAGACTTCCAGCATCGTACTCCAGGCCGGCGTGACGTAGAACAAGATGAGCGCACGCGCGACCTCGGTCAGAAGCAGGCTGTCGACATAGAGAGCGAAGGCGCCGCCGGTAAAGAAGGCCGTCTTCCAGCGCCCCATTCCGGTGGCCTTGCCCCGGACCATGAAGATCAGAGCGAGCGGCAACAAAACCAGTGCCGGTGTCACAAACTGGCTGAAGCCGGCCCAACCTGCCGAGAGGCCCGCGCCTTCTAGCTCGCGCAGGGGAATCCAGAAGAGCCCCCAGCCGGCTGCCGCGGTCACCAGCATGATGGATGGCCAAAGCTGCCTGTCGTTCATGTCGGAACCGTTTGTTTGGGGGGCCGCGAAGCCAGAATTTCGGTCAGGCCGCCACAGACGATCAGCGCACAGCCTGTGATTTCACGCCAGCCAAAGGGTTCACCTGCCCACAGTGCCGCGCTGATCGAGCCGAACACGATCTCGGCAAGGATGAGAATGCCAAAGACACCTGCGCCGATTCGCGTTGGTGACCAGATAAGGAAGGCATTCGTGGGCATCAGGAACAGGACCACCAGCAAGAGCAGAAATGGAAGCATGCTGACCAGGTCGGCGGTGGCCGGTACAGGGCCCAGTTGCTCCTGTAGAAACCAGGAAAGCAGGACGGCCGTGATGCTGCCATAGAGGTAGAACGCAAAAAGGATCGGGAAAATGCTTTTGGGTTGCGTCACATTGATGCGCGCTGCGCCAGCAGCGATCATCGCGCCGCCGGCCAATGCGAGCCAGTCACCGGCATTCCGGGGCAGGGGGAAGCCGCCCCCCTGGCCGAACACGATCCAGACACCGGCAAGAGCCAACCCCAGGGAAAGGTAACGCTGCCGAGGTACGGGCCGTTTCAGGATCAGCCAGTCGATCAGGGTCGCCCAGACCGGCGTCAGATAGAACAACAACAAAGCGCGCACGACTTCGGTCAGCAGGAAGCTGTTGGCGTAACAGACGATGCCACCGCCTGTCAGGACACCCAAAACGCACCACGATGCGCCGGTCTCCTGATCACGGGTTTTCCGCCAGAACGCGATGGGGATCATCAGGACGATGGGAATGATGTACTGCGCCAGGGTGCCCCATCCGCCCGTCAGGCCGGCGCTTTCTAGCTCGCGTTGGGGTAGCCAGTAGATACCCCAGATGCCCGAAGCTGCTGCAACGCCTATGCAGATCGTGATGTGAGAGGGGGCAACCATGGGTGTCTTCCAGAAATGGGCCAAAGAGCCGTACCGGAAAACCGGAACCATGATGCCTTTAGCGGGGTGACAGCAACCTGCCCTGACTTTAGGCTCCGCCGCAACATATCTGCTGCATTCAGGGAGCACTACCGATGACCCGTTGGGACAAATCCAAGCTGCCAAGCCGCCACACCACCGTGGGGCCAACGAGCGCACCGCATCGGGCGTTCTATTACGCCATGGGCATGAGCGATGAGGAGGTTGAGCAGCCGTTTGTCGGTGTTGCGACAACCTGGAACGAGGCTGCGCCCTGCAACATTACCCTGATGCGCCAGGCCCAGGCCGCCAAGAAGGGTGTCAAGGCAGCAGGCGGAACGCCGCGTGAGTTCACGACCATTACCGTAACCGATGGCATCGCCATGGGTCATGCCGGTATGAAGTCATCGCTGGTGAGCCGTGAGGTCATTGCAGACTCGGTCGAGCTCACGATGCGCGGGCATTGCTATGACGGTCTGGTCGGACTGGCTGGCTGCGACAAGTCGTTGCCGGGTATGATGATGGCCATGGTGCGTCTCAACGTGCCTTCCGTATTCATGTATGGCGGCTCGATCATGCCGGGCCGCTACAAGAACCGCGACGTCACCATCGTCGACGTGTTCGAGGGAGTGGGTGCCAATTCCGCAGGAGCCATGTCCGATGATGAATTGAGCATTCTGGAACATGCAGCCTGTCCGTCGGGTGGGTCCTGTGGTGGCCAGTTCACGGCCAACACCATGGCGACGGTTTCCGAGGCGATGGGCCTTGCGCTGCCCAATTCGGCCATGACACCCGCGCCGTTCGAGAGCCGCGATACCTTTGCCGAGGCGTCAGGCCAGGCGGTCATGCGGCTGATCAAGGACAACCTGCGCCCGCGCGACATCGTCACGCACAAGGCCCTGGAAAATGCCGCAACCGTGGTGGCCGCGAGCGGTGGCTCGACCAATGCAGGCCTTCATCTGCCGGCGATTGCCAATGAGATGGGCATCGACTTCACGCTGGAAGATGTCTGTGAAATCTTCCGCAGGACGCCCTATATCGCTGACCTCAAGCCCGGCGGAAAGTATGTCGCCAAGGATCTCTACGGCGTTGGTGGCGTGCCCGTGCTGATCAAGGCACTGCTCGATGGCGGTTACCTCCACGGTGACTGCATAACCGTGACGGGCAAGACCCTGGCGGAGAATCACGCTGATGTTGTCTTCCCGGAAGATCAGGATGTCATCTACCGGACCGACAAGCCGCTTTCGACGACAGGTGGCGTGGTCGGACTGAAAGGCAATCTGGCGCCTGATGGCGGCATCGTGAAGATTGCCGGCATGGAGACCCTTCAGTTCCGTGGCCCCGCCCGTTGCTTTGATACCGAAGAAGAATGCCTGGAAGCCGTTCTGGCCCAGAAGTTCGAAGAGGGCGATGTGCTCATCATTCGCTACGAAGGGCCCATAGGCGGTCCGGGCATGCGTGAGATGCTGTCGACGACCAGCGCACTGTATGGCCAGGGCATGGGCGAGAAGGTGGCCTTGATCACCGATGGCCGCTTCTCGGGCGGCACGCGTGGCTTCTGCATTGGCCATGTCGGCCCGGAAGCCGCAGCCGGTGGCCCGATCGGGCTTCTCAAGGATGGCGATATGATCATGATCGATGCCGAAAAGGGCACACTTGATGTCGAGCTTTCCGACGAGGAGCTCGCTGAACGCAAGGCCGCATGGAAGCCGCGCAAGACCGACTACAATTCAGGAACGATCTGGAAATACGCGCAGACCGTTGGTTCTGCGCGGTTTGGCGCTGTGACCCACCCTGGTGGTCATGGAGAAACGCACGTCTTTGCTGATCTCTAAGGCGCAGGCAGCATAGGATTGCGGGGTAGGGGGCGTGTTACCCCCGACCCCGTGACGGTTGTCATAGTGTTGCCGCTTGTTTGCGTTAACCTGTTTTCCCGTCGAGATTGAGGTCGCCCTTAGGCTCGCTGTCCACAAGGAGAAGCAGAATGAGAGATAGACTTGGCCTTTCCGCCGTTGCGGTTGCGGGCCTCCTCGCAGCATCGGTTCCCGCCCACGCACAGACCAGCGGTACTGCGTTTGATGTCGATGGCGATCCGGCTTTGCGCTGTGCCGTGTCACGCGCGGTCGAGCTCTCGAATGTGGAATTGTTGGGCCAGGTCGTCGAAAGCGTGGGGGTTTCTTCCTCGTTTGATGCCTTGTCGCGCGGCGATGCGGCCTCAGCGAGCCCCGAACATGTCGGCCTGCTGAAATCGCTCGGCCTGGTTGGTCAGGATGGCTCCAGCCTGACATCGGCGGGCCAGATGCTGGCCGATATCCGTTCAGCAGGTACGCGCGCTGTTTCGACCTCAGCACTGACCCTGAACGCGCCGCTTCAACATGACATCACCCTTCCTGGGACTCCTGCCAGGTTCTCCCTGTCGACTGGTGCTGGCGGTACCCTGCGCATCGTCGTGTCTCCGGCAGGCAACGGCAGTGCAGGATGTTCCGGTGACTTCGACCCTGTCGTGCGGGCAACACAGCCCGGTATCGCAGGCATCGAACATGTCGCGCGCGGCGCGGGCGAGGACCGTCAGGCAACGCTTTACCTCTACGACACCCCCGCTGGCGCCAGCATTGATATCGCCGTCAACGATATCGTTGGCGCGCCCGGCTCGTTCAGCATTGTTGCTGAGGCCGCCCTCGACGAAGTTCCCCTCCAGGATGGTACCGAACCCTATGTGGTTCTGGGTGACGGTTCGCCGGCCTATCTGCCGGTCGAGGTGGCGCAAGGCGAAAGTGCCGCTGTTGCGCTCTCGATTTCCTATGATGCGTGGGAACCCTGGTTTGCCGTTACCGGCCTGAGTGGTGCCCAACCCGGCGTGCGCCTTTACGAGGCCGATGGCTTCGGCGACTACCTGAGTGAACCTGTTTTCCGTTCGTCCTATCTCCCCAATGGAGAGGCGCGCGTCGATATGGCTGAGCCGCTTTATGGCGGTGAATACCTGATGGTGATCGAGGATCTGCAGCGCAACGCGGGAACGTTCCTGATTGAGTACAGCTCGGATGGATTTGCCTCGCAGCCGAGAATCTACGGCGACCTCTACCTGAATGAGGAAACGCTGGAGTATCTGGGCACGGATCTGGCCTTCACGGTCGAGGAACTGGGTTGGTACTACTTCTCCACGACGACCTACGACGATGTCGATCCGATCCTTAGCCTGCTCGATGCCGATGGCTGGTTTCTCTATGAATCGGACGATGATGCATTTTCGCTCAACCCGCTGATCGTCGCGGAGTTGGCACCTGGCGATTACACCCTGGCGCTGGATGGTTTCGATGGTGCTGTAGGCGAGGTTTATCTCTCGGCCTATCGCATTGAGCCCATGCATGTGTCGCTCAATACCCTGGGCATGAGCCAGCAGATCTCGGACGATTTCACCCAGGCGCCCGCCAATGTCTACATCATTGACGGAGCCGAAGGTAAGCTCGTCGACTTCGATGTCGACACATCAGCCAGCGGGTTCGACTCGACCCTCGCGTTTTATGACTCTTGGGACATGACGGTCTGGGTGAGCGATGATGACGGCGGCATCGACTATGGCAGCCGGGTCGTAGACACCTTTGAAGGTGAAGGTCTGATCGCTGTTGTTGCCGGCTTTAACGGTGAGCGTGGAGGCCAGTATGATCTCACCGTGGTCGATCACGCTATCGTAGAAGGTCTGCCGGCCTCCGCCGCGGTTGTTGAGCCCGGAGGACCGCCGGTAACCGGTGATCTGCCTCTTGACGGCGATATTGCCTGGGTTCGTATGCCCGCTCAGGCCGATGGTTGGTTCGACATCGAGGTGACGTCCAACCTCTATTACTTCCGCGTCGATCTCTATCTTTACGAAGAAGGGTTCGGTTACACCTGGTACGACGGCTACGACGGTTACGAGGGAGAAGTTTACCTCTCGACCGATGGCGACGGCGTCAGCGACACCTTGATCCTTGTGCGCAACACCAGCGGTGAGGGTGGCGGCAACTTCGAGGTAAGTGTCCGTTAGAGCGACGGCCTCACATTGCACTGGAATGCATCGCCCCTTGTCCTGATCGAACTTGATCGGGGCAGGGGGCGAACCTTGCGTGGCTCAGGTTTTGCTACCGAAACCGGATCGTTGCAGCAGATCATCGTCCGTGACGAACCAGGTGACGTTGTCCGTCATCATGGAGTGCACGCTGGGTGGCAGCACTGTGGGATCGTCCAATGTCGCTGTGTAGATGTGAATTTCGCCGGGCCATGGGTCGCCCGCGTAGGTGAGGGATGTGCCGCATTGGCGACAGAATCCGCGCCGGACACCGGGCGATGATTCATAAATCGCCTGTTCACCTGCCAGCAAAGCAAAGTTCTCTAAGGCAACACCGACAAAGCCTGAAACCGGTGATCCCGTCGCCCGCTGACAGTCCCTGCAATGACAGATGCTGGAGAACCTGGCCGGCTCACCGATCTGATAACGCACGGCCCCGCACAGGCAGCCACCTTCATGGTGACTGGTCATCGCCTTGCCCATGATGGTGTTTGGCGCCGGGGCAGAGATTTTCCGGATCAATCCATGACGGCAATTCATCGCCGTGGAACACTTCGTTGGGCGGAAAGGCCTCGATGTCATCAAGACTTGATGATGCCACAGCAACCAGTGTGTCGGTCTGAAAACGCTGATCTGGATAATCCGTGTTCCGGTAGTTGAGCGCTGTGCCGCAACGTCCGCAGAACTGACGGATGACCGTGTCAGAAGATTGGAAGGTTACAGGTTCGCCTTTGGTAATGGCGTAACCGGAATTGGGTACGGCGATCCAGGGTATAGCCGCTGCGCCGCTTGCGCCGCGACAGGTTGCACAGCAGCAATAACACTGGATCACGGGCTGGGCCGAAACGCGGTAGCGGACATCGCCGCAAAGGCATCCACCGTCATGGTGTTCTGTCATGTCGTCGCTCCTGATAGGCGAAGATGGAGCCAGGCAAGGCGCTCTTCTTCATGGAAGAACCCTGACGGGGCAAAGGGAGTGGAGTCGTCCAGAGTTGGTGACATGACATGCACTTCATCGGGCGTGTCATCAGCCTCATAGGTGAGTGCTGTGCCGCAAGTCGCACAAAAACCCCGCCGCACACCTGGAGACGATGCGTAATGGGTCGCGGGATCCCTGGTCCAGGCGAACGCTCCTGGCTTGAGGTCAACAAAGGCTGCGACCGGCCCGCCGGTCGCCATGCGGCAACTGCGGCAATGACAGTAGTTGGCAACTGCGCCGACATCATCAATCGCATAGCGGACTGCGCCGCACATGCACCCACCCTCGTGTCGTGCCATAGCAAACTCCCGTTAGTGCTCGCGCAGCAGGCGCCCGTAGCCTTCTATGCGATCGTCAATGCCGGCAAGGCGCATAACATCCCAGATCATGGCCTGGTTGCTGCACACGGCGGGTTTCCCCGCGCGTTGTTCGATCTCCTCGATCACATCCAGAGTTCGCAGCGCGCTGCAGGAGATGAAGATGGCGTCAGCGTCGGCACGGTCGAGTTCCAGCGCAAAGTCACGCAGATACTCAGGCTCAATTCGCGACATGTCCTCGTCCATCTCGACATTGAGGCCCTGGATATCGAGCACCTCGAACCCCTGTTCCACTAGATAATCGGCTTCAATCCGATTGATCTCATCGAGATAGGGTGTGCCAACGACAATCTTTCTGGCGCCCAATGCCTTGAGGCCGCGCACGACCCCGGTCACCAACGTGGTTGTGCGGGCCTGGGGTTGCTGCATCGCCAGTGCTGCGCAGACGTTTTCTTCTCCGATGACAATGCTGCCCGATGTGCAGGAGAGCGTGACAGCATCCAGCGTTCCGTTCGGCACGATAAGTGACGCGCTTGTCGAAAGGTGCGGCAGCATGGCGGCAAGTGTTTCGACAGTGACGCTGTTGGCCATCGTGACCCGGCTGAAGTGGACGCCGATGTCGTCAGGAACAACGCCGCGCACATCGTCTTCGCTGGTCTGGTCCATGGCTAGCAGGACAAACCCGAGTTTGGCACGGTCGTGGCGGCCGCCATCAAAGCGCACAGCTCGTGGTTTCGATGCAGGCCAGTCACCTTTAGATACCGATGCAGTCGGCATGTGGTCAGAACTCACGGAACAGGCGGCCCAGTCCGCTCAGACGATCATCAATTCCCGCCCGGCGCAGGCAATCCCATAACATCGCCTGGTTCGACGTAACGACCGGTTTGCCCGTGCGTTGCTCCAGCGCATCAATGATCTCGACGGACCGCAGTGCACCACAGGAGATGAAGATGGCGTCGGCTTCCGGCAGGTCAACTTCGGCGCCGTAGTTCAGGAGATAGTCGGGCGTGACGCGGACCATGTCGGCATCATCGGCGATGTTGAGCCCCTGAATGTCGAGGATATCGAAACCCTTGGCAGCCATATAGTCAGCTTCGATAACGTTGACCTCATCCAGATAGGGTGTGGCCACCACAATACGATTGGCGCCCAACGCTTCGAGAGCTCGCATGACACCGGTGATGAGGGAGGTTGGTTTGGCACCGGGCGCGCCGCGGTTCAGCTCGGCAAAAACGTTGTCTTCGCCGATCACGACGCTGCCGGAGGTGCAGGCATAACAGGCCACATCGAGAGTCTTGTCTGGCAGGATGCGCCCGGCGGCGTCACCAATACCCGATTTCATGGCGGTCAAGGTCTCGACGCTGACCCGGTTAGCCATCGGCGCGCGGGCAAAGTGGACACCCACGCCATCGGGCGCATGGCGCATCATGTCAGCCTCGACGGTCTGCTCCATGGCGAGCAGGACGAAACCGATGGACGCTCTGTGATTGCGCCCTTCGTCAAACTCTGGGGAGCGCTGTTTTGAGGCAGGCCAGAGCTTGCCTGACCCGGCGTCGTCAGGCGCCACGGCTCAGTGCTCCCGGTAAAGGCGACCAAGGCCTTCCATACGATCTTCGATCCCGGCCAGCCGCATCATGCGCCAGATCAGCGCATGATTGCTGCCGACAACGGGCTTGCCGGTGCGCTGTTCGATCTCTTCGACAACTTCGATCGTGCGAAGCGCACTGCAGGAAATGAAAATGCCGTCCGCGTCGGGGCGATCGATTTCCAGTGCAAGCTTGATGATGTCTTCAGGTTCAACCATCACCATGTCCTGACCGCACAGGAGGCAGAGGCCCTGTATGTCGAGCACATCGAAGCCGCGCTCGACCAGGAAATCTGCTTCAAAATGGTTGATCTCATCGATGTAGGGGGTGCCGACGACAATCTTCTGCATGCCAAGGACTCGCATGGCTTCCACCACGCAGGTGACCAGAGACGTGGTCTTGGCCTGCGGCTGGGGTTTGGCAAGCGCCTTGGCAACATTGTCTTCACCAACAACCACACTGCCCGATGTGCAGACATAGGCGATGGCATCCATATCAGGAGGCAGGACACCGGCTGACCGGCTCAGGTCATCTCCGACAGCCGCCAGGGTCTCTACCGTCACCGAATCATCGAACGGGGTTCGCGTGTAGAAGACGCCAACGTCGTCAGGAACGACACGGCGGATATCGTCATCGGCAGTTTCTTCGGTTTCAAGAAGAACGAACCCCAGGCGTCCCCGCGTATGGCGACCTTTGCCAAGATCAATGGAACGTGGCGTGGAATTGGCCCATCGCTGAGTGGTCTCGGGTACTGCTGCCATCACAATTTCTCCCCGGTTTGGCGCTGTGCTTAAGGCGCCAGTGTGATCAATCTTCCAGTTCGCACCAGATCGGTGTGTGGTCGGATGCTTTTTCCTGTGCGCGCGGCCCTCTGTCGATCTCGCAGGCCGTCAGGCGGTCTGCGGCCAGCGGCGAGAGCAAAAGGTGATCGATGCGTACGCCCAGGTCACGCTGCCAGGCGCCACCCTGATAGTCCCAGAAGGACCAGGCGCGCTGTTCGTGCGGGTGGAGCGTGCGAAACGCCTCGGTGTAACCAAGCCACAGCAGCTCACGGAAATGCGCGCGCGATTGCGGCAGGCACAGGGCGTCATCGGCCCAGCCTATGGGGTCATGAACGTCGGCATCGGTCGGGCATACGTTGTAATCGCCGCCTAGAACAACGACCTCGTCGTGCTCGAGCAGCTCACGTGCGTGGTCAACCAGCCTGCGCATCCAGGCAAGCTTGTAGTCGTATTTGGGGCCTGGCGTTGGATTGCCGTTGGGCAGATAGATCGAGGCGACGCGCACACCGTTGGTAAAGGCCTCCAGGTAGCGGGCCTGTTCATCCTCGTCATCGCCAGGCAGCACCTTGGTCTCGATTTCCATGGGAAACTTCGAGAGCACGGCCACACCGTTATAGGATTTCTGGCCGGCTACTGCGCAGTTGTAGCCCAGCTCCTCGATCTCCATGAACGGGAAGCCGTCTTCGACGGTCTTGAGCTCCTGCAGCAGGGCAACATCAGGCGCAGCTTCTTTCAGCCAGGCCACCACATTGGGCAGGCGCGCCTTGATCGAGTTCACATTCCAGGAAGCGATTTTCATGCCCGTGACGTTACAGAACGCGCGCAGACTAGGCCAGTGTCACCTTTGAACTTCGGTTTCGACATTCACTTCAACCTCACGCGGGATGACGATCGGCGACACTGCCCAGACCAGCACGGTTTCCCGGTCGGTCCTGTTGCGCCCTCGGTGGCGTCGGCGCGCATCAAAGCTGTAGCTGTCGCCTTCATAGAGCGTGATGACCTCTTCGCCCAAGGTCATTTCAAGCTCGCCCTTAATAACGACGCCATGCTCCTCTCCGTCATGGCGGTGCATGGGCGTGACAGGACGCTCGGCGCCCGGCGCATAAACCGCCATGCCCATGTAGAAACGCCCGCCGATGGTCGACGAAAGCAGGCTGTCGGAATAGCCCAGCTCCTGTGCCGAACTGCCATAAAGCGTGTTGAGGTTGCGTCGTGATCCCGCGCGCACGATGCATGCGCGCTCCTCGGGTCCTGCGCCGCGACGCGGAGCAAAGAACCAGCCCATGTCGACATCCAGGGCGTTGGCGATCGCCTGAAACATCTCGTGGGAGGGGTTACCGGCGTCGCGTTCGATGACGCTGAGGTAACTTACGGAAATACCCGTCAACTCACTTAGTCGCTTGAGTGAAAGGCCGCGCGCCTTGCGCAGTTCGCGGATTTCCGACCCGGCTGAAGGAACTCTGACGGGATAGGGCGCTCGATCATCGTTCGAGGGAGTCGTGTTCAGCTTTGTAACGGACGAGTCGGGCATCTGGGTTCCATGGACAGTTACGCGATCCATTCTGCCAGAGCTGTGGATGAGTGTCAGATTCTTCTTTCATAAATAGAAAAAATGACAATAATTCCTTTGGTGAATTTGGCTTGCAATGTGATGCAGGCAAACTCAATATGAAAATATGAACTGAGAATTTCAGTTTTGGTTTCGGCTTCGGACATAACTTTTCCAACAATCGACGTCCGCAGAGGCGGACGGTTTCTCAATTCCGGGAGGAAAACGTGGACGTCAACAAGGACTTGGAACGACTCTGGTCTCTGGTGGAATCGCGCAACATGGATCGGCGTGATTTTGTCAGCGGTGCCATGGCGGCGGGCATCTCGGTTACAGCAGCAACGTCTTTCTGGGCGTCGCATGCAAAAGCGGATGGCCATCACGGCGGCCATGTCCGTATCGGTGCGGATGGCGGAGCTGCCATCGACACCTTCAATCCGCTACAGTCGATCGGCACCGACCACATCACGATGGCGATCCTGTCGCGCTTCGATACCCTTACCGAAACTGCGGCGGATGGTTCACCTGTCGGTAGCCTGGCGGAAAGCTGGGACACTTCGGCCGACGGCAAGACCTGGACATTCAAGCTGCGCGAAGCCGAGTTCCACAACGGCAAGACCGTGACGGCCGATGATGTGGTCTGGTCGCTCAAGCTCCAACAGAGCGATGACAACACCTATGCGGACGGCAAAACTCTGGCAACCGGCCTGGAAGAGATTCGCGCCGACGGTCCCGACACCGTTGTTCTTGTGCAAAAAGAGGTCAACTTCGACCTGCCGTTCCACCTTTCCGGAGTCGGCCTTATCATCGGCCCTGATGGAACAACCGATTGGGAGGCCGCGCCGGGGTCGGGTCCTTATGTGCTGGAGGAGTTCACGCCGGGCATCAACTTCATCGGCCGCAAGTATGAAAACTATTACCGCGAGGATGACGGCTTCTTCGATTCCGTCGAAATCCTGAACATCGAAGATCCGGCTTCCCGTGCAAGCGCACTTCTGGGCGGCTCGGCCGACGTGATCGCCCAGCCGGATGCACGTTCTGCAGGAATGCTGAATCAGACTGCGGGTTACAGCCTGCTCGAGGTGCCGGGCACGACGCATTACACGACCGCCATGCGAACTGACCTTGATCCCTTCACGGACAACAATCTACGCTTGGCAGTGAAGTACGGCATCAAACGTCAGGAGATCGTGGACAAGATTTTCGGTGGTTACGGTTATGTCGGCAACGACCACCCCATCGGGCGCAACCAGCAGTTCTTCAATACCGAACTGCCCCAGCGTGAATACGATACTGACAAGGCGACCTACTACCTTAAGCAGGCAGGGTTCGACAGCATCGACCTGACGCTGGATGCCAGCGACGGCGCTTTTGCCGGCTCTGTCGACATGGGCGTACTGATGGCCGAATCCATGCGCCCGACCGGCATCAACATGGACGTCAACCGTGTTCCCGGTGACGGTTACTGGTCAGATATCTGGCTCGTCGCGCCGTGGTGCTGCGTCTACTGGAACGGTCGTCCCACGGTCGACTGGATGCTTTCGGGCAGCTACGTCTCGACGTCCTCGTGGAACGACACCTATTTCAAGAACGAGCACTTCGACGCCACGCTTGCTGCAGCACGCGGTGAACCCAATCAGGAACTCCGCAAGGAGATGTACTTCGAACTCCAGGAGATCCTGAACATGGAGGGTGGCACCACGGTCATAGCCTTTGCCAGCTCGCTGATCGGCGCTTCGGATGCCCTGGGCCACGGACCGGTCGGGGGTTCACGTCGCATGGATGACAGCCGCCTGTCGCGCCGCTGGTGGTTCAACGCCTGATTGATTGTTCTGTCGGTAATCTCGCCGACGGAGCAATATTGTTGAAGCCGGTGACCGCATTGTTCGGTCGCCGGCTTCCTTATGTCGGAGTGTCTCAGCGATGGCGCAACCACAGCCCAAGTCTGTCCGAGGGATCGAGCATGTCTGGATTCCCATGTCTGACGGCACGCGATTGTCTGCGCGCATCTGGTTGCCTGCAGGGCCGGAGTCGGCTCCGGTTCCAGCCATTCTTGAATACATCCCCTACCGCAAGCGCGACATGGTGCGTGCGCGCGATGAGCGGAACCATCCGGTCTTTGCTGCTGCCGGATACGCCTGCCTGCGTGTTGACATGCGTGGTTCCGGCGATTCCGAGGGTCTGATGACCGACATGTATGGCCGTCACGAACTGGACGACGTCCTTGCCGTCATCGACTGGATTGCCGCACAGCCCTGGTGCGATGGCTCGGTCGGGATGATGGGTACGTCCTGGGGTGGCACGGCCAGCATGCAGGCAGCTGCGCGTCGCCCCGAAGCCCTAAAGGCGATCCTCGCTGTCTGCGCCACCGACAACCGGTTTGATGACGATATCCATCACATGGGAGGCTGCCTGCTGACCGATACGGTGGAATGGGGGGCGACCCTGCCTGCGATCCTGGCTTCGCCGCCCGACCCTGAAACCGTCGGCGCAGCCTGGCGCGCTATGTGGATGGAGCGTCTGGACAACATAGCGTTCCCGCTGGAACAATGGATTGCTCACGAGACCCGAGATTCCTACTGGCGCAACGGTGCTGTCAACGAGGAACCCGGCGCGATTGCCTGCCCCATCCTTCTGGTAGGGGGCTGGTTCGATCGCTATAGCAACACGGTGATGAACCTGATGGCGCGCAGTCAT
Organism: uncultured Alphaproteobacteria bacterium; assembly: GCA_943787175.1. Taxonomy (GTDB): domain Bacteria; phylum Pseudomonadota; class Alphaproteobacteria; order SP197; family SP197; genus SP197. The sequence continues at coordinate 112,482 of CALSLK010000015.1, forward strand.
GAACGTTGCTGGGGCATTATCGGTCCCTGGAGCCATCATTATCCCGATGTCGCCAGTCCGGGGCCGGGCATCGACTTCCAGGGCGAAGCAATCCGCTGGTGGGACCGCTGGCTCAAGGGCAGGGACACTGGGATTGACCGGGAGCCACGGTTGCGTGTCTGGATGCAGTCCTGGGACGCTCCCCGTGACCACATCGATCTGCGTTCCGGACAATGGGCAGGCTTCCAGAGCTGGGCTGATAGCCATCGGGAATTCTGGCTCACCGAAAGCGGACTTGTTGAAGAAAAGAGCGGTGAGGAGACCGTGGCCAGGGTTCCCTGGTCCCTGGCGGCTGGTGCTTCAGCAGGCGACACCGGCTATTTCGGGCGCACGGGCGGGCAACCCGGGCCCCAAGAAGATGACGGCAGTTCTCTGATCTTCGAATCCGAGCCGCTCATCGAATCTCTGGACCTGCTTGGCAGTCCGGCCATCACCCTGAAGGTTGAAAGCGATCAGCCTGTCGCGACTCTGGTCGTGCGTCTGATTGATGTGCCGTCAAAAGGGGCGCCGGCGCGTGTGAGTTATGGTGTGGCAAATCTCGCCCAGACGGATCGCGGCACGACGGTCCGGTCCATGAAACCCGGAGAACCCCGCGCACTGGATCTGGTGCTTCACAACACTGCCTACCGGTTCGAACCCGGGCATCGTCTGCGGATTGCTGTTTCCAGCTCGTACTGGCCCATGATCTGGCCTTCGCCCCGGCCTGTGACTCTCGCCCTGCACCTGGGCGAGACGTGCCTGCGCCTCCCTCTGGCACCGGAACAGGACTCTTCGGGGCGGCCGGTACTCTTTGACGGGCCCGTCCTGCGCGATCAATCGGACAGCTTCATCGCCCAAGCCCTGCCTGCCCTCGAGCGCGGAACCGATGAGGGTGTGATCTGGTGGAACCAGCCTGCCATATGGACCGGGCTTGAGAAGATTGCGCTCGACTTCGGCTTTGAGACCAACGCCCGGCATAGCGTCCGGGGTGATGATCCTCTGAGCGCAGCAACACGGTTCGAACATCGGATGTATTTCCGCAGGGAAGGCCTGGAGATCGAGATTCGATGCTTCGCAAAGCTTGCCGCGACGTCCGCGCATTATCGGGTCGAAGGCCACTTGGCGGCATTCGAGAACGGCACCCGTGTTTTCGAGCGTTCATGGAACCCGGAGGTCCCGCGCACCTGCTCCTGAAACCGGTTCAGATCGCGAACGACGTTCCGCAGCCGCAGGACGATGTGGCGTTCGGATTCTCCAGCGTGAAGTAGCTGCCTTCCAGATTCTGGATGAACTGGAGGGTTGAGCCGTTCAGATACTGGAGCGAGATATCGTCGATCACGACCTTGGCACCGTCGACGATGATTTCGATATCGTCTTCTTCCGGGCCCTCATCGACCTTGAAATGATACTGGAAGCCTGAGCATCCGCCACCGGTTACGACAATGCGCAAGCGTCCTGCCCCGGGATCGCCATGTTCTGCGGCCATGATCTGGCCGATGCGCACGGCGGCATCCTGTGTGACAATGATTCCGTCCTGGCTCGTCATATCGGTCATGATTTCTGGTACTCCATGCTTGCTAATGTAGGGACGGCGATTGCCAAGTCAATTCACCAGAACGACAGATTGCCCCGGAGCACCGGAATCAATAGGTTCCGCGCCATGACAGATGGATGCCTTGCACCTTATGCCTGCGACCCCGGCCAGAGCCGTGGCCGGCGCTTTGCCGAGCCGGAAAGCCAGAGCCGGTCTGTGTTTCAGCGAGATCGCGACCGGATCGTACACTGCCGCGCTTTCCGACGTCTGATGCACAAGACGCAGGTTTTCATCGCCACCGAGGGCGATCATTACCGCACAAGGCTGACGCACAGCCTTGAGGTTGCACAGGTTGCGCGGTCGGTCTCGCGCTCCCTCATGCTGAACGAAGACCTCGCTGAGGCGTTGGCGCTCGCCCACGATCTGGGCCACACACCGTTCGGCCATGCTGGTGAGGATGTGCTCGATGAAGCCATGGCACCGTGGGGCGGGTTCGATCACAACGTCCAGACCATGCGTATTCTGACCGAGCTTGAGACCCGCTATGCCGACTTCGACGGGCTTAATCTGACCTGGGAGACGCTTGAGGGCGTGGTCAAACACAACGGCCCCATCAGCCCTCCCGTGCCTACGGCCATTGCCGACTACAACCTTGTCCATGATCTCGAAGTCGATCACCTACGCGGGAGCAGAGGCCCAGGTTGCAGCCCTGGCTGACGATATTGCCTATCACAGCCACGATATTGATGATGGTTTGCGCGCCGGTCTCTTCACCCTGGAAGGGCTTCTTGAGGCACCATTGGCAGGCGATGCGGCCCGCGATGTCATGGCGCGTTACCCCGATATCGAGCTCGACAGGCAGGTACAGGAAACCGTGCGGCGCATCATCAACCGGCTGGTTGGCGACCTGACCGAGGAATCACGCTTGAGGATTGCCGAAAGCGGGGTATGTTCGCCCGACGATGTGCGTTGGCATGGTTCGCCCGTGATTGCCTTCAGCCCACCCTATGGCTGAGGCCAATATGGCGCTGAAATCGTGGTTGTTTGCCAACATGTACCATCATGAGCGCGTGACACAGGGCAGACGGGGCGCAACACAGATCGTGCGTGACCTGTTCGAACGGTTTCGTGCGGATGTCCGGCTGTTGCCACAGGAATGGCAGATTAGGCTGGGAGGGCGAAGCGAGACGGCCCGCATGCGGGTTTTGGCGGATTACATCGCGGGCATGACGGATCGTTTTGCTCAGGAAGAACATGAACGTGTGATGGCTTGAAAAGATGAATGTTTACAGTGAGTTCACAGATAAAATTCAAGCTGTGATCGAAGATATGAAGGCCGCTGGCGAGATCGCAGCAGAGGTCGATGTTTCACGTGTGCTGGCCGAGCCGCCGCGTGACGCAAGCCATGGCGACGTGGCAACCAATGCGGCTCTTGTACTCTCCAAGGCCGTCGGCATGAAGCCGCGCGACCTCGCGGAGTTGATCGTTCCCCGTATCGCTGCTGATGCCAATGTCACCAGTGCTGAAGTCGCAGGGCCAGGCTTCGTCAACATCCGGCTGTCGGATGACTTCTGGCGGGATCGTCTGCGCGAGCTTTTGAAAGCTGGCCCGGCGGCACTGATTCCAGACATCGGCAAAGGGCGCACTGCGAATGTCGAGTATGTCTCGGCCAATCCGACAGGCCCCTTCACGTCGGACACGCACGTGGGGCCGTCTATGGTGATGCCCTGGCAGCACTTCTCGAAGCGGTCGGATATGATGTAACCCGTGAGTATTACGTCAACGATGCCGGCGCACAGGTCGATACACTGGCCTGGTCGGCTTTTCAGCGTTACCCCGGCAGGCCCTGGGCGAAACCGTCGGGCGAAGAGGAGTTCGAAGGTCTTTATTCCCGGTGATTACCTGATTGAAGTGGGTGAGACGCTTGCCCGTGAACATGGTTCATCCCTGAAGGATGCGGTCGGCGACGCAGTGCGCGGAAATGGCGAATTACCGCAAGCGCTCGTTCCCGTGCGAGATTTCTCAATCAATGCGATGATGGACCTGATCCCGCTTCTGATCTGGCGCAGGTGGGGATCAAAACAGAACGTTTTCAGCTCTGAAAAACCAGATGGTGCAGTCTGGCGGCATTGAAGCCTGTCTGTCGTAAGTTGGAAGACAAGGGGTTGATCTACACCGGTGTTCTGGAGCCGCCCAAGGGCATGAAACCCGATGACTGGGAGCCCTTGCCCCAGACATTGTTCCGCTACGACCGACTTTGGTGATGATCTCGACCGTCCGCTCAAGAAATCTGATCGGAAGCTGGACTTACTTCGCCCCCGACATTGCCTATCACAACAGCAAGGGTCGAGCGCGGTTTCGATCTGATGATCAACGTCTTTGGGTGCCGATCACGCCGGATACGTCAAACGCCTCAAAGCGTCCGTCGCTGCGCTCTCTGATGGCAAGGCCGATTTCGATATCCTGCTGACCCAGCTCGTCAACCTGTTCGAAAACGGCGAACCGTTCCGTATGTCCAAGCGGGCAGGGCGTTTCATCACCCCTGCGCGATGTGGTCGATGCCGTGGGCAAGGACGTGGTTCGCTTCATTATGCTGACCCGCAAGGTCGAGGCACCACTCGATTTCGACCTGGTGAAGGTCAAGGAACAGTCCAAGGACAACCCGGTTTTCTATGTGCACTACGCCCATGCGCGGATTTGTTCGGTTCATGCGCAACGCCGGAGAAGCCGGGTTTGATGTTTCCGGGCTCGATTGTGCGGAACCTTTCCTATCTGAAGGATGAATCCGAAATTGCACTGATCCGGGCACTTGCGAGCTGGTCGCGTGTTGTCGAGGGAGCAGCGGAGTCGCATGAAGCTCACCGGATATCGAATTACCTTTATGAGGTCGCTTCGGAGTTCCACGGATTGTGGAACAAGGGACGGGATGATCCATCCCTGAGATTTCTTGTGGAGGGTCAGGCCGACCTGACACGTGCAAGGCTTGCGTTGATTGATGGTGTCAGGCAGGTGATAGCTGAAGGGTTACATCTGTTTGGCGTCGAGCCTATGGAGGAGATGCGCTGACCATGCGGCGCGAACCAAAACTGTTTTCGGGGGCACCTGCTGCCCCTGAGCCGGATGCACCTGCCGCGCAGCTTGATGTCGCGCCGCAGCGTCCACCTGCGCCACCGCCACGCGCGCCCCAGCCAGAAGAGGAATCCGGCCGGACGCGTCGCCGATTCCCGTTTGTCTGGTTGATTGTTCTGTTGGTGCTGGCAGGTATTGGTTACGGAGGCTGGAAGGGTTACCAACTTCTTTGAGGGGACGCCGGCTGCTTCCGTGGAAGTTCCCCTGTTCACGGCTGATTCGGTGGCCTTCAAGACCGAGCCTGATGACCCTGGCGGCATGGAAGTCGACAATCAGGGAACGCTGATCCTCGAGGAAACCCTGACGGGTGAAGAGGCAGGCGACTTCGAAGTGCTGCTGCCTGAGCCCGAAGAGCCGTTGTCGGTGGAAATCGATACCAGCGATGGTGTGATCGATGTCGAAGCCGTTCCGGTCACATCAGACCCGATCTTTACCGCTGAAGAAGTAACAACGCTGGTTGATGAGGTTCTTGCTGAGGCCAATGCCCCCCCCGTGATCCCGATTCCGGGGTTCAAGCCGGAGCCGCCAGCAGAAGGCCCGCCAGAAGTCACGGAGCTGGCCGCAGTGGAAAGTGCTGATGCGGTCGCACCAGAAGCAGGTTCGGGCATGTCGTTTGATGACGTCGCGAGCTCACTGGGCTCGAGCAATGCAGTGGCCGTCGATGTTCCCGAGGCGGAAGTGGCCGATGGTCCGGTCGAAGAAGTGACGTCCGTTGCCGCTCTGCCCGAGACCGGTGGCGTCGTGCGTGTGCAGATTGCTGCCTATTCGTCGCGCGAAGCAGCTGATACGGCCTGGGCTCGTCTTTATCGCAACCACACGGACCTGCTGGAGAATCAGGAAGCTCTGATTATGGAAGCGGTTATCTCTGGAGCCTCGTTCTTCCGGCTGCAGGTTGGCGCCTATGACACCAAGGTTGGAGCAGACGCCTTGTGCGCTTCGCTCAAGCAACGCGATATCGATTGTCTTGTTGTAGGGCCCTGATCCATTGGCCCGCGCACTGATCACGGACCTTGCAGGAACGACCCTGTGCGACGCAGAACGTGCGTTTCTGAAGAGCCACGATCCACTGGGTATTATCCTCTTTGCGCGAAACATTGAAAATACAAATCAACTATCTGATTTAACAGAAGAGTTTCGCAACGCTGTTGGTCGTGCTGATGCACCTGTAATGATCGATCAGGAAGGTGGACGCATTGCCCGTCTGCGGGAGCCGCACTGGTGGTCCGGCATTGCTCCTTTCCGTCTTGGCCTGGCCGGTGAAGAAGCTGCATGGTTGGCGGGCCGGCTGCTTGCGCTCGACATGGCTGCGATTGGTGTCGATGTCGATTGTGCGCCGTGTCTCGACCTGCGTGTGGCGGGTATGCACGACGTGATCGGTGATCGTGCCTTTGGTGAAACGCCGGAACGTGTCGTGCCCTGTGCACGGGCCTATGCCAGGGGACTTGAGGCCGGCGGCGTGCAGCCCATGATCAAACATCTTCCCGGCCATGGGCGTGTCGGCGTCGACCCTCACGATGTTCTCCCTGTCGCCGATGCCGATCTCGAGACGCTGAGAGAGGCCGATTTCAAGCCGTTCCAGGCGCTCAACGATCTTTCCTGGGGCATGACGGCCCATGTCGTCTATCGCGCCATCGATGGCGCACGCCCTGCAACACAGTCGCATGCCGTGATCCATGACGTTATCCGCGGCGAGATCGGCTTCGACGGCGTGCTGACCAGCGATGCCATCGACATGCAGGCCCTATCGGGCAGTCACCCGGAACGCGCGAAGCTCTCGCTTGATGCCGGTTGCGACATCGTGATGCACTGCAATCAGCCCTTGGAAACGCGCATTGCCGTGGCAGATGTTGTCCCCGAGCTCTCCGGCGACGCGCTGCGTCGGGTCAATGCTGCCCTGGCGCGCAAGACGGCTCCTGAGGGCGGATTTGACAAGGCAGAGGCACTGTCTCGCCTTGAGCACCTGCTTGAAAGCGCAGGCGTATGAATCTGGATCTGGAAGGCCTGCTTTATCAGGTCTCGATCTGGCTGCTGCCGGCGATTACCCTCCATGAAGCTGCTCACGGCTGGGTTGCCTGGAAACTGGGCGATGACACCGCCAAAGCTCTGGGGCGCGTCACCTTCAATCCCATCCCCCATATCGACCGGTTTGGCACGATCATCCTGCCGGGAATCCTGCTGTTCATGGGATCGCCGTTCCTGTTTGGTTATGCCAAGCCGGTTCCGGTCAATTTTCGACGACTGAACAATCCCAAGCGCGACATGGTCTGGGTCGCTGCCGCCGGCCCGGGCATCAACATCGCGATGGCGATCGTGGCTGCCCTGGCGCTGCACATCGTGCCCCTGGTACCTGATGTCGCTTCGGAATGGCTCTGGGACAATCTGAACAATGCCATTCTCCTCAACGTCATTCTGGCCATTTTCAACATGATCCCGCTGCCGCCGCTCGACGGGGGCCGGGTGGTTACCGGCCTGCTGCCCCATCGGCTGGCCGTGCAATACGCTCTGCTTGAGCGCTATGGCATGCTGATCATCATCGCGATCATTGCCCTGCCGCCCCTGATTGTCGCACAGATTGGTCGTGATCTCAGCGTGATAAGCTGGATTCTCGGGCCGCCGGTGCTGTATGTCATCCAGACAATCGGGCTGTTGACGGGCCACGGAGGCTAAGGCGGGACCCCATGGAAGTAACAAGCGACGCCTTTGAAGATCCCTGGCCCGGGGACCATAAGACGACCAAATCGGCCTTTATCGTTGATGTCAGCGGCTATGAAGGGCCTCTGGACATCCTTCTGGCGCTGGCGCGCCAGCAGAAGGTTGACCTCACTCGCATTTCCATCCTGGAACTGGCCGATCAGTACCTGAAGTTTATCGCCGAAGTCCGCGATATCCGCCTGGACCTTGCAGCCGACTATCTGGTGATGGCCGCGTGGCTCGCCTATCTGAAGTCGCGTTTGCTGCTTCCTGTCGATGAGGAAGAAGACCCCAGTCCTGAATCCATGGCCGAGGCACTGCAGTTTCATCTGCTGCGCCTGGAAGCCGTTCGCGATGGCGCGCGCAAGATCTTGCAGCGCCCGCAACTGGGCATAGACCTCTTCCGTTGCGGCAATTCCGAAGGCCTGCCGGTCGAGATCGATGTTGTATGGGACGCCTCTTTCTTTGATCTGCTCAATGCCTATGCAGACCACACGCGCCGTACCGAAGGGCGTGACTGGCGGCCCAGACCGGTTGAGGTGTTCACCATGGAGCAGGCGCTTGAAAGGCTCAGCGCTCTTGTTGGTGATCTGCCGGACTGGCGGGATATGTTCGCGCTGCTGCCTGACGAGATCAAAGGTGGCATCTTCTATCGTTCGGCGGTCAGCTCGACTCTGGCTGCCAGTCTGGAATTGACCCGTCAGGGCCGCATTGAACTGCGCCAATCGGGCGCCTTTGAACCCATCGAAATTCGTACCCGTCCGCCCAAGGAGGAGACATGAGCGCGCCATCCGACGACCTGCGCGTCATTGAAGCGCTACTGTTTGCCTCGCCCCAGCCGGTGACCGAGGAAGACATCGCCAGCCGATTGCCCGATGGGCTTGATGTACCGGCCTTGCTGGCTGACTTGCAGAAAGATTACGTAGGCCGGGGTGTCGAGCCGGTTAAGGTCGCTGGCAAGTGGTCGTTCCGCACGGCAACCGACCTTGGCCCAAGGCTGAAAATCCGACTGAAGCAGACACGCCGCATGTCACGTGCTGCGCTGGAGACCCTGGCGATCATTGCCTATCATCAGCCGGTAACCCGCTCAGAGATCGAAGAGATTCGCGGTGTGGGACTGTCACGGGGCACGCTGGACCTGTTGTTGGAAATCGGCTGGATCCGTCCTTCGGGTCGCAGACGCGTTCCCGGACGCCCGCTGCAATGGCGCACAAGCCAGGTGTTCCTGGAGCATTTTGGTCTGGATTCTCTCGATGACCTGCCGGGTCGCGACGAGATGAAAGCTGCCGGCCTGCTTGATGCCAGGCCGGATCTGCCGCCGGTCGGGCGCCTGCGCGATCATCTTGATCCAGACGCCGATGCCGACAATGAGGATAATGAGGAAGGCGAGGAGGCCGAGGATTGAAGGCTGGCTCTTGCCTGACAATCGTAGCGTCACCACTTGAAGTTAAGAATAAGTTGCAGTTAGGGTGGCGTCGACATGAGATCAAACCGCCCATGACCGGACTGTCGTTCCATAACGTCAGCCATGCCTATGACGACGTTGAGGCCCTGCACGGCCTTGAACTGAGCGTTGGCGATGGCGAGATCGTTTGCCTGGTTGGCCCGTCAGGTTGCGGCAAGACGACTGCCCTGCGCCTGGCTGCCGGGCTGGAGCGCTTGGCCCAGGGTGAAATCCGCATCGCTGATGCAGTCGTTGCTGGTTCAGGAAAGGACCTTGCACCCGAAGAACGTGGTGTCGGGCTTGTGTTCCAGGACTTTGCCCTGTTCCCGCACATGACGGTTACCCAGAACGTGGCCTTTGGCCTTCATCGCAGCAGATCAACAGACCGCCGTGACAAGGTTGCGACCCTTTTGAAACAGGTCGGACTGGAAGGATACGGCGACAAACATCCCCACATGCTCTCAGGTGGCGAGCAGCAACGCGTGGCTCTGGCAAGGGCGCTGGCACCGCAGCCGCGTGTTCTCCTGTTGGATGAACCCTTTTCCGGCCTTGATGTCAGGCTGCGTGAGGAAGTCAGGGACGAAACCCTGCGCATTCTCAAAAGCGCAGGTGCCGCGGCGCTGATTGTGACCCATGATGCCGAAGAAGCGATGTACATGGGTGACCGTATCGCCGTGCTGCAACGCGGCCGTCTGGTGCAGGCTGGCACGCCTGAAGCGATTTATCGCCACCCCGGCCTCCGCCTTTGTCGCGAAGTTTCTGGGTGACGTGAACTGGCTTCACGGCGTCGTGCATGAGGGCAGGGCGCAATCGCCGATCGGTGATGTCGCGGCTTCAGGTATTGGCGAAGGTGAACGTGTTGATGTCCTGGTGCGACCTGAAGGGCTGCATCTCTGCAGTGAAGCCGGCGCAGAAGGCAGCGGTGCACGTGTCATCTCGAACCATCTGCTTGGTCATTCCAGCCTGGTCATGCTGCAGCTTGAGGATGGCAACCAGTTGCGTGCCCGTATTACCGGGGGTGTGCCGCCCAAACCCGGTGCTGATGTACGAATTCGTATCGAAGATGATGCGGTTTTCGTCTTTCCTTGCGGCCAGACTCACACGCCCGGATGACATCTGTCAGTGCTCGAAAACGGGCCTGGCGCGATTTCGCCACAGTTTGGCAGAACACTTGCCGAGAAGTTTAGGGCGATTTGCGCTGGCAGGCGCCCTCTAAGACCATTATATGTTTCTCCTCAAACGGGCATGCCGTCCTGTGACGGTGCGCAAAAACCGAACGAAAAAACAGAGGTTCGCAAATGGGTGCATTTAGTATTTGGCATTGGCTGATCGTCCTGGTCATTGTCCTCCTGCTGTTCGGTCGTGACCGGATTCCGAAACTTGCCGGCGATCTCGCCAAGGGCATCAAGGAGTTCAAGAGCGGCATGAAGGACGAAGAAGCGTCCAAGACCGTCGAGGACACGCCGCCCACCATTGAGGGCAGCACCACAACTACCACGGCGGACAATAGTGCCACCAAGGATCAGACCGTCTCCCGCTAGGGGGTAAAGGCACTACGTCATGTTGGACATCGGCTGGTTCGAGATGGCAGTGATTGGCGGCTTGCTGCTGATCGTTGTTGGACCCAAGGATCTTCCCAGGGTGCTGCGGACCGTCGGTATCTGGACGGGCAAGGCACGTAAACTGGCGCGCGATTTCCAGAGGACCTTGGACGATTATGCCAAGGACGCTGATCTGGAAGGCGTAAAGAATGCTGTCCAGACACCCATGAAGGCCAAGAAGGCGATGGCGAGTGCGCTTGATCCGACCGGTGCCTTGAAAAAGGAACTGACCGGCGTCGACAGCGACCTGCGCAAGAACCTGAAAGAGACCTCCGAAGCGGTGAAGGGTAAGCCAGAGGATGCAGGCAAGGCCGATGATGCATCCGTTGATCCCACCACGCCGGAGCCCCCGGCTGTAGCAACACCATCTGCGTCGGCGATGAAACAGCCGGCGCCTGCAGAGAAACCCAAGGTTGAGGCCCCCAGCACATCGTGATTAACGATATCGACGATACCAAGCTGCCGTTGCTGGAGCACCTGGTTGAGTTGCGCCGCCGCCTTGTGCGCAGTGCAATCGTCATCCTGCTTGCATTTCTGCCGTGTTTCTATTTTTCCCAGGATGTTTTCAACTTCCTGGCCGTCCCTCTTTTTGACGCCTATCAGATCGACCAGGTCGTCGATTGCAGCCCTGATGCCGATGATGCATGGCTCGATAGAACCATCAGGGATATCAACGACTTCTTTTCCGAGAGTGCGCCAGCACAGAATGACGAAGACTGCCTTGAAGGTACAATCGTTGAAGGCGAAGAGCGTAATCTGGATGCTGACGACGGCACACGGCCCCGCTTCATCTTCACCAGTCCTCAGGAAGCCTTTCTCACGTACGTGAAAGTCGCCTTCTTCCTGTCGCTCTGTATCTCGCTTCCGTTTCTGGCGTACCAGTTGTGGTCCTTTGTAGGCCCGGGGCTCTATCGCAAGGAAAAGAAGGTCGTTCTGCCCTTCATGCTGGTCTTTCCGCTGCTCTTCACGCTGGGCGCAGCGATGGTGTACTACGCCTTCTTCCCGGTTGCCCTTGAGTTCTTCCTTGGATTTCAACAGGACGCGGGGCCTGACAACCTTCCGATCGATATGGAAGTGCGGGTCAGTGAGTACTTCTCTCTGCTGCTGAAGTTGCTGTTCGCATTCGGCATCAGTTTCCAGCTCCCGTTGGTCATTACCCTGTTGGCGCGCACAGGTGTGGTTACCGCGGCTGGTCTCAGAGAAAAACGCAAATACGCCATCGTCGGGGTGTTTGTACTGGCAGCTGTGATTACGCCGCCCGATCCCTTCAGCCAGCTTGGTCTCGCCTTGCCGATGATCCTGCTCTACGAGATTTCGATCTGGTGTGCGCAGATCACAGAGCGCAAGAAAGCTGCGCGGCGTGCCGAGGAAGAGGAAGAAGAGACCGCCGAGGCGTCGGCGGAATCCTCCGAAGATCTGTCTGATGTCGAAGAGACGGACTTCAATCCCACCCGTTGATTGATGCTGCCTGTGGACCGCTCCCTTAGGGGGTCTTATACAGGCCGCCCGAAAGGAGAGGTCTCATGCACGACATCGTCTGGATACGCGAAAATCCCGAAGCCTTCGATACGGCCTGCGCCAAGCGCGGGCTTGAGGCGCAGTCGTCTGAAATCCTCGCACTTGATCATTCAGTACGTCAGGCAAAAACCTCGATTCAGGAGCTCCAGCAGCGCCGCAATGAGCTTTCCAAGCAGATTGGCCAGGCAAAGGCCAAGGGCCAGGACGCTGATGCGGCCATGGCAGAGGTGGCTGGCCTGAAGGAGGAGATGACGGGTCTTGAGGAGCGCGAAACCTCAATTGCTCAGGTTCTGAACGATTTGTTGGCAGGTATTCCAAATTGCGTCGATGACGAAGCGCCCGAAGGCCTCGATGAAGCCGACAATGTCGAAATCCGTCGTTGGGGCGAGCCGACGACCTTTGCCTTCCAGCCGAAAGATCACAGCGACCTGGGAACTGATCTTGGCCTGATGGACTTTGACCTGGGCGCCGAACTTTCCGGTGCACGTTTTGTCGTACTGACCGGAGCACTGGCCAGGCTCGAGAAGGCGCTCGCCCTGTTCATGCTCGATGTCCATACACAGGAGTTTGGTTACACTGAGGTCTCGACCCCGCTTCTGGTGCGCCCAGAGGTCGCTTACGGTACCGGCAATCTTCCGAAGTTCGCCGATGATCTGTTTCAGACCACCGATGGGCGCTACCTGATTCCCACGTCCGAGATGACCCTGACCAACCTGGTGCGTGAGAAGATTGTCGAGGAAGAGCGTCTGCCCAAACGCATGACGGCCTTCACGCCCTGCTTTCGTTCCGAGGCCGGATCGGCCGGGCGCGATACCAAGGGTATGATCCGCCAGCACCAGTTCTGGAAGGTCGAGCTGGTTTCGATCACCACGCCTGAACAGTCCGAAGAAGAGCACCAGCGCATGACGTCGGCCGCAGAAACCATTCTGCAGCGTCTGAAGTTGCCTTACCGGGTCATGAACCTGGCGGCGGGCGATATCGGGTTCTCAGGTCGCCGGACCTATGATCTGGAAGTCTGGCTGCCCGGACAGGATGCCTATCGCGAGATTTCAAGTTGTTCGAATTGCGGTGACTTCCAGGCCCGGCGTATGCGGGCGCGATGCCGCCCCAAGGGTGAGAAGAAAACCCGCTTCGTCCACACCCTGAATGGCTCTGGCATTGCCGTTGGCCGTGCTCTGGTCGCAATTCTGGAGAACTATCAGCAGGAAGATGGTTCGATCCTGATTCCTGATGTCCTGGCCCCCCTACATGCAGGGCCTCAACCGCATCGAAAAGGCAGCGTAATGGCCAATCCCCGGATCCTCGTGACCAACGACGACGGCATCGAGGCATCGGGTCTTGCCTGCCTGGAAGCGATTGCTGCCGAGCTTTCTGATCAGGTCTGGGTCGTTGCGCCCGCAACCGAACAGAGCGGAAAGGGCCATTCGATTTCGCTGGGCAATCCCCTGCGTCTCCGCAGCTATGGTGAACGCAGGTTCAGTGTTGATGGTTCTCCTGCTGACTGCGTCATGATGGGCATTCGCCATGTCATGGCTGATGGCGGTGTTGATCTGGTCCTGTCTGGCGTCAATCGCGGGGCCAATCTTGCCGATGACGTCACCTATTCAGGCACCGTGGCCGCGGCCATGGAAGGCACGTTGCTGGGCGTGCGTTCGATCGCGTTCAGTCAGGAGTATCGCAAGGGTGAAGCGATCCAGTGGGAAACCGCACGTGCACACGGTGCGGAGGTGGCGCGCAAGTTGCTTTCGACCGAATGGGAGCGCGGAGTCTTGATGAACGTCAACTTCCCGCCGGTCCTGCCCGATGATGTCGCCGGGGTGGAGGTCTGCCGTCAGGGTCAGCATAACTTTGCCGATCTGAAGCCGGAGAAACGTACCGACCCCTTTGGTCGCGATTACTTCTGGACCAGCGGTTGGGGCATGGATGCTCGCGAAACGCAGGCCGGGACCGACCTTCATGCTGTGCTGGAGGGGCGTATCTCCGTGACGCCCATCGCGCTTGATATGACGCATGATCCCATGTTGGAGCGGCTTTCGACCGTGTTTGCGTGATGACAGATTCCGGCGTGATCCGGCTTCTGATGGAACTGCGCGGTCAGGGTGTCACCGACATGCGCCTCCAGAAGGTGTTCGAGAGCACCCCCCGCAATCTTTTCGTGCCAGATGACCTGGTTGATCAGGCCTGGGAGAATGTCGCCCTGCCCATTGGGTGTGGCCAAACCATCAGTCAACCGATCGTTGTTGCCCTGATGACCCAGAAGCTGGCCCTGAGCGAGCGGATGCGGGTCTTGGAGGTCGGGACGGGGCTCAGGCTACCAGGCCGCGATCCTGTCGCGTCTGGTGCGGCGGGTGTACTCGATCGAACGACATGCTGAGTTACTGGTCTCGGCCCAAAGGCGTTTCGACACGCTCAAACTCCATAACATCACGACGCTGCGGGCTGATGGAGCCAGAGGCTGGCCCCAGCAGGCGCCTTTCGATCGCATCATCGTGACAGCTGCAGCCCCCAAGATGCCCGAACACCTGCTTGATCAGCTTGTGCCTGGCGGCATATGGTTGTGCCAGTAGGTGGGGGAACCTGGGATCAGAAGCTCTATTGTGTGCAGCGAACCCAGGACGGCTACGACAGTCAGGCCTTTCTTGATGTACGGTTTGTCCCACTGGTGGAAGGCCGTGATGGTCTGTCAACGGAGCGATAACTGGTGATTCTGGCAAGGCACATTCTCATCGCTGGCCTCCTTTCCCTAGCTGCCTGCGCACAGTCGCCGGCTCCGGTCACCTTTGGCAGCGGCGGCAACACGGTCAATTCGGGCGCTATCCCTCCGCTGCCCCCCGACCCGCCGGCCAGCCGGATTCTGGCCAAAGTGCCGCCCTTGCCGGGTCTGAAGCCACCCACGCCGGGTGAGAGGGCAACGGTCACTGCCGTCAGCTCTGACCATGCTGATGATCTGATCTCCCGCATCGAAGATATTCTTTTTGCTGATGCCAATGCGCCCGAGCCAGTGCCGGTGGTCGAGGAAGTCGTAACCACGGGGGCAGGTACGGTCTCGGTCATCACGGTCGAGCGTGGCGATACGGTCTATGGGCTGTCGCGGCGGTTGGGCGTCACGCCCCGTGAAATTATCGAGGCCAATGGGATCGAAGCGCCTTACGAACTGCTGGTCGGACAGCGTCTGACGATCCCGGCACTGAATCCTCAACCGTCGCCTGGGTTGAAGAAAGCACTCTGCCAGAGGTTCCGGCCGGCGTGGTGACGGAGATTCCTGAACCGGCGCCGCGTGGTGACCTTCGATTCGTCTGGCCTGTGGACGGGCCGATCATCTCGACCTATGGCCCCAAGACGGACGGCTATCATAACGACGGCATCAACATTGCAGCCCCTGCGGGATCGCCCGTTGTAGCGGCAGAAGATGGTGTGGTGGCCTATACCGGCGATGAACTGCGCGGATATGGCAACCTGGTCCTGGTCAAACATGCCGACGGTTGGGTCAGCGCCTATGCCCACAATGCTCAGGTTCTGGTCGCCAGGGGCCAGACGGTGCTGCGCGGCGATATTATTGCCAGTGTCGGGGCAAGCGGTGGCGTCGATACGCCACAATCTCATTTCGAGTTGCGCAGGGGGACCGACGCTGTTGATCCTGTGCCCTATCTCAACAATCTCTGACCCAGACGTCCGGCAAGGTCCTGGATGAATTGCCAGGCCACACGGCCTGACCTGGGCACCGCGCCCGGTTTGCCATGCGATTGCCTGAGCACGCAGATCGGCGGCATCAATCTTGAGGTCGAAGTGTTCGACATAAGCCTGGACGATGGCGAGGTAAGTCGGCTGATCGCAGCCGTGAAAACCCAGCCACAGGCCAAAGCGGTCCGATAGAGAGACCTTTTCCTCGACCACTTCGGCCGGATTGATCGCGGTGGAACGTTCGTTCTCCATCATGTCGCGCGGCATCAGATGGCGACGATTGGACGTGGCGTAGAAAATCACGTTGTCAGGGCGACCTTCGATGCCGCCTTCCAGCACAGCCTTCAGCGACTTGAAGGTCGCATCATCGGTCTCGAACGAAAGATCGTCGCACAGCAGCAGGCATCGTCGGTCCGAGCCGCGCAGCCGACTGAGCAGGCCGGGGAGGGATCCGATGTCTTCACGATGAATCTCGATAAGTGCCAGCGACCCGGGTTTTTCCCGGTTGATCGCGGAATGCACGGATTTCACCAGGCTGGACTTGCCCATGCCGCGTGCGCCCCCAGAGAAGGGCGTTGTTGGCAGGCAAGCCGTCGGCAAAACGCTGCGTATTGGAAAGCAGCAGCTTTTTGACCATGTCGACGCCCTTGAGCAGATCCAGCGGAACATGCTGGACGTCATGGACCGCTTTCAGCGTTCCGGACTCCGCGTTCCAGACGAACGCGTCGGCTTCATTGAACCCATCATCGCGGGGCTCTGGTGGGGCCAGACGCTCAAGTGCATCGGCAATGCGGGCAAGCAGGGCATGGTGTTCTTGATCGGACATGGCGCGGACCCTAGTTCAAATTGAGCAGATGTGAAATCAGCACTGCATGCGGTTGCTTGCATTAGGTTCACCGGGGGCTATAGTCCGCCACCTTTCTCAAAGCGGCAGGAGGCCGTCATGCTGATTTCTCAGGCTTACGCACAGGATGCGGGCGGCGCTGCACCTGGGTTCGATCCGGTGTTCCTGGTCATGATGGTCGGGATGTTTGCCGTGTTCTGGTTCCTGGTGATCCGTCCCCAGCAGAAGCGCGCCAAAGAGCATCGCAACATGCTTGGCGCCATCAAGCGCGGTGATCAGGTCGTGACCAATGGCGGCATCATGGGCCGCGTTGCCAGGATTGAGGGCGATGGCGTCCTGCTGGTCGAAATTGCACCCAATGTGAAAGTGAAATGCCAGCAGTCGATGATTGCCGATCTGGTGAGCAAACCCGACCCGCGTCCCGCAGACAACGACGATGATGACGCTGTAAAGAAGGATGGTTAACGCCGTCTGATGCTCGACTTTCCCGCCTGGAAAATCTGGCTCGTTGCCGGAATCTGTGCCTTGGGCGCCCTGTTTGCGGCGCCCAACCTGTTGCCGCGTGATGTTGCCGATTCGCTGCCGGGCTGGATGCCCAATCAGCAAATCGCCCTTGGGCTTGATCTCTCTGGCGGTGCGCATCTCCTTCTGGAGATTGATGAAGAGGTTTATACCGCCGACCGTCTGATGACGATGGAAAGCGATATCCGCCGCATTCTGCGCACGGAACGGATCGGCGTGCGTGTCCTGGGTACACAAGACATGACCGTCAATTTCGCCCTGCGTGACGCAGCCGATGCTGAAGCGGTGCGCGAAGAACTTTCGGGCATTGGTGACGGTTTCCTGATTGTCGTGAACGATGACGGCACAATGACGGTCACCATGACCGAAGAGGGCCTGACCCTTGGTCTGAGCGATGCGATTGAGCGCACGATCGAGGTTCTGGGCAAACGCATCGATCCAAACGGTGTTCTCGAACCCATCATCACGCGTCAGGGACGTGACCGTATTCTGGTTCAGGTCCCTGGGCTCGATAACACCGAAGAACTCAAGGGTCGGCTCGGGCAAACTGCAAAGCTCACCTTCCATCTCGTGGATGATGAAGCGAGTGTTTCGGCAGCCCAGGAGGGCAACCTTCCCCTGGGATCGGTCTTGATGCCGGGCTCAGAGGAGTCGGATGCCACATTTTTTGTGCTGCGCTCAGAAGTGTTGGTAAGCGGCGAAAATCTGGCGGACGCAGCGTCCACCTTCGATCAGTCGGGCAATCCTGCGGTGTCGTTCAGTTTTGACAGCATTGGTGCTTCACGCTTCTGCGAAGTCACAACAGCCAGTGTTGGCAGACGCCTTGCCATTGTTCTCGATGGTGAGGTCATTTCCGCCCCGCGCATCAACAGTCCGATCTGTGGCGGCAACGGCATCATCACCGGCAGCTTCTCGACGGTTGGCGCTGAAAACCTTGCCATCCTGTTACGCGCTGGTGCCTTGCCGTGCCGCTCGATATTGTTGAAGAGCGCACTGTCGGCCCGACGCTGGGCGCAGATTCGATCGAAGCGGGCAAGATTGCTTCGTCGATTGGTTTTGCAGCCGTCATCATCTTCATGACGATCTGCTACGGGCGCTTTGGCCTGTTCGCCAATGTTGCGCTGTTCATGAACCTGGTCATGATCATGGGCGCGCTCTCGTTCCTTCAGGCGACACTGACCTTGCCGGGTATTGCGGGCATCGTGTTGACCGTGGGTATGGCGGTCGACGCCAATGTTCTGATTTTCGAGCGTATACGCGAGGAAGTCCTGAACGGGCGAACACCCTATAACGCTGTCGAGGTCGGGTTTACCCGGGCCATGACGACCATCTTTGACGCCAACTTCACCACTGCGGTCGCTGCATTGCTGCTGTTCTTCCTGGGCTCTGGCCCTGTGCGTGGATTTGGTGCAACGCTGGCGATCGGCATCATTACATCGATGTTCACGGCGATCATGCTCACGCGCATGCTGGCTGTGTTGTGGCTCAAGCGTTCGCGCCCAACCGCGCTGCCGATCTGAGGGACGGGACCATGAAACTCCTGCGCCTCGTTCCAAGCGGTCTGCGTGTGCCTTTCATGAAGTGGCACAGGCCTGCCATCGCATTGTCAGCCTCGCTCCTGCTGGGCTCGGTCGTTCTGCTGTTCACGATGGGCCTTAACTTCGGCATTGATTTCAAGGGCGGCACGCTCATCGAGATCCAGACGGCAGAAGCTGATCTTGGTGATCTGCGCAGCGAGTTGAACGCTCTTGGCCTTGGTGATCTGTCACTCCAGGAGTTCGGCGCTTCCGATGACATTCTGATTCGGTTGCCGCTCCAGCCTGGTGAAGACAGCGAGCAGCAGGCAGCAGTCCTCCTGGTGCAGGGCAAGATTTCTGAGATGTATCCCGGCGTCGATTTCCGCCGGGTCGAGTTTGTCGGACCGCAAGTCTCGGGCGAGCTGATCGAGAAGGGCACACAGGCCGTTCTCGTCGCGATCCTTTTGATGATGGTCTACATCTGGTTCCGGTTCGAATGGCAGTTTGGTGTCGGTGCAGTCCTGGCCCTAATCCATGACGTTGGCCTGACCATCGGCCTGTTCTGCCTGTTCCAGTTCGATTTCGATCTGCCTGTTGTCGCGGCCTTGCTGACCATTGTCGGCTATTCGATGAACGATACAGTCGTGGTTTACGACCGGGTGCGCGAGAACCTGCGCAAGTACAAGCAGGAAGAACTTCCCGACCTGATCGACCGCTCGCTGTCAGACACCCTGTCGCGCACGATCATGACCAGCGTGACGACGTTGCTGGCGCTCATTGCGCTCTATGTCTTCGGTGGCGAGGTCATCCGTCCGTTCGTCATGGCGATGATCTGGGGCGTGCTGGTCGGCACCTATTCCTCACTCTTCATCGCCCGCGCCCTTCCTGCTCTACGTCAAACCGATCCGTCGCAGCGAGGAAGACGAGGACGCCGAAGAGGCGCCATGAGCGAGGATATTCCGCGCGGCCGCAAGGTTGTCTCGGGCTACGGCGATGGCGGTTTCCGCATTGCCGGTGAACGTGTGGATGGCTCGGTCATCCTGTTCCCTGAACGGTTTCTTGCCTGGGATGTGTCGGCTCTATCAGAGCTGACGCCCGACCATTTCAGCGACATCATCGCTTGTGCGAACGAAGTCGATATCCTTCTGCTGGGCTGTGGCGATGTCCCTCCGATCATCGGCCACGAACTCCGCGATGCCTTGAAGGCCCATAACATCGTCCATCGATGCCATGGGGACTGGCGCAGCCTGCCGCACCTTCAACATTCTGCTTGGTGAAAGCCGGGCTGTTGCGGCTGCGCTGATCGCCGTCTGAGGCAGACCGTTCGACGTTGATTCGGGCAGTCCTACGGGCGAATCGAACACAAAAAAAGGGGCGGAGGTTTCCCTCCGCCCCGGCATTCAAGCCGATCTTACTGCGTTCAGTACCAGGGGTTCTGAGCAGAAATCATGCAGAACAGCATGGGGATCGACAGCATCGTGTTGGTCCGCGAAAACAACATGGCGGTCCGGGCAGACTTCTTTTTGGAGTCTGCGTCGGCTTCAACCATGCCAAGGGCCCGCTTCTGGTTCGGCCAGATGATGAACCAGACGTTGAACCACATGATGGCGCCCATCCACATACCGATGCCGATGGCTGTGCTGCCGCCGTTGTCGGTGATGCCAAGCGCAATGGCTTCAACCAGGTAACCGTTCAGGCCGGCAAGAATGACGCCGGTGACGATGGTTGCCATGGCGCCCCCAACGGAACCAGAAAAGTGCCGCAGGTGCGATGACCTTGCCGATCGCCGGCTTCTGCTCATCGGGAATCTTGGGCATGTTCGGGATCTGCACAAAGTTGAAGTACCAGAGCAGGCCGATCCACATGACGCCGGACAGCACGTGCAGCCAGCGAAACAGGAATGATATGAAAAATTCGTCCATGATTTACCCTCCTATGGCCGCATCAGATGTTAAGCAGAATGACAGCAACAATGACCGTCAGGACGCATCCTGCGATAACCGTGCCTTGAAGCGATTCGAGAATTTTGGCCATGAGCTCCCCACCACCAGTGAATCCGTGTGAAAGTCCAATGCCGCTTCAGGGATTACCACCCTTGTTCGACAATGCGGGACGCCGCCGGAAACCTTCCGGTCAACGCTCCCTGTGCAAGTCATTCTTGTTCCAAGTTCGCAGAAATGTCCAGTTTCGACAGCGTTTCCTTTGCAGTTTGCCTCACGATTTAGTGGATGTCTGACCATGGCTAAACCAAAAGCAGATCTATCGGCCTGTGGTCAGCTGGTGCGCGAGAACGACCCAGACCGGTTTTTCTGCACCCTGTTTGCTGCATCTGAAAAACGTGAGGCTCTGTTTGCCCTTTACGCCTTCAACCACGAGCTGGCCCGTGTTGCCGAATCTGTTTCTGAACCCATGCTGGGCGAAATCCGTTTGCAATGGTGGCGCGAGGCCCCTGGATGGCATCGAGGCTGGAACGCCGCGCAGGCACGATGTCGTTGAGGGCTTGGCTGCTGCCTGGGATTCCGGAATGGAACGTGCCTTGCTCGACGCCATGATTGATGGCCGGGCGGCTGACCTTGCATCGGACCCGCCAGAGGACATTGAAACACTGGTTGCTTATGCCCACCAGACTGCGGCATGTCTGACACAACAGGCATGCATGATTCTGGGGGCCCACAAGGAAAACGTTGCTGGGGCAAGCAAGGATGCTGGCACGGCCATTGCGTTGGCCGGTCTGTTGCGCTCAACCCTCAGTCTCTGTGCGCAGGGCAGGGTCATGCTTCCAGCCGATCAGCTTTCACTCCACCGTCTGGATGCGCGCGATGTTCTCAAGGGCGAAAACAACAGCCGTCTGGTCAGCGTCGTGAAGACGGTCACGGGCCACGCCGATGGCGTCGGAAAATCCGCCAGGTCTGCATCGCGGCGTCTGCCCAAGGGGGTGGTGCCGGCTCTGTTGCCACTTTCCTTTGCCTTGCGTGACCTCGCCACGCTGAAGGCAAATGGCTACAACGCCTTTGATCCCGGCCTTGCACGTCGCGGTGGTGATCGTCAGCTTGGTGTGTTGTGGCGCGCCTTTCTGGGCCGGGTCTGAGGAGGCCCGGCATGTCGTCATCGGTTGATATCCAAGCGGCCCAGGCCTGGTGCGCGGACTTTGTGGCACAGCGCCCCAGCAACGTGACACGGCTTGCCGGATTGCTGCCTGCAGCCAAACGCCCGCTCTTTTATCCCGCATATTGTGCCATGCGGGTCATCGATGATGAGGTCGATGACGTCTTTCTGGCACTTGCTGATTCGCGACGCGATGCAGAGCGGCCCGGTGTGGCCCGACGTGTTGAGCAATGGCGCAACGATGCGGTTGAATCACTGCAGGGGCGCTACGTTACGACGGATGATACCGATGATGCCCGCATCTTCGTTGCCATGAATGCGACCCTGGGTCGCAGCAACATGGGAACCGATGCTTTCCATGGCCTTGCAAATGCCATGCAACGCGACGTCGCTGAACGGCCATTGGCCATGTGGGATGAGTTCCTGGACTACACCGAAGGTGCCGCTGTTGCGCCTGCTGCAGTGTTTGTCTTCATCCTGGCTGCGAAGGTGAAGCGTGATGGTACCCTCACATGCCAGTTTGAGCAGACCTTGTGCGGACTATGCCCGCCATCTCGCGATCTTCAGTTACCTTGTGCATATTCTGCGCGATCTCAAGGCCGATGCGGAACGCGCGCCCCAGCACCTGACCCTGCCGGATGACCTTCTGGCCCGGGCGGGGCTGACAAAGGCGCAATTGCAGCATGCTGCAGGCAAGGGGATGATTCTGCCCTGGCGCCTCTGGTCGGCATCATCGCAGAACTCTGCGAGCGCCATTATGTCATCACCATGAACGATCTGGCATCCCTCAACGACGAAACCGACGGGGCCGCGGCCATGCTGGTTGGGTTGGCTGAGGTCTACCGCCAACAGTTCGATGCCATCCGGGCTGATTATGGTTCTGTGCTTGGTGGAGAGGCGGTGGTCGACATGGCGACGGTTGATCGCCTGCTTGCGGCAGGAAGGTCCTGAGCTAGAGCGGATCGTGTCCACACTAAAACACGTTGTGAAACTGTGTGGATATGTGAATCCGCTCGCCATCAAATAGTCAGAGCATCCTTACCATTCTTGATCGTATCGCGAAGCGATTCGAACCGGTCAGGATATGCTCTAAGCGGCAGCCTGGCGTTCGCCAAGCCAAACACTCAGATCGGCCCGGGCTCGCGAGACAAAGCTGGCGCGCCGCGCACTCTTGTGAAGCCGTTGGTCCGGTAGTGGGAAAAGCCCGAAATTGCAGTTCATCGGCTGAAACGTCTTGGCATCCGCGCCAACCGTGACGTGGTTGAGCAGGGCACCCAGTGCCGTCGTTGATGGCGGCGGGATGATCGCGCGGCCCTGATGTTCCAGCACAGCAAAGCGACCTGCCAGAAGACCCATGGCGGTGCTCTCCACATAGCCTTCAACACCGGTGATTTGGCCCGCAAAGCGCAGGTGCGGGTGCCTGCGCAGTCTCAACGCAACCGTCCAACAGAGCAGGGCTGTTGATGAAGGTGTTGCGATGGATGCCGCCCAGGCGTGCAAACTCTGCGTTTTGCAGGCCGGGAATCATGCGAAAGATCTTGGCCTGTTCGCCGTATTTCAGCTTGGTCTGAAAGCCCACCATGTTGAACAGCGTTCCCAGCGCATTGTCCTGGCGCAGCTGTGCAACGGCAAAAGCACGTTCGCCCGTGCGCGGATCGGTCAGGCCAACCGGTTTCATGGGGCCAAAGCGTAGCGTATTGCGACCGCGTTCTGCCATGACCCTCGATGGGAAGGCAGCCCTCGAAATAGGGCGTGTCCTTTTCCCATTCCTTGAACTCGGTCTTTTCGGCAGCCATGACCGCATCGATGAAGGCGTCGTACTCGACCATCGACATCGGGCAGTTGATATAGGCAGCTTCATCACCTGCAGGTCCCGGTTTGTCATAGCGGGACTGGAACCAGGCCGTGTCGAAATCGATACTTTCGCGATGGATGATCGGTGCAATGGCGTCGAAGAACGCCAGTTCGCTTGCTCCGGTAGCCGCATGGATCGACGTCGCAAGCTTGTCGGAGGTCAGCGGTCCTGTCGCGATGATCGCCAGGCCGTCGTCAGGTTCGGGCAGCCCATCGACTTCACCGCGCTCGATGGTGATCAGAGCATGAGAGGCAATCTGGGCCTCCACAGCCTCGGCAAATCCGTTGCGATCCACAGCCAGAGCGCCGCCGGCGGGCACCTGATGGGTGTCGGCGGCCGCCATGATGACGGAATTGCCGCGTCGCAGCTCTTCATGCAGCAGGCCGACTGCGTTGTTTTCGGCGTCATCAGACCGGAATGAGTTGGAACAGACCAGTTCGGCCAGCGTATCGGTCTTGTGCGCCTCAGTGCCCCGTTCCCCACGCATTTCGTGGAGTACAACGGGAAGCCCGGCTTGTGCGATCTGCCAGGCGGCTTCGCAGCCGGCCAGCCCGCCGCCGATGACATGGATGGGTTTGCTCATGACCGATCAGGTAAGTGCGCGGATGATCCGCGTCAATGCCTTTCGCCTGTGCATAACCACAACATGGCGCGCCTGTCCGACGCCATGCGACCTGCTATGTTCGCGCCCTCAGATCAGGATTTCCGATGGCAGACTCGGCGGCGCAATTCATTCCCGGACTGGAGGCAGAAGAGGCCCAGGCAGGTGGTTTCACCACTGGTGTGCTGCCCTCACAGCAGATCCGCGACCTCATGGGGCGCGACATTCTGGTCGAAGGGCCTCTTGATGATGACCAGATTCAGCCTTCCAGCATCGATCTGCGCCTGGGCGATGTCGCCTGGCGTGTGCGCTCCTCCTTCCTTCCGGGGCCAAAATCCACTGTTGAAGGCAAGCTGCGTGATCTGGGCATGCATCGCATCGATCTTACCGATGGTGCCGTTCTCGAGCGCGGCTGTGTCTACATTGTGCCCTTGCAGGAGGCCGTTCGCCTGACCGGTGACCTGGCCGGTGTCGCCAACCCGAAGAGTTCGACGGGCAGGCTCGACATCTTCACCCGCGTCATCACCGACTACGCCACGGAGTTCGACCGGGTTCCCAAGGGGTACAAGGGCGGGCTTTATGCTGAAGTCTCGCCGCGCACGTTCAGTGTAGTGGTGCGGCGTGGATCGCGGCTTTGCCAGCTCCGGCTGCGACGTGGATCGCCGGTATTCGGTGAAGCGAAGCTCAAGGAGCTCCACGAGAAGTATCGGCTGGTTGATACCCCGGAAGGGGCAGGGACCATTCGCGATGATTCCATTGCCTTTTCCCTGGACCTGAAAGGCGACGGCAAGGGTTCCCTGGTCGGCTATCGGGCGAAACAGCACACCGATGTCATCGATGTGGACCGCAAAGGAGTCCTGGATCCTGCCGGCTTCTGGGAACCGATCCATGAGCAGGAGGGTGAGGGTCTGATCCTCAATCCCGATGATTTCTACATTCTGGCGACCCGCGAAAGGGTCAAGGTGCCGCCGGACCATGCCGCCGAAATGGTTGCTTATGACACACTGATTGGCGAGTTCCGGGTGCATTATGCTGGTTTCTTTGATCCCGGATTTGGCTGGAGTCCGGATGATAATGCCGGATCGCGGGGCGTTTTGGAGGTCAGAAGCCACGAAGTTCCGTTCCTTCTCGAGCACGGCCAGATCATGGGCCGCCTGCGTTATGAACGTCTGACGGCTGTTCCTGACATGCTTTATGGCGTCGATCTGGGAAGCCACTACCAGGGCCAGTCGCTGGCGCTATCCAAGCATTTCAAGCGAAGCTGAATCGCCGCGGGGTTTTGTGGTCTCCAGGCGTATCGGTTAGGCTCATCAGTCATAACGACGCCATTGACCACAAAACGGAGTGATCAGGATGAGCATTTTACGTACGACGAAGCGTGTTCTTTGTGCCGGCGCGTTTGTTACTGCCTCGGCATTGTTTGCTCAGGCCTATGCCGGAGATGCGGCGCTGCAGGCTGAAACTGCCGCCCAACATGCCGGGTTTGCCGCTGGTTCTGATGGCATTGATTCCGTCAGGGCTCACATGCACCACGCGCTCAACTGCCTGGTCGGTCCCGATGGCGACGGATTTGATGGCAGCTTTGGTTACCCCTGCGATGGCATGGGCGGCGGCGCGATCACTGATGGCGGCTCCGAGATGCAGGCAGACTACATGCAGGCGGCAGAATATCTGCGCAATGGTCTGCTCGCTGACGCGGTCGATATTGATATGGCCAAGTCGAATGCTGTGGCCGCCCAGGACACGCTCATGAACACGAATATGTAACTGTCCCAGGCGCTGTTCGGGGTTACTCGGCAGCGTCTGCAGTTTTCCTGGTGATCTTGAGAAGATCAGCAAGGTAGTGGCCGGTATAGCTCTCAGGTGCGAGCGCAACCTCTTCAGGGGTGCCCTGAGCGACCACACGGCCGCCGCCATCGCCGCCTTCAGGACCCAGGTCGATCAGCCAGTCGGCGGTTTTGATGACTTCGAGGTTGTGCTCGATCACCAGCACCGTGTTACCGGTTTCGACCAGAGCATGCAGCACTTCGAGAAGCTTGCGCACGTCCTCGAAATGCAGGCCCGTGGTGGGCTCGTCCAGAATGTAGAGCGTTCGCCCGGTCGCGCGCCTTGCGAGTTCCTTGGCGAGCTTCACGCGCTGGGCTTCGCCGCCCGATAGCGTCGTCGCCGGTTGGCCGACCTTGATGTAGCCCAAGCCGACCTCTTGAGCATTTCCAGCTTGGTGCGGATCGCCGGCACGGCCTTGAAGAACTCCTGGCCCTTCTTCAACGGTCATATCAAGAACATCAGCTATCGATTTGTCTTTAAAGTAACTTCGAGGGTTTCCCTGTTGTAGCGTTTGCCCTTGCAGACGTCGCACTGGACGTAGACGTCGGGCAGGAAATGCATTTCGATCTTGATCAGCGCCGTCACCCTGGCAAGCCTCGCATCGGCCGCCCTTGACGTTGAAGCTGAAACGCCCGGGCTTGTAGCCCCGCGCCTTGGCTTCCGGCAGGCCGGCAAACCAATCGCGAATGGGTGTGAAGGCGCCGGTATAGGTCGCCGGGTTGGAGCGTGGTGTGCGCCCGATCGGCGACTGGTCGATGTCAACGACCTTGTCGAGAGCTGCACCCCGTCAGACGCTCGTGAGCGCCGGGATGCCCGTGCGCCGTTCAGCCGTTTGGCGAGCGCGCTGTAGAGCGTCTCGATGATCAGGGTCGATTTGCCGCTGCCGGAAACGCCCGTGACGCAGGTGAAGGTGCCCAGCGGGATCTCGGCGTTGACGTTCTTCAGGTTGTTGGCCGTGGCGCCCACGATCTTCAGACTTGTTTCTTGCGCCCCTTGCGGCGTTCTGGCCGGTCATCGGATCTGGCGCATGCCGGTCAGGTACTGGCCGGTCAGGCTTGCGGGCTTCGCCATGACCTCCTCAGGCGTGCCCTCGGCCACAACATGGCCACCATGATCGCCGGCGCCGGGGCCCATGTCGACGACATAATCGGCCGTCGCGGATCGCTTCCTCGTCGTGTTCGACCACAATGACGGTGTTGCCCAGGTCGCGCAGGTTGCAGGGTGTCGAGCAGGCGCTGCGTTGTCGCGCTGATGCAGGCCGATGGAGGGCTCGTCCAGGACGTAAAGCACGCCGGTCAGGCCCGAGCCGATCTGCGATGCCAGGCGGATGCGCTGGCTCTCGCCGCCCGAAAGCGTCCGGAAGTGCGCGACAGGGTGAGGTATTCCAGCCCGACATTGTTGAGGAAGCCCAGCCGCTCGTTGATCTCCTTCAGAATCCGGACGGCGATCGCCTTCTGCTTTTCGCTTGAGCTCGCCTGTCAGCTCGTTGAACCAGCGGCCGCCCCGCCATCGACATCTCGGAAACTTCGGCGATATGCAGCGCTGCCGATTTTTACCGCCAGAGCCTCGGGCTTCAGGCGGTGGCCGTTGCAGGACTCGACAGGTGCCGTGTTCTGGTACTTGGCCAGTTCCTCGCGCACCCAGGCACTTTCGGTCTCGCGCCAGCGCCTGTCCATATTGGGATGACGCCCTCAAGGGCTTGTTGGTCTCGATAGGTGCGCAGGCCGTCATCAAGGTCATGGTGACCGGCTTTCCCTGGCCGTACAGGATCTGGAGCGCACGTCTCGCGGAGATCGCTCCAGGGGGCGGTCTTTCTCTTGGAGTGTTCGGCGAGCTGATCCAGCGTCTGCACGTAGTACTGGCGAGGCGATTGCGCCCAGGGTGCGACGCGCCATTCCGCAGGCTGACTTCTCGTCAGGCACGACCAGTTCGGGGTCGAAGTAACAGTCGTATGCCCAGTCCATCGCAGGCGGGCAGGCGCCGAATGGGTTGTTGAAGGAGAACAGGCGCGGTTCGATCTCCTCGATCGTGAAGCCGGAGACCGGGCAGGCGAAACTTGGCGAGAATGATCGTCTGGTCGCCGTATCGGCATCTCTCGCGATCACCAGGCCGTCGGTCAGGCTGAGCGCCGTTTCGATGGAATCGGCCAGACGGTTGCTCAGGTCGCCTGCGACGACGACGCGGTCCACCACGACCTCGATGTCGTGCTTGTAGCTTCTTGTCGAGCGCCGGAGCGCTCTTCGATGTGTGAACTCGCCGTCGATCTTCGACACGCTGGAAGCCCGCGTCATGCAGATTCGGCCAGTTCCTTGCGATATTCGCCCTTGCGCCCGCGCACGATGGGCGCAAGCAGATAGAGTCGCGTGCCCTCGGGCATGGCCAAGACGCGGTCGACCATCTGGCTGATGGTCTGGCTTTCGATCGGCAGGCCCGTCGCCGGCGAATAGGGCACGCCGACGCGCGCCAAGAGCAGCCGCATGTAGTCATAGATCTCGGTCACGGTGCCGACGGTCGAGCGCGGATTCTTGGACGTCGTCTTCTGTTCGATGGAGATCGCGGGCGACAAGCCCTCGATATGATCGACATCGGGCTTTTGCATCAGCTCCAGGAACTGGCGCGCATAAGCCGACAGGCTCTCGACATAGCGGCGCTGCCCCTCGCATAGATCGTATCAAACGCAAGGGAGGACTTGCCTGAGCCGGAAAGACCCGTGATGACCACAAGCTCATCGCGCGGAATCTCGACATCCACGTTCTTGAGGTTGTGCTCCTTGGCGCCGCGGATACGGATCGATTTGTGCATGCTCATCTCTGATCTTTGCCCATTCTGGCTTACGCGTTCTTTGTCGGCGCGGATCAACCTGATTAGGGGGCTGCCCACAGGCTGGCAAGACTTCCTGTGGATAGGCCTGTGACTGTTCGTATCGCCAGTGTCGTGCGCCCTGTTAAGGTCGGCGAAACCAGCCCCGAGTCGCACGGCGTGACAAGGCCCAGATGGTGGTCTAGGGTGCCATAATAGTCAAGAACGGAGAGTGAACATGGCTGGAAGTGTCAACAAGGTCATCCTGGTCGGTAACCTGGGTCGAGACCCCGAAATCCGGAAAATGCAGAGCGGTGATTCCGTCGCCAATCTCTCGCTTGCGACTTCGGAAAGCTGGAACGATCGCCAGACCGGCGAAAAAAAGGAAAAGACCGAATGGCACCGCGTTGTCATTTTCGGGAAGCTTGCCGACATTGCCGAGCGTTACCTGAAAAAGGGCTCCAAGATCTATGTCGAAGGTCAGCTCCAGACCCGCAAGTGGCAGGATCAGTCCGGCCAGGACAAGTACAGCACGGAAGTCGTTCTTCGCGGCTTCGGCGGCACCTTCGTCATGCTCGATGGTCGCGGTGAAGGCGGCGGCGGTGGCGGCAACCAG
Source organism: uncultured Alphaproteobacteria bacterium (assembly GCA_943787175.1). Lineage (GTDB taxonomy): Bacteria > Pseudomonadota > Alphaproteobacteria > SP197 > SP197 > SP197. The sequence continues at coordinate 141,784 of CALSLK010000015.1, forward strand.
GGTGGCGGTTCCGGCGGCGGCGACTGGGCCGGTGGTAGCGATGGCTATGGCGGCGGCGGCTACAACGAAGGTCCCGGAGCCGGTGGTTCCGGCGGCGGTGGCGGCGGTGGTGGCGCTGATATCGACGACGAGATTCCGTTCTAGCGGTCTCTCAGGCCCTTTGCTTCCGGTAAGCAGAACGGATCGGTCCATGCCTTCTGGCTGAAGGAATTCAGCTTCCCGAATTGATCCCCCGCAAGGTTTGTTCGCAGGTGCGGAAAGTGCTAAACTTTCCGAACTGATGACAGCCTATCTAGCTGTTTTGGAATCGCTGAACCCCATTATGTAGTAGCAACCCGGCAGGCCGCGTGACCGACCCCGTAAAGCCCGATTCGTTCGACATCGCTCCCGTCACCATCGAAGAGGAGATGCGCAAGAGTTACCTCGATTACGCCATGAGCGTGATCGTGTCTCGTGCGCTGCCCGACGTGCGTGATGGTCTCAAGCCGGTACATCGGCGCATCCTGTTTTCGATGCAGGAACAGGGCTACACCTCCGACAAGCCCTACCGTAAATCGGCCCGCATCATCGGTGACGTGATGGGCAAGTATCATCCGCACGGCGACTCCGCGATCTATGACGCCATGGTCAGGATGGCGCAGGACTTCTCCATGCGTGCGCCGTTGATCGACGGCCAGGGCAATTTCGGCTCCATGGATGCCGATCCGCCTGCCGCCATGCGTTACACCGAAGCGCGTCTGACCAAGTTGGCAGAGACTCATCTGGTCGATATCGACAACGATACGGTTGATTTCCGTGACAACTATGATGGCAGCGAAAGCGAGCCGGTCGTGCTTCCCGCACGGTTTCCCAATCTGCTGGTCAATGGTGGTGCGGGTATCGCGGTGGGTATGGCGACCAACATCCCGCCCCACAATCTGGGTGAGGTGATCGACGCCTGTTGTGCCTATGTCGACAATCCCGGCGTCTCTACCGAAGACCTCATGCGGTATGTGCAGGGGCCTGATTTCCCGACCGGCGGTTTGATCATGGGTCGCCACGGGATCGAACAGGCCTATCTGACCGGCCGCGGCTCGATCATGATGCGTGCCAAGGTGCATGTGGAAGAGGTGCGCAAGGATCGCGAGGCGATCATCGTCACCGAAGTTCCCTATCAGGTGAACAAGGCGCGCCTGATGGAGCGCATTGCCGAACTGGTTCGTGAGAAGAAGGTCGAAGGCATCGGCGAAATTCGCGACGAGAGTGATCGTCACGGTGTGCGTATGGTGGTCGAGATCAAACGCGATTCCATGGCTGAAGTCGTGTTGAATCAGCTCTACCGGTTTACGCCGCTTCAGACGTCCTTTGCGGTCAACATGCTGGCGCTCGATGAATCGGGTCGCCCCCAGCAGATGACCCTGCGGGACGTGATCAGCCATTTCATCAATTTCCGCGAACAGGTGGTCACGCGCCGTACCCGTCACCTCCTGGGCAAGACGCGTGAACGTGCTCATCTGTTGCTCGGCCTGACGGTGGCTGTCGCCAATGTCGATGAAGTTGTTGCGTTGATCCGTAACTCGGCAGATCCACAGTCCGCGCGCGAAGCCCTCATGGCGCGCGAGTGGCCACTGGGTGACATCCTCCCGCTCGTTGCCTTGGTAGAGGGCGACCAGGCTGCCAGCCTGATTGAAACCACCGGACATTATCGTCTGACAGAAGAGCAGACCCGCGCCATTCTGGAACTGCGCTTGCAGCGCCTGACCGGTTTGGAGCGCGGCAAGATTACCGATGAGTTGAAGCAGCTGGTCGCAAAGATCGCAGACTTCCTTGAGATTCTTCAGTCGCGTGAACGCCTGATGACGGTGATCAAGGACGAGATGCTGGAGATTCGCGAGGCCTATGCCGATGAGCGACGCACTCAGTTTGGTGCGGGCGCGGTCGATCAGGATGACGAAGACCTGATCCAGCCAGAAGACATGGTCGTGACGGTCAGCCACAACGGTTACGTCAAACGTGTGCCGCTGGCTGCCTATCGCGCACAGCGCCGCGGCGGCAAGGGCCGTAGTGGCATGGCCACGCGCGATGAGGATTTTGTCAGCCGGGTGTTCGTCGTGAATACCCATGCATGGATGCTGTTTTTCTCCAGTTCAGGTCTGGCCTATCGCCTGAAAACCTACCGCCTGCCCATGGCCACACCCCAGGCACGCGGCAAGGCGTTCGTGAACCTGCTGCCTTTGCAGGAGAACGAGACAATCTCGACCGTGTTGCCCATGCCGGTTGATGAAGGTGACTGGGAGAACCTGCATATCATCTTTGCAACGGCACACGGGTCTGTGCGCCGTAACCGCCTCTCCGACTTCGCCAACATCCGTGCCAATGGCCTGATCGCCATGAAACTGGAAGACGGCTCGCGCCTGATCGGCGTGGAAACCTGTCGCGACGATCAGGATGTGTTGCTGTTTACCCGTCAGGGTCGCTGCATCCGCTTCCGTGTTGGTGACGTGCGCCTGTTTGCCGGCCGCACATCATCGGGTGTGCGCGGTATCCGCCTGGCCGAGGGCGATGAGGTGCTGGGTATGACCGTGCTGGATCATATCGAGGTCGATGGCGCCACGCGCAAGGCATACTTCAAGCGCGTCAGTCAGGATCGCCGCGCCGAAGACATGGATGTCGAGGATGACGGCGCAGAGGAAATCATCCTTGATGATGCGATTTATGAAGACCTCAAGAGCCGTGAGCAGTTCCTCATGACCATGGCCAATGACGGGTTCGGCAAGCGCACGTCTGCCTATGACTATCGCGTCACCGGACGCGGCGGCAAAGGCATAGAGAACATGAATCTTGACCGTGGCAAAAAGAAGGATCGTGCCGAGATTGTCGCGGCGTTTCCGATCGAAGAGGGTGACCAGGTGGTTCTGGTTTCCGATGGCGGACAGCTCATCCGCAGCGGGGTTCACGAAATTCGCATCACGGGACGACGCTCGCGCGGTGTCACGGTGTTCCGTGTCGCAGACGACGAGCGTGTTGTCTCGGTTGCCCGTATCGATGAGGATGATATCGGCGAAGAAGAGGACGATGCCATGGAGCCGGCGGTGGACGAAGCCGTCGCTGCGGCGCTGGGCGAGGCACCCGTCGATACGGCAGATCCCGCACCTGAAGGTGAAGCCGACGGAGACGGGGAGCCGGAATCATGAAGAACCACCGCGTCGGCGTCTATCCCGGATCCTTTGATCCCATCACCACGGGTCACATCGACATCATCACGCGCGCCCAGCGAATGATGGACAAGCTGATCGTGGGTGTGGCCGTGAACACCGGAAAAAGCCCGTTGTTCAGCTATGACGAACGCATGGAAATGCTACGCACGGAGCTTGCCGACCTGCCAACAGGCAATGGCCTGGCCGAGCTTGAAGTCCGCCCGATCGAGGGCCTTCTCGTCCAGTTTGCCAAGAGCTGTGATGCTGGCATGATTGTGCGCGGCCTGCGTGCTGTCAGCGATTTCGACTATGAGTTCCAGATGGCCGGCATGAATGCGCGCATGGAAAAGGACGTGGAAACCGTCTTCCTCATGGCATCGGAAAAGCACACCTTCATCGCGTCACGTCTGGTCAAGGAAGTGGCCCTTCTGGGTGGTGACTTCCGCAGCTTCGTGCCCCAGCGTGTCGGGGTGCGTCTTGCCGGTGCCGTCGAGCGCTATCGCGAAAACAAGGCGAGCGCACGTTAGGCCCCATGCGGGTTGACCAGTTTGATTTCGAGCTTCCTGAAGCGCTGATCGCAACACACCCGGTCGAACCGCGCGATGCCGCGCGTCTGCTGGTTGTCGATGACGAAGGCAATCTGCAGCACAAATCCTTTCGCGATCTGCCAGACCTGCTGGAGCCGGGCGACCTGCTTGTTGTCAACGATACCCGTGTGATCCCTGCACGCCTGACCGGCCGGAAGGGTGAGGGCAAGGTTGAAGTCACGCTGGTGACGCCTCTGGACGACGAACATTGGCGGGCTCTGGGAAAACCAGGCAGGAAACTGACGCCTGGGACGAAGATCACCTTTGCGGAGGATTTTACTGCAACGGTCGTTGAGAAGGGCGAAAGGGGAGAGATCATCCTGTCGTTCGATACCGCTGGTCGGCCGCTGGTTGATCTGCTTGATGCCCATGGTGCGATGCCCCTGCCGCCCTATATCAAACGCAAGGATGGCCCGGACCCGGCAGACCGGAACGACTATCAGACCGTATATGCAGCACATCCCGGTGCCGTCGCCGCGCCGACTGCCGGCCTGCACTTCACTGGCGATCTCCTCGACCGTCTGGCCGAACGCGGCGTGGAAACGGAACGTGTGACGCTCCATGTCGGCTTGGGAACCTTTCAGCCGATGCGTGCCGAAGACACCAGGGATCACGTCATGCATGCCGAATGGGGCAGGGTGAGCGGGGAAACCGCAGCCAGGATCAATACCGTGCGGCAATCGGGTGGCCGCATCGTCGCGGTCGGCACCACCAGCGTGCGCCTGCTCGAGAGTGCTGCCGATGAAGACGGCACCGTTCATCCGTTCGAAGGCGAAACGGCCATCTTCATAACGCCGGGTTATGACTTCCGCGTGGTTGACCGGATGATCTCGAACTTTCACCTGCCGAAATCAACACTCTTCATGCTGGTCTGCGCGTTTTCCGGCATGGACGCGATGAAACTTGGCTACAGTGAAGCCGTGGCACAGCGTTACCGGTTCTACAGTTACGGTGATGGCTGCCTTTTGGAGCGTCGTGCGAAATGAAACTGCGTTGTTTCCGAATGTTTGGTGTCGGCCTGATGGCAGGTTTCCTTCTTGCATCAGGACAAAGCCAGGCTGGAAACCAGGGAACTCTCGAGGTCGATGGAAAGTCGATCCTGTTCCGGTTGCCGTCGAACTATTGCACGGTCACAAGGGACGACCGCGAAGTCGGTGAGTTCCTTTGGATGATGGCATCGCAGAATGTGCCAGCAGAAGGTGAACTCATGGCGGTTGCCATGGACTGCGATAGTTATGATTCGGTGCAGTCAGGTGATCTGAGCAATGCAGTCAATCTCAACGGTTTTCGCCTCGCTGCGGTGCTCGTTCTCGACGAGTCCCCAGGAGGCACGCGTGCAGATCTCATCGCAGGAATCAGAGAAGGGTTTGATCCTGAAATGTTTCCAGGCGTGTGTGGCTAGCTTTGGCTGGAAGCGACGAGTACGGCGCCTACATTCAGATCGAGATTGATCATGGTGCCGAAGGACCTGGTGAATGTCGGCGGCATAACGATGGTGAACGGTGTGGTGGTGGATGTTGAATTCATCACGTTCAATCAGGGCTCCCTGACACGTAACCGACTGCTATCGGATGCTGAAATCCACCATGCGACGCCTTGTCGCCGACAACGGTGTTGATGCTGACCTGACCGGCCATGCCTCGGGCCTGAACATGCTGATGCTGGCTGCATTGGCCGGGGGGGCTGGTTTGTTCGCCCTGATTGGCCTGCTCATCTGGCTCAACCGCTTGAAAGCAGAATCTGGCAAGGTTGCTGTCGATGTCAGTGGAACGACAGCAGCGCGCCCGCGATCCGTGGAACGTTCCGATCCCGGGGGCGGCTTCGGCCGTCGAAAAAGGAACGATTAGAAGTGAAAGAAAACGCAAAACTGTTTTCGTGGACTGCTTCCGCTGCATCCGGGTTGGCCCGCCTTGGTTCGATCGATACAGCCCATGGCCCCATCCGTACGCCTGCCTTCATGCCCGTGGGCACAGCAGCCACGGTCAAGGGGTTGCTACCGGGTCAGGTGCGTGATGCCGGGGCCGACATTGTGTTGGGCAACACCTATCATCTGATGCTGCGGCCGGGTTCGGAACGGGTGCGCCGTCTTGGCGGGCTTCATACCTTCATGAACTGGCCTGGCCCGATCCTGACCGACAGCGGCGGCTTCCAGGTTTTTTCGCTCAAGGAGCTGAGCAAGATCACCGAACAGGGTGCGACCTTCAAGAGTCACATCGACGGCAGCAAACACGAACTCACGCCTGAACGTTCCATGGCGATCCAGAACGATCTCGACGCCACGATCACCATGGTGCTCGGACGAATGTACGGAGCACCCGGCGACCCACGAACGAACGAGGTCATCGATGGAGCGTTCCATGCGTTGGGCTGCGCGCTGTCGGAGTGCGTTCGAGAAGCGCGATGGTTATGGGCTTTTCGGGATTGTCCAGGGAGGCATTTACGATGACCTGCGTAAGGCCTCGGCTGAAGCGCTGGTTGAAATCGGGTTCGACGGCTACGCCGTGGGCGGCCTTGCCGTGGGTGAGGGCCAGGACGAAATGTTTCGCGTGCTGGATGCGACGCTGCCGAATCTGCCCCAGGACAAGCCACGGTATCTGATGGGCGTGGGCCGTCCCGATGACATCATCGGTGCAGTCGCGCGCGGTATCGATATGTTCGATTGCGTGCTGCCGACTCGTTCTGGACGCACCGGTCAGGGCTTTACACGTCGTGGCACAGTCAACATCCGCAATGCGCGCCATCAGGACGACCCGCGCCCGCTGGACGAGGCTTGCGCCTGTTCAGCCTGCAGCAATCACAGTCGGGCCTATCTCCACCACCTCTTCCGTTGCGGTGAAATGCTGGGACCCATCCTGCTCACGCTCCACAACATCACGCTCTACCAGGACCTGATGGCCGAGATTCGTGAGGCAATTGGCGCGGCACGGTTTGGCGCCTGGTCTGTTACCTTCCTCGAGAATTTGGGCGCGGTGATGTTGATCCCCTGTGATCTGATAACCCCGAGATCAACCCGTGGAGTTCTGCTGTGACAATCGACGGCGATGATGACCTTGAAGGACTGTAGGTAGCCGGGACCATCGTGGCCGATGTTCTCCAGGCCATGGGGCGTGCCATCGAACCTGGCATGACCACGCGCGAGCTTGATGATCTCGGGCGTGTGATGCTCGAGCGGGAAGGGGCGCAATCAGCCCCGGAACTTTGTTATGAATTTCCAGGGGCAAACCTGCATCAGCGTCAATGAAGAAGTCCGCCCATGGCATTCCCCGGTGACCGTCAGATCCAGGCAGGCGACCTCGTCAATATCGACGTTTCAGCGGAGAAAGACGGTTATTTTTTCCGATACCGGCGCCAGTTTTGCGGTGCCACCCGTGTGTCCCCGAACCGAACGTCTGTGTCAGGATGGGAAGAAAGCGCTGGCCCAGGGGATTCGAGCCGTCCGCGCCGGTGCGCCGCTAAAAGGCATCGGCCAGAATATCGAAAGGTTTGCGATCAAGCGGGGATACTCCCTGATCCGCAATCTTGCCAGCCATGGCGTGGGCCGCTCTCTGCATGAAGAACCTGAAATGATCCCGACCTGGAATGATCCCCGGGATCACCGCCGCCTGCACGAAGGGCTCGTCTTCACGATTGAGCGTTCCTCTCGACTGGCGCGGATTTTGCTCATGAGTCTGACGACGGTTGGACCCTTCTAACACAATCGGGGATACTGACCGTCCAATACGAGCACACCATGGTGGCAACAAGCCGCGGCGCCATGGTGCTGACGCGGCCAACAAAGCTGGAGAGTGCAAGATGATCACACGAACGCAAGGTGCTTTGGGGATTCGCAACACTTCCATTGTTCATGGCCACGCGACCGCTGTTCGCCGATGGCCTGCTGGACGGCCTCACCGATGGTCTGGGCGACAGCGTCGGGGATCTCGGCGGGCTTGGCACTGATTCCGCTGGCGGTCTGGGCGCCGGCTTGCCGACCAGCGAGGTTACCGCCGGCCTGAAGGAGGCGCTGCGGTTTGCCTCCGAACGCGCCGTGGGCGACATCAGCGTTCTTCGACGGCTTCAACGCCGATCCCGACATTCATATCCCGCTGCCCGAATCCCTGGGGCACCGTGCAATCGGCGCTTCAGACCGTCGGTATGTCCGACATGGCCGACGAGCTCGAAACCAAGATCAACCGCGCGGCCGAGGACGGCCTCGGGCGAGGCAACCGACATCTTCTGGGGTGCGGTCGACAACATGTCGATCGAGGACGCCGAGGGCATCCTGAATGGCCCCGATGATGCCGCGACCCAGTACTTCCGGCGCGAGACCAGCTCCGACCTCAAAGGTGCGATGCGCCCCATCGTCGATGAGTCGCTATCTGCAGACGTCGGCGCCATTCAGGCCTATGGACAGCATGATGGGTGAGTACGACAGCATCCCGTTCATGCCTGATGTGAAGTCCGACATCACCGAGTACGCCCTGGACGGCACGCTGGACGGCCTGTTCGTCTATGTCGCGCGGGAAGAGGCGGCCATCCGCAACGACCCGGTGGCCCGCACGACCGAGTCTCCTGCAGTCGGTTCTTCGGCTAAAGCTGGACTAGGTTCGGTTGATCGATACGCCACCATCGGCAAGCAAGGCCGTTCCGGTTGTGAAACTGGATGCATTGGACGCCAGGTAGAGTGCTGATTGAGCGATTTCTTCCGGGCGGGCCAGTCGCTTTAAGGCGTGCAGCCCTTTGACAAAGGACAAGGATTCCGGTGTGGACGTCATAGTGCCTGCCATCGGTGTTGCGGTTCCTCCAGGCAGAAGGGCATTCACTCTGATGTTGTGCGCGCCATACTCGGCAGCCAGAACCTGGGTCAGGCCAATGAGGCCAGCTTTACTTGCTGCATAGGCCGATGTTCCCGGCATGCCAGCAGTGTAGCCCACAAAGGTCGAAGTGAAGATCAACGATCCGCCGCCGCGCTTCATCATGGCGGGTATCTGGTGCTTTGCGCCAAGAAACGCGCTCGTTAGATTCGTCTGCAGTGTCAGGTTCCAGCGAGACAACTCCGTATCGGGGAGCGGCTCGAGGCCACCCAGAGTGCCGGCATTGTTGAAGGCGATGTCGAGGCCGCCGAATGCATTCTGTGCCCCGGTCACCAGCGCGCTGGCATGATCCTCCGAGCGGATATCGCCTGGTATGGCGATGGCGTCACCGCCTTGTTCCCGGATCTCCTGGACCAGGTTGTCAAGGAGTTCGGCGCGACGCGCCGTGACAATCAGTCTTGCACCTTCCCGCGCAAACAGGCGGGCAGTAGCGCGTCCGATCCCGGAACTCGCTCTGGTAATCAAGGCAACCTTGTCGACCAATTGATTCATGAGATAAGTCTTCCATGCCGGTTGAGGTTGCATGGAGAGTGGGTACGCAGCGCCCGCTCTACGACCCGTTACTTGCGATCAGGAGCGTTGGTAGCTTGGTCGCGCGAACTCCGACTCGAAATCGTCGGTCGCGCCGTAGCTGGAGAACTGACGGAAGCCCAGAAGCTCGCGCATCTCGTCGCTTCAGTGCGGCGTGGGCGTCCGGCTTGATTCCGGCCGTGTGATTCTGCAGTTGGCGGAACTGGTGTGCGTGCAATAGGTGGCGCTGATCCCCATGCGCGCCCCGTTTCCGGTGTTGGCGCCCGATGCGTGCCAGGTGCGCGCGTCCCAGATCACCGCACCGCCCGCCGGGAACCTCGGCATCGACCGTTTCCCAGGCCTGCGACGGGTCGGGCTCCACGCCTGATATGATGGCTGCCCGGCACCAGCCTCGTGCAGCCGCTGCTGGCCGTGAAATCGCTCAGGGCCCACATCACGTTGATCACCACGGCTGGGCTGATCGCGTGCTCAACTGCCGCTACGGGACTGGCCGAAGCAGGGGACCGCGCGCGAGACATCGCCCGGCTTCAGGGCGATCTTCACCGGGTTCGACCGGGCGCGGCATCCACCACTGATCGGTATGGAGTTCCATCACCTCGTTGCCCGGATGCACCACATGGGCGCTGAACCCCGAGATGTGAATGCGCTGGCCCAGCAGGTGGCGCGCCAGTTCCAGGGCCCTGCGGATGCGCCACAAGGTCATCAAGGCCGCTTTCCCCGGGCATCAGAACAACCCACTGATCGCCGCCCCGGATCACCCAGTCCTCGATGTCGCCCAGGCGGTCTGATGGTGGCGCAAGCGTGCTTCTGGGACTCCCGGTGAGACGCAGATCCCGCGTCCCGGGAAACTTCGTCTGGCTTTCAGCCATTGAGCGCGCAAGCGCATAGCCGAACCGGTCAAGATCGGCGCGCAGCACGGCTGAGGTCATCGGTGGGGGAAGGGTTGTTCCGCCATGCCTAACCATCGCGGGTAATCTCTTCCCCCATTCAAGGGGTGGGTTTGGTAGACCGGCGCGCCGCACGCCCGACCGGCGCGCCGTATAGAAGCGCTGCAACGTAATGATGATCGCTGCGCCTGATCCATGTCGCCGTGTCCGGGTATTCCGCGAAGAAACACGATCCCCAGCAGCCCTGCGAAGATCAGCCGGGTGTAGGAGATCGGCGCGAGGTAGCTCGCTTCGCCCAGACGATAGGCGCGCAGCACCATGGCCTGGGCGACAATTCCGGCCAGGGCCACGGCCAGGATCAGGCCGGACTGCAGAAGGTCGGGCCACACCCATTGCTGCATCGCGGGCCACACCGAGATCAGGCCGGATGAAACGAACGTGAAGAACATCATCGACAGCTGGCTTTCCCTGACCGGGAATCGCTTCACGACCGTGACGGAAAAGCGCGATGCAGGCCGCCTGGATCAGGACGATCAGCGCGATGGGATCAAAGCCCGCCGTCCCGGGCTGGATCATCACCAGCACGCCGATGAAACCCGACACCTGTGGCACACCAGCGCCGCCAGCCCACGGTCTCGCCCAGGATCACGACCGCCAGAATGGTCGTGAACAACGGCATCGTGAAGTTGATGGCCGTCGCAGTCGCCAGCGGAATGACCGTGAAGGCATAGAACCCGATCGTGACCGCCGTGCCGCCCGTCACGGCCCGTGTCAGGTGCAGTTGCAGGTGGTCGGTCTTCCATGGCGCGACGCCGGCGCGATAGAGCAGGGGCGCCAGGATCATCAGGGCCCAGCACGGCGCGAATGAACAGAAGCTGGAAGACGCTGATGTCGTGTTGCGCGGTCGCTTTGACCAGCGCAGCCGTGAGCCGCAAAGAACGCGCCCGCACCGACCAGAAACAGCGCACCCTGAAGATTGGACGCGCGCGTCTCTGAGCCGGAATTCAACGGTTCGGGCGTTACGGTTTCAACCAAGGTGCAGGTGTCCCTTCGCGGCCATCATAAGCCAGGATTTGTCGCCTCGGCGAGGTTGACCGGCTGGTGCGCCCCACATAATGTCCGCCCGCGCTCCACGTATGGTGAGAGCCTGTAGCTCAGCTGGTAGAGCAACTGACTTTTAATCAGTAGGTCCAGGGTTCGAACCCCTGCGGGCTCACCATTTTTCCAGCATATCTCAAGTTGTTGAGACTCGGATTCTCGTCACCAACGCGTTGGTTTCTAGGTGAACGCCTATCTGCTTCAAGCATGCATGTTGTGTATGGTAGTCTTCGTCGTTGTCTGTTGCGGAGGAGAAACGCCATAAAACGCCTTTCCGTTGCGTTTGTTTCCGGCTTCATGTTTTTTGCGGCGGGGGCGGCGGCCCAAGCCGATGATTTGTTGTTTGCGCTGAACAATGAGACCAGCGTTGCACTGGCTGAGATTCAGCTTGCCCCCAGCAACGCTCAACAACAGAAAGCAAATGTTCTGGGCGGCCAGCCGCTCTTGCCCGGCGAAGGCATCGACATCGTAATCGCGGTGGCAGCGACAAATGCCTTTACAACATTCTTGGCGTGTTTGCCGATGGCGATACGGTCGCTGGAGAGAACGTCGATCTCTGCGAATTGGGGCGCTTTCACGTTTCTGGAAAGGTGGAGTGTCCGACACTCACGGATCTATCGGTGGCGGGGT
>CALSLK010000016.1 GCA_943787175.1 uncultured Alphaproteobacteria bacterium
CTTGCCGGCATCAGCCGCGTAGTTTTCGGTGGCAGTCAGGCGCGCGATCAGGCCGTCACGCTCGGCCGAAAGGAGCGCAAGAGCCTGTTCGGCTTCATCGCGGCCGGACGTTGCGCGTTGCAGTTCCGAGGAGAACTGGGCCATCTCCAGGCGCAGATCGGCATTGCTGTCGCGTTCCAGAGAGAGCATGTCGGCCAGTTCTGCGACCCGGTCTTCCAGCTGCGCCAGCGCGGCGTCGCGGCCCGAAAGCGCGATGCCCTGGAAGAACTGTGCGAGCATGAGCACGACAAGAGCAAAGATGAGCACGACCAGAAGGGTCGAAAGCGCATCGACAAACCCGGCCCAGGTGTCGGCGCCCGAAGCGGTGGTCCGGCTTCGGCGTGCCATGGCCTAGCTGTCCTGATCGGCCCGGCGGGTGGCCGCAATGGTGCGCGCGAGAAGCTTGATCTCCGAGCGGATTTCGTCGGCCAGGTGACCGCGGCCCGTGACAGTTTCCTCGAGCAAGCGGCTCATGCCGACATCGACATTGCGCAGATGCGCGCGGCTTGCTTCATCCATGCTGCCGGAGCCCTGCAGGGCGGCAAGACGCTCGATGATGGGTTTGAGGTCGGCCTGTCCCTCGACAAGTTTGACCAGCAATTGTTGCTCGGCATGCATCTGATCGGTCAGGGTTGCCAGCCGATCGGTCAGGGCTGCCAGATGCTGATCCCCGCTATGGCGGCTCTCTTCGCCCCGTGACAGTGTGCGCTGCAAGCGATCCAGGCTGTCAGCTGTCTGTTCAAGCAGGGCGCTGACATAGGCAGGAACCGATTGTTCGCCCTCAATCGAGAGGCTTGAGCCGGTCTGAAGGCGGGTGATCGAGGAAAGCCACTCTTCAAGCTCGTTGTAAAAGCGATTCTGCGCCTGGCTGGACTGGAGATCGAGGAAACCCAGCACGAGCGAGCCGGCAAGACCGAACAGGGATGAACTGAAGGCGGTACCCATGCCTGAAAGGGGGGCCGCCAGACCCTGTTTGAGATCATCGAACAGGGCAATGATATCCTGGCCTTCACCCACGGAAAGCCCGGTCAGTGTGCCGCTGACGGCTCCGATGGTCTTGATCAGGCCCCAAAAGGTTCCCAGAAGACCCAGGAAGATGAGCAGACCGATGAGGTAGCGCGAGATGTCGCGGGATTCGTCCAGACGCGAGCCGATGCTGTCGAGCATGGAGCGCATGGATGCCGTGGACAGTGAAAGCCGGCCCTCTGCCTGGCGTTCTCCCAGCAGGGCCGCCATGGGTGCCAGAAGGCGGGGCGCTGCCTGCACCGAAGCGCCCGGCGTTGCGTTTCGGAACCGCTCGATCCAGTCGACCTCCCGGTAGAGCATCTGGACCTGGCGGAAGATATAGAGAATGCCGAGCATAAGGACGCCAAGGATGAGGCCGTTGAGCGCAGGATTGGCGTTGAAGGCCTCAAGCAACGTTGGCAGAAGCACAACGATGACCGCGGTGACCGCAGCCAGGAAGATCGCCATACGGATCAGATAGGGATGGGGGCGCGTCATACCGCTTGAAGTCTCTCCAACGTTAACGCGTCAATTGCCTCAGCGTTCCACAAGGACGATATCGATCCTGTCGAGAGGCCCACTTTCGGCCTTGTCGCCCAGGGCACGCACATCGATGCGTGTCGAACGCACGTTGTTCTCGATCAGGAAAGCACGCACGGCCAACGCGCGCGAAAGGGCAAGGCGCCGTGCATCGCTGGCCGATGTGCCTTCACTGGAGGCATAGGCACGAAGCTGGATGCGACGATCGGGTTCGGCCTCAAGCCGTCCGGCCAGGCCACGCAGAACGGATTCATCCTGGGCAGTCAGGGCATCATCATCGGGCTGGAACAGGATGCGGATGTCTTCGCCGGTAAGGTCAGCATCGCCCGTGGAAACAATGGCCACGTCTGTGCCGTCCATGGTCATGGCCGGTTCGGGAACGTTGACGTCCTGCGGCTCAGCGGCTTCGCTCAGCAGGTCATCAATCTCGGCAAAGACGTCGTCGTCGGCTGCTGTGTCAACGGTCGTAGTGGATGCAGCGGCAACCTCTGACTCGGTCTGGGGTACGGCGATCAGGATTTCAGACTCGGTCTCTGGCTCGGCCATCACTTCGGGTTCAACTTCAACCATGACTTCCGGCTCAGGCTCTGGTGCCGGAACCACAATGGCGACGGGATCAAGTGCACCGTCGGGGTCCGCCATGGGCTCGGGCTCCGGCAGGGCCATGGGCTCAGGCTCGACACTGGTCATGGTTGTGACCGTCGTGGTCGTAACAGTCTGGGCAGGTTCTGGTTCAGGCTGGATTTCCGCCGCGGAGGGGAACGCGAAATCGTTGGTGCCCGTGGTGGCAGGTTCGTTCAGCAGCAGAACGGAATCCGATCCGGCGCTTTCGGGCACGGGAAGCAGCAGCACGCTGTCTTCAGAGAGAGCGGAGGCAGGGGCCTGGGTCGTGCCGTATAGGTCGAGCTGGTTCGTGGTGGAACCATAAAGATCAACCGACGGTGCTGCAGGTGCCGGACCCAGCGAGTCCAGCACGCTGAGGTCGACCTCCACCGACGGCTGGTAGGTCTGCGCCTGCGCGGGCCATGCCGCCAGGCCGCAAGCCAGCATCAGCGCGCCAAGCGCGACGCCGCTTCCTGAGAAAAGTCCGATTCGTGTGACGCAGTGCAATCATGGCGTTACCGCTATGCTCCATCCGGGTTGCCGCGCGTTTTGCGCACCATAGACAACACCGGGACATGCAAACAACGTGCCCTGCGTACTTCAGCGCCCCGCCAGGGCCTTGTGCAGCTGGCTGTGGATGTTGGGGTTGCCGGCCAGGACCGATCCCAGTCTTCACCGAAACCGGGCCGCCGCTGGTGTCGGTGATGTAGACCCCGGCCTCCTGGGCAATGACGATGCCGGCTGCGATGTCCCAGGCCTTCAGGCCTTCTTCCCAGAACCCGTCATACCGGCCCGCGCCGACGTAGCAGAGGTCCAGGGCGGCAGCACCCCATGCGGCGCAGATCCCTGCGTATGGCGCATGACGTGGCCCATCTGGGCCATGAAGACGCTCCTGGTCCCCCGGCTCCTCGCTGCGGGCGCGGCCATGGGCGATCAGGCAGTCGGCGAGGCGTTCACGCTTGCTGCAGCGCAGACGGCGCTGGTTGACCCAGGCGCCTTCACCGCGTTCGGCCCAGAACAGCTCGTCGCGCAGGGGGTCGAACACGATTCCCGCAGCTGAGCTCACCATCGGTTTCGACGCCGATGGAGATGCAGAACTGCGGCACCGAATGGATGAAGTTGAGGGTGCCGTCGAGCGGATCGATGATCCAGCGGTTCTGCCCGTCCTTCGCGGGAACCGGCTTGGACTCCTCGGTCAGGAAGCCGAACCCGGGGCGGGCCCTGGAGAGCTCCTCCTTCAGCACCTCTTCTGCGCGCAGATCGGCGGCGGTGACGAAGTCGTTGGTGCCCTTGCGTGAAACCTGCAGGTTCTCGACTTCGTTGAAGTCACGCAGAAGCGTACGGGCTGCCTTGTCGGCGGCCGCTGCCATGACGGTGATCAGGGGGGATTTGCGTGACAAGGAGCTGCTCAGCCCTTCGCGCGTTCGCGATAGGTCGCGTCTTCGGTGTTGACCACGATCCGCGTGCCGGTCCCGATGACGTGCGGCGGCACCATCACGCGCAGATCCGTTTTCGAGAATCGCCGGCTTGTAGGACGACGCGGCGGTCTGGCCCTTCACCACGGCTTCGGTCTCCTCGATGGTGAGGATGACGGTTTCAGGCAGTGAAACGCCCAGCGGCTCGTCATCATGGGACTGGACCGCGACCATCATGCCGTCCTGCATGAAGGCTGCCTTGTCGCCGATCATGTCACGGCTGATCTCGATCTGCTCGAAACTCTCGGTGTCCATGAAGGTGAAGTTGTCGTCATCGGCAAAAAGGAACTGGTATTCCTTGTCGTAGAGCCGGACGCGCTCGACCGTTTCGGATGAACGGAACCGTTCGTTCATCTTGGTGCCGTCGCGGATATCTTTCAGTTCAACC
The DNA here is from genome assembly GCA_943787175.1 of uncultured Alphaproteobacteria bacterium. Lineage (GTDB taxonomy): Bacteria > Pseudomonadota > Alphaproteobacteria > SP197 > SP197 > SP197. Next base: position 4,051 of record CALSLK010000016.1, read on the forward strand.
TGCAGATAGGCGCCGCCCTTGCCGGGCTGGGTATGCTGGATTTTCGTTGCAACCAGCAGGCGGTCCTTGTGTTCGATGACCATGCCGGGACGAATCGCGTTGCCGTCGATCTTCATGCGTTTGACCTGAGAAAGAGGGGTTGTTCTAAGGTCGCGGAAGCTATCAGTGGGGCGATGCGTTGGCAATCGCGGCGATGGCCGCGGCAACCCCGGCGGCGGGGCCGTCAGGATGGTTCCAGATTGCATCATCGGCCATGACGAAATCCGCACCTGCCGCTGCCGCAAGCGGAACGGCGGCAAGATCGATGTTTCCGTAGGCCACACAGGGTGGCTCCATGGTTTCCTGCCACCAGGTCAGGGTCTGGCTGACATGCGCGCTCCAGGGGCCGAAAGCGACATAATCGGCCCCGTCCTCGCCCGCCACCATGGCCTCATGGCGCAAGCCGCTGCATCCCGCACCCAGGATGGCGTCATCGGGCAAGTGCTGGCGCAGATCTGCGACCCGCTCTTCGGTGTGCATGCCGTCCGCGCCGGTCTGGCCGACAAGATGTGCGTGATCCCGTAGCAGAAACGCGACATCTCTGGCCTGCACAATGGGCACGAGCATCTCGCAGGCCCTGAGCCAGGCGGCGTCATCGTCCTGATCGAGTGCAAGCTGGAAACAGGCGACATCGCCGGCATCAAGTGCCGCCGCGAGGACTTCACCGAAGGAATCGGGATCGAACACCGGAGGCGAGACGAGGTAAAGGCGGCAAGGCGCCTTCTGTTTCCTGGCTGACAGAGCCTATTCCTTGCCCTGATAGATCTTGATGATGCGGTCCAGCATGGCGTGAGCATCTTCGGGCTGACGCTGGAAGGTGTTGCGCCCGATGATCGAACCCGTCGCACCGCCAGCCGCAATTTCGCGGATCTCGGAAAAGACACCGTCGAGGTCCTTGGCAGCACCACCTGAGAACACGACGATCCGCCGGCCGTTGAAGGCCGACTGCAAGACATGCTCGATGCGCGCCTTCAGGGTGGAAATGTCGATGCCTTCGCTCTCGTAGACCTTCTTGGCTTCAGGCTGCTCGATGAAGTCCGTGGGTGGCTTGACCTTGATGATGTTGGCACCAAGCTGTGCGGCCATGTGGGCGGCATAGGCGGTGATGTCGACGGCGGTTTCGCCTTCCTTGGAAAGGTTGCCGCCGCGCGGATAGGACCAGACCACGGTGGCGATACCGCAGGATTTGGCTTCCAGCGACATCTCGCGCACTTCCTCGATCATCTCGAACTGGTATTCGGAACTTGGATAGATCGTAAAGCCGATGGCCGAGCAGCCAAGGCGCAGTGCGTCCTGGACCGAAGCTGTGATGGCCTGGTCCTTTTCGGTAGCAAGGCTGTTGGAGTTGTTGGCCTTGAGGATCAGCGGAATGGCGCCTGCGAAGGTGTCTGCTCCGGCTTCCAGGAAACCCAGGGGCGCTGCATAGGCGTTGAGCCCGGCATCGATCGCAAGCTGGAAGTGATAGTGCGGGTCATAGGCTGGCGCATTTTTGGCAAAGCTGCGCGCGGGGCCGTGTTCCCAACCCTGATCGACCGGCAGGATCACCATACGACCGGAGCCGCCAAGGCGGCCATGCATCAGGATGCGGGCCAGATTGGCCTTCACGCCCGGCGTCTCGCCTTCGTACCAGGACAACATCTGTTTTACGCGGCGGGTCATTTTCATGGTTTGGGATTCCCTGTGGGGTCAAGCATCGCTTTGGCGATGTGCTTAACTTGAACAGGGGTCGTGATCAATTGGATGCGACGGTCGACAGGGGCTGTTATCGGCTTTGATCCACAGCCAATCCTGCCGGTTTTTCCAGGTTTGGTGGTAAATCAGCGTGAAAACGCGCGCCAGCGGCCTCAGCCATCTGGGCAATGCGGTCCACGGTTTCAGGCGCCCCGGTGAGATGAACGTCTTTCCAGCCGACCCGCAGGGCGAGCATGGCGTATCCGGCATCCGAGCCGCAATTAATGAGAGCGTTCATCGTTTCACCGTCAAAACCTGCCTGGCGCACCATTTCCAGAAGGTATTCCGGGCCCAGTCGAGCACAGGCTCCCGGTTCGGTCACAAGCAGAAGCGTTTGATCCAAGTCTTTCGCCGAGGCCACGGCGGCGCATGCATCCGCGAGTGTGGATACCAGCACACGATTGTCATTTTCAAAAGCAATTGCTTTTTTATTCATCGACTGCAATGATTTCCATAGTCCACGTGGGGAGATTGCCATGTTGCTGTGCCAGCACCACTACTTGCCTTATGACCAAGCTGCCCAAGTCCCCAACATCGTGATTGATGGCGGGCGTAACGACAACACGGAGTTGTCGCTTTCGCATTGGCCCAAGAGTGGAACGCCGTGGCCCCTGAAGGCTGACACTTCAGTTGGCATCGTCTTCAACTATCTCGATTCTCCTGATTGGCATCGCGATGTTCCGGCGGTGACGAACGACCATTTTGATGAAGATGGCCTGATCGGGCTGTTCTGTATGATCGAGCCCGATTTTGCCGTGGAGAACCGGGAACTCCTGATCGATGCCTCCCGTTCGGGAGACTTTGGCACCTATGAAGACCGGCGGGCTGCCCGCCTGGCGTTTGCCATCTCTCGCCTGGTGGATCCGGCCATGTCACCCTGGAGCCCTGATGTCATCAGGCCCGATTCCTTCAACGATTACCCCCGTTATTGCGCGACCGTGTACAGCAAGCTGTTGGAAGTTCTGCGCGGCATGGTCGAGGACATCGACGCTCATAAGGAACTCTGGGCCGACGAGGATGGGTTGCTGACGGCCAGCGAAATGGCCCTGGAGAGCGGCGAAGCGGTGATCGAGGAGGTTGCTGATGTTGATCTTGCCGTTGTGCGTGTGCCCGGCGACTGGCCGGAACGTCCGGCCCACCGTTTTACCCAGCACCGCCAGGTCGCAATCCACCCCATGGCTGTGCACAACCGGACGGGCTGCAATCGGATTGTAACACTCTGTGGTGATCGCCTGCGCTTTGACTACCGCTATGAAAGTTGGGTTCAAGTTGTCCATAACCGCCCTCCGCTGCGCGTTGACCTGACACCTCTTGCTGATTCGTTGACCCACGCCGAGGACGGCAAGGTGGCCTGGCAGGCAGAGACGGTTGATCAGCTCACCCCCAGTCTGATGCCGGACGGTGGTGTGAGTGATCTGAGCCCTGACCGGTTTGTCGATGCAGTTGTTTCAGCGCTGCGCAGCGGCGCGCCCGCTTGGGACCCCTACGACCCCGTACCCTGAACGCTCTGCTTCCTGTAGCGTGCGCCCTGCAAGGGGGCGGGGCAGATTATGACCACGGTTCTGAATTCCAGATTTGATCTGACGCTTGATGCCGTGATGTCGGTGGCATGGCGCGGCGATGACGTGCGGCTGGGCAGCCAGGCACGCGACATGATTGCGGTGCGAAGGCAGGCGTTTCTCGACTACATCGCAAATGATCCCGATGCCTCGGTTTACGGCGTGAACCAGGGGCAGGGCGAGATGATCGGGCTGGCGATGAATACCGAGGAACGCCAGCGCCTGGCCCGGATGAAACCCCTGGCTGCGGCGGTGCCCTTTGGTGAGCCGTATCCGGTGCGTGTGGTGCGCACCATGATGCTGGCGAGGTTTGCCAACCTGATGGAGGGCCATGGCATGGGAACGCCCCGTCTGGCTGAAGAGATTGCCGGGCTGTTGAACGCCCGCGCCCATCCGATTGTCGGTCAGCAGGGTCAGGGTGGACCGGGCGAGATCCTGGCGCTCTATACGTTGTTTGCCGATCTCTCGAAAAAGCTGGACCTGGAACCCGGCGAACGTGGCGCACTGATCAACGGCTCGCCGGGAGCGTCAGCGCTGCTTGCCGATGCCGCGCTGGTCGCAGAGCGTCGCCTGCTTGTGGCCATGAAAGTGCTGGCGCTGGCGATCGTTGCCTTCAATGCGCCGATGGAACACTACGAAACCGTCGTGGGTGACCTGCTGGGTGGCAGCCACAACAGTGAAGCTTTCACCGGGCTGGCCAAGTTGCTGGACGGCATGAGCGATCTGGCGCCGCCGCGTGGTTATCAGGCACCGGTGAGCTACCGGATCGTGCCGCATGTGCTTGGCTCAGGCCGAACATGCTGTGGCAACGGCGCGTGACCTGGCCGTGCAAGCGATGGCGTCGGTGACCCACAATCCGATCTACATGATGCCCGATGATGACCACCCCCATGGGCGTTGTCTGAGCACCGGTGGCTATCACAATGCGCTCGCCGCGCCGGCCATGGATGCGGTGTCGGGTGTCTGGGCGGACCTCTGCCTGATCTGCCAGCGTCTTTGCGTCGGGCTGCTGAACGGGCGTGCCTCTGGGTATCCAGATTTTCTGCTTTCCGGGCGCAGGGTGGGCGAGGTCGACGGCCACGGTGCAGTGGGCTATCTGCCCATGGCAATTGTCGGATTCATGGAAGAAGCCCGCAGTGCGGCAAGTCGCACGTTTATCCCCGCCGCTGACGCAAGCGTGTTCGGACAGGACGATGTGACCGCACCAGCGTTTCTGGCATGGCCCAAGACCATGAAATCAGGCACTTGCCTGGATGCGTGCCTTGCCATTCTGGCGGTCGCGTCATCGCAAGCGTTGTTCGTAACCGGACGCGAGCGGGTGCCTGATGGCCTGGTGCCGCTGCTTGCCGATATCCGACGAATCGTGCCTGCTGTCACCGACGACCGCGTGCTGGGGCCTGAATTGGGCCAACTGGCTGGTCATCTGACCGGCGAAGTCCTGGCCGAGGATTGTGTTGAGGAGAACACGGCATGACACAACATCATCCACAATCCATGCGCGCGTTTCTGGATGCTGCCGACAGTGTCGTCAGGATTGACGAAGCGGTTGATCCCGCCTTTGAGATCGCGGCCTGTCTGAGCCATCTTGATGGTGGCCCTCCCGTCGTGTTTGAAAACGTCGCCGGTCACGACCTGCGGGTGACGGGAAATCATGTGACCACGTTAGATGCGGTGGCGTCAGCATTATCGACCGATAGGGCGGGGCTTCAGGACAAACTGGTTACGGCGGTTGGCAATGCTCTGGCCCCTGCTTTGGTCAGCGAAGGGCCGTGCCAGGAAGTTATCAGCGGAGATCCCGATCTTGCTGGTCTGCCGATACCCGGTTTCTTCGAGGAGGAGACCGGGCCCTATATCACGGCAGGCGCCATTATTGCCCGGGACACGCTGACCGGCCGCGCCAATCTTTCCATTGCGCGGTTGAAACCGCTGGGCGGGAACCGGGCGTTTATCGGCATCGCGCCCAACCATCACCTGGCAGTGCTGGCGCGTGCGGCCCGGGACCGTGGTGAGCGACTGGATGTTGCTGTCACGATTGGCAACCACCCCGCTGTCATGATTGCGGCCTGCCTCTATCTGGGCCTGGGTGACGATGAACTGGCAGTGGCCGGCGCTCTGTTTGGTGAACCGATTGAGGTGGTGCCATGCCAGACTGCTGATCTCTATGTACCAGCACATTGCGAGATTGTTCTGGAAGGTGTGCTGGACCCCGACGAGACGGTCGAGGAGGGGCCGGTGAGCGAGTTCCACGGCATGTATGAGCGTTATGGCGCCGGATATGTCGTGACGTTCGGTGCGATGACGCGACGCAAGGATGCGATCTATCAGGCCGTGCTGCCGGGTTATGCCGGGGAACATATTTATCTGGGCGCTGTGGCAATTGCCGCCGGGCTGGCGCGCAGCCTGAAGGGCAAGGTGGCGTCTCTGGCTGAGGTTGCTGTGACCCATGGCGGGGCCGGACGTTTGCATGCCGTGATCAGCCTGAATGAGCCCAGACCTGGTGCTGCCAGAAAGGCGATCTTTGCAGTCTGGGGCGCGGTCAACCTGATCAAGCAGGTGACGGTCGTCGAAGGTGATGTTGATCCCTGGGACGCGGTTGCTGTGGAGCACGCTGTCGCCAACCACATGCGTCCGGACCGTGATCTGATCGTGGTTCCCGGTGTTCAGGCAGACCGCGCGGAACCGCTGGAGCAGGGTGGCGTGATTTCGAAGCTGGGCATTGATGCGACGCGCCATAACGAAGACCGCGCCGACTGGACGCCGGCCCGGCCACCTGCCGACGTGATGGAGCGGATGCGTGCGAAGCTGAAGCTTTAGCCTGCTGCAGCTTCCAGGGCGGCGACGCCGGGCAGGGTCTTGCCTTCAAGCCATTCGAGGAAGGCGCCACCGGCGGTCGAAACATAGGTGAATCGTTCCAGCGCACCTGCATGGGCCAGTGCTGCGACGGTATCGCCGCCACCAGCAACCGAAAGCAATGATCCCGAAACGGTGAGATCGGCTGCGGCGCGGGCCACGGTGTTGGTGCCGCCGTCGAAACCTTCCAGTTCAAAGGCGCCCATGGGGCCGTTCCAGACAAGCGTGCGGCAATCGGCAAGGCGTCGGGCAAGGTCTGCTGCGCTGGCAGGGCCGACGTCCAAGATCATCTTGTCAGCGGGGACGGCGTTCACACTGACAACCTGGGATGGCGCACCGGATGCAAACTCGGCAGCGACCACGGCATCGGTCGGAAGCGCGATCGTGCAGCCCGCAGCTTCGGCCTTTTTCATGATCTCTATCGCAGTATCGGTCATGTCGTGTTCGCACAGGGACGCGCCGACTTCGATGCCCTGCGCGGCCAGGAACGTATTGGCCATGCCGCCGCCAATGGCGAGCAGATCGACACGGCCCACGAGGTTGCCCAGAAGGTCGAGTTTGGTGGAAACCTTGGCACCGCCAACGACGGCCGCGACGGGGCGTTCGGGGCTGCCCAGAGCTCGTCCCAGGGCTTCGAGTTCCTGCTGCATCAGGCGACCGGCGGCACAAGGCAGGCGTTCGGCCAGACCCACGACCGATGCGTGGGCACGATGGGCAGCAGAGAAGGCATCGTTGACGAAGATGTCGCCGTGGCTGGCAAGAGCGTCGGCAAAGGCCGGGTCGTTGCCTTCTTCGCCAACATCAAATCGCAGATTCTCCAACATCGTGATGTCGCCGTCATTCATGGCCGCGACAGTTTCAGTTGCGGAGATTCCCACGGTATCGAAAGCAAAGGCGACTGGCCGTCCCAAAGTGTCGGCGACGGCAGTGGCCACAGGAGCCAGCGACATCTCGGGTACGACCTGACCCTTGGGCCTGCCGAAATGGCAGAGGATGATAACCCGCGCACCTGCGTCGGCAAGTTCCCGAACTGTGGGCATGGCCCGTTCGATGCGGGTCGTGTCGGTAACCCGCCCATCCTTCATCGGCACGTTGAGGTCGAGACGGACAAGCACACGCTTGCCCGCGACGGCGTGGTCGTCGAGCGTCTGGAACATGGTCATCGGTGGTTTCCTAGAGCAGCTTGCCCAGCGCGACGGCGGTGTCGCTCATGCGGTTGGAGAAGCCCCACTCGTTGTCGTACCAGGCCAGCACGCGCACGAGGCGCTTGTCGATCACCTTGGTCTGGCCGACATCGAAGGTCGAACTTGCCGGGTTATGGTTGAAGTCGATGGAGACCAGCGGTTCGTCGTTAATCGCCAGCACACCCTTCAGCTTGCCTTTGCGAAGCCTTGATCATGGCTGCGTTGATAGCTTCGGGTGTGGTGTCCTTCTTGGCTTCAATCTTGAAGTCGATGAGGCTGACGTTCGGCGTGGGTACACGGATCGAGGTGCCGTCGAGCTTGCCGTCAAGCTGGGGCAGCACGAGACCGACGGCCTTGGCTGCACCGGTCGAGGTCGGGATCATCGAGACCGAAGCGGCGCGGGCACGGTGGGGATCGCTGTGGAGCGTATCAACCGTGCGCTGGTCGCCCGTGAAGGCATGGATGGTGGTCATGAAGCCGTGTTTGATACCGACGGTCTGATCGAGAATGGCAGCGACCGGAGCCAGGCAGTTGGTCGTGCACGAGGCATTGGAGATGACCGTGTGGCTCTTTCTCATCTTGGTGTGGTTGATGCCGTAAACCACGGTGATGTCAGCTCCTGAAGCCGGTGCGGAGACCAGAACCTTCTTGGCGCCGGCATCAAGATGGGCCGAAGCCTTTTCCTTGGAAGCAAAGATGCCGGTGCATTCCATGACAATGTCGACACCCAGATCGCCCCAGGGCAGATCAGCCGGGTTGCGCTCGGCAAGAACTCGCACGCTCTTGTTGCCGACCTTGATGGTGTTTTTGGTCGAGCTAATCTTGCCGGGATAGGCGCCGTGGACCGAGTCGTACTTCAACAGGCGGGCGTTGGCCTCTGCCGAACCAAGATCGTTGATGGCGACGAATTCGAGATCCTTGCGGCCCGATTCCATGGCTGCACGAAAGACAAGGCGGCCGATGCGGCCAAAACCGTTAATGCCGACACGAAGGGTCATGCTGTTCTCCTGAGGGCGCGATGCGCCTCTGTCTGTTGCGACTGGTGACGTCTTCCTAACGTTGGGGCGTCAGGTGGTCAACGGCGCGCGGTGCATAGCCGCTATTGCACGCCGCCATAACTCTCGATGATTTCCTGATAGCGGCCGGACTCTTTCATGGCGGTCAGGGCGATATCAAAGGCGTCGCGAATCCGGTGGTCCTGGAACGCCACGTGATAAGGCGTGGGCGGAAAGATGTCGTGATAGGCGACGGCCTGGTCAGAATCGCTAGTGCTGGTTACGCGGGGATCATCGTTGAACCAGTTGAAGATGTTGATGTCGGCGACCGCAACCTCGAAGTCGCCTGTGAACAGGCCGAGGTTCTGCAGATACTGCTCAGGGACTTCGCTGTAGATTGTGCTGGCTTCCACACTTACCTGATAGGGAGCAGGCAGATAACTGCGGGCATTCTGGAACGCGATGACCGATTTGCCGGCGAGGTCGCTTGTGGCCTCGATTTCCAGGCCCCGTGCAGCAAGGGTCATGGCCTGGTTGTGATAGGTGATGTGAACTTGCGAAAGCGTGGCTGCGACGTGGAGGTCGCCGGGAAAGGTCATGGCGGCATCGACCTGCTGGTCCGACATCGCACCCAAGACATCTCCGAAGTCCATGAAGACCGGCACAATTTCGTAACCGGCATCAGCCAACGCCTCGCGCACGATGTCGTATTCCATGCCCCGCTTCTCCTGGGCGATGACATAGGGCGGAAGCGAAAGTCCGACGGCAACATTGAGTGGTTTCAGGTCATCGCTGTAAGCAGCGTGAGGAGCACACAAGGCAAAGACGAACAGAAGAATGCGACATAGTTTGCTGGTCACGGAACGCTCCTGATCGTTTGAGTCAGATCATCCTGATTGGCACGGCAGAACTCAGAGCCGCTCGCGTACCGCTGCGGCGACTGCATCGGCCGTGATGCCAAAGTGCTCGTAGAGTTCCTTGTAGGGACCTGATGCGCCAAAGCTGGTCATGCCAACCACGCCGCCGTTGTCGCCGACCATGCCGGCCCAGCCGAAGGTCGATGCTGCCTCAACCGCAACCAGAGCCTTGGAACGATCGAGCACGCTGTTGCGATAGCTTTCGTCCTGGGCCGCGAAATGCTCCCAGCTGGGTGCGGAAACGACGCGGGTGCCGATACCTTCGGCCTGGAGGGCGTCGCGGGCTTCAAGCGCGATTTCGACTTCCGAACCTGACGCAACGACGGTTGCCTGATGGTCACCTTCGGCTTCACGCAGGATGTAGGCGCCGCGGCCGCAGAGGTTGGTGTCGCTGGCTTCTGTGCGAACCTGGGGCAGGTTCTGTCGGGTCAGTGCGATGACAGATGGCGTGGTCTGCGTAAGCAGCGCCAACTCCCAGCACTCTGCTGTTTCGACCGTGTCGGCGGGACGGAACACGTTGAGGTTGGGGATGACACGCAGTGCCGCCAGATGTTCGACCGGTTGATGCGTTGGGCCATCTTCGCCCAGGCCGATGGAGTCATGGGTCATGACATAGATGACACGGATACCCATCAGAGCGGCCAGACGGATCGAGGGGCGGCAGTAGTCGGTAAAGACCAGGAAGGTGCCGCCGAAGGGTACAACGCCGCCATGGAGCGCCATGCCGGTCATGGCTGAGGCCATGCCGTGCTCGCGCACACCGTAGCGCACGTAGGAACCGGCATAGTCGCCCGGTGCAATGTCCTTCATGGGTTTGGTGCGGGTGTTGTTGGAGCCGGTGAGATCCGCCGATCCGCCGATCATTTCCGGCAGCGCCGCCGTAAGCGCCTCAAGCGCCAGCTCGCTTGCCTTGCGGGTGGCGATGGTCTGGGGTTCTGCGATCAGTGCGGCTATATGTTCAGCCGTTGCCTTGTGCGCCTGTGCAGACACATCTCCGGACATGCGGCGATCCCATTCGGCACGATCGGCGCTATCCATGGCATTAAGGCTGGACTGCCACGCCCTGCGCGTTGCTGCACCTCGGCTGCCAGCGCTGCGCCATGCATCGAGAATATCGGAGGGAACACTGAAGGGCTCATGCGGCCAATCGAGTTCTTTCCGCACAAGAGCAATCTCGTCATCGCCCAGCGGATTGCCGTGGGTGGCTGACGTGCCCTGCTTGTTGGGTGAGCCAAAGCCGATCACCGACTTGCAGGCGATCAGGGTCGGGCGGTCGGAATTTTGGGCGCGCTCGATTGCTGCGGCGATGGCGTCGGCATCATGGCCGTCGATTCGCTCTGCGGCCCAGCCATAGGAATCGAAGCGTTTGAGGGTGTCATCGGATTCCGCGAGGGAGGTCGGACCATCGATCGAGATGCCGTTGTCGTCGAACAGCACGATCAGACGATTGAGTTTGAGATGTCCGGCAAGCGATGCGGCTTCGTGGCTGACGCCTTCCATGAGGCAGCCGTCACCAGCGATGGCATAGGTGTGGTGATCGACCACGTTACCGAATCGGGCTGCGAGAATACGTTCGGCCAGTGCCATGCCAACAGCATTGGCAATGCCCTGACCCAGCGGGCCAGTGGTGGTTTCGATGCCAGAAGCGTGGCCGTATTCAGGGTGGCCTGCGGTGCGGCGGCCGGTCTGGCGGAAATTTTTCACCTCATCCATCGTCATGTCGGCGTAGCCGGTGAGGTGGAGCAGGGAATAGAGCAGCATCGAGCCGTGCCCTGCCGAAAGGACAAAGCGGTCACGATCCGGCCAGTCGGGATCAGCAGCGTCGAATTTCAGGAATCGGCCAAACAGGACTGTGGCGACATCGGCCATGCCCATGGGCATGCCTGGATGTCCGCTCTTTGCTGCCTGAACGGCATCCATGGAGAGGGCGCGAATGGCATTGGCCATCGCACGTTCACTAACCTGGCCCGTCGCGCTGTCGTTCACGTGCATGATCTCCGCTGGAGGGGACAAAAACGTCCCTGATCGATCCGCGCGCACCTTGGCTTTGTGGCCATGGAGCGTCAACTGCGATATGGCCTCTGGAACGTGCTGATACCCGAGTTGTCCAGAGTCGCTTTATCCCGGCTTGATAAGCCGTTATCTTGGGAACCTGCGACAACGTGTTGATCCAAGGCAGACAATGAGCAGTGAAGACGCAGCCATCGCGAAGCTGGACCAGGCAATCACACGCCTGGAGACAGTTCTGAGCAATCTTCCAGACCAGGGGGGCAGTGATGCCACGCGGGAACTGGAGGGCGAAAACCACCGTTTGAACGAGGCCCTGGACGCCGCCGAGATGAGTCGCCAGGACCTTGCGGGTCGTGTCGATGAGGTCGGCGGGCGCCTGGATGCCGTTATCGGCGAGCTCAAATCAGTCCTGGAGGGCTAGGCGATGGCGCAGGTCACGGTGCAGATCAACGGGCGCAACTATCAGGTTGCTTGTGGTGATGGTGAGCAGGAGCGGATTTCCGGTCTGGCCGCCTTTGTCGACGGCAAGGTGCAGGAGCTGGTCGGCAGCCTGGGAAATATCGGTGATCAACGCCTGCTGGTGATGGCAAGTCTGTTGCTGGCCGATGAATTGTGGGAGCAGCGCGAAGGTGGCGCGCCGCCCAAACCTGCCAATGGCGAAGCCAAGAGTGCAGCCGCTATCGAAGCTCTTGCTGACAGACTGGATCAGATCGCCAGCCGTCTTGAAGCGTGATCGCGCGTTTGGCGCAGCGATTCCACCCATGCGGGAAATGGTCTATGATTAGGCGTGGGGCGGATTTCTGCCCAGCGCGTTATCCGCAGAATTCCCTGGGGCCGATGCACATCACTAGGGAGCTGTCCCTGTCGGGGGTTTGCCCTCGTTATACGGCGCCCACCTGCGAAAGCGGGTCACGGTGGAATGTGTACCGGATGACGGCCACGGTGGTGCCGCTCCACAACCTCTCTTCATGACAGTCAGCGACGACAAAGCGCAGCTGCGCGCCACGAGCCTTGAGCGGCGCAAGGCCCTGCACGGGGCCAATCCGCAGGCCGGCGAAATGGCCTGTGACCAATTCCTCAATGCGATCGGCTTCCCCGACGATGCTGTAGTATCGGCCTATCTTCCGGTGAAGGACGAATTCGACGTGCTTCCCTTTGTCGAGGTGGCTGATCTGTTTGGCCACAAGATCGGCATGCCGGTTGTCGCCGCCAAGGCCAAACCTCTGAAGTTCCTGCAATGGACCCCGGAATCGGATCTGGTGACCGGTGCAATGGGTATTCCAACGCCGGCGCTCGATTCGCCCGTTGTGGTGCCCGAATTTCTGCTGGTGCCCATGATGGCCTTTGACGACGATGGCTTCCGGTTGGGTTATGGCGGCGGGTTTTATGACCGGACACTGGCCGACCTGCGCAAACGCAACCCCGACACGCTTGCCGTGGGCGTTTGCTTCGCGGGCTTGAAGGTCGATCATGTGCCCCGAGACGAATACGATGCGCGTCTTGACTGGATTGTCACCGAAAGCGGTGCCTGGAAGATCTGAACGCTGAACAGGGGAGATCAATCATGATGATTGACCGGAATAACGAAACCCGTGTGATCACCGAGTTTCCACACAAGGTGCGAGAGATCGAACACGTATGGGTTCCCATGTCGGACGGCACGCGGCTGTCGGCACGTATCTGGATGCCCGAAGATGCCGAGGCCAACCCTGTTCCGGCGATCCTGGAGTACATTCCCTATCGCAAGCGCGATGGCACACGGGCCTGGGATGATCCGCGCCATCACTATTGGGCGGGCCATGGTTACGCCTGCATTCGCCTGGATATTCGCGGCACGGGTGAATCCGAAGGTCTGATCACCGATGAGTATCCTTTGCAGGAACAGGACGATGCGGTCGAGGCCATTGCGTGGTTTGCGGAGCAATCCTGGTGTGATGGCAAGGTCGGGATGACGGGTATCTCCTGGGGCGGTTTCAACAGCCTTCAGGTTGCTGCCCGACGGCCGCCGGCGCTGAAGGCGATCATCACGCATTGTTCGACCGACGATCGCTACACCGACGACATCCACATCATGGGTGGTGTGCCGCTGGTCGAGAATTTCTTCTGGGGGTCAGCGTTCTTTCACATCATGGGGCGGCCCGGTGACCCCGAGATTCAGGGTGATGGCTGGCGCAAGCAGTGGATGGACCGCCTGGAAAACTGGGAGCCGGTTGTGGCCAGCCAGTGGCAACAGCACGCGCGCCGTGATGCCTTCTGGAAGCACGGTTCGGTCAACGAGAATTATGACGACATCACCTGCGCGGTTTACGCCGTGGGCGGGTGGAACGATGGTTATTCCAACGCCGTTCCCCGCATGCTGGCCAATCTGTCCTGTCCCCGAAAAGGGCTGGTTGGGCCGTGGGGGCACAAGTACCCTCAGGATGCGATTCCCGGCCCGTCGATCGGGTTTCTCCAGCATGCGTTGCGTTGGTGGGATCACTGGCTGAAAGGTGCCGATACCGGGATCATGGAAGAGCCGCAGTATCGTGTCTGGGTGGATGAACCTCAGTCACCATCATCTGTGCTGGCCATGTCAAAGGGGCGCTGGGTTGCTGAACCTGCCTGGCCGTCAGACAACATCGAGCCGCAACAGATGTTCATCAATGCCGATGGTCTTTCGGCCAAGCGACGCCGGTCTGCAAAACTTGAACACCGCAGCCCGCTGACCGTCGGGTCCGGAGCCGGTGTCTGGTGCCCTTACGGCCTGGGCGGAACAAGCCCTGATCTTCCCATCGATCAGCGCGAAGATGATGCCAAGTCGCTTAGTTTCGACAGCGAGCCGCTGGATGAGCAGCTTGAGATTCTGGGTGCGCCGGTTGTCACCTTGCGGCTGGCGATCGATCAACCCCAGGGCATGATTGCGGTACGGCTTTGTGATGTCGCGCCTGATGGAACATCCGGCCGGGTGACCTATGGCCTGCTCAACCTTTCCCATCGCAAGAGCTCTGAAAAACCGCGTGCCATGAAACCGGGTGCCGAGGTCGAAGTATCAGTCCAGCTCAACGATTGTGCCCACGCATTTCCTGTGGGCCATCGCCTCCGGATTGCGGTCTCGACCAGCTACTTCCCGCTGGCCTGGACGGCACCTGCACCGGTCACCATAACGCTGGTCACTGGACGCAGCAGCCTGAGCCTGCCGGTGCGTGCACCGCGCGAGGAAGATACGCGAGTGGCGGATTTCCCACCGCCCGAAATGGCGCCGATGCCCGAGATGGAGGAAATCGTCCCGGGCGAAGGATCGCGGCATGTGGAACGCAATCTTGCGACCGGCGAGCAGGTCGTGCGGATCGTCGAGGATGGCGGTGCCTATCATATCGAGGCGATCAATCTTGATTGCGCTGATGGCATGGATGCCGAGTTTACCATTCTAGAGGGTGACCCGACCTCTGCCCGAGGTGTCTGGCGCTGGACGACGCGTCGCACACGCGACGACTGGGATATCTCCATGAACTCGCAGATGGTGGTGACGGTCTCAAAAGAGGCGTTCCACATCGCGACGGACCTGGAAGCGTTTGAAGGCGACAAACGGATCTATTCACGGCGCTGGAACCATGACGTTCCGCGTGACCATATCTAGGAGATCGAACCATGGCGCAAGAAACTGCCCTGATCGTGGGCGTTGGTGACGGTTTGAGTGCTTCGCTGGCCCGGCTGTTTCATGCCGAGGGCATGGCGGTCGCTCTGGCTTCGCGCAACACCGATAAGCTGGCCGACCTGGCGGCTGAAACCGGCGCGAAGGTTTACGCCTGCGATGCGGCGGACCGGGCGAGCATGGCCGGCCTGTTCGATGCGCTGGACAGCGATGGCATGACGCCCACGCTGGCGGTTTACAACCCGAGCTTCCGGGTGCGCGGCGGTATCGCCGAACTGGATCAGGAAGCGGTCGAGAAAACGTTGATGATCACGGCCTACGGCGCCTTCCTGATGGCACAACATGCGACCCAACGCATGCAGAAGGCTGGCAGCGGCACGATCCTGTTCACTGGCGCATCGGCGGGTGTGAAGGGGTATGCGAAGTCTGCACCGTTCGCCATGGGCAAGTTCGCCCTGCGCGGTCTGGCCCAGAGTATGGCGCGGGAACTGCATCCCCAGAATATCCATATCGGCCACTTTGTGATCGATGGCGGTATCGGTGAGAGCGGGGATGACGCAAAGCTGCATCCCGATGCCATTGCGCAATCCTATCTGGACTTCCACCGCCAGCATCGCAGCGCCTGGGCATGGGAACTGGAGTTGCGCCCCTGGGTGGAAACGTTCTGACATGGGTGACCTGCCTGGAAAGACATGGGGCCATATTGCGCCGCAGGAAGCTGGCTTTGATGCTGGGAAGCTGCAGTCGGCCGTGGCCTATGCACTGGAACATGACAGTGGCATTCCGCTGAGCCTGGCCGATCATCTGAATGCGCGTGCATTTGCCGATGGGCCATGGGGCGAGACGCTGGGACCCACAAAAGACCGGGCGACGACCTATGGCGTGATCGTGCGAAAGGGTGGCATTGCGGCATCCTGGGGCGACCCTGAGCGCGTTGACATGACGTTCAGCGTGACCAAGAGCCTGCTTTCGGCTGTTGCCGGCATTGCGTTTGATCAGGGTTTGCTGACGGACCTGGATGAACCCGTTGCAGCAAAGATCGATGACCCCTGTTTTGAAGGGGCGCACAACATTGCGATTACCTGGCGGCATCTGCTGCAGCAAACGAGCGAATGGGAAGGTACGTTGTGGGACAAGCCCGACCTGGTGGATCGCAACCGCGACGTCGTGACGGGTGACAACTCCAGGAAGGCGACCGATCGGGTCATGCACATTCCGGGCACGTTTTATGAGTACAACGACGTGCGCGTGAACGTGGCGTCATACGCTCTGATGTTGTTGTTTCGCAGGCCGTTGCCAGAAGTAGCAAAGGAATTCCTGTTCGATCCCATTGGTGCATCGGACGGCTGGACGTGGAACGGGTACCGCAATTCAACGGTCATGATCGAGGGAACCGAGATGCTCTCGGTCTCTGGCGGTGGTCACTGGGGTGGCGGTCTGTTCGTCGATGCGCTGGACCTGGCGCGCCTGGGTTTACTTTATCTCAACCAGGGTCGCTGGGGGGATCGCCAGGTCCTTTCGGCGCGCTGGATTGCGATGACTTCCGAGCCATGCCCGTTCGAGCCGCGCTATGGCTTCATGTGGTGGCTCAATACCGATGGCCTGATGATGCCGTCCGTCCCCCATGACAGCATTTCTGCCCTGGGTGCCGGTGGGCATCTGGTGCTGGTGGATTACGAGCACGATCTTGTTGTTGTTGCGCGCTGGCTCGATGACGATCATCACGACGGTTTCGTGAAGCGTGTCATTGATGCGCTTGCCTGATCTCAACCACCTGCCATGCGTGGCAGGAGGATGATTTCGTTGTCGGGGTTCAGCGGGTGGAGCAGGGCATCGCGGTAGATCTGGCCGTCGACAGCAACTGAAACGGCATTTCCCAGCATGGGTTCGAGCTCAGGGCAGTCACGACCGAGGTGGCGCAACATCTCCATGATGTTGCGCCCTTCAAGCTTGAACTCGGTGCGGCCGCCGGCGCGTGACACCAGCGAGCCGCCGAGTTTGACCGTGAGCAGACGTTGTTCAGGCACTCTTGCTCTTGAGTGCTTCGAGAATGCGCGGCGGTGACATGGGAAGCGTTGTTGCGCGCACGCCTATGGCTGCCGAAACCGCATTGGCGACAGCCGCCAGGGGCGGAACGATCGAGGTTTCACCGACACCGCGGACACCATAGGGGTGGCCGGGGTTGGGGACCTCGACAATCACCGTGTCGATCATTGGCACGTCCGAACAGACCGGAATTCGGTAATCCAGGAACCCGGCATTCTGCAGGCGTCCATCTTCACCATAGATGTACTCCTCGTTGAGAACCCAGCCGATGCCTTGTACGGCACCACCCTGGAACTGGCCCTCAACATAGGCGCGATGCACGGCCTTGCCGGCATCCTGAACCACAAGGTAACGCAGCACCTTCGTGGCGCCGGTTTCGGGATCAACTTCGACATCCACGACATGGGTGGCAAAGCTTGGGCCTGCGCCATCGGCGTTGACTTCATAATGACCGGCGATTGGACCGCCGGTGCTGTGGGCCTGGCCAGCAAGTTCCTTGATCGACAGGGGCGGAAAATCACCGGCATTTGCACCGGCGGGATGGGCTGCACCATTTTCCCACTTCACGGCATCTGCCGGAATATCCCAGATCTGGGCCGCGCGCTTACACAGCTTGGCGGCGCAATCGCGGGCGGCATTGATGGTCGCCAATCCACTGGCAAAAGTTACCCGGCTGCCGTCGGTGACATCGTTGTATCCAAGGGAGGAGGTATCAGCCACGATGGCGCGCACGTCATCATAGGGAATACCCAGCTCCTCTGCGGCCATCAGGCACATCGAGGCACGGCTGCCGCCAATGTCGGGGGTTCCCACGGCCAGGGCCAGGGTGCCATCGACATTGAGGTTGATGTTGACGCAGGTGTTGCCGCCGAAGTTGAACCAGAAACCCGATGCGACACCGCGGCCCTGATTCTTGCCCAGCTTGGCCTTGTAGTTCTTGTGTTTCTTGGCAGCGTCGAGAGTCTCGACCAGCCCGATCGGCCCGAAGGTGGGGCCATAGGATGATTTGGTACCTTCCACGGCCGCGTTTTTCTTGCGTAGTTCGATGGGGTCCATGCCGAGCTTTTCGGCGAGCTCACCGACACAGCCTTCAACAGCAAAGGCCGACATGGGTGCACCCGGCGCCCTATAAGCAGCCTGCTTGGGGCGGTTGGTCACGACGTCGTAACCCACGATCTTGACGTTCGCCAGGTCATAGCAGGCGAACGCGGTCATCGCGCCCATCTCCACGGGAGAGCCGGGAAACGCGCCGCCCTGATATTTCAGAACCGCTTCAGCCGCGACAAAACGGCCATCTTTCTTGGCGCCAAGGCGGACCTTGATGCTGGAACTGGCTGTGGGGCCCGTCGCGCGGAAGACTTCCTCACGACTCATCACCACCTTGACGGGCCGGCCAGCCTTGCGCGAAAGCGCCAGGGCCACAGGCTCGATGAAAACAGTGGTCTTGCCGCCAAAGCCGCCGCCGATTTCAGACGGCGTGACACGCAGGCTCGAGACGTCCATGCCCAAAAGGGCTGCGCAGACATCGCGGACCATGAAGTGGCCCTGGGTGCAGACCCAGAGTTCGCCCGAACCATCCGAGCTGACATTGGCAAGGCAGGCATGAGGTTCGATGTAACCCTGGTGGGTCGCCTCGGTGGTGAACTCGTGTTCAACAATCACGTCGGCCTGCTTGAAGCCCTTCTTCACATCGCCGTGGCCGAAGTCATAACGGCTGACAATGTTGGTGCTCTTGCGTTTGCTTTTGGCTTTGCCTTGTTCCTGCAGGGCCAGAGCAAGGTGCTCATTCTCGGCCATGCCGTCGTAGCGCCCGGGATGCACAAGCGGTGCGTTGGGCAGCATGGCAAGGTCCACATCGGTGACGTGGGGCATGATTTCGTAATCGACCTTGATCAGCTTCAGCGCCTTCTTGGCAACGGCTGCATCAATGGCTGCAACGGCTGCAACGGTGTGACCGTCATAAAGCGCGCGATCGCGGGCCATGATGTTGATCAGGATGTCTTCATCAGCATCCTTGTATTTGGGCAGATCGGCGGATGTGATGACCGCCTTCACGCCGGGAAGCGCTTCGGCCTTTGAGGTGTCGATCGACTTGATCTTGGCATGGGCATGAGGGCTGCGCAGGATGCGCCCGACCAGCATGCCGGGAGCGGACATATCGGCGCCAAACCGCGCGCGACCGGTGACCTTGTCGATACCGTCGGGACGGATCGGGCTGGTGCCGACTGACTTGAAGGCTTTCTTGTCGTTGGATGTCTTGGCATCAAGCGGCATGACGCGCTCCTTTTTTGGCAGTCTTTTTGGCGGATGACTTCTTGGCGACTTTTCTCATGTCCTTAGCCGTATCGAGCACCGCACGGACAATCTTGTCGTAGCCGGTGCAGCGGCAAAGGTTGCCGGCAAGCCAGTAGCGGACTTCGGTTTCCGTCGGGTCGAGATTACGCTCGAGCAGTGATTGTGCGGCGACCAGAAAGCCCGGCGTGCAGATGCCACATTGCAGCGCGGCGTGTTCCAGGAACTTCTGCTGGAGCGGGTGGAGATCTTCTCCATCGGCCATGCCTTCGATGGTCTCGACCTTGTGACCATCGACCTCCGCACCCATGACCAGGCACGAGCAAACCAAGCGGCCGTCGAGCGTGACGCTGCAGGCGCCGCAATCGCCGGTACCGCAGCCTTCCTTGGTGCCCGACATGCCCAGACGGTCGCGCAGAACATCAAGCAGGCTTTCGTCAGGACGGCAGACATATTCGGTTTCGTCGCCGTTGATGGTGGTGGTGACGTGAATGTTGCTCATGGTTCAGCCTTTCGCCCGCTGGAATGCGATGAGGGCGGCCCGGCGTGTGAGAACACCGGCTACCTGTTTACGGAATGCGACCGTGCCGCGTTTGTCGTTGATCGGGGTAGCCGCATCCGAAGCGATGTCAGCCAGACGCTCGAGGACGTCATCGTTGAGTTTGTTGCCGAGCAGAACATCGGCAGCCTCTTCGACCAGCAGGGCACGCGCTGCGACGGCACCCAAAGACACCCTGGCTTTGGTCACGACGCCCTTGGGGTTGAGTGTGAGGCAGACACCCGAGCCGACCACGGCAATGTCCATTTCCGTGCGGGGAATGAACCTGAGATAGGCGCTGCCAGTGCGTGGCAGGGCCTTGGGCAGAAAGACCGAGGAAACAAATTCACCCTTGGCCAGGATGGTCTTCCCCGGGGCTTTTGCGATGGTCTCGACCGGGACATCGCGGGTGCGCTTGTTGCCTACGATACGCGCGGTTGCGCCAACGGCGATAAGCGCAGGAACACTGTCTGCGGCCGGGGAGGCATTGCAGAGGTTGCCGACCATGGTTGCGCGACCCTGAATCTGGGTGGAACCAATGAGCTCGACAGCTTCGACAACGCCGGGCCACATCTTCGAGACCTTGGCGTGCTCGCCCAGTTCTGAACCGCTTACCGCGGCGCCGATCCTAAAACCGCCTTTCTCTGGAACGATGTCACGCATGCCGGGGATGCGTTTGATGTCCATGATCAGGTCGGGTTCCAGCATGCCCGAACGCATCTGGACCATCAGGTCGGTACCGCCGGCCAGGATCCGTGATTGGCCTCTGGCCTTTATCAGCAGGCCGACGGCCGCCTTGATCGTCTCTGGAGCTTCATAACGCATGGTCTGCATTCCCGAGCGGTTGTCGTATAGAAAGTGAGTGCTTCTCTTATAGCATTTGGGCTTGGGCCGTCATCAAACCAGCCAATTTTGTAAAAGAATCGAACAAAATGTGGAATGGGCAACGCGGCGCCCTGGCTGTAGTCAGGTGAGGCTTGCCAGCCCGGCCATCATCTTGCGTTCGGTATCGCTGGTGCGCTCCCAGACCATGGCCTTCCAGTCATCGGCATCGGGATAGAAACATCGGCGAATCTCGGCCTTGATGGCTCTGCCCTGTTCGGAGTCGAGGTCGCCGTGGTTGTGGAGCCAGCAATCGGCACGTAGAGAACCCAGAACTTGATCGACGGGTGAGGTGCCGAATTCGGGCGTCACCATGGAAAGCGTGGCGTGGGGCGCGGCATTGGCAACGCACTGACTGTTGACGCCCGTCAGAGGCGCGGATGCTGAACTGCCGTCATCTGTATTCGTGACGTTGGTCTCGCCAAGCCAGGCAACCAGACGGGGATGGCCCGGATCATTCAGAAGATGGTCGGAGATGAGCTCGCCGTAACCATAGGGGCCAAGGCCCGTGTGGTAATCGATAAGGCCGACGTGGCGGGCACCTGCTGCGTGTTTGGCGACCACATTATGCATGGTCCGGGCCGACCAGGTCGTGGCGTTGCCGCCGAAGAACACACCTTCAGGATGGCTGTACTGACCACTGGAAATCGCGCCCTGGCGGGCCATGTCGCCGTGTTTGTCGGCATAAGCCTGCAGAGCAGACTCGGCCTGCGCCTGTGCCTGCGGCGTCCACTCGGTGGGGCAGATGGCGTGCCGGAGTTCTTCGTAGCCGGCGTTCACCGGGTAAGGCTGGCTGTGGTCGAGGTGGTTGCGGTTGAGGTCGACATTCTCGTGGGTCACCCGCCGCAGCCAGGAAAAGCCATGAGGGTTGATCGCATGAATCAGAACGACAGCCATGCCGTCAGGCAGGTTGTCGTAAAGGCCTGAGCGCATTGCGCCGATCTGCGCACCCGAGCCACAGAAGCCTTCGACGCCGTGGGTCGCCGACATGGTGAAGAGCACATGGCTTGCATCATCGGGGCCGATGCGGACTACATCCGTTGCAAGCTCCTCGCCCTCACTGCCGCGTTCAGGATGGATGTGGTGTTCGGCCTTGTGGCCAAGAGACCCGCATGTCTCCAGGAACTTCGCGCGAGCTTGCGCATAGGTGGCTGAGAAAAACTCTGGCGGTTTCATGTCTGGCTCCGGGCGATGACGATTGGCGCACGATAGCGCGGAACGTCGGCATCGTCTTGGGCTTCTCGGTGTCACACCCCAACTTGGCTGACTCTTCACTGGCGGGAATGTCGTTGATGCCGCAGCCAATCCAGAATCACAACACCTGGTGCAGGACCGGAGGCATTCAGGCCGGCATCAGTAACGGCGGGCTGTTGGGTCCTTCGCCACATCGACTGCATTTCGGCGAGGACGTGTGACCACAAGTGCAAGGGCAGCAGACAGTTTGGGGCCAAACATCACGATTGTGATGATCAGGACAACAGGGAGCGCAACAACCACAAAGATAATGAGGCCGCTCTCGACCAACAGGTGAACGCAAAAGACGATGCCGACGAAGAACGTAGCAAAGATAAGCCCGAAGATAGCGATGGCCAGAAGTCGCCGTGGCCAGAGGGCCTGTTTCAGAGGCCCTGATTACTCAGAGGGTCTGATGGCGTGCTCTTGAGCCGCGTTCGATGGCAGCGGCGGTGAGGCGATCGATGTTGAGGCGCCAGCGCAGCTGCTGGAGCACGGTCATCTCGTCTTCCTCGACAATGAGGTTGGCTGCCGCGACATCGCAGGCGATGGCATAGGCGGTTTCAAGCAGTTTGTCGGGCAGGTTCTCGGCAATGATGGTGAGGACGGTGTCGAAGCCGTCTTCATCACCCAGCAGGGAACCGCAGGCCTGTGCAACCTGGGGCAGCTCGTCTTCGCTGAAATCATCGAAGGCGGGAAGGTGGCGCACGATATCGCCAATGGCCTTGAGTTCCTTGTCGTCCATGCTGCCATCGGCAGCCGAAACCAGAACCATGGTGTAGATCAGCGCGGCATGGGGGTCGAGCTGGGTCATTGTCATCCTGCCTTTTTGGAACACTGCAGTCGATCTGACCGCAGCCGGTATGAGATTACGTCAAAATTCTGGGAAATGCCCCGTTGCGGGGAATGTAGGAAGCACACCCTGCTTTGTCGAGGTCTGGCGGGCCTCAGTTATCCAGATGGGTGCGTATTTCGCTCACAGCCTCGGCAAGACCCATGCGTTGGGCCTCAAGACCTTCGGGAAAGGCAGAGAGCAGGCGTGATGGAAGGGCGCGATCAAGCATGACAAAGATGCCTCTGTCATCGGCGCGGCGCACCAGGCGTCCGAACGCCTGACGCAGGCGCAGGCGGGTGATGAGGTCGTCCCATGCGCTGCCGCCGAACGCTTCACGCCGGGCCTTGTGCAGAATATCGGGGCGCGGCCAGGGCACGCGGTCGAACACAATGAGCCTGAGCGAGCGGCCTGGCACATCAACACCGTCACGCACTGCATCGGTCCCCAGCAGGCAGGCATCCTCTTCGGCACGGAAGATGTCGACCAGAGTGCCGGTATCCATAGCGTCAACGTGCTGGGCATAAAGCGGCAACCCGGCATGTTCCAGCGCTTCGGCGATGCGACTATGGCAATCGCGCAGGCGCGTGATGGCGGTGAAGAGTCCCAGTGCGCCGCCTTTGGAAGCAAGGAACAACTCACGGAACGCGGAAGCGACCTGGGCCTGGTCGTTGCGTCCGACATCGGTCACCACGATGAGCCGGGTCTGGTCGCCATAGTCGAAAGGCGAAGCAACAGCAGCCTCTAGCGGTGGGTTGGGCAAGTGACGCAGGCCCGTGCGCAAGGATGCTGCCTGCCAGCCATCGCGCGAGTCGGCATCGGGGTCACCCGGCGGAAATGGCATCGCGTCGCGTAGCGTGGCTGACGTAACGATGAGGCCATGGGCCTTGGTGGCAACATGTTCGGCAAAGGGCAGGCCGGGATCGGTCCAGTGCCGGTGCATGCCGACATCGACCTCGCGCCCGGCAAATCGATCCAGTGCAAACCAATCGACGAACTCTTCGGGGGTTTCGAACTGCAGCTCCGTCAGCATCCGTCGCCATGCACGCACAACCAGGAGGCCGCGTCGTTCCAGACTGCGCACCATGGCATCGATGCGCAGACGCGTGGCGGTGTCGAGTTCATCGGCACGGCGGTCGAGTTCGTCGGCGAGGTGTTTGGCCAGTGCAGCCAGCGGTCGCTCGAGATCACCCAGTTGATCCTGCAGCAGGCTTGCGGCATCGGCGATGCCGTCGATCAGGGGGGCAACGGGGCATTCCAGGCCATAGCCGCCGGCATTGGAGCCCGAACGGGCCATGACCTGCTGGCGCACGAGCGAGAGAAACCGTTCAGCGGGGCCGCGAGGCTGCTCATCAGCCAGACGCTGACGCCAGCTCTCGCCGGGCAGAACGCGGGCGCCGCGCTGGACCTGTTCCAGAGGTTCTTCTCCACCCTCACCGATAAGGTCACTGACCCGACGGGAAAGACCCCGGGCGCGTGAGCGGCGGCCTTCTGCGCCCAGTAACCAGCGGCGCAAATCCTCGCCCTCGCGGCCGGTCAGTTCGGCAGAAAAGATGCTGTCTGCGGCGTCAAAGAGGTGATGGCCCTCATCAAAGATGTAGCGGGTTGCGAGGTTGGGATCGTCTTCGCCCGCCATGGAGGCCTGGATCAGGACAAGTGCGTGGTTGGCAACAACGAGGTCGGCCTGACGGGCGCGTCTGATTGAACGTTCGATAAAACACTTCTGATAGTGCGGGCAGCCGGAATAGACACATTCGCCGCGCTGGTCGGCCAGCCCAAGCGTGCGGGGATTGCCCAGAAGTTCGACAAGCCAGCCGGGGAAATCACCGCCGGTCATGTCGCCGTCGCGTGTTGCCTGAACCCAGCGTGCCATCAGACCCAGGGGAATGGCTTCGTTGGGGCGGGCCGTGGTGACCTGGGTCGCTTCGGCCAGATTGAGAAGACAGATGTAGTTCTCGCGACCTTTGCGCACGACGATGCGACGGCGCTTGATCGCGGGGTCGGGGAACAGGCGATCCAGTTCCTGATCGACCTGGCGCTGCAGGTTGCGGGTATAGGTGCTGATCCAGACGGAGCCCTTGTTCTTTTCTGCCCATACACTGGCTGGTGCGATGTAACCAAGGGTCTTGCCGACACCCGTTCCTGCTTCTGCGATGACGGCCTCTGGCTCGCCCGTGCGCTGGCGGGGGGCAAAGCCGAAGGAAAGCGCGGCGGCGTATTCAGCCTGCTGAGGGCGTTTTTCAGCATCGCTGCCCAGAAGCTGGGTGAGGCGTTCCTGGGTCTCATCCTGGCTGACGGGGTCATGGCCTGCTGGCGGACGCGGGCCGGTTTCGGACCATTCCTCCAACCTGGACCAGACATCGAGCGAAGGCCGGATGGTGGCATCAAGCGCCAGGGAATCGGCGATGTCGCCGCCCCAGATCCAGCCGCCCTGGATCATGGCCGCTGCAATTCTACCCGTTCGTTTGCGGTTCTGCGGATCGAGGCCCGCGAGCTGTTCCAGAAGCATCCCTGCGGCGTCACGCAAGGCCATGGCCTGATCGGCAAGGTCGTGGGGGTCGGAGATGCCGAGAGACTGTGCGAGCCCGCGCGGCGTTGGAACAACGAACCTTGCGGGCAGAACAAAGGCAACGAGCTCGAGAATATCAAAGGCTGATGCGCCGCGGGCTCCTGTCCGCCGTCGCATGGCGCCGGCATGACAGATCAGGGGAGCGGGTCCCGCTTCCCACCGCCGTCGTGCTTCCTTCTGGTCGATCTCCTCGATCTCGCCGTCGGGGTGCAGCCAGATGGCACCGGCAGCTCCGGCAACAAGTACTGGAGCAGCGCGCCAACCGCCGGCGGCATCGAGTGAAACTGTCATATCTCTGACCTATCGCGTGGGGCGCAGGAACAAAAGAGGGATTTGGTGGCAGGCCCGCAAAAAGACCGTTGGTTCCGCCCGGGGGAAAAACGGTCTAGGTTCCGCGCCCAATCCAACCCCATTCGGAGCATTGACCACAATGTCGCTCAAGGAGACTGCCCAGAACAGCAAGGCGTGGCCCTTTGAAGAAGCGCGCAAGCTGGTCAAACGTCTGGGGGGCAAGGATCCGGAGAAGGGTTATGTGCTGTTCGAGACAGGATATGGCCCGTCGGGATTGCCGCATATCGGCACGTTCGGTGAAGTCGCACGCACGAGCATGGTGCGGCATGCGTTTTCGTTGTTGAGCGACGTGCCGACACGGTTGTTTGCGTTTTCCGATGACATGGACGGTCTGCGCAAGGTGCCCGACAATGTGCCGGGCAAGGAGAAGATGACGGCTGAACTGGGCCTTCCGCTCACTAAGGTCAGCAATCCGTTCGATTCCGAGTACGCCAGCTTTGGCGAACACAACAATGCGATGCTGCGCAAGTTCCTGGACCGCTTCGGGTTCGAATATGAATTCGTCAGCTCGACGGAAATGTATACCGACGGCAAGTTTGATATGGCACTGATGCGGGTGCTGGAGCGGTTTGATGCCGTCATGGACATCATGCTGCCCAGCCTGCGCGAGGAGCGCCGGCTAACCTATTCGCCGTTCCTGCCGGTGTCGCCCAAGACGGGCCGGGTTCTGCTGGTGCCGACGCTGGAACGCAATGTCGAGGCTGGCACGATTGTCTTTGAGGACGAAGATGGCTCCAAGGCCGAGGTGCCGGTGACGGGTGGTCACTGCAAGCTGAACTGGAAGCCCGATTGGGGCATGCGCTGGTTCGCACTTGGGGTTGATTACGAAATGGCGGGCAAGGACCTGATCGATTCCGTGCGGCTGTCGGGACAGATCTGCCGCGCACTGGATGGACGCGCGCCTGAAGGGTTCAATTATGAGCTCTTCCTGGACGAGAACGGCGAGAAGATTTCAAAGTCGCGCGGCAACGGTATGACGATCGACGAGTGGCTGCGTTACGGCACCGAAGAGAGCCTGACGCATTTCATGTATCAGAAGCCAAGGACGGCCAAGCGGCTGTTCTTCGACGTCATCCCGCGCAATGTCGATGAATACGCCCAGCATCTGGCGGCGTTCAGCGGCCAGGACGACAAGCGCATCGATAATCCGGTCTGGCATCTTCACAGCGGCAAGCCGCCGGTCGAGGACCAGAAGCTGACCTATGGCATGCTTCTGAACCTGGCCAGCGTCTGCAATGCCGAGGAAAAATCGGTTCTGTGGGGGTTCATCAGCCGCTACCTGCCCGGCTCAACACCTCAGACCGAGCCGCTGTTGGACCGCCTGTCGGAACTGGCGGTGAACTATTACCAGGACTTCGTGAAGCCCGCGAAAGAGTTCCGTGCTCCCAGCGATCAGGAACGCAAGGCAATCGAGGGCCTCATCGGTCGCTTCGAAGCGCTGCCTGCTGATTCTGATGGCGAGGCGTTCCAGACTGAAGTGTATGCGGTCGGCAAGGAGCATGGTTTTGACCCGCTCCGTAGCTGGTTCCAGGCGCTCTATGAAGTGTTGCTGGGACAGAGTGCCGGACCACGCTTCGGCAGCTTTGTTGCACTTTATGGGCGTGACGAGATCCTGGCCCTGATGCGCGAAAAGCTGGCGGAAGCAGGCTGAAGATGGCTGGTGAACTGGAAGGCAGAGTTGCTCTGGTTACCGGTTCAGCCGGCGGTATAGGACGTGCGACCGCCGTGATGCTGGCAGCCATGGGTGCTGACCTAGTGCTGCTGGATCTCAAACGAGATACACTAAAAGATGTTGTCCACGAGATCGAGGCGATGGGGCGACGTGCTCATGCCATTCCCATCGACATCCAGGATCGCGCTGGCGTGCGTGCCGCGATTGCCGAGGCCGAAACGGTGCTGGGTGGCATCGGTATCCTGGTCAACAACGCCGGGGTCGGTGCGAGTGGGCCTGGCGAACTTGAGAATATCGGGGATGCCGATCTTGATCGCATGTTCGGTGTTCATGTCATGGGTGCGTTTGTCGCGGCACAGGCTGTGGTGCCAGGCATGAAAGCGCGCAAATGGGGACGCATCGTCAACATCGCATCGAACCGTGGCCAGGTGGGGTTTACCGACGGCAGCCATTATTCCGGTGCCAAGGGAGCCCTGATTGCGATGGCGAAATCCTGGGCCAAGGAACTGGCGCCGTTTGGCATTCTGGCGAATGCAGTCGCACCCGGAGTTGTGCGCACCGCCATGACCGAGGAACACGGCATGGATGCGATTGTCGAGGAGGCAAGCTGGAATCTGATGAACCGCTGGGCTGAGCCTGAAGAGATTGCTGCAACCGTTGCGTTTCTTGTGAGCGGCGCAGGGTCGTACTACACCGGGCAGCTTATGTGCCCGAATGGCGGCGACCCGATCGTGGGGATCTGAGCATCTGGTATGATGCCGTAGAGCGCGAGGTTGGTCATGTCTCGTTGGGCAGGGCCGTCCAATCGGCGAAGGAACTTGCACGGCCAGGGTAGCCAGGATTCGTGAAGGGCCAATCGCGAGCGATCCAGTCTGTGACCGTCTTGTAGAGTTCTTCATCAAGACCACTGGACAGTTCATCAGCACGAACCCATAGGGTGACCTTGGCGTCATGATCCCTCTTGCGGGTGGGGTTAATGTATATGCAGCCAAGGCAGCGGCTCTCGTCATGGTTCATCATGGTGTAGGCGAAGGAGTAGCCCATCGTGAACTCGCGCTGGTGCCAGCCCAGATCGATCAGGTCGTCTTCCAGAGTAAGGCCCTCAGGCCAAACGCTGCCGGATTCTGCGCTGTAGGTGTTCTGCAGGTGCTCGACGCTGGTCATGACCGCGTCATAGTCCTTGATGACATCGTTGACCGTGAGCATGCGCAGGCGAAAGCGTGGATGTTCCAGACTTTCAGGCACGACGAAGTCGTCGGGAACCAGGCGTTTGCGGTCATGCATGGGTATCAGATCTCCAGGTCAGGACGGTTGGCGGGAAGGGTGACGTGATCGGCACCAAGAAAGCGACGGAACCGTTCGAGTTCGGAAGCAAGTGCAGCTGTGCGACCCTTGGACAAGCGCACCTTGGGCTCCCACCAGAGATTGTTGATGGCGAGTTCGCCCCGGTCACGATGAAATTTCATGCAGGCGCGCCCTGCGATGCGTTCGCCTTCAAGCAGCGGCAAAACATAATAGCCGTAGCGGCGTTTTGGTGCAGGCACGAAGGCTTCAAAGCGATAGTCGAAATTGAAGAGACGCAGGGCGCGATTGCGATCGCGCAAAACAGGATCAAAGGGGCTGAGGAAACGCAGGCGCGCAGGTGGCTCTGGAGCGTTTGCAAGCAGGTCTTCGACATGGTTCCAGGCGATGGACATGCGTGGCTTGCTGTTGTCGGAACAATCCACGGTGACTTGTTGCAGGCGATGGGTGTTGGCTTCAACCCACGCTTTGGCATCGGCAGGAGAGACAGAAGCCCAGTAGGCCGCCAACTCCCCTGATGTGGCGACCCCGAGCCGGTTAAGGGCCGTGGAGCAGGCCCATTCGACGTGTTCTTCGTAGCTGGGGAGATTGCAGCGGTGGTGGTCGGGAATCACACGTTCGGTGAGGTCATAGACTTTCTGGAAGTTCTCCCGGCGAACGACCGAAAGCTCACCTGCCCACCAGAGGTATTCCAGAGCGGCTTTGGTTGGGCCCCAGCCCCACCAGGGGCCTGCGCGTTTGTCGTCGCCACCGATGTCGCGGGACATGGTCGGTCCGTTGTCGCGAATATGATCGTGCACGCGTGCAATAACGGCATGTGCATTATCGCCGATGCGTTCGATGAACCAGCTCTTGTCAGTGACCCGTTCGGTCATGCGGCGAAAGCGGTGCGTCCAGTGCGGGAACCACTGAATCGGGATGATCGAGGAATCGTGGGTCCAGTGTTCGAACAGGCGCCGGTCTTTCGCGAGCAAGTCGTCGAGGTCGCGGCGGCGATAGGTCTGATTGCGTGAGAACAGAGTGAGGTGATGCGCTCGTTCGACAGTGATGATGCTGTCGAGTTGCACAAAACCCATGCGCTCGATGAGCAAAAACAGTTCGTCGCGGCGCATGCGCGGGCGCGGATCGTCGGCCAACCCCTGTAAATGCAGGAAAAGCCGGCGCGCGCTGCTATTGTTGATGGTGAACGTTGCGTTCATCACGACACCATAGCGATGCCGTGCCCAGAGATCAGGGCGCGAGCACTTTTGGGTGTGGATACACGACTGAATGAGGCGTGGTGATGGGAGCGGCGATGTGTGACCATGGTCACAGGAATGTTGATGGGAACAAGACAATTGGACTTGCCGCTACCACGTGCTGTGTTTGCAAATCGGATACGGATCATGCCCAAGGTTTCCAGACGGTCACTGTTGCCATTGTTCGGCGCGACCTTTCTTGCGCCCAGTATGCTGCTGACAAGGAACGCCCGCGCGGAAGAGGTGATCGGGCAGGTCGAGCGCGTGCAGAACTTTGCGGCCGCGACGATCGGGGCGAATGATCGGATTCTGGCGGTTGGTGATCCAATCTATCTTGACGACCGTGTGTTCACGGGGGCCGATGCGCGTCTTGAGCTCACGTTCAAGGACCAAACCAGTTTGACCTTGGGCGCTGACGCAGCCTTGGATGTCGATAGTTTCGTTTTTGACGGCAGCGGCGGTGAAGCTGGCTGGAACATGCTGGCCGGTGCCTTTGCCATGACGACCGGCCTGATTGGCAAGAACGATCCGCAAAGTGTTGTTGTAACAACTCCGGTTTCCACAATCGGAATTCGCGGCACGACGTTCTGGGGTGGACCGGTCGATTCTGAACTCTATGGCGTTCTGATCCTCGATGGCGCGGTCGACGTGAAGACCCCGGCCGGGACAGTGACCCTGGATGAGGTTGGCGAAGGTACCAAGATCAACATGCAGACAGGTGTTCCCAGCGATCCCAACACCTGGGGCGATGGTCTGGTTGCACAGGCCATGGCATCCATCACGTTCGTTAACGATTGATCTTAACCGACGCGGCGTTGCGCGTTTGACTACGCTTGCCCTGGAAGCTGATTGAATACCGATCCGTGCTTGCGGAGGCGGACCCATGTCTGCGGGGTTGTCGAATCGTCGGGCCGCATTCTCAGCAAGCTGATGTGAGGCTCTTTGTGCTGCCAGTGCGAGACCCATTGGAACTTGGATCATGTGCGCACCTTGATAACTGCTACAACCAGATGAACGTTCGCAATGTCCCTTGCCGCGAATTGTAACTCGCAAGCCGGATTGAACTGCTGGGCAATGATCTCTTGAGTTGTCCGGCGTAGCAGGCGCTTGATGTAGGCCTCTCCGTTTTCCAGCTCAATAACGACGTCGTCGCCGAGACGTGGCGGGATGACCGGGTTTACGTATAGCAAATCGCCATGCCGCAGGACGGGTTCCTGGCTGTCTGAGTTCATGTAGAGGGCATAGGCTGATCGCACACCCGACAGCATATGCAGGCGCGGCACATAGGAATCCACCAGCCCGTTGTCAAAGAACATACCGTCTTGCCCGCCACGGGCATGCCCCATGATCGGGACGTCCGAAGGGCCATGCGCAGGCGGGGTGGGAAGAACCTCGCCAACCTCACGCTGGGGAGGTGACGGATCAAGCCGACGTCCCGTTACCTGCGCAAGGCGCGAGAGCGTCCGCGTGCTCAGGACGTGTCGTGCTGAGGTATCGTTTAAAAATCGATTGAGGGTTGATGGCGACAGGCCGGCACGCCGTGCCAGTTCAGTCGGTGCCAATCCGGTTTCCATGACGAGTCGCCGCAAGTCTGCCCGAAGTGCATCCCGTTCGGTTGCGTTCGAGTCGTGCGTTGACGTCGTAACTCCTGCAGCCTGGTCCATGTTTCCTCGCGCGCATTTTTTCGCTTGCTACAACCGCAATCTCCTCATATTTCATATGTAAGAACAATTCAAGAACATACGGAGATCTTGATGATGAGTAACTACAATCATGCAACCAGTGATGTTGCCGGGGGCAACGACGCCTTTGTTCAGATGTGGAATTCCGGCCGGGAGCTTGATGAGATTGCCATCCGATTCTCGATCTCCAAGAAGGCTGTGATCTCAAGAGCGGCCAAGTTGCGGCGAACCGGCGCAGAACTGGTCCGCCGCTCACCGAGGCGCGAATCGGAAACTGGCCAGATGCGGCGATGCCTGGGTTGCGGGCGATCCTTCATGAGTGCCCATGTTGGCAACCGTCTGTGCTGGTCCTGCAGTGATGATGAAGCCATGGGAGGGTTGATATGATGGCATCACCTGCCTCCAGCAATGCTCCATACAGCAAGAAAAACGGACATATTCCAGGCGACCGGTGGACGGGAACCCTGATCCTGCTGCGGTTTGAGGAGGCGGCAGAAACCCTGAGGCGCCTGCCGCCTGCTGTGCGTCGCGGGAAGGTGACTTCCTGGCCCGACTATGTTCGAGGCGCTTCGGGGGAAGCGCCTCGCGTTCCGCTCCGCCTGATGGCGCGGCCCGAGGCAATCGACCGTCTGGATGAAACCATGATCTGGCTGGGTTGGTTGCCCGGACTGACCGCGCGCATTGCCTGGGCGCGTGTCAACAAGGCAAGTTGGCGCCAGATCGCCACGCTAGCGGGCATGAGTCCGCGAACCTGTCAGAGGCGATTGACTGAGGGCTTGCTGGAGATCGCCGCACGGTTGAACAAGATGGGTGTGAGAGCATAAATGCGCATAGGTTTCTATTTTGTTCTTAACATGTGTGGCGCATTTTTGGTACAACTTTCATTAACGCTGGATCACCTGAAGACGGCTCTGAACTGACGGTCTTCGACGTACCAGCTGCATTCCATCAATCATGTCGTTCGCAACTGATCGCTGGCACTCCGCGAGGGGGGCCGGCGTCGTTGGTTTGCGCAAAGCGCCTGGAGAACAATCTTGGCAACACGGGAACTCCCGCACGCTGCAACGGATATGGCCGAAGTATCGGCTGAACTTGCAGACAAGATACTCGATACATTGGGCCAGGACTTCCAGGAGCATGGCGCGGCCGTTGTCACGCAACTGCGCGAGGGCGATCCAAAAAGCTATCTGACACTGTTGTGTCGGTTTGTCCCCACCGGGGGGCGTGATGGAGCGACCTCGGTCACGGTTTCACACATCCATTGATCTAGCGGTGCGCGATGGGTGACGCAATCACGCTGGCCTATCGGCCATCGGGTGAAACCCTGCGTTGTTTCCACGAGAATGACGCCTTCATGCGGGTCGTTATCGGACCCCTGGGAAGCGGTAAGACGACAGCATGCTGCATGGAACTCTGGCGGCGGTTGATCACTCAGCGTCCCGGCCCCGACAAGGTCCGGCGCGCCCGTTGGCTTGTTGTCCGCAATACGTATCCGCAACTGGAAACCACAACCATTCCCGAGTGGCGTGGCATCTTTGATGATCGGTTCGGACGCTTTACGTTGGGTAAACCTCCAACACATCATGTGAACGTTGCCCTGGATGACGGCACGCGTGTTGAAGCCGACATCATCTTCATGGCGCTGGATGAACCTGATGGACCCGACAAGTTACGCGGCATGCAGCTTACCGGAATCTGGTTCAACGAACTGCGCGAGATCCCCAGAAGCGTCGTGACCATGGGACTTGGCCGCGTAGGGCGGTTCCCGCCAAGACGTGATGGTGGGCCGACATGGTTTGGCGCGATATCGGATACCAACCCGTGTGATGAAGACCACTGGCTCTATCGGGTAGCTGAGGTCAAACGGCCGGCGGGATGGCGGATTTTCCGGCAACCAGGCGGCGTTGTGCGTGACGGTGCAGAATGGCGCGACAATCTCCAGGCCGAAAACCTGGCGAACCTGCCACCGGCCTATTACGCCAACCAGATTGCTGGCGGCAGCGATGACTGGATCAAGGTGTTTCTGGCTGGAGAGTACGGCTTTGTCGTCGACGGCAAACCGGTGTTTCCTGAATACTCTGATCGTGTGCATTGCGGCGAAGTCGAACCGTTGGCCAACGTACCGGTCACGGTTGGCCTTGATTTTGGATTGTCACCTGCGGCTCTGTTCGCGCAACGTCTGCCTGATGGAAGGGTGCTGTGGTTTGATGAACTGGTGGCAACCGAGATCGGCGCGCTTCGGTTTGCGGCCCAGTTGAAAGCCCGGATCGCCGAGTGTTGGCCTGCTATGGACCTGCGCTTTGTCGGCGATCCCGCAGGTGATGCCCGGGTGCAGACCGATGAGCGTACGGTGTTCGAAATCTTGCGGGGACAGGGTTTGGCTGCGCGGGCTGCGCCGACCAATACATTTGCTTTGCGTAGGGAGGCGGTTGCCGCACCACTTTCACGCATGATCGATGGCCACCCCGGGTTTGTCTTGCATCCACGGTGCGCAACCGCGCGCCGCGCCATGATGGGCGGATTTTGCTTTCGGCGTGTGCAATTGGCCGGACAAGTACGATTCCATGATGTCCCCGACAAGAATGCCTTCAGCCACATTGCTGATGCCGGGCAGTACGCCAACCTGGGTCTTGGAGAAGGCATGCAACGGCTTACCCAGCGGCCGACCGGGCGAACAGGCAACCTCGCGCTCAGCGAATACGACATTTACTCCGGGCTCTGACGCCCAACCCATCCAACAGACCTGAGGAGAGAACCATGAGCTTTCTGGTTCCCAAATCCAATCCTGTGCCACCGCCTCGGGTGCCACAGGTCAACGACGAAGAAGCGAACAGAGCCGCTGCCGAAGCACGTGCACGTGAGCGCAAACGGCGCGGCACTCTGGCGAGTGTCCTGACGAGCGGCCAGGGCGTGGCTTCGAATGCACCGGTACAAAGAAAAACCCTGCTGGGCGAATAGGCCAGCGTCGATATCTGGAGACAACACGATGAGTATTGCGCGGACCACTGCTGATTTGACTGCAGAGAACAGCTTTAGCGATCCAATCCGTCTAACCGGTCGATTCAACTTTCTGCTGACAGGAAGCTTCAGCGCAACGGCGCGTTTGCAGCGCTCGTTTGAAGATCCAGCCGGCACGCCGGCCTGGCACGACGTGGGTGATGCCTTTGGCAACACGGCCTATTCAGGCCCGGTAGCGTTTGTGGGCGATGAGCCCGAAGGTGCCTGGTACCGTTTCGGCGTTGAGGCTGGAGACTATACCTCTGGAACTATCGTAGGACGGTTGAGTCAATGAGATTGCATCGCGCGGTCCGAGGTCTGCTGGAAGCCCTGGTAACACAAGGTAAAGAACCTGTTAACATGCGCGATGGTGCAGTGTTTTACGCGATGTCTGCACCTTCCACATCATTAGCCTTCTTACGAGAATCTACCGACAACATGTTTGATGCCGAAGGCATTCTGCGACCCCTTTCTGTGGATCAGGCCGGGTTTCCATACGCCCACGATAGTCAAACTTGGAGCCCGGCAGGTATACGCATCCTGGGCGCGCAGACCAATGCTCTACTGCACTCACGCGATGGGACTCATGCGGCTTGGAACGACACTACCGCGATCGTTACACGCGATCAGATCGGCATCGATGGAGTTGCCAATACAGCGACTATGGTTACTGATGACAGAACTTCAAGTGTGCGGCGTTTTTCGCAGGACGTTACGATTCCCGATGACTTCAATCCGGTTGCCATATCGATTCTGGTTCGGCGTACGGGCGGCGTCCACCGCTATACAGGGTTCGAATTGCGTATGTATGGCGGTCCTGATGATCTGCGCCATCGCATCGTTGTGGACATCGTGGCAGCGAGTTTCATTGCCCAGGACGGATTCACCGCGGGCTCAGCAACGCTAGATGTCTTGAGCGATGATTGGTTGCGGT
Organism: uncultured Alphaproteobacteria bacterium; assembly: GCA_943787175.1. GTDB lineage: Bacteria > Pseudomonadota > Alphaproteobacteria > SP197 > SP197 > SP197. The sequence continues at coordinate 39,535 of CALSLK010000016.1, forward strand.
TGGATATCACGGTATCTAACGATCAGAGTGGAATAGGCACGGCCAACCTGCGTCTGTTTCCAGCTTACAATGCGGATGGTAGCGAGACGCCTGATGCCCAAGCCGTGGGATTTGCGGTGGTGGATTATCCTATGATGGCTGTGGGAAGTGATCACACCGGCTGGAGTTATGTTGAAACGCAGGGATCGGCTGGCACTCGCGCTGCCGACATGGCTGACGTTGATGTTTCAGCGATGGACCTATCGGACTTCAGCTTTGCTGTGGGGTGGAACGTGCAGGGCAACGAAGGTGAGTCTGCTCGAGTTTTGGAGTTCAATGACGGGACATCGGGCAATCAGGTCAACATCAGCCGATCTGGTGGGAATGTTACTTTGAATGTCGTGGCGGACGATATGGTTGAAGCCAGCCTTGTGTTGGGTTCCTGGGCGCCAGGACGCCACAAGGCGGTGGTGCGGATTGCACCTGATGACGTGGCAGGTTGCATGGAAGGCGGGGCGGTGGTGAAGGACACAAGTGTTGTTGTTCCTTCGGTCGACACCTTGCTTCTGGGGCGCTCGATAGGGGCGTCGTGGCTGAACAGCACGCTGCGAGGATATGCGATCTGGCCTGCTGCTCTGAGCGATGGAGCCTTGCAGGCGCAAAGTCTGCGTTCCTGACCCAACCGGATTCATTTCATGAGAGAGGGTGCACGGGCCTGATGGCGCGTACGATCCCCTATGCGAGGTTTTAATGACATCACTGGCAGACACTGTGCTGGCGCGCCAGCAGGAACTGGCGGCTGAGCGCTAGACGTGGGAGCACGCCTGGACCGACATCGCCGATTTCGTGCTGCCGCGTCGCGCGAGCTTCACGAGTCAGCCGGAACCGGGTGCGGCGCGGGTGAAGGGTGGGCGTGTGTTTGATTCGACCGCGATCCATGCCAACGAACTGCTGGCAGCAGGCCTGCACGGTATGCTGACCAACCCGGCGGAGCGCTGGTTTTCGCTGAAGCTGACGGGCGGTGGAGATCAGGACGGGGCGGATGTGACACGCTGGCTTGAAGAGGTAGAGCGGCGCATGCAGAGCGTCTTTTCGAGCCCCACAAGCCGTTTTGCCCCGGCCATACACGAGCTTTACCTGGACCTGGGCGCGTTCGGCACCGCAGCCATGTTTGTGGGCGAGCGCCTGGGCGAGGCGGGGCATGTGGCGCCGGGCGGAATTCTGTTCCGCACCTATCACCTGGCCGAAATCTATCCCAGCGAAGGGGCGTTCGGGCAGGTCGATACGGTTTATCGCCGGTTCTCCTGGAGTGCACGCCAGATGGTGGAACGCTGGGGGCAAGAGCGCGTTAGCGAGGCTGTGCAGCGGGCCGTTTCGGCAAACCCTGAGAAAACCTTTGAGGTTGTCCATGGCGTGTTTCCCCGGCGTGAGCGAACGGGCGCACCGGGCACCTGGAAACCCTGGGCCAGCGTCTATGTGGAGGCCGCCAGCCACCATGTGCTGGAAGATGGCGGGTTCGACGATTTTCCCTATCTGGTGCCGCGCTGGGCCAAGGTGCCAGGTGAACGCTTCGGACGCTCGCCTGCATGGACCATGCTGCCAGATATCAAGATGCTGAACGCGATGTCCAAGACCGTGATCAAGGCCGCCCAGAAGGTGGTTGATCCGCCGTTGCTGGTGGCTGATGACGGGGTGATCCAGCCCGTAACCACCGTACCGGGAGGCCTGAATTATGGCGGGGTTGATCCGGGCGGGCGCCAGTTGATCCAGCCGCTGACGACCGGCGCGCGCATTGATATTGGCCTGGATATGATGGAGCAGCGGCGCGGCGCGATCCGTGATGCGTTCTTTGCCGCGCTGATGCAAACGCCCGAATCGCCCCAGCGCACCGCCACTCAAGTATTGCAGGAAACCGAGGAGCGCATGCGCCTGATGTCGCCTGTGCTGGGCCGCTTGCAGAGCGAACTGTTGGGCCCGCTGGTGCGCCGTGTGTTCAACCTTCTCAAAACCGCAGGCCAGCTTCCCGCACCGCCGCTTTCGGTGCTGGGGCGCAGGCTGGATGTGGATTACGTCTCACCCATTGTGCGTGCGCAACGGGCCAGCGAAATGCTGGGCGTGACGCGCACCTTTGAAGCCGTGGTGCCCTTTGCCCAGATGGAACCCGGCGTATGGGACATCTTTGACCTGGAAGCCCTGGCCCGACGCGCGGCCGATGTGAACGGCGTGCCTGCCGCCACGCTGAGGAGCGAAGCCGAAGTGGCGCGCCGCCGCGCCGAACGTGAAGCAGAGGCAGTCCAGGCCGCCGATGCGCTGGCCCAACGCGCCGGTGCGCCCGGTGGCGGTGCTGAAATCCCGGGGGCAGCCCTGCCGCCGGGACTGGTGGGATTGATGGGAGGATTGCCCAATGTTGGATGACGTGAGATTGCCGGGCTTTGCGCGCCGCCGTCGCCGGGCCGATTACCGCCAGCTTTTTGAAGGCCTGGAAGGCCGGCGTGTACTGGCCGATCTCTATTGCTTCTGCGGCATGGCAAGTCCCAGCTTTGTGCCGGGACGGCCCGATGAGACCGCCTTCAACGAAGGCAAGCGCCGCGTCTTCCTGCGCATTGCCGGGTTCATGGAGCTGGATGACGAACGTATCCGCACCATGGCGGGCGATACCGGCGAAGAGATTGTTTGATTGAGCCCTCAGGCCTGCGGTCTTTTTCTGAAACCGGCTGTTCACGAATGAACACAGGGGATCGGCTCGCTGGGCCGGACCCCTTCTGCTGTGCATGGAGTAAATCGATGGCACGCAACAACGAGACGTTTGGGCGGGTGAGTACGCCTAGTGCCGGCGGGTCGGGTGCTGCGACCACGGTGTTTGGCGGCACGATCAACCCGGTGGCCCAGCAGCGGATGAACCAGCGCCAATTGGGTGGGCAACTGCGCGATCCCGGCGAACCGGGCCTGTTGGGGTCAGGAACCGCACGATCCCAACCAGATCATCATCGGGGATGACTGGCCCGGTGAGCCGCTGGATACGCCCCAGCCCCAGACGCCGGAGATGGCGCGGGTCTCGGCCCTGCGCCACGCGGCGTTCCGCACCGGGGCGGAGCTGTCCCTGCTGTCGGGACTGGAGACGGTGAAGGCCCGGACCTTCGGCAACCCTGATCTGGACGACAGCGAGGGCCGTCAGCCGGTTCCGCCAGAATGCCGCGTTGCTGACCCGTGATGCGGTGGACGGCATGGCCCGCGCGTTCGGCTCGCCCGAGGACGGGCTGGAGATGCCCACGCGCGCGGTGCTCGAAGACATCGTCGAAGGTGTGGCTTCGGATGGGGCGCGTACGCGTGCCCGTGCGCTGGAGGAGAAGGCGCTGGACGTCCTGGAAGCGGGTGCCGATGACCTGCTGGCACAGATCCGCAGCGCACCGGACCTTGCCGAGGGCTACGCCCATCACCGATGTTGAGGGTGGCGCACATCACGTGCAGGTCTATCGCTCACCAGGTGCGTCGACCGACTTCGCGGTGATCTTTGACAAGATTGCGGGCGATTGGTGTGCGGTTTCCTCGATGGAATTGCCCAAGCTGGGTGAAGCAGCATGACGGATGCGACAGGGGGTGCCGCTGCGCTGATCGCCAGCGGCAACCTGGCCGTTGTTGCGCTCACCTTCATGGTCCTGTTGCTGGTCATTGCCGCGGCTGGACTGTGGCGTGCACTCCAAAAGACACAGGACGAGAAGACCGGCGTGTTCACCCAGAAATTCGAGGCGGACCTGCGGCAGGCCGAAGCCGACCGGGAGCAGGCCCAGGCGACCCGAGATCTGAGCCGGGCGATTGATCTCCTGGCCATCAAGGTGGAGGCAAGAACGTCATGATCTGGCCCTTTGATGTGACTCCGGCAGGCGGGCCAGGAGATTTCGATCGCAAGGCTCGAGATGCCCAGGAACGACGTGAAGCCGCACGCGATGAGCTGCGCCACGCCAATGACGGACTGCGCTTGTGCCTGAGTGAATTGTTGGTGCGATTAAGGGAGAACAACAGCCATGAATCTGCTTGAAGCTGTTTTCGGTTCGGGCCTTGTCTGGTACGGGCCGATTCTGTTCCTGGCGATTGCGACCATGTTTGGCTGACGACACGGGCTGTGTGGTGATCTGCGCCGCATGGGTTATGGCGACGGCATTAACCGGCTGCGCCTGGGCATCCTGTTTCTCTCTCTGGGCGTGGTGATTAATGCCACCTCCTGGGGGTTGGCTGAACATTATCGCGCAACGGACCTGGAACATGCGGCCGGCGTTTTTGCCGGCCTGGCCTATGACCTGCGTCCGCTTGCACGATCGTCAATGGTGATCGGGTTGTTTGCCATGCTGACGGGGCTGAGTTCGCACAGGTTTGATTGGATATTCGCTGCAGTTGGAACTCTGGTGATCATGGCGCTGCATCGCCTTTGGGTGACACCATGAGCGAACGTCATGATGCACGCTTCCTCGCCGCGCTTGATATCGTATTGGCGCATGAGGGTGGCCACGCCAACGACCCCGATGATCCCGGTGGAGCGACCAACTACGGCATCTCTTTGCGCTGGTTGCGCTCTTTGGGTGAACTCGAAGGCGACCTTGATGATGACGGGGATGTCGATGGGGAGGATATCCTGGGTCTGCGCCGAGAGGAAGCTGCGCGGTTTTATTACGAACACTGGTGGCAGCCACAGGGTTACGGGCAGTTTTCCTCAGATGCGGTCGCTGCCAAGACCTTTGATCTCGCCATCAACATGGGGCCACGTGCGGCACATCGGATCCTGCAACGTGCCGTGCGTGCGGCCAGCGGGCAGGCGCTGATCGATGATGGTGTCATCGGCCCGAAAACCAGACTGGCTGTAGAGGCCTGCTCGGGTGGCCAGCTCACTGCGGCGATGAGATCCGAAGCCGCTGGCACATACAGGCTGATCGCAGTCGGCAAACCCAGACTGAACAAATTCCTGCGCGGCTGGTTGAACCGCGCCTATTCCTGAAAGGAGAACGTGATGGAGATGATGAAATCCTGGTGGCGTGAGATGCCTGCAAAATGGCGTGATCGCGTCACGAATTTGGCGATGTTTACCGTTGCCTTCCTGGCAACCGTGGTTGTTGTCGAGGTGCTGGCATGATCGCTGCCCTGCTGCCCCTGTTGGGAACGGTGCTCGACAAGGTGTTGCCGCGCATCGTTGGTGACAAGGACCAGGTCAACGCGATCAAGGCTGAGGTAACGTCTGCCCTGATCGCCCAGGAAGGTGAGTTACGCCAGGCCGCGGCCGACATCGTCAAAACCGAGGCGCTGGGTCATTCCTGGCTACAACGCAACTGGCGCCCGCTGTTGATGCTGACCATCGTCGCCATTGTTGCGAACAATTACCTGGTGGCGCCCTACGCGCAGGCTCTGTTTGGCGTGGGCATCGCGCTCGAACTTCCTGAGCGTCTGTGGGACCTGATGATGGTCGGTGTTGGCGGTTATGTCGTGGGGCGTTCGGTCGAACGGGGTATTGATCTCTGGCGTAAGGAAGAAAATTGAACCTGACTAAAGCACATCACGCTGGCATCGAATCGCCTTGTGAGTGATGCAAGCATGTGAAGATGCTCTTGCTCTATTTGGCAGAGCGAATTCACAAGATTGCTTGGTCCCACAGGATGGGCCAAGCAATCTTGATCCGCTCTAAACGGTATCGGTGTCCGGGTTTTTGTCCTGGATGACAGGTTTGCTTGATGTTTCGACCAGCGCGACATCGCCGCTGATGCGTCCGCCCTTGTCGACTTTCAGTTCACCATAACGGATAGATCCTGCGAGATCGCCGTCACCGCAAACTGTCAGGCATTCGCGGACGTGAAGGGTTCCCTCGAAACGCCCCCGGATCTCGGCGTTGGCGACATGCGCATCACCCTTCACGGAGCCACCAGCATCGATCCGCATGGTGGCTGCACGAATAGATGCTTCGACTTCACCCTCGACGATGACATCGCCCTGGGCATCGATTTCGCCCTTCAGGCGTGTTCCGCGTCCGATGACGAAGTCTGTCGGGCCGTCATCGATCAAGGAATCCCTGGGCGGTTGCGAAGAGTTCGATCGGCCGGTGTCGGGAGTCGGATAGCGGTCCAGAATTGACTGGGTCTGTGTCGCGACGGGGGTTTTCGCCGGCGATTCGGCCGGTGTTTCTGACTTGCGGAGGTTGAGCATGATGATCGTCCCTGGCTGGTTCCTGTTGCACGAGATAGCGACAGGGTTGGCCGGGGCTACTGGGAGCAAGGACGATCAGGGTCACCAATCCGTTCTGGGTGGCAACCTGGCCAATTCCCAGCACGGTGTCAGTGTCGTTCTGATTAGTCTTGCCTTGTCCGTTCATCATTCTTCCCCTGGTGCGGCAACGCGCTGCATCGTTTCGATGTCGATGCAGGCTTGCTGCCGTTCCCTGCGACCTTTGCCGCTGTGTTGCAGTCAAGGCGATGAAAGGGGCGCAACAGGGGTCGTGATGTGGTGATTGTGTGGCGTGTTGCCTCAAGGTGCCGGGTTGCCAGTTGATTCCGGTAGCGAAGGTTCTGGCTTGGTGGTCGCCTTGACCTTCCAGAGGTGAATGAAGCCGACGGACGCCAGAACGATGGCCCCACCGATCAGGACATAAGGCGTGAGGTGTTCGCCCAGGAACAGGACGCTTCCAATGATGCTGGTGACTGGCACCAACAGGATGAACGGAATGATCTGGTTCATTCGGTAGATGCCGATCAACCGGAACCACAGGGCATAACCTGTTGCCGTCATGATGAGGGCCAGATAGGCGACTGCGACCCAGCCTCCCCAGCTTGCCGACTGCACCGCGGACCACTGGCCGTCCTCCACAATGAACGACGCGATCAGAAGCTGTGGTCCAGCGAAAGCCGAGAACCATGCGATAAGGCGTAACCCGCCGACCTGCCCGATCGATTTGATCAGGATCTGGCCACCTGCCCAGATGATTCCGCCGGCAATGACCAGGATAAAGGGTAGGGGGTTGCTCTGGATTCGTGGCTCGCCGGCAATCAGGGCGACGCCGAGAATGGCAAACGCCATGGCAATCCATTGTTGCCAGGCTAGCTTGTCCTTGAAAAAGATGCCGGCAAAGAGCGAGACGAAGACGACTTCGAGCTGAACAATGAGAACAGCTGTGGAAGCGTCCATGCCGTTGAGACCGGTGAACTGAAGACTATAGGCCAGCATGCCGCCGACCAGGGCCGCCAGAAACAGCCGGCCTGCCTGGTCCCACATGGGTTTTACGAACCAGATGAGGACGAGTGCGGCGATGGAGAAGCGCATGCCCATGAGGAAGATGGGCGGGAACTGATCGAACGTGCCTTTGGCAACCGTAAATCCGGCACCCCAGATCATGGGAACCGTGATGGCAATAAGGAGGTCGAGTGGTTTCATGGGCGGAAGCGCTCAAAGGGAATCCATTGGTGACGGGCATTGCTGCGACTGGCAAGGACAAAGCGAGGCTTGCTTGTCTGGCTGGCTGACGGCATCGTCCGCCCATGCTGATGCTGACAACCATTCATGGCCTGATGACAGACGATGCGCTGCATGAGCGTCTTCATGGGTTGAGCCACAACGATGCCGTCGAGACAATCCGACTGGAGCGTCAAGATATGCAGCGCCACCGGCTTCGCGTGGAGACAGACAAGGGCACGATCTGTGCAATTGCGCTGCCACGTGACGTGTCCCTGGAAGACGGCGCCATACTGGAGATTGACGAGAACCGGGCCATTGTGGTGCGCGCGATCGAGGAGCGCTGGCTGGAACTGGTTCCACGTGACGCGGAGGCCGCACTTGAGCTTGGGTATCATGCTGGCAATCTTCATTGGCGCGTTCAGTTCCGCGACGGACGTTTGGCAGTCGCGCTGGAAGGCCCGGAACAGGCCTATCTGGATCGTTTGACCATGTTTTTTGACGATGGACGTGCGCAGCGTGCCGATGGTTGATGCCGATAAACTCCTGAGGAGTCTGCAGATGGGGGACAGCAGTTTCCCCTCTGGCGGCTTTGCCTTTTCCTGGGGGCTCGAAACGCTGAAAACCGATGGCTTGGTAAGTGACAGGTCTGGTGTGGAGTCTTTTGCGCGCTCTCAACTGCGCTGGCGTTGGGCTACCGCCGACAGGCTGTTTCTTCGCAGGGCCGCAGATGCCAGGGATGTTGTGGAACTGGCTGAGCTGGATCGCGAAGTCGAGGTAATGACGCTTGCCAGGGAGCTGAGGGATGGCTCGCGGAGGGCAGGGCGCTCACTCCTGCGGGCCCATGAATCCATGGAGACGCCGGGTGTATCGGCATACAGAGCAGCAATCGCCGACGGTTCTGCGTTGGGACACCTGCCCGTTGCCCAAGGTCTTGTTTGGCATGGTATGGGCATGACGATCGATGAGATCGAGGCGGTTTCGGCCTATGCAATGGCAGCCGGTATTGCCCAGGCTGCCGTGCGACTTGCGCTGCTCGGACCGCTTGAAGCCCAGTCTATGCTTTCGATCCTGAGGAAAGATATGACGGAAGTGCTGGGGCAGAAGCCGCCGGTTCGTCCGTATGCATTCACGCCGGCGGCAGAGATTGCCGTGATGCGCCATGAGCGTGGCGATGCACGTCTATTTGCCAATTGATGCGCGGCAGGGTGAGTGGATTGCAGAGGGTATGAGCAAACGATGAACAACAAACCAGCAAGCGCAGCACGTGTCGGCATTGGTGGGCCGGTCGGGTCCGGCAAGACTGCGTTGGTCGAGCAGGTGATTCCACGCTTTGCACGGCGCGGAACCCGTCTGGCTGTCATCACGAATGACTTGGTGACCAAAGAGGATGCCGAGCGCCTCAAACGCAGCGGGTTGATTGACCCGGAACGGGTTGTTGCTGTGGAAGCAGGTGCGTGTCCTCACACGGTCATTCGCGAGGACCCCACGCTCAACCTTGATGCCGCCGAATTGCTGGAACTCAAGTTCGCACCGCTTGATCTGGTCCTGCTGGAATCGGGTGGGGACAATCTGGCTTCGACGTTTTCACTGGAGCTGGTCGACTACTGGATGTTTGTGATCGACGTTGCCGGTGGCGGAGACATCCCGCGCAAACGCGGCCCCGGCGTTCTGCAATCGGACCTGCTGATCATCAACAAGTCGGACTTGGCGCCCCATGTCGGCGTTGACCTGGATCTGATGATTGCCGAGGCTGAGGCCGTCCGGGGCGGCAAGCCTGTGATCGTGACCAATTGCCACACGGGTGAGGGGGTCGATGCCATCATCGATCATGTCGCTCGTGATGTACTGTTCGACAGTTGATGGCAGCCGTTGAGCAGATCAGTGAGGCGCGGCCACAGCTTGGGCTGACGTTCGCCCATGCGCCTTCGGGTGAGACCTATCTGAAACGTCAGTATACCCGCTTCCCCTTTCATGTGACCCAGCCATTCCATCTGGACGGGGAGGTTTCTGGCGAAGCAACCGTGATTCTCCAGGCGTTGGGGGCGGGGCTTGTCCAGGGTGATCGTATTGCCATGGATGTGCTTGTGGAATCCGGTGCGTGTGCGCATCTGACGACGCAGGGATCAACGGTTGCCCATGCCATGCCCGAAGGGAGAGCGGAACAAGATGCGCGTGTGGTCGTCTGTGAAGACGCTACGCTTCATTATCTGCCACGCCCCATGATCCTGTTTGCTGATGCCGAAGTGACCACGCGGCTGGAAATCACGGTGCAAGAAGGCGCCCGCGTGCTGTGGTGTGACGGTTATCTGGCCCACGATGCTGCAGGGAATGGCGAGCGTTTCACAAGACTCGACGCGGAAGCGGTGTTGTACGATGCCTCAGGAAAAATACTGGCGCTTGACCGTTTTGTGGTCGATGGTGCAACGCTTGATGCGCCCGGCGTGATGGCAGGCTTTCCCGTGCACGCTGGATTTGGGTGCCATGGTTATTGCGAACCAACAGTCATCGTGGAAGAGCTCGCTGCAGCGATGTTGGATGATGACGCTATCTATCTTGGCGTTTCGGAGCTGCCCGATGAACAGGGGTTGTTCGGGCGCATTCTGGCCAGAGATGGTGTGGCTCTGAGACGGGCCATGTCGCTTGTCAGAGAGATTGTCGCAGCGTCGCCTTAACTCAACTCACGCATGGCATCATCGAGACCTTCAAGGGTAAGAGGATACATGCGGCCATCCATGATCTCGTGAACCATGCCTATGGAGCCGGTGTAGCGCCAGCGCTCCTGCGGCACGGGATTGAGCCAGACGGCTTTGGGATAGACCTGCAGGACGCGGCGCAGCCATGTCTCTCCGGATTCCTCATTGAAGTGTTCAACGCTGCCACCGGGTACGGCAATCTCGTAGGGGCTCATGGACGCATCACCGACCAGCACCAACTTGTAGTCACTGGGATAGGTGTGGAGCACTTCCCAGGTTGGTGTGGTTTGGCGATGACGGCGAATGTTCTCGCGCCAGACGTTTTCGTAGAGGCAGTTATGGAAGTACCAGGCTTCCAGATGCTTGAACTCTGAGCGGGCGGCAGAAAACAGTTCTTCGCAGGCGCGGATGTGCCAGTCCATGGAGCCGCCGATATCGAGCATCAGCAAGAGTTTCACCGCGTTGTGGCGTTCGGCGACCATCTTGAGGTCGAGCCAGCCTGCATTTTTGGCTGTCGAGTTGATGGTGTCGTCGATGTCGAGTTCGGTCGCTGCACCTTCGCGGGCAAATCGGCGCAGGCGGCGCAGGGCAACCTTGATGTTGCGCGTGTTGATTTCAACTTCGCCGTCAAGATCCTTGAACTCCCGCTTGTCCCAGACCTTCACGGCCGAGAAATTCCGGTTGCCGTCCTGGCCGATACGCACGCCTTCGGGATTGTAGCCATAGGCTCCGAACGGTGATGTTCCGGCGGTTCCGATCCATTTGGAGCCGCCCTGATGGCGCTTCTCCTGTTCCTCCATGCGCTGTTTCAGCGTCTCCATGAGCTTTTCCCAGCCGCCCATGGCTTCGATGGCTTCTTTCTCTTCGTCGGAAAGATTGAGCTCAGCCAGCTTCTTCAACCACTCCTCGGGAATCTCGGCTGTAGTCTCTTCGCCTTCGGGTTTTTCGAGGCCACGGAAGACATGCGCAAAGACGCGGTCAAAGCGATCCAGGTGTCGCTCGTCCTTCACCAGTGCCGTGCGGGCGAGATAGTAGAAGTCGTCGACGGATTGATCCGCGACACCGGCCTGCGTTGCCGCAAGCAGGTCGAGATATTCGCGCAGGCTGACGGGAACGCCGGCTTCCTTCAGTTCCAGGAACAGTCCGGTAAACATCGCGTTTTCAGCCGCGCTCGCGCCGGTGCAGGAATGCGAGACGTTCCAACAGATGTACGTCCTGCTCGGATTTCAGCAGGGCACCATAAAGCGGTGGGATGACGGTTCCTGCCTCCTGACTGCGCAAGGCGTCTGGCGAGATATCATCAGCCATCAGGAGCTTCAGCCAATCGAGCAGTTCCGAGGTTGAAGGTTTCTTCTTCAGGCCTGGAACATCACGCAACTCAAAAAAGACCCGCATGGCTTCAGCAACGAGGCGCTGTTTGATCGAAGGAAAATGGACCTCGACAATCTGGGCCATCGTCTCTGCGTCTGGAAATTTGATGTAGTGGAAGAAACAACGGCGCAGGAATGCATCAGGCAGTTCCTTTTCGTTGTTCGATGTGATGATGACGATGGGGCGGCGTTCCGCGCGTACGGTCTGATGTGTTTCGTGTACGTAGAATTCCATGCGGTCGAGTTCCTGCAGCAGATCGTTGGGAAACTCGATATCGGCCTTGTCGATTTCATCGATCAGGAGAATGGGCGTTTCGTCGGCGGTGAACGCCTCCCACAACTTTCCAGGTCTGATGTAGTTGGCAACATCCTTGACCCGCTCGTCACCCAGCTGCCCATCTCTCAGACGCGCAACAGCGTCGTATTCATAAAGACCGTGCTGTGCCTTGGTCGTGGACTTGATGGTCCAGTCGATCAGATTCTTGCCGAGCGCCTTTGCGATCTCGGCCGCTAGCACCGTTTTTCCCGTGCCGGGTTCGCCCTTGATCAACAGGGGCCTTTCCAACGTAATGGCCGCGTTGACGCTGACTGACAGATCGTCAGTCGTAACGTAGGTCTCCGTTCCTTGGAACCGCACGGATGAAACTCCCCTAGATCTAATCCTGAATTACCAGTGTGCCTTGAATCCGAGAAGCATCGGAATGTCCTTGGCGCCATTGGTTATGTACCAGTAGCCGTCTTCGCGTTTTTCCATGTCAGGAAAGTAGCGCCAGGAGGCGAACGGATACTCTCTTACGTCGACCACGGTAAGTCCGTTCCGCTGCAAGGCGCCGAAGATATCCTGCATGGGCCAATTGAAGGATCGCGACTCCGATTGAATCTTGTACTCCCAATCGGCGTAATCTGTGCCGCCAGCTGGCTCCAGTAGCGGCTCCTCGTTATGGAAGTAGTCATAGCGAATCTTGAAGTCCGCTGTCTCTTCGTCGAACAGCATTGCCGTTGGATGCGAATCGAGAAAGTAGAAGAAGCCGTTCTCGGCCAGGTTCTGAGCAATGGTCGCGGCCCAGGCTTCAAGGCTTTCCAGCCAGACAATTGTGCCAAGCGAGGTAAAGACGACATCGAATTTGTCTTCGCCAACCTTGCCCAGCTTCGTGACATCAGCCTCGATGAAGCGCGCCTGGTCGGAAAGTCCGGTCTTCTCGGCAAGAGCCGTTGCCTGGGCGACAGCTTCGCTTGAGAAATCAACACCGACCACTTCTGCACCCATGCGTGCCCAGGACAGCGTATCCATACCGAAATGGCATTGCAGATGAAGCAGGCGTTTGCCCTTCACATCACCAACGGCATGCCGTTCGATGGCGCCCAGCGTGTTGCGGCCGCCAAGGAACCCCTCGACGTCATAAAACTCGCTCTTGGTGTGCACCGGTGTGACTTCGTTCCACCAGCGTTTGTTCACGTCATGGGGGTGTTCCATGAGTTTTGATCCTTAGAGTTTGAACCCCGCATCGCGCGCGAAGTCGAAATAGAGTTCCCGGGCCTTCCGGTAGGCCGGGCCAGGCTGGAGTTCACGGTCATTGATCTTCGTGCAAGGAATGACCTTGCTGTAGTTGCCGGTCGAGAAGATCTCGTCAGCCTCAGACAGATCGGCATAGGTGATCGTACGTTCGATAACATCCATGCCGGAATCGCGCAGAAGATCCGTGACACGCTGGCGCGTAATACCATTCAGAAAGGTATCGTTTGGCACGGGCGTGTGGACTTGTCCGTCTTTGGCATAAAACAGGTTGGCGGTGGCGAACTCGGCCACGTTGCCTTCGTAATCCAGCATGACGGCATTGTCGTAGCCGGTCTGGCGAGCACGACGCACTGCTTCGCCGCTGGTCGGATAGAGGCACGAAGCCTTGGCAAGCGTTGGCGCCATATCGGGCGCAGGGCGGCGGAGATCAGAAAGGCATGTCGAAAAACCCTTGGGCTCTTCCATGGGTGCGACTTCCAGCACCATCAGGAACTTCGTGAGTTCGGCGACGGCCCAGAGCGAGTCGCTGCGACCGCTCCAGTATGTAGGGCGGATATAGAGCTGCTTGTCAGCAGGAAACTTGCGGGCCATGTCTGCAGCGAGTTCGATCAGGTCATCTGCGGTTTCCTTGGGCTCCATGCCCATGACACGCGCAGAATTGATGCAGCGATTCATGTGCCGCTCGATATCTGGCATCACACCGTCAAAGGCCCGAGCGCCATCAAAGATCATGGTGGCAAACCAGAACGACTGATCAAGGGGCCCCATGATCATAGGGTTGCCTTCAGAGAAGTTACCCTCGTGGTAGGTCAGCTGTTCCATCGTTCCTCCAGTGCGTACAGGTCGTCTGCTTAGCATGGCCACTTCGACCTGTGCAGGCCTTAACGATCCACATTGTGTGATCGGGCCTCTCCCTGTTAGAGAGTGGGTGTGTCCGTCCTATACCGCCTTGTCGGCCCCGTTCTTCGAGGGCTGGATCCCGAAACAGCGCACAACCTGACTCTGCGGGCGCTTGAATTGGGTTTGGCCGGCAAGGCGTCAAACAGATCCAGAGTTTCGCTCCAGGTGTCGGTTGCCGGCCTGACGTTTCCGAACCCTGTCGGTCTTGCGGCTGGGTTCGATAAGGATGCACGGGTTCCCGGCCGAATGCTCGCGCTTGGATTTGGTTTTGTCGAAGTAGGGTCGCTCACACCCAAAGCCCAATCGGGCAACCCTTTACCCAGAATCTTCCGCCTGGCTGAGGATGAAGCCGTAATCAATCGTCTGGGTTTCAACAATGGCGGCATGGATGCTGCGGCGGCGCGCCTTGAGCAACGCAATCGTTCCTACGGCCTGGTCGGCGTCAACATCGGAAAGAACAAGACATCCCCGGACGCAATCGAGGACTACCAGTTGGTCTTTGAAAAGTTGGCGCCATTTGCAGACTACGTTGTCGTCAACGTTTCTTCGCCCAATACACCGGGGTTACGCGACCTACAGGCTGTCGAGAGCCTGCGCCCGCTTCTGACCCGTCTGTTCGAGGTGCGCTCGAACCTGTCGGGTGAGATTTCCAGGCTGCCGATCTTTCTCAAGCTTGCTCCCGACCTTGCAATCGATGATGCCATTGCTGCTGCAGACCTTGCAGCGGCATGTGGCATGGACGGGTTGGTCATCTCGAATACAACGATTGATCGGCCTGAATTTCTCAGATCGTCGAACAAACTAGAAGCTGGCGGCCTTTCCGGGCGGCCACTCTTCGATAAGTCCACGGAGTTACTACGCCAGGTTTATCGCGCCCAGGGCAGTCGCCTGCCAATCGTGGGCGTCGGCGGCATTGCGTCGGCACAAGACGCGTACACAAAGATCAGGGCTGGCGCCTCGCTGGTCCAACTCTACTCTGCGCTGATCTATCAGGGGCCCGGATTGGTCAGCAGTATCGTTGATGGTCTGGAGAAGCTGGTCGCAGACGATGGGTTCGCAAACGTGGCGGAAGCAATCGGCATCGATGCGTGACGTCTGAGGGGCGGGCGTGGCAAGGTTTACAGCCTAAGCCTGCAGCCAAGTGGATGAATGGGTGATCACAAAACTCGAAACATCAGAAGACCAGGACTTCTGGGATGTTCTCGACAGCCTTCAGGGCAGGCTGGGAGCCCTGCAGGCCGAAGATTCCTATCATGACCTGCTGCATGAAATTCCGCTGCCGGTCTGGATTGAGGACTGGTCTGCCGTCAAGGCGCGCCTGCAAACCCTGGACATTCCGGATCCTGAGGCGTTCGAAGGCTGGCTCAATGCGCGACCCGATTTGCTGCTCGAACTTTATCACTCGATGCCGGTCATCGACACCAATGCAGCTGCTGTCACCTTTTACGGATTGCAGGAACGCGAGCAACTGATCGACAACGTCATGGCGGAACCGCCTGCAGGATCCCTGGAAGCCTGTTCGCGTTTGATTGGCGCACTGCTCTCCGGGACCTGGGGACTGGATTGGGTGCTGCCCGCACCACTAGGGCCTAACGGAAGAGAGAGATGGATGCGGGCGTTCTGTTATGTGCCGCCAGCGTCGCGCGATACCTGGAACCGCGTGGTTTACATCACCCAGGATGTAACCCGACAAAAGCATGCTGAGGACGCTCTTGCGCAGGCAAAGAGCGAGGCTGATGCAGCCAATCGTTCCAAGAGCGAGTTCCTGGCTAATGTCAGCCACGAACTGCGCACGCCGCTCAATGCAATCGCCGGATATTCGGATCTCTTGCTTGAAGAAAAGTTTGGGGACCTGGGCCATGAAGCATATCGCGACTATGCACGTGTCATTCGTGACAGTGGCGAGCATCTGCTGGATTTGATCAATGACCTGCTTGACCTCTCCCGAGTCCAGAGCGGCATGGCGTCGCTGCGCCTTGATTTGGTTGATATGCATAGCGTGATCGACAGCGCGCTGCGTCTGGTCGAAGACCGGGCGCAGAGGGGAGGATTGAAGATATCGGTCGTCAAGGCCACGGAGAACATCGAAATCATGGCTGATGAACGAAAGCTGCGTCAGATTTTGATCAACCTGCTGGTTAACGCAGTCAAGTTCACGCCAAATGGCGGTGAGATTAAGATCACCTGTGGAATCGACGTGTCTGGAGGCCTGTTGTTGGAAGTGGCCGACACCGGCATTGGCATGACCGTCAACGAAGTTGAGATTGCCCTAGAGCGCTTCGGAAGAGTCGACAAGGCTTCAAGCCGCAGCATCGATGGTGCGGGCCTGGGCCTACCTCTCACCAAGGCCATGGTCGAGCTTCATGGCGGCACGCTTCAATTGCGAAGCCGGTCTGGAGAAGGGACGACGGCGATCGTGATGCTGCCTGCGGATTGTTCGGACGCTCTCCGGCATATCAATGCGACATGAGCACCGGGACCGGCATGTGGTCCATCATGGAACGGGTGACACCGCCCAGGGCGATTTCGCGAATACGTGCATGACCATAAGCACCCATGATGATGAGCTCCGATTCAAGGTCGGCAGCTGCAGCAAGGATTGTTTCTGACGTGCTGATTTTGCCACTGGGCCTGTGATGGGCGATGGCTTCAAAGCCGTGCTGCGTGAGATGTGCCGCAATATCAGAGCCCGGCAAGCGGCCCGAACTACCTTCGGCATCGACGCATAAAACATCAACGCGGGCGCCTGGCTCCAGGATCATCATGGAGTCATGCAAGGCGCGGCTGGCCTCGCGTGTTGCATTCCAACAGAGCATTGCACGTTGGATGACGGTCGTGTGCGTTCTGGTATAGGGAACTGCCAGGGTCGGGCGACCGGAGTTCATGGTAGCGATGGCCGCCAGGTCTTTGGGTGCCCGACCGTCTGAATCATCTGGCGAGACCTGACCGAGAATGGCCATGTCGGTATAGCGGGCATGAAAGCCGATCCGATCGGCAGGGTCGCCATCGTCGTCACGCCAGTCACATCTGACTCCGCTTTCTGCGGCCTTCTCGCCAAAGCGTTTCCCGGCAGCTTCGCAGGCCTGCTGATAGGCCTCGATCATGCCTTCGACAACGGGCATGGCGCCGCCAATCGGGGCGACTGGTATGACAACCGGGTAGGGCCGGACATAAAGGCCCGTTACGGTTGCCTCATGCTGCCTGGCAAGCGCCAGGGCGGCGTCTATCGTCACGTTGTTGTGGGCATCATCGTTGACATGAACCAGGATACTTCGAAGGGGCATGGCATCCTCCTGCCGTTTCTATTCAGGTCAGTTTGTACGCGATGTCGTCTCGCTGCCTTGATTCAGCGCAAACAGGATCCGATTAAGTTGGCATTGGTCGAAGTCGCTCCATATCTCCACAATGAATGCGGTGAGAGGCTTGGTGCCGATCTGGTTTCCGGGTTAAACCTCAGAGCGTAGTTATGGTTGTGTGGGGCTAGCAGATGGATCCTGCCCTTCTGATCACGGGTGTGATCGTGGGATTTCTTGTTGCGGCCCCCGTTGGCCCAGTGGCCGTGCTTTGCATGCAGCGCACCCTGTTGGATGGCCGACTTGTGGGCTTTGCGACTGGGCTGGGCGCGGCTCTGGGCGATACCGTTTTTGGTGGTTTGGCCATCTTCTCCGTGGCTGCCGTGGAGGGATTCCTTCTCGATAACCGCACAGTCATCCAACTTCTGGGCGGGCTGGTCCTGATTGGATTGGGCGCGCGAACGATCATGGTGCGTAACAGCCGCAAACAGGCCGACAAGGTTGCCGAAGGCTCCATTGATCATGTCACCTTGTTTCACGCGCTCGGTTCGGCCTTTGTCATTACGATCGTCAACCCCATCACGATCCTGGCGTTTATCTCGATATTTGCAGCCATCCGTGTTTCCGAAACAGCTGACGGCCTCTTGAGTTCGTGGACCGTCATCGGTGGAGTCTTGCTGGGTGCGGCTGCCTGGTGGTTCCTGCTTGTGAGCATCGCCTCGGTGCTGCGCCAACGCTTTACCGAAAACGGATTGCGTTGGATGAACGGAGTCTCGGGTGCCGTAATTCTCGGATTTGGTGTCTATGCTCTCCTGGCTCTGGCCTGGCGTTGAGCAGGCCGGTCACGCAACCAGGGACATAATCTTCTGGCGTAAGTCAGGAACCAGTTCGGCCTCAAACCAGGGGTTGCGTTTAAGCCAACCTGTGTTGCGCCAGGATGGATGCGGCAAGGGAAAGTAATGCGGCAAATACTCGCGCCAGTTTGCAACTGTTTCAGTCATGGTCTTCTTGCGTTGCGGACCCAGATAGCGCTTCTGCGCGTAGGATCCGACAAGAAGGGTCAGGTGGATCTCCTGCATTCGATCAAGCACCTGTGCATGCCAGAGCGGCGCGCATTCCGGTCTGGGTGGAGAATCCCCGCCGTTCGCGTCGCGCCCGGGATAACAAAAGCCCATCGGTACGATCGCTATATATGCCTCATCGTAAAACGTGGATTTGTTCAGCGAGGTCCAGTCGCGCAATCTGTCGCCACTTCGATCATCCCAGGGAACGCCACTTTCATGGACTCTTGTTCCAGGCGCCTGACCAATGATCGCCAATCTGGCCGACGGCGAAGCACGAACGATCGGCCGCGGCCCCAGAGGAAGATGTTCGGCGCAAACCGTGCATGCGCGAATTTGCGTCAGAATGGCGGCAAAGTCGGTTTTGGTATTGACCATGGTTCAACACTCTCATGATGAATGAAGCCGGTGGCAACCCCATGCAAGAAGTCCCTGGTATCCTCTTGGAAGTGCTGGCACGGATCGGTCGTGAGGGCCGGGACATTCAGGAAGTCAGGCAGCTGAAAGGAACCGGTAACAAGAGCCATATGGTGTCATTTTCTGATGATCGCATTGTGGTGCGGTTCGAAGGCAATGAAACCGGCGGCTTGGTCGACCGTGAACTTGAACATCGACACGGGCAACTTGCTGCTCGACAGGGGCTGGGTCCAGAAATTCTGTATGTGGATCGTGCCGAAGGGATTCTGATTACCCGATTTGTTGACGGTATCCGTTTCGATGATCTGCCCAGACCGTTTGCCCGCGCCTCACTTGGTCGCCTGGCAAAACTGATTGCAAAGCTACAGGCGTCTGATGGTTTTTCAGGAGTGATGGATCCCTGGAAGAAGGTTGCCCTTTATCTTGATGATGCCGAGGTGACTGATCCCGGAGATGCGCGCGGTTTTGGGTCGGTCTGGCCTTTGCTTGAGATTTTGCGAGAGAAGACAGCCATTGATCTCAATGATCTTGTCCCCTGCCATATCGACCCGGTGGCTGAGAACCTTTTTGATCGCGAACAGGGTGCCATATTGCTCGACTGGGAGTACGCAGCGCGCAGTCATCGACTTTGGGATCTCGCATACTTCGCCAGCGAGGCGTCGTTAACCGACAGTGAGTGCGCCACATTGCTCGAGGAATCCGGACAAGGCGAAAGACTGAATGAACTGCATCTCTGGATCGCCGTGGCAAAATCGGTATCGTTCGCCTGGTGTCTGGCACGCAGAGCCAGAGCTTCCGCGGAGCGTGAAACATGGGATATGGCCCTTGTCGAACGCCGTATAGACCTGCAACGCTGCCTGAATTCACATTGATATCTGACAGGCTGTGGAAGCCGTTTTGGAAGGACGAGGAAATGCCTGACTGGTCACAGATCAAGGGCCTGCTTTTTGACAAGGATGGGACCTTGATCGATTTCTTTGCAACGTGGATTCCTGCGTATTGCATGGCTGCTGACAGGATTGCCCAACAGGCAGGCAAGCCGGATGCGGCCAACGCTATGCTCCTGGCGACGGGATACAACAGGCCTGAGGATTATCTTCGGCCGGACTCGGCGCTTGCCGGGGGGACCAATCAGGAATTGATCGACATCTGGCGCAAGGTTCTGGGCACTGTGGCGCCCGAGAACATGGAAGCCATTGCCTTGGCAACCTTTACCGAACACGCAGCCCATGAGGTTTTGCCGACCGCAGATATGCCGATGCTCTGCGGTCGGTTACGCGAAAAGGGATTCACGCTGGGCATTGCCACCAATGATGACCTGGAAACGGCAAGCTGGACGGCGGACTATCTCAAGATATCTCACCATATGGCGTTCGTGACCGGCGCTGACGCCGGACATGGAGGCAAGCCAGGCCCTGGAATGGGATTGGCATTCTGCGCTGAAACAGGTTTGTCACCGCACGAGGTTGCGATGGTGGGTGATTCGGCCGCTGATTCACAAATGGCCCGGGCCGCTGGCTTTGGTGCGGCGATCGGCGTCTGTACGGGCGCAGCGCCTGAAGAAGTGCTGCGCCCGCATTTTGACGTCGTCCTCGACAGCGTGGCCTTGCTGCCTAATCTTCTCTGGAACGAGATGCTCTCGCAGGATTACTGCGTGAAGAGTGAAAGCGCTTCTTCCAGCTTCTCCTGACAGGCCGCGTCGTCGCCGGTGGCGAGGAGATCCTGGCCATCGTTGCGAAGCGTGATGATCTCTCCTTCGACCTCTTCGTTCATCGAGTCACCTGCTGTTGCCAGCTTGCTGTTCACATCGATGATGAGATCAGGGCAGGTCACGGCAAAGGCCGGCGTTGCAAAGAAGGTGGCGAGAGTAGCAGCGAGAATGATGCGAGTTTTCATGGGTTGGTACCCCTAGTGGTTGGATGGACGTTCCCCCAATCAAGTCAATCTGTTGGGCTATGGTCGCTAACGCAAGATTGTAAATAGTATTTCACATCACTGCGGGTTGAATTCACCTGTGCGCGCCGTCACGATGCGGCCAGATTCATTCAATTGCAGTGACGTTTTGGGAGACCACCATGAAAACTCGTGCCGCAGTAGCGCACAAAGCCGGTGCGCCGTTGACCATCGAAGAAGTTGATCTGGACGGGCCGCGAGAAGGCGAGGTGCTGGTTGAGGTCAAGGCGACCGGTATCTGTCACACCGATGCTTTCACCCTGTCGGGTGATGATCCGGAGGGAATCTTTCCCGCAATTCTTGGCCATGAAGGTGCCGGCGTTGTGGTCGATGTCGGCCCGAACGTGACCAGCTTGAAGAAGGGCGACCACGTCATCCCTCTTTACACGCCTGAATGTCGTCAGTGCGAATACTGCACGTCAGGCAAGACCAATCTTTGTCAGGCCATTCGCGTGACGCAGGGACAGGGCCTGATGCCGGATGGATCCAGCCGGTTCTCCATCGGCGGTGAGAAGATCTTCCACTACATGGGCACCTCGACCTTTGCCAACCACACGGTGGTGCCAGAGATCGCGTTGGCCAAGGTTCGCCAGGACGCTCCGTTCGACAAGATCTGCTACATCGGTTGCGGTGTCACGACCGGCATTGGTGCCGTGATCAACACAGCCAAGGTGGAGCCCGGCGCAAACTGCGTCGTCTTTGGTCTTGGCGGTATTGGCCTCAACGTGCTGCAGGGTTTGCGCATGGCCGGTGTGGACATGATCGTGGGCGTGGACCTCAATCCCGCCCGCAAGGAGATGGGCGAGAAGTTCGGCATGACCCATTTCGTGAACCCCAAGGACGTTGAGGGCGACCTGGTGCCTTACCTGGTGGAATTGACCAAGGGTGGCGCCGATTACAGCTTTGAATGCATTGGTAACGTCAACACCATGCGTCAGGCCCTGGAGTGCGCTCACAAGGGATGGGGTGAATCGATCATCATCGGTGTCGCTGCCGCAGGCGCCGAGATTTCGACGCGCCCGTTCCAGCTCGTAACCGGTCGTTCATGGCGCGGCACGGCCTTTGGCGGTGCCAAGGGACGCACGGATGTGCCAAAGATCGTGGATTGGTACATGGACGGAAAGATCAACATCGACGACATGATCACCCACACCATGCCGCTGGAAGACATCAACAAGGGCTTCGACCTGATGCATGAAGGCAAGTCTATCCGCAGTGTGGTGGTGTTCTGATCGTGGGTGCACTCGAAACGATTTCCGAGAACAGCTGTTTTGGTGGAACGCAGGGGATCTATCGGCATGAGTCGACAGAGATCGGGTTGCCGATGCGGTTTGCTGTTTATCGCCCTGCGCAAGCCGATGATGGCCCGGTGCCTGTGCTGTTCTACCTCTCCGGTCTGACCTGTACGGAAGAGAACTTCACGATCAAGGCTGGCGCGCAGCGCCTTGCTGCAGAGTATGGGTTTCTCATCGTTGCCCCTGATACCAGCCCGCGCGAAACCGGTATTCCCGGTGAAGGTGACGATTGGGCATTTGGAACAGGTGCCGGATTCTATCTGGATGCCACGGCTGAACCGTGGTCGCGCCATTACCGGATGGAAAGTTACATCGTCAGCGAACTGCCAGACCTGATCGCCGCCAACTTTGCGGTCAACAGGGATCGCATGGGCGTATTCGGCCATTCCATGGGGGGGCACGGTGCCTTGAGTCTGGCACTGAAGAATCCCGGCCTGTTCAAGTCGGTGTCGGCCTTTGCGCCGATGAACACGTTGATGGGTTGTGAACCTGGTGTGAACGCTTTGACCGGTTATCTGGGGCAGGATCGTGAAGCCTGGCGGCAATACGATGTGGTCGATCTGATCGAGAGTGGCCATCGCTGTCCGTCCATTCTGGTCGATCAGGGCACCGTCGACGAGTTCCTGCCCAACCTGCAACCCGCAAAGCTGCAACAGGCCTGCGAGGCCGCAGGGCAACCTTTGGAACTCAACATGCGGGAAGGCTACGACCATAGTTACTGGTTCGTGCAGACCTTCATGGCTGATCACTTCCGCCACCACGCTGCTGCCCTTTGCGCCTGACCTTCAAACGGCTGGCGGCTTTGTTTTTAGGCTGTCTGCTGACGGCGTGCTCGATCGCAGCACCTGACGGCAAGACCATCACGATCTCCAGCGAAAGTCCGCGCTTTATCGGTGAACTGCTGGCTGGTGGGGATCTTCCGGCACAACAGATCACCGGAACGCTGATCGTGCCGCAATCACCGCCGCCATGGCCGGCTGTGGTCATGCTTCACAGCGCTTCGGGGCAGGGAGCGATCGATTGGTCCTATGCAGAACTCCTGATGAGCGCCGGTTATGTGGTTCTGGCCGTCGATAGTTTTTCGCAGCGGGGCGTCTATCGAACAGTTGATGATCAGACTCGCGTCAGCGGAGCGGCCATGGTGCTTGATGCCTATGCGGCACGTGACATTCTGGCTGCCGACCCGCGTGTCGACCCTGAGCGGATCGCTGTTCTGGGGTATTCGAAAGGCGGTATCGCCGCGCTCTATTCGGCTTTTGAACGGGTCCGTGCAGCAGCCGGAGCAGCCCCGTTCGCAGCGCATGTTGCACATTATCCATGGTGTGGCATGCGGTTGTTGGACCCCAAAACAACAGGTGGACCCATCCTGTTGCAGATCGGTGATTCAGACAGTGTTACGCCTCTGGCATTCTGTGAGACTTTGATCGAGGAGGTCGAGGCGATCGATTCCAATGCGGATGTCACCGTGGTGGTCTACCCGGGTGCGCGCCATGCCTTCGATCACCCGGCCCTGTCCGTGCTGGGGTGGGTGCCAATTTCCGGCATGATCCCCGGTGATTGCCTGATCCAGGAGCAGGCCGACGGACGGTTTGTTGAAGTGACAACCGGAATGATCTCAACAGGAGAAAACCTGGGAGAGGTTCTGACCGCCTGTGGTCGCAGCGCTGCAGAGGCCGGCGGTGATGTGGAAGCTGCACAATCTGCGCGCCAGCGTTTGCTGGAGTTTTTGGATGACACAATTGGTGGTTAGCCGCCCCGTGACCTAACACCTTGAAACAGGTGTATAATCTGACCATATGAGGATTACCGGCGCCCTTTGGGCCGGTTCGGATGGTTATGTCTTGAACAGGCCCGTTTGGCTGTTCTGCTTGCCAGCCGGTGTCACCAGTCTGCTCGCTCGGCAGAGGAGAAAAGGCATGGCACGAGTCGCCACGTTCGATAGCCCACTTATGCTGGGATTTGATCGTTTCGAGCGTATGCTCGAACAGATCGCAAAGTCGTCGAACGACGGTTATCCGCCCTACAACATCGAACAGACCGGTGAACATGGCTTGCGTATCACGCTCGCTGTAGCCGGGTTTTCCATGGATGACCTCAACGTCACCATCGAGAACAACCAACTGGTCATTCAGGGCAAGCAGGATGATGGCGGCGAGGGACGTGTTTTTCTCCATCGCGGTATTGCAGCACGACAGTTTGTGAAGACGTTTGTCCTTGCAGAAGGGATCGAGACGCTTGATGCGACTCTCGAGTCCGGACTTCTGCATATTGATCTTGAACGTCCGGTTCCGGAGGTTCTCCGGCGGACCATCAAGATCAAAGATGCAGACAAGGCAGGTGAACAAACACGTGTCATCGATGCCACGGCCGAAAAGGTATGACGCAACCGGCACGCCTTTACGGGTGCGGGAGTAGAAAAAATGCAGAATCTTGAAGACGATCGCCAGAATCTGGCCAATACGCTGACACCTGAAGCTTTCGCCAATATGGGCGGTCCCCAATTGGCCTATATCGGCCCGGTCAGCACCGAGCAGGGCGAGGGATTTGGCGTCCACGCCGCCAATGGAAACCTGCTTGCTGTGCTTGCTTCGCGTGATCTTGCATTTGCTGCCGCACGGCAGCATGAACTGGAGCCCGTCAGCGTTCAGTAACAGCCAATCTTGTTTCGCCCGGATTCACAGCCGATAGTGCCGCCCTCGCAGAAGGGCGGACATAATGGCGCTAACAAGCGTTTGGAATGAATGTGCTGACCCTACCTCTCGATTGGTGTGGTCGTGAAGGACCGTCCGATCATTGGCATTGCTTACGCTAATGCGGCGATGCTTGCCTATGCAATCCATGACAGCAGCATCAAGGCGCTCTCTTCGAGTTTCCCGGTGCTGCAGTCACAGTTCACACGTGCGGTCATCATTTTTGCCGTTGCCATGGCCTGGCTCTATCTGTCGGGTCGCAGTCACCTTGTGCGCCCACGTCGACCAGGTCTGATCGCTTTTCGTGGGTTTTCCGGGCTTGTCGGCTTCGGTCTCTATTTTCTGGGCCTGGCCCATCTGCCGCTCGTCGATACCTATGCCCTGTTTCTGACGGGGCCAATCATGATTGCCCTACTGGGCACCATCATCCTGAAGGAAAAACTCAGTCGACGGGGCTGGTTTGCTCTGTTTCTTGGGTTCGCTGGCGTCCTGATACTGTTGCGCCCTGGCTTTGGAAGCTTCTCCATCTGGAGCATCACCATCCTGGGCGCGGCAGCTATCTATGCACTTTCCATGGTCGCCACCCGGGAGATGACGCGGACCGATTCCAGCCTGACGATTGTCGGCTGGGCCGCCAGCCTGAGTGTGATCGTGTTGCTGCCGATCCAGCCATTCATCTGGGTGACGCCTGATGCGAGCGAGTTTCTTCTGCTCGCGGGTTTGGGCGTCACAGCCATGATCGCGCAAACCCTGACCGCCCAGGCCTATGCGCATGCGCCAACTGGAATCATTGCGCCCTTTGACTATGTTGCTCTTCTCTATATCGGCCTTATCAGCTGGCTGGTTTTCGATCAGTTGCCAGACATGTTCACGGTTGTCGGCGCAACATTGCTCGTTACGAGCGGAATCCTGATTCTGCGCGAAGCACAGACACGCTGACCACTCTCCCCGAATCTCCTTGCCAGCTATCACCGCGTCCTCTACCCGGCATACATGACACAGGCTCCAACCCCCACTTCATCGTCTGAATCAGCTGCGGTTGCGATCTTTCTGGTTTCGTTATCGATCCTCTGCTTTGGGTTATCTGATGCGTTGGTAAAGTGGATCGCCGACATTTATGACGCCACGCAGATCATCATGATCCGCAGTCTTGTTGCTCTGCCCTTGATTGCCATTCTGCTGTCGCGAGCAGGAACCTGGAACAAGTTGAAGGACGTCCAGCAGGGCTGGCTTGTCTCGCGCGTGGTGTTTGGCGCGATGTCTTTCGTGACGTTCATTCAGGCGCTGAAATTCCTGCCGCTTGCCGAGACGATCGCTGTCACCTTTGCCGGTCCATTGTTCATTACCGCCCTTAGCGTCCCGCTCCTGGGTGAGAAAGTCGGCCCACGTCGTTGGGCTGCGGTGGTTGTTGGTCTGGTTGGTGTGGTGATCATCATGCGGCCAGGCGCCAATGTGTTTCAGCCTGCAGCACTTTGGGCCCTGGGTTCAGCGGCGCTGTATGCGCTTGCTGCCATATCAACACGCAAGCTTGCCATGCGGACGCCCACCAGCGTGATCCTGGCCTGGGTAAATTTCTATGTGCTGATCATGATGACGACGGGCGTTTTGATTTTTGACACGTGGGTTACACCCACGCTGTTCGATTTGATGTTTCTGGTGGGTATCGGCCTTGCCAGCACGGTGGGCCAGTATCTGGGCGTCGAAGCCTATCGCCGCGCTCAGCCGTCCATGCTTGCGCCGTTCGACTATACTGCCCTGGTCTGGGGTGCGCTGTTGGGCTTCATGATCTGGGGTGAGATACCGTCCTGGAGCCTGGCTGCAGGTTCGGTCGTTCTGGTGGCCAGCGGTCTTTACATCCTGCATCGCGAAACCGTTCGGTCCAGCCGTGCTGTCACCGGTTGGCGCGGCCTTCGTCGGTGGCGTTAGAGGGCGCAATCATCCGAGCAGATTAGAATTCTGCTGTCTGGTAGTTGCCTGAAACATGTAGCAACGGGGACGGGTTTGATCTACTGGCTTTGGCACCAGAAACCAGCCAGACAAGGTGTCGCACATGCAGTCCATTACCAAGCTTGATCAGGCTCCTTCCAGTGAACCAGATACCAGCGATATCGCGGGCTGGGTCGTTGTTGAGGGGAACCCGACGATGAAAACCTGGGCACTGCACACCAGCAAGGATGGCGCCATGCTTTCCGGAATCTGGGAAGCAACGCCGGGCACCTATCATGCGACCTACTCGGCCTACGAATTTGTTCACATGATCGCTGGTCGCATTGTCATCACGCCCGATGGCGGAACCCCTGTGACGGTTCAGGCCGGCGATGCCTTTGTTGTAGAGAGCGACTTCAAGGGTACATGGAAGATCGAGGAAGCGGTGCGCAAACACTTTGATTTCAAGCTGTGAAATCGCGTCTGTCACGGCTGAAAGGTGATGGTTTCGATCGTTGAGGCAATCACCTGCTCGGTGCCGTTGATATCACGCAGGACGGATACCATGCCTACATAGGTGCCCTGGGGCCATCCGGCCTCGGGCACGCGGCGGCCGACGAAGTTGAACTGGGCCGCGCGGTTGCGGTCCATTGCCACCGTGTTGGTGATGGTGTCGAAGTTGTCGGGGAACACGAGTTCAAAACGTATCTGGTCGCCTTCGAGCAAGCCAAAGAACTCGGACCAGAAGACCAGAGCGCCTGTATCCTCATGCAGAACGAAGTCGTTATAGGTGCCCTCGCGGGCAGCACGATAGTCGGCGGATTCATCGGCAAACCCCGCCTGCAGCAAACCGCCGGCGACATAGTCGAGTTGTGCCAGAGCCTGGGGACTCCACAGCGGCTCGATGGGGTCGCCACAGACGTAGGCTTCCAAGGTCCCGGCGAAGGGGTCGATATCGATCCCGTCGTGACTGACGCCAAGATGGACATGGGGGAACTGCGTGTTCCCCGATAAACCCATCTTTCCCAGAACCTGGCCAACATTGACCGTGTCGCCCACGGCAACGATGACGCTGCCTTTCATCATGTGGGAGTACTGCGTAATCCAGCCATCGCCGTGATCAATGCGTACGCCATTGCCGGCGTCTCGGCCGTCAAGTGCGTCGCGGCCGATGTCGTCGACGAGTATGTCCTCCATCGAATTCCGGACTCCCACGACAATGCCTGGCGCCGAAGCCAGGACATCCACACCTTCGCGCATCTGCGTCATGGTTAGCGCACGCAGGTCGACCCCGTCATGACCGTCATAAACGAGGGGGCCACATGTGTAGTCTGCGGCTTCCTTGCCGGGCACGTGGTCGAAGTGGTTCTGAATAAAACAGTCCACTCCCATGGCGCAGTCCAGGGGCAGTTCGAGGCTGGGCCGGTCTGCCAGGGCCGCGTGGCTGTTGCCCGCAAGCGTGATGAGGACCGCAAGGATGCGCAGAGATATCGGCAAACTCATGGAGCCTCTCTGGTGGCAGGGAGGCGCACGGTGAAACAAGCTCCCTCAGGACGATCGGGATCGTCACCAAGGTACCCCGCGCGGATCGAACCGCCATGGGCTTCAATGATCTGCTTTGAGATGCTGAGGCCAAGGCCCGAATGTGTTCCGAACTTCTCACCTTCCGGGCGGTCGCTGTAGAAGCGGCCGAAGATAGCCTCTTCCTTGCCAGCGGGGATGCCTGGTCCCTGGTCGCTGATGGTGAGCTCGACCCAACGCCCTTCCTGGCGGCAGTCAATGAGCACGACACCCTCGGGCGGACTGAAGGACCGTGCATTGGCAAGAAGATTGCCCAGGACCTGAATGACACGATCTTCAACGCCTCGGACTAGATACCGGCCTTCGATATCGTCACGGTCGAGTTCCGGGCCAAGCTCCAGAAACGGCCCGTCTTCTCCCCAAGTTGTGCGCAAGACGGTTGCCAAGGCACCAAGCAGCATTCCGAGGTCGATCTGCTCAGTGGTCGCGCGGCTCAATTCGGCATCAAGCCTGGAAGCGACAGAGATATCAGTGATCAGTCGATCAATTCGCCGAAGATCCTCGATGGCGATGCGCATCAGGGTCTCACGGCGTGGTTCGTCCTCGATGCGCGGGAGGATCTCCAGAGCGCTTTTCAGTGAGGAGAGCGGGTTCTTGATTTCGTGGGCAACGTCGGCGGCGAACTGTTCGGTTGCCGTCATGCGCTGTTCCAGCGCATCGGTCATGTCGATCAGTGCGCGTGAAAGCTCACCGATCTCGTCACCGCGTGCTCCGAAGTCGGGAATGGATCCAGCCTGACCACAGCCATATCGAACATTGTCTGCGGCTTCGGCAAGTCGGCGAACTGGTCGTGCAATGGTGCCTGCGAGGTAGAAGGACATAAGGACCGTGATGGCAAAGGCGACGAGTGCCAGACCCAGAATATCGCTGCGCACAGCGCGTAGCTCAGTCTCGACATCTGCCAGGTTTGAGGAAAGGAGCAGAGCTCCCTGAACCTGCCGGTAATGACTGACCGGGACGGCGACAGTCAGGATGAGGCCATCACGGCCGGCATCACGCAGGGCATGATCGACTTCGCCGACCAGGGCTGCGCCCAGTTCCGGATAATCGGCCGCCGTTTGTACGGCGTGTTCGACATAGGGTTCGTAGTGGCTGAACACCGGAGTAACACCCAGTGCGACACGGTCGATCCTGCGCAGCCAGCGCTCGAACCCAGGCTCATCGCCAGGTGGTGGCAAGGCTTCTGCCTGCACCAGACCACCCACACCCAGAAGCTGTCGGCTGTCGGCAATCATTTCACCGGTTGTCTGGAACAGGCGCGCACGGGTACCGCCAACGACCATGACACGACGTACCAGTGAGCGTGCCTGCGTTTCCATGATGTGGGTGATGGGTGGCTGTGTGATGTCGTCAAGGCCGACGGCGACGACCGTTTCACCCAAGGCGCCGGCGATGACCTGTCCATGGGCGGACAACGAATCGACCTTGGCGGCGATCAGGCCTTCGCGGTAGTTGTCGAGGTAGAGAACACCAACAAGAAACACGGCAAGCGGCACCAGATTGATGGCCAGCAGTTTGCGCGTGAGCGAAGACGTCGGACGACGGTCGGCGGCATCGCCTTCCAGATCGTCCGCCGTCTGCTCTCGACGGTCGCGTGCAGCGCTCTCAACGGCCCCCTGTAAGCTGGTCATACGCGGCTCACGCCTCCTTATACCGATAACCGACGCCATATAGGGTCTCGATCTGTGAGAATGCCCCGTCGACCGAACGGAATTTCTTGCGGATACGTTTGATGTGGCTGTCGATCGTGCGGTCATCGACATAGATGTTTTCGTCATAGGCCGCGTCAAGCAGCTGATCGCGGCTCTTCACGTGCCCGGGCCGCAGTGC
Organism: uncultured Alphaproteobacteria bacterium; assembly: GCA_943787175.1. Taxonomy (GTDB): domain Bacteria; phylum Pseudomonadota; class Alphaproteobacteria; order SP197; family SP197; genus SP197. The sequence goes on from CALSLK010000016.1 coordinate 69,464, forward strand.
AAGCGACTTCAGGATCAGGAACTCGGTGACGGTCAGGGTGACGACATCACCCTTCCATTTGCACTGATGGCGCGCGGGGTCGAGCACGAGTTGGCCGCGCGCCATCGGCGGCTCGTCGTTTTCGTCTTCGTCGCGCAGACCCGGATGCAAGCTCCATGCGGCGCAGCACGGCACGAATGCGTTCGGTCAGGAGGCGCAGACGAGAAGGGCTTGGTGATGTAGTCGTCCGCACCCATGCGCAATCCCAGCGCCTCATCGGTCTCGTCGGCCAGCGAGGTCAGGAAAATGACGGGCAGATCCTGCTCACGGCCGCAGCCGTGTCAGGAGTTCCATACCGTCCAGGCGCGGCATCTTGATGTCGAGGACCGCCAGGTCCGGCGGTGTCTCCGCGATCGCGTGCAGGGCCTCCACGCTGTCGGAATAGCTCCGCACCGTGTAACCCTCGGCTTCGAGCGCCATGGAAACCGACGTCAGAATGTTCCGATCATCGTCGACTAGTGCAATGGTTTGAGTCACAGGAAGATAGCTCGCGCGTTCAATGGTGGATTGTGTTGCAAGCATCAGTCTAGCACCCCCTAAGGCAGAATTGCAGGTGGCGCCCCATGCGCCCGTTCTTGATGTGGAACCAGACCAAGGCAAGACTATGACCGAACAGAGACCAATTGCAGGCGCACGTGCCCTGCTACGCCAATGTCGATACGCATCTCTGGCCACATTGACCCGGGATGGCGCCCCGTTTGCCTCTCTGGCCGCGATGTCGAGTGATGCCTCGGGAGCGCCCCTCCTGCTGCTCTCTGATCTTGCGCGCCATAGTAAAAACATCGCTGGCGACACACGGGTTTCGCTGTTGCTTGATGCCACGGGTGATGGTGATGAGCGTCTGACCGGAAGTCGCCTGACCTTGGCCGGAACGCTCGCAACCTGCGCACGCGATGACGGTCTTCAGCGTCGATACCTGGCGCAACATCCCGAGTCGGCCATGTTGCTGGAGATGTCCGATTTTCACTTTTACCGCATGACAGTGGAATCGGGACACCTGGTCGCCGGGTTCGGCAGGATAGATACGATTGGCCCCGATGACCTTCTCGTTGCGCCCGAATTGGCCCAGGAAATTGCTGTAATCGAGCAGGGAGCCATGGATCATATGGCTGATGATCACGCGGACGCTGTTGCGGTGTTGAGTGGGTTAGACGAGCCGTCGAAGCTTGTGGCGATCGATGCTGACGGCATGTCACTGGTTGCCGGAGCGCGGTCTGTTCGGGTCATGTTCTCCGAGCGGATCGATGCGGCATCCCAGTTGCGCACAGCCATTGCAAAGGTTGTCAGACAAATTCGCAGAAATTTAGGATAAATCGCGAGTCGCCAGTTGATTCCGGCCTTGCCTTGGCGCGAACCATCGGCTTTGAATCAGAACAATATGGAACGAGTCGTGGTGCGCGACGTTCCGTTTCCGCAAGAAGACAGACCGGGAGGTCTCAAACATCATGGCTATCCATGGACCAGTCCACAGCTCAGTTGGACTGGAGACACACGGCTTTTCTAATCTGGCAGACCAACATTGGAACATCGGAACCGCGGGGCTCTTTGAGCGCGCATTGCAGAATGGAGAAGGTCAAGCCGCGGCCGATGGCCCGCTTGTCGTTCTGACCGGCCAACACACAGGCAGATCAGCCAATGACAAGTTCATTGTGCGCGACAGTGTGACCGATGAGACGGTCAACTGGGGCAAGGTCAATGTCTCCATGGACCCGGCCTATTTTCAGACCCTGAAAAGCAGGATGCTGGCCTATTATCAGGGCCGGGATGCCTATGTGCAGGATCTCTATGGCGGCGCAGACCCGGAATTCCGCGTGAAGGTACGCGTGGTGACCGAACAGGCCTGGCATAACCTCTTTGCCAGTCACCTGCTGATTGTCCCAACCACAGACGAGCGTGCTGAGTTCGCTCCGGACTTCACGATCATTCAGGCGCCGGGCTTTTTGGCCGACCCTGCAGTCGACGGAAGCCGATCACAGACCGTGATCGCCATGGATTTCACCGAGCGACTCGTGCTGATTGCCGGCACGTCTTATGCCGGTGAGATCAAGAAGTCTGTCTTCTCGATCCTCAACTTCCAGCTTCCCCCGCGTGACGTGTTGCCGATGCATTGTTCGGTCAATGTTGGTGAATCAGGCGATTCGGCTGTGTTCTTCGGTCTGTCGGGTACCGGCAAGACGACATTGTCAGCTGATCCCCATCGTACGCTGATTGGCGATGACGAACATGGCTGGGGCGAGAATGGTGTCTTCAACTTTGAAGGCGGCTGTTACGCCAAGGTGATCCGCCTGTCCCAGGAAGCCGAGCCCGAGATCTTTGCCACGACGCAACGGTTCGGAACCGTCCTTGAGAACGTCGTGATGGACGAGCACAGCCGGAAGCTCGATCTGGACGATGCGCGCTACACCGAGAATACCCGCGCGGCCTATCCGCTGGACTTCATTCCCAACGCTTCGCCCACCGGGCATGCGGGGCACCCCGACAATGTGGTCATGCTGACGGCCGATGCGTTCGGCGTCCTGCCCCCTATCTCCAAGCTGACGGCCGAGCAGGCGATGTACCACTTCCTGTCGGGCTACACCGCAAAGGTCGCCGGCACGGAGAAGGGCCTGGGCAACGAGCCTCAGGCGACCTTCTCGACCTGCTTTGGTGCGCCGTTCATGCCGCGCCACCCGTCGGTCTATGCTCGGATGCTGGCTGACAAGATCAACAAGCACGGCTCTGATTGCTGGTTGGTCAACACGGGCTGGTCTGGTGGCGCCTATGGCGTTGGCGAGCGCATGTCGATCCGCCACACCAGGGCGCTGCTCAACGCAGCGCTCGATGGCACCCTGGCCAAGGGCAGCTTCAAGAGGGACGAGAACTTTGGCGTTCATGGTTCCCGAAGCCTGCCCGGGTGTGCCCGATGACGTGCTGAACCCGCGTGCAACCTGGTCGGACAAGGACTGCCTATGATGCTCAGGCGCGCGATCTCTGCGCCCGGTTCCACAAGAACTTCGAGGTGTTCAACGATTACGTCGATCAGCCGGTGCGTGACGCCGGGCCTAAATCTGGCTGCCTGATCTGGCGCTTTGCCTGCGCCTGATCTGGGGTAGTGTTCCAGTCTGTCTGGAACACGGAGCCTGGTGATGGACTAGGAATGTTGCGCTTCTCGAGCGGGTCGGTCCCGTCAGTTATCTGACCCTGAACCGACCCGACAGCCTCAACGCGGTCAACGACGACCTGCGTGTGCGGTTCATGGAACTGATCGACGAGGCCGACGCCGACCCGGAAAGCCGCGTCGTGGTCGTGCGGGGCGCGGGCCGGGCCTTCTGTGCCGGCTATGACATCGCCGGCGGTGACGATGGCGACCAGAGCTGGAAGTCCGATCCCTATGTCTGGCGCGACTATCTCCACAAATGCCTCGAATTCGAAATGCGGCCCATGGATATCGGTCCAAGCCGGTGATCGCTTCGGTCGGGGGTTATGCCGTCGGCGGCGGCTGTGAACTCGCCATGTTCTGCGACCTCACGATCTGCTCGCACGACGCCAGGTTTGGCGAGCCCGAGATCCGGTTCTCCGATGCCGGCCCGGCCATGATCATGCCCTTCATCGTGGGCCACAAACGTGCGCGCGAGATGCTCTATATGGGCGATCTGATCGATGCCCAGACGGCGCTGGAGTGCGGCATGGTCAACCGGGTGGTTCCGGGCGGATGAGCTCGAAGAGGCAACGCGCAAGTATGCCGAACGCTCTGGCGCTGATCGATCCCGAAGCACTGACCGGCACCAAGCTTGCCTTGCGCCGCGGCCTGGAAGCCGGCGGTTTCCGCACGGCCATGCGCAGCGGTGTCGATGTCTTGGCGCCCATGTATGCCGCGACCACAGAGAGCGGCACGAAGTTCGAGGCCATCACGGAGAAGGAAGGCCTGCGTGCGGCGCTCAAGTGGCGCAACGCCCAGTTCAAGGAGTCCTGACCGGAAAAGAAAGGAGCCGGTTCCTCTCAGAACCGGCTCCCGACCTTCGTCCCCATGCGGGGGGCGAATTTCTGTAGTCGCTCACGACAAGCTGGAGATTGTCCGCTGCCGTGCGGCCGTCGCGGCCGGGCACGGTGTCGAATTCGACCTTCTGGCCTTCTTCAAGGCTGGAAAGACCAGCCTTTTCGAGCGCACTGATGTGAACGAACACGTCCTTGTCGCCCTGGTCGGGAGCGATAAAGCCGTAGCCTTTGGTGGCGTTGAACCACTTGATAGTACCCGTCTGCATGGGAAAGAGAGTCTCCTTGAGACCATGACGCGGATGCGCCACGGGTCGGTGATAAAAATCGGATTTTGGAGATGGGCTGCCGGTGCGAACCCGGCCAGGACGCTTTTGCGCCCTCTGCTGCTCGTAGCGACAGACCAATTCGTCCGTCCGATAGAGGGAATGTGGGACGGAACAGGGACAGAATCCAGAAAAATCGAGTCGAAACTCAAGCTGACGACTCAGTGCGCCTCGTTCCAGTTGTTCCCCGCACCGGTTTCGACGGTCAATGGAACCGAGAGATGTGCTGCGCCTTCCATGACTTCTTTCACGCAGGCAGCGGTTGTTTCGGCCTCTGATTCGGACACCTCAAACAGCAGTTCATCGTGAACCTGCAACAGCATTTTGGCGCCAAGGCCCGCGTCCTTGAGTGCACCAGGCACGCGGTTCATGGCCCGTTTGATGATGTCGGCGGCAGAACCCTGAAGAGGTGCGTTGATCGCGGCACGCTCATAGAAGCCACGTGTGGACGGGTTTTTGTCGTTGATGCCCGGTACATGGCATTTGCGACCATAGAGCGTGGTGACATAACCAAGCTCCTTGGCTTCCATCTTGGTGCGTTCCATGTAATCGCGAATGCCGGGGTAACGCTCGAAGTAGGCTTCGATATAGGCCTTCGATTCGTCGCGACCGATGCCAAGTTGGCGTGCCAGGCCGAACGCACTGATGCCATAGATGATGCCAAAATTGATCGCCTTGGCTTTGCGCCGGGTTTCCGCATCCATGTCTTCCAAGGGAACAGAGAACACCTGACTTGCGGTCATCGCGTGAATATCGAGACCATCCATGAATGCCTGTTTCAGCGTGTCGATATCGGCAACGTGCGCCAGAAGACGCAATTCAATCTGCGAATAGTCAGCCGACAGAAGGACATGCCCTGGTTCGGCGACAAATGCATCGCGGATACGACGGCCTTCGGCCGTACGAATCGGGATGTTCTGCAGATTGGGGTCGGATGACGCCAGCCTGCCGGTTGATGCAGCAGCCATGGCGAAGGATGTATGGACACGTCCGGTCTCTGGATTGATCTGTTGAACTAGGGCGTCGGTGTAGGTGCTCTTGAGCTTGGAAAGCTGACGCCAGTCCAGAACCTTCTGGGGAAGTGCATGGCCCTGCACGGCGAGGCCGTCCAGGATGTCGGCCCCGGTGGCATAGGCGCCGGACTTGCCCTTCTTGCCGCCCGTGAGGCCCAGTTCGTCAAAGAGCACTTCGCCAAGTTGCTTGGGGGAACCGATCTTGAAGGGGTGGCCAGCCAGTTCGTGAATTTCCTTTTCGAGGTCCTGCATGCGATGGCCGAATTCGCCTGACATGCGTTCAAGCTCGACACGGTCGACCTTCACGCCGACCTGTTCCATCTCCGCGATCACGGGGATCAACGGGCGTTCAATCGATTGGTAGATGCGGGTGACGCGTTCCGGCGCCAGTCTTGGTTTCAATTCGTGCCACAGACGCAGAGTGATATCGGCGTCCTCGGCCGCGTAGTCCCGCGCCCGGTCAAGCGGAACGAAATCGAAGGTGATCTGCGACTTGCCGCTGCCGCAAACATCCTTGAACGGGATGGTCGTGTGACCCAGGAAGAGTTGCGCCAGCGTATCCATCTTCTGGTCGTGCTGGCCGCCCTCCAGGCAGTGAGACAGAAGCATGGTGTCGTCGACCGGACTGACAGGTACACCGACGCGCTGCAGGATCACCATATCGTATTTGATGTTATGGCCGACCTTGAGAACGGCTGGGTCATCAAGGAGAGGGCGTAACGCTTCCAAAGCCTCCGCCATGGGAATCTGCTTTGGTTTTTCCGAAAAGGCGTCAGGCGCCTTGTGATCCAGCGGGATGTAGCATCCGTTGCCCGGTGCTGTGGAAAGCGAGACGCCCACAAGCTCTGCTGTCATTTCATCAACGCTGGTGGTCTCGGTATCGACGGCCACGACGCCAGCCGCGGTCGCCTCGGCAATCCAGCGCTCCAGATCGGCCAACTCCTGAACCAGTTCGTAGTCTGCAGTTTGCACGGCCGGCGCGGCGGCCTGATCGCCAGCAGGAACGCTTGCCTTCTCACCCAGCCAGGCTTCGACACGGGCAGTGATTGTCCGGAACTCCTGGGATTGCAGGAAACCCAGCAGGGGTTCGGCCTCGGGGGGGCGCCGCACCAGAGTCTCGAGGCCTTGTTCCAGGGGAACATGTTGTTCCAGTGTCACAAGCTTCAGCGACATGCGCGCATCATCGGCATGGGCCAGGAGTTTCTCGCGACGTTTCGGCTGCTTGATCTCGCCTGCACGTTCCAGCAGCGTTTCGAGATCGCCATATTCATGAATCAACTGTGCCGCGGTTTTTACACCGATACCTGGGACACCAGGAACATTGTCGGCCGAGTCTCCGGCCAGTGCTTGGACCTCGGTCACCTTGTCAGGCGTCACGCCAAACTTTTCGAAGACCTCCGGCTCTCTGATTTCTTTGGTCTTCAGGCCGTCGAGCATCATCACGCCCTCGCCGACCAACTGCATCATGTCCTTGTCGGATGAGACGATCGTGACCTCTGCGCCGGCTTCGCGGGCAAGGCGCGTGTACGTTGCGATGATGTCATCGGCCTCATAACCCTCCATCTCGACAACGGGCAGGTTGAAGGCGCGGGCGGCCTCGCGAATCAGCGGAAATTGTGGCACCAGTTCTTCCGGCGTATCCGGGCGATGTGCCTTGTATTGATCATACAGTTCGTTGCGGAACGTCTTGGAGCTGTAATCAAAGACACAGGCGATGTGATCCGCATCGGTGCCGTCGATCAGCTTGATGATCATGTTGCAAAAGCCCATGACCGCATTGACCGGGGTCCCGTCAGACCGCGTCATGGGTGGCAGGGCATGAAAGGCACGGAAGATGAACCCGGACCCGTCGATCAGATAGACATGTTTTGGTGTTTCAGCCATGGCGTCAGCCTAGAGCAAATTGTGCGGAGGCTGCACCGAAAGTTCTGCCTGATTTCTCAGGCTGCTGACGTTTCGCCCTTGAAACCCGTCCAGACAAAGCGTCGGTCGCAATAGCCGCAATCGACTGCGCCATGGGCATGGAGATCGTAATAGACACGTGGATGCCCCAATGCGTCACCTCCGCCGTCGCAATGGACCTTGGCGTCTTGGGTTTCGATAACCTCGGGTGGATCGATGGGCATGGCTGAATCTCCTGTTGGCCGGATCATACGAATAGCGCCGCCGCATGCAACGAACTTTGCAGATCGCATGCGTGTTGGCTCTGTTGTGCGTTGCAGGCTGGTGTATAAACCGCGTCATGAATCCTGAACTCGCTATCGATATTCGCGGTCTCAAGAAGACCTATGGCAAGGGCCCCAACGCCAAGGAAGCGCTCAAGGGCGTTGATCTGGATGTGCGCCGGGGCTCATTTTTTGGCCTGCTGGGCCCCAACGGAGCCGGCAAGTCGACCATGATCAACATTCTGGCGGGCCTTGTGGTCAAGACGGCCGGCGAAGCCGATATCTGGGGCTGGGATATTGCGCGCAATCCGCGTGAAGCCAAGCGGGCCATTGGTGTGGTGCCTCAGGAACTCAATATAGATCCCTTCTTCTCCCCGCGTGAGGCGCTCGAGCTGCAGGCGGGCCTTTATGGTGTGCCGAAAAAGGCGCGCCGTACCGACGAGATCCTGAATGCTGTTGGTCTGACTGAACAGGCAGACAGCTATGCCCGCAGTCTTTCGGGAGGCATGCGCCGCAGGCTGCTGGTTGCCAAGGCAATGGTCCATAATCCGCCTGTAATCGTCCTTGATGAGCCGACGGCTGGCGTTGATGTGGAGTTGCGCCGCACCTTCTGGACCTACATTCGCGGGCTCAACGAAGAAGGTGTGACCATTCTGCTCACGACTCACTATCTGGAAGAGGCAGAGCGCTTTTGTGACGAGATTGCCATCATCGATCATGGCGAAGTGGTTGCGCGGGACACAACAGAAGGCCTGAAACGACGCCTTGATCGCAAAACACTGACGATCAGGTTCGATCAGCGTCTTGACGCTATTCCGGAATCTCTGTCTGGGCTTGATTGCAAACTGACTCAGCATGGCCGTTTACAGATCCGCTATCGTTCCAGCGAAGCGCATCTCGGCACGGTTCTGGGCCAGGTCCATCAGGCCGGTTTGACGATTGCCGACCTTTCGACGACCGAAGGTGATCTTGAGGATGTCTTTGTCGCGCTGACCGGCGATAACAATCCAGCTGATGCGGCCGAATAATGGAGCGCTATCGAACTTCAATCACGAGTCCGATCGGTGTTGTGTGGATGGTGATCGCCAATGGGGCACTGGAGATACTGGATTTCGCCGACGATGACAGCACGCGCCTGGACGCCTTCATGGCCCGGCACTACCCCGACGGCTTGCCGCCGGAAAGTAGAGACACCACGGGAATTGCTTCTGGCATCACGGCCTACTTCGACGGTGATTTGGCGGCAATCGACCAGATTCCGGCCAACCCCAGGGGAACGCTCTTCCAGCAAGGCGTCTGGAAGACTTTGCGCAAGATTCCCAGTGGTCAGACGATCGCCTACAAAGAATTGGCCTCTCGGGCAGGCCGGCCAAAGGCAGTCCGTGCTGCCGGTGCCGCCAATGGCCAGAATCCCGTTTCAATCGTCGTTCCCTGCCATCGTGTGATCGGGTCGGACGGCTCACTTACGGGTTACGGCGGTGGTTTGTTGCGCAAGCAATGGTTGCTGCAGCACGAGGGTGCGCTCTGCTACTAGTTCAGTCTGGCCGGCAAAAACACCATGGAATGAGCCATTTTTGACTTTTCCCCGAGCTTCATTTTGGTATGTTTGAGGCGAGCGCCTGGATGGGGCTATAGACTAACACGGGGATTTACATGATCGAGAAAGACGTTGTTGGCGGGCTATCTAGCTTGGTTAACGCCAGAAAACTGACGGTCGAAGCCTATTTGCGCCAGTGTGCCTATCTGGGTGTTTCGATTTCTGCCGCACTGGTCGCCATTGGCGCGACACCTCCGGCGCAAGCCTCAACCGATACGGCTCTGGATACGCTGGAACGCGTCGTTCCGGCATCGGTCGCCATCTAGATCCAGCAGCTTGGTGAATCCGCGGCAACGGGCGCGGAAACCGACCTTGCTCAGTGGTATGACTGGGGAGATTGGGGCGATTGGGGCGACTGGGTCGACTGGGGAGATTGGGGCGACTGGGGTGACTGGTGGAACTGATCCCGATCCAGTGATGTCAGTTTTCTGACTCCTAAAATTTGTGACGACCATCACGCCCGTGGCGCTACATGCGCCGCGGGCGTAGGTTTTTCCGGTTCCCGGCGTGAAGAGCACAAGTAACGCGAAACAATTGGAGCCCGCCGGCAACGGCTTGTTCCGGGGGATAGAGGGAAAATCATGGTTGCGTTCACGGCACGAGAATTTGCGACCAGGTCACGGTTTTGCCCGGTTTCGCTTTCGATGCAGATTGCGGGTCGTCTTGGGCTCCAACATTAACCATACTGTGCGATGACTGATAGTCGGAAGTCCGCTATCGGGGGCAATGACGGAATGTGGATGGCGATGCGGAACTATTCGGATCACGCCGCAGATCAACAACCAACGTCTGGGTCGTAAGACCAAGAACCACGGGGATTAAGATGATTGAGAAAAGCATCGTTACTAACCTTTCTGGCCTGGTGAAGGAGAAGAAACTCTCCGTCCCTGCCTATCTGAAGCAATGTGCCTATCTGGGCATTTCGCTCGGTCTTGCAACAGCCGCCATTGGCATTGTTGCCAAGGCGGAAGCTTCGACCGGCGACAGCAAGACAGCGACCATGTCCGCGCTTGCCAACATCGTCTCGGCCAATGAGGCCGGTGACATTGCCAGCATCCTGCACGAAAGCGGTGTTGCCGGCGCCGAAACCGACCTCGCCCAATGGTACGACTGGGGTGACTGGGTCGATTGGGGCGACTGGGGTGATTGGTATGATTGGGCGGATTGGGGCGACTGGGGCGACTGGGGTGACTGGGTCGACTGGGCTGACTGGTCCGATTGGTACAACTGGGATGACTGGGGCGACTGGGGTGACTGGTACGATTGGGCGGACTGGGGTGACTGGGCCGACTGGGGTGACTGGGCCGACTGGGGTGACTGGGTCGACTGGGGTGACTGGGGTGACTGGGGCGATTGGTGGAACTGATCGCGTACCCCGCGAACGTCTGACCGGATTTGATCCGGCCTTAGCGAACAAGACAGCTGCCTGATCCGGCAGTTGAAGCTGACAAGACGATATGCAGCCGGAACGGTTTGACGACCGTTGAGCCGTTCCGGTGTGCGTATGCGTACGGAGAAACTTTGCCATGACACAAGTCGCATCAGAGCAGCAGACAACATCTGCGCCAAAGCCCAAGAAAAAACGGTTGCCGCCTCACAGCGTGGGCCCTTTGAACCTGCTGGTCCTGCAGCCGACACCGTTCTGCAATCTCGATTGCGCCTATTGTTATCTGCCCGGACGCACCAAAAAGGACCGTATGCCGATCGAGACGGCCGAAAAGTCCATTGTGCGCGCGATGGAATCAGGCCTGGTGGCCAAGAAATTCTCCATTGTCTGGCACGCCGGCGAACCGCTGGTGATGGAAAAGGACTGGTACCGCGAAGCCGACAAGCTGGTGCAGAAGCACTGCAAGGGCGTCGAGGTCACACACAACTTTCAGACCAATGCCGTGCTGGTGACCGATTCCTGGTGCGATCTTTTCAAGTCCATGAACACCCGCATGGGTGTCAGCATCGACGGGCCCCAGCACATTCATGATGCCTATCGTAAGACACGGGCTGGTAAAGGCACGCACAAGTCGGTCATGAAGGGCGTTGAGTGTCTGCACAAGAATGACATTCCATTCCACGTCATTGCTGTGGTGACCAAGGATTTCCTTCAGGATTATGAAGCCGCACTCGACTTCTTCGAGGACGTCGGCATGACCAGTGTTGGTTTCAATGTCGAGGAATTCGAGGGCAATCATGAAGATACCTCGCTCGATCACAACGCGGGAACACGCCATCTCTTCCGCGAATTCACGCGTGAATGTTACAAGCGCCATAGCGCTGGTCGATTGAACATCCGTGAAGTGCGCGAATACGAAAAGTTCATTCAGCATGCCGACAAGCCGCGCCTCATGAAGACGCAGCAGACGGTGCCGTTCCGTATCATCACGGTCGGCCATGACGGCGACTTCTCATCCTTCTCGCCGGAACTGCATGCCATGGAAATGAACGGTGAGCCGTTTGTCTTCGGCAACGTTCACGACAACGCCTATCTTGACGCTTTCGCCAATCCGATGTTTGCGCGTTACATGAACGAGATCATCGAGGGCTATAGCGCGTGCAAGAAATCGTGTGCCTTCTTCGATGTCTGTGCCGGCGGTTCGCCGGGCAACAAGCAGTTCGAGCTGGGTACGATGGCTGGAACCGAAACCCTGTTCTGTGATTATCGCGTCAAGGAAACCGTCACCATCCTGCGTGACGAGATGGGCCTGGATCCCATTGTTGATGATCATCCAGCCCTGATGCCACAGGCTTCAGCGGCTGCTGCAGAGTTCAGCAAGACCCGATAATCAGACTTGAATGCAAGTATCCCGGCGGCGCGTCCTGCGCCTGCCGGGATTTTTTTGTGTTTCTAGCGCAGAAGCGGCCATGGCGAACGGAAGTAAGTCAGTCCTTCGAACATGACTCCGTCATCGCAGGTCTTGATCAACGCAGTTCCTTCAGCCGCTGTGCCCTTCAGGACCCACCAGTACCATTCAGTCAGAATACCGTCCTTGTCCTGAATGGTGCGATCGGTCATCTCGAAATCAAAGCTGCCACCAAGCGCAGCGGCTCGCTTTGGCCAGACTGGCATATACGCCACCAACATGTTGGCAGTAACGGGTTTGGGGTCCACGGGGTCGTCAAATCTGAAATCCCCCGTGATCGATGCCATGAGTTTTTCGGGATCTGCATGATCCCAACCTTCTATGTAGCGTGCGCGATGGGCTTCACGTGGTGACATGGCCGTGTTCCTGAAGTTTGGTGATCCCCGTAAGATTGATGATCTCGCGCAGCCTGTCCATGGTTGGACAGGCTGGATCTACTCCATCACTCTGCTTGTTCCGGCATGCGTTCCGCCGTATGGTCCGCGCCGCTCAGCGGTCCCGTAGCTCAGCTGGATAGAGCGCTGCCCTCCGAAGGCAGAGGTCACAGGTTCGACTCCTGTCGGGACCGCCATTTGTGCTCTTCAATCAGATGGCTGGCATACTGGATTTTGGCGCTCAGGCCCTGCAGATTGGGCCAGATTGTGGCCCCAGCTCACATGAGAGGCATCGCATTCACGTTCACCAAGCTAGTGGCGGGCCCTCGGGTCAGCTATGATTGAGTTCGAGCGAAATGTCATAGAGCGGATACCGTGGAACGAAGACTCGCAGCGATTCTTGCAGCGGATGTCGTCAGCTATTCCAAACTCATGGAGCTGGACGAGACGGGAACGCATGCCCGGATGCAGACTTGGGATGAGTCTGTCGTGGTGCCCGTTGTGGCAAAACACGGTGGCCGCATTGTAAAACGCATGGGCGACGGATTCCTGGTCGAGTTCCCCAGCGCCGTGGTTGCCGTTGCTTGTGCGGTCGACTGGCAGGACGCCATGGTCGAGTGGCGAGAATCCGAAGGCCATGAGAACCCTCTGCGCATTCGCATCGGGCTTCACCTGGGCGATATCATTTCGCGCGACGACGACATTTTCGGCAATGGTGTGAACATTGCTGCGCGTCTGGAAACACTCTCGCCGCCCGATGGAATCTGCCTGTCTGAAGATATTTACCGTCACATTACCCAGGTGCCCGGCTGGCGTTACTCGAATCTGGGGGCGCGGGAACTCAAGAACATCCAGGCATCGCTGACAGTCTGGTCACTGACCAAGGAAACAAACCAGCGACGGCAAATGCCTTTCTGGAAATTGCCCCGTCGAACCAGACGTCTGGTGACCAACCTGGCTGTTGCCGTGTCTCTGGTGGCTTCACTGGCCAAGGTCGTGGAAGTCATTAAGGCCAGAGATCTACAATCGATTGATACTGTAAAACCAATTCTGGCGGCGACCAAAAAGACGGCCTCTGACGTTGATGTTGTTACTGAGCCTGGAACTGATGTTGCGCAGGCACTGGTCATCCTGCCTTTGGATGTCTTCGGAAAGACTGATGAGAATGAACTTGATGGCCATGCAGATGGCTTTGTCGAGGATCTGACAACCGACCTTGCGCAAAGCTCTGACTTCAGTGTGATTTCACGCAGATCGGCCTTCAAATTCCAGGACGGAGATTACGAGATCACACAGATCGCCAAGATCCTTGATGTAGACTATCTGATTGAAGGTAGTTTCAGGCTGGTCGGCGACAAGATTCGGATCAACATCCAGTTTATTGATGGCCTCGATGGGTCTCATGAATGGGCGATCCGCGAAGATGTCATTGTTCACGACCTCGATGATTTTCGCATCAACATCGAATCCAAAATCGTTGGATTCATGGTCCATCTAAGGGCTGTACCAGACGAGAGCATGCTCAAGGCCGAACAGCCTGAGAGGCTGGAAGAAGATATCTAGCCCGGCCTGAGGCGTCCGATTCCACAACACTGCCAGATGCTTGTCTTTAATCAGTGCATCTGTCCATCGTACGAAGTTTCTGGCGACATCGTCGCCTGGCGATGTCGTTGATTTTTCATGCAAAACCCATGAATGTGTTTCCAAAGCGGCGTCGCATATCGCGCGTTGCATGAAGCAATTGACGGGTGATTTAGGCATGAACGGCTATGAAAAACTGATGGCGCGAATCCAGGCTGGCGAGCGCATCGTCATCGATGGCGCCACGGGTACCGAGGTCGATCGTCGGGGCGTGCCGAAAATCGAGAATGCCTGGAATGGCGGAGGAACGCTCAGCCATCCTGAAATCGTGCGTGAGATTCATCAGGACTACATTCGCCATGGTGCCGAGATCGTGATTTCAAACACCTTCCCGACCCATCGCCATTGTCTGCGCGATGCCGGCGTTGAGGATCAGTTCGAGGCGTTCAATCGCCGCGCCGTAGAACTTTGCATCGAGGCACGCACGCTGATGAACAAGCCCGACGTGCTGGTTGCCGGCGGTATGTCCTACTGGTCCTTCATTGATCGCCACCCACCGCTGGAGGAGCTGCTGAAAGATGCAACGGAGCAGGCAGCGATTATGGCCAAAGCCGGTGCTGATCTTCTGATGCTTGAAATGATGGTCGACATCGACCGCATGCTGGTCTTGCTTGAGGCAGCGCAGGCGAGCGGGTTGCCTGTCTGGGTTGGGTTCTCCATGCAGCCCGATGACGCCGGAAACATGTGCCTCTTCAGCGGCGAACCACTCAAGGATGCCCTGGCAGCTCTGGACGGACGAGGCGTGCCACTGGTCAATGTCATGCATACCGAAGTGCGCGACGTGAACGTCTGTCTTGATGTCGTTGCGGAGAACTGGAATGGCCTGGTTGGTGTTTATGCCCATACCGGCGACATGGTGGATGGCAATTGGGTCTTCGACGGGATCATTACGCCTGAGGACTATGCTGTCGCGGCGCGTGGCTGGCTGGACCGTGACATCAACGTGGTAGGCGGCTGCTGCGGAATCTGGCCAGAACATATCGGCGCCGTCTGCGAAATTGTCTGACCGGGCTGGCCTGGAGAATTTTTTGAGTTCTTCGCGTTGGCATGACGGCTGTGATCCGCGCTAGCATCCCTGCCGGACAAAGGGAGCAGATTCATGGAATACCGCGACGAGGTCTATTTCGAGGCGCAGCCCGACAGGGAGCAGCCGTTTTCCGATGAGGAGTTCGCCAACCGGTTGAACCGCATCCGCCAGGCGATGGCCGAAGCCGGGATCGACTGCCTGTTCCTGTCGTCGCCCGAAAGCATGTACTACGTCGCTGGCTATGTCTGCATGTGGTACCACACTGAAAGCCCCATGGAATGGTCGGCAACCAACGGCATTGCCGTTCATGTAGACCACGACCGCTTCATCCATTTCGAGACCGAGCGAGAGGCCGTGCTGACCCGCACGTTTTCCTGTTCGAAGGACACCCGATACTTTCCCAAGACAAGCTACCGCGATGGCATTGGCTATATCGCCGATGAGCTTAAGGCTGAGGGCTGGCTGAAGGGGAATCTCGGGCTCGAAATGCATGCCATGCGACCCAATCGAGCCGTTTCCGACCGCTTCCAGGCGGCCTTTGAAAGGGCCGGCGCAAAGGTGATCGACGGCAGTGCCATCCTGCGCGAGGTCCGTTGGGTGAAGTCACTTGCCGAGATGGAATGTCTCAAGGAGAGCGCGCGTATCGCAACGGTTGGCCTGAAGCGGGCAGCTGAGGTGTTGCGTCCGGGTGTAACCGAGCTTGAAGTCCAGGGCGAGGTGACCTGCGCCATGGCTCGGGAAGGCGGCGAGATGCAGGCACAGTTGATGCCTGTTCTGTCGGGCAAGAAGTCCCTGGCGACCCATGCCATGGCGACAAGGCGCAAGATGCAGGCAGGTGAAACTGTTGCCATTGACGTTTGTGGTGTCTTCAAGCGCTATCACATCAATGCTGCGCGTACCTTCAGCCTGGGTGAGCCAGCCGCCGATGTGAAGGACGTCACGGATCGTGCGTCGGCTGTGATGGACGTTGTGCGCGATTGCCTGCGGCCCAACCTTCCGATTCGCGAACTGAACGAGAAGGTGAAGGCGCATTATGACAAGGAAGACCTGTGGACCAGCCGGGGCTGGATCGGTGGTTACGAGATGGGCATTTCATTCCCATCCGATTGGGTTGGGAACTTTGTCTACGATCCGCTGTCCGAGAAGAACGCCGATCGGGTGTTCGAGCCGGGAACGGCTGTGAATCATGAAATCCAGGTTTTCATGCCGCGCCATGTCGGCCAGTTCTTCATGATCGAATCATTGTTGTTCGAAGAAGACAAAGCCAGCTTTGCCACACCCGATGTGTCGTATGCGCTGAACGTCGTGGAATAGGGATTCAATGGGCTTTTTTGGGGGTTTGGCTTTACCGGCCACGCACCCAGAACGCGAGGCCGACCAAGAGAGCAATACCAACGCCCACGCCGACGATGATGGGATCAACATCGCCGAAAAGGCTGCTGATGTTGCGCATGGCGCGTGCGGCGCTGCCGGCCAGGCTGCCACCGTCGCGTTCGTTGCCGAACAGCAGCATGGCAACCACCGCACTGCCCATGAACAGGGTCGCGATGGCAAAGGTCTTGCAGATTTGTTTGAACATGGGGTTGTTCCAGGCGGTGAACTCGATTGCTGCGGTCTGCGCCATTGTCTCTTTCCCTTCGGTGACCCCGCTACCTCCATGTGGAGGCCGGTGGTTTTGCGTCCCGACGTCGCCGCCGGTTTGCCGTTTCGAGGATCCGTGTCCCGTTGACTGAGAGATTGTGCCTATTTGTATCAAATCCAGTGACAGGAAACACAATTATCGGCTGCGGCGCTCCCAAACCGGAAATTTCGGTGATCGCGGTCACTGGGCAGTGACCGGAACTGCTTTGGCGCGCTAAGGTCAGATCAACCAAGGGAGGTCTTCATGGCAGCGTGGATTCGTGGCGGGCAGGTCTATGACGTGCACACAGGAGAATACCGGGAAGTCGATATTCAGACCCAGGATGGCCGTATTGCCTCGGTTGGCGCTTCTGGCTCCCCCTCAGGCGATGACACGGTTGTTGATGTTGCTGGCGCATATCTCTTTCCTGGTTTCATCGACTGCCATGTCCATCTGTGCATGCCCACGGAAGACGGCAATCCGGCCAACCCCTGGATGGGAAAACTCCCGGGCGAGACGGCCATTTACGCCGCACAGGCAGCTGAACGCACCCTCATGGGCGGTGTGACCACGGCGCGCGATGTGGGCGGCTGGGATTATCACGAGATTGCCGTTCGCAACCTGATCAACCGCGGCAAGCTGAAGGGGCCACGGCTGTTCTGTGCAGGCAAACTGCTTTCGATCACGACTTCGACCACCGCCTACTACCCCGGCATGTATGATACTGCCAATGGTGTCGATGAAGTGCGTGCGATGGCCCGCAAGCAATTGGCAATGGGCGCAGACCTCATCAAGATCATGGGGACGGGCGCGCTCACCAGCACCGAATATGAGGACGCGCGCGCCATCCAGTTCCAGCTGGATGAGGTCAAGGCGGCTGTCGCGATTGCTGAAGAAAACTACAAACACTGTGCCGCGCACGCTCATGCCTGCGAGGGTATCCGCAATGCTGCGCTGGCGGGTTGTCGCAGTGTGGAGCACGGCAGCTTCGGTGACGAAGACACCTATGCCCTGATGGCCGAGAAGGGCACGTTCCTGGTGCCCACCGTATGTGTCCATTCTGCGCTGACAGCCGATCAAACCGCCTTTGACAATCTTCTGCCGCATATTCGCCAGCGCTATATCGATTGTGAGGAAGCGCATCTGAAGAACACAAAACTGGCTCAGCACGTCGGTGTATCGATTGCCATGGGTACCGATGCGGGAACACCCGGCAATCATCACGGCGACAACATGCAGGAGATCGAACGCATGGTGACAGGTGCCGGCCTGACGCCGCGTCAGGCAATCGAGTCCGCAACCATGGGCGGTGCCAATCTTTTACGCCGTGAGAATGAGCTGGGCTCGCTGGACGCTGGCAAGTTCGGAGATATCGTCGGTTTTACCGCAGATCCGCTTGCAGATATCCATGCCATTCGCGACGTCGCGTTGGTCATCAAGGGCGGCGAAACCATGCGCAACGACCTGAACGGATAAGGAAGCCATGGCTGCACGACTGACCCAACAACAGGTGGCGCAGTATCACGAAGACGGGCTGGTCATTCCCGACTGGCGCCTGCCCGACGATGTCCTTGAGCGTCTGCGCGACAACTACGATCGGCTTCTGGCAGCCAATCGTGGTGTCGAAGGCGCCAGCGAAGATTTCATGGTCGGTGCGCATGTTGAAAGCAAGAACGCCATGGGTGTACGCGGCATGCCCGAGTTACTGGAAGTCATTCGACTGCCTGAAATCCTAGATATGGTCGAACAGGTCGCTGGTCCTGATCTGGTTCTCTGGGGCACGACGGTCTTTGGCAAACCGGCCGGTACCGGCAAGGCAACGCCCTGGCATCAGGACGGGGACTATTACCCCATCGAACCGCTTGAGACGACGACTGTCTGGGTGTCTCTCGACCACGCCAGACCTGAAAACGGCTGCATGCGTTACATCGCAGGCTCGCACAAGGAGCGGCGATTGTTCCCTCATCACTGGAACGAGCGGCCCGACTACACGCTCTATCAGGAAATTGATGAGGAATTTGCACCCGCGGATCGTGCCCGCGACATTGTTCTTGAGCCCGGGCAAATCTCCATCCACGACGTCTATCTGGTGCATGGCTCAGAGGCCAATACGTCGAGCGAGCGCCGTGCCGGTCTGGTGTTTCGCATCATGCCTGGCTCCAGCCACTACAATCACGCAAAGGGCGGGGCCAGCGACAACCCCAGCCACGACTACTCACGTCGCCCCTTGTTCCCGTTACGTGGTGAAGACCGAACGGGGCAGAACGACTTCCAGATTGGCCATTAGTCGACCATGAGGCGTGTCTCGGGGTTCCTCATGGTCGGGCGCGCTCAGCTTTCCGTCATGCTGGGTGCTTGCCTGTTGTCTTTGTCCATCCTTCCGGCAGTTCCCGCATCAGCCGGCGACGACCCTGTTACTTTCTTTGAAGGGTTCGAAACAGATGATCTCGACCAGTGGTGGACTGGTCAGTTGCATGAAGGTGAGTTCTGGTTGGAGCAGGAGATTGTGCGCCAGGGAGATGGAGCATTGGCAATCCAGATGGAAGCCCAGAATCGGGCTTGCGGTCCAAACTGCCAGCGCAATGAGATCCGAATTGCCGATCAAATGCGTCTGCCGTTTGGTTCCGACGCCTGGTATGGCTTCAGCTTCCGTGTCGAAAGTCAGGACACGCCCAATGACAGTGTTCGCTGGGTTATGGGCCAATGGAAACAACAAAACGGACGCAGCCCGTTTCTGGCACAACGTTACGACAATCAGGTCTTCCACATCACCGTCCAGGATGAGGGCTGCCGGTTTACCATTGCGTCTGCCAGTGGAAATCCCGATGGCATGGCCTGGATGCGCGAAGACGGACCGTCACGGCCTATGGAGGCCAACGGTGAAAGTGGCGACACGCCGTGTGTCAGTGATGTTGCGTTGGAATGGGGCGCCGACCCTATTCTGCCTGACCCGGGCGAAGCTTGGGTCGACATGATCTACCACGTTGTTGGTGGACGTGATGGAACCGGACTGATCGAAGTCTGGGCAAACGGCCGCTTTATCGTGCGGGCAACTGGCTCGATCGGCTATGACGACGCCAGCGAGCCTGACCAGTACTTCAAGTTTGGCATTTACCGGAATGTGCTCGCCAGCTCGGCGGTTGCCTACCTGGATAACTTCAGGCGCGGTGGCAGTTACGAAGAGGTGGATCCCGCGCAGTAGGCAATCAGAGTCAAGAAAGGCCCTGCTGTGAAACAGCAGAGCCTTTGATGAATTCTGGTGGAGCCGGACGGAATCGAACCGACGACCTCTTGAATGCCATTCAAGCGCTCTCCCAACTGAGCTACGGCCCCAAAATCTTTGTCTGCGCGATGCTGGGTTGTTCGCGCGGGCGGGAAAATAGGCTTCGATGTGGTTGGACGCAAGAGCGATGTTGCTCCCACGTCTCAAACCATCGTCAGCCCTCAGCTATCGTCGTCGTCACTGCTGCCGGGCTTCTTCACGCCGACATCTTCGAGGTCATCATCATCCTCGTCGTCGTCAGGCAGCAGATCGGCGGCATCATCGTCATCATCTTCAATGTCTTCGACATCATCGACAACGACCTCGTCTTCTTCAGTCTCGTCCTTGGGTTTGGCGACCAAAGGCTTCTTCTTGGCAGCAGGAGCTGCGGGGGCCGCGCGGGATTTGCGTTTGGTCTCCACCTCATGCACGACACCACAGGCTGGGCAGGTCGGTGGCTTCTTTTTCAGATCATAGAATTTGGCACCACATCCTTCGCAAAGATGCTTGTCGCCGAGATCGGCATTTGGCAACGCTAGATCCTCCGGTGGAGATCACGTGATGAACAGTTGGGCCGCGCGAATATCGTCTCACCAGCCGTCTGTCAAAAGGAAACAGCCGGAATGTGACCAGATACGGGAAGAAATTCCTCACGAATCAGGAAGCGTGAGCCAGATCCTGTGTTTCCTGCTTCGTCCATTGGAAGTGGCCATGATAGAAACCGCATCATGAACACACAGGACCTATCTGCCATTCGCGCACATGCCGCACCCCTGACTGCCACTTCCGTGGATCAGCTGCAGGGCAGGATTCGTGTGCCGGGTGATAAATCCATTTCCCACCGCGCTCTCATTCTGGGTGCACTGACTGTGGGTGAAACCGTCGTGCATGGCCTGCTTGAAGGCGAAGATGTTCTGGCGACCGCTGATGCCATGCGGTCCTTGGGTGCCGACCTTCAGAGAAGCCCTGAAGGGACCTGGCATATTCACGGCTGTGGCGTTGGCGGTTTGGCCGAACCCGCCGGGGTGCTTGATATGGGCAATGCCGGTACGGGGGTTCGCCTTCTGATGGGCGTCGTTGCTGGATATCCTTTTACGACATTCCTGACCGGTGACGCCTCGTTGTGCCGCAGGCCCATGGGAAGGGTCAGCAAGCCTCTTGAAGGCATGGGCGCGCAGTTCCTGACACGAAGCCAGGATCGCCTCCCGCTAGCCGTCACGGGGGGCTCGCCGCTGCTGCCGATGGTCTATGAGCTTTCTGTGCCGTCTGCACAGGTAAAATCAGCGGTTCTGCTGGCGGGCCTGCATGCTCCGGGCGTGACGACCGTGATCGAAACTGTGCCCACACGTGATCATACAGAACGCATGCTGCGTGGATTTGGTGCTGACGTTTCGGTTGAGGTGGATGGCGCGGGCCGGACGATCATTTCCCTGGCGGGCCATCAGGAACTGAAACCAACGTCCATTCACGTGCCCGGTGACCCTTCATCGGCGGCTTTTCCGGTGGTTGCTGCAGCCTGCCTGCCGGGCTCGCAGGTCTGTGTCGAAGGGCTTGGCATCAACCCCATGCGCATTGGGCTGTTCGATACCTTGCGCGAAATGGGTGCCGTGGTCCGATTCGAGAATGAGCGCGAGGAAGGCGGAGAGCCGGTTGCCGACGTTCATATCGAGGGTCGTGAACTCAAGGGGGTAGAGGTGCCGCCTGAAAGAGCGCCATCGATGATTGATGAGTACCCGGTCCTCGCCGTCGCGGCTGCCTGTGCATCAGGTCGAACCGTCATGCGTGGCCTGGCCGAATTGCGGGTCAAGGAGAGCGACCGCCTGGCCGCTGTTGCCAAAGGACTGACGGATAACGGTGTTTCGGTTGAAGAACTCGACGATGGTCTCATTGTCACGGGCAACGGTGGACGCCCTGCAGGTGGAGGTATGGTTGCAAGTCAGCTTGATCACCGGATCGCCATGGCATTTCTGGTTCTCGGCATGGTCTCAAAGGATGGTGTGAGCATCGATGACGACGCCCCCATCGCGACCAGTTTCCCCGGATTTGTTGAGCTGATGACAGAACTGGGAGCCGGGTTTCAGACATGAGCGGAGCGTTGGTCATCGCGATTGACGGCCCCGTAGCGGCGGGCAAGGGAACGCTGGCACGGCGGCTGGCGGTACATCTGGGTTTGCGGCACCTCGACAGCGGCATGATCTACCGTGCGACGGCGGCCCGTCTTCTGGCATCAGGGGGCGACCCGGATGATGTGGCGGGAGCAGAAAAAGCCGCGCTTTCGCTTCAGGCTGAAGATCTCGTGCAGTCCAACCTGCGCGATCAGGAAATTGGAGGGCGTAGCTTCGCGTATCGCTGTACTGCAGCCCGTAAGAGACGCCCTGCTGGCATTTCAGCGGAGCTTTGCGGCAGAGGAGCCCGGTGCGGTGATCGATGGCCGCGACATCGGCACGGTCGTGTGCCCCGATGCCGATGTAAAACTCTATGTAACGGCTGGTCTTGAGGAGCGCGCGACTCGTCGATTCGAAGAGCTTGTTTCGCGGGGTGAGGCGGCAAATCTGAATGACATCAGCAAAGAGATTGCAGAGCGGGACCGGCGCGATATGGAACGTGCGGTTGCGCCACTGCGACAGGCTGACGATGCGATCCTTGTCGATACATCCAGGTTGGATGCGGATGCAGCGTTTGAGATGGCGATTGAAATCGTCGTTAAGCAGTTGAACGCCAGGGGCAAGACCTCTATATAGTCGCGCGCTCAGCTGAAAGGCTGGCGTTTGGCCAAAAAGGCCAGACCTGTGTCTGTCTCACTCCGATCTGATCGGCGTGAAATCCCAACGGGCACGGGGAGGAAGCGAAAAAACGCTTCCCAAGGAATCCAGGAGACAACATGACCGACACAAGCGTGGCGCAGGATGCATCTGCGTCCGAAGAGAATTTTGAAGACCTTTTCAACGAGTTTATTGGCCGCGTCGATATCATCGAAGGCGCTGTCGTCAACGGCACAATCGTGTCCGTACAGGGCGATGCCATTCTGATCGACGTGGGCTTGAAGGCCGAAGGCCGTGTCGCCCTGCGCGAGTTTGCCCCTCCGGGCGGCAAAGCTACCGTGGGCGTTGGCGACGTGGTCGAGGTTTTTGTCGAACGGTTGGAAAACCGTAACGGCGAGATCGTCCTGTCGCGCGAGAAAGCGCAGCGTGAAGAGGTCTGGAACCAGCTTGAGAAGGCGTTCGAAACGAACGACCGGGTCAAGGGTTACATCGTCCAACGTGTGAAGGGCGGTTTCACCGTCAACATGAATGGTGCCTTGGCCTTCCTGCCGGGCAGCCAGGTCGACATCCGCCCCGTGCGCGATGTCACCCCGCTGATGGGCATGAGCCGAATTCCAGCATCCTGAAAATGGATCGCGCCGCGGCAACATCGTGGTTTCGCGCCGTGCCGTCTGGAAGACGACCCGCGCCGATCAGCGCGCCGATCTGATTCCGAGCCTGACCGAAGGCCAGGTGCTCGACGGTGTGGTCAAGAACATCACCGATTACGGTGCGTTCGTGGATCTGGGCGGCATCGACGGCTTGCTCCATGTCACCGACATTTCCTGGCAGCGCGTCAATCATCCGACCGAAGCGCTCAGCATCGGCCAGACGGTCGATGTGCAGGTCATCCGCTTCAACCCGGAAACCCAGCGCATCAGCCTTGGCATGAAGCAGCTGGAAGCCGATCCATGGGAAGGCGTCGAAGCCAAGTATCCCGTGGCGCACGCTTCAAGGGCCGTGTCACCAACATCACCGACTACGGCGCCTTCGTGGAACTGGAAGCCGGGCATCGAAGGTCTGGTCCACGTGTCCGAGATGAGCTGGACGCAAGAAGAACGTGCATCCGGGCAAGATCGTCTCGACCAGCCAGGAAGTTGAAGTTGAAGTCCTGGATGTCGATGCCGAAAGCGTCGCATCAGCCTGGGCCTCAAGCAGACCCAGGACAATCCCTGGGACATCTTCTGCCAGCGTATCCGCCGACAGCAGGTCGAAGGCGAGATCAAGAACATCACCGAATTCGGTCTGTTCATCGGCCTTGCAAGGCGATCTCGACGGCATGGTCCACATGTCCGACTCTCAGCTGGGACACGACCGGGCGAAGAAGCCATCCTGGACTACAAGAAGGGCGACAGGTCAAGGCCAAGCGTGCTCGATGTCGATACCGACAAAGAGCGCATCAGCCTGGGCGTGAAGCAACTTGAAGCCGATCCACTCGCAGGCGCCATGGATGGCGTGCAGCGCGGTTCGGTGGTGACCTGTCAGGTGACCAGGATCATGGACAACGGTATTGAAGTCCTGGTCGATGGCACTCTGCCTGGTTTCATCCGCAAGGCCGAGCTTGCCCGTGAACGTGGTGATCAGCGTCCTGACCGGTTTGCCGAAGGCGACCGTCTGGATGCCAAGGTGACCGCCATCGACAAGGGCACGCGTCGTCTCTCCCTCTCGATCAAGGCACTCGAGATCGAGGAAGAGAAGAAGGCGATGAAGACCTACGGTTCTGCCGACAGCGGTGCCACCCTGGGCGATATCCTGGGTGCGGCGATGGCGGCCAAGGGAACCGATGACGACGACGATGCTGCTGAGGAGCCTGAGGCCGAAGTCGAGGAGGCCGCCGAAGAGGCAGCACTCCGAGGCTGACGCTGCAGAGGAGAGCGGCTGTCTGAGGAAGACGAAAACAAGTCGTAAGACAAGACTTGGCTGACGAACGGAGGCGGTGCTGATGGCCCATGACGCGGAAACCCTGGTTGAGCGTCAGAAGCTGCGGCGCCGCCTTCTTTTTTGGCGCATCCTCTTTGTCGTGGCTCTCATTGTCGTGGGCATCCTCGCCTTCGGCCGGGTTCAAGGGGGAGGCATCGGGCGCCTATGTTGCCCTGCTCGACGTCACCGGCGTGATCGAATCGGACCGCGTGCGCGACGAAGGCGATCGAGAGATGTGGCCGCAGGACGGCAATGCCACAGGCGCTGGTCCTGCGCATCAACAGCCCCGGTGGCACGTTCGTCGGCGGCGAGGCGCTCTTTCATTGCGCTGCAGCGCGTTGCCGAGAGAGAAGCCTGTTGTTGTGGTGATGGACGACGTTGCCGCATCGGCCGGCTACATGATCGCCATGGCCGGCGAACACATCATTGCCCGCCGCGGCACCATCACCGGCTCGATCGGCGTCATCTTCCCGACCACCGATGTCGTCGATTTCTTCGACAACCTCGGCATCACCTTCGAGAACATCAAGAGCGACCCCCTCAAGGCCAACCCGTCGCCCTTCGAGCGCACCTTGCCCGAGGCCCGGGCCTGGGCCCAGGTCGTCGTGGACGACATGCAGAAGGTGTTTGTCGGTATCGTCGATGACGGACGCCCCAACCTTGATCGCGCGGCTATCGAGCTCCTGGCTGACGGTCGGAATCTACACCGGCACGCAGGCACTCGAGAACGGCCTGATCGACGAACTGGGCGGTGAACGCGAAGCACGGGCCTGGCTGCTGGCGCAGCACGACATCAGTGAGGCTCTTCCGGTTCGCAATGTCGAGGTGGAAGAAGAGCTTCCCTGGTACCTGGAAATGGTGCGTGAGACCGGAAAAAGCGTTCTACCAGAACCACTTACCCTTGACGGCCTCCTGGCGCTCTGGCAACCTGATTTCAACTAGGGCGCTAGTTCCGGCTCATTTGATCCGATGACGGCGCCTTCACCGGGATTGCCGATATGACAAAGTCGGAACTGATCGCCCGCTTGTCGGAGCGTTATCCGCATCTCTATCAGCGCGATGTCGAGCGTATCGTCAACACGGTGTTCGATGAGATCACGGCTGCGCTGGCGGACGGTGATCGCGTTGAGCTGCGCGGATTTCGGCTCGTTCTCGGTACGGCGCCGCAACGCCCGCGTCGGCCGCAATCCCCGCACCGGTGCCACGGTCAACGTGGAAGAGAAGTTCCTGCCCTTCTTCAAGACCGGCAAGGAGCTGCGTGAACGCCTCAATGCCGACGGCGAGGAGGGCTGACACGGCACCGTATGCGCAAACTCCGTCAACCTCGTGATCGGCTTTCTGGCGCTCCTCGTCGCCCTGGTCATCATCGCGTTTGTCCTGGCGAACAGGGAAGCGGTGCAGGTTTCGTTCTCGCCGTTGCCCTGGGACCACCAATCCGCACCCGCTCTGGCTGGTGATCCTGGTCTTCTTTGCGTCTGGGGGCCATCCTGGGGGGTTTGTTTGTCTGGGCCAGCGCACACAAGAGCCGCTCGATCTCGAGGCAGCGCAAACGGCGCATCAAGGAGCTTGAGAAGGAGCTGGCCGCAAGCCAGGACTCGGGTCGGATGCGCTCGAGAGCTGACGCACGCAAGCAGCTTGCCGCCCAGCGCTCCGTTGCCATGGTCGAAGACCAGAGTGCCGCCTGAAGCTCTTCTAGACTGATAGACTCGGGAGAGTTCGATGATGCGCATGGTGTCTGCTGAGGACGTCCATCGCCTGCTCGACTATCCCTCGCTGGTCGAGGGGCTGAAGCAGTTTCATCTTCAGGATCTGGACGCAGCAGAAGAGATGCTTCTGGCACAGCCCGCTCCGACGGGAAGCGAGAATGTCTTCCTGGCTTTGCCGGCCTGGCAGCGCGATCAGGCCATCGGCGTCAAGCTGATCACGGTCTTTCCCGACAACGAAAGCGCCGGGAACCGGCTTGCCCTCCGTTCACGGCATCTACGCTCTCTTTGATGGTCGCAATGGCGCGCCCCAGGCAATTGTCGATGGCATCGCCCTCACGCTGCGCAAGACAGCCGGGGATTCCGCAACCGGTGCCAGCTTCCTCGCCCGCCAGGACGCCCGGACCATGGTCATGGTGGGAGCAGGGGCCATGGCACCCCATCTCATCATGGCGCATTCGGAGATTCAGCCCTTCCATCAGGCAACGTCATGATCTGGAACCGCAACGTGAGGAGCGCGCCCGCAGGCTGGCCGCCGACCTCAAGCTTGAGGGGATTGACGATTTCTGCTGTCGAGGACCTGGAGGCCGCGGTGCGTGAGGCTGACGTGATCTCCTGCGCGACCATGGCAACGGAACCCCTCATCAAGGGTGCCTGGCTGAAACCCGGCGCACACCTTGATCTGGTCGGCGGCTATCAGACCCATATGCGTGAGTCCGATGATGACTGCGTTCGCGTGGCCCGGGTTTACGTTGATTCGCGCATGTTCACGCTTGGCAATGTCGGGAGATATCGCGCAACCCATCGATGCTGGGGTGCTGGCCGAAGAGCGACATCGTGGGCGACCTCTATGACCTCTCGCGGGGCAAGTGTCCGGGCCGCCAGAGCGCTGAGGAGATCACGTTCTACAAGAACGCCGGCGGCGGTCACCTGGATCTGGGAACGGCCCGATTCCTCCTGGAGCGGCTCGACAGCCTCCTGAAGGCAGAACTTCTGCTGACGCAGGGTCCTGCCATCTGTTATAAGCCCGCCGCACACAGAGAAACGGATCGGAACCATGGATCGCAGCCAGGCAGCGGCGCGCTTGTTGTGCGCGGTCGATACGACGGACCTGACCGCGGGCCAAGGCGCTCGCCCAGCGGCTGGACGGCCATGTTGGCGGGCTCAAGCTCGGCCTGGAGTTCTTCTGCGCGCACGGGCCCAGCGGCGTGCCGGCCGATGTCGTGGGCCAGAAACATGGCTCTGTTCCTCGATCTGAAGCTCCACGACATTCCCAACACCGTCGCCGGCGGCCTCCACGGCGCCGCGCTGATGAAGCCGTTCCTGACCACCATTCATGCCTCCGGCGGCGCCGCGATGATGCGCGCTGCCATGGATGCGGTTGAATCCCCTCGGCGCACAGGCCGCCCCAAGGTGGTCGCTGTGACCATGTTGACCAGCATGGACGATGCGGACCTGCAGTCCGTCGGCATGCAGACTCCGGTCGGCGATCAGGTCCTGCGGCTTGCCGAACTTGCCCAGGCCAATGGCGTCGATGGCGTCGTGTGTTCCGCCCATGAGGCCGAGCGTCTGCGCAAAACAGTGCGGGGACGACTTCCTGCTGGTGGTTCCCGGGGTGCGCCCCTCCTGGGCTTCGATCCGACGACCAGAAGCGCATCATGACCCCCGGCGAGGCGGTTGCGGCCGGCGCCAGCTACCTTGTCGTCGGCCGGCCCATCACCCGGGCTGATGACCCCGCACTGATGCGGCCGACCGCATCGTCGAAGACATGGCGGGCTGACATGAAGGTTAGGAAGCCAAGATCTGTGGCCTGAGCACCCATGAGGGGCTTGATGCTGCGCTCAAGTACGGCGCAGCCATGGTGGGGTTTAACTTCTTTGCCAACAGCCCGCGGTTTGTAACCTGGGATCAGGCGGCTTCGTTCAGTGCCAGAGTATCCCCTGGTGTCGAGCGTTTTGGTGTCATGGTTGATCCTGATGACGATTTTCTGGGCCAGGCCATCACTGCTGGAAATCTCTCGGTTGTACAGTTGCACGGCTCCGAAGATGCACAGCGTGTCGCTGCGGTACGTGATCAGTTTGGTGTGAAGGTCATGAAGGTGATTCGAATCTCCGAGCCTTCGGATCTCGAACAGGTACCCGCATTCGAAGCGGTTGCCGATCTGCTGATGTTTGATGCCAAACCACCCAAGGATGCAACGCGGCCAGGTGGCAATGCGGTGGCCTTTGACTGGCGCATCCTGGCAGGCAAGAGCTGGAAGCGGCCATGGTTGCTTTCGGGTGGCCTGGATGCGCGAAATGTGCGCCAAGCGGTCGAGATTACCGGCGCTGGGTTCGTAGATGTTGCTTCTGGCGTGGAAAACGCAACAGGGGCAAAGGATCCGGCTCTGATTCGGGAGTTTCTGGAGGAAGTCGGGTCGATCTGACCCGCCTCCAAACGCGTAACAGTGAGATTGCGGACCAAGGCTGAAAAGGGCATGGTCCGGCCTCCAAATTTGAAACGGACAGGGAATGGAAACGGTCAACACCTATCGCGAGGGCCCCGATGAAGAGGGCCATTTTGGCATGTTCGGCGGGCGTTATGTCGCTGAAACCTTGATGCCGCTCATTCTGGACCTGGAACAGGCCTGGAAAGATGCCAAGGATGACCCTTCCTTCCAGGCTGAGATCGACCATTGGGCGAAGCATTATATCGGCCGCCCCAGCCCGCTCTATTTTGCCGAGCGGCTGACCGAGCATCTGGGTGGGGCGAAAGTCTATTTCAAACGCGACGAGTTGAACCATACCGGCAGTCACAAGATCAACAATTGCCTGGGCCAGATCCTGCTGGCCAAACGCATGGGCAAAACCCGGTTGATCGCCGAGACCGGCGCCGGCCAGCACGGTGTGGCAGCGGCAACGGTTGCCGCCCGTTTTGGTTATCCCTGTTTGGTCTACATGGGTGCAAAGGACGTGCACCGACAGTCTCCTAATGTGTTTCGCATGAAATTGCTGGGCGCCGAAATTGAATCGGTCACCGCCGGTGCCGGAACACTGAAAGACGCCATGAACGAAGCGTTGCGCGACTGGGTCACAAATGTGGAAGACACCTATTATCTGATCGGCACCGCCGCTGGCCCCCACCCCTATCCGGAGCTTGTTCGCGACTTTCAGTCGGTCATCGGCAAGGAAGCACGTGAACAGATTCAGGAGATGGAAGGCCGTCTGCCCGACCTGTTGATTGCTTCTGTCGGCGGTGGCTCAAATGCCATTGGCCTGTTCCACCCCTTCCTTGATGATGACAATGTACAGATTGTCGGCGTGGAGGCCGGGGGCAAGGGACTGCAGGGCGACGAGCATTGTGCCTCGCTGACGGCAGGGCGTCCCGGGGTTCTGCACGGCAACCGCACCTATCTGCTGCAAGATGCCGAAGGACAGATTGAAGAGGGAGCTTCGATTTCCGCCGGGCTGGATTATCCCGGAATTGGACCTGAACATTCCTGGCTGAAGGATACTCGGCCGCTGCGAATACGTGCCGATCATGGATACCGAGGCGCTGGATGCGTTTCAGCTCCTGTGCCGGCTGGAGGGCATAATTCCAGCCCTTGAACCCAGTCACGCCCTGGCAGAAGTGGTGAAACGTGCCCCGCAAATGGACAAGGATCAGATCATCATCATGAACCTGTGCGGGCGCGGTGACAAAGATGTTCACACCGTCAGTGAACAGCTCGGAATGGAGATTTAAGCCCATGACCCAGCGTATGACCGATTGCTTTGCAAAACTTACTGCCGAAAATCGCCCGGCCTTCGTTACCTATTTCATGGGTGGCGACCCGGATTTCGATACGTCTGTCGAAATAATGAAAGGCCTGCCCGCTGCAGGGGCGGACGTGATTGAACTTGGCATGCCCTTTTCCGATCCGATGGCCGATGGGCCTTCCATTCAGGCCGCCGGCCTTCGTTCTCTGGAAGCGGGGCATAACATTCCCAAATGCCTGGAAATGGTGCGCACCGCGCTGACGATGAGGCTACACCGATTGTCGTGATGGGCTACTACAATCCCATTTATTCATACGGGAATGATGCGTTTCTGTCGGACGCCCGCGAAGCAGGGGTCGACGGCCTGATCATCGTTGACCTTCCCAGCGAAGAAGACAGCGAACTCTGCATGCCTGCGCTGGATGCGGGTCTGAACTGGATTCGCCTGGCAACCCCGACCACTGACGCCAAGCGCCTCCCTACCGTACTCGCGAACGCATCTGGCTTTGTCTACTACGTTTCGATTACCGGTATCACAGGTGCAGGATCTGCTGATCCCAAAGCAGTAGAGAAAGCAGTGGGCCGCCTGAAGGCGAGCACGGAGCTTCCCATTGCGGTCGGCTTCGGCATCCGCACGCCTGAGCAGGCTGCTGATATCGCGCGGGTTGCCGATGCAGCCGTTGTTGGAACCGCCTTCTGTAAGGCGGTAGAAGATAACCTGGATGCGGACGGAAACGGCACGCAGGCCTGTGTTGATAGCGTGCTCAATCTCGCTCGCGAACTCGCCCATGGCGTGAGGAATGCCCGCTCATGAGTTGGCTTACCAATCTGTCTCTTCCGAAAATCCGTGACCTGGTTCGTAAACCACAGTCACCGGACAACCTTTGGGACAAATGCCCCTCTTGCGAACAGATGATTTTCCATCGCGACCTCGAAGCCGCGATGAACGTGTGTACCCATTGCGGGTTTCACATGCGTATCTCGCCTGCAGTGCGTATGGGGACGATGTTCGATGGTGGCGACTACACCACGATCGAGCTGCCCAGGGCGCCGGTTGATCCCCTGCGGTTCCGCGATCGCAAGAAATATGTCGACCGCCTGAAGGAAAACCAGAGCAAGACCGGTGAACGCGACGCCATGGTCGTAGCCCACGGCACCATCGGGTCGAAGGGAGCGGTTTTGCGCAATCTTCAACTTCGATTTCATGGGTGGCTCCATGGGCGTTGCTGTCGGTGAAGCGATTGTCACGGCAGCCAGGCTTGCCATCCTGCAGGATCGTGCCCTGATCATCTTCTCGGCTTCAGGCGGCGCCCGCATGCAGGAAGGTATTCTCTCCCTCATGCAGATGGCCCGCACAACGGCTGCCATCACGGAGCTGAAGGAAGCTGGCCTGCCCTATATCTGCGTCATGACCAACCCCACGACCGGTGGTGTCACGGCCTCCTTTGCCATGCTTGGAGACATTTCAATTGCAGAGCCCGGCGCGATCATCGGATTTGCCGGTGCGCGTGTGATCGAGGAAACCATCCGCGAAAAGCTGCCGGAGGGTTTTCAGCGCGCCGAGTACCTGCTTGATCACGGCATGCTCGACATGGTCGTGCCGCGCACCGAGATGCGGGAGCGCCTGGCATCCCTGCTGGGTCACCTGATGGGCTCCAGACCGCAGGAAGGTGAACTCCTGCCGGTCCCGGCCAACGATTCTGAAAGTGTGTCACCTGCGTGACCGCGCCATCGAGTGACGTCCTGCTTGAACGGTTGATGCGGCTTCATCCGAAGCTGATTGATCTGTCGCTGGACCGGATGTACGACATCCTCGCCAACCTCGGTAATCCACACCACAGTCTTCCGCCAGTTGTGCATGTCGCGGGAACCAACGGCAAAGGCAGCGCGATTGCCTATATGCGGGCAGCGCTCATCGCTGCAGGTTACCGGGTGCATGTCTACACGTCGCCTCACCTCGTGCGGTTTCATGAGCGTGTCGAACTTGATGGCAAGATCATCAGTGAAGCCGACCTCACCGCGCTGCTTGATGAATGCGAGCGGGTCAATGGCGGTGAGTCGATCACCTATTTCGAAGTCACGACGGCAGCGGCGTTTTCTCGCGTTTTCACGGGTGCCGGCCGACATTCTCCTGCTCGAGACTGGGCTTGGTGGTCGTCTTGATGCCACCAATGTCGTTGATCAACCTTTGGCCACGGTGATCACGCCGGTCTCGCTCGACCATCAGCAGTTCCTTGGCGATACGATCGACAAGATTGCCGGAGAGAAGGCCGGCATCATCAAGCCGGGTGTACCCGTCATCATCGGACCCCAGAAGCCAGAAGCACGCCAGGTCATGATGGAGCGCGCTGACGCTCTGGGTTCGCCGGCATTCGCTTCAGGGATTGATTTTGACGTGGTTGAGCAATCCCCCGATGGATTTGTCATGACCGATGGTGATGCACGACTTGCCATGCCGATTCCCTGTCTTCTGGGCCCGCATCAGCCATTCAATGCAGCAACTGCGATTGCCACGCTTCGACGTCTCAAAGGGTTTGATCTCTCCGAAGAGTCTCTGGCCAAGGGCCTCAAGACGGCGCGATGGCCTGCGCGCATGCAGCAGCTGCATGAGGGACGGCTGAAAGACCTTCTGGGTCCCGATACAGAACTGTGGCTCGATGGCGGACATAATCCAGCGGCGGGTCAGGTGCTGGCGGACATGGCACAGACCTGGACGGACCGACCGCTCGATCTTGTTGTCGGCATGATGAATACGAAAGACCCGACCGGCTTCATCAAACCCCTGGCACCTTTTGTGCGGCGCGCCTTTGCGGTCGAAATCCCAGGAGAGAAGAACACACTGGCTGCAGAAGATACGTTGCAGGTGCTTCAGGAAGCAGGACTGCAAGCCGCAAAAATGCCCAATGTAGAGGCCGCTCTTCAGAAGCTGGCCGGCGAGGAGGGCCCATCGCGCGTCCTGATCTGCGGTTCGCTCTATCTTGCCGGGCGCGTGCTCGAAGCCAACGGCTGATCAGATCAGGGTCAGCAGGCGCTGGTACTCAAGGCCTGTGACGTGATCGTTGAACTCGTGAAATTCCGACCACTTCAGTTTGCTGTAGACATCCCAATAGGCAGCGCCGAAATAGCCAGGCAGAACCTTTGCATCGTCAAAGGCACGCAATGCATCGACCCAGATCGCGGGTAGGCTGGCATCAACCTGTTCTGCGGCATTGCCTTCGATCGGGTCACCGGGGTGAATCTTGTTTTTGAGCCCGTGATGAACACCGGCCAGAACCGCCGCCAGGACCAGATAGGGGTTTGAATCGGCCCCGGCGGGACGGTGTTCCAGGCGGCGGGCCTTGTTGGGCCCACTGGGAATACGCAGGGCGACTGTGCGGTTGTTGTAACCCCAGGTGGGAGCAAGCGGCACCCAACCCGTTGGCGTAATGCGCCGGAATGAGTTCGCGTTGGGTGCAAAGATCAGCATGGCTTCACCCATGGTCGCCGCCAATCCGCCAATCGCGTGTCGCAGCAGCTTGGTGCCCCGGGCGCTGCCGTCATCGAACACGTTGCGGCCCTGGGAATCCAGCAGAGACATGTGGACATGCGTGCCGCTGGTCGACAGCTCACGGAACGGTCGTGCCATGAAGGTGGCGGTCATGCCGTGCTTGGCGGCGACCCCCTTGATGGCGCGTTTCATCAGCAGCGCATGGTCACAGGCCGCAACGGGATCATCGGTGTGGTTCAGATTGATCTCGAACTGGCCGGGCGCATACTCGATGGTCGCGACATCGGTTGGAATGTTCTGCTCACGGCAGATGCGGATGATGTCATTGAGAACCGGAGAAAAAGCGTCCAGCTCATCCATCAGATAGACCTGTGTGTCGGCAGGCCTCTTGCCGGTCACAGGTGAACGCGCGAGCACCGGGCGCCCATCGGGTCCCAGATCGTTTTCGACCAGGTAGAACTCAAGCTCGATGGCAATGATCGGTTGATAGCCCAGGGCGACGATCTGATCGGCAATCCGGCGCACGATGTGGCGAGGGTCAAGCCACCACGGCTCTCCTCCATCGTTACTCATTGAGAGCAGAACCTGGGCATGTTCAGGACCCGCCCAGGGCACGCTGGTCAGGGTTCCTGGCACGGCATGGCAAACGTAATCAGGGTCGCCGTCTTCCGGGCCCATACCTGTGCTCGAGACATTGTTGCCCAACAGGTCAAGCGCATAGGTCGAGCCGGGAAGGCCAAGGCCCGTGGTGTAGAGTTTGTCCAGGGCCGAGACATCCATGCGCTTTCCACGCGGAATGCCACAAATGTCGGGAACCATCGCATCGACCCAGCGGACTTCTGGGTTTCTGGATAGAAAATCTGCCGCTTCATTTTCCAGAAGATCGGGGCGTGAGGTTACCTCTGTCATCGCATGAGCGCCGTTTTGTGGCACCGGCACCGATACTTGATCACGCTCAAAGAAATCATTGGGTTGCACTTCACCATGGGAGGCATCGACGATGCGTTGCATGATCTCGGTCCGGGGAAGCCGCTTGCCGGAGACATACCGGCTCATCGCCGCTTCGGTTACGTTTACCGTTTTGGCAAAGTCGCGTACAGAAAAACCCGATTCTGAGAGAAAGCTGCCCAATTTCATAAGCAGAGTCTCTGCCTTGGCTAAGCCGAGGCCAATGCACCTATGGTCGCGAAAGCGTCACAATGTCGCGATGAACATGTTCCTGCTTTGTGAAGCAGCCACACAACCGGTCAGATTGAGTCGTCGACCCACTCATACAGCTTGCTCTTGGGCATCGCGCCAACCTTCACAGCTGCGACTTCGCCACCCTTGAACATCATGATCGTGGGAATGCCGCGTACACCGTACTTGGACGGTGTCGACGGATTCGAATCGATATCGACCTTCACGACCTGGACCTTGTCGCCATATTCCTTGGCAAGGTCTTCCAGAGCCGGAGCAATCTGCTTGCAGGGACCGCACCATTCCGCCCAGAAGTCGACCACGACCGGAACTTCGGACTTCAGTACATCCTGATCAAACGACGCATCTGTTACGTGTTGAATGTCCATAAGGCTGTCTCTCCCGAAACTGGTTTCCGGCATAATTCTGGGTCTTCGCCCGCCGATGAAGCACGTATGTAGGAAGACCACCCGAACCCGTCAAGCCGCGTGATTACCGTGCATGGCTGGGCTGTGGGTATCAAGGAGTTCCTGCGGCACCTCTACCAGATATGGTATATCGGTCCAAAGCAGGGCACAAGAGATCGGTCGGTCCCGGTAAATCTCCGACAGCACATCACGATAGGCAGCAAGCTGGCGCACATAGGCAACCGGCGTTTCGTTCACGTTGGTCGAGGCCATTCGGCCTGTCTTGTAATCAACGATCAGGATGGCTTCTTCCGTGATGACCAGCCGATCGATCTGGCCGGCAACAACTGTGTCTCCCAGTGCTCCGGCCACAGATGCTTCGGCAACACTGCCGGGGGCGAATAAAGCCGCGAAGGATGGGGCTTCGATAATCCCGACGACGGCTTGGGCCAGAGAGTCATGCGCGTCCGGCGCCATGTCGGGCTCACTCCTCGACAGCAGACGCATGGCGGCTGCCTTGCGGTCGCCCAATGGAACGGTGGGTAGCAGCTCCAGCAATCGGTGCACCAGTTTTCCACGCCTCAGCGCTTCATTGTCACCGTCTGATTGGACAGGCGAGCGTGCTGGTGCTTCTGCACCGCCAAGGCGCGATGGACTGATGGGCCGGTCGATAGCGCGCTCCACGGGAAGCGGCATCATCAAAGCCTCGCCAGGTCCTTCAACGGCGATGCGGGCATCGACATCCTGGTCCGGCACTGCGACATCGCGTAACTGCGGCGAACGGCGTCGCAATAACTCTCCGTCCCATGCGGCGTCACCGGCGAATGGCATCGTCTCGGTGTTGGCTAGTCCACGCATCGCGACTTCAATCATGTCGTGCCAGGTACCTTCCACTCTGGTTGATACGCCGGCACTGCCGCACACATAGAGGCGATCGCTGGCGCGCGTCATGGCGACATAAAGCAAGCGCCGTTCTTCTTCGCCCTCTCGTTGCGCGCGGTGCTCGTACAGCTTCTGACTCCAGCTATCGCGTTCGGCTGCGCTAGCCGTCCAGAGAGGCAGAAGGTTCTGGTCCCACAGGATCGAAGAGCCCCGCGGCCCGTGGCCCATTTCGTCGATCAGGAAGACAACTGGTGCCTGAAGACCCTTGGCGCCATGCACCGTCATGATGCGCACAGCATCGCCAGCGGCCTCTGCCTCGCGCTTGACCTCGGCTGTGCCACTGGAAATCCACCATACAAAACCCTGCAGGGACGGCGTGTGATCAGCCTCGAACGCGAGTGCCAGATTCATGAACTCATCGAGCGGATCCTGAGCTTCCAGACCCAGACGATGGATCAGTGCCTTGCGACCACTGAACCCCGTTGCTCCGGCTCCCGGTTGGGTCAGAACCTGGTCATAGAATTCGAACGGTGCTGAATAATCCGTGCGCCTCAGCAGTTCAGCCAGCCAGCTTGAAGCTCTTTGGAAAGCCGGATGATCGGATTGCTTTTCGCGCAGAGCCTGCCAGAGAGAAACAGGCCTTCCATCGTCATTAACCGCGCGGCTACATGCCAGATCGAACAGGGTTTCGTCATCAAAGCCAACCAGCGGGCCCTTCAGGACCGAAGCCAGTGCGACATCGTCCTCGGGCAGGAGGCAGAAACGACCCAGGGCCAACAGGTCCCGAACGACAATTTCGCCCGTCAGGTCCATGCGATCGACGCCGGCCACCGCAACGCCGGCCCTGCGCAGTTCCCGCACAATCGCGGGAACAAGCTCGCTGCGTTTGCGCACCAGGATCAGAATGTCACCGGCCCTGATGGTATCGCCACGGGACTCCAGAAGTTCACCGGGCCCACCCAGATCGCCTGTCATGGTGGCAATACTGTCTGCAATTCCCGCGGCCAGGCGGTTATGACGGTCCTGGGGTTGTTCATCACTGAGGCACGCCGTCCAGGGATCTGCAGGCTCGCCTGGTTCCTCGCGCAAAAGGGGCCAAAGTTCCACGAGCCCACCATCGTCAGCCCGAAACGATTGATGTTCGATCCGTTGACCACCAAAGGCGACGCCGGCGGCGGCCTCTGGGGGAGCAAAGACCGCGTCAACCGTTTCCAGTACGGCGGGAACAGAGCGATAGGAAAGATCCAGACTGTCTGAATACCATTCAGTTGGCGGAACCCAGGTCTGCAGTCCCGAACGTACCTCTTGAAGCGCTTGCAGGTCAGCTCCCTGAAAGCTGTAGATCGACTGCTTTTCGTCGCCAACGACAAAAAACGGTGCGCTGGATATCACGCGCCCCTTCGCCCGCAAAAAACTCCTGGATCAGGGCAATGATGACGGCCCACTGGTTGGGATTGGTGTCCTGTGCCTCATCAACCAGAACATGATCCAGACCACCATCCAGCTTGAACAGGACCCAGGGCGCGATGCCGGGCATACCCAGCAAGCTCCGCGTTTTCTCGATGAGATCGTCATAGTCGAGAACGGCGCGGTCGTTCTTCAGGCGGCGGAATTCCTGCACCAGGGCATCACCCAGGGTCAGGATTGTATGGGTTCGCTGATAGGTCGCATGGCGCCGCAAGGTCTCATGGAGTGTGTCCAGCCGTGACTGTTCCCGGTCAAGAACATCCAAAACTTCGGGATGAGCATCCCGCACCGCCTTGGTCGCAAGGGCCTGTGTGCCCGGTCGCTTGTCTGCCTTCAGAAAGACCGAGCAGTAGTTGCTGAACAGCGCGATACGGCCAACTTCATCGGCTGCAAGAAACCGGCTGATGGTGTCGGACTTGGTTATGTCGGTTTTGCTGCCTTCTGCCAGGTAGACGCGTGCCTGTTCCAGACCCTCACGATCAAGTTCACTGTCGAGACAGGCGGAACGCACCAGTTCCTGTGATGACTGATCCGGGGTCGACTTCTAGACCTGCGGCAAGCTCCTGCAAGGCACGGTTCAGGGTTCCGTATTGCTCAAGCATCAGGTCAAGCCTGCCCGACGCAGCACAGATTTCATCCAGCAGTTCGCCGGCACGCGACTCTCCGGCAAGCACAATCAGGCGGTTCAGGGGCTCTTCGAGCTCTGGTGCCCGGCCTGCAGCGATCCGGCCAATAACACGGTCGCGTGCCTCATTGAGGAGTTCGCTGCGCCCACGCTCCTCGATCAGGCTGAAGTGCGGAGCGATGCCCGCCTCAAGTGGGAATCTGCCCAGAATCGATTGGCAGAAGCTGTGAATGGTGGCGATCTGCAGGCCGCCTGGCGCATCCAGAACATCAGCAAACAACTGCCTGGCGCGGACAAGCTCGTCTTCTACGGGTGCTCTTCCCTGCAGCGCGGTGAGGTCAGCGACAAGGTCATCGTTGGTCATGGAGACCCAGCCAGCCAGTTCCTGGCGGATGCGGTTTGCCATTTCGGCTGATGCAGCACGTGTGAACGTCAGGCACAAAATCCGTGAGGGCTCGCTGCCAGAGAGCATCAGGCGCAAGACCCGATCGGTCAGAACTTTGGTCTTGCCTGTGCCGGCTGATGCTGCGACCCAGACCGTTTGTTCCGGGTCCGACATGGCTTGCTGCTTATCGTTGTGGGTGCGGACGCGGCGCGTAACGCCTTTCGGTACGTCGCCATAGGCAACATCGTCCAGCATGGTTTGCCAGCCCAGGCGCCATTCGTTGGTGCGGGCCACGTCGACATAGGCATCGAACCGGCCGATCGGCTGGCCGCCGGGGTGGTCGCGATAGGGTGTGTTTTCATCCGAAAAGGCCGTGACCAGCCTGCCCAGGCCCTCAAGAGCACGCTCGGCAACCTCGGACGGGTCTGCCTTGATGCGCCTGACGTAAGCGGCGGGATCTCCGCCCTTGAGCTCCCAATACTCCAACCCCGTGACTTCCGCCTCGGGAATGCCTGGATACTTGCCTGCGGCAACCATGGCGGCTTCCAGGGGCAACTGGGGTGCAGCACCCGCCTCTACGGCCTTTCCAGGTGGCACTGTACCGGTCTTGTAGTCGATCACGGCGACCCGGCCATCCTGATCGACCTCGAGCCGATCAGCCTTGGCGCTCAGCGTAAAACTCCCGCGGGGGCCGTGGGGGAGTGAAAGTTGTGCCGTGATCTCGGCATGCACAATCCCCAGTCGTTCGCGGCGCTTGTGCTCTTCTTCCACAAACCAGGCGGCAATACGCTCGAAGCGCCGCCACCAGAACGTGGCAACCGACGGGCGTTCGATCATCGATCCCAGGACATCACGCCCCATGGCCAGCAACTGCTCAAGTGCATCGCTTGGCAAGGTGACAGGGTGCGCGACGACAAAGCGTTCCAGCGCATCATGGATGAAGCTGCCGCGATTGGCGGCATCGGCATCTTCGTCCAGATCGTCCAGCGGAGAAAGTTTCAGGATGCGGCGGGCGTAGATGGCATAGGGATCACGTTGCCATACTTCGATCTGGGTGACCGAAAGCCCATCTGGGCGCACATCCAGCGGCGGCCGTGGTTCGGGAGCAACGGCAGGCTCCACGTTCGATGGCCGGTCCATGGTGCTCTGCCAACGCTGCCACACGCCCGCTTCTATGCGCGGTTGGTCGCCCAGGTTCCGGGCATCAAGAAACGCCTGCAGGCGGACCAGCCAACGCGCTGGTACGGTTGGCGCACCAGCCGCACGTTCGGGATAAAGCAACAGGACAGAACGGGCCATGGCAGCCTGGACAAAGTCGTGTGCAGCCAGCCCGATGCGCTGTTCCGGCGTGGCCAGCCCGAATTTTGCCCGCATGGGACGGCTCATCCAGGGGTCACTTGGTGGTTCCGGCGGCCAGTTACCCTCAATCAGCCCGCCCAGGATGACGCAGTCTGCATGCTGCATGCGCGCTTCCAGCGGACCCCAGATGAACGCCCGTGGGTGGCTGCCATAGCGCGGGCGGACCACCCGGCCTGCCAGCAAGGTGTCGAGCAACGCCGGATAGGCGCCGGTATCGACGAACCCCAGCGCCTCGGCATCGCCGATTAACTCGGTGACAAAGTTGTGCAGCGCTTCCCCGTCTTCGTTTTCCCAGACCGGACTGTTGGAATCGGGTTCGGCTTGCGCAAGATTCTCGAGCGTTTGAAGATGATGGGCGATCAACTGGGCCAATGGCGCCTTTTGCGCACGCATTAGCGCATCAAGCTCTGCCGTGGCGGACCCTAGGTCCGCCAGGAGGGAATCAAGCTCATGATCCACGCGGCGGTCGCCCAGCGCATGGCGCAATCCGTCGATTCCGGGACCAGGCCTTGGGCCACGAAGGGCGAGCAGTTCCAGT
>CALSLK010000017.1 GCA_943787175.1 uncultured Alphaproteobacteria bacterium
GTTCCCTACGGTCACTACGATGAGCCAGAAAACTCCCTTATGAAAACCACTCAATCTGTCCCAAAGGCGCTGACGTCAGACAGTTTTCCAGCATGGCGTCGGCCTCGTGGAGCTGCGGCGCGAGCGGCGGCGTGTTGTCGTCGAGATTGACGAAGATGAACCCCTGCCAGACCTCCAGCCGGTGTTCCGGCAGCTTGCAGCTCTCCTTTTCAAAGGCGAGCGAACCTTCCATCAGAGGTGCCGCGACCAGCCGGCCGTCGGTGCCATAGACCCAGCCGTGATAGGCGCAGACGAAACGTTTGGCCAATCCCTTCTCGTCGAGCGCGATCGGCATGTAACGGTGGCGGCAGATGTTCGACAGCGCCCGGATCTCGCCATCGGTGCCGCGCACGATCAGCAGGGGCTCGTCGAGCACCTGGAAGGTGAACCAGTCGCCGGGGTCGGGAATGTCGTTGGCGCGCCCGATCAGCAGCCACTCGTGCTTGAAGATCGTTTCCTTCTCGATCTCGTAAAGGCCGGGATCGGTGTAAGCCTCGGGTGGCAGGGTCAGGCTCGCGGCATCTTCCGTACCGGGATAGGCCGCGAGCGTGTCGAGCAAACGATCGGTGACGGCACTGAGGGTCATGGCCTTACTCCGCAGCCTGGCGCGTCGTGACACGGTCGCCCGCAAGCGTGCGACCGAGATACTTGTAGAACTGCGCAATGGTCTTCTCGAAGGGCGAGAGCGGGCCGCGTGCGGCCTTGCGCGAACGCATCATGCGCGCCAGTTCGGTGGTGGCCAGCGCATCCTCGTTGTTGACCTGCTCGATCAACACGGAGCGAGCCTCGGTGACCTCGGGGTCCTCATCGACCAGATCGCGCCACATCAGATAACCACCCAGAACCTTCGTTTTTTCGGGTCCGTCAGGCCGGAAGGCGAGCCAGTTGTTGCTGCCCGCGCGCATCGCCATCGTGAAGGCGGGATAAACATAAATGAGATAACCGGACTGCAACTCCTCCCTTGTCAGGCCGGTGAGGTCGCCGCGCGGATTGAGCGGATGATCACCCCCGGCAAGAAGTTCCTCGGCGATCATGCAGCGCTCATGGGTGAAGCTGTCATCGACCGGCGGCGTTTCAGGGAAGTAGGTTCCCTTGGCCGGCATCGGGCCGCCCACAGTGGCCGCGTGCAGCCCGATATGATGGTAGTACTCCATGGAGTTTTCCGCCGAGAGCTTCCAGTTCCCCTCCCACTCTCTCTCGTAGTGGAAAACCTCCGTCTGCTCCTCAATGCGATAGTTTTTCGTCGCCGCGTCGGTCGATGCGATCATGACCTCCAGGGCCGCCGCATCGTCATCCAGATTGACGAAGATGAAACCCTTCCAGATTTCCAGGCGGTATTCCGGCAGGCTGCACTCACTTTTGTCGAAGACGTCACTGCCTTCCATGTGCGGTGCGCCAATCAGGCGGCCATCGGTCGCATAGGTCCAGGTGTGGTAGGGGCAGACGAAACGTTTGGCGTTGCCCCTGCCCTCGACCACCGGCATGAAACGGTGGCGGCACGAGGCGTTGAGCGCGCGGACCGTTCCGTCGGTGCCGCGCACGATGACCATGGGTTCATCGAGCAGGTCGATACAGTAATAGTCACCCGCCTCGGGGATATATTCGTCACGCCCGACACAAAGCCAGGATTTCTCGAAGATCCCACTAATCTCTGCATCGTGTAGATCGGGGGACAAATAGGCGTCGGGCGGCAGGGAAAAACACGACGTTTCGGGCTTGCCGATGTAACCAGCGAGATCGTCGAGCAGCGCATCAAGGCTCATCATGGTGCTTTCCTCCCCTTGCCGCGGCATCGTCGCGGATCGTTGCGGCACGGGCAAGCCCCGCAATCGAGCGTTTCAAGGCCCTGTTCCTGTGACGGGGCTCACACCCGGCGCCACCACAGGCGGCCGAACTGTGATGGCCCGCACATCTGGCGCCATTCCTACCTTGTTGGCATCCCCGGGTCCCCACATCTCACACAGCACCGGGCGATCATGCCCATCATTCTTGGGGAATGACCATGCTCGAGAGCGAAAACCGTGTCGGAGGAACTCACATGGGGGATCCCGGTTAAGCATCTCAGCGCTTGGAAGGCTCCCCTGCCTGTACTATGTTCCCAATTGGGGGCCGACCTTGAACTGGTATGCAAGGGAGTAAGGCCATGTCGTTACGCAGCGCTGAACCTTTCGAAACCGTCATTGGTCACGATGGTGCCCAGGACATGTCGGCCGGTGAAACCGTAATCGATCATGTCACGGCTCATGGTGATGTTGTGGACATCGCCGATGCTGGCTGGGTTCCGGGCGCCACCTTCGACCGCCAGGGATTTGACCTGAAGATCGAAGGCAAAGACGGTCAGCAGCTTCTTATCCGTGATTACTTCGCGCAGGCCGAACCGGCCGATCTCAGCCTAGATGGCGGTGAAGGTGTTCTTCGCGGCGCCATTGTTGAGCGGCTCGCAGGCCCCGCCGCCGATGGCCAATATGCCCAGCTTGATGCCTCGATAAGCACTACTATCGGAAGCGTCGAGGTTGTCGATGGCGAAGCCTGGGCGACCCGGACGGATGGTACGCGGGTTGCGCTCGAAGAGGGCAGCAATATCTTCATGGGTGATGTTCTGGAAACCGCTTCGGGCGGTGGGCTCCTCATTGCCTTTGTTGACGAAACCACCTTCTCGCTTTCCGAGCGTGCCCGCATGGTGATTGATGAACTGGTCTATGATCCAGCTTCGTCCGTCAATACGGCATCCTTCTCTTTGGTGCAGGGGCTATTTGTCATGGTCTCTGGCGATGTTGCCAAAACCGGCGAGATGGTGATTGAAACACCGGTTTCGACTATCGGCATTCGTGGCACGTCGGTGGTCATCGAGGCCGCGGCCGAAGGCGAGCAAAATCAGATAACCCTTCTTCAAGATCCCAACGGCAATGTTGGCGTCATTGAAGTCTCGACCGGTGTTTCCAGCGTCATTCTTGACACGCTTGGCGCAAGCACATCGGTGACCGCCTTCAACCAGCCCCCCAGTGCAGTCGAAATCCTAAGTTCCCAGCAGATCGAGACGCTCTACAGCGCGACGCTTGCCACTATGCGGACGAGTGGATCGGATAGCCGCGCTGTTGGTACAGGGGGGGACGGCGACGCCACCACGACTGACGGTGACAAGGGTGATGACAGAGAAGATGACAGTGGTGAGGCAGAAAAAGACGCCAATTCACCGGAGGCGTCCGAAGAGGAGCTTTCTGAACTGCCACCAGAATTGGAAGAGGAACTCTCTGAACTCCCGCCAGAATTCGAAGAGGAACTCTCTGAACTCCCGCCAGAATTCGAAGAGGAACTCTCTGAACTCCCGCCAGAATTCGAAGAGGAATTCGCTGAACTCCCGCCAGAACTTAAAGAGGAGTTCGCTGAATTTGCAGCAGAATTCGAAGGGGAATTCGCTGAATTTTCACCAGAATTTGAAGAAGAATACTTCTCGCCCGGTGCACCAGAATTTGAAGGGGAATTCGCTGAACTGCCGCCAGAATTTGAAGGGGCCTTCCCTGGATTTGCACCAGAATTTGAAGGGGAATTCGCTGAACTGCCGCCAGAATTTGATGGGGCCTTCCCTGGATTTGCACCAGAATTTGAAGGGGACTTCTCTGGATCTGCACCAGAAATTGAAGGGGACTTCTCTGGATTTGAAACGTCATCCGATTACACAGATTTCAAAGAGGATATTTACTCCTCTTCAATCGCACCAGATGCTACATTTAAAATGGACTTCTATGACGTTTCATTCGCGCCGACTCTTAAAGAGGACTTCACGCCGTCCGATCCAGAGCCTGCCGCGTTTTCAGGTTCGTTGTTTGCCGGTCCGTTTGCCGGTCCGTTTTTTATCGGTAAGATTTTTGCAGGTCCGGTTTTTGATTCGGGCGGCTTCAGCTTCGGCTTCGGCGGAGAACGCCGAGTCCTCGACCTAAATCTCTTGCTTGACAGTAATGCGCCTGAATTCGACGCC
This sequence comes from uncultured Alphaproteobacteria bacterium, assembly GCA_943787175.1. Classification (GTDB taxonomy): domain Bacteria; phylum Pseudomonadota; class Alphaproteobacteria; order SP197; family SP197; genus SP197. Next base: position 4,016 of record CALSLK010000017.1, read on the forward strand.
CCTACCTTAGAAGTAACAATTGCGGACAACGACGACGTATTTATGCGCAGTGCTTTCGCCGAATTGGGCGTTGCAGTCAATGGTACCATAGGCACGACGCACCCAGCGCCCGATAATTTCACTGCGACTGTATCCGGGCGCAATGGTATATCGTTCTTCGCCAATCCCGACGGCATTTCCAGCGGTGGCACGGGGTTCAGCGACTCTTTCATGCCGGGCACCCCTATCGAGACGATGACCTTGGGCTTCACCGATAGTAGCGGCACGTTCCTCGCCTCAAACCGTAATGCCGGTGTCGAGAACAGCCTCAACTTAGCGTCGAGCTCCGCGACTGCAACCAATACCACCGCGACTGCGATTAACACTGGTGGCATTACCGGACGCATGGGTGTCGAACAGACCGTCACGATGGGATTGGACGACACGTTCTACACGACCACTGTTAAGCTTACGAATAACGGTAGCGCCGTCATGACGAACGTACGCTACATGCGCAACAACGATCCCGATCCGGAAGCAGATTCTACATCTGTCTTCACCACTTTTAACGACGTACTACTAAACCCTAGTTCTCTGGGCATCGCTGCAGTCAACGCGAAGGGTGCCGCTTTTGGCCACAACATCCTGATGTTGGCCGATCAGACCGCGATCAACGACGACAATGACCTGGCGCAGGACACGGTTAAAGTCAGGGCTTCGGCCTTTGGTTTCTCAAACCTCGATCCTTTCGACGCTAAAGCCTTTAATTCGCCTGCCGACCCTGGTGGAGCTTTGGCTGATATAGGCATCAACCTGACCTTCGAGGCGCTGTCGCTGGCAGCAGGCGCATCGATTACGATCTCGTGGGTAACCTCGATCAATGCCACCAGCATTGGCAACGATGTTATGGCCGCAACGGCGGGGCAAACGCAGCTCAATGGCGACGCCGGCAACGACCGTCTCTGGGCCACCCAGGCAAATACCAGCGAGACGCTGGATGGCGGTACTGGTGACGACACACTGGTTGCTTTCAGCACCGGTAATTCGAACGGCGATATTCTTTTAGGTGGAGATGGGGATGACGAGCTCGTCGGCGGTGATGGCCTTGACGCGTTCACTGGTGGCAGCGGCGCGGATATCTTCTTTATCAACAACGGGAACGCTTTGTTCTCTGCATCGGCAAACGGCGCATTTTCGAACGAAACTAACGCCAGCAGCGTCGAAGATATCACTGATTTTAAAAGCGGAACCGATACACTAAAGCTACTTTCTTCTGTTTTTGACAATTTCACCGCGGGCTCACTGACTGAGGGCACAAACTTTTCAGTCATTGCTGATAGTTATGACGGAACGAATCCTGGCACAAACCAGAACCACGCCGCGGGTCTCGACAGCTTCATCTATTCCAAGTCCAATGGCATCCTATTCTATGATACCAACGGGGTGACCGCCGGCTATAAAGCCGTTGCAGAAATGGGCCAGCCGGGCGCCGGTGACATAGAAATCGTTGCCACCTAGTCTGTTCTAGTAGTTTCGTCGGCGGTGTCAGAGGAAACTGGCTTGAGCCGGCGGGGCGAGTTTCGTAGCGTCTCGGGATGGAAAACCCGTTCCGCTATTTCAAGACCTCCCCCGAGATCATCCGCCTCGCGGTCATGATGTATGTCCGCTTCCCCCTGTCGTTGCGACAGGTTGAAGATCTGCTCGACGAACGTGGCATCGATTGAGCTACTCCCCATTGGTTGGACAGGTCTGGCGGTAATTTAAGCTACTGTCCGGTCCTGCTGATCGGGTTCCTCATCACTTTCGTTACGCCGCCAGGACTGTCGGTTGGAGGGCCGGGCGTAAGCCCGGGCCGGAGACCGACAGTTGATCCAGATATACATCGGCCGGGTTCGCACCACCATGCGCGGTGTGAGGGCGCCGGTTGTTGTAGAAGTCGAACCAGTGGCCGATGCCCATGCGCGTAGCGTGCCCGCCCGAGAAGGCATGCAGGTAGACGCATTCGTACTTCAATGATCGCCACAGCCGTTCGATGAAGATGTTGTCGAGGAACCGGCCGCGCCCATCCATCGAGATGCGGACACCGGCCTCCTTCAGGCGCTGCGTCCACGCCCACGAGGTGAACTGGCTGCCCTGGTCGGTGTTGAAGATCTCCGGCGCACCATGCCGGGCCAACGCATCATCGAGCGCATCAACGCAGAACTGCACGTCCATGGTGTTCGACAGACGCCACGCCAGGACCTTGCGGCTTGACCAGTCCATGATCGCGACCAGATAGAGGAAGCCCTTCGCAAGTGGGATGTAGGTGATGTCTGCGCACCACACCTGGTTGGGCCGGTCGATGCGCATACCGCGCAGCAGATACGGGTAAATCTTGTGCCCCTTGGCGGGAACGCTGGTCCGTGGCTGCCGGTAGATCGGCATCAGACCCATAAGCCACATCAGGCGGCGCACCCGCTTGATGTTCACCAGATGCCCTTGCGCCCGCAGGTGCCACGTCATCTGCCGCGCACCGTAGAACGGCGTCTCCAGGAACTGACGGTCGATCTCGCCCATCAGGGCGAGGTTCTCCGCGCTCTCGCCCTCGGGGCACATGATAGAACGTCGAACGGCCGAGCGACGCCAGCCGACACTGCCGGACAATCGACAGCTTGGGATGGTCGGGCTGGATCATCGCCTTGCGCTCCTGCCGGGGAGCAGACGCAGCCCTTGTTCCAAAAAATCCCGTTCCACCGTCAACTCGCCGATCTTGGCGTGGAGATCCTTGATACGGCCGGCGTCCACCTCCGGCTCCGCGTGGTTGCGACCACGCTGGAAGATCTCCGACGCCCCTTCGAGCAGCGCCTTCTTCCACTGATGGATCATCGTTGGGTGTACACCAAACCGGCTCGCCAGCTCGGCAACCGTCTGCTCACCCTTCAGGGCCTCAAGCGCAACCCGTGCCTTGAACTCAGGCTTGTGCTGCTTGCGTTTCGTCATCGCTGATCTCCTCTCGTCGAAGACCAGCAGATACCCAATTTGTAGCTTACGTCACTGTCTGAATGGTGTCGTCACGTTAAGTGAGGTAGTCGGCCAGGGGCTGAGATTGTAGCCTCGAACCATGACCCTCTCTCTTCAAGCGCCACCGCTTCCCGCCCACATCATCCGTCGCGCGGTCTGGCTCTACGCCAGGTTCACGCTGTCGTACCGCGACATCGAGGAGATCCTGGCGGAGCGCGGTATCGACGTGTCCTACGAAACGGCACGGCGCTGGTTCCTGAAATTTGGCCCGAGCATCGCCGCGAACCTGAGGCGCCTGCGTCCCCGGCCCAGCGACCACTGGCATCTTGACGAGATGGTGGTGCGCATCAACGGCAAGAAGCACTGGCTGTGGCGCGCCGTCGACAACGAGGGTGAGGAGCTGGACTTCCTCGTCCAGACGAGGCGCAACGCCAAGGCCGCGAAGAAGCTCATGAAGAAGCTGCTCAAGAAGTATGGCTTCGCTCCCTCGCGGATCGTGACCGACAAGCTCGCGTCCTATCCGGCTGCCTTCAAAGCGATTGGACTGAGTGCCGAGCACGATCGTGGCCTCCGCGCCAACAACCGGGCTGAGAACTCGCACCTGCCGATCCGACGACGAGAACGCAAACAGCAGGGCTTCAAGTCAGCCGGCTCGGCCCAACGCTTCCTCTCCGTCCACGCCGCCACCTCTCAACACCTTCTACCACCAGCGCCACCTCACGAACCGAGCTAACTACAAGCAGCTTCGAGCCGGCTCGTTCGACGCGTGGGCGATCGCATCAGCGACCGCTTGATCCGACGACTGCGCCGATATCAGCTCGGCCGACATGTGTTAAGTTGACGATGCCCGTGGAAGACATGCTTTCGGTTGCGATAAGCGATGCGGTGCTCGGCACCAAGAAGTGATGGTTGACCAGTGCCCATTAAAACCGGCTTTCGGCACTCAATGGCAATCCAGACACGGCACGGTGAGCGTCTCATCGGCTTTCGATTTCGACTGACCAGGGCCGGGCGCAGCAGGTTTGAGCGCCAAGGGTTGTGAACGTAGCCTGTATCGCGCAGTCTGAGTTAACCCTTGCTGCGCAGTCGGAGGATACAGATCAGATCATGCGAGATGCACGTCACGATGTTCTCTTCGAGCCGGTCGCGATCGGACCGGTGACCGCACCCAACCGTTTCTACCAGGTTCCGCACTGCAACGGCATGGGGCGCATGTTCCCCAACGCCATGATCGCCATGCGCGAAACCAAGGCTGAAGGCGGCTGGGGAATCGTGTTTACCGAACAGTGCGATTTTCACGCCACCAGCGACATCCAGCCCTACACCGAGACCAATCTCTGGGACGACGGCGACGAAATCTATCTGGGCCGGATGGCCGAGGCCGTACATCGGCACGGCAGCCTCGCGGGCATCGAACTGGCGCACGCCGGCCAGGATACCGGCAATCTCTACAGCCGCGAGGTTCCTATCGGTCCGGCCCACCGGCCCGTTTCCGCGCTGAACCATCCGATCCAGGCGCGCGCCATGGATCTCTCCGACATCATCGACTACCGCCGATGGCATCGGCGTGCGGCCTTACGTGCCCGAGACATGGGCTTTGACATCGTGATGGTCTATGCCGGCCACAACAACACCGTTCCCGGCCAGTTTTTCTACAAGCGCCACAACGACCGCAGCGACGCCTACGGCGGAAGTCTGGAGAACCGGCTGCGCCTGTTCCGCGAACTGATCGAGGACACCAGGGAGGCCGTCGGCGACACCATGGCGGTTGTCGTGCGCATGGCCGTCGACGAGTTGATGGGTCCCGACGGCCTCGAATGGCACAACGAAGGTCGCGAGGCGATCGAGATGCTCGCGGAACTGCCTGACCTCTGGGATGTCACGATTGGCAATTGGGCCAACGACTCACAGACCTCGCGCTTCGCGCCGGAAGGTTTTCAGGAGGATTACGTTGCTTTCGTCAAGAAGGTGACGAGCAAACCGGTGGCCGTCGTGGGGCGCTACACCTCGCCTGACGCCATGGTGTCGGCCATCCGACGCGGCGTCACAGACCTGATCGGTGCAGCACGCCCGTCGATCGCCGATCCCTTCCTGCCCAGAAAGATTGAGGAAGGGCGCACTGACGATATCCGCGAGTGCATAGGCTGCAACATCTGCGCGGCCTGGAACAATCTCTCAGCGCCGTCGCGGTGCACCCAGAACCCGACATTCGGCGAAGAATGGCGCAAGAGCTGGCATCCCGAACGCATGGCTCCCGTCTCGGCGCCATCTCACGTTCTGATTGTGGGCGCCGGACCGGCGGGCCTTGAGGCCGCCAGGACTGCCGGTCTCGCCGGGTTTCGCGTGACCCTCGCCGAGGCGTCCAATGACCTCGGCGGACGGGTGACCCGCGAGGCGCGTCTGCCGGGACTATCGGCGTGGGGGCGCGTCAGGGACTACCGTACCGGCCAGATCGCAAAGATGACCAATGTCGAAGTGTTCCGCGGTAGTCGTCTCGGCGCCGCCGACATCCTCGAACTGGGCGCAGAACATGTGGCGCTGGCGACCGGGGCCACATGGCGCGGCGACGGGGTCGGCCGCACCCTGCGTTCGGCAGTGCCTGTGACGGGCGGCAGCGGGCTCCTGACACCCGACGACATCATGGAGGGGCATCGACCCGCCGGATGGTCCGGTCGTGATCTTCGACGATGACGGCTACTACATGGCGAGCGTGCTCGCAGAGCTGATGGTGGCCGAAGGACGCGAGACCTGGCTGGTGACGCCTGCCGTCGTCGTTGCACCATGGTCCGAATACACGCTTGAGCAACATGTCATCGAGCAGCGATTGGCCGACCTCGGCGTCAGGATGCTTGTGCGCCACACGATCGTGAGCGTCGATGAAGGGGAAGTGGTGACCAGGGACGGGCTCGGCAGGTGCGACCGCCGGATCGCCTGCGCCGGCGTGATCGGTGTGACCGCACGGATACCCGACGACGATCTCTGGCTGGCCCTGAATGGCGGCGTCGAACTTGAAGGGGCAGGAATTCGGTCGCTGCAGAGGATCGGTGACTGCTACGGGCCGGGTCTGATCGCAGCGGCAGTCTATCAGGGTCACAAATATGTGCGCGAACTTGGCGAACCGGTCGATGGTGACGGTGTGCCATTCCTGCGGGAACGCCACGTGATCGAAGGCTCCTGACAGCAATCGCTCTTACAGGTCCTGCTCGGGCATCCTAACCGGTTGGGCGTCGAGAAGTCCGTTCCGCTGCGTCAACAGTTCACCGGAGATCATCCGCCTGACGGTGATGAAGTACATCCGATATCCGTTGTCACTCCGCCAGGCCAAGGACCTGCTGTTCGAAAGGGGACATCGACATCTGCCACGAGACGGTCGGATTCCGGTGGAGCCGGTTCGGACCAATGTTCGCCACAGAGATCCGGAAACGGCGGATTAATCATTGTCTCCATTCAAACTGGCGCTGGCTCAACAACCGGGCCGAAAACGCACAACAGCCGTTCCGACGACTGGGGCGAGCCATGTCGAAATTCAGGGGCGTGAAGACCCTGCAAAAGTTCGCCTCCGTTCATGCTTCGATCTACAATCACTTCAATCGTGACCAGCACCTCAACCGCCGCGACATCTTCAATCAAAGCCGCTCCGTCGCGTTGGCTGTGTGGCGTCAATTGGCGGCCTGAGAATCCTGTTGCCTGATGCTTTGACGTTCGGACCGCATTAGGCTGACACTGCTGCTGTGGTCACCAAAGCCACAGTTCTGCAAGGGAGAAGCATCGTGGATCTGAAGACCTACCTCAGAGATGAGATTGATTGGGAACTGCCTTTCCCGGCGGAGGAATACGCGGATCGCCGGAAACGTGTACGCGCGGCCATGGCGAAAGCCGGCGTCGACGTTCTTATGCTCTGTCGTTTTCCAGACATGAACTGGCTGACCGGCTATGACATGATATTGCCTCACCTGCGCAATCCAGCCACATTGGTTGTAAGGGCTGACAGCGATGAAACGCTCTTTTTCGATGCCGCAGCACACGCCACGATTGTCGCACTGGTGCCGGAGATCCGCGACGCTGTGTTCTTCGATCACGGTCCCATGGCCGAACCTGCTGATTTCGAAATCATGGCCAGCGAACTCGCCGCACGCGGTCTCGCCGGCGGCACGATTGGCCTGCAGTTCTGGGGTTGGGGTCCGCATCCCTCGGTAGTTGAGGCTCTGGCCGAAAAGCTGCGTGCCAAAGGCGCCAACGTGGTCGACGCCTCGTTGCTGGTGGAGACCCAGCGCCTTTACAAATCGCCGCGCGAGCAGGAAGTCATGCGTCAGGCTGCGGCCCATGGGTGATACCGCGCTTGAAGCTGCGCGCGCCGCGATGGCGCCGGGCATGATGGAGACCGAAATCGAGGCGGTCATGACCGCCAGCCTTATGGAGCAGGGCTGCAACTATCCAGCCATCCACACGATGATCGGGTCAGGCGTTCGGTCGGGTACGCATCATTCCGCACCGACTCACCGTCGTGTGAAGGAGGGTGATCTCGTCAGTATCGATTTTTGCCCCGCGCTTCACCGCTACCATGTGAATACCTGCCGTACGTTCTCGATCGGCAAGGCTGATGACCGCTGGATTGAGGTGATGGAGAAGGCCGCCGGCTCGATCGACGCAGTTCTCGAAAATCTCAAGATCGGCGACCCTCTGCCGCGCACGGACGAAATCGCTCACGCGTATATTGAAAAAGTCGGCCTGAAGGACAAGGCCTGGTGGATCGGCGGTTACCCGATGGGAGTTTCGTTTCCGCCCGATTGGACCGGCGCCTACTGGAATCACTGGGAAGAGGAAACCTTCGGGCCAACGGCCGAGAAGATCACAGTTCAGCCCGGCCTCGTCTTCAACTACGAGAACCAGTTCGATGTCTGGGATGGCTGGCCCGGCGGCACCGGCTGCAACTTCATCGAAACATTGATCATCACCGAAGCAGGGCCGGAACTGATGTCCCGTCTGCCGCGCACGATTGTTTCAAACGGGGATTAGCGAAGATCACGAGGTTTCCTCACGACGGCGCGTCAGTCTGATGCGGATTTGTTTGCGATAGTTCAGGAAACGCCAGTTTCAGGCTGCAAGCTGACGCGACTCAGCCAACACGGCGGAGCGACTTTGCTTGAAGTCGTGGCGACGGGTTAGTTGACGCTCGAGGTTGAAATGGTTGGGCATCGAAGCGTGGACGGAGACGGGCTTTTGCCGAGTTTTCACGTCCCTGAATTGCGACAGCGCCGCTTCCTGTCGTTGGAACGGCTGGTGTGGGTTTTCCGTTCGGTTGTTCAGCTAGTGTCGACATTCCGGATCGGTGCCATTCCCAATCACATGCTTCGCTGCGTGATAAGACCGGAGGCGGTCCATCAGGATCACCTCTGGACAGCCATAACGCTTTATCCCACGCTTCACGAATCTGAGTGGGGCCCTGCGGTCTCGGCTTGTGGTTACAACACCTCTGACACCTCGCCCTCATGATCGATCGCGCGCCACAGGTAATGGTTATCCGGGGATGATTCAGGGCCTGACTCCACAACGTAACGGAACGGTTCCTGTCACAGGAAGACTGAGAACTTGCGACACAAACTGCAACTGCGCGATAGTGCCCGCACGTTGAGAAACTATAGATGACTGGATGTGATGGCGGGAGTTGTCATACCAACGATAACCAGGAAAATGCACACGTGCAGAACGTGAGCGGAGCAAGGAACGGGAAGGTGGAACGATGGTGATGGAGCTTCCAAGATTTGCGAGTGATGTTGATGACGACACGCTGACCGAAGCCCTGCGCGAAACCGGTGCGGCGGTCGTGGAGCGCGTGCTGGAGGACGACCTGATCGAGCGATGCGCGGCCGAAATGCGGCCCGAGTTCGACACGTACGGCCGGCGGACAGAAAGCGACTTCAACGGCTACACGACACTTAGAATCAGCAGTGCGCTGCGCTATGCGCCCTCCACCCAGCATGTCATTGCGCATCCTCTGGCGCTAAGGATGGCTGATGCCTTTCTGCTGCCCCACTGCCTGGACTACCGCATCGGCAGCAATACCGGCATTGAAATCCTGCCCGGCGAAACCGACCAGGTACTTCATGCCGACGACGATATCTATCCGGTGCGCATCCCCGGTATGCAGCTTCAGATCAACGTGATGTGGTCGCTGTGCGACTTCACGGAAGAAAACGGTGCAACCCGCGTGGTGCTGGGCAGCCATCAGCCGCTGGACTATGACTCCCATGAAGCCTGGCCCGACCCCGTGCATGGGGTGATGCCGCGCGGCTCGGCGCTGTTCTATCTGGGCAATGTGCAGCACGGGGGCGGTGCGAACCGCTCCAACGCGCCACGCATGGGTCTGATCAATACCTATTCGCTTGGCTGGCTGCGCCAGGAGGTCAACCAGTACATCGCCGTTCCACCCGACATCGCCAGACAGTACGATAAAAGGATCCGGCGCCTGCTGGGCTACGCTATGCACGGCTCAGGTCTGGGCCACTGCCGCTATGGGGATGATGTCTGGGTGGGGAGTTGCCATGGCCACGCCTCCTGAACTTCCGGTCTTCGAAAATGACGCCAAACCTCTCAAGGTTGCCCAAGCGCTGCGCCGGGCCGGTGCAGCGGTGGTCACAAACGTGTTCGACGACGAGACCATCGAGCGCTGCGCTGCGGAACTGCGGCCCGAATTCGAGGCGCGTGGCAAACTTCAGGAAAACGATTTCAACGGTTACAAGACGCTCCGAATATCAAGTGTTCTGGGCTACGCGCCAGCGTCTGCACCACTGATTGCAGCACCCATGGTCCTGGGGGTGACCGACCGCGATTCTCAAACCCCATTGCCATGCCTACCGGATCGGTAGCGCAACGGCGATCGAGATCTGGCCGGGTGAAGGCGATCAGGTGATTCATACCGATGACTCGATCTACCCCATGCGCATCCCCGGTGTGGAATTCCAGATCGGCGTGATGATTGCGCTGACGGACTTCACCGAGGAAAATGGCGCGACACGTCTGGTGCTGGGAAGCCACGCGCCGCATGACTACTTCGAGGAGTACGCAGAACCGGTTCCCGCCGTCATGCCCAGGGGCTCGATCGCGTTTTATCTGGGTTCGCTATGGCACGCAGGCGGGGCCAACCGCTCAGATGCGCCCCGTATGGGCCTGATCACCACCTATGCGCTGGGCTGGCTGCGCCAGGAGGTCAACCAGTACCTCGCCGTGCCGCCTGACATCGCCAGGCAGTACGATCCCACCATCCGCCGGCTTCTGGGCTACACCGCACACGGCTCCAGCCTGGGCCACGGGCATGCGGTGGGTGGCGCACGCATAACCCGGAAGCCCGAAAACAAGAGCGACACCGGCCTCGACATGTGGGTCTGGGACTAGAACGGATTCATAGGCGTTGTCATACCAGGTCGGCTTGAGGCTGACAGGTCTGGCTCGTTGCTTCCGGCGATGAGGATGATCCCACTGACATTCAAGCGCCGCCGCTTCCCTCCGACAATCATCCGGCATGGGGTGCATTGGCCAGCGGAAAACGTTGCAATTCCTCAAGGCTTGCTTCCAGGCTTCGCACCTCACCCCAGCCGACCTTCATCATCTCGACCGCCGGTACGTGAAGGTGTGGCAACGTGGTGCCGGTGCAATCCTCGACCATAACCGGAAGGAAGTCGCGGAACGAGGCGTCCTTGGCCGTGGCGTTGACGCATTGGTTGGTGAGGACACCGCCTATTAGAACAGTCTGTGCTCCGAGGCCACGCAGGATCAGCTCCAGGTCGGTGGCGTAAAAGGCGCTGAGGCGACTCTTGTCAACAAACCAGTCGTCGGGCGAAGGCGTGAAGACATCGAGGATTTCGTGACCCCAGGTATCCTTGCGCAGGCCGCCGTGCTGCATGAACGGTCGGAGCTTGAACAGGATGCCGCCATCGTTCTGGCCACGGAAACCGTGCCGGGTCCAGATGACCGGGACGCCGCGCCGACGGGCCTCGTCGACAAGCCGCAAAGTCGGATCGATGACCCGGCGCATGTGAGAGATATCGACACCACATTTGGCGTACCAGCCCTCCGGATGCAGGAAATCATTCTGCAGATCGATCAGGATGAGCGCAGTGTGTCGTGGGATCAGGTTCCATTCGGCGGCGGCAAAGGGGTCGATAAATTGATCGTTCATATAACTCTCCTGCTAGAGACACCTTGCCGGTGGGATATCTGAAACGTGACCCGGGCGCGGTCTTGTCAGGGCAACCTGGGTGATGCGAGCCTGGCGTCAGCTTGCAGCCTGAAACTGGCGTTTCCTCGACTGTCGTAAACAAGCTCGCATCAGGCTGACAGCACCTGCGGTGACAATGCCCTCCCGAACTTCTGCACCAGCGAAACCAGATGGTGAACATCCTCTTCGCGGTTTTCATAGTGAAGAAAACATGCCCGCCAAGCTGACGGCGCCATTGACTTTGGTGGTTGGGATGTGAGCCTCGCCACTGTGAGCAATGGCATCGGATATCTTCTGATTCAACGTATCGAGTTGCCCGTCAGATAATTCGGTGCCTTTTGGGATGTATCGAAAATTTACAGTGGAAATCGATGGCGGCGACAAGATCTCCAAGTCACGCGCCTCCTTCACGCGCTCACCCAGCAGCCGAGCCAGATTGTTGCAGTTGATCACCATCTTGCGCACGCCCTCGCGTCCCAGTCGCGCAATGGATGCCCATGTTTTCAAGGATCGGTCCGCAAATGTGAGTTCGAACATGTGCTCCCAAGGTTGAGGTGACATGCCCTCCTCGTCATTGGTTGAAGCCAGGTAATCCGGCACAAGGGAATAGTTCGCCTGGTTGATGCGACTATCACGCACAAGCAGAGCGCCGCAATCTAGGGGGGCCTGCAACCACTTGTGCGGATCGAGCGTCAGCGAATCGACGCGGTTCAAGGCACGCGTGACTTCCGTATAGGCGGGATCAAGGCCCGCAATACCACCATAGGCACCATCAACATGAAACCAGAGGTCGAACTCTTCACAGATGCCCGCCAGCTCATCGATCGGGTCTATTGCACCTACGTTGGTGCTGCCGCATGACCCGATGACACACGCTGGTAGCAACCCCTCCGACAAATCCGCTTCGATACTCGCTCGTAGCGCATCCGGGCGCATACGAAAAAACGTCATCGGTACAAATTTTTCGCAAATTGCAGGTGCCGATGCCCAACTGCTCCACACAGAGTTGGACGGAGCTATGCGCTTCCGCCGATGTGTAATAGATCATGGCTGGGCGATTCCCTTGCAGACCTTCCTCTCGTATGTTCCAGCCGTCACGCCGTGCGGCCCGGAACCGCGCCACAGTGAGCGCATTGAGATTGGCGGCCGAGCCTCCTGCCAACAGAAGCGCCATCCCATGAGGTGACCCGCTTTCATCGACGAAGCCACTCAATTCCATCAGCCATCGGCCGAGGCTGTGCATGAGGCAAGCACTGGGCGTATCGCCCGAATCGAGTCCACCTTTCATCGCCGTGGCGATGACCTCGCACAGGATACCAGCCGGTGCGGGCGGAGAATTGACCCAGCCGTACGAACGTGGGTGAGTCATGGGCATTGCCCACGGCACAATGTAATCTTCGACGAACGTCAGGATGTCGTCTGCAGTCATGCCTTCGGCCGGCAACGGTTGCTGCATGAGTTCCTGACGAATTGATTTCGGCGGAACGGAACAGTCCACGGGCATGCTTGCGCGTTCCTGCAGGTGTTTCACGATCACGGTGCATGTGCGATCGAGCAGTTCGGCGAAGTGATCCCGATCCTCGACATGAGGAGATCTAAATCGGTCTTCCGTCTTCTGTGTCATTGGATCCGTCATCCATCGTGCATGCGTTTTGCAACCAAGGGCATTGTCATGTATGGACGCCCCCGTTGTTGCAAGGGGGAAAACTGACTTGAAACGGCGGTAGAGTTTGCAGTCATGTATCCGGCCTTTTCGCTGCGGTACGCTGACCGCTGGCCCTGATGGAATCCGAAGGAACGACGCCCATTCACGTTGACGAGCTTGAAGCTCGGACAATGCCTCGGGTTTAGCCGGTCTCGGGTTGAACCCTGTTTCGCCATCAAATCGTTGTTACCCTCGCAATTTGGTGCCGGCTTGCCAGCTGGCTATGCCGGTGTCGGTTGGTAGATGCGCTCGTAGCGGAGCAGTGCCCAGGCGACGCGGGCCGTCTTATTGGCCATAGCAACCAGCACGACGTTTGTCGGCCGCCGCGCCAGGAGCTGGTCGGTCCAGCCTTGATGTGCACCCGGCTTGGCGCGTCGCCAGCGCAGCACGGTTCGTGCGCCATGCACGAGCAGACGTCTTATGTAGCCATCCCCGCGCTTCGATATGCGCCCCAGTCTATCCTTGCCGCCGCTTGAGTGTTGCCGGGGCACCAGACCGAGCCATGCCGACAGCTGCCGCCCCGAGCGGAACTGCGCGCCATCGCCGATCGTCGCGACCAGCGCCGTCGCGGTGATGACACCGACGCCGGGGATCGTCGCAAGACGGCAGCTCGCCTCATTGGACCGGTGCCATGCCAGAAGCGTCGCCTCCAGCGCCTTGATCCGGGCCTGAGCGGAACGGAGCTGCTCAACCAGAAAGCTGAGCACCTCGCGCGCCAGAGGCGGCAGCCGCACATCGCCCGGGTCTTCGATGATCGCAACCAGTTACTCCACCTTCGACGCCCCTTGAGCGACGACCAGTCCGAACTCGCCACAGTGGCCGCGAAGCGCATTGATCACCATGGTGTGGCCTGCCCCTACTGACTGGTCTGGTTTCAATGTTAGTGCATGATCGGCTTTGTCGGCAAGCTGGCCGACTGGCGTAGCGAAGCGGAGCCGGGCGGCCAGCTTGGCGGGACGATCGTTTCTGGTGCTGGGGGCCGATAGCCCAGGCTGCTGTGGGGCCTGATCGTGTTGTAGTGGCGACGCCATTGCTCGATGACCACCTGTGCCTCCTTCAGGCTGTAGAAGATCTCACCGTTGAGCAGCTCGTCGCGCAGCCGCGCATTGAAGCTTTCGACGTAGCCGTTCTCCCAGGGCGAGCCGGGTTCGATGTATGCGGTCTGAGCACCGACCGCGGCGATCCACCCACGGACAGCTTCAGCGACGAACTCGGGCCCATTGTCTGACCTGATGTAGGCGGGCGGGCCACGCATGATGAACAGGTCCGTCAGGACGTCGATGACATCGGTAGAAGAGAGCTTGCGGCGAACACGGATCGCCAGGCACTCGCGCGTGTGCTCGTCCAGGATATTGAGCGTCCGGAACGCCCGCCCATCGTGCGTGCGGTGGTGGACGAAGTCGTAGGACCAGACGTGGTTGGGCCTCTCGGCCCGCAACCGGACACAGGAGCCATCGTTGAGCCACAGCCGGCCGCGTCCGGGTTGCTTTGTCGGAACCTTCAGCCCCTCGAGCCGCCACAGGCGTTCGATCCGCTTGTCGTTGACCTGCCAGCCGGCCTCGCGCAGCAAGGCCGCAATCCGGCGATAGCCATAGCGACCGTACTGGCGCGCCAACTCGATCATGTCGGCCACAAGCCGGTCCTCGTCTGCGTGACCTCGTGGCACGTGGCGTTGGGTCGAGCGATGCTGACCCAGAACACGACAGGCACGACGCTCGGAGATCCCAAGCTGATCGCGGACATGGTCGATACACTGGCGACGGCGCGAGGGGCTCAGAAGTTTCCCCGTGACGCCTCCGCAAGGATCTGCTTGTCGAGCGTGAGGTCAGATACCGCACGACGCAGACGCTCGTTCTCCTTCTCGAGCTCCTTGAGACGGCGCAACTGGTCGCCGCTCAGGCCACCGTACTCCTTGCGCCAGCGGTAGAATGTCACTTCGCTGACGCCGATCTGACGGATCGCATCCGCCATCGACATGCCCTGGCTGTGCAGAACATCAGCCTGCCGTCAGCTTGCCCACGATCTCTTCGGGCTTGTGTCGCTTCATCGCCATTTCTCGTCCTCCTTACAAAACTTCAGGATGGACCAATTCAAAGGGGGAGGAACAGCCCAAGACGGACGCATTCTGGATGATCGTGGGCGCGTCGGGGGCACCCGAGGATGCAGAGCTGGCCGACGTACTCGCGAAGCTTCAGCGCCCGCGCTGCCTGACACTGGCCGACCTGATAGACTGCGCGGACCTGATAGGCCACGAGGACGGCTTTAGCGAATGGCTTCGCGACCGCCGCAATCGTCGCCGCGTCGGGCACCGGCTGGAGTCTGCCGGATACGTGTCGGTGCAAAACCCGGACGCCAAGTCGGGGCTGTGGGTGGTCAATGGCCGCCGGCAAGTGGTGTACGCGCTAAACGCGCTGCCTGCGCGCGAACGGCTGGCCGCCGCACAGGCGCTCGCCAGCCGATCGCCAGTGGGGCAGAGCAGTGAACTTCCAATCTGATTATCTCGCGTGCGAGGCGCTCGCCTGTGGGGCTGAATGCAGTGTATGCAGTGGTAATATACTCGGGGTATCTCGCGTGCGTACCCCTGATCTATGGACTATGGGCTGAAGAGTGTCATTCATTAGCAGGATAAGAGATCACTGCATTCACTGCACCGCCACCCTAGGGGCCGGTCTGATCCCCACAGCCTATGGTAGATAAATCTATTGGATCTTCTTCCTATTATAAACAACGACAAAAGAGGCAGATATGGACCGGGGTGGAGATTGTGACGGGCCATCCACTTAAATTGTACATCATCACCGTCAGGCGGATCACCTCCGGTGAGCTGTTGAAATAACGGAACGGACTTCTCATCGCCGAAGGCTACGGACCAGACCCGGCCGCCTCAAGCCGATTTCGTCTGACACTGCCAGCTCAGCCTCTGCCCATGGCTCGGCGCGCAATATAGTCGGTTGCCAGGTGGGCGCTGTCGAGCGAACCCTCCTGCCAGCCCGGCCAATGGCTGAACCAGTCGCCTGCCATGAAGACGTTGTTGGCGACACGATCGGCGTCGGAAAGGGCGGTGAAGACGTCGGGCTGGGTGTAGGCCGTATCCATGGCCCAGCCACCTGCTTGATAGGGCATGTTGGCCCAGGCAATGGTCACGCCGTTTTCTGCAAACACCTTATCGCGGAACCCCGGATGCAGCTTCTCACCTCCGGCCAGAGCGGCTTCCAGACGTTCTGTGCGGCTCATGGCGGCAAACGGTGCGGCATTCTCGTCGTGAATGTACGCCCCGGTCAGCACGCCGGTCGGGCTGTTGAAGCTGTGGGACGGGTACCACATCTGGTTGATGATGTCCTTGGTCCAGGAGATTCCGCCATAGATCCGGTTCTCGTTCTCCCAGAACCGTGACCGTCCCTGCCAGCCAACCTTGCAGGCTGGATTCATGATGACGCTGGCAAGCGTCTGGCGCACGACCGCATCGATGAAGTTGCCGCCAAGTCCAGCCATCAGGGACGGGGCAAGCGTGGCAATGATGAAATTGGCAGGAGGCCGCGCGCCGTCCGCCGTCATCACTGTTGTCTTGTCGCCGTCGACATCGATTGCACGGACCGGTTGATTGAGCACGATCAGGTCCTTGACGGTGCGGCCGCCCGGCACTTCAGCGCGCAGGAACCCCTTGACGATCATGTCCATGCCATCGATCGGTTCCATCAGGGTCGTCTGCCAGAAGTACTCCAGGTCATAGAACATTTCCGAGTGCCAGAAGTCCGACGCCAGAATGTCATCCATCGACAGGGTCGACCAGGGAACACCGGGGGTCACGGCGTCGCCAGGCTCAATCCGGTAGCCGGCACGGATGTAATCGGTTTTCAGGGATGCGCCGGCATAGAAAAGAGCCGCACCGTCGCCGCTGAGCTGGCCGAAATGGGTCAACAGGCCCAACAGGGCTTCGCGGTCGGTGGGATTAACAAGGTCGTCGAGGGCGCCCTTGTTGCTGACCTTGGCCATCAGTTCGGCCAGTTGTCCGTGCACATCCTGGGTCAGTCGGCGCAGCGGTACGGGGTCCCCTCCGTTCCAGGCGTCGTTCTGCAGAAGGTTGGCCGATGAGTTGTAGATGTAGGGCTGCAACTCCACGCCAAGCATGCCGCAATAGTCAATCACGCGCCCGTGATGTTGAGGGATACGACCAGGTCCGGCATTGAGAAAGTTGTCTGGATGATCCGGCGGCATGTCGGCTACCTGTTCGAAGGTCATGGTCGTGGGTTTATTCCAGTTCCATTCGCTGTAACTGTCGCCGTTACGCAGGGTCAGGCTGCGCCCGCCGTAGTGGCCGGTTGCTTCGAGGATCTCGACCTCGGCGCCTGCACGCGCAAGCCGCAAAGCACTGCATAGCCCGGCAACGCCTGCGCCGATGACGATGATGCGCTTTCCTTCCAGGCTTCCCGCCGGCAGGGCTTCAGTCGTGTCACCTGAAGCCAGTGCCCCATGACCCATCAGCCCCAGGGCGGAAAGTGCCGAATAGGCGGCGCCGACTCCACCGATCACGGCAAGACGTTCGATCAGCGCGCGGCGCGTCAGTCCATTGTGAATCTTCGGCATCTTTCGGTTCGTCCCATTTTTGCGGTTAGCCGTCATTCCAAGCTCGTTGCAACATAACACAAACCGTTCGCCGGCATCGACTATCCGGTCAGAAGCTTGGGCATCACCTGGTAGTGACGATGCCAGAAATAGAAACGGCCGGAACCCATACCAGGTTCCGGCCGTTTGTCGTTATCGCCAGGGGGGGCTTAGAAGCCCGCCTTCACCTCGTCGAACTTGATGATCATCTTCTCGCACGTATCGGAAGGGATCTCGTCATAGAAATTCCCCTGCGCCAATAGAGCGACCGGATCGACAATGCCCAGTGACACAAGGCGGCGATGCTCTCCTCGCTGCGCAGGCCCGATAACACAATCCGGATCTTCTCCTCAGCCGAATAACGCTTGCGCGTCTTGCGCCGAATGTCGCGGATGGCCTGTTCTGCCGGGGCGCTCTTGCTCATGGTTTTCTGCCTCATCTTCGTTCCCTACGGTCACTGCGATGAGCCAGAAAAACTCCCTTATGAAAACCACTCAATCTGTCCCAAAGGCGCTGACGGCAGACAACGCTCGACAAGCAGATCCTTGCGGAGGCAGGACCGTGGCCGAAGGCCGCGTAAGCCTGCCGAAGGCACGGGGAAACTTCTGAGCCCCTCGCGCTCGTTGGCAAAAGAGGAGAGCGGAGCAACTCAAGGCCGAGCCGTTGTGCAGATCCTGCGACCGGAAAGGACGAACCACACCGGCGACAGTTGCGGACCACATCGAGCCCCATCGAGGAGATCAATACCTGTTCTGGTATGGACCGCTCCAATCGATGTGCCAGCCATGCCACGACCACAAGACCTCGGTCGTCGAGGCGCAAGGATGGGACGACGAGATCGGCGTGGACGGTTATCCGGTGGATCCTAACCATCCCTGGAACAAGACCTGAGAGGGTGGGGGGCGGGTCGGATCTCTGGGGCCTATCTTTGCAGGACCGTTCGCGGTGCTTTTTTTATAGCGGGCGCAGATTAACAAAGTTTTAGCTTTCTTAATTAAGTGATAGCGCAAGCCTTTCCTCCAAATCCCTCCAAAACCTGAAGGGCCAGCCTAACAAGAAGCGCCCGAAGAAATCGGGCATCCACACCAACGGCGAAGTGACCCGCCCCGATCATCTGCCCAGCGATGCGATTGCTTGCATCGAGCACATCCGCTCATCGATGCCGCCAGAGGTTTACTGTGACTGACGTGCCTCCAGTGCTTCCCTTCAGTCAGCGCTATGTTTGATCCCATGGTTTGATGGTGCGATCCATTCCTTGGAATGGAAGGAAGCATTATGGGACAGATACGTCACGGCTGCGCCACGACCACGCACGCCATCCGAGCAGCAATACAGCGATCGCAAGCTACGAACGCGGCGCTGAGCCGGCAGCTGGGCATCAATGTCAAGACGGTCGCCAAGTGGCGCAAGCGCGAGACGTTGGAGGACCGCAAGACGGGCCCGAGCGAACCGCGCTCAACTGTTCTGAGCCAAGATGAGGAGGCGATGGTTGTCGCCTTCCGTCGTCATACGCTGTTACCGCTGGATGATTGCCTATACGCCTTGCAACCTGCAAGTTGAGGCCACTTCGTCGGGTGAACGCCGAATCGGGTCGCCAGCTCGGCAACGGTCAGCTCTCCCTTCAGAGTCTCAAGGGCCACACGCGCGCTGGTTCTCGCCTGGCACCACCGAAAGAGTCGCCTAGCTTGGCGGAAGCCGTGATCGACGGGGCGCTCTTGTTCTCCGAAGGCTGCCGGCGCAAGGATCTTGTGGAGGCGGCGCTGGGGGCTTGCCTCGAACTCTTCGGCAGGCCGCCGACGCTGCACTGAACGGCACCATCCACAGCAGGGGCGATTCGCGAGTGCGCCCTTCCTTATTAGACAATCATTGGATAGTAGCGCTCACTGGACACGAGACCACTTCGTAACTATTTGATTTTAAAAACAAACCTTGGCGACCCCTAGGGGAATCGAACCCCTGTCTCAACCGTGAAAGGGTTGTGTCCTAACCGCTAGACGAAGGGGTCGCAGAAGGCAGCGGTGAAATAGACGTTGATGGTCAGGAAATCAAGGGCCAATGCGCGTTTGGCGGTGTTTTATGGGAATTGATTCTGCACGGTCATGGCCCCGTGGCGTGCGCCACATCCTCAATGATCAGCTGCGCGCGTTCGTTGCCCTGCCACCGATCGATCCGAAGGTGACCGGCAAGGTGCAGATCGCCCCCCTCCCCGCGCCATCAGGGCATCACCAATGGGCTGGCTCAAGGCGCGAAAGGCGATGGCCTTGAGCCGGCCGCCATCGGCTGAGGAAAGAATGGCCCGGACGTGGTTTTCGCCCACCACATCGGCCCGCACGACCCGGGCGCCCATGATGGCAAAGCGCGGTTCTGCGTTGCCGATTCCAAAGGGACCCATGCGTTCGATGGTCTGCAGCAGATCGACCGTGGCCGCACCGGCAGACAATGCCCCATCAACGCCCAGTTCCGGGACACTGGGGCGCTGCGACACGGATTTGGCGACACGCTCATCAAGGAAGTCGGTGAGTTCCTGAAGCTTGCCGGCTTCCACGGTCAGACCGGCCGCCATGGGATGACCGCCGCCGTTGACGAGCAGGCCGGCCTGTCGCGCTGCGGTGACAGCGCCACCCAGATCGACCCCGGCCAGCGAGCGGCCAGAGCCTTTCCCGATGCCATCGTTGACCGCAATGACAAAGGCAGGACGATGGAAGCGTTCCACGACGCGGCTGGCTACAATGCCGATGACGCCGGGATGCCAGCCCTCTCCCGAGACGACGATGCAGTTCCGACCTTCTTGTATCTCAGCAGCAACCAGAGCTGCTGCCAGCACGCCACGCTCAATCTCCTGACGCTCGCCATTGAGTGAATCCAGCTTGAGGGCAAGACCTGCCGCCTCATCAGGATCCGTCGTGGTGAGCAGACGCACGCCCAGATCGGGTGAACCGATGCGCCCGCCCGCGTTGATACGTGGCCCCAGCACAAAGCCTGCGTGATAGGCCGTGGGTTTCTCGGTAATGCGCCCGATATCGGCCAGTGCCGTCAGGCCGGTATTCCGGCGACCCGCCATAATCTTGAGGCCCTGGGTTGCCAGCGCCCGATTGAGACCGACCAGCGGCACAGAATCACAGACTGTGCCCAGGGCAACGATATCGAGCCACTGCATCAGGTCAGGCTCCTGACGTTGCCCAAACCAGCCGCGTTTTCTGAGTTCACGGTTAAGCGCCACGATGGTCATGAAGGTCACACCCACAGCAGCCAGATGTCCCAGGCCGCTGGTGTCATCGATCCGGTTGGGGTTGACCACGGCACAGGCGCTGGGCAGTTCCGGCTCGGCAGCATGATGATCCAGTACGATCACATCGATCCCGGCCTCGGCGGCAAGACGCAGGGGATCATACGCCGAGATCCCGCAATCGACCGTGACGACAGGTCCGGCACCACGGTCACGCAACGCCACGATGGCAGGCGCGTTGGGGCCGTAGCCTTCCTTCTGACGGTCAGGAATATGCACATCTGTTGCTACATCCAGCGCGCGGAAGTAATGCACCAGAAGGGCAGAGGACGTTGCACCATCAACGTCGTAATCGCCGAACACACCGATCGTCTCGCCGGCCTCGACGGCATCGGCCAGACGCGTGATAGCCTCATCCATACCCTTCAGGACAGAGGGATCAGGCAGAAAGGCCTTCAGGGAAGGCTGCAGGAAGTTGCTGACGTCTTCCGGTGCAACCTTGCGGGCAGCCAGGACACGCGCGAGCGCTTCAGGCAGATCAAGCTGTTGCGCCAGAGCCATGGCGGCACGGTCATCTTCCAGTCGTGCACGCCAGCGTTTGCCGGTGACGGAATGTTCGACGCCAAGGATTGCGCCGGTCAACAATCAGGTCCGGAGTTCGAAGTTCTTGCGTTCCAGATTGTGCTCGGCAGACACGACACGAACCGTGCCGGTGCGCGAACGCATGACGATGGATTCCGTTGTGATGCGGTCACCCAGACGATGCACACCGCGTAACATCCAGCCATCGGTCACACCGGTCGCGGCAAAAAAGATGTCGCCGTGAGCGAGCTCTTCAATGGCGTATTTCTTGCCCATATCCTCAATACCCATGCGGCGCGCCCGGACTTTTTCGTCGTCATTGCGGAAGTTGAGGCGGCCCTGGAACTGTCCACCGATGCACTGCAGCGCAGCAGCGGCCAGAACGCCTTCAGGTGCACCACCGATGCCCATATAGAGGTCGATACCGGTTTCGGGCCGGGTCGTGGCAATCACGCCTGCAACATCACCATCGTCAATCAGGCGAATACGGGCGCCGGCCTTGCGGACCGCACCGATCAGGCCTTCATGACGGGGACGATCAAGGATCAGGACGACCAGATCGCTCACTTCAAGGCCTTTGGCTTCTGCAAGGCGCTTCAGATTTTCCTCCGGCTCCAGGTCCAGATCCACGACGCCGGCAGGAAGCCCGCCGCCAACTGCGATCTTGTCCATATAGGTATCGGGCGCATTCAGAAATCCGCCATCCTCGGCAAAGGCCAGAACAGCCAGGGAATTGGCACCGCCGGTTGCACAGATTGTGGTGCCTTCCAACGGATCAAGCGCGATATCGACCTTTGGTCCCTCGCCCGTACCCACGGTTTCACCGATGAACAGCATGGGAGCTTCGTCGCGCTCGCCCTCGCCGATCACCACGGTGCCCTGGATTTCAAGGGCATTGAGGCCCTGGCGCATGGCATCGACAGCCACCTGGTCGGCGGCTTTTTCATCGCCACGTCCCATCAGGGTGGCAGCGGCAATTGCAGCGGCTTCGCTGACACGCACGGCCTCAAGGGCCAGATCGCGATCAAGAATCATTGGTTTTCAGTCCAGTTCAAAGGTCTTCGATACGAATGGTCAAAGGTGTCTCGGAAACAGCATCGAGATCACCGAAACGTTCAAGAGCGCGCAACATGGCGTCTTCGTCGGCTTCATGGGTGGTCATCACCAGCGGCACGACTTCTTCGGGATCGCGCCCACGCTGCAACAGGCTCTCCACAGAGATATCCTCGTCACGCAGAATGGCGGAAACCTCGGCAATCACACCGGGGCGATCGATAACCATCAGACGGATGTAGTAGGCACCGTGACGGCGTTCGATGGGCGCATGGGGTGTCGACACCAGGTCTGACACCGGCACGTTGTAGAACGGCAGGCGCAGGCCGCGCGCGATATCCACGATATCGGCAACCACGGCAGATGCCGTCGGTCCGGCACCAGCGCCGCGTCCAATAAAGGTTGCGACATCCACGGCATCGCCTTCGACAACGACCGCATTGAAAACGCCATCGACCGGAGCAATCGGCCCTGTTTGTGGGATCATGCAGGGATGCACGCGCTGTTCGACACCGTGTTCGCTGACCTGAGCAATGCCCAGAAGCTTCACGCAAAAGCCAAACTCGCGCGCAAACTCGATGTCCATGGGCGTGATCGCCTGGATGCCTTCCACATGCACATTGTCAAAATCGACGGGGCGCCCAAAGGCCAGGCTCGCCAGAATGGCAAGCTTGTGGGCGGCATCGCCACCACCAATATCGAGCGCCGGATCGGCTTCGGCATATCCAAGGCGCTGAGCTTCGGCCAGAACCTCATCAAACGGCGAACCGTCATCACGCATCGCCGTCATGATGTAGTTCGAGGTGCCGTTGAGAATGCCATAGAGCCGGGTGATGCGATTGCCGGCCAGGCCCTCGCGCAGCCCCTTGATGATGGGGATCCCGCCTGCCACCGCGGCCTCGAAGCCTACATGGACGCCGGTTGTGTCCGCTGCCTGTGCCAGTCGTGTGCCATGCACCGCAAGCAGTGCCTTGTTGGCAGTGACCACATGCTGGCCTGCCTTGAGTGCGCCTTCGACCAGTTCAAGCGCGATACCGTCTTCTCCACCGATCAGTTCCACAACAACATCGATGTCGTCAGCGCCGATCAGATCGCGGGCGTCATCCACCCAGCGATAATCAGACAGGTCTACGCCGCGATCACGCGCGCGATCACGCGCATTAACAGCAACGATCTGGACGTCACGACCACAGCGCGATCGCAAGAGAGCGGCGTTGTTCTGAACAACAGAGACAAGACCGGCGCCGACTGTTCCCAGGCCAGCGATACCAAGACGAAGAGGTTCCATCAGACGCCGAAGAACACTTCGACCCTGCGGTCGACAGCCTCGTTCTGGATGCCAGCATCAGCCGCCATGGAATCAGTCGCGGCAGCCGCTTCGACCAGAATATCACCACGGGGAACACCGTTGCGGATCAGTTCGTTGGCAACAGCGGTGGCACGATCCAGCGATATCTTGAAGTTGACCAGCGCCGCATCGGTGCTCTGCAGGTTTCCTCCGGTCTTGCTGGCATGCCCGACCAAACGGATGGGACCACCTGTTTGTGCATGGATGGCAGCAAGCTGGGCTACGATATGGCGTTCATCGGCACCCAGGACCGAGGAGCCGTTCCCGAACCGGATGATGGCAGCCAGCGTTTGCGCCGCATTGCCGGTGCCCGCAGTCGTAAAGGTGGCGTCATTGATTGTGGTTGTGGGGCTGCCGACAGCTGCGACGTTCTGAAGGCCCGCACCAGCATTCGGGCTGGAGGCACCAAACAGATCGTCAAACGAGACACCTGCTGACGAGATGACCGGCACCGCTGTTGTTGTAACAGAAGGCTGAACCGCAGCAATCGTCACGGCAGGCGCAGGTTCCAGGGGAACAGCGACCAACATTTCATCCGTCACGCTGACACGCTCGGCGGCAGGCTCAGGTTCCAGCACGGCAACCTCAAGCTCTGCTGGCTGCGCGATCAGTTCGACCGGCTCACCATCCGATTTCACGAACATCGTGGTTTCGATCACGCGGGTGACAGAGCCAACCAGTTCGCCATCTTCGGTGACAAAATTCTCCTGCTCGGTCTGTGCTGCCCCAACCTGGGTCGCACTGGCCTGAACGGTCTCTAACTCGACCACTTCTGCCTCAACCATCTCAACCTGGGTTGTCATGGCCGGCTCGGGGACCGCGACGACCTCAACACGCGTTGTCGAGGCTGGCTCCAGCACTTCGACCGTCACTTCGGGCTCGACCGTCATGGATGTGACGCCAACCGGCTCGGGCGTGCTGATGTCGGCGGAAGCCATGTACTCGGGAACGACGACAATGGTGTCCCCAGCCGTGCGTTCCGACAGTGCCACCAGGGACGTGCTGCCATCGTCTACTGCTGCTGTATCCGGGACCGCCGCAACGGTCACCGACTGCGATTCCGGTGTAGGTGCAGGCACAATGACCAAGGTCTCATCCTCGACACCCGGCAGGTCAATGGTCTCATTGATCGGCTCTACAACGGCAACCATTTCAGTTGCCATGTCACTGTCCGGCTCGGCGACCGGCTGCATCACCACGATCGTCTCTTCAACGGGCTCCATGTTCTCTGCCGCAGCGACGGCCATCATCATGTCAGCCTCGCTCTGATCACCGCTCACAAGCGAGGTCTCGACGACGGTCGTGATGCTGCCGACGAGTTCGCCTTCCCCATCACGGATCGTTTCGGTTTCGATATGGGTCTCTACGGGCACGACCACGGCCATATCCATCGTGGGCTCCGCAGGGACAACTACCAGCGTGTCATTGGCTATTTCGGTATCCAGAGCCAGCTGCGATTCCGTGGGAGGCGCAGCAAGAGTCTGCACAGAAGCTGTCTCGACCGGTTCGACAGCCGGCACGGTTACAACCGAGGCTTCGGCAATCTCAATTTCTTCACCGGGTGTAATCACGGTGATCGATTCGGACTCAACCGCAGCAACCGTGGGAAGCGGGATCTCCGATGGTGTCGTCTCATCATCGGCTCGCGAAACATCACCGGTGTATTGCGCATTGGCCAGATCGGCCGCCAGCGATTCCGCGACCCGGTCGATTTCCTCGGGCGAGGAGACATTGACCGACTGCTCAGGCGTCACTCCAAGTTCAGGATAATCATCTCCGGAACCCGGCACATCACCGGGTTCAGGCGCTGGTTCAGCCCCTACTGCCGAGCTGTACCAATCGGATGGATCCAGGTCATCGGCGGAGTCGATGCAGGATGTGAGCATCACCAGCGAGGCCACCAGGACCGGCGCTGTGAGCATGGCAGTCATGCGTTGTTGCAAGACAGTCTTTTTTGCAGTGCACAATTTCATATATACCCACGGTATGAAGGGCGCTTGGATTGCCGAAAACTAATCGTTTTTGGTCCAAGCCACAACAAAGCAAAGCCCGTGCCATGGCTGATTGACCCATCGGAGTTACAAGAATGACTGAATCCGGACAAGACCAGACCCTTCACATGGAAGATTGGCAGGCGATTGCGGAGAAAAGCCAGCGCCTGATGCAGGAGTTCGCATCACGTCAGGGCGACACCTCCGGCCAGATGGAAGACATGATGCGCATGGGCGAGGTCTTCATGCAGGCTTCCGTGCAGCTCATGAGCGATCCGGTAAAGCTCGCTGAGGCCCAGGCCAACCTGTGGAAGGGTTACATGGACCTGTGGCAACAGACCGCCCTGCGCATGGCAGGCCAGGATGCTGAACCCGTTGTGGAGCCCCATGGCGACGATCGCCGCTTCAAGGACGAGGAATGGACCCAGAATGCGGTCTTTGATTACATGAAACAGTCCTATCTGCTGTCATCGAACTGGATTCAGGACCTGATGGGTGGCGTCGACGGACTTGAGCCCAAGACCAAGAAGAAGCTGGAATTCTATACCAAGCTTTATGCTGACGCCCTTTCGCCCACCAACTTTGCGGCAACCAACCCCGAAGTCCTGCGCGCTACGGCCGAGACAAAGGGTGAGAACCTGGTCAAGGGCCTGCAGAACCTTCTCGACGATTTCGAGCGCGGCAAGGGTCAGCTTGCAGTCAAGATGGTCAACAACGATGCCTTCGAGATCGGCAAGGATTTGGCAACAACTCCAGGCAAAGTGGTGTTTCAGAACGACCTGATCCAGCTCATCCAGTTCACACCCACGACCAAGAAGGTGCACAAGAAGCCGCTTCTGATCGTGCCGCCTTGGATCAACAAGTATTACATCCTCGATCTCAAGCCCAAGAACTCCTTTATCCGCTGGGTTGTGGAACAGGGTTACACGGCGTTTGTGGTGTCCTGGGTCAATCCAGACGAAAAGCTCGCGAAGAAGACGTTTGACGACTACATGCTCGAGGGCCCGGTTGCGGCACTCGACGCGGTCGAAAAGGCAACTGGCGAATCCAGCATCAACATCCTGGGCTATTGCATCGGCGGCACGCTGGTGGCCTGCACGGCGGCTTATCTGGCGTCCAAGAAGGACAAGCGCCTGAACTCCGCCACCTTCCTGACATCGCTGACCGATTTCGAACAGGTCGGCGAAATCGATGTCTTCATCGATGAGGAGCAGGTCCAGAACCTCGAAAAGATGATGAACGAGCGCGGCTACCTTGAAGGTTCGGAAATGGCCGCAACCTTCAACACCCTGCGCGCCAACGATCTGGTGTGGTCGTTCGTGATCAACAACTACCTGATGGGCAAGGAGCCCTTCCCGTTCGACATCCTGTTCTGGAATGGCGACAGCACCCGCATGCCTGCAGCCATGCACAGTGCCTACCTGCGCCGCCTGTATCTCGACAACGCCCTCTCCAAGGGCGAACTGGAGCTGGATGGCACAATGCTTGATATCACGAAGGTCAAGGTGCCCACTTACCTGCTCTCGACCCGCGAGGACCACATTGCACCCTGGGAGTCGACCTACAAGGCAACGCAACTCTATAGCGGTGATACGACCTTTACCCTGGCTGCATCGGGTCACGTCGCCGGTGTCATCAATCCGCCCGAGAAGAACAAGTATGGGTTCTGGACCAATACCGAAAACCCGGCGGATCCGGATGCCTGGTTCGATAGCGCCCAGCAGCATGAGGGTTCCTGGTGGCCCAACTGGGAGGCCTGGCTCGCCAAACAGTCCGGCGCCATGGTCGCCGCGCGTGAGCCCGGCAAAGGCAAGCTGAAAGCCATCGAGGATGCTCCGGGCAGTTACGTGAAGCTGGACCTGCGCAAGACCAACTGACGGTCTTTGTACCCAGACAAGTTCGGCCTTGACGTTGGGACAGCTTAGCTGTCCTTTTAGCCCATGGTCGATACCGTCCTTCTTTCCAGCCTGATCGGCTTTGCCTTCATCGGCTCGATCACGCCCGGCCCCAACAACCTGATGGTCATGGCTTCGGCCGCGGCCTTCGGGTGGCGCCGGGCTGTGCCGCATATGCTGGGCATCATGTTCGGATTTGGCATCATGCTGGCTCTGGTGACCTCAGGTCTGGGCGCACTCATCCTGGAAGTCCCGGTTCTGCTGGATGTTGTGAAGTTTGGTGGTGCAGCATGGTTGCTCTGGCTGGCCTTCAAGATGGCGCGTGGCGCGCTGCAGCCATCCGACCCCACAGCACCCGACCAACCCAGCAGCAAGGCACGCCCCTTGACCATGCTCGAAGCGATGCTGTTCCAGTGGGTCAATCCCAAGGGCTGGGCAATGGCGCTGGCTTGTGCCGGTGCCTACGTGGAACTGGCGCCCTCCGTCATCACACGCGCCGCGCTCATTGCGCTGGTGTTCATGGCGATGACGCCCTTTGCCAACGGCACATGGATGGCAGCAGGTGAAGCGATGCATCGCCTGTTCACGGGTCCGCGTGCCGGCAAGATTTTCGGTCTGGGCATGGCGTTTTTGATCGCAGCCACCGCCGTGATGATTGTGCTGGGGCCTAGCGGTCTGCCGTGATCACCGGGTTTGTGTGATCGTTGTTGTCGATCACAAGGGATGCCACCGCTTCAGGGGCCGCTTCGTCCCGGTAGAGCTGATAGCCCGCGATGTAGCGGGCTTCGTTAAGGCGGCGTAGTTCCTCTGAATCACCACCGGCCCGTGCAAGGGCGCGGCGCATGGTTTCGTTTTCAGACACCTCAAGCAGGATGGAGAGATCCCAGCGATCACGCAGTTCCGCCCGCAACAGAAACACACCATCAACCAGGACAACGCCACGCGCAGGTATCGCCACAGGACGCGTGGCGATCGGCTTATCGGAGACCAGGTCAAAGGCGCGGGTGCGGATCAGGGCGGGCGCGACACCACTGGTCAGGGGGTCAAGCAGCAGGCGCTTAAACGCGCCGTAATCAAAGCAGTCACGATAGTAGCCCTTGGCAGAGAAACGACCCCTTGCGTAGCGTTCGGCACGTGGACGCTCGAAATCATCGATGCTGGCACGAACAACAACGGCTCCGCGTGTTTCCAGAGGCGCGACCAGCGCGTCAGCCAGTGTGGACTTGCCCGAGGCGTCGGGCCCATCAATGGCAACGGCTGCAGGTCCGCCGGGCGCCAACGCCAGAATGCGATCACAAAGGACAGACAGGACTTCAGCGCGGCTCACAGCTTGGCAATCGCCTCACGGTAGTTGCGCCCATGCTCGGCGTACCGGTCCACCGTGGACATGAAGCCGACCTGCTCTTCGGGCGACAGATCGCGCATTTTCTTGGCCGGGCTGCCCGCCCAAAGTTCACCGGAAAGGACTCGCTTGCCTGGCGTAACCAATGCACCGGCAGCGACCATGGCACCGGTCTCGACCACAGCGTTATCCATCACGGTGGCACGCATGCCGATGAAGCTGCGGTCTTCCAGCGTGCAGGCGTGAATCAGGCAATGGTGTCCGATCGTGACCTCATCGCCAATCCAGGTGGGCCCGTCGTTGCTGGAAACGTGCACGACGGTGCAGTCCTGGATGTTCGTGCGCCTGCCGACATGAATTGCCGCGACATCGCCGCGCAGCACGCAGCCGGGAAAGACGGACGCCCCTTCCAGAATGGTCACATCGCCGGAAACAAACACACCTGGCGCAACGAAACTATCAGGTGAGATATTTGGAATATCGCCTTGATATGGAACGATAATTGGAGAAAGTGAACTCACGGGAAAACAGCGACCTGTGGCAGACCGGCAGTTTCCTCGAACCCTGCCATGACATTCAGGTTCTGCAGGGCCTGGCCCGATGCGCCCTTGACCAGATTGTCGAGCGCAGAGATCAGAATGGCCCTGCCCGGCACACGGTCGGCGAATACACCCAGCAGGCAAAGGTTGGAGCCACGCACATGCCGTGTCGCTGGCGCCTGTCCCTGAGGCACCAGTTTGACGAAGGGCTCGTCTGTATATTGTCGGGCCAGCGCACCCCGAAGGTCATCTGCTGTGGCACCATTCTTCAGGGTCACATAGGTCGTGGCCAGAATTCCCCGGTTCATGGGCATCAGGTGCGGAGTAAAGGTAACCGTGATCGCTTCGCCTGCAGCCTCGGAAAGTTCCTGCTCGATCTCGGGTGTATGGCGGTGGCTGGCAATGCCATAGGCATGAATACCCTCGGAGACTTCGGTGTGCAGCGCGCCCTCCTTGGGCGACCGGCCCGCGCCGCTGACGCCGGACTTGGCATCGATGATGATGCCTGACGTTTCGATCAGCCCCTCGGCCAGACAGGGGATGAGCGGCAGTTCGGCCGCCGATGTGTAGCACCCGGGATTAGCAACCAGCCGGGCTGCCCTTACCTGCTCACGCTTGATTTCCGTCAGGCCATAGACCGCCTCACCCTGCAGATCCATGGCGCTGTGCTTGCCGCCATACCACTGGGCATAGGTATCAGCGTCATAGAGCCGGAAATCAGCCGAGAGATCGACGATCTTCACATGCTTGGGCAGTCCGGCAATGACTTCCTGTGTCGTGCCATGTGGCAAACAGCAGAAGACGGCATCGATGCCTGACCAGTCCACATCGGCAATCGCTACCATGTCGGGCAGGTCCAGATGCGCCAGATGCGGGTAGACCGAACCAACCGCCTCACCTGCGCGTCGGTCCGCTGTCAGCGCGGCTACGTGAATGCCGTCATGCCCCATCAGAAGGCGCAGCAATTCGGCTCCGGTGTACCCACTGGCTCCAAGGATCGCGACATTCAGTTTGCCGTTCGCACTCATGCGGTTTCTCCGGTCTCTTCAGTTTCCTTGTAATAACCCACGGTGTCCCCTGCGGTCGAGACACCTAGGCCGTTCAGGAGCCGATTGGAATAGTTGAAATAGGCTACGACCTGGTTGACCTCAAGGATCTCGCCGTCATCACAGCCTGCCGCATGCAGAGCATCGATATCGGACCTCTCCATGGCGCCAACGTCTGTCGTGAGTTTTGCGGCATAACGCAACAAGGCGAGTTCTCTGCCTTCAAAGGCATCTTCCGGCCGCCCGGCATCCAGAGCAGCACGCACGGCCTCTGCCCGTTCCGGGTCCTCCATCAGTCGGCTGGCATTGGCCCAGTGATGCAGCAGGCTGTATCCGCAGGTGTTGAGAATGCTGACATAGCTGGCCACAGTCTCAAGAAACCAGAACGGTACCGTGTTGTCATCGCTGTGAAGGACGCTGCGGTAGAGCGAGACGTGGGCCGGTCATGGTCGCCGGGCGCAGCGAATGCACCCCGCATGACGTTGTCGAGTGTGCCGTGCGGGGTGCGCGCAGTATCGAACACGGCACAGAGCGCCGCATTGGCCTCTTCATCCGAGATCATCCTGATCCAGGCTGGTTCTGTCATGGCAAGCCTCCTGTCAGGAGCACGACATACGCGCTCTTGATCAGGATGCAAGTCCCAGTCTAACCAGGCCGATCAGTCCCTGAAGTAGCCTGCCCGTACTGCGGCGCCAATCGCGTTCGTGAACAGCCGTGTCGCCGTGATGCTGGTGATGTCGTTGACGTCTCTGGATGGCGTGATCTCAACGACATCCATGCCGACCAGCCTGCCCTTCCTGACCAGACCCTGAATCAGCCTGTGCATCTGAGAGTATGTGACACCACCAGGCGCCGGGCCGGCGACCGCGGGCATGATGGATGGATCCATGCCATCGGCATCAATCGTCAGGTAGTAACTTTCGCCATCTGGAATCTGGTCCAGCACGTCGGCCACCCCTCGATCTTCCAGCTCATAGATCGAGATCAGATGGGCACCGTAGGCTCTTGCCGCCTGGACCTCCTGGGCTCTGGCACTACCCTGGCAGCGCAGGCCAATCTGAAAAATCTGGTCGATATGATCCAACTCCGAAGCCCTGCGGATCGGGCTTGAGTAGCCTTCCCTGACGCCGTTGATGTCATCACGCCAATCGAGATGAGCATCGATCTGGATGAGATGAACGGGTCCGACTTCCTCAAGCGCGCGAAACACCGGTATCGGCACGCCATGGTCGCCACCGATGATCATCGGCATCGCGCCTGCCTTCAGAATCTTCCGCACCGCCGCCTCAGCGGCCCGGTAGTGCCCTGACAGCTCGTGCGCATCGGCGGGAATGTCGCCGCAATCAACGACACGAATGTCCTGACCGTCAAACACGGTTCCATCGAGATCAAAGTCCCACTGACCCAGTCCCTCCCATGCCTTGTCGGAAACCTGCCTGACAGCTGTCGGCGCATTGGTCTGATCGTTGGTGACCTCATCCATCGAATAGGGATCGCCATAGGGCAGACCCAGAATCGCGACATGCGCATCAAGGTCGTCAAGTTCCAGCGCCAGGGGAAAACCGCAGAACGTCCTGGTGACGGCTCTGGGTGCAACCGTGAGGGTCTTCGACATGCTTGTTCTCCAGATGGATAGCCGTGACGATCAGAGGGCCGCTCTGATGGCTCTGAGGCCCTGATCGATGTCATCGGATGAATTGTAGAGATGGGGCGAGAAGCGAATGAAATCGCGTCGCAGGCTGGCAATCACATCAGCCTCCTTGAGCGTCCTGGCGAAATCGGCACTGTCCTTGCCGGGGAACCTGGCGGCTACGGTTGCGGAACGGCTGGCCACATTCCTGGGACCCAGAACCTCGGCACCCAATTCGCTCAGACCTTCGAGCAAACGGTTCGAGATCTGCCGGTTGTGTTCGGCAATCCGCTCGATCGAAAGCTCCAGCAGATAGTTGGTCGAGACCGTGGCCCCGAACGCCGTGCCATAGGCCATGGTCCCAAACTCAAAGCGCTTGGCGCTGTCGGCATACTCAAACCGGTCGGCCTGGAAATCCCACATGTCCTTGTGCGAACGCCAGCCGATGATACCCGGGCTCAGCTTCTGGAGTTCTGGCGCAACATACATCATGCCTGTGCCAAACGGCCCGCAGAGCCATTTGTAGGTAGAGGTCGCGACGGCATCGACTCCGCTCTGGGCAACATCGATCGGAATCTGGCCGGCAGACTGGGTCGCATCGATCACACAGATCGCGCCATTTCTGTGCGCGGCATCCGCGAAACGTTTGAGATCAAATATCTGGCCCGTGCCCCACTCCACATGAGAAAGACACACCACCGAGGGGTATTCTCGTCGATCAGGTCTTCAAGGACGTCAGGATCAATCGTCAGGCTATCGTCCGCCCGGGCCCAACGCACTTCAGCACCGGTGTGCTCTGCCACACGCATCCAGGGGTATACCGAGCTTGGATGGGTTGTTTCCGTCGAAACGATGTTCGTTCCGGCTGCGGGCATCACGGCCCAGGCCAGCGACGACATCAGCACGGTTTCGCTCGATGCCGTCGCAATGTCGTCGACCTTCGCGTTGAAGAGACGCGCAGCGGCATCGTTCAGGTTGTCCAGGCACTCGACCTCGTCCTTTTCTGTAAAGGCGACCGTCCCCTTTTCCGCAAGTGCACGCTGCCAGTCCGAAATTGCTTCAGCGCCCTTGGTATGGCTGAGGCCGACAGAGGCCGCATCCATGTAAACGTAGTCGCCAGCCGGCGGAAAGATGTCGATGGTTCCAAGACGATCGGTCATGCAAGACTCCTTTGGGTTTCGACCTCACACGCTCCTTGACCCTTCAAGAAACAAGTATGACCGCAGTTAGAACGTGTCTGGGAAATTATCGCCGCAGGGCGGCACCAGCGGATAGGATGTTTCATCATTATCAACTTACCTACATTGATCAATCAGAGGAGGATACAGCCATGGGAATGTCGTTCATCGTTGGGCCAAACATGGAAGGTTTGCCTCTGTCGGAGGCAGTCCGGGCCGGCGACTTTCTGTTCGTCTCGGGAATGTGCGGCTTTGATGATGACGGCAGCATCGTCAAAGGTGGCGTCGGTGCCGAAACCGATCGGATCATGAAAGACCTGATCGATGTCCTGGCAAGGGCAGACACAGATCTGAGTCGCATCGCCAAGGTGAATGTTTATCTCACGTCAGCCGATGACTTCGATGCCTTCAATGCCGTCTATGCATCGTATTTTCCGGGCAACAAACCAGCCCGGATAGGCGTCGTGGCAGGCATGACGATCAACGCCAGGATAGAGATGGATTTCACCGCATATCTTGGCGACTGAGGTGCAGGAACGGCTCAGTCGGGCTGATGTGGCGTGTCGTAGCCTTTGAATTGCGGCAAGCCATCATCGATGTCGTAGTAGCTGCCCTTGTCTTCGACAAAGATGTGGCTGGTCAGGCGCAAGCCTGAGTCATCGTCGATGCTGCCGGCAAGCAGAACCATCTTGTCATCGGTCAGCGAACGCCAGAACAGATGAGAGCCGCAATGCGAACAAAAGCCGCGCTCGGCCTCATCCGATGCACGGAACCACGAGATCACGCCCTCACCCTCGATCGAAACGCCAGCCTGCGTGCTTGCCGCTGTGGCATAGCGATGACCAGCCTGTTTGCGGCACTGGGTACAGTGACATTCAATTACATTCCGATTCACAGACACCGCCTGATAGCGGACTTTGCCGCAGTAACAGCCACCGGAAACACTGGTCGTTGTATCAGTCATGATCGCCTCCTGTTCATGCGATGATCCGGAGCCATACTGCCCAACGAAAAAGGGCCGGGTAAACACCCGGCCCTTTGACGTAAATGCTTCGGCAACAATGCCGGATCAGCGCTTCGAGAACTGGAAGCTGCGGCGGGCCTTGCGGCGACCGTACTTCTTGCGCTCCACAACGCGGGAGTCGCGGGTCAGGAAGCCATTGCGTTTCAACGTGGTGCGCAAGGCAGGCTCAAACAGAGCCAGAGCCTTTGAGATGCCATGACGCACGGCACCGGCCTGACCGGAGAGACCGCCGCCCTTGGCGGTGCAAAACACGTCGTACTGATCCATGCGCTCGGCAACCTGGAAAGGCTGGGTCAGGATCAGGCGCCAGGTCGGGCGCGTGAAGTATTCCTGCATATCCTTGCCATTGACCATCACACGACCGGCACCGGGCTTGATCCAGACACGGGCAATCGCATTCTTGCGCTTACCCGTGGCATAGGAGCGGCCATGCTCGTCGATCACCGGATCGGGAAGCTCAATGGGCTCTTCGGCAAGAACCGGAGCAACAGGTGCCGGTGCTTCTGCTTCGGGAGTGACGCTTTCGGTATCAACCATGATCAGGCTGCCTTCTTGTTCTTGCGGCTACGTGCGGCGATGTCGAGGACCTCGGGCTGCTGTGCCTCATGAGGATGATCGGGTCCGGCATAGACCTTCAGCTTGGTCATGATCTGGCTGCCCAGCGGATTGCGCGAAATCATGCGCTCCACGGCCTTGATCACCACACGCTCAGGATGCTTGCCGTCGAGACGCGCGCCCAGGGTTTGATCCTTGATGCCGCCGGCCCAGCCTGTGTGCCAGTAAAAGCGCTCGTTGTTGCGCTTGTTGCCGGTCAGGTGGACCTTCTCTGCGTTGACCACGATGACGAAATCACCGGTGTCGACATGCGGCGTGAAGATGGTCTTGTGCTTGCCTCGAAGGATGTCGGCGATTTCAACGGCCATACGACCAAGGACCAGGTCCTCGGCATCGACCAGATACCACTTGCGCTCGACTTCGGCGGGCTTTGCGACGAAGGTTTTCATGATGTCTCTTGTCTCATAACGTCACGGGCCGCAGTGCCATCAGCACCCGCAGCCCAAGGGGCGCGGAACTTAACACAGGATGGGGGCGAGTCAACGGGCTGAAAGCGCCTTTACCTGCACTTTGTTCGGGCGACGTTTTCCGCTGATTTCTGCTGTTGCGCAAGCGACCAATGCGGGCAAACTCCCACAATGGCAAATTCTCATCACAACGACGGCACCGTCGGGGCTCTGCAATCGGTCCTGGATGCCATGATCGATCCGATCAACCAGCTCTTTTTCCATTCCCGCATGATGCGCTCCTGGGGCCACAGCCTGGGCATGGAACGCAACATGGAGTGGATCGTCAAGATGCGGCGCACAGGGATACTGGCCGTCGCCCTGCGCAAACATGGCGCAGGGCCCATCAGCCGGGAAGCTCGTGATCTTGTTATCGGCCATGATCCCGCTTCCATTCTGAAATCGGACGCTGACCAGACCCGCTGGTTCCTTGAGGTCGTTAAACGCGCTCTGGAACAATGCAGTCAGGAGGCTGATCGCAAGGTTCTCGAGGAAATTGCTACTGCAGAACGCGCCGACCTTGGGCGTCTGGAAGGCTGGATCAACGGTCCAGAGGCCCAGGAACAGCCGCGAGGTGCCAAGTTCCTGCTACCCAAGCCCGGCAGCGCGGAAATTGCCTTTGGCGCCATCAACGCTGTGCTTCCAGACATGACGTCTTCGGTTAGTCAGGTTTTCCACCACAGTCTGATCTTCAAAGGCATGAGCAACGATGCTTTGGCCGAACGTGAGCTCAACCTGGCCCTGGTCATGATGTATCGAAGCGAGGCCATGCTGGAGCGCCTCCTTGATCTTGGCGGAACGCCTGATAGCCGAGGCCACGGCAAGGTCATGATCGGCGAAGGTGAACAGGGCATCGACGAAGCCACACTGGCTGCCTTCGACGCGATGATCCCAACCCTTGAATCCTCCCGTGAGCCCATCGGTGGCCTTTCTGACCCAACAACCCATACGCTGCTTGACGGTATTGCGCGTGCACTCCGGGACGACCGTGCCGTGATCGCAGCCCGCCTTGCCGCCTGAGACATCAGAGGCCACATTGCCATCATGAACGAAGACATTCTCCTGCGTGACGACATTGACGGCGTTGCGCGCCTGACCCTGAACCGTCCTGCCCAGCGCAATGCGTTGTCGGTTGGCCTGATGGCCGCCTTGCAGGATTCGCTCGACGCCATCGCCAAAGATCCCGGTGTCAAAGTTGTGGTGATCGCAGCAAATGGTCCTGGTTTCTGTGCCGGCCATGACCTGAAGGAAGTCCGGGCCAATCCGGGACAGAGCAACTATGAAGCCCTGTTTGATCAGTGCAGCCGGTTGATGACCTCCATCGTCAACCTGCCCAAACCCGTGATTGCGTGCGTTCACGGCATTGCCACGGCTGCGGGATGCCAGCTAGTTGCGACCTGCGATCTGGCCGTCGCCGCGCAGACCGCGCGCTTTGCCACACCGGGCGTCAACATCGGTTTGTTCTGTTCCACACCCATGGTTGCCCTCTCGCGCAACGTGGCACGCAAACACGCTATGGAAATGCTGCTGACCGGCGACATGACCGATGCAGAAACGGCACGTTCCATCGGCCTGGTGAACCGCGTCGTGCCGGAAGCCGAACTGGATGATGCCGTGATGGCTCTGGCGCAACAGATCGCTTCGAAATCACCGCTGACCCTGGCGATCGGCAAGGAAGCCTTTTACCGCCAACTCGAAATGCCGCTGGATGATGCCTATGCCCATGCCAGCGAGGTCATGACCCGAAACATGCTGGCGCAGGACGCAGAAGAAGGCATCGATGCCTTCCTGGAGAAACGCAAACCCACCTGGAAAGGCGCCTGATGGGGGATCACAGTCATTACAGCGATGAAGAGATCCGGGGCATTCTGCGCCGCTGCCGGACAATCGCCATGGTCGGTGCTAGTCCGAAATGGGTTCGGCCCAGCTACTTTGCCATGAAGTATCTGCAAGCCAAGGGTTACCGAGTCATCCCCGTCAATCCCGGTGCGGCCGGGACGGAGATCCTGGGCGAGACCGTGTACGCCTCGCTGGATGCCATCCCTGAGAACTTCGACATGGTCGACATTTTCCGTGGCCCCGAAGCTGCCGGTGCCATCACCGATGAAGCCATTGCACTCAAGGACGCCAGAAAGATCGACACGGTCTGGATGCAGCTTGGCGTCGTCAATGCCGATGCTGCCGTCCGCGCGGAGGCTGCGGGGCTCAACGTCATCATGGATCGCTGCCCCAAGATCGAATACGGCCGTCTCTCGGGCGAACTCTCCTGGGGCGGCATCAATTCGGGCATCATCACCGCCAAGGCGCTGAAGATATGAGCAGAAGGCACATCTTGACCCTCTCCCTGACCTTCAGCGCAGCGCTACTGCTGTCGGGTTGCTCCTCCATCGATTGGGAACGAACCGGCCAGATGTGGCTGGGTTCCCTGTGCGATTTCTCCAGCCATTGCAGCTATGACGGCGATGGCGACCCCTATACCCGATTGTGAGCGTCCGATGAGCCAAGAGCAGCCCGATTACGGACTAGAGACACGCGCAGTGCACGCCGGCGCACGGCCTGACCCGACCACAGGCGCACGCGCCACGCCGATCTATCAGACCACCAGCTATGTCTTCGACGATGTCGATCATGCCGCCTCGCTCTTCAACCTGCAGACCTTCGGCTACATCTATTCACGCCTGACCAACCCGACCGTCGCCGTGCTCGAAGAGCGCGTCGCCAATCTGGAAGACGGCCGCGCAGCAGTCGCCTGCGCATCAGGCCATGCCGCCCAGTTTCTGGCCTTCTTCACGCTGCTGGAGCCGGGCGATCACATTGTCGCCTCGCGCTACCTCTATGGTGGCTCGGTCACCCAGTTCACCCTGTCATTCAAGAAGCTGGGCTGGCATTCCGACCTGGTCGACCCCGCCAATCTTGGTGCCGTGGAAGCCGCCATCAGGCCCGAGACAAAGGCAATCTTCGTCGAGGCGCTTGCCAATCCCGGCGGCATCATCGTCGATCTGGAGCCCCTGGCCGAGATCGCCCGCCGACATGCCATTCCCCTGGTGGTCGACAACACGATGGCCACGCCCTGGCTGTGTCAGCCGATCCACTGGGGCGCCGATATCGTGATTCACTCCGCGACGAAGTTCATCGGCGGGCATGGCAATTCCATGGGCGGCGTGGTTGTTGAATCCGGCAAGTTCGACTGGTTTGCCAGCGGCAAGTTTCCCGGCATGACAGAGCCCGAACCGGCCTACCACGGTCTCACCTTCGCCGAGACGTTCGGGGATTTCGGTTTCACCATGAAGGCTCGCGCAGTCGGCCTGCGCGATTTCGGTCCTTCCCTCTCACCGACCAACGCCTTCAACCTGATTACCGGCTGCGAGACCTTGCCGCTGCGTATGCAGCGCCATTGTGACAACGCCATGGAAGTTGCGACCTTCCTGGAAAGCCACCCGAAGGTGGCTTGGGTTTCCTACGCTGGGCTCACGTCGAGCCCTTATCACGCGCTTGCCCGCAAATACCTCAGGAACGGTTTCGGCGGCGTCTTCACCTTTGGCGTCAAGGGCGGCTTCGATGCCGGAACCCGTGTCGTGGAAGCGAGCAACCTCTTCAGTCACCTCGCCAACATCGGCGATACCCGCAGCCTGATCATCCACCCCGCCAGCACGACCCATCGCCAATTGAGTCCGGAACAACGCATGGCCGCGGATGTTCGTGACGATACGATCCGTCTCTCCATCGGCATCGAAACTGTTGAAGACCTGATCCGCGATCTCGATCAGGCTCTGGCGAAGGCCTGATCATGACCGAACTCATCCTGAGAGCAGGCCCCTTCACATTCGACGCCAGACTGGAGACAGAACTGGCGCCCAAAACCTGCGCTGCCTTCGAGCGGGCCCTGCCCTTCATCAGTCAGGCCGTGCATGTGCGCTGGAGCGGCGAAGCCGTCTGGCTGCCGCTTGGTGATCTCGATTTCGGGGTCGGCTACGAGAACCACACCAGCTATCCCTCACCAGGCCAGATCATTCTTTATCCCGGCGGCATCAGCGAAACCGAAATCCTGATCGCCTATGGCGGTGTCAACTTCGCCAGCAAGATGGGCCAGCTCGCCGGCAACCACTTCATCACGCTGACCTCCGGCCTGGAAAATCTGCATGCACTGGGCACAAAGGCTCTCTGGGAAGGCGCACAGGACGTGAAGTTCGAACGTAAGGTTTAGTTCACTGCCGGACGGTTTGGGCGCGAACCCACGCGAGCCACTGATCGTCTTCGCCTTTGATACGTTCGAAACCATGGATGTGATAGGGCGCATCAAGGAACAGCAGATAGGTCGCACCGACCTCAAACGAGGCGTGAACCAGGCAATCTGCGCCCACAACAGCGCGCGATTCCATCATTTGCCAGAATGCAGGATCGCTGTGCTGCAGGTAATCATCGTCTGACGCGAGATAGGGGCTTGGCAGGCCC
Organism: uncultured Alphaproteobacteria bacterium; assembly: GCA_943787175.1. Lineage (GTDB taxonomy): Bacteria > Pseudomonadota > Alphaproteobacteria > SP197 > SP197 > SP197. Next base: position 43,884 of record CALSLK010000017.1, read on the forward strand.
ACCGAGAAGACCGGTTCGAATTCACCTTTCAGGGCTTCAAAAACCGAAAACTCATAGGTCTTCCACCACGACATCCCTCCACTGGCCGAAACAAGTTCAACCAGAACAATCCGTGATGTCCTGGAAACCAACGCGTCGTGCGACTCTGTACTTTGTTGCGGTGGTGCAAAACATGCATGCGCCTCCAGGCTCAAGACCGACATCAGTGCAACGATCAGTCCTGTCGTGCGGAAGTGGTTGGCCACCCTGTAGGCTCCTCATTTCTATCGTGCGAGCTCTCCACTATCAGATGATTTTGTCCTCAAGATGGCCGCGACTGCAGGTCGCGACCGAGATACCAAACCAACGTTGCCAGCACGACCGCCCCGCCGACAAAGGTCATCATGCGCGGTATTTCTGCAAGGAAGAGCCAGCCCCAGAGGGGGACGAGCGGCATCTCGAGGCTGCCCAGAAGTCCTGCTTCGGATGCCGTGATGCGGCGCACGCCTTCGGCAAGCAGGATGGTGGCGGTGGCATGTGACAAGCCAAAACCGGTCAACAGCCAGAAATCGGGCAAGGAGACATCAAAGGGCGCGCTCATGCCCCACCCAAGGGCGACAAGCTGCACGCAGGAGAGCGGACCGATCGCCAGGGTCATAGGGCGGTCTGGATAACGCCGGATGATGACCATCATCAGAGCCATCAGGACGGTCATGGCCAAAGCCAGCATATCGCCGGTCAGGTTGGCCGATCCCGCCGATCCGCTGACCATGATCAAAACGCCGACCAGGCACAGCGCAGCGGCGACCAGCGTTGCAACGGCCGGGCGCTCGCGCATCCAGAACCAGGCAATGGCGGCAGCAGCAAAGGGTGCGGTGGCATAGATGATTGCCACGTTGGCAACATCGGTATTCTTGAAGGCGGCAATGAAGCAGACCGTCGCGGTGCTGCCGGCGGTTGCTGCAGCCCATCCAGGCCAACCAAGCCTGCGCCAGGCGCGGGGATGGCTGTCGCCGCCCCGCCAGGAAAGATAGGCCATCATCAGAACGCCAGCGATAAGGCCACGCCAGAAAAGCACGGCCCAGACATCGGCCCCGACGCCTTTGGTGAAGATACCGGCCGTACTCCAGGCAACCGCAGAAGTGATCACGAGCAGGCGACCGGTTGCCGGCGTCATGATTGATCCGGATGATTCCGACATGCTGATCTACCCATCACACAAATCCTGATCAGGTTATGACCGCATGCCCCTGACAGCAGCCTGTCAGCATACATGGACGCGCGGGATGATTGGTTCTATTGGCTGCGCACCATGCCCGACCTTCCAGCGCCTGACCGGCGCCAGCTCTTCATCGGCTTTGGCCTTGCCACACTTGTTGCGATCATCTGGAGCGGATGGATGGTGGCATTGCGCTTTGGTGCGACCCACGCGCTTCTGGTTTCCGACATCACGCTGCTGCGCTTCGTGGGCTCAGGCCTGATCATGGCGCCGGTTTTCGTCGCACGCTGGCCCGAGATCAGGGCCGCTGGCTGGCGCCCTGTTCTGGTACTCTCGATGATGGGCGGTGTGCCCTACAGCCTGCTGTCGGTCGGCGGCCTGACCTTTGCTCCAACGGCACAGGGCGGCGTTGTCATTCCAGGTGCCCTGGCGATTTTTGCGACACTGCTTGGATGGGCCTGGCTGCGCGAGCGTCCCGGCAGCGAGCGTATCGTGGGTCTGGTGCTGGTGGTGGGAGCGCTTTGTCTGATTGGTCTGGAAAGCGCCCAGGAAGGTTCATGGGAAGGCGCCGCGTTCTTTCTGCTGGCTGCCTTCATGTGGGCAACCTTCACGGTGGGCACGCGGTTCTACGGCCTTCGACCACTCACCAATGTTGCGGTCATCGCCTGTGTGCCCCTGGCCTGGTACGGCCCTCTCCTGCTTGCGTTCAATGACACACACATCTTCTCGGCCCCCTGGAGCGAAACCGTTCTGCAACTGGTTTATCAGGGTCTTCTGGCCGGAGCGGTGGCGCCGCTCATGTACACGCGCGCGATCCGCACAATCGGCCCACAGCGCGCTGCTCTGGTAATGGTCCTGGTCCCAGTCCTGGCCACCCTTCAGGCCTGGTGGCTGCTTTCGGAAGTTCCTGGATGGCTGACGGTGGCCGGCATGATTCTGGTCCTGCCAGGCATGGCACTGGCGGGAGGCGCAATCAGTCTGCGTTGGCGCTGATCGGCTCCTGCGGGTCGGTCGTGCAGACCGCACCACCGCAGCAGGGATCGACGTTGGTGTGGCAGACCGAACATTGCACATGACCATGCACATCCACGGGATAGGCCGTGGGATGGTTGCAGAAGGGGCAGGCAAACCCAGTGGCGTTCACATCATTTCCTAACGGCACATGCCCAGGGAACCTTCGGCACAGATCTTAACTCCGTCGGTCCAGGTCGCACCGGTAAGATCAGCACCGGTAAAATCGACATTGCGCAGGCTGGCATCGGTAAAGTCGGCACCTGTCAGATTCGCAAAGAGAAACTTTGCACCCCGCGCCGACACGCCAACAAAGCTGGCGCCGGTCATATCTGCACGATCGAACCGCGCATCCGTGAGTGTCGCCCCGTCAAAGTTGGCTCCGGTCAAATCGGATTCAACAAAGCGAACGCGATAGCCATCGATGTCGGAGAAATCACCGCCAGAAAGATCCGCATTGCTGAGCGCCGCGCCACGCAGATTTGCGCCCGAGAGCTCGGCCCCGGGAAAGTCGGTGCCGGTAAGATCACAACTGCGCCAATCAATGCCGGCACGCGGGAGCGCCGAACAATCGGCCGCATGCGCCGGGGCCAGAATTCCAGAGGCGACAAGGAAAAACAGAGCAGAGAGGAGCCAACGAATGTTCATGGAGTCATGACACCACCGCACCATCTTCAACGCAACAAGCTTCATTGGGGAAGATAACAGCCCTGGCAAGGCTCATCCCCCAATCTTGCACCTTCCCGCCAGACCTGAGGGTGGACCCAGTCACCTTGCCACAACCCACGCCCGGCACTCTCGGCCTGTGATTCCGCAGCATGCATGCCGTTGCTGAAGAACGCGAACGAAGTCGCCATGCCTTCGCGCAACACCTCTGCACCAATGTCACGATCACCGTCCCTGCAGAGTGCAAGCATGGCACCGTCCCGGTTGTAGCCACAGGTCAGGCAGGAAAGGGTGACGTCAGCGACAAGGTCATCAAGGGTGTCACGCGCAGCGTAGCCACATGACCATGGTTCACCATCGATACGGCAATCCTGGTAAAGCTCGGGCGCATCGATGCTGACCAGACGCAAGACAGCCTTGAAGCCATCCTTGTTTGTAAGGAGCAACGTGTCGCCATCGATGGCCGATGCCGTGCCTTCCAGAGCAGGCGGTTTGCACTGTTCTGTAACGGGATCCCAGAACGCCAGGGCGTCCTGCGCAATTCCGGCAAGCCCAATGGCAATCATGACAGCAACGGTTCGCATGGCCGCATCATACGCAAGGCAAAGCGCGCATGCATGGCGGAAGGACTTCAATTCTTTGCTTGAAAGAAAGTGGGGTGGCTAGTCGGTCTCGAACCGACGACCTCCTGGACCACAACCAGGCGCTCTAACCTACTGAGCTATAGCCACCACAAGACTTGCTTGATGAACGCTTCTGTACGATCAAGCTGCCTATCGGGTCAACACCGCACATGTGCCAAATGAGGGCTTTTGCATGATTACTGCAGCAAATCTGCAAAACATCGGCTCGGAAACCGCCTTTGCCGTTCTGGCGCGTGCCACAGAACTGGCCTCAGAGGGCCGCGACATCATCAATCTTGGAATCGGGCAGCCCGACTTCAAGACGCCCGATCATATCGTTGAAGCCGCCATTAGGGCCCTGCGCGACGGGCATCACGGCTATACCCCGGCACCCGGCATGATGCCCTTGCGTGAAGCCGTTGCCGAAGATGTCCTGGCCCATCGCGGTGTAGAAGTCTCGCCCGAGCAGGTGATGGTTGTTCCCGGCGGCAAGATGACGATGTTCTTTGCCATCCTGATGTTTGGTGAGCCCGGCGCGGAAATTCTCTATCCCAATCCCGGCTTTCCGATTTACGAATCGATGATCCGCTACACCGGCGCCCGAGCGGTGCCGATCGAGCTTCATGAAGACCGCGGCTTCTCCTTCAGTGCCGAAGAGGTTCTTGCAAAGCTGAACCAGCGCACGCGTCTGATTATCATCAACAGTCCCGGCAACCCGACCGGCGGCGTGATTGACGACGATGAGCTGGAGAAACTGGCTGCAGGCCTGGAAGCATATCCAGACGTGGCGGTTCTCTCGGACGAGATTTATGCGCGTCTGCTGTTTGATGGCCGCAAACACCGCAGCCTGTTGACGTTTGAATCCCTGCGCGACCGGCTGATCATTCTTGATGGCTGGTCGAAAACCTATGCCATGACCGGCTGGCGTGCAGGTTACGGTATCTGGCCCAGGGCGCTGGTGCCCCACATCGACAAGCTCATCGTCAACGCCAATTCCTGTACCAATGCCGCCACACAGATGGCCTGCATTGCTGCCTTGAAGGGACCACAGGACAGCGTGGAGACCATGCGTCAGGCGTTCGATGAGCGACGCGGCGTGATCGTCGACCTGCTCAATGCCCTTCCCGGCTTCCGTTGCATCAAGCCAGCCGGCGCCTTTTACGCCTTCCCCAACATTGCCGACACAGGACGTTCGGCACAGGACCTGGGAGCTGCCCTGCTTGAAGAATGCGGTGTGGCCGTGGTTCACGGCACCAGCTTTGGCGCCATGGGCGAAGGGTTCCTGCGTTTTTCCTATGCGGCTTCCATGGAAAACATTCGCGAAGCAGCGGCGCGCATCGACGCCTATCTGACCAACCAGCCCCATGAGTCTGTTCGACCCCGCCACCTTTGCGGTCTTCCTTAGCGCCAGTGTCGCGATCTCGATCACGCCGGGCCCCGATATGACCTATGTCTTCGCCCGTGGCCTGGCCCACGGCCCTCGTGCAGGTCTGATTTCTGTCGCCGGCATTGCCAGCGGGCTGGTCATTCACACGACGCTGGTCGCCCTCGGTCTTGCCGTCGTGATGGCCCAGTCGCCCGTGCTCTTCGAGATCATCCGCTACGCCGGCGCCGCCTACCTCGTCTGGATGGGCATCAAGCTGCTGCGCGACCGCAGCCGGTTCGACGTCCATACGGTGATCAGGGAAGCCGCAGAACTGGCGCGCGCTTTATGTCCAGGGCCTGATCGTCAACCTGTTCAACCCCAAGATCCTGCTGTTCTTCCTGGCCTTCCTGCCCCAGTTCGCCGATCCCCGCGCGCGGCTCTGTTGCCCTGCAGATCGCCATTCTGGGCGCCACGCTCATCGCCTGCGGCCTCCTGGTGCTGGGCAGCATCGCTCTGGCCAGCGGCCGCCTGCGCGCCCTCCTGTCGCGTCACCCCCTGTGGATGCGCATGTCCAGCAGTGTGGTGACGGGCTCCCTGATGATCGGCCTTGCAGCCCATCTCCTGCTGACTCGTCCCGCAGATAGCCCCGACGGCCTGAGATCGCCCTTCCTTCCAACGCCGGGGCGGCAGCTCAGGTCTCACGGCGAGGTGTTGGCACGCCTGCTCCCTGCGTAGCCATAGGCTGCTGTTCGGGGCGAAAAAACCCGCGCAGAACTCACGCCTTTCCCATGGGAATCGTTGTGACCGGAAGGGCACATTCGCTGCGTCAACTTGAGCGGCTTTGGCGCGTGGAACCCCAATATCTGGTGAGGCGTTACTTCTCCAGTACGTCCACGAATCGAGGCTTCTCATGTTCCGTCAGGTTTCTACGCTCGCACTTCTTCGCCGGAACCATGCTGCTCGCGGCCCCCGCGGCTCGGGCCGCGAGCGATGGCGAGGTGGTAACCCGCCTTAACGCGCACCCTCTACGCGCCGCAGTGTGGCGCAGGAGGCTGATCGCGACCTTGCAGGGGTTCTACCGGGCAAACCGACCATCTCCCGGTCTGGTGGCAGGACGGCGCGTGGAGCGCCGAGGTCGATGTTGCCCTGGCCTGGCTGCGGGGCGCGCAGGAGATTGGCCTGTCGCAGCAGCGCTACGCCGCCGAGACGCTCGAAGCGCTGTTCGACCACCGATCTGGCTGCCCAGCCTGTCCGTTGACGACATTGCATCGGCCTGGAGACAGCCCTGACCCGCGCCCTGCTCACCTATGCCGACGAGCGCGTCGCCGGCCGCATCGACCCGGCCGAAACCGGCTGGCATGCCCAGACCTCCAACGACCACGACGCCGTGGCCGGACTCTCCGATGCTGTGAAACGCAACCGCCTGGACGCCTGGCTGGCCGGCCTCTCACCGGTTCGCGACGGCCATGCAGAACCTGGTGCCCGTTCTGGCGCACTACCGCGCCCTCGATCACTTCGATTGGCCCACCATCGCTTCGGGCGAAAGCCTGAAAGTGGGTGCCGCTATCGATGACCGCGTGTTCCCGCCATTCAGTGCCACGCCTCATTCTTCTGGGCGACCTCGCCGCCTCGGTCGTGCGTGAGGACGACAATGTGTTTGACCTGGCGATGTCCGATGCCGTGGCCCGCTTCCAGGCGCGCCACGGCCTGGCCACCGACGGTGTCGTCGGTTCCAACACGCTGGGTGCACTGAACGTCAGCCCCGGCGAGCGTGCAGAAACGATCGTTGCAAATCTGGAACGGATGCGTTGGTTGCCAGCGCGCGAAGCTCTGGGTGCACGGCATATTGAGGTCAATCTGGCTTCGTTTGAACTTGTGGCATACCAGAACGGAGATGTGGCGCTTGCCATGCCGGTCGTCGTGGGCTCACCAGAGCACCGCACCCCGATTATCTCTGATCGCATCGTGAATCTGAAGTTTGCACCGACCTGGACCGTACCTCACAAGGATCGCGACCGACGAACTGCTGCCCAAGCTGCAGGATGACCCTGAATGGCTGGCGCAAAACAATTTCCGTGTGTTCGCCGACTGGAATGCAAACTACGAAGTCGACCCTTCGACCATCGACTGGGCGAACCTGACGAAATCGAGTTTTGACTTCATGCTGCGCCAGGATCCCAGCGCATCCAGTGCGCTTGGTCTGGTGCGGTTCTCGCTGACCAATGACTTTGACATCTTCCTTCACGACACCGGCTCGCGCGGAGCTTTTGCCCGCGCCAACCGCAGTCTCAGCCATGGTTGTGTCCGCGTCGGCGATCCTGCAGCCCTCGCCGAATTTGCGCTGAATGCACAGCCCACGACCTGGACATCTGAGGATGTCACAGACGCGATGCAGGCCGATGAAACCCATTACCAGCGTCTGGCCCAGGACGTTCCCGTGCACCTGATGTACCTGACAGCATGGGTCGACGACCTTGGACAGGTGCAGTTTCGCCGGGACATGTATGAGGAAGACGCTGAGCTGTTGGCCCTGATCAGTCAATCCGACAGCCAGCCAGTAGTCCAGCTTCCCGTCCTTGTGGGCCAGAATGCACCCAGAGAAGACGCAGTCTTCACGCTGGCCCTGGTTGACTGATCGGAATCCTGGTTGAGGGTTCAACCGTTGCGCGGTGACTTTCCGGGCCAATGCAGGCACTCTGCGCCCTGATAAGCAGGGACTTGCCGGCATTGACCAGACTTCTCGTCCTGATTGTTGGCACATGTGCCCTGGCACTGCTGATCGGACTGATTGACCCTCCAGGCGAACGCGCCGTGGCCATCCGTTTGAATGCCGATCTGCATGGTTCTGCAGTATCCGGCGTCGATGAGGCAGCGACTCTCGAATTCTATCAGCAGCGCCACCACCGCCTTGCCTGGTGGCAGGACGGCACGTGGCGTCCGGAAACCGGCATTGCTCTGAACCTGGCTGACCAGCGCGACCAACCCGTCGCATGGAGAAACCTGGCACAGCGTCCAGAGCCTGAGTGGTTTGTTCTCCGCCGATGACGTCGCTGATCTCTCGCCAGAGACCATCGCAATGCGTGAGCGCGTCTTGACGCAGACACTGCTGACGGTTGCCCGCCACAATACGACAGGCCGTATCGACCCGGCTCAAACCGAATGGATGGCAGCATCTACTGGAGCCGGAGATCTGCCTGGTGAACTGGCAGCCGCCTTGGACGAACAAAGAATTGGCCGACTGGTCTGAACGGACTGGCGCCCGGTCACCCTGGCTATGCAGAGCTTCTTCCAGAACTTTGGGCCTACCGGGCGCTGGAAAGCGCACAGATGGGACGCCATCGACGCACTCGACATTGTTGAGCCTGGAACCCTCGACCCCAGAATCCCTGCTATCCGCAATCGGGTTCAGTATCTGGGAGAACTCGGTTTTGCTGTTGTGCGCGATCATGGGGCGAACTTTGACGATGCCCTGAATGATGCCATTGCGCGGGCTCCAGGCTCGTGACGGCCTGGAGAGTACCGGTGTCATCGATGCCCAGACACTAGCTCTGCTCAATGCTGAGCCTCTGGATCCTCAACCGTCATGGATCGACTGGATTGCAATCCCCATAGGTAACGGCGTCTTCCCTGGCACAAACGACCCCAGACTGGATGCCGTGCGCGAGCGGCTGATCCTGCTCGGCGATCTCGATGAAGGTTCGCGCGCCGATGCTGTTGCGGAATTCGACGCAGCGCTGGGCAACGCAGTGACGCGGTTCCAGGAACGGCACGGTATTGGAGGCAACAGGAACCATCGATCTCGACACCATAACGGAGCTCAATGTCAGGCCGGAGGAACGCGCTGCAACGATCCAGGCAAACCTTGAACGCATGCACTGGTTGCCGGCCCCGTCTGACCTGGAGAGCCGCCATGTTGTTGTGAATATCCCGGACTTTGAACTCGTAGCCTTCGAAGCTGCACAGCCTGTATTCGCGATGCCCGTGGTCGTCGGCAAGGGAAACACGCAAACGCCGATCATCAGCGATGCCATCGTGAATCTGAAATTCGCTCCCGCCTGGACCGTACCCTACAGCATAGCATCCCGGGAATATCTGCCGATGGTGCAGAAGGATGTCGCGTGGCTGGCTGACCACAACTTCCGTGTCTTCACGGACTGGAGTGCAGAGACGGAAGTCGACCCAACCACGGTCGACTGGCAAGCCATCACCGATGCAGACCTGCCCTATGTCTTTCGACAAAATCCCAGCGCCTGGAGTGCCATGGGCCTGATCCGGTTTTCTCTGACCAACCCCTACAACATCTACCTGCACGATACCGGCTACCGGAATGCCTTCGCCTTGACCTTCCGTGACCTGAGCCATGGATGTGTCCGCATTGGCGACCCGACATCCCTGGCAAGGTTTGCCCTTTCAGCCGAACCCAGCTCCTGGAGCGATGCCGATATTCAGACCGCTATGAACGCCGACGACACGCACTTTCACGACCTCGCAGAGCCCCTGCCCGTTCACATGCGTTATCTGACGGCATGGATCGATGACCAGGGACGCCTTCAGTTTCGCAGAGACATCTAGGGCCGGGACAAACCCCTGCTCGCATTGCTTGATGAATCCGACAAGCAGGTTGCAAACAATCTGAACATCCTGCTTGACCTCGGCAATCCGACCATCCTGGCTGAACATCGTGCAGCAAACGCACTGTGATCGGAATGCCACATAGTGCGCCAATGACTGTGACAACATCACATCTTTACGCTTGCCCCCGCGATCTTGGTACTCACCCGCCCACGTTGATTCGGCACCACTTTGACGGTGCCTCCGTTTAGGAGTGATGCATGTTCGAGAAGGCTGGGTGCTAGGAGCGCCAGCGCGCTCACGCCGTGATGTTCTCAAGATCCTGGGTGGCGCCGGTGCCGCCGCATTGGCATCAGGCTCGTCTTGTCGCACGGCCCTTGCGTCGGTTCCGCCTGTTCCCGAAGTCAAGCCTGTCGGCGCCGGACTTCCTGGGCCCTGGAGACCTCGCGAGCTCGCGTTCGAGAATCGCCACACCGGGGAACGCCTCGTCGCGGCCTACTTTGACGGCGGAGCCGGTACGTCGATGACGCCCTTGGCGCCATTGCGCACCTGATGCGCGACTTCCGCAACGATCAGGAACACCCGGTCGACACCAACCTGCTGGATATTCTGACCGTGGTCCATGGCCGCCTGGGCCAGCTCATCCGCGCCCATCCAGATCGTCTCTGGCTACCGCTCGCCCGCAACCAACGCGGCCCTGGCCGCCCAGAGCGACGGCGTCGCAAAGAACAGTTTACCACCTCTATGGCCAGGCCGTGGATGTGCGGCATGGCGGATCGCAGGGCTGAGCGACATCTATCGACGTCGCTCTCAATCTCGCCGCCGGCGGCTCCAGCCCTCTATGGCCGCTCCAACTTCGTCCACATCGACAGCGGGCCGGTTCGCACCTGGTAGATTTGCTGACCATTCAGGATGACAAACGTCTGGTGCAAGACAGCCCCTGTCCATGAGGACATGGGCTGTTTTTCAGTTGCGGCTCAGGTCGCAGGCTGGGGCGCGGCAGTTCGGGTTCGGCTGCACCATCAGTTCCGGTAACACAGGCGTGCTCCACCATGCTGCGGGCGATCTCGTGCTCGCCCATGATGACGGTTCCCGCTCCATGGGCAACTGCAGATGCTCCACACCCGCATCGCTGTGCGCACGTGCCAGATTATCTGTATGGCCGGGATTGAGCGCACGCGCGCTGCTCGGCGATCTGGCCCTGCCTCGAACATGTCGGGGATCGCTATCAACAGCCAAGACTTGGCCCTCGCGACATGTTGGCTGCTTCGAGCAATCTCCGTCCGAGGCGCCGTTGCCCATGAAGACGTCCACGCCCTGCTCGCGCAAGTCGGGTTGCGCATCGGCATGTTGTTCCTCGATCACGAACGAAGGTGCTGCCCGTCGCGCCAGCAGGTCCCTGGCAATCCGCGTTCCGACACGCGGCCGTGAGCCGACGATCGACGGCATGATCTTCAAGCAGCTTGCAGTGTTCCGGCGCTTCCACCTCCGGCGCAGGTTCCGGCAGCGCCCTTGCGCTTCTCCAGCCAGGCGCTCAAGCCGATCTGCCCCAGAAGAACAGCAGGGGATTGGCCAGGATCGAGAGAATGGCGCCCTGCCAGAATCAGGTCGTTCGCCTGTTGCGGCAGCATGCCGAAGCGCCAGGCCCAGCCCGGCAAGGATGAACGAGAACTCTCCGATCTGCGCAAGGCTCGCTGAAACCGTCAGTGCCGTTGGAGATCGGATGGCGGAATGCCACCACGATCAGGAAGGCCGCGATGGATTTGCCGAATGCGATGATCAGGAAGGTGGCAATGACCGGCCAGAAATCCCGGATCAGGACCGACGGATCGAACAGCATGCCGACCGAAACGAAGAACAGGACCGCAAAAGCATCGCGCAGCGGCAAGGTTTCTGCAGCCGCTTCGTGGCTCAGTTCTGATTCACTGAGAACCATACCGGCAAAGAATGCGCCCAGGGCAAACGACACATCGAACAGTTCGGCAGCACCGAATGCGACGCCCAGAGAAATCGCCAGAACGCCAAGACGAAACAGCTCCTTGGATCCGGTCCGCGAGATGTAATGCAGCACCCATGGGATAAGTCGGCGCCCGCCAATCAGCATCAGCGCCATGAACGCGGCGACCTTGCCCAGAGTGATGACAAACGCGAGCACGATCTCGCCGGCGCCCTGCGCTTCTTCGGGATCACTGACCAGAAAATCTGCAAAGACCGGGAGCAACACCAAAGCCAGGACCATGACCAGGTCCTCGACAATCAACCACCCCACCGTGATCCGGCCACGTTCGGTTTCAACCAGCCTGCGCTCCTGGAGCGCACGCAGCAGCACGACGGTACTGGCAACCGACAGTGCCAACCCGAACACGATGCCCCCGGTGAGTGGCCAGCCCATCAGTTCCGACAGCCCCACGCCAAGCAAGGTTGCAAAGGAGATTTGTACGATTGCCCCGGGCACCGCAATGGACCAGACCGACAGCAATTCCTTGAGCGAGAAATGCAGACCAACGCCAAACATGAGCAGGATCACGCCGATCTCGGCCAGTTGTGGCGCAAGAGTCTGATCAGCCACAAAACCCGGCGTGAATGGCCCGACCAGCACGCCTGCCAGCAGATAACCCACGAGCGCTGAAACCTTCAGGCGGTTGGCAATGGCGCCCAGAATGAAGGCCAATACAAGGCCAATGACGATAGTTGCGATCAGAGAGGTATCATGCGGCATGACAAAGAGCCTGACGGGCGGTTTTGGAAAATCGGGCCATTAGGTCACGACGACCATGGCAAGCACAAGACCGGCAAACGTCAACCGCTGCCAGATCCGAAGTAATCGGCCAGTTTCGCGCTTGCGGCATCAAGAATGCTGTCCTGCTTGGAGAAACAGAACCTGGCAAGGTGTTCGACCTTGCCCGTGCGATAAAACGCGCTGACAGGAACGGCAGTCACCCCGGCCTCGATCGTGATCAGACGGCAGAACTCCTCGTCTGTGCCGCTAAATCCAAGAGGACGGAAATCAGCACTGACAAAGTACGTACCGTCGGAAGGCAGAACGTCGAACCCGGCTGCCTTCAGCCCTGCCCCAAGCCGATCCCGCTTGGCCTGCATGTCACCGGCAAGGCCCTCAAAATAGGCGTCATCCTTGGCCAGTCCATACGCCACGGCCTTTTGGAGATTAGGTGCTGTCGTGAACGTCATGAACTGATGAGTCTTGGCAATCGTGCTCATCAGGGCTGCTGGACCTTCGATCCATCCGACCTTCCAGCCGGTCAACGAAAAGATCTTACCCGCCGAAGCGATGCGCAATGTGCGCTCACGCATGCCCGGCAATCCGGCAATCGGGATGTGCTGCAGGTCATCAAACAGCAGATGCTCATAGACCTCGTCACAAACACAGATCACATCGTGCTCGACACAAAGACGCGCAATCGTCTCCAGCTCCTCACGACGGAACACCTTGGATGCCGGGTTCATCGGGTTGTTGAGCAGGATCATCTTGGTTTCCGGCCCAAACGCAGCTTCCAGCTCTGCAAGGGGCAGTGACCACTCCGGCGGCTGCAGACTCACATACTTTGGCACCGCTCCCGACCGCTCAACGATGGGCGGATAGGAATCATAGAGAGGCTCGAGAAGAATCACCTCATCACCGGGATTGAGCATGCCCAGGAAGCAATCGGCCAGCGCTTCGGTCGCGCCAGATGTCACGACAATCTCGCTCTGCCAGTCATAGTCCAGACCATAAAACCGTTCTGCATGCGCAGCGATGGCCTGGCGCAACTCCGGCAACCCGGTCATGGGCGGGTACTGGTTGGGACCTTCGATAAGCGCTTCTGCGGCAACACGGCGCACATCCTCAGGCCCATCCTGATCGGGGAAGCCCTGCCCCAGATTGATCGAGCCATGTTCGATCGCCAGGCGTGACATCACTTCGAAAACTGTCGTACCGAGCCCGGCCATGGTCGTGTTGACTGGCTTCATGCTTCTCTCCCCGAACGCTTGCGCGACCTTGCCGGACTCCCTCGCCCGAGGCAACGGTCCACACCGCAGGCGCCTGTGCTAAACACGCCTCCATGGCAACGTTGCGCGAAACCGACCTCTATCAGCCCATCAAGGAATTCCTTGAAGGTCAGGGCTACGCCGTGAAGGGCGAAATCGGCCGGTGTGATGTGGTCGCGACCAAAGATGACGCCGAGCCCGTCATCGTGGAACTCAAGCTTGCCTTCAGCCTGCCGCTCATCTTCCAGGGGCTCCAGCGCCAGACCATCAGCGACCTGATCTATCTGGCCATACCCACGCCAAAGGCCCGAAGCGGCGTCTGGGCGCAGCACCGCCGGGATGCACTCAAGCTCTGCCGCATGCTGGGTCTGGGCCTGCTGTTCGTTGACCTTGCAACAGGCAATGTCGAAACCATGCTGGATCCCACGGTCTACAAGCCGCGCAAACAGCCCAGGGCGCGCCAGCGCCTGTTGGGCGAGTTCCAGCGTCGCGTTGGTGATCCCACGGTGGGCGGCGGCCGTGGACGCCCGGTCATGACGGCCTACCGCCAGGACGCCCTTCGCTGCGCCATCGCCCTTTCACGCCACGGCCCCAGCAGTCCGGCTGCTCTGCGCAAAAGTACAGGCGTCGAACGCGCTGGAACCATCCTCCAGCGCGATGTCTATGGCTGGTTCGAACGGGTCGAACGTGGTGTTTACGCCATCACGCCAGTGGGGACGACAGCCCTGGAAACCTTCTCGGATACTGTTTCCAAGCTCGACGCCGAGCTGATTGCACTGCAAACAAGTTGATCATCTGCACATTTTTTGTGCACCACGATCAAATGTATCACATTAGGAATCGATCTTAACTAATTGTTATTAAACAATCACTGATTCTCGACGCTGTTGGCACACATCCTGCTCTTAGACGTGCATGTTCAAAGGATGTGCGTCATGAAAAAGATCGAAGCCATTATCAAACCGTTCAAGCTGGACGAGGTGAAGGAAGCCCTTCACGAGGTCGGGCTGCAGGGTTTGACCGTGACCGAAGCCAAGGGTTTCGGTCGCCAGAAGGGCCATACCGAGCTCTATCGCGGCGCCGAATACGTTGTCGATTTTCTGCCCAAGGTGAAGATCGAACTGGTTGTCGATGACAATCTGGTCGACCGCGCCGTGCAGGCAATCCAGGACGCCGCGCGCACCGGACGCATCGGTGACGGCAAGATTTTCATCCTGCCTGTCGAAGACGTCATCCGTATCCGTACCGGCGAACGCGGCTCCGACGCCGTCTAACCAAATCTGCCTTTACCCAACTATCGTCAATCAGGAGTAAGTCATGTCTGACGCTGCAAGCATTCTGAAGAAGATCAAGGAAGAAGAGATTCCTTACGTCGATGTGCGTTTCACCGACCCCAAGGGCAAGTGGCAGCACATGACCATGGCCTCGCGCATGATCGATGAGGACACCTTTACCGATGGCATCATGTTTGACGGCTCCTCCATCGCAGGCTGGAAGGCAATCAACGAAAGCGACATGACCCTGATGCCCGACCCCACTTCGGCCGTCATGGACCCGTTCGAGCCGCAGCCGACGTTGATCCTCAACTGCGATATCCTGGAGCCGTCATCGGGCCAGCCCTATGACCGTGATCCCCGCTCCACCGCCAAGCGCGCCGAGGCATATCTGGCCTATACCGGCATTGGCGATGCGGCGTTCTTTGGTCCTGAGCTTGAATTCTTCATCTTCGACAGCGTTCGCTTCTCCACCCAGGCCCATTCCATGGGCTACCGCCTGGACAGCGAGGAAGGCCCCTATAACGACGACACCGCTTACGAAGATGGCAACCTGGCTCATCGTCCGCGTGAGAAAGGTGGTTACTTCCCGGTCGCTCCGGTCGATTCGGCTGGCGAATTGCGCGGCGAGATGCTGACCACCATGGCCGCCATGGGCATCCCCATCGACAAACATCACCACGAAGTTGCGCCCGGCCAGCATGAACTGGGCATGACCTTCGGCACCCTGCTCGACTGCGCTGATTTCGTGCAGACCTACAAGTATGTCGTGCACCGCGTCGCTCACAGCTATGGCAAGACGGCTACGTTCATGCCCAAGCCCGTGATGTTCGATAACGGTTCCGGCATGCACGTGCATCAGTCGATCTGGAAGGACGGCAAGCCGCTTTTTGCCGGCAATGGTTATGCCGACCTGTCGGAGATGGCGCTTTACTACATCGGCGGCATCATCAAACACGCCAAGGCCCTGAACGGTCTCACCAACCCTTCGACCAACAGCTACAAGCGCTTGGTGCCCGGCTACGAAGCTCCGGTTCTACTGGCCTACAGCTCGCGCAACCGCTCGGCCTCATGCCGTATTCCGTTTGCGTCCTCGCCCAAGGCCAAGCGTGTCGAAGTGCGTTTCCCTGATCCCACGGCCAACCCTTACTTCGCCTTCTCGGCGATGCTGATGGCGGGCCTGGACGGCATCGAGAACAAGATCCACCCCGGCGATGCCATGGACAAGAATCTCTATGACCTGCCGCCCGAGGAACTCAAGGACGTGCCGACCGTCTGCGGCAGCCTGCGCGAAGCCCTGGAAAGCCTCTCGGCCGACCGGGACTTCCTGAAAAAGGGCGATGTCTTCTCCGACGGCCTGATCGACGGTTACATCGACCTCAAGATGGAAGAGGTCATGCGCTTCGAAACAACAACCCATCCGGTCGAATTCGACATGTACTACAGCGTGTAACGCTCAACTGCAGACGAACGGGAAAGGGCGCGGTTCCGGTTGGAACTGCGCCCTTCTTGTTTGATTCAAGCCAGATGCATTTCCACCAGCATCACTTCAGTTTTCAGCAAACGCCGGCAGGCCGAAATCCTGAACCAGCATGGCTTCGGCGGTTGCAAGCGCGCCTTCGACCCAACCGGAATCATGAGACCAGGCATCACCGCAGATATGCAGCCTGGTATCGGCAAAGGGGCGGCGCATGTGATCCATAACCCGGGCAGAATTCTCTCCGACCTTCCAGCGATACCATCCGCCACCATAGGGGTCCTCGCCCCAGTTCTTGTAGGTCGCGGCATAAGGGCGCGGCATGTCACCGGTGATACCGTGTGAATCCTTCAACTGGCGCAGAACTTCCTCCACCATCGCCTCCGATGCCGGCAGGCTCTCGATCAGGGAAGGTGCCAGAGGTTCGCCGTTGGGGCCCTTCATGTCACCGGCCCAGTCGGCATCGTTGAAGCGGCGCCCGCCCGTCAATCCCTGCCAGAAGTCGATTGCCTGACCATCGTGGTAACTGGCCATCAGCAAGGCTTGGCCATCGGCCTCCTTGCCCCAGTAGTAGGTCTGGCGGATCGGAAGGTCCGTGATCGATTTGCCGCCATCAATGCCCAGTTCCTCCCACCAGGCCGTGTCGAAAGCCAGGTGGATCTTGGCCAGCGGACCAGCCGTGATGGCATGCATGCTCGACGCGAACCGAGGATCGGACAGGAAAAAGCAATCGGGATCGAGCATTTCGATGGAACGTTTGGGCATGGCCAGGACCAAACTGTCGCATGACAGCATTACCGCACCGTCCGGCCCATCCATCGAGACCGTGAAGGTGTCGTCGGCGTTTCGCTCAACCAGACTCAGAGGGTGAGAAAGGTGGATTTCTGCGCCTTCGCGCATTGCGTCGCGAGCGATGGCATGTGGCAGGGCTTCAAAGCCGTTTTTCAGACGGTAAAACGCCTGGTCGGGATGAAAGGCGCGGCCCAGGAAACCAATGGCGTCGGCTGCGTTCCAGTTCTTCAGGATGGAATAGTAGCCAAGCTCATCGCGCATGTAGTTGAACCCCTCATTGCTGCGCCGCTCCAGCAGATAGGTCCACAGGCCCTGGTTGACCAGCGCCGGGTCGCCGGCAAGCGCCGCATCCAGATCGGGTCGGATCGTTGCTTCGAGAAGATGATCTCCCGCGTCAACCATGGCGCGCTCTTGCGCATTCAGGAAGTACGGCAGATCAGCGCTGCCTGCATCAGGCGCCAGACGCTGTCCTCTTAGATAGCTGAAGGCCGACTGATAATCGAAATCCTCGACCCCCTCCTCACCGATGAAACGCTCCACAGCGGCGACGACAAGACGGTGGTGGGATGTATGACGCATGCCGCCAATTTCAGCACGGTTGACATCCATCCCGGGCAATTGGACCGAGAGAAGGCGCCCGCCGAGCCTGTCGCTGGCCTCGAACAGCGCAACCTTGCGTCCCTGCTGGCTGAGGCGCCAAGCCGTGAAGAGACCAGACATGCCGCCGCCCGCAACGATACAATCGTAATGATCGCCGTCTGCGTATGCAGCTCCGTTCCAGAAACCAACTCCGGCACCTGCAGCTACACCGCCGCCAAGAAGCTTGAGCATGTCACGGCGATCAGAGCGGGGGAGTTGCGTCGAGAACATGCGAATTTCCTTTCTGGAATCCTACAAACAATCAGAGATGGCGATGCCATCATAAAATCAAATTTGCAAGCTGACATAGCGTTCAGAACCAACCCATCACGATGCCTATGGGCAAGACGCTTCCATCGGCAACCAACGGGGCGAACGTCACAATTCAAAGCGTAAAAGCACGAAAGGGATATTGGCACTCGAACAGGCGCGACCGCAATAATCCGCAACTCCGTCTGTTGCCGCCACGACCGTAAATTGCAAATCCGAGCAATTGGCGCAATCATAAGAACACAATATTGATGCTTGGGGAGCACATGAGATTCACCATCATTGCCGCGCTGATCATGCTCGTGATTTCGGGATGCCGGACAACCGATCCGCCCCGCACGCTGTTCACACAAACAGCCGATCGAAGTTACGATTTCGGCTCGATCGAATGGGCGTCGGGCGAATCAACACACATCTTTTACAAGACCCTTGAACACAACGGATTCGTCAGCTTTTGTGCCTACGCGGTGTCTGCAGAGGGCATGAACAGCGATACCGAAGCGCGCATGCTGGACCAGCGCACCTTAAGCCTGGACGATGTACCGCTCGGCAGCTCCGATTTCATTCCAGTCTACGAAACCAACGTTTCGCGCTCAGCAACAGCACATTGCATACAAACATCCATCGCCTGGGAGAAATCCTGGGGCAGTGCAGCGCCATACCTTGACGGCCCCAAGCGCGTTCGCTCGTTGGACTAGCCAACACGATGAAAGGACTCTTTGGAATGAAACAGACAATGGTGATCGCAGTGCTCGTGCTCGTCATTGCCGCCTGCCAGACAACGCGCACGCGTTTTGATGAGTCGGCATCTTATGGCTTCAACAAGTACACACTCACATGGAGCGATGGCGACAAGAGCGAAATTTTCATTCGCTCCTTGGAGCGCAACGGTCATCTGGCAGTATGCAGCTACGTTGTTTCGGAGAGTTCGCCAGGAAATCGCGATACCGAAATGGCCTGGTACAGAGTTCAGACCCTGTATGTGAATGACCTGTCGGCGGGCAGCTTCGATTTCCTACGGATTTATGGTGAAGAGGACTTTGCACCCTTCCAGGCGGGCTGCATTGAAACCACGACACCCTGGAGCCAGGCCTTTGCTGAGCCAGAGATTGATCTCGAAGGCGCAAGTCGGATTGTTGTGAAGTACTGAACGGCTTTGCCAGCGGGGCAAACACCCGCTAGACCACCTGATGTCAAAGCGAAACGGGCGCGCCATGGGTGCGCCCTTTTTTATCAGCCAGAAGGCATGTGATGACGCAGGTAACACCGGCAGCAGAATCCACCACCGTTTCATTGACTCCTTCGCAACGGCGCCGCGGCCTGACAGCCGTACTGTTGGGTATGCTGGTGATCGGCATCAATGTCGGGCTGATCAATCCGCTGATTGCGTTGAACCTGGAATCCCGTGGCATTTCCACCACCTTCAACGGGATCAACGCAGCGATGCCCTACATCGCGGCCATCCTGTTCGCGCCTCTGGTGCCGCGTCTGGCCAGACGTATGGGGTTGCTGGGGGTCCTGTTCCTTTCCGGCGCCATCGACATTGCCGTCATCCTGGCCTTCACGCTCAGCGACGACACCTGGGTCTGGCTGGGCCTGCGGTTCCTGATGGGCCTGGGCATGCTGTTCCACTGGGTGGGCAGCGAGATCTGGGTCAACGCGGCCGTGACGGACGCCAACCGGGGTAAAATCCTGGGACTCAATGGCGCTTTGTTTTCCGCGGGAATGATCTGCGGGCCACTGATCCTGGGACTGATCGGCACAGTTGGGGCACTTCCGTTCTACCTCTGTGCCTGTCTGATCATCCTTGCCATGTCCCCCCTGCTCTTTGCCTTTGGCACCGCACCGGACGCCAGGGGGTCACACAAGACCAACCTGATCGCCACCGTGCGCGCCGCACCAACCCCCATGGCGGGCGCGCTTCTGGAGGGCATCATCTTTGTTGCCCTGTTTGTCCAGTTGCCGATCTATGGCGTGCGCAGCGGTATGATTGAAGTCGATGCCATCAATCTGCTGGCAGCACTGGTGATCGGCGGCACGATTGCGCCCCTGGGCATCGGCTGGCTGGCCGACCACATGGACCGCCGCCTGTTGCTGATCGGCTGTGGCGCCGTGACACTTGCGGCCATCCTGATGCTTCCGGTCGTCTTCGGCTCGACCTGGATGACATGGGCATTGCTCATGGTCTGGGGCGGTGCCGGCGCGGGTTTCTATACCGTGGGTCTTGTTCGCCTGGGTGAAAAGTTCTCAGCCGCCCAGCTTGGTGCGGCCACGGCTGCCTTTGTCATGGCAACCCATATCGGCAGCCTGACGGGCCCGGTGATCGCAGGCATCGGCATGGATTTGTGGGATCCCGACGGGTTCATCGTCGCCATGGCAATCTCGGCCGCCGCATTCCTCGTCTTCGCCATCTGGCGCTATCGCGTGAGTGACGAGGACCGCCCGGTCAGTTGACGGCCTTCGGGTTCATCAGTTCACGGTAAGCCAGGCTGATGGCGCTGATCAGCAGGCAAAACACGATCATGAGAACCAGCGTGCCGATAAAGCTGATCACGACATCACCGATCAGTCCCAGCCCCAGCGAGGCAACACGGGCCAACAGGACCGGGAACAGGAACTGCAGGAATGCCATGGGCACGCCCACCATCAGGTAGAGTGATGCCAGGCGTGCGCCATTGCCTTTGGTTGCTTCCCAGCACTCCTTCAGGTCGGCTGGTTGTCCCAGGGCAATCATGACCAGAACTAGGCTGACACGCGAGACCACCAGGGTCGCCAGAATGGGCCCTGCCAGGAAGAAAATGGCCAGGATGAAGCTGGCCCCACCGGCCATGTCCATGGCTGCAGGCAGCATGCCCAGCCCCATGGCAAAGAAGATCAGCATGGCCAGGGCAACGAATGTGTAAACAAGTTCGGACTTGCCGAACCTCAGGAAAAAGCGTCGATCTGCGTGGGTTTCCCCCAACAACAGGGCGCGGTGCCAGCCAATGGCAATCATTGCCTGAACCGCCAATGCCAGAAACGCCATGAGGATGAAGTAGACCAGATCGCTGCCACCAATCATCAGCTCGGTGCCATCTTCATTGACGGTCGGCGCAATGGGGTTGGAAAATATCTGCAACATCGAGAGCAGCAAAGCCGCAAGCCAGCTCAGGCGCAGAATGGTATCCACCCCTCCAAACGTCACGCGGAACGCCTGCACGGCAAGGCGAGCAGGATTGATCTTGGGATTGGTGAGGTCACGCGGTGTCATGGGTGAAGCGGTATCACAGCCGGGGTCGCCATGGCGATGCGAAATGGATCAGACAGCGCTTGTTTCTTCCTGGACAAGCTGCGCGTGGATCAGACCCAGCATGGAAACGATCACCAGATGTGCTGCGACGACAATCAGGGAACTCAGAACACCAAGAGTAATCACAAGAGGTGAGGTTAGAACATCCTGCGGCTTGCTTGTGCCTGCCATCAGGTCCGTCCATCCACCCGACAGATAGAAAACAAGCCCGGAAACCGCCAGACACAGCATCATGACAACAAAGCCGATGAAGCCGAGATTGAGTGCGACCGAAAAGATACGCCAGGTGTTGCCTTCTGTCCGGCGCCAGGTTTTCCCCGGGTCCAGGCCACCGTCGCAGGCAACCTGTGGGATCAGCAGGCACAGACGTATCGTTAGAACGAACAGCCCCGTGAACACGATAGACATAACGACGTAACCGGCAGCATCCAGAGCCACGACGGCAAAGACCGACAGGGTAAAGGCAAGGACCCAGGCAACACTGAACCCCAAACCCAGAATGACCAGCGCACCCATCATTTCCAGTTCCAGCGCTCCCAGGCGAAAGACCCACCAGCGCCCGCCAACGTCATCACCCATGGCGACAAAACGGCACCAGATGACAAGAAGCTGAGAGGCGGCCACCAGGGTCAACACCATCGAAAGCAGGTTCACGAGCGTAAGGCGGTTCGCCGGCTCCTCGATCTGCTGGGCAAACGCCATTATCTCTTCCGGGTCAACATTCCCGCCATGATCCTGCGCGATGAAGGACGCAAAGTACTCATAGATGATCGTGGCATCATCCAACACCAGAAGGCCCATCAGCCCATGAGCAATCAGGTAGAGCATCACGATCAGCCAGGATATCCGGAACCACGTGCCCAGATGCGCCACGATGACCGCAACGGATGCAATGGAGGTTTTCCAGACCGGAATGAGGGTCATAGAAAGCAAATCACGGCGCTGTAGGCTCCTGAGTCTGATTGCCCGTCTCATCGATTTTGAGCTGCTTCGCAATGGAAGTAACAACACCCACAGTCAGGAAGAGTACAATCGAGTAACAAAACAAAAAGAATGCCGCAGACGCCCAGAACATCATGAAGTACGCGAGCGGGGCTCACAAAAAACAACAACATGCTGGAGTTCAGTGCCATACCCCTTGATGACGTCGGGAGCAGTGAAAGGAGACCTGACAGCGGCAATGAAAAGATCCAGCCACCGAACACCCCAAAAACAGAGGCAGTTAATAGGAAAACCGAAGTAATCAAAAAAGCGGTTTTGAACCAACCCGGCCTCGGCTGCCAAAAATACAGGCGCCACGAATCCGCGTGTTTCCAAAAGAAATTCTTCCACGACCCTTCATTATAAATAATGGCCAACGGGACAACAACAATAAACGGAATCAATGTAATTATAACAATGAAAATTGATGAATATTTTATATAATTGAAATAAGGGCACCTCGAACAATGCCCTTCTCCCCGAAGATTAGGTCGACTTTGAGCTTATACGAAGCGATTTTGTTCTGGCTCCATGATTGTTTCCCGCTCTTGCGGGCTGATTGCTCTGTAAACCCGCCGTTTCAGGCAGAGTCCGCCCCTGAGACTGTCATGGCGGCGCGACGGCCAAACGCTCCAACTGAACGTAGCGGCGCATGTTGTAGGCGAGGTTCTTAAGCCCGATGCGCGCCTTGGCGCGAACAATCCCGATACTGCGCACCAGCGTCCCGCCCATGTCGTTGCTTTGAGAGCCGAAGATATGCTCGACGCGGACACGCACTTTTGAGCGGGTCTTGTTGCCTTGCTCTTCGCGTGTGCTCAGCGGTTTGTTGCGGCGGCCCTTGCGGTGGATACGGCTCGTCAGGCCCTTGTCTTTCAACATCTTTTCAATCTCCGCCGAGCGATAGGCGCTGTCTGCCCAAACGTCGGAGGCGGTGTTGTCCGCATCGAGGATAGCCTCGATGGTCTGGCTGTCATGCACGGCAGCATCGGTCACCTTGTAACATCGAACCAGCTTATGGCGACGGTCTACGTTGATATGGTTCTTGTAACCGTAATGGCTCTTGCCATGCTTCTTGGTCCACCGCGCATCGGTATCTTTCTGGCAGAACTGAGCCGGTTTATCGGCCCAACCCTCAGGCGTCTCGCCGTTTTTGATCTTTGTATTCTCATCTCGAGAGTTGTGCTGGGTTGGAACCGATACGAGCGAGGCATCAATGATCTGACCGCCCATCGCCAAGTAGCCCTGTTCTTTCAAATAGCCGTCAAAGTCCTTGAACAAGGCATCGATCACGCCGCCCTGCGTAAGCAGATCGCGGTACAGCCAGACCGTCTTGGCGTCGGGGACTTTGCCATCAAGACCCAAGCCCAAAAACCGCATGAACGAAAGACGGTCGCGGATTTGATACTCCACTTGATCGTCGGACAGATTGTAGAGCGAGCACAGAACGATCGCCTTGAACATCATCACAGAATCCAAGGGTTTGCGACCTGCCGGTGATTTGCGAACCTTGGATGGCTTGCGCCAGGCAGCCTCCAAACGGGAACGAAAGTCTTCCCACGGAACAACGGCGTCAAGTTTAACAAGAGGGTCGTTCTTGGCATCCAGGCCAGCGTACCGATTAGCGATATCGAAAAAGCCCAGTTGGCTCATCATCGTCATCCTAAATCCTGTTTATTATGGTGCGAGGATTTTATCAGACAGAGGATGGTGGAAGGGGATTAATAGAGGTGCCCATAACGTATACGAAAATCAAAATACTCATAAAGGTAGTTTATATATAGTATTACTATAAACACTAATAATGTATATTTCAAAACAAAAGTCAGCAATCTCAAGAAACGGTGATCAACCTTGAAAACTGACCAAAACCCAAGCTTACGACCTTCCATCAAACACTCGACCCACCGAACGGTCATGCTTAGAGTCTGTTTCGAAAGTCGTTGAGTGGCCGATGTTGATGTGATTCCAAGGAGGTTGCGAGACCAATCTGGAGCCGTCATGTGGACACCGACCACCCGAGAGCAGCATAGCCGCGAGGGGCTGCGTTACCAGACCGATGTGACCGACGCGGAGTGGGCCGTGATCGAACCTCACCTGCCTCTTGCCCTAAACACGGGACGGCCCCGTACGTGGCCGATGCGCGAGATCGTCAACGGCATCTTTTATGTGATGCGTGCGGGTTGCCCGTGGCGCCTGCTGCCCAGCGATCTGCCGCCCTGGGGGACAATCTATCGCTGGTTCGCGTCGTTCCGCGACAGCGATCGTTTTGAGAAGATCAACCATGCCTTGGTCATGGCCGACCGTGAGCGTGCGGGACGCGGGGCTAGCCCAACGGGCGCGATCATCGACAGCCAGAGTGTCAAGACGACCGAGGCCGGTGGCCCACGTGGCTATGATGCCGGCAAAAAGATCAAGGGGCGCAAACGCCATGCGCTGGTCGACACAGACGGGCGAGGCCTTGTGCTTGAGGTGCATCCCGCGAATATCCAGGATCGCGATGGCGGCGCTGCGCTGCTGCGGGTCTCAAGACGACCCTTCCCCTTCATCGAAAAACTCTTCGCCGACAGCGGCTATGCCGGCGAAAAGGTCGCTACCGCCACCGTGATCGCCGTCGAGATCGTTCGCAAGAACCCCAATCAGGTCGGCTTCGCCGTCCAGCCACGCCGCTGGGTCGTCGAGCGCTTCTTCGCCTGGATCAATCGCAACAGACGACTGGCAAAAGACTTCGAGGCCTCTATCGGCTCCGCCAGCGCCTTCCTCTACGCCGCTTCCGTCATGCTCCTCGTACGACGCATCGCACGCATGGCGTGACTTTCGAAACAGACTCTTAGGCCGAAGAAAAGGCACAGTGCCAACGTGACCGACAGAACGACCAAAGGATATGCCTCGAGCCATTGCTCGGAGATTGCCACCGTAGGACCAGCTTTGTCCGCATCATCCGCCCCACCTGGCAGACGAACCAGCGGGACAAACGGACGCCGAAACACCTCGCCCAAGCTGTAGCCTCCCGCCATGAGCAGCATCAAGTACGCAGAGAACTGAGCCATTGCCCAAACAGCCGAGGCAAACAGAACAGGCATCGCCAACAAGCGAAGCCCGTTTGCCAGATTTTGCCAAGCAGAAGAGAAAGCAAATTTTAGACAGAAATAGATGGATAGGTCGCGCACGACATACTCCGCCACAGATAAAGAAACACAATCATAGGAGGTCAGGCACAGGTTAGTCCAGAAAGCCTCGCAGACACAAAATCTGGGCCTTGGTGGGAAAACCACCCCATCATCTGCTTGCCGTAGCAGTTTTGTTCCCTCTATAGTCCCGCCATCATGGAAGACCTGTTCAACAGCGGCGCAGCCGACAAATCAAGCTATACGGCCAAGGACATCGAGGTCCTCGAGGGCCTGGAACCCGTGCGCCGTCGCCCCGCCATGTATATCGGCGGCACCGATGAAGGCGGCCTGCACCATCTCTTTGCCGAGGTGCTGGATAACTCCATGGATGAGGCCGTAGCCGGCCATGCCAACCGTATCGAGGTGCATCTGGCAGCCGACGGCACCTGCTCGGTTTCCGACAACGGTCGCGGGATCCCGACCGACCCGCATCCGCGCAACAAGAAGCTCTCCGCGCTGGAAGTGATCCTCACGACGCTCCACGCCGGCGGCAAGTTTTCGGGCAAGGTCTACGCGACATCCGGCGGCCTCCATGGCGTGGGCATCAGCGTGGTCAATGCGCTGTCGGATGTGCTCACGGTCGAGGTCGCCCGCGACAAGCAGCTCTGGCGCCAGACCTACAGCCAGGGCAAGGCAACCTCTAAACTGAAAAACGCCGGTGCCGTTTCCAACCGCCGCGGCACAACCATCAGCTTCCATCCCGACCCCGAAATCTTTGGCGAAGATGCGCGCATGCGCCCTTCCCGCCTGTTCCGGATGGCTCGTTCCAAGGCCTATCTCTATCGCGGTGTCGAGATCCGCTGGTCCTGCGATGCCGAGCTCATCAAAGATGAGACACCGACCGAAGCCACCTTCCACTTCCCCGGTGGTCTGGGGGACTTCCTCTCTGCCGTTGTGGAAAAGCGCCCGACTGCCAACCCCAAGCCGTTTCTGGGCAGTACGCCGCTGGCCGATGATGCGGGCAAGGTCGAATGGGCCATCACCTGGCCCTATGACGGCGAATCCTATACCTCGACCTACTGCAACACCGTTCCCACGCCCGAAGGCGGGACCCACGAGAACGGCCTGCGCAATGCGCTGACCAAGGCTTTGCGCACCTATGGTGAGCGGGTCGGCCTGAAGAAGGCCGACAAATTGACAGCCGACGACGTCGCCGGTGGCGCAGTCATTCTGTTCTCGGCCTTCATCCGGGAACCCCAGTTCCAGGGGCAGACCAAGGAGAAGCTGGTCAATACCGAGGTAACGCGCCTGGTCGAACAGGCCGTGCGCGACCATGTCGATCATTTCCTGACTGGTGATCCCGAAGGCGCCAACGACCTGATGCAGCTTGTCCTGGAACGCATGGACGAGCGTCGGCGCAAAAAGGCCGAGAAAGAGGTCAAGCGCAAGGCGCCGGCGCGCAAACTGCGCTTGCCTGGCAAGCTGGCCGATTGTACGCGCTCAGGCGCCGATGATACCGAGATCTTCCTGGTCGAGGGTGATTCAGCCGGTGGCTCGGCAAAGCAGGCACGCCGCCGCGATCTCCAGGCCGTGCTGCCCTTGCGCGGCAAGATCCTGAATGTGGCCAGTGCGTCCGATGACAAGAAGCATGCCAACCAGGAACTCAAAGACCTGCTCCAGGCACTGGGCTGCGCGACGGGCAAGAACTACCGCGAAGACGATCTGCGTTACGACCGCGTCATCATCATGACTGACGCCGATGTCGACGGTGCCCATATCGCCGCCCTGCTGATGACCTACTTCTATCGCGAACTTCCCGACCTCATCCGCGAAGGCCATCTCTATCTGGCGGTCCCACCGCTCTTCCGTTTGTCGCGGGGCGCAAAGGTCTTCTATGCCCGCGACGACGCCCACAAGGACGAGATCATGGCGTCCGACCTCAAAGGCAATGGCAAGGTAGAAATAAGCCGTTTCAAAGGCTTAGGAGAAATGCCTGTCAATCAACTTAAAGAAACAACGATGAATCCCGAGACCCGCACCCTGCTCCAGGTGGAGATCGCCGAGGACGCCGAACGCGAGACCCTCAAGCGGGTCGAGAGCCTGATGGGCCGCAAACCGGAACTGCGCTTCAAGTTCATCCAGGAACATGCCAGCGAGGTCCGTGACCTCGACGTCTAGGTCAGTCTGCGTCAGTGTGCCGACATTTGGGTGCCGATGGTTGCGCTCTGCAGAACGTATTGGCGTGTTGACCATTGCCGGGACGCAGATCGTCATTTTTATCGGCTGAGCGCTCAGGCGCCTCATAGGGATCTGCGTCTGCAATTCCCTCCTGGCGATCTGCCGCAATTTCCCTTTCGATCTCCTCGCGCACGTCCCGGCTCAGGTCGCCAAGATCGCCGCTCTCAACGTCCCATGTCACGCTCGATGGAATCCTCGTGGATGCCCCTTCAACTCCGGAAATAACGTTCAATACCGAACTCAACATGATTCCGGTGTCAGACTCGCATACGTCAATGCAGCGCCCGTCCAGCATCCAGCCGCGTTCCAGGGCGTAATCATAGTAAACACCAACCTCTTCAGCGAACCCTGCATCGCATAGATTGACGGCATAGGATTGGAAGAATTCGTCTGCGGCCGAACGGTCAGCAGCACTGCATTCACAATTGACCAGGAACGCAAAGAACATCCCCAGACTGGATGGCTTGCTCCCCGAACACATATCGTCCTGGGCCCTGGCTGACGACATGCTGAAGACCATCGTGACGGCGATCAGGATCGTCACAACTGATTTGATCAATGTAAGCATTACCGGGCGTTTTATGTTCAGTACCCGTTGATGCGGCTTCTGCGCCGACCTTCGCACCCGACACCGGGATACAGATCCTCAGTGGCCGAGCATTCCGGCAATTCCTCCTCAACCGCCCCCTGATAGGTTCCCGCAGTGCCAACGGCAACGGTGCCCGCGCCATAAGCATTGCGATAACCGTTGTAGCTCGCAATGAAGGCTGCCGGCTCGGTATCCAGGTCGATCATGGATACAATATCGGTCAGGTAGGTGGTAAAATCATGGTCACAGATGATCGCGCAGAAGGTCGCCTGGTTTCGGTAGTCCCGGTCCCTGACCAGCTGCATGTAGCCGGATGCAGAATCTGCGTAGCTATCCCCCTCCCACTCAACCAAAAGTGCGAAATAGACGGCCAAAAGGTGATCGTCTTCGAAGGGCAGGCAACCGCACATGACCGTGTGACCAAGGAACTTTCCCATGTCATCGACCGGAACATGGTCCTGTGCGCGCGTGGCGGTCGAAGAAAACACAAACAGGAACGCGACAAGACTCAGAATTCGCCAATTTATGGGTGCACGCATGAGGCATTATTCGCGCATCCGTGCATGCAGTTCAAGAACGTGCCCTTGATGCCAAAACTCGCCAACTGTTCCATAATTGAAAAATGAAATCCTTAGCGAGTCTGGGGCTTGCCCTTTTCCTTAGCGCCTGCAGCGCATCCCACTCCGCATCGACGGTGCGCAACATCGAGCATTATCCGCTTTTTGGTCCAGAGCTCGTGCGGTGGGCTGTTGCCGGGCGTGACTTGCCGCTTGTCCTCATTCTTGAAACCGAGCCAGAGCGTCATGATGCTTGGCAGTCGGTCGCAGGTCAGGCTCTTTCGCAGGTTACGTCGCTGCAGAGCGGGCGTGTCACGGCATGGCCGGATGGTTCCCAGCGCGGCAACTTTCATCTTGCCGTCGTGATCAATGCGCCGCTTGGTTTGACCGCCCGGGATGCATGCAGCGGTGCGATCGAGACAGCCAGCCTGGCTGTGCAGGACGGTCAGTCACACCTGTTGCTGGCCTTCTGCAACGAGGAGCGACCGGTCAGCACGGCACGTGCGGTCGTGTCTGCCATTGCTGCCCCCGGGGACCCTCAATTCATCAGCGGATTGCAGGCCGCTGCAACACAGGCACTTCCGCGCAACGACCCTGAACGTGCCAAAGGTTCGGAACCCTTTCTGGTACCTTGAAATATGTAGCACTTCGCGACCCGCGAATTTTCGTCTTTGATTGACGAAACGGGCCTTTTCAGGGTAATAACGCGCGCGCATGGGCGCATTTTGATTTAAATACTGAGACGCGATTAGCGTCGGAAGCCCCTACTTGCATGACATTTGAAGACCTGGGCCTGAGCCCCGAAGTCCTGGAGGCCATTACAGAGGCCGGATACCAGGAGCCTACTCCTATTCAGCTACAAGCCATTCCGGTCGCCCTCCAGGGGCGAGACTTGCTTGGCTGCGCACAAACCGGCACCGGCAAAACCGCTGCTTTTGTGCTGCCACTGATCGATATCCTTGCCGGTGGCAAGGCAAAGGCGCGGATGCCGCGCGCACTGATCCTTTCCCCGACCAGGGAATTGGCACAGCAAACACTCGAAAATTTCCAGATTTATGCCCAGCATACCGATCTGGCCGCTGCTCTTCTCATTGGCGGTAACAACATGCGGGCTCAGGAACAGGCCCTTTCCAACAACATCGACATTCTGATCGCCACACCGGGGCGCCTGATCGACATGGTCGAACGCGGCAAGCTTCTGATGATGGGCGTCAAACACCTCGTCATTGATGAGGCCGATCGCATGCTCGATATGGGATTCATTCCCGATGTCGAAAAGATCTGCAGCATGCTGCCGCCACTGCGCCACACCCTGATGTTCTCGGCAACCATGCCCAGGGAAGTGCGCAAGCTGGCCGAGCGTTTCCTGCATAACCCCAAGGAAGTCACCGTCGCACCGCCCGCCTCGCCTGCTGAGACAGTGGAGCAATGGCTGGTTGCCGTCGCCAATGAGCGCGACAAGGGCAAGGCCCTACGTGAACTTCTGGCCGGTGAAACCGTGCAAAGCTGCATGATTTTTGCCAACCGGAAGAAGGACGTCGACAGCCTTCACCGCTCGCTCAAGCGCTATGGCTTCAACATCGTGCGCATGCAGGGCGATATGTCCCAGCGCGAACGTGAAACTGCGCTCAATGCCTTCAAATCCGGCGAAGCAAAGCTTCTGGTCTGCACCGATGTTGCAGGCCGCGGCATCGACGTCTTTGGCGTCAGCCATGTGTTCTGCTTCGACGTGCCGGTCAATGCCGAAGATTATGTGCATCGCATTGGTCGCACAGGCCGCGCCGGCCATCGCGGGCGCGCCTATGTCTTTGCCACGCCTGAAGACGTGAAGGGGTTGCAGGCCGTCACGCGACTGATCAATCGCAAGCTTCCCGTCGCAAAGGTCGAGGGCGTCAAATCGGTCACAATCCCCGGCGTGATGGAAGATGTCGCTGCGGCCCCGACCGTTGAGACAACCGATGCTGCCGAGC
This sequence comes from uncultured Alphaproteobacteria bacterium, assembly GCA_943787175.1. GTDB lineage: Bacteria > Pseudomonadota > Alphaproteobacteria > SP197 > SP197 > SP197. The sequence continues at coordinate 74,490 of CALSLK010000017.1, forward strand.
TTCCCGTCGAAGCTGTCGAAGTTACAGCCCCCGTCGAAACGGCGGACGAGCCAGCAGAAGAAGCTGTCGAGCAGGCCGGCGAAGTTACTGCGGAAGCAGAGGCACCGAAAAAACGGCGCCGTCGTGGCTCGCGTAAATCCGCAGCCAAGGAAACAGCTGAAACAGCGCCCGAGGCTGCCGATGTCGAGGCCTCTCCGGAAACCGAAGTTGCTAGCGAGGCAAAAGCCGAGCCTCACACGGGCGGAAAGGCCATTGAACCCAAGCGCGGTGACAAGGTCCCATTCGGCAAGGATCCGGGTGTTCCGGCCTTCCTTCTGCGCCCCACCTTTGCTGATGGCGACGCTGACGCCCGCTGACAAACCTCGATCAGGGAGAGACCCATGCCCCGTGGCGGAAAAGTTCGTGACGCACTCAACGACGGCAAGAAACTGCTGGGAGGCTGGGTCAATATGGCAAGCCCCATCGCCACGGAAATCATGGCGGGTGCGGGTTTCGACTTCCTGATGATCGATCAGGAACATGGCCTCGGTGATGCCATGACGGCAGTATCCCAGCAGCAGGCTATCCGGTCAGGCGGTCCCTGCGCTGCCCTTCTTCGGGTTCATGACAACGATCCCCAGTTGATCAAACGGGCACTCGACAGCGGGGTCGACGGCCTCATGGTTCCCCTTGTGGAGACCGCAGAGGCTGCGGCCGCTGTTGTCAATGCATGCCTCATGCCTCCGCTTGGTCAGCGTGGCGTTGCACCAGGCAACGTGCGGGCAGCACGTTTCGGTTACGAGAAAGATCACTTCATCAAGACCAAGGGCCAGGACGTCTTTGTCATGTCCCAGGTCGAAACCGCACTAACGGTCGAGAATCTGCCCGAGATTGGCAAGGTCGAAGGCATCGACATGCTGTTCATCGGACGCAATGACCTCGCCAGCAGCATTGGCAAGCTGGATGACCAGAAATCTCCTGAATCTTTAGAACTGCTCGAGAATGCAGAACGCCTGATCAAGGAATCGGGGCGCTGGCTGGGTGGTATTCCCGGTGATGGCGATAATGCAGCGGCCATGTTCCAGCGTGGATACGACCTTGTCATTGCTGCGTCCGATCATGCCCTGGTTCGCGATGGCGCTGTGGCAGCCGTGCGGGCAAACAAGGATCGCTGAGTCCATGGCGTCGTTTGCTCCCATTCTCAAACGCGCGCTCAAACGGACCGGCGGCGAGGAAAAGCTCGAAGCTCAGTTGCCAACGCCAAAGACAGCACGGCAGCTGAAGGCAATCGGCGATGACAGGTACCTCTCCCAGATGTGCCTGCGTGTTTTCCGTGCGGGCCTGAAACATTCCCTGGTCGATTCAAAATGGCCGGCCTTCGAAGAAGTCTTTCACGGCTTCATTCCAGGCCGCATCACCTTGATGAACGACGAGGAGATGGAAGCCTGCATGGGCAACAAGGCGCTCATTCGTCATTGGGCCAAGCTGAGTTCCGTGCGCGCAAATGCTGCCGCGATGCAGACCGTCATCCGTGAGCACGGCAGCTTCGGCGCATGGCTCGCTGACTGGCCGGCAGATGACACGATGGGCCTGTGGGACACTCTGGCAAAAGACTTCAGCCAACTGGGCGGCAATTCCGGCCCCTACTTCCTGCGCATGGTCGGCAAGGATACGTTTGTGCTCTCTGGCGATGTCATTCAGGGCCTGATCGATAACGGTGTCGTGGCGAAGAAACCAACTGCCAAGCCCGACCGGAAAAAGGTCCAGACTGCGTTCAATGCCTGGGCCTCCGAAACCGGACGCCCACAGTGCCAGCTCTCACGCATTCTGGCGTTCTCGGTCGATTGACCGTCGGCTCAGGACAGCCGCCGATAGATGTTGCATTTGGCAAGATAGGATTTGGCCGAAACGCCGACATTCGAAAATCGGTTTTCGACCTCCTGGAAACTAGGCTCGACAATCAACCCACCCAGGATGGCCTTGTCCATGGCATCCTGGAGAGCATGCATGGCTGATGTCACGGCCTGCGCGAGATCCCGGTCGCAGAGCTCCTGCGATTTTCGCAATGGTGCAACGTCGGCAGGAACGTCGATCGATGACGCTGCATTGGATGCAGTACGAGTCTTGGTGCTTTCGTGAAGCATGTGCGATCCCCATTTTTTACTCCGCCCTGCGTCAGCCAAGGTGACCCGCTTACCACCTCCGCATTGGCGGAACTGATGTGACTGGAGTCACCATCCCAAAACCGACGGAACGGTGATTTTGCGCCCCACCGTGAACGGTGGTTTGCCTTAACCGTGGTGCATCGGCTCCTGTTGGTCACATGGAACCTGCCCCGCACCTAAAAGGTGGCCCGACTCTGGTGGTGAATCGAGTCATCAAGGCAGTTCTAGTGACTGCTATCACGAGTCTTTCTGAACTCCCGTTCAACGCCAGGCTGCGTTTGCGGGAATCTGCCTTGCGCTGGGGAACCGCGAGATATGTGCCTGGGCTTTGCGTGTAACCGGCAATTCCGAAAGTTTCGAAATTGCTCTATGACTCTCCCCATCCAAGGGAGTAGCCATGACTTTCCGTATTCTTGTACCCGATGCCAAGATCGTCGACCCCAGCCTGTTTGATGCTGCCGGGCGCAGCAATGTCGCCTTTGACCTTACGGCCGTGACCTCGCTGGACGAACTCTCGGACGAGCAACTGGCCGGTTGTGACGCGTTTTGCATGTTTTCCGTGAAGCCGGCCAACGAGGCCTTCATCGATAAGCTGGAGCGGTGCCGTCTCGTCGTGCGCGCTGGTGTCGGCTACGACAATGTCGATCTGGAAGCCTGCTCCAGGCGCGGCATCGCGGTTGCCAATGTGCCCGACTACGGCATCAACGAAGTGGCCGATCACGCGCTTGCCCACATGCTCAACATGGTCCGCGGCATCCGTCTGTTCGCAAACCGCATCCAGAACGAAGGCATCGCAACCGGCTGGAACTGGGAACACGGTGTTCACAACCGCCGCACCTATCGCCGCCGGGTCGGCATTGTCGGTCTGGGCCGCATCGGCACGGCGTTCGCCCGGCGCTGCCAGGGCATGGGCATGGAGGTCTGGTGTCACGACCCCTACCTTCCCAGCGGCGGCGAACTGGCCATGCAGGTCACACGTACCGAAACCCTGGAAGAGCTCCTTGGCGCCTGCGACATCATCAGTGTTCATGTTCCGCTTTCAGAAGAAACCGCCGGCCTGATCAATGACGATGCGGTTGCCGCAATGATGCCTGAGACCATGCTCATCAACACATCGCGCGGCCCCGTGGTCGACATCGACGCGCTCCACGCAGGTCTGAAGAGCGGAAAGATTGCCTGCGCGGGCTTCGATGTTCTGCCCATCGAACCACCCGACCCCGAGCACCCGTTGATCAAGGCATGGCTCGCCCGCGAACCCTGGATCGATGAGCGCCTGACGTTGACCCCGCACTCGGCCTTCCTCAGCCCCGATGCCGTCGCCGACATGCGCAACAAGGCGATCCATCTGATGGCCGATTACCTGGAAGGCAAACCGCTCAAGAACTGCGTTAACGCCCATCTTCTGGCGGAGTCAGACCGGCGCTAGTGCCTGGGTGCTTCACCATCGAGCACCTTGCTGGATATCCACTGCATCCATCGCAGGATAGGCTCTTCCATCCAGCACAGCTTGCCTGGTGCAGCTTTCGCTGAACGGACGCCCTTGGCGATGAACGGCATGCTTTCGCCATCTTCATCGAGCGCACGCATGGAATCGTAATCTTCACCTTCGGGATCGAAGCGCTCCATCTCCTCGCCCTTGGGTCGGACGGAACCGGCGCGATAGCGCACTTCATCCACGGCCGTGGGCCACAGAGAATAGAAACCCGCGCCTCCGGGGTAGATGACAAAGGCGTTGGCGGGATGGATCATCAGAATATCGAGGGCGGGTTGGTTCTGGCGCATGTCGCCCGGTGACCAGTTGGTCTGTTCGACCAGGCTGCGCGCCATCTCGGTATCCATGTCATAGGGCACCTGGTAGCGCGTCCAGTTCTCGCCCCAGGTGATACCGGTGGTCAGACGCGTGGGCGAATAGGTCTCCAGCGTGTCCTTGTGGAGGCCCATGTGATGGTAGCCCTCCATGTTGTTCTCGCAGAAGTTCTTCCAGTTTCCGGGCCAGGTCTTGTCGTAGTTGTTGGTCATTTCCCAGTCGTCGCCCGGCGCATAGACCGAGAAGAGGTCATTCAGCGCCTCGACACGCGGCGCAAAGGGCGCGGCATCATCGTCCAGATTAACCCAGATGAGGTCGTTCCAAATTTCCAGGCGGAACTGTGGCAAGCAGATCTTCTCCTGCTCAAAGTCCTTGTTGCTCTCCATGTACATGGCGTGCACCAGCTGGCCCTGGGTGTCATAGGTCCAGTGGTGATAGGGGCAGACGAAGCGTGACTTGTTGCCGGCTTCCTTGTCTTTGGCGACCAGCATGTAGCGGTGACGACAGACGGTGGAGAGTGCACGCAGTTCCATATCGTGACCGCGCACGATCATGATGGGTTCACCGACCAGTTCGATGGAGAAGTAGTCGCCAGGCTTCCGAACTTCACTGACATGGCCGACATTGATCCACTCCTTCTTCCAGATGTGCTCGACCTCGAGCTCATAAAACTCAGAATCAGTGTAGTGACCGGGGTCGAAGGTGCGCAGGCGCTCGACCGGAAGGTCAAGATAGGTGCGGCAGGATTCGAGCAGACCTTGCAACGGCTTGGACATCAGACTCTCCGGTTGGTGTGGCGCGATCTTTGACAAGAGCATATCTGAGGTTTACCTCATGTTATGTCAGATTTGTCCCTAACACCCGAATTGTCAATGCGCCCGGTACACTATGTGGGGAAACCAAACCGGGCTCGGCCACAAGAAAATCTGGAACGACAGACCACATGGCATCGACAGCAATCAGAAGAAAGCCACGTCAGGAACGCGCGCGCGAAACCATGGAACGCTTGCTTGAAGGTGCCGCACGCGTTCTCGAGCGCGACGGACTGGATGGTTTCACGGTCGACAAGACCGCCGGCGAAGCAGGCATGGCCGTCGGCACCGCTTATCAGTACTTCTCTGACAAGTACGACATCCTGCTTCAACTCCTTCAGCGCTGGTATGCCAGAACCGAAAACCTTCACGACGATTCCATCGAGGCAATCATTGATCGGCGAGCCGAAATCTACTTCAGCGAGCCTGGCGCCTCACAACTTCTGAATGCGGCCCGCTCCATTCCCCGGCTCCATGCCTATGACCTCGAGGTCATGAACAAGGTCGTCCACGACCGGGCGACAGCTCTGGCTCACGGAGACGCGCCTTCCACCGAACAGATCGCTAGAACGCGTGTCCTTACCTTCGCCATCGATGCGGTGTTACGTGATGCAACCGACCGTCCCGAGAGAGAAGCCAAACTGATGGTGCAGAGCCTCAAAGACTGGGCGCGAACCCTTGGCGACTATCCTGTCGCGTGACGCCGGGTCACCATTCCACATCCAGTCCATCGACATCGGCAACGTAGCCGATGCTCTCGATCGCTTCCTTGGCATGTCGTTCATCACCCGCGCCTGTATCGCCGGCAATCGCAACGGCGCCGACGATCTCTCCGTCCGCATCACGCATGATGACACCGCCCAGGGCGCCCCAGAGCGGCAGACCAACGGTGCTTTGTGCGACGCGTGATGCGCTTTCGAACCAGGTCGGTTTCTTCTGGGCCAGGTCCATGATCGCGCGTGTCGGCATGCCGATCACGATGCAGGATTTTGCCTTTGATTCCGCAATGTCCATCAGAAGCGGCGGCGCGCCGATCTCGCGCGTCACCATCAGCGCGTAGCCGGCAGCATCGACCACGGCCACAGCGATCTTGATCGAAGGATGGACACGCGATCCGGCAAAGGCGTGATCCACCATTGCACGAACGTCTTCATGGGTAAGCGCCATGTCAGACCACCTGTTCGGCGCCGTAAAAGACTTCCTCGATGTGCAAAAGCACCGCGCTCTTCCCGGAGTAGTTCGGGCTTAGCCACGATTTCAGCTCGTCATAGACCGGCCCATTGGGGTGATGTTCGATCGTGCCCTTGATCTGATAAGCCTCGCGCTCGGGGGCAATGAACAACAGTGAGGCCTTGCCGCCCCTCTTGATGTTTTCCAGCGTCTTGCTCATGGCATTGTTGGCGATGACAAGTTTGTCGTCACCGGAGAATTCAGCACATAGAATCCAGATTGCGTTAGGCGTGCCATCGGCATCCGTCGTGGTCAGGACCATGCGGCGTTCACGGTTTTCCCAGGCTTCCAGGGCGTTCGGGGTCAAGGCCGGCATAGCGGTTCCAATCAAATGCAAAGGCTTTCAGAAAAGGCACATCAACGCGCGTCGGTGATGCTGCCCAGTTCATCAAGAAAGAAGAGTTCAGCCGTGTTCTGCTCAAGGTCGTACTTCCAGCGTTCACCCTGGGCCACGAAGTTCCTGGCATAGAGGTGAAGATGCAGGAGCGGCTTGCCGTCCATGGCGTTGACCTCGTGGATACCGTCGGGCTGCATGGTTGCTGCTTCTCCGGCAGCCACGATGACCTCGCCCTTTTTTTCAACCAGGCATTCACCGTCCGCAGCATTCTGGCGGCGAAGGTAGAGCTTATGGCGCTCGCGACCCTCAACACCGGCAATAACGGCCCAGGCGGTTCCATGATCATGGGGAGCGTAATACTGGTGCGGTGCGCCCGAGTTGACGTAGAGCGCGTATTCACCGTCATCGTCTTCATGGATCAGATAGGAACATTCCATGGCGTCGTCGGTGGGCAGTGGAAAGTCCTCGAACGTGAAGTGTTCCTTGTGTGATGCCAGGTTGATCAGTTCTGCCTTGGCAGCATCCAGATTGGCGACCGAAGGTCCCTTGTCCATCACCGCACGAATGGCAGCCATGGCCTGGCCGACAAGTGCACGCCGCGCGACCGCCTTGTTGTCTGGCTCCATCAATCCTTCCTCCCGTGATCATGGCCAGCGTAGGCCACGCAATCCATCTTGATCAGCATATCCCACACCTGCCCCGCCCCCACCGTCAAGCGTGCTGGATAAGGCGGCGTAAAGTATTCGGCATAATCCGTGTTGAATGCTTCGTAGTCATCCGGGTTCTGCAGATAGACATCCATCTTGACGACATCGTCCAGTGTGACATCAGCAGCGCGCAAGATGGCAGTGATGTTGGCCATGGTCTGGCGGGTCTGTGCAGCGACGTCATCCCCCAGAATCTCATGGGTCACGGGGTGCAGGGCACCAATGCCCGAAAGGAAAATGAATCCTCCCGCCCTGACGGCTGGAGAGTACGGCCCCGCACCAAATGGCGCGTCGTCGGCAACGATGGCATCACGCAAAAGATCGGCTCCCTCGACGTAGTCAGATGCAGGGGACAACATTAACCCCGATTGCGCAAACCTGCTGGCGAAACGCGGCAGCGCCACGGTTTTACAAGACTTCGAAATACCTCTGGATGCAGCAGCCCAGCGGGCGCTTCTCGAGGGCCTGGAGGGGGGGGTGTCAGCAAAAACACGGGTTCAACCCCATGCAAAGTAGAAGTCTGCCCCAAATTCACAGCCAGCAGCCCTCAAAACTGTGTGCTGGTCGCAACCGTCTGAAGCGCACGTTACCTGTCGCTGACATCACATCCCAAAACATCTGCATGACTCACTACAAATAAGAACATTAAACGAACACCATTGCAAGCGCAGCTTTCTCTATGGGCCTTGCAGGCTGTCATCGCACCATCGATTATGATGACGTTCGTTCTGCTGCCTTGCCTTGCCACCAGTGCTTCGATCAGACAGATTCTTCCGATGGTCGTGGTCGCAACAGATCAGACCCGCCTACCGCAACCCCACCGGAGCCAGCACCATGTCCGTGACGATCTATCACAATCCCCGTTGCAGCAAATCACGCCAGACACTTGCGTTGCTTGAGGAGCACGGCATTGAACCCGATGTGATTCTCTACCTTGAGACGCCCCCCACGGCTGCAACATTGGACACGCTTCTCAAGAGCCTGGGCATGGAACCGCGTGCGCTGATGCGCAAGGGTGAAGAAGCTTACAAGACCTTGAACCTGGCCGATTCTGCCCGGACACGCCAGGAGCTCATCGAAGCCATGGTTGCCCACCCCATTCTGATCGAGCGGCCCATCGTCACCCATGGCGATCGTGCTGCACTCGGCAGGCCGCCGGAACAGGTGCTGCAAATCCTCTAGGCCTTTGGCACTTGGATTGGTGATGTTGGTCACATATCCACATCACTCCACCAAATAACCACATTTTCACAGATTGTTCACGTTTGAATTCACAGTGAATTCACGGCCCGACGACATATCACTCCCATCGACGGCGGCATGGTGTCGCCAGGGGATCAGGACGGGACTTGAACAATGTCTGCTCACGCGAACAAAGATGCTCAGAACCACAACGGTCAGATGATGATCGACGGCAACGATGACCAACAGAGTTCGGCCATCGGGTTTCTCCGGGACTTCCTGGATGCAGTCGGCCGCATCCACGCCATGCGACGCCGCAAACTGGTAGCACGGCGAGCGCGTGCCATGAGTGCCCACCTGCGCCGCGATCTGGGATTTGAAGCCGGGGTCGACATGGAGATTGCAGTCAAGGCAAGTGCGCCCGCCTATCTCGTTAGCGCGATCGCCTGCCCCCTGGCCCATCACGATCTCTCGCCGCATGACTGGCCCGTGGCCGGTGCCAACGACAACGTAAGCTGGCAGCCCAAGCGTTCCTGGTTGGCGCTGGCATAAGCTCAGGACCTGTTAAGGGTACTTGTGACCAGACCCGCTGAGGTGCTCCACCGTCTAAGTCTGGACCCGGCGGTGATGGTCGCCCTGCTGGACTGACCTGAGCGCAGGGCTGATCTGCGAGGCGCGGCAGGATGGCCGTAGGAGCCGGTGGTTTGTAGTTCAGCGAGCTATGCGGCCTGATGGTGTTGTAGTGCTGCCGCCAGCGTTCGATCAGCACCTGTGGCCCGCCCCTGGATCAGGCCGGCGTGTTCAGCGGGATCGTTGGACGTGCGTCGTGCTTACCGCTACGTCTGTGTTGACCTTGCAGGTCGCCAGACTGGCGCGCCAGACAAGCAACACCTGCAGGAGAACTTGATCCATGACACCCGCCACGGTTTTCAGCCGCACCGCTTTCCTTGCCGCCGCGCTGGCGCTTTTGCTGACGGCGACATCGCTGGCGCAGGCAGAAGAGATGACGTTTACGCAAATTAGGGCAGGTTGCAATGACTCTGCAGCCCCCGAAGTTGATTGGTCCGCGTGCTATAAACCCAGCGCGGACCTGAGCGGTGCGGACCTTACCCAAGCGAACCTGACCGAAGCGAACCTGACCCACGCTGTTCTGACCGGCGCTGTTCTGACCGGCGCTGACCTGAGCGGCGCTGACCTGCGCGGCGCGGACCTGACCAACGCGGACCTGAGCGGCGCTTTTCTGCGCGGCGCGGACCTGACCGACGCGAACCTGTCGGGCGTGCGCGTGCAAAAGGCGGACCTGATAGAAGTGACGCTGAGCGGCGCGAACCTGAGCGGCGCGTTCCTGACCGACGCGGACGTGTTCGACGCGGACCTGACCGGCGCGGACCTGACCAACACGGACCTGGTAGGCGCGGACCTGAGCGAAGCGATCTGGACAGACGGACGGTTTTTGTGCCCAAGGGTCAATTGGGACCTGCAACTAGCCTTTAGGCAATATCGAAGCGGTTCGGTTGGTTGATCCAATCGGCCGCTCTGATCCCTCTGATGTGCCCGCCTGACCAAACTCTCTCATACAGCCTGGAGCAGTTTCAGAGGGAGCCGTAGTGGCTGCCCACTGCGTAGCGATGCGCTGTCGGACCTGACCTCAGCCCTGGATCAGGCCGACGTGTTGAGCGGGATCATTGGACGTGCGTCGTGCTTACCGCTACGGCTGTAGGGAACTTGCAGGTCGCCAGACTGGCGCGCCAGACAAGCAACCCCTGCAGGAGACCATGTTCCATGACCCCCACGACGATGTTCGGCCGCACCGCCTTCCTTGCCGCCGCACTGGCGCTGTTGCTTGTGACAGCTTCGGGAGCGCAGGCAGCTTGCAGTGACCCCGCAGCCCCCTACGTTGATTGGTCCAATTGCGATAAATACGGCGCGGTCCTGAAGCGCACGGACCTGAAGTACGCGAGCCTGAAAGGCACTGATCTGACCCTCGCGTCCCTGAGTTACGCGGACCTGAACAACGCTGATCTGACCTACGCTGTTCTATACCTAGCGGACCTGACCAACGCGACCCTGACCAACGCGGACTTGACCAACGCGAAACTGATGGATGGTAATGGCGAGTATGCTGCGGACCTGTCCGGCGCGACCTGGACGGACGGACGGGTATGTGCCGCAGGGTCAATGGGGGCCTGCAACTAGCGTTCAGGCATGACCTCTTGACCGGACTCCCTCATGCAGCCTGCACCAGTTTCAGGGAAGCTGGTCACTTGCCCCGTTTGTGCTGGCTTGATTCACTGAGCGCCTCAAGGAGGTGCTTGTGATGGATGATCTGTTTCTGCTGAGCAAGGCGCAGATGCGCCGGATTGAGCCGTTCTTCCCGTTGTCCCATGGCGTTCCCAGGGTTGACGACCGCAGGCTGGTCAGCGGCATCGTGTTTGTGATCAAGAACGGATTGCGCTGGCGCGACGCGCCCGCGGCCTATGGTCCCCACAAGACGATCGTACAACCGCTTCATCCGCTGGAGCCGGATGGGTGTGTTCAACCGGATCTTTGCCGAACTTGCCGGTCAGGCCGGCGAGCCCGACCGGATCATGATCGACGCGACCCACCTCAAGGCGCACCGCACGGCGGCGAGCCTGCTAAAAGGGGGGCTCTTCCCAGACGTATCGGGCGCACCAAGGGTGGCCTGAACTCCAGGCTCCATGCCGTGTGCGACGGCCAGGGACGGCCCATCATCATGCTCCTGAGCGAGGGCCAGATGAGCGATCACAAGGGCGCTTTCCTGCTTCTGGCCTCCTTGCCTGGAGCCAGAGAACTGCTGGGCGACAAGGGCTATGACAGCGACTGGTTCCGAGAGGCCCTGGCCGAGCGTGGCATCACACCCTGCATCCCACCGCGATAAAACCGCAGGGTTCAACACACCTACGACAAGACCCTCTACCGTCAGCGCCACAAGATCGAGAACGTTTTTGGCAGGCTCAAGAGCCTGCCCCCGCGAAAGCGGGGGACTGGCGACGCATCGCAACCAGATACGACCGTTGCGCCTACACCTTCATGAGCGCGATCTGATCTAGGAATCGTCCCGTGTTGCCCAACTTCTTACGGTACAGCCTTCACTCTGCCTGGTTTCCATACGCAGGCGAGCGCGGTGGGTGTCGGCCTGTGCTGCGCTGTAGTTCAGAACCCTGGGCAAGAACTTCATCTGACTTTGGCACAGGTCGGCTGCACCCGACGCGATCAGTTCCTCACCCAAGTCGCCCACCAGGGTCGTGCAAATTGCAACGGTGCGCGTTGGATAAACGAAGCCCTGGCGGATTTGGCACGGCAAGGCCGATCCGGGCACCAGCAACTCCGAGGCAGTGATGTCGAAGAGGACTTCCCGCACCGGACTGTCGGACGCATAGATATCAAGGCCAAAAATCCAGACACGTAGCTCCGCACCGTCCGTCGCTTCCAGGAGAACGGTGCGGTCTTCCTGCAGTACGACGACCTTGAGCTCCACTGGATCAGGCCAGTCGCGGCGCTCTTCGGTGGATAGCCAGACTCCCCCCTGGATCGAGAGCAGGGCGAGAACAGGGATAGCAAACAGCGTAACCATCACAAGGAACGGCGCCAGGCGTCGCATGGGAATTCGCGTGATCATGAGAGCTTCATCTCAGGCGGTTGGGGGCGGCATCGTGCCACGCTTGCGCTCACGAAGGGAGATGTAGATGCCGCTGGCAACGATGACCGCGATACCAATCCAGCTCCAGGAGTCCGGAAAATCGCCAAACACGGTCAAACCGATAATCGTTGCAGCGACAATCTCGAAGTAACCGAACGGTGCCAGGATGGAGGCCGAAACATGGCTGAAGGCCCGGATCATCATGTAGTGACCGATTGCCGAGACAGCGCCGATTGCCACCAATAGCGCCCAGGCGCTCAGATCAGGCGTACGCCAGCTCCACGCAACCACAAACGAGAGCAGGATGGCGGCGATAAGTCCCTGAATGAAGATTGCCATCGCAGGCTCTGCACGCAACGCGACCCGACGTGTGAGGACAATATAGAAGGCAAAGGCCACACTGCCCGCCAACGCCATCAGCGCACCAGCATCAAACGCGCCAAAATCAGGCTTGATGATAAAGAGTGTGCCACCAAACCCGATAATGCAGGCCAACCAGCGCCGCCAGCCGGTCGTCTCGCCCAGCAGCCACGGCGCCATGGCCGTCACCAGAAATGGATAGGCAAAGAAGATGGCGATGGCATCAGCCAGCGGCATGCGGGCAAACGCCAGGAAGATCAGAAAGGTCGATGTTGCATGAAGCAGACTGCGCCCGACTTGTGCCCAGACATCAGGCGGCCGCAGCAGGCCCGTGCCATGGCGCGACCAGGCAAGCGGAAATGTCAGGATGGTCTGAAAGAGGTAACGCGCCCAGACGATCTGCAGAACGGAATATCCAACTTCGGTCAGGTACTTCGCCATACCGTCGACGCCCGATAGAATCGTAACGGCAGGCAGCAGAAACAGCAGCCCTGCGCCCAGCCCACTGCGTGGCATCTTCATTGTGCGAGCGGGGCTGTTTTCACAGGCGCATCAGCGTCTTGCGAACCAGATCGAGCAGACTGATCACGGCATAGTCACGCGACCGCCTCTGGTCGCCGGGCAGGGCAACGGTTGCTCCGACCTGTTGGTCTTCAAGCACAAGGCCCAGATAGACCGTTCCAGGCGGTGTGTTTTCATCAGCCTCTGCGGCGATTGCAGCAACACCAGCTGGTGTGCCAAAGGCTTCACAGGTTGAGGCCGCCAGGGAAATTGCGCCCTCCTCTCCCACGTGCTCCCCGTTGACCGGACTGATGGCAGCGCCCCTGAAGATCACCATGTCGGGATCTGCCGCCGTCATGCGGGAAGCCAGGACGCCGCCGGTCAGTGACTCATGGGTGGCAAGTGTCAGGCCACGCTGGCCGAGCGCGTTGAGAACCACAGCCTCCATGGTTTGACCATCGACCCCAAAGACATGATCGCCGATCAGGGAGCGCACCAGCGCTTCTTCGGCATCCAACATCGCAAATGCTGTTGCCTCATCATCGGTCTTGGCCGTCACACGCACCTTGATGCCTTCGATACCGCTGGCCTGAAACGCCAGGGTCGGATTGCCCAACTGATCGAGTTCCTGCAATCGCGCATCGAGAGTTTCGGCAAGTCCGGACTCACTTAAGCCCCAGGTGCGCAACACACGACTGCGAATAACCGCTGCAGCCCCCCGCCTGCGCTGCAGGTCGGGCAGAATCGTGCCCAGCATCATTTCCTTCATCTCATAGGGCACGCCCGGAACGGCATAGATAACCTTCTCACCCACCGGACAAAGAAGCCCGGGCGCGGTGCCGGGCATTTCCTTGATCATCGCGGCACCAACGGGAATGTCGGCCTGACGTTTGTTGTTGTCGCTCATCTCCCGGCCACGGCTTTCGAACATGGCACGAATGGTATCAACGATGGCTTCGTCACGAACCAGTTCGACACCCATGATGTCAGCGATGACTTCACGGGTGATGTCATCCTGAGTCGGCCCCAGGCCACCGCAGCAGATCACGGCATCGCTGCGCTCGAGCGCCTGTGTGATGGCAGACTTCATGCGTTGGGCATTGTCACCGACCTTGACCTGGTAAAGTGAGTCGATACCGGCCAGCGCCAGCTGTTCACCGATCCAGGAAGAGTTGCTGTCGACAATCTGCCCCAGCAGCAATTCCGTACCTATCGCAACGACCTCACAACGCATAACGATCCGCTCCCTTGACCCGGCATCAGGCTGCCGGCACCTGCTGGGTAATACAGTGAATGCCGCCGCCGCCCTGGGCAATGGTAACGGACTCAACCCCCACGACCTTGCGGTCGGGAAACAGCTCGGCAATGACACCCAGCGAGCGATCATCAGCAACCCTGTCGCCGCAAGTGGGAACCACAACGCCGCCATTGGCAATGTAGAAGTTCATGTGCGCAACCTCCCGGCCAGGGGCAATTCCACGATCTCGAGCTTGCGACCCCGGGCATCCCTCACCTGCTCCAGATCTGCTTTGGCCTTGGCGCAAATTGCGGCATTGACGTCACTGCTGTCTTCACAGAAGTGAACAACCACGCGGCCAGGCGCGACAAAGGCGCAGATACCATCGACATGACCATTGGTGATCGGGTCGGGCATCAGACCGCTTTCCAGCCAGATAACCTTGGTCACGCCAAGCTGCTCGCACATATGACGCTCAACCTCTTCGCGCGGCATGACACCGTTCCGATTGGGGTTCAGCATGCAGGTTTCGGTCGTGATCAGTGTGCCCTGACCGTCAACCGTAAATGCCCCGCCTTCGGTCACCAGACCAGATTGGAAGATTGGCAAACCCAGATGGCTGGCGATACGCGCCTTCAGCAGAGCATCGTTGGCGGACCGGTTGTTGTCCTCGCCCCAGCAGTTGAAGACGTAACCCGATGCCGCCCGCCTGCCCTTGCCATCAACCAGAAGCGCCGGACCGTTATCACGCGCCCAGGGATCGTTCATCGGCATCTCAACAACATCAACACCCTCGCCGCACCACTTGCGCGCAATCGCGGCTTCGCCTTCATGGGCGATTACCAGAACAGGTTCGAACTCGGCCACAGCCCTGACCACGTTGGACCAGTTGAGGCAGGCATCGCCATACCAGTCATTGCTGCCGCGTCCGCGATAGAGATTGTGGGATCCGGGGAACACCATGACGGTGCGTTCATGAGGTTCCCATTCAGCGGGCATACGAAAGCCCAACTCTGAAGGAATGCCGTCTGCCAGCGCCGCTCCGACGGAACGGTAATCAGGTACATCAAAGGTCACGTTAAACACTCCAGGTCGCGCGGCAGCGCCGCAACAGACACCCAATGCCCTACCGAGTGCAAGCGGCAAGACCGATCAGGGAAAACGAGAACTGCCTAGCTCTTGCCCTTCCAGGGCACGAGAATGCGCTCGGCCCACCGCATCAGCATATCAATTCCAAATCCGATGATACCGATGAGGATGATGCCCATGATCACGATGTCGGTGTTCTGGAACTTCGAGGCGGTCATGATCATCATGCCGGCCCCCTCTTCTGCAGCCACCAGTTCGGCTGCAACCACCGTTCCCCAACAAACACCCATTGCCACACGCGCACCGGTAAAGATCTCCGGCAGGGAGTTGGGAATGATGACATGGCGCATGATCTGCCACTTGCTGGCGCCCAGCGAATAGGCAGCGTGGACCTTGGAGATATTGACCCCGCTCACACCTGACCGGGCGGCAATTGCCATGATCCACAAGGCCGCCAGGAACAGCAGGATGATCTTGCCGGACTCGCCAATACCAGCCCAGATGATGACCAGCGGGATCAACGCAAGCGGCGGCACCGGGCGCATGAATTCAACCACCGGATCGAACCAGCCGCGGAACCAGTCAGACAGGCCCATGGCATAGCCCAGCGGATTCCAACCAGCGCGCCCAGAATGAAGCCGCCGACAACACGCATGAGCGACCATCCCAAATGGCCTACCAACGAGGTGTTGCGGAAACCCTCTTGTGCAATCTTGACGACCCGAACAGCGACATCTTCGGGCGGCGGCAGATAGAGTGCCTCCATCTGCCAACCCGGGTTCGGCGCAAAGTTGGGCGTACCTTTGTCACTCAACGTCACGGTACCGCCATCGACGCTGACCGTCTCACCCGGTGCAATGCTCTGTCCGTTGATCGCAACAACGACCGCGCCGTCGTTCTTGGAAATCTCGTCGTTGCTGTGGACCTTCACCAGGATCGAGCGCCATTGCGCCACCGACACGATGTCGTCCTTGGCAAAACCCTCGCCGGGTTCGACCTCATAGAGGTCCGGCTCATCCTCGCGCGGATGCACAATGACCGTGACCATCGCGTCGTCACGATGACCCTCTTCAGCCTCAACGGTATAGGAAAAGCTGGTGGTGCCCTCAAACGGGCCTGGCGCATGGAGGAATCCGGGAAGGATGACACTGCCCGTGAACATGCCCCAGAGGACAAAAATGGCTGCGATCGAAATGACACCGGCCCAGCGGTTTGGGCGAACAGCACTTTCGTCCCCGAATGTCACCGTCTTCAGCGACGTGAAGTCACGCTCGCGTGCGCCACGGATTCTGGTCACAACCAGATATGCGCCGACAAAGATGGCGATGTAGATCGCAAGAACGACGAAGCCGGTCATGCGCCTTCCTCCTGCCGGCCCATGATCTCCTCTTCCATATCCCAGATCATGCCCAGGATTTCTTCGCGCTTGACGGCGAAATCAGGATGTTTCTTGACCACGCGCAGATCTTCGACCACGCCATGTCGGCAAAGGGCAGCCGGTATTCCTTGTGAATACGTCCCGGGGCGCGGCGCCATCACGATCAGGCGTTCACCCAGAAGCAGGGCCTCTTCGACCGAATGGGTGATCAGAATGATTGTCTTACCGGTCTCTTTCCAGAGTTTCAGGACCAGGCCCTGCATCTTTTCGCGGGTCAGCGCATCAAGCGCGCCCAGCGGTTCATCCATCAGGATGACGTCAGGGTCGTTGGCAAGACAACGTGCCAGGGCAACACGCTGCTGCATGCCACCCGAAAGCTCGTAAACCGCCTTTTCCTTGAAATCCTGCAAACCGACGACATCAAGCAGCCGGTTCACGATCTGGTCTTTTTCGGGTTTCGGCATGCCCTTCATCGAGGGGCCAAAGCCGACGTTTTCGCGAACGCTCATCCACTCGAACAAGGCGCCCTGCTGAAACACCATGCCGCGTTCGGCATCGGGGCCCTGCACCACATGGCCGTTCAGAGAAACCGTGCCATCGGTCGGAGCAAGAAAGCCAGCCACGATATTGAGAAGGGTCGTCTTGCCGCAACCAGACGGGCCCAGAACGCTCATCAGCTCTCCGGCTTTGAGGTCCAGCGACACGTCCTTGAGTGCCTGCACCGACACACCGTCGGGCAGGTCAAAACGCATGGATAACTTGTCTATGGATAATCCGGTCACGTGCCCACCTTATGGTCGCATGCCTCCCCCAGACAGAATTTGCACTGCCCGGGTCGATAAGAAAATGCCCCGGCCTGCCGCGCAGGCTGGGGCATTGTTCCTACATACCGCTTGCAGCCGTCAGCGGGCCTGCATTGACCGAGCCCTCGTAACTGTCGAGCGCTCCATCAATGCTGCCAGCCGTCACAAACACGTCTGCAACACCCTTCATGAAGACCTGTGCGTTGCCGCCCAGCCACGTTTCGGACAACTGGTCTTCCACGCTTGGGAACTTCATGGTGGCAATCGCGCCGCGAGCGGCATCGACGTCCATGCCGGATTCAGCAGCGATCACTGCCAGCATTTCATCGCTGTGGTTGGCATTCCACTCAACGTTGGCATCAGCCGTCACCTTCAGGAATGTAGCCACAACGTCACCGTTTTCGGCGATGAAGTCGGCCGGTGCCGATGTCACGTCGAACACCAGGATGCCGAGTTCTTCTTTCTCGTCGCCGGTCAGCAGCACGTTGCCGTACTCCTTCATGCGCGTCAGCCCGCCGCCATAGCCGCAAGCGAAATCAACCGCGCCCTGGCCCAGGGCCACTGCGCCCTCAGGCGGTGCCATATCAACGACCTGCAACGTTGAGATATCAACGCCGAAATAGTCCATCTGACGCAGGAAGCCGTAATGGGCTGCGGTACCCAGCGGCACGGCAACTTTCTTGCCAGCAAGCTCGCCTGCACTGTCCCTGTCGATCTCCAGGCTGGAGGCCACGACACAGTTGTCGTTGTCGGAGTAACTCACGGCCACATCGACGACCTGAATATCCTGGCCGCCAGAAGCTGCCACGACGAAAGGCGGAACACCCTGTGACACGGCAATCTGCACGTCACCCGAAGCCATGGCCGCAGACATTGCGGTACCGGTCTCGAAGGACACCCAATTCACCTTCATACCGAGTGCCTCGTCATAAGCACCTGAGGCTTTTGCCGCCATCATCGGCATTGGCCATTCCAGGAAATAGGCCACTGTAATCTCTTCGTGATCATCTGCGATTGCAGCCTGACCGGACAGTGCGAGGACAGAGCCCGCGACCAGTCCGTGTAGTGTTTTCTTGAACATTCTCGTCTCCCGTTGATGTTTGGCCATTTTAAAATTCGACGCTTGGCGTCGATGCCCTTGGCCACGTAGTATTGCATTGCAGAACTCGGGTTCTGCATCTTGACGGTATGAATCCGAGCTCTTCCTTGTCAAGAGCCTACCCCGTCGAAAGACGTGACTGGAACCTTGTGACACTTGCATTTCACACAACTGGTACGTAGTCCTGCAATGCAGGAGTTGGAGAGCGCCGTGGCCAGATCGACAGACAGTTCCATCGTCACGAAATGTGCAATGGTCATGGACGTGCTGTCGCAGGCAAGGCAGCCGCTTGCGTTTTCCGAGATTGTGCAGGCAACGGGGTTTGTAAAAAGCTCATGCCATCGCATTCTTGCAGTTCTGCAAGGCGAGACACTGGTCGCTTACGATCAGAAGTCACGGACCTACATGCCGGGCCCCCGGCTGCACGAATGGGCACGGTCGGCCTGGCGCCGGGTTGATCTTCAGCAGGCCGCGGCTCCCGAAATGGCAGACCTCAGCGACAGGACCGCCATGAACACGGCCCTGTCTGTTCTCGACGGAGACACAATCCTTTATCTCAGAACGGTCGACTATCTCCCATTCCGACTTGCCTCACGTCCCGGCGATCATGCGCCCCTGCACTGCACGGCTGCTGGAAAGGTCTTCCTGGCTCATATGTCGAAGGCGCGGCGCACACACGTTCTGCCGACCGCAGCGCTTGAGAAGTTTACCGAGTTCACTGAGGTGACGATCGAAGCGCTCGAGGAGGCGTATCCTCAAATCCTTGCGCAAGGGTATGGAACCGCAATTCAGGAAGAGTTTCTAAAGGTCATGGGTTTGGCAGCACCAGTTCGCAATTCTGAAGGGGTCGTGACGGCATGCCTCTCTCTTTGGTCCATGGACGACCATCTTTCCCAGGACGAGATCGAGACACGCGCCGCCACGGTCATTTCCAGCGCAAATGCAATCTCCCGAAAGCTGGGCTGGGCTGACCAATAAACAAGCAGCGGCTTGACGCATGGAGCAATTCTCTCACAATACAGGAGTTAAGTTCCTTATTGCGAGACCAACATGTCACCACAAGGCGAAGCCGCCGCAGCCTGGCCAGACTCACTTTGGCGGTCGACCGCGCCTGATCAGACGCAACATCCACCGCTGAACGGTCACATCGACAGTGACGTTCTGGTGATCGGAGCCGGCTTCACAGGTCTGAACGCCGCGCTGAAACTGTCTGAGGCCGGAACGTCCGTCACAGTCCTTGATGCCGGTGATGTCGGTTGGGGCGCATCGGGACGCAACGGTGGGCAGGTCAATCCGATGCTGCCGTTCAATTCGCCCGACATGCTGAGCCAATTGCTGGGAGCGACCTACTTTGAACGACTGACCACGACCTCCCTCAACTCTGCCGATGAACTCTTCGACCTTATCCGATCTCACCAGATCAACTGTCAGGCACGCCAGCACGGATGGCTTCGGGTCAACCACAACGATCGGTCACGGCGCAAGTCGGAAACCAACATCAAGGACTGGAACGCGTTCGGCGCGGGCATGACGTTGATTGAGGGGGATCAGCTCTTCAAATTGAGCGGCACGCAAGCATACAGTTCAGGTGTCATCACACCACGCGGTGGCGCTGTGCAACCCTTGATGCTTGCGCAGGGAATTGGCGCAGCGGCACGGCGTAACGGGGCCGTCATCCACGGCACAAGCCCGGTCCTCTCGTTGGACCAGCAGGCCGGAAAGTGGGAAGCAAAAACGGAAAACGGATCGGTCACCGCCGACTGGGTGGTGGTTGCAACGAACGGGTACACCGACAGCCTGCTGCCGCAGCTATCCAAGAGCATCATTCCGATCACGCCGATCCAGATCGCGACGGGCCCGCTACCCGAAGACGTGATCGGATCTATCCTGCCGGAAGGCCACACCATCTCCGATAGCCGACGCATCATCATGTATGCCCGGCGCGAACCCGACAACAGGATGGTCTACGGCGGCATGGGCAAACCGGGACCCAAGGGTGAGATTACGGGTTTCGACTGGCTTCAACGGGACGTCGAACGAGTCTTTCCTCAACTCAAGGGCGTCACCTGGATGCATCGCTGGGGCGGACGCATTGCCTTTACCGACGATCATCTGCCGCACCTTCATGAACCCAGGAAAGGTCTTCTTGTGGGCCTGGGATACAACGGCCGCGGTGTTGCGATGTCCAATGTCATGGGGCGCGTGATGGCCGAGCGTGTCCTGGGCGCCGATCCGGGTTCTCTGGCGTTTCCGGTTACGCAGATCAAACCGATCCCGATGCGTGGCATCAAGGTGATGGGCATGAATTCAGCCATCTGGGTCATGCGCCTGATGGACTACCTCGAAACACGATAAGGCAATCGGTACAGCTCCCGGTCAGAGTTCCGCCGCCTGTTGGCGCAGGACAAATTTCTGAACCTTTCCCGTCGACGTCTTTGGCAGTTCGGCGAACACCACCGTCTTGGGACACTTGAAGTGCGCCATGTTGTCGCGGCAGAACGCAATGATGGCGTCTTCACTCACATCAGCGCCAGAACGCAGCGTGACGAAGGCACAGGGCGTCTCGCCCCATTTCTCATCAGGTCTGGCGACCACCGCTGCTTCAGCAACATCGGGGTGACGATAAAGAACTCCTTCCACCTCGATGGTCGAAATGTTCTCGCCACCTGAAATGATGATGTCCTTGGACCGGTCCTTGATCTCGGCATAGCCGTTGGGATGCATCACGGCGAGGTCACCGGTGTGAAACCATCCGCCTTCAAACGCCTTGGCGGTGGTTTTGGGGTTCTTCAGGTAACCCTTCATGGTGATGTTTCCGCGCATCATGATCTCACCCATCATTTCACCGTCGGGCCTGACCGGTTCCATCGTCTCCGGGTCGGCAACCATCATGGCCTCCTGTACGGCATAGGTCACACCCTGACGCGCTTTGAGTGTTGCCTGGTCTTCCATGTCCAGAGCATTCCAATCAGGATTCCAGGCGCACACCATGGCGGGGCCATAGACCTCCGTCAGACCATAGACATGCGTGACGTCGACACCGCGAGCGGCCATGCGCTCAAGCACGGCAGCGGGCGGGGCCGATGCTGCCGTCAGCATCTGGACCGAATGCTTGATGCGATCCCAGTGGGCGTCATCACCACCCAACATCATGTTCATCACGATCGGGGCCCCGCATAGATGCGTGACCTCGTTGTCAGCGACAGCATCAAGAATCGCTTCGGACGAAAGCGCGCGCAGACAGACATGGGTTCCAGCCATCGCCGTGATGGTCCAGGGGAAACACCAGCCGTTGCAGTGGAACATCGGCAGCGTCCACAGATAGACCGGGAAGTGGGGCATGGCCCAGGTGACCGTGTTGCCCAACGCGTTCAGATAAGCACCGCGATGATGATAGACGACGCCTTTGGGATCACCGGTCGTGCCCGATGTGTAGTTGAGCGAAATGGCATCCCACTCATCATCCGGGCCGTTGATCGGATATTCCGGATCGCCCTCTGCCAGAAATTCCTCATAGGTCATGGCGCCGATCAGACGTCCACCGCCAGCCTGGGGGTCATCAATATCGACAACCAGCGGCTTGCTCTCGAGCATGCCGATCGCCTCTTCCATGACATCCGCGAATATCCTGTCGCTGATCACAACCCTGGCTTCGCTGTGCTTGAGCATGAAGGCAACAGCATCGGCATCCAGGCGGGTGTTGAGTGAGTTCAACACAGCACCAGCCATGGGCACACCGAAACTCGCTTCGAGAAACTCCGGAACATTGGGTGCCATGATCGCGACCGTCATGCCCTTTGCCACGCCACGTCTGCTCAAGGCAGAAGCCAAACGCCGACATCGCGTCCCGGTCTCACCCCAGGTGCGGCGCAACGGTCCATGCACAACAGCGATCCGGTCGGGATACACCGCAGTCGTGCGTGCCAGAAAGCTGACAGGTGAAAGCGGCACGTGATTGGCCGCATTGCGCCCAAGACCATCGTCGTAGATCGTTGCGTCGGACATGAAGTGCTCTGACTTGTGAATTGTGAAGGCAGGGATCGTAACATTGGCCAGGTCGGTTTGTCTCGCCAGGGCTTCTGGTCGGATCCTCCATCAACACCTCAGTGAAGGTTGACGGTTTCGAACTCGGCACCCCGACTGCTCTGGCCAAAACCAGTCGGAGCATGTGTAATGGTCAGCGGAAACATTAACCTGCTTGGTAATCATCATGCGCATCGGTATTGAAATCTCGCCCGGAGAACTGCTCGACAAGATCTCGATTCTTGAGATCAAGAATGAGCGTATTCAGGACCAGGACAAGCTGGGCCATGTCCGGCGGGAGATGGAAACACTTAACCGATCACGTAGCGGATTCGTGCCTGAAAGCGATGCAATCGCTGCACTCTATGCAGAGCTCAAGGCGATCAATGAGCAGCTTTGGGTGATTGAGGACGATATTCGTCTTCTCGAAAAGGCCGCCGATTTCGGAGAGGCGTTCATCGCCCTCGCCCGCTCCGTTTACGTCACCAACGACCGGCGGGCCGGCGTAAAACGCGCCATCGATGAACTGCTCAACAGCGATATCGGTGAAGTGAAGTCCTACGCCTGAACCAGACATGCACAATTTTGGAATCATCTTCGTAGCGACCAAAGACGGACGTTATGTCGACGAGGTGCAGGCCGCGCTCGCCAGCCTGAAGAAGAAGGCGCCGGGGGTTCCAGCCACCCTGATGACAACCCTGCCCGAGATGGTCAACAAGGTTGACCACGGCTTTGACCTCGTGATCTGTCTGCCGTCAGCGCCTTTGGGACAGATTGAGTGGTTTTCATAAGGGAGTTTTTCTGGCTCATCGCAGTGACCGTAGGGAACGAAGATGAGGCAGAAAACCATGAGCAAGAGCGCCCCGGCAGAACAGGCCATCCGCGACATTCGGCGCAAGACGCGCAAGCGTTATTCGGCTGAGGAGAAGATCCGGATTGTGTTATCGGGCCTGCGCGGCGAGGAGAGCATCGCGGCTTTATGTCGCCATGAAGGCATCGCCGAGGGTCTTTATTACAGTTGGTCCAAGGAGTTCCTGGAGGCTGGCAAGAAGCGCCTTGCCGGCGACACGGCGCGTCAGGCCAGCAGTCCCGAGGTTAAGACACTGCGTGTCGAAGCCCGCGATCTCAAGGAGGCGCTGGCCGAACAGATACTGGAGAACCGGTTACTCAAAAAAAGCATGATCGGGGATGGGGGAGACGAGGAATGAGATATCCCGCATCTGAGAAACTGGAAATCATCAGGCTGGTCGAAGGCTCTCATCTACCGGTCCGGCGGACGTTGGATAAGCTGGGCATCCCGAGCACGACGTTTTACCGGTGGTACGACCGGTATCGAGGTGGAGGCGGCCTTGATGACCGCACCAGTGGCCCCGGTCGGGTGTGGAACCGCATCCCCGACGATGTGCGCCAGCAGATCGTGGAGATGGCCCTGGATGAGCCGGAACTATCGTCCAGGGAACTGGCCGTGAGGTTCACTGACACGAGACGCTATTTTGTCTCAGAAGCGTCTGTCTACCGGCTGCTCAAGGCCCACGACCTGATCACCAGCCCGGCCTTCATCGTCATCAAGGCAGCGAATGAGTTCAAGGACAAGACCTCAGCTCCGAACCAGCTCTGGCAGACCGACTTCACCTACTTCAAGGTCATCGGATGGGGTTCACCATCCAACCCTCCCTGCACAAAAGCACGTGGACCCGCCGATAGCCGAAGCGTATGCGGGTCTCGCAGATCTCCTTGATACGCTGTTGCAAAGCAGCCTGATCGCCACGCTTTGACCTGTAGGTATAGAGCGACCGGTCGACCCGCAGGGTGCTGCAGGCCTTGCGGACCGAAACACCCCAGACCTCCCGGACCTCATCAACAAGCTGACGGCGGCGAGCAGGCTTCAGAGCTTTTTTGACAGAACGTCCTGCAGCATGGCTTTGTCGAGCGACAGATCCGCAACAATCTTCTTGAGGCGACTGTTCTCATCCTCGAGCTGGCGCAATCGCTTCATCTCGGACGGCAGAAGACCCGCATACTTCTTGCGCCAGTTATAAAATGTCGCCTGGCTGACGCCCGTCTTGCGACAGACCTCGGCGACCGTGGTCCCCTCATCAGCCTGCTTCAAAACAAACGCGATCTGTGCTTCTGAAAACTTCGACGCCTTCATGGAAATCTCCTTCTCCCGATCACGGGAACATAAATGGAAAATTCCAGGCTGAAATGGTCTGATTCTTTGGGAGCAGGTCAGGATCATGCATCGATCGTCAGATTAGACTTCGGTACCGAACAGCAGGTCAGGCACGTGCCGGACTCTCGTGGGTAGCCCGGCGTGATTGCGTAGCTCACATCACCGAATTTGACTGCCGCCACACAGGTGCCACAGTTGCCTGCGCGGCAGCCCGATTCCATGGGGATGCCGTTGGCTTCGGCCAGATCGAGCAGAGAGTCGAACTCACCGCTCCAGGCAACGGTCTTGCCGCTGCGCGCGAAGACAATCTCGAAATTCTTCGGCGCAACGGAGGGATCCGCTTGGGATTGCGTCGCCTGACCGACGCGCCTGACGCTTGCCGGACCAAAGGCCTCGAAGTGGATGTGTTTGTCCGGGACGCCCCATTCGTGAAGTCCCTCATACAATGAGGTCATCATGGGCGGGGGACCGCAGAACAGGAAGTCGTAGTTGTTGGACGGCATCAGCTTCTTGAAAAGATCGACTCCGACGCGCCCTTTGTGCTGGAAATCCTTGCCTTCCCGATCCGTCTCCTCAGGGTCGGAGTAACAGACATGCATACGCACGTTGAGGTGTTCGTTCGCGATGCGCTCCAAATGCTCCTTCATGATGTGTTCGCGCCCGTTGCGCACACCATAGAAGAACCAGATTTCCTGTTCCGAGTCGCGGGCTACCAAGGTGTTGAGCATGCTGAGCACTGGAGTAATGCCCACGCCGCCACCGATCAGGACAACGGGTTGATGTTGCGACGGATCAAGAAAGAAATGCCCGCTGGGCGCCTTGACGTCCAGAATGTCGCCTTCGCGAACAGTGCTGTGCAGCCAGTTTGACGAAGACTTCGTGACGTCCGCCTTCGTTTCATCCCGGGGCGGAACCTGACGCTTAACCGATATTCGGTAGCCCTCGGTTGCAGGAGCATCCGACAGCGAATAGCAGCGAACCGCCGGTTTGGTCTGTCCGGGAAGTTTCAACTGAAAGGTCAGATACTGACCCGGCATGAAGGGCGGCAGCAGACGCTTATCATGGGGTGCCAGAACAAACGAACAAACATCGCCGCCTTCGTCTACTCGCTGAGCTATCTCGAACTTGCGCCACCCGCCCCATGACAGTTCCTCACGCATGCGTTCGAGCCGGCTCCGTTCGATCAAATCACTGATCCGAAGGTCCAGAAGCTGTTGTTCACTCTTGGCCAGACGGGCCATCATAGACCTTCCATGCGCCTGCCGCACGGTCAAGACCAGGATATAGGCTGCGATCGCGCCGAAGACGGCGGCGGCGGCCAGGTTGACAATCAGGTTCAGTTCCATCGCGTACTTGCGCTCCCTGCCTAGAACTTGTTTCTGATTTCAAAACGCACGCCGGATATATCGTCCGCATTTTCCCGCCAGCCGTGCATCGCATCAAACTGGATGATCCAGTCCAGACTGATCGGCTGTTGGTAACGCAAGCCCAGCGCAAACTGGTCGCCCGGTGCGGAACGCGTGGCGTCGTCGCCGAAGGTGCGCAGGGCGGCAAGTTCAACAACCAACTGACGATCCAGATTGAACAGATATTCCACCCCAAGGGCGCCGCCGAAGGTGTTGTTGGCGGTATCGTCGAGTTTGGGAAATCCGGTCAGAGTGTCGGTGTCGAAATTGATGCCGGTGTTCTTGAGCAGTCCGACATTACGCGCCAGGGGCTGAGGCCGATCGAACCCTACAAAGGCGTTGAAATAGGGCACAAGGGTCAGCGGCCTGCTGGTGATCAGCGAGTTTTCCACCAGGAACGCAAAGCCGTCGGCTGTCTGGGGCACACCCGCCGCCGGGTCCTGACCGAAGGTCCAGAAGCCTCGCACGGAATTCGAGAGCCAGCCCCCATAGCGCCGAGTGAAGGCGACCGTCGCGCTGTTGTAGCCCTGATCTTTGAGCTCATCCTCGCCTACCAGAGCGCCCAGTCCAGCTTCCCAATAACCTTCATTGGCTTCAACGAAGGTTGTGACGCCAAAGATGTTGAGGTTTTTGTCTGCAAGTCCGCCTTGGGAATCACGGATCGCCGGCGACGTGACCTTGTCGAACCCGGCGAAAAACGTGACATCAAAGTTGGTGATGTCGAGATCGGGACTGTTGCGCGCTGGCAAGGCGAAGGCTCCGCCGACAAACGCATCATCGACCCAAATGCCGTTCTGGAAGAGCAACGGCACCAGTCCAACGGCAAAAGGCAAGTCGAAACTCTGGTAACGGCCGGTGAGTCCGGTAACGATCGAGCCTAGGTCGCCTTCAAAGAACAAGGTTTCGGGCGCGCCGCTGAATTCGCTGCTAAATCCGTCGATCGAGTCGCCCCCGGCAAATTCGTAGCGCGTGAACTTGTTGTTCTCGTCCAGCGGCCGGAAGAACGCGTGCAGGCGTTCAGTCGCGGTGATGCCAAGATCGATGTCGAGATTGAGGCGCGTTGCGACCAGTCCTACCTCGGTCTCGCCATTGTCATTATAGGCGACGGCCGTGCGCAGGTCGCCGTAAACTCGAAGATTCGGGCGCACCAGATTGCGTTCACCCAGAAACGCATATTCCTCGAACAGCGGGCCTTCGCGATAGAGCGGGGTTCCAAGTTCCAGCCAAGGCCGAGGCGCATTGATCGCTTGCTTACCGCCGTAGATTTCGATCTGTTCATCGGGGTCATAGGTGTCGTCGGCATACACGGGATCGGGCAAGAAGACGGAATCGTCGAATTCCGTGAACTCCGCATCTGCGGGTATCTCCGGCGGCGCCTGGTCGAGATGGTCAGACTCCTCAGCCAACGCCGTGCCGGCCAGTAAAAGCGACAGGAACACTGCCCCCGCGCCTCGCAGGACCGGTCGGATGGAGGCAGACGGAAACAAGGGGGTCATGGGTTCACCTCGAACGTTACGGCGTAGGGATGGATATCGATCATCCACTGGTTCATGGCCCGCTCCATTTCCCGCGTCGCACCAACAAAGCGCATGAAGTAGATCGGTTCGGCGCGGCTTCGGAGTCTGACCGACAGGGTATAGGTGCCAGGTTTCGTCATGGCGTCGGCCGGAACGGTGTAATCGGCCATGCGCCAGCCCAGCGGCGGAATACTGCGGCCTTCCATACGAATGAACGGCGGATGGTTCAGCACGCTGGTTGGAACGTTAGCGGGGCGGATGAAAGGTATCTGGTCGATGTCGAAGTTGACCGGCAGATACATCTCCCGATCCGTGCCCTTGACGTTCGTGGTCAGGAACTTGGTCTGGAGGTTGAAAAGCTGGTCGTCGTGTTCGATATCGCCCGATGCGACCTCCAATGAGTGCAGGTCCGCCATGTCGCCGTTGCCATCGACATAACCTGACTCGAAGACCGTTATTCCGTCAGGGTCGACAAGCGCGACATTGAGCCAGATTTCCGGCTGGGCGCCGAGCGAGCCGGAGGGCAGATTGTGACCATCATCGGTGTTGGTCACGCGATAGGAGAACGAAAACGACTGGCCTACCTCGGGCACATCGTCGAAGAATGGCCCGTCCAGACGCGAGCCGTTCTCCATGACCTGCACGCGAAGCTCGCGCTTCTGGTCTAGCAGCATGAGGTTCCAGTCGACCACTTCGCGAGCTTCGAGCCGGTCATCGGAATAGGCCCAAGCCTCCGGGAATCCGTAACCAAACGCCAGGCGTGCCACCTCAACGTCAGCCTCAAGGCGCTCGGCCATGGTTTGGGTATCGCCTTCGCCGGCTTCGATGGCGTCGATCGTAACGGAAAGCCGGGCCACGGCAGCCTCGAGATCGTCAGCGCTTGCCATCTGAACGGCACGTTCGTCAGCGGCTTCGACCACGAGATCGAGCAGCTCGCGAAGATCGTCGACAGGCGGGACTTCATCCCGCTCGGCGGCTTCGTAAGCGAGGTCAATCACGTCAGGCGCGACGAAATCAAAGGTGTCCTCATAGAGAAACGCGACATCTTCGAAGTCATCGGTACCCCATTCCGCTCTGTAATCGAAGGTAAGCCATTCCTGGATACTCCAGGCTTGGGCAGCGGGATTTTGGGGAAAGATGCCGGGATGCGCGATGGGATATCCCGGGCCATAGAATGCGTGGTTCTGATATGGCTGTGGTTCGCCCACAGGCACGCCGTCAACGATGGCGGCATAGTCCATCTCGTAGCCAGCCGCGATGCCCGGCACCAGGCCCATGTGGCACTCTTGGCACTGCACGCCGTTGGCCGCGGCAGGTGAGTCACGGTATTGCTCCCACACGACCTCGAGCTTGATGCCCGGGTGCACCGCGACCTGATGACATGAGACACAAAATTCCGATTCGGAAATCTGTTCGAACTCGATGATGCCGTTGTGAATCGGTGTTCCGCGGCCTTCGCCGTCCGTGTCGACCTTCCAGTAATCTGGATCCTCGAGGACAACCGCTATATCGGTGCCGTCGCCAGCGCCGCGCATGGGGTCATAGATCGGACCGGGCTCGACGGTGCGCTCGCCGTTGACCTTGCCATACTGCGCAGCGACGCGGTGGCAGGTGATGCAGGTGACGCCCTCGCGTGAAATCTGGCTGCGTTCCCAAAGCGGCGCCTCGCGCGGCTCGCCCAGCTGGGTGCCGATCTGCTGGTGGCATCGCACGCAGAAACTGCCGATCGTTCCCGACGAAAGGTCGTTGATCGTCTGTTCGAACTTATGAAACATCGGTGAGATCGACGCATAGGCGTGGTTGGACGAGGCCCACTCCCAATAGATCCGCTCGTGGCAATCTGCGCATTGGCTTGCGCTGGGATAGTTTTCCTCGACGAAGAGCGCGGCGTGAGGGTCATCAACGACGAGCTCGGCTTCGACAATCTCCTCTTCTGCCTCGACGACCTCCTCATCCTGCGCCTGAACATCACGGAGATGCCCGGAGAAGGCCAGAAACACCAAGGCTGAACCCAGAAGCATCCAGGTGCGGGCAGAGGTCCAATTTCGCGGTGTCGTCATAGAGTGTCTCATTCTCTTAATTGTTGCATATCGACCATCTGATGGCTGAAGCCAGAATCCAGATGATAGTCGTGGCACAGGAGGCAACCGCGATCCGAGGCAACAGCCTGCAGTCCGTCTTCGGCGCCATGACATGCCATGCACTGGTCCTTGCCAATAGGCATGAAGCTGCTCGCAGGCTGCACCGGATTCAGGGTTTCGAACGCATCAGCCAACCCGCTTTCGTCCTTCAGGCGATGGCACTGAACGCAGGCCGTACCCTCCCCCAGAAGGTTGAGGTGGGGACCGTGGCTGTAGTTGAGATAGGGGCTCCAAGGCGAATCCTTGGCCCGCCAATCGATCGCAACAAGAGCGTCCGGGTCATCGCCATCACCGTTTTCGGCGCTGACACCGTGGCAACCGGCGCAGGCTCCAGCACCGCGTTTCGGGTTGATCAGAGTGTCGCGCATGATCAGGGCCTGCCCGTCCTCCTCGTCATGTTCGGTGGCCAGGAGCGGTGCTGCCACAGCCAAGTCGAGCCAGGAGCGCATGACCGGGTCAGCGTGACCGTTCGGCATGTAGTTCAGACTCAGACCGTCGATGTACCAGCCGCCCCCAAAGGGTGGGTCCTGTCTCACTTCCGCATTGGAGGTCCAGGCGCAGACCGCCTGACGCACAAGCGCATCGCTCAATCCGGCGAGCAAGACCGAACCCTTAACGGCGCCCGCCGCACGGTCATCGAGCAGGTCAGCAAGGGGTGATGTACCGCTATCTGCCAGGTCGAGGAAAAGCCACGAAAGGTCGTCGACCGTTACGTCGTCAACCGGAAGGTCATAGATGTCGGCACTATCGCTGGCCATGCTCCACTGCATGACGGGCCCCATACCCTCACCATAAGCGATCGATTCGAAATCGCCGAAGGGATCGCCAGCGGCCACTGCCTGACGCGCAAGAATGAGTGATTGATAGAAATCGCGCGATCCGCGCGAGGGGCACACTTCGCTCAGATACGCCTGATCGAGCGCCACGAACTGCTCAGCGGACATCTCCGGAAGCGACAGGATCGTCAGCGCGCGATCGTTGATGTCCCCGGCGTGACACGAAGCGCATGTCTCCTCGAAACCGCGGACCGGCACCGCAACGTCGGCGCGTTGGGCGACGTGACAGTCGACGCAGCCGGTAGGATCGTCCGCGCCCGCCTGGAGGAAGTACTTGCCCAGATGCGATACATGATCGAACCGCAGCGATGTGCGCCGCCACGACGGAAACTGCAGGTCGAACGCCGAATGATCGGCGAAGTTCTCCATGGTTACCTGATGGCAGGAACTGCACTGCGCATCGCTCAACGTCACCAAGTCTGCTTCCGAACCATTGTGCTCGGTGTGGCAAGTGATGCAAAGCGTCTGCGTCGATTGCTCGGGCGCAAGATTGTTGGAGGAAATCTTTGAGAAATTGTGAGCATTACGTTCCTCGCCCGCGAACGTGTGGCAATCCAGACAAGCAGACGTCATGTCATTGCGAACAAGCACCGCCGACGCCCAGGTTTCCATGCCACCGTCATGGGGAACATGGCAGGCGGCACAGTCGTTACCGATGTACCGGGCATGCTCTGATGACAGAGGGCCGGCGCTAAGGCTGTTGCCCAGGTTGCCTGCTCCGGTGCCGTATTCCAGGGTCGCACCGATTCCGGCAATCACCAGAAGAACAGCCAGCAGGGCCAAGCGGCTGCGTATCCTGCGCAGCGTGCGCCGAGGAACGCAGGGTGGGCGGAGATGGGCGCAATGGCCATTGGGCCCGGGGCCTTCTGAGCAAGGCCCTCCCGCGGTCAGGGGACGGCGGCAGGCCCAGCGGCTGGTTTTTTGGTCAAAGAACGGCTTGCATGCGGTGACTCCACCGCAGGACCCGTCCCCCTTGGGGCCGCGAGTACAGGGCTTGCCCCACGCCGCTGCGCGCCCGCAGCGCCACTGGAGATTGGGGCGCTGATAGTTGCTGTTTTCGAATCTGAACCTCTTGGACGAAAGTTTCATGGCCGTCAGACCAGGTAAACGTGAATGAGGATCACATGCCACACGACCAGAGCCAGAAAGGCATAAGTCGCCGGGACGTGAACCAGAAGCCAGACCTTCAGAAGGCCTTGCACCGCAAAGGCGCGATCGATGTCTCCCTTGACATAAGACATGGATCGCAGACGCTCGAAATAGTCTAGTTCGCCCGCGCTCAGGTAGGATTCGACACCACCGAAGCGTTGGCGCGCCCAAGAAGACGATGCCTCAGCATGGAGGATTGAAGCGAAGACAAAACGAGGCTTGCGGAAGAACCACTCGAGATCTTCGCGGTAGAGTCTGGGCAGGACGTCACTACCAGTATCTCTGGCGCACTCCATGACCAGGCTCTCGGCCTCCTCGCGCATCGTCGCCAGTTCCAGGGGAATGCGCTCCCAGATGAACTCATTGCGCACGTTGGTCATGGCCCGCGGCAGCACTCGCTGCAGAATGTAGCCGCAGATTCCCGACAACATGACGACGTAGAACAGCAAGGCCATCACGAACTCATAGCCCGACGGCCAAGGATCGCGGACATGAACGGCATAGATCACCACCACAATCGTGCCCACGCCGATGTGGCCAGCCAGCCAGTCGCTGTTGCGCCCCGCGGGAATCATGGAAAGTTTCTTGCGGACGTTGAACAAGGCCAGGAAGATGATCGCGCAAAGCAAGATCCAGCCGCTATCGATTTCCGCGCGTTCCAGAGTGAGCCGTTGCCGCTGGTCGAGCCAAACGACGGCTGCAGCCAGGCCAACAGCGACCACGCCGAATCCGGCACGCAGCGCCACGCGCAAGGTATTGCCCTTGTTCACCGTACCTCTGCAATTTGCGCCAGTTCAACAATGCTCGTACGCATGATCGCGTCGTGAGCACACGCGCGCACGCAGGCCGGTCCGCCAGGCTGATCATAGCAGAAATCACATTTCGTGGCCTTCATGAGCGGTATCCCGCTCTCGCTGTCGAAGATGCTCGTGTCATCGGAAGAATTGATTTCGACCATACGAATGTTGTCGTAGGGGCAGGCATTGGCGCAGGTCTGGCAACCGATGCAGGTCTCGTCGTTGATCACCACCATGCCGGTCGCCTCCTCGCGATGGATCGCGCCCGTCGGGCAGCCGATCATGCAGACCGGGTCGATGCAATGCATGCATGCATTGGCCACCATCCAGTGATCGTGTTCCTTGCCGTGCCGCACGAAGCGCGGGTTACCGCCGTGGGTCGAAGCGCAAGCGCTGACGCAGTCGTCGCACCGCACGCAACGGTCAAGATCGATCACCATGCTTTTGGTGCCGTTGATGAACCGATGGTCGACTGCCCATTTAAGCAGAGAATCGGCGGTCAGAGGCCGGTCGAAAGCGGTCTGGAGATGATCCTCAGGCTCCTCGGCAAGATGAGGAAAGACATACTTTTCCCGCACGAAGTAAGGCACACGCAGCACATCGACATAACCCAGCGGGCTGAGCGATGAACGCATCGCCACATCGGCGCGTCACCCTTCCAGATGCGATAGAACTCACCGAGGCCCGAAGACCGAGCCCCGCACTTAGATAGGTCAACACCCGTTCGCCGTACCCGATGCGCCCGCGTGACCTTGGCGAAACCGCCCCTGATCATCAGCAGGGCCGTCGGGATAGTCCCCTTCGGTGACAATCGGGGTTTCTTTGGCGGTGCCGCTCTGCTGCTCGCGCTTGAATTGGACGTTCCAGTCCAGGGAGCCGTAGGTCTCGAACAATGTCGCAGCGGCGACCTTGTCCAGTTCGTCCGCCGAAAGCTGAGCAAACAGCGAATCTTCCATCAGATGCCGCTTCAGGGGCATTGGCCCGGTATGCCGTGTCGATCCGCTCTCGCCAACCGGTGTCGTAGCGGCGCAGTTCACGCAGGCCCTGCCATCGGATCTCGAGCAGCGTGGCATCGGCGGCGGCCAGGATCGTTGCCGTGCGCGGGCTGCGGGCGATGGCCGCGATCTCGCCGAAAATCTGGCCCGCTTCCAATTGAACCGTCGTTTGCGTGGCGGCGACCTGCTCCATATCGACGCGCGTGGCCTTGGCATTGGCGCTCCCGGCCTTGGTCCCGTCGCTTTCCTTCAGGTGCCGAACTTCGGGCACGTCATTGCGGTTCTTCCAGAGTTGCGCGAGCGCCGAGAAGAAGCCACGCCGTTTTGTCAATGTGCGGCCCAGCACGGAGGCGGGGATGCCTGGCGTCAGTACGACGCAAACAGAACCTTCGACAACCAGAAAGGCAGAATTACCATAGTCGCCTTCACGAACCACAACATCGCCACGGTGGAAGCACACCAGGCGCACATCGTTGGCGATGATGCCCGCCAGAGGAATCTGCGCGGGAAACCGAGTGCTATCGATGTCGAGAAACGCGGGCAAGGAAAGGATCGACGCAACCTGCTCCTCGCCCAGCTCATCGTCGAATGGACTATCCCAGCGTTGGGGCCTCAGAATCGTGTTCATCGATTATCACAAAGCACTTTGTCATCCACATATAACAGCTTCTATGCTCGGGAGTTTCTCCGAATCATCACTCTATTCTTATCGATCGTCGGCGCTCGACGCCTACTTGTACGTGGTCGGCAAGAGATCCGTTACGGCACCCGAGTTATCCTGCCCAGCGATTGACGTTGCAAATGTCCGCGCATTGTCTTCCGTGGGATTGGCAATCACCGCCGCACCCGCCGGCACGCGGGAAAGCGCTTCTGTCGCCCTGGCAACACGCGTTTCCATTGCCGCGACATAGATGGGATGGGAAATCCGCTCCAATCCCTCCATGGCGGCAACCAGAGACGCCGCTTGTCCGACCAGATACCACTCCGCCTTCTGGGCGGCCGTGAGCTCTTGATTGACGCTGGTTTCAGGAGGATAGAAACGATGCCTTACCACACCCTGGCTATAGGCTATGTATTCGAAGTCCGCGTTGATGGGATGTTCGGCATCCAGCATGATCGCGATCGTATCCGCGTCCAGCGCAGCGTTGTTAAGGCCGTGGCAGCTGTAGCAGTTTCGCGTCGCATCGAAGGTCATATCAGGCCAGATCATGCCAGCGGACGCGGCATCGGCAACTCTCTGCTCACGGTGCTCCGCACTTTCCTGTTCGGCCGTGACGCCCTGGCCGCCAAAATTGTTGTGGATATCGATCCACTCTGACGCCGCGCCGTGACAGCTTTCGCACGATGGTCCGGCCACCGGATCGGGCTCGCCCGAGGCATCGATGACTGCGGTGTAGTGACACAGAATGCAGGTCTCGCTGCTTTTTGGATCACGATCGCCGATCTCCTTGGCGATTCCGCGGGCATCCCTGTTTTTGTGAAAATCGCTAAACAGCGCAGCATGCGGTGTCTCTTCCCAGACGCCGATTTCGGCCTTGTGGCACTTTTCGCAGGCCTCCGAGCCCAAAAACTCCTGAGCGTACGACGGCATGCTCATCAGCGCGACAAAACTCAGTATCAGAATTGCCAGTGCGCTTCCGCTAGTGCGCAGAATGGACATACGCTTCATCGACATCTCGAGAGCCCCTTTTTCACCGAAAATATAAATATGATGCATTTTGGGCTCTCCTAGCAAGCTGATTCAGGCTCAACTCTTATAAGAGCATTTAGGCTCAAGACCTATTAGAGCATCGTGCGTGAAGAAGGAATCGAGGGGGATCCCATTTGGGAATGAACGGTGATTCCCTGGGACGGGAGGTGTTTGGTGGGAAAGCCCTTATCGAATGATCTTCGTTTACGGATGGTGCGCGGCGTCTTGAATAGCCCCTAGATTGGTAGACGCCTTCTTCCCTAATTTTGAGGCAAGGAGGCCATCATGGGCAAAGTCAGTTTCAGTGACGATTTCAAACGGGACGCGGTAGCTCAGATCACCGAGCGGGGTTACCCGGTTGCGGAGGTATCGAAGCGCCTTGGTGTGAGCCAGCATTCGCTCTACGCCTGGAAGAGGAAGTTCTCGAAGGCTTCCGGATCTGGCGAGGATGATCAGGCTGTCGAGATCCGACGTCTGAAGAGAGAGCTGGCCAGGGTCACCGAGGAGCGTGACATTCTAAAAAAAGCCACCGCGTATTTCGCCAGGGATGCAAAGTGAGATACGCGTTCGTCGTCGGGCATCGTCCGGTGTTTTCGGTGCGGGCGATGTGCCGCTGCCTGTGCATCCATCCGAGCGGCTTCTACGCCTGGCTCAAGAACCCGCTGAGCAGAAGAGCGCGTGAAGACATACGCCAGACCGAGCTGGTCCGGGCGGCGTGGAAGGAGAGTGGCAAGGTCTATGGCTATCGCAAGCTCCATGATGACCTGCTGGACCAGGGCGAGACATGCTGCCCGAACCGCGTTGCACGGTTGGCCAGACTTGCCGGCATCAAGGCGCGGATCGGCTACAGGCGCCGGCCTGGTACCTATGGTGGCAAGCCATCCGTGGTCGTCGACAACACACTGGACCGGCAGTTCGATGTGGAAGCACCAGACAGGGTCTGGGTGACAGACATCACCTATATCAGGACGCTGGAAGGCTTCTCCTATCTGGCCGTCGTGATCGATCTCTACGCGCGTCGCGTCGTCGGTTGGTCCATGCAGAGCCGTCAGACGACAGACGTTGTCTTGCAGGCATTGCTCATGGCGGTGTGGCGTAGAAAGCCGAAGAGCAAGGTGCTCATCCACTCAGACCAGGGCTCCCAGTTCACCAGCATGGACTGGGCGTCATTCCTGAAGCATCACAATCTGGAACACTCGATGAGCCGGCGTGGAAACTGCCACGACAATGCCGTGGCCGAGAGCTTCTTCAACCTGCTCAAACGCGAACGGATACGGCGCAGAACCTACAAAACCCGAGCCGAGGCCAGGCAGGATGTGTTCGACTACATCGAGATGTTCTACAACCCCAAGCGCAAGCACGTAAGGAACGGGATGCTGTCGCCCGTCGAGTTCGAACGGCAGCAGAAAATGAAAACCCGAGGGCGTCTAGAAAACTCGGGGCTATTCATCCGATCATCGTTGTGACATCGCAGGATCTCACCTCTGATGAGCGCAAGTTCATTACTGCAAGAACCAGCGGCTATGCGCGTAAAGGTGATTTCGACCCCGATAAATTCATTGAACATCTGGGGGGTGTTTTCTCCGCCAATGCACTACGATCGGGTGGCGGGCCCGGAACAGAGACAAAGGGATAAGTTGGATGAAATCGGTTCTAGTTGTCGAAGATGAACCGGAGAACCGCACGACGATTGCAGCCCTGCTCGAAATCGAGGGGTTCGAAGTGTTTCAGGCCGAAAACGGCCAGGAGGCCGTGAAACAGGCTGCCGAGCGGCAACCAGATCTGATTCTGATGGATATGCGCATGCCCGTCATGGACGGTTACGAGGCGACGCAATCAATCAAGGGCCAGTCTTCCACAGGCTCCATCCCGATCATTGCGCTCACAGGCGAAGCCCTGGACAGCCAGCGGACCCAGGCGATTGAAGTGGGATGTGATGACTTTCATCCCAAACCGGTCGATTTTGATCGGCTTTTGCGGCAAATCCGCAGCTTTTTGGAACCATGAGTTGGTTATCAGTTCAGCGCCTGCTCGGTCGAGCATCCTTTGGAGAGCAAGGTCAGGCAGTGTCAGACCAAAATTTCAGGCATTTTTCAATCGCCTATTGGTTGTGAAAATTCGTAGGTTTTCTGCGCTGTTCGTGGACTGCCTAGAATCACATCTTCAACCTAATATCGACGTTAGTATGACAAAGCCCCCTCGTGGCCACAGGGCGCGTCCAATTCAGTATAGCCGGTAAGCGTCGGGGTCCTCGACATTCTCGGTCAGCAACATGATCAGATCGACATTGTCGACCCAGCCGTAACCATGCGCAGCCGGGGCGTAGCCGATCAGCTTCTGGAGTTCCACTGGGAAATCTTTGGCCATCTCCGGCGGACAGGTCAGGTACTGGTTCTCCTCCTGACGCAACTGTCTGCCGTCAGCGCCTTTGGGACAGATTGGGTGTTTTTCATAAGGGAGTTTTCTGGCTCATCGCAGTGACCGTAGGGAACGAAGATGAGGCAGAAAACCATGAGCAAGAGCGCCCCGGCAGAACAGGCCATCTGAGGTGGTCCCAGAAAATCGGACAGTTGATTAAGGTGTATTCCGCCATTTAATGGAGGAATACGAAATGACGCCCCGACGACGGTTTACAGCAGATTTCAAGGCTCGAGTTGCGCTTGATGCGCTGCGTGGCGATAAGACGATCCAGGAGATAGCGACCAGGCACAAGGTGCACCCGAACCAGGTGAGCACATGGAAGCGCCAGGCGATGGACGGTTTGGGTGCGGTGTTTTCGAATGGCGCCGACAAAGGTCGGCTGGAGCACGATGATGAGGTCCACGATCTCCATGCCAAGATCGGTCAGTTGACGGTGGAGCGGGATTTTTTGGCCAAAGGGCTCAAACGATGAGCCGGGGGAATCGCAAGGCGATGATCAGACGCGATCACCCCGACCTGAGTTTGAGCCAACAGTGCCAAGTTCTGGCGATCAGCCGTTCGTCGTTCTATTACAGGTCGAAGGGCGAAAGCGTGGAGAACCTGGCGTTGATGCGTCGCATCGACGAGCTGTTTCTGAAGTATCCGTTTTACGGTTCCCGTCAGATGGTGCGCCAGTTGCGGCGCGAGGGCATTTGCGTGGGGCGTCACCGGGTCCGTCGTCTGATGCACCTCATGGGGCTGGAGGCGATCTATCAAGCGCCAAAGACCAGTACACCCCATCCGGCGCACCGGATTTATCCCTATCTTCTCAAGGGAATGGTCATCGACCGGCCCAATCAAGTCTGGTGTGCCGACATCACGTATATCCCCGTTCAGCGCGGCTTTTTGTACCTGGTTGCGATCATGGACTGGGCCACGCGTCATGTACTCGCCTGGCGATTGTCGAACACCATGGATGTCTGGTTCTGCCTTGAGGCGTTAAACGAGGCGCTAGCCCGATATGGAAAACCGGAGATCTTCAACACCGACCAGGGCAGCCAGTTCACCAGCTTTGACTTCACCGGTTTGCTCAAGGCGGCGGAGGTTACGATCTCCATGGATGGCCGGGGCCGCTGCATGGACAACATCTTCATCGAGCGGCTGTGGCGCTCTCTCAAATACGAGGCGGTCTATCTGCACGAGCTGACGGATGGGTTCAAGGCCGAACAGGTCATCGGCGATTGGGTCAATTTTTACAATACTGAGAGGCCACATTCGGTCCACGACGGCCAAACGCCCGCCGAGGCCTTCGGAAACGGGCGGCCCATGGATATGATGGACAAGGCTATCGCCTTGACCACATCTCCACAGGCTCAACAACAGCAGCAGCAAGATGTGATAAACAGGTTCTTGGCGGCATGATCAGGAAACGGAATACACCTTAACTTCGCTGCCAAACTGTCCAACAATGTGGGACCACCTCAATCCGCGACATTCGGCGCAAGACGCGCAAGCGTTATTCGGCTGAGGAGAAGATCCGGATTGTGTTATCGGGCCTGCGCGGCGAGGAGAGCATCGCGGCTTTATGTCGCCATGAAGGCATCGCCGAGGGTCTTTATTACAGTTGGTCCAAGGAGTTCCTGGAGGCTGGCAAGAAGCGCCTTGCCGGCGACACGGCGCGTCAGGCCAGCAGTCCCGAGGTTAAGACACTGCGTGTCGAAGCCCGCGATCTCAAGGAGGCGCTGGCCGAACAGATACTGGAGAACCGGTTACTCAAAAAAAGCATGATCGGGGATGGGGGAGACGAGGAATGAGATATCCCGCATCTGAGAAACTGGAAATCATCAGGCTGGTCGAAGGCTCTCATCTACCGGTCCGGCGGACGTTGGATAAGCTGGGCATCCCGAGCACGACGTTTTACCGGTGGTACGACCGGTATCGAGGTGGAGGCGGCCTTGATGACCGCACCAGTGGCCCCGGTCGGGTGTGGAACCGCATCCCCGACGATGTGCGCCAGCAGATCGTGGAGATGGCCCTGGATGAGCCGGAACTATCGTCCAGGGAACTGGCCGTGAGGTTCACTGACACGAGACGCTATTTTGTCTCAGAAGCGTCTGTCTACCGGCTGCTCAAGGCCCACGACCTGATCACCAGCCCGGCCTTCATCGTCATCAGGGCAGCCAATGAGTTCAAGGACAAGACCTCAGCTCCGAACCAGCTCTGGCAGACCCGACTTCACCTACTTCAAGGTCATCGGATGGGGATGGTTCTATCTGTCGACCATTCTCGACGACTACTCGCGCTACATCATCGCCTGGAAGCTGTGCACCACCATGAAGGCGGGCGATGTGACCCAGACACTGGAACTCGCGTTGGAAGCATCAGGCTGCGACCAGGCCGAGGTCATCCATAAACCCCGGCTGCTCAGCGATAATGGTTCGTCCTATATATCCGGCGATCTGGCCGAATGGCTTGAAGGCCAGGGTATGGAGCACGTTCGCGGTGCACCCTATCACCCGCAGACCCAGGGTAAGATCGAGCGTTGGCATCAGACGCTCAAGAACCGGATCTTGCTGGAAAACTACTATCTGCAGGGCGATCTCGAAAACCAGATCGGCACCTTCGTGGATTATTACAACAACCATCGCTACCACGAGAGCATTGGCAACGTCACACCATCGGATGCTTACTTCGGGCGCCACACAGCCATCATCGAAAAGAGGGAAAAGATCAAAAAACTCACCATCCAAACCCGCCGCTTGAACCATCAACAACAAGCGGCTTAACATCAAATCAAGATGAGCCAGATACTCAATTAGAAAACGAGCTCACGCGTCCCAAATGTTCTGACGACGGACAATCAGCCAACGCATTCGTAAGACGAATCTCGTCATTCAAGTGGTAATAGGTGCGCTCGATTTGAGCGACACTCGTTCCACACATATCAGCGATCTGTCGGAATGACAGTCCGCTCATAATCCGTTGTGTAATCATAAAGTGGCGTAGGCTGTAGGGTACAAGGTCGCGTGTCTCTATTCAATATCCGCAAGATCAAAAATCTTTGCAAGTGGTACAGCAAAGCACGTTTGCTGATTCGCTTTTACCATCAGCTGAAGATCAAATCATCAGCACTGTCGGGCTTAACGACTTCCCGTAAACGCTCGAAATACTGCCCGTTTCGGCATAAGAACGGTTCGGCTTGTCCGCACTTTGCTCGTTTCTGCGCGCACATGGATGCGCGCCAGCGTTCCTGTTCCTTCGCCAGCCACTGTTGTGGCGCTCTCACTGCTGCACGTCTCTCCAACGTAGCTGCCGCTGCTCGCCAACGCGTCAGTCCGCTGTTCGCTGCAATCAGGACGTAGTGTCGGACAATCTTGCCGGATTCGCAGCTCAGTCGTGTCATCGACGCTTGTTGGGATTTCGCGCACGTATGTGCGCATTGCTGCGATACACGCGTTCGTATTCGTCGCTGAGTCAACGTTGCCCGTCTGAATTGCTTCGTTGCCTTTCTGCCGAGCTGTGGGCAGCTTCTTAAAGTCGAAGCCGTCGATGTGCGTTTCGCCAGTTCTTGTGAAGCCACTTCATACAAGCGCTTTGATGCTGCTCTGCTCGTTCTGCACCGTCACCTGCTTGACCTCGCCCTTCCGTCGATTTGCTGCGCGAAGTGGTAAATAGTCTCCCTCGCAGTCCGTCCGCTCCAACTCCTTCAACTTCGTGTCTTTGCCGATGAAGCTGAGCCAGTGCTGTAGGTGCGTTGTGATCGGTTGTAGGCCGACCGCTGGACGATCAGTGTCCAAGCTTCAACGTCTTTCGTAGCCGATACTCGACGTATACTGCTCGACGCCCTCCTTCGTCGTGATTGAGAAGTACGTCTTACCCTGTTTGAGATTGGCGAAGATTTCTAAGTAAGCCTCTTTGCCTTTCTCAATCGCTGTTGATTGGCTGCGGGTGCGGAGGCTTTTGCGAGCGTATTTGCCTTCCCGTTAAGCCACATGCGAAAGTGCCAATACTCACCTCGCTTGTAGATAACGGCTTCGTCGAAGATGGCTATCTCTTCGTCGCCAAACTGCTTCTTCTTTAGTGGCAATCATGCTCTCCGAGTTACTACGATTTTCAGTAGTCACACGTTTGTGTAACTTTCTGTGTAAGTTAACACAGCAAGTTATTGAAAAGCAATGATATTCGAAATGTGAGTAAGTTTTGTGTAACTTAATTATTCAA
The DNA here is from genome assembly GCA_943787175.1 of uncultured Alphaproteobacteria bacterium. GTDB lineage: Bacteria > Pseudomonadota > Alphaproteobacteria > SP197 > SP197 > SP197. The sequence continues at coordinate 116,185 of CALSLK010000017.1, forward strand.
TAATAACAATGAGTTACTTATGACAACTTACTCCCACTCAATCGTGCCCGGCGGTTTTGATGTGATGTCATAGGTCACGCGGTTGATGCCGCGGACTTCGTTCACGATGCGGCTGGCGACCCGGCCAAGGAACTCGTGGTCGAAGGGGTAGTAGTCGGCGGTCATGCCGTCGGTGGAGGTCACCGCGCGCAGGGCGCAGACGTATTCATAGGTGCGTTCGTCGCCCATGACGCCGACGGTCTTGACCGGGAGCAACACGGCAAAGGCCTGCCAGATGGCATCGTAGAGGCCGGCATTGCGCATTTCCTCGATATAGATGACATCGGCCTTGCGCAGGATCTCCAGGCGTTCGGGGGTGATCTCGCCGGGGATGCGGATGGCAAGGCCGGGACCGGGGAACGGGTGACGGCCGACCATGGTTTCGGGCAGGCCCAGTTCACGGCCCAGTTCGCGCACCTCGTCCTTGAAGAGTTCGCGCAGGGGTTCGACCAGCTTCATGTTCATGCGCTCGGGCAGGCCACCGACATTGTGGTGCGATTTGATGGTGACCGAGGGGCCGCCGTGGAAGCTGACGGATTCGATGACATCGGGGTACAGCGTGCCCTGCCCCAGGAAATCGGCACCGCCAATGTTCTTGGCTTCGGTCTCGAAGACATCGATGAAGGTGGCGCCGATGATCTTGCGTTTCTGTTCGGGGTCCGTGACGCCTTCGAGCTTGCCCAGGAAAAGGTCTGAGGCGTCGTGGACGATGAGCTGCAGGTTGTAGCTGCCGCGGAAGAGATCTTCGACCTGGCGGGCCTCGTCCTGGCGCAGCAGTCCGTGATCGACAAAGACGCAGGTGAGCTGCTCGCCGATGGCTTCGTGCAGCAGGATGGCGGCAACAGAGCTGTCGACACCGCCCGAAAGCCCCAGGATGACCTTGCCATCACCGACCTGATCGCGGATCGCCTGGACGGCCTGTTCGCGGAAGGCGGCCATGGTCCAGTTGCCTTTGAGGCCTGCGACCCCAAGGACGAAGTTGGCGAGCAGTTTGCCGCCGTCTGGCGTATGCACAACCTCAGGGTGGAACTGGACGGCATAGATGCGTTTTTCGTCGTTGGCGATGGCGGCATAGGGCGAGCCGTCCGAGGTGGCGACAACCCGGAAGCCCGGGGGAATGGCCGTGATCTTGTCACCATGGCTCATCCAGACCTGATGGCGCTCACCGG
>CALSLK010000018.1 GCA_943787175.1 uncultured Alphaproteobacteria bacterium
CTGCAGGCTGTACTTCTCGGCCAGCTCGGTGGGCATATCAACCCACCCGACCTGATGCTCGAACAGCGCCCAGTGGGGGGCCCAGAACATCATGACAAGCGGTGCAGCTTTGCGCTCCTCAGCCGACTTCAGCTCGGCCACCAGTGCGCCCTCGCTGCCGGCAGGAATGACATCGAAGGGAAGGCCTTCGGCGGCAATCATGTCGCCGGCGCGGCTTGCCCAGTCCGCCGGGTAATCGACGAAACGACCGTTGGGAAGGGTCTCGGCCGTGCCAAACATTTCATAGCAGTCCAGGAAGGCCTGCCATTCGGGCAGACCAGGACAATCCTGCTCGAGATGGATCGGGTAGACCCAGCCTTCCCGGCCATCGATGCCGACATCGCCCATATCGGCGACGCTGCCATCGGCCAGCAGGGACGGGAAGTACTCGCCCAGGTTGTTGTCCCACAGCTCGGAGCCGTAATGGATGTCGCCATCGGCAATCGCGGTTGCCATGGGCAATCGCGGTTGCCATGGGCAACACGGCCGCGGTGACGTACTCGACGTTGTACCCCATGCGGCCCAGGATATTGCCGACCACGTGGGCCGAAATGTGCTGGCCGGTCCACTCGTTGATCGCGATGATGATCGCATCATCGGATTCAGGCACATCAGCCTGCGCCGGCGCAAAGACGCCCGCGGCGACAAACGCGCCAAGCGCAACGCCTGCCAGAGTTCTTTTTAACACTCCCATAAAGTCCTCCTTGGTTGTCTGCCGTCAGCGCCTTTGGGACAGATTGAGTGGTTTTCATAAGGGAGTTTTCTGGCTCATCGCAGTGACCGTAGGGAACGAAGATGAGGCAGAAAACCATGAGCAAGAGCGCCCCGGCAGAACAGGCCATCCGCGACATTCGGCGCAAGACGCGCAAGCGTTATTCGGCTGAGGAGAAGATCCGGATTGTGTTATCGGGCCTGCGCGGCGAGGAGAGCATCGCGGCTTTATGTCGCCATGAAGGCATCGCCGAGGGTCTTTATTACAGTTGGTCCAAGGAGTTCCTGGAGGCTGGCAAGAAGCGCCTTGCCGGCGACACGGCGCGTCAGGCCAGCAGTCCCGAGGTTAAGACACTGCGTGTCGAAGCCCGCGATCTCAAGGAGGCGCTGGCCGAACAGATACTGGAGAACCGGTTACTCAAAAAAAGCATGATCGGGGATGGGGGAGACGAGGAATGAGATATCCCGCATCTGAGAAACTGGAAATCATCAGGCTGGTCGAAGGCTCTCATCTACCGGTCCGGCGGACGTTGGATAAGCTGGGCATCCCGAGCACGACGTTTTACCGGTGGTACGACCGGTATCGAGGTGGAGGCGGCCTTGATGACCGCACCAGTGGCCCCGGTCGGGTGTGGAACCGCATCCCCGACGATGTGCGCCAGCAGATCGTGGAGATGGCCCTGGATGAGCCGGAACTATCGTCCAGGGAACTGGCCGTGAGGTTCACTGACACGAGACGCTATTTTGTCTCAGAAGCGTCTGTCTACCGGCTGCTCAAGGCCCACGACCTGATCACCAGCCCGGCCTTCATCGTCATCAAGGCAGCGAATGAGTTCAAGGACAAGACCTCAGCTCCGAACCAGCTCTGGCAGACCGACTTCACCTACTTCAAGGTCATCGGATGGGGATGGTTCTATCTGTCGACCATTCTCGACGACTACTCGCGCTACATCATCGCCTGGAAGCTGTGCACCACCATGAAGGCGGGCGATGTGACCCAGACACTGGAACTCGCGTTGGAAGCATCAGGCTGCGACCAGGCCGAGGTCATCCATAAACCCCGGCTGCTCAGCGATAATGGTTCGTCCTATATATCCGGCGATCTGGCCGAATGGCTTGAAGGCCAGGGTATGGAGCACGTTCGCGGTGCACCCTATCACCCGCAGACCCAGGGTAAGATCGAGCGTTGGCATCAGACGCTCAAGAACCGGATCTTGCTGGAAAACTACTATCTGCAGGGCGATCTCGAAAACCAGATCGGCACCTTCGTGGATTATTACAACAACCATCGCTACCACGAGAGCATTGGCAACGTCACACCATCGGATGCTTACTTCGGGCGCCACACAGCCATCATCGAAAAGAGGGAAAAGATCAAAAAACTCACCATCCAAACCCGCCGCTTGAACCATCAACAACAAGCGGCTTAACATCAAATCAAGATGAGCCAGATACTCAATTAGAAAACGAGCTCACGCGTCCCAAATGTTCTGACGACGGACACTCCTTGATTATTCGCCCAGCGACCATCTGTGTAGCCAAGACACGAGCCGATGCAGTTACCATAGAAAGTGTGACGCTGTGAAGGTTTCATCTCGGACCGTGCTTTTGCCCCTGCAGGGAGCCTCAATCATGAAACGGCCACACGACAACCCCTATCTCGCGGGCAACTATGCTCCGGTCCGCGACGAGCTGCAGGCCGACGATCTGGCCGTCACGGGCTCCCTGCCCGACGGCCTTTCCGGCGTGTACATGCGCAACGGCCCCAACCCCTATTTCGAACCGATCGCTTACCTAGTATCCCTTTTGAGGGCGACGGCATGATCCACGCCGTGACGCTGCGCAACGGCAAGGCGTCCTATCGCAACCGCTTCGTCATGACCGGCTCCCTGAAGTCCGAAATCGGTGCCGGCAAGGCGATCTACGGCAGCATTCATGAGCCCCTTCCCGGTCGACCCTGCCCTGCAGCATGCCGATGACACGCCCGACCCGATGAAGAACGGCGCCTTCATCAGCGTCATCCGCCACGCCGGCACCTATCTGGCGCTCGAGGAAGCAGCGCCCCGCCCATGAGATCACGGCCGACCTGGAGACCGTGGGTTGGTGGAGAGGCGGTCAGGACGCACCCATCCCCCTGAATGCCCACGCCCGCCTGGACCCCTGAGACCGGCGAGCTGTGGACACTGCTGCGCTATGACGTCGAATCTGCGCCCTATGTCACCCTGCGGCTGTTTGGGGATGACTTCGCGCTGAAGCGCACCATCCCGATCGACCTTCCGGGCCTGCCGACCATGATGCACGACTTCATGATCACGCAGGGCTCACGTCGTGCTGTGTCATGGCCCCGTCGATTTCGACTGGGCTGCCGATCGAGCGGGGCGCTTCGCCCCTCTACTGGGCCGGGGACGAACGTGGCGCGCGGTACGGCATCATGCCCAAGAACGGCGACGCCAAGGACCTGATCTGGGTCGAGGACGAGGCCCATTTCGTCTTCCACTTCGCCAATGCGTTCGAGAAGCGGCGGCAAGATCCTGTTCGACTACGCCCATCACGGCTGGCTCGATTTCGGCGGCTCGCCCAAGGGCGAGGCACCGCCGCCCCGTCTGCAGCATGTCGAGATCGACCTCGCCGCGCGCACGACGTCAACACGGCACAGTCTGGAGCGATCAGGTCTGTGAATTTCCCGAGGTTCGATGATCGCCGTGACGGCCTGCCGACCCGGTACATCTATTGCCCGACACCGCTCTGGGGCGACGGGGCCAAGCGCTTCAACGCCCTGATGCGGACCGACACGCAAACCGGAGACGCCGACAACCTTCGCGTTCCCGGTCTCAGACTCAGTTGGGTGAACCGGTGTTTGTGCCAAGCCCCGACGGCACAGCACGAAGACGACGGTTGGGTCATGGCGTTCGTCTATCACGAGGCCGACGACAGCAGCGATCTCGCACTGTGGGACGCCAAGGGCATCGACTGATGGGCCCGTCTGTGCACGGTGCACATGCCGCGCCGGGTGCCCGAGGGCCTCCACGGCAACTGGATGCCCGACAGCTAAAACCTCAGCCCAGGTTACGGAAACCGTCCATTGCTTCGATCAGAGCCGACGTGATGCCAGGCTCACTGACGGCATGACCAGCATCGTCGATTACATGATACGGCGCTTCCGGCCAGGCACGTGCCAGCGCATCGGCTGTTCTGATCGGGCACACGACATCGTATCGACCCTGAACAATGACTGCAGGGATGTTGCGTACCTTGTCGACGCCGTTGAGCAACTGGTCGGGCTCGAGCCATGAATCGTTGGAAAAATAGTGGCATTCCATACGTGCCAGAGTCAGCGCGCTGTCATCACTGCCGAAGTCATCGGCGGTCGCAGGTTCCGGGATCAGGCTGACACACATGCCTTCATAACGGGCCCACGCGCGGGCTGCCGGCAGATGCACAGCAGGGTCGGGATCGTTCAGGCGCTTGCCGAAGGCGGCCAGCAAATCCCCGCGTTCCTTTTCCGGGATGGGCTCCAGGAAAACGCGCTCAGCTTCAGGAAAAATCATGCCCATGCCGTGGAGAAACCAGTCGATTTCGGCAGGCGTGCACAGAAAGATTCCGCGCAAGGCAAGCGACAGGCAGCGATCCGGATGGGTCTGAGCATAGGCCAGCGCCAGGGTCGAGCCCCAGGACCCGCCACAGACATGCATTGTTCGATTCCAAGATGCTCCCGAAGACCTTCCATATCCGCGACCAGATGCCAGGTCGTGTTGTCGGTCAGATCGGCAAAGGGTGTGGAGCGGCCAACGCCACGCTGCTCGAACAGGATGATGCGGTAATGATCAGGATCGAACAAACGCCGGTTGCGTGCCGAGGTCGGAGAACCCGGCCCGCCATGCAGATAGACGACGGGAACACCGTCGGGATTGCCCGATTGTTCCAGATACATCACGTGCGGAGCGGCAAGCGGCAGCATTTCGGTGCTGTAAGGCTCGATCGGTGCGTAGGGTTCGCGCAGGCTCATGAGTGTTATCCAGGCAAAGACAAGGAGCGGCACGCTACGCCGTTTGTCCCGCGCCGTCAGCCAGTGACCAACAAGAGAGTTTCATGACCAGACAAATCGACTGTCATACCCGCCGCTGCGCGCTCCACGTCACGCTGGCGCTGGTCATCGGAACCCTGGCGATTGCCGGCATTGCCGAGGAAATCAAAAAGCGCAAAGCGGTCGACAGCTACCTGCGACATCTTGATTCACGCATCGAACGGGTTGAGACCGTGGTTCCCGCAGGACCCCACGAAATGCTGCTGTCGCGCGTGTTGGTTCATCACGAACAGCTCGGATCGTCAGCTATCTGAGCGCCTCGCCAGTTACCCTGCAGGGGCGCCGTGTGTGGTGAGACCGCCTAGTGATCAGGCGCGCTGGAAGCCTCAGCCTTATCGATACCCTTCAGCTTGTGGGCAAAGACCTGATTGAACCGGGCGAGTTGGTGTTCACCTGCTCCGGTCGGGGCAAAGCGGGGTTCCTGACCGTCTGGCAGGCCGAGATCGCGAGGATCGATCACGGTATGGAAGGCCGGGTCATAGAACACAGCCATGGAAAACCGTTCCTTGCCGGAACTGTTGACCACTCGGTGCAGGGTCGATTTGAAGCGGCCATTGGACCAGCGCGCCAGAAGGTCACCGACATTGACCAACAAGGTGCCTTCGACAGGCGGCACGGCAAGCCATTCACCCTCTCTGCTCTGGACCTGCAGGCCGCCCAGATCATCCTGGGAGACCATGGTGAGACAGCCGAAATCGGTATGGGCCGCAACGCCGAACTGCTCCTCGCCCATGTCTTCGGGCTGCGGGGGGTAATAGATGAGCTGGCCACGTGCCATGGGTTTCTCAAACGCGGGCGCCAGCGCGTCAGGCGCAAGGCCAAGGCCGACACTCACGGCACGCAGGAGGGCTGAACCGGTTCTGCAGCCTGCCGCATAGAAGCCGTCATAGATGGCCGATCGGAGTTCCGGCACGGCAGCGGGCCACTGGTTCGGACCGCGAAACGGCGTTCCCGCCATAACCTCGGGGTCATCGGGGCCCAATTCCAGACCCCAGCTGAAGAGCTCCTTGAGATCGGAACGGGTCGCTCCGGTCATCAAGGCTTCGCCAATACCCATCCAGCCACGGTTGATGTCGTTGGTCGCTATGGCGCGTTTGCTTTCTTCAGACCCCAGAAAGAACGCACGGGAAGCCGCAAAAGCACGGTCCCGGATCTCTGGCGTCACCGCATGGTTGCGAATGTAATAGAAGCCCAGGCTCTGGGACGCGGCCATGATGGCCTTTGCTGTCGCCTCGAGTGCGCCGGGCTCATCGGCCAGAAGCGGGCCCACATCCAGGATGGGCATTTCTTCCGGGGTGACCGGTCGTGCATAGGCATATCCCATGGTTTTCTCCTATCTGGCCGTGACGCCGCCATCGATCACCAGAGAGGTTCCGGTGATATGACTGGCCTTGTCGCTTGCAAGGAACAGGACGGAATCGGCAACTTCCTGTGGGGCGATCATGCGTCCTGTGGGCACAGAGGCATCATAGATTTCGCGTTGTTCATCCGCAGGGTTTCCGAGCTGTCGTGCAAGCGAGTCCACCATGGGCGTATCGATCACGGTGGGACAGACAATGTTAATGCGCACGCCCTGTTTTGCATGGTCGAGCGCCATGGCCTTGGTCATCAGCAGCATCCCGCCCTTGCTGGCGCAATAGGCGACCAACTGTTCGCCACCGACAAACGAGAAGTCAGATCCGATATTGACGATGGCCCCGCCTGAGGCGATGAGGTGCGGCATGGCCGCTCGGCTCATGTAGAACGCACCATCGAGATTGACGGCCAGGACGTGGCGCCATTGCGCCGGACTTGTGCTCTGAGCATCGCCAACATGAATGACACCGGCACCGTTCACCAGAACATCAAGTCTGCCGAAATGATCGACTGCGGCATCAATCATGGCGTCACCGATCTCAGGGTCCGTGACATCCCCGGAAACGAGAAAACCCTGCGCGCCCAGTTCCCCGACCAGCGTCTGGCTGGCCCCGTCATCAAGGTCGCACACCGCCACACGTGCGCCCTCGGCAGCGAACGAACGCACGACGGCATGACCAACACCACCAGCGGCACCGGTCACCAGAATCACCTTGTCTTGAAACATCATCAACAACCACTCCAACCCCGACAGTGAAGCAGTAGCAGCCCCGCCTGTCACCCCCGTTGCGATTTCACCTTGCTGGATAAGGGCGCGCTCTGACAGAGTGCATCCGCGGCCTGTGCCGTGGAGAGTTCACGTTGCGCCACCCCCCATCCCGCGCCTGGTATACAGACAGGAGCCGTTTCGAGATCGAGATGCGCGAGCTGTTCGGTCGCGCATGGCTCGTCGTCTGTCACGGCAGCGATGTGGCCGAACCCGGCAGTTACCTGACAGCGCGCATCGGCGGAGAGGAAATCGCCCTTGTTCGGGGCCGTGATGATGTCCTGCGATGCTTCCATAATGTCTGCCAGCATCGCGCGCACCGCTTGCTCGAGGGTCGGGGCGTTCTGAAAGCCGTCATCACCTGCCCCTATCACGCCTGGGCCTATGGTCTGGACGGTACGTTGCGCACGGCACCCAACATGACCCAGGTCCGAGACTTCGATCCCGCAGCGTTCTCTGTGCCACGCATCCGTACAGCGATGTTTGCCGGATTTGTCATGCTCTGCCACGACGATGACACGCCCGAGCCGGACGCCCTTTTTGGTGATCTGGAATCCCGTCTGCTGGCCGATCATCCCCGGCTGCCCGAGATGAAGGCTGTGCGTGTGCGCGAAGCCGTCCTCAACGCCAACTGGAAGGCCGTGATCGAAAACTATCTGGAGTGTTATCACTGCGACACAGCCCACCCCTCGTTCGGCAACTTCGACATGACGACCTGGAAACATGTCTGGGGCAACGGCTGGAGCCGACAGGGACGTGTTCCCGCCGCGAAGGCCGACAAGGCGACGGGGCAGGACGACATCGAAGGTCTCTCGGCCTGGTGGCAGTGGCCGGCTGTCTTCTGGGCACGTGCGTTGGGGCCGGAGAGCTTTGTCGTCGCCCGCCACGAACCCCTCTCGGCGAACCAGACACACCAGACCCGGGTCGTCTATTCAGCTGATGGCAAGGAAACTGCCGAACTGAAGGACTTCAACGATCTCTTCGATGAGGTCTTTGCCGAAGATGTCTCTGTGGTCGAGAGCGTGCAGCGTGGCCTTGGCTCGCGCGGCTATCGCGGTGGTGTTCTGGTCGAGGATCCGGATCGAAGCGCCGGGTGGAGCGAACATGCCGTGGGCCAGTTCCAGGCGATGGTGCGCGACGTGCACGGCGCTAACCCGGCATGAGCGAAACGTCCGACCAGCAACAACACGACAACGCCGGTACCGCTGTCATCGTGATCGTCGCAGGCGTTGGCCTGCTGACCACGGGCGACATCTTTGCCAAGATCGTCACCGAGGACATGACGCCCTTCAATTACGTTCTGCTGCGCAGCATCTTCGCCTTCGTACCCGTCCTGATCGCACTTCAGATCACCCGGACCTGGCGCCTCCTGAAGACCCAGCGCCTGGGTGGGCAGGTTGCGCGCGGCCTTGCGATGGCGATGGCCTATACCTGTTATCTCCAGTCAATCCAGACGTTACCGATCGCCGATGCCACGGCCATCATCTTCTCCTCGCCGTTTCTGGTCGCACTGTTCTCCCGCTGGTTCCTGGGCGAAAAGGTCCCGCTGATCCGCTGGATTGCCATTGTGCTGGGATTTACCGGTGCCCTGGTCATCGTGCAGCCCGGCACGGAAGCTTTCCGGCCGGCAGCCCTTTGGGGCATCGGCGGAGCAGCAGCAGCAGCCGTCACGGCCCTGCTGGCGCGGCGCCTGGGTTCGACCGAACCCGCACCGGTCACATCGTTCTACACGACCATTGCCTTCCTGCTGACGGGCCTGATCCCGGTGACGCTGATACCGGGCCACTGGGGGCCGGTCTCCGATTTGCATTTCCTGATGATTGCGGGCGGGGGCCTGATCGCAGGTACAGCGCATTTCCTGATTATCCTGGCCTATCGCAAGGGTCAGGCGAGCCTGGTGGCGCCGTTCGAGTACTCCTCTCTGCCAATTGCCGTGGTGCTGGGTTACGTGGTGTTCGGCGACATCCCCACGACGGCAGTGTGGACCGGAATCGCGCTCATCATCATCGCAGGCGCCCTGCTCGCCAGACGTGCCTGAGGATCAGGGTTTCCAGCGCGCCAGCGCCGCTTCCAGCAAGTCCAGATGATCCGCGCCGAAAAAGAGTTTCCCCTCGAACTGCATCGAAGGCACGCCGAACAGGCCTGAAGTAGCCGCCTCTGCCGTGTTGTCGGCGATGGCCTTCTTGTAGACGGGATCTTCGACGATCTCGGCAATCGGACGCGGACCCACACCTGATTGATCGGCCATGGCCTGCAGCACGGCAGAATCGGAGATATCGCGTTGTTCAGCCCAATAGCCGCGCATGACGGCCTGGACAAAGGCGTCGGCCCCTGCCCTGCTCGGCGGCACAGACACAAGCGCGCAATGCCCGTGAAGGCCTCAGCGGATAATCAGGATGCGGATCATAGGCCAGGCCATGCTGGGCCATCCGGTCGACGACGTCCTGCTCGTACCAGGCAACCCGTGCGGGTGATTGCTCCATGGGACGCATGCCCTCGATCTGATCCATCAGATTGGCCAGATGCAGCGGCTTCCAGATGAGCGGCGCATGGTATCTGCGCGCCAGGGCGCTGATACGCGTGCTGGCCAGATAGGCCCAAGGGCTGTGTACGTCGAACCAGAAGGTAACGGGCGGGCGCTCCACAACCTCGCGGGCGGTTGCCTTGCCGTCCATAAGCCGGTCGAGATTGACGATGGCACGCACGTGCTCGCCAGCCATGACCTCGCGCCCGTCCTGTTCCAGACGCACCGCAAAGGTCACCTTGCAACCACGTACCCCCGTGACCTCTGCGAAAACCTCGACAGGGCGTCCGGCAAAGGCCGGGCCAGTGTGATCAAGCGCGACACGGAACCCGACACTGCCCTCCCCGTCTTCGAAATAGGGCATGATGAGCGATCCACAGGTCGCCTCGACCCACAGGATCATGGTGACCGTTGCAACGACCTCAACACCAACATTGCCGATGGCGGCAGCCGTATCGGCAGCTGTTGCGTCAAAGCTGCGGCGCGTGGTGATGCCGGGGGGAACCGTTTGCATGAAATATCCTTAAAGGTGCCGCGATACGATGCGACAGGATGTGTTTCACGTGAAGCAGAAGAAACCTAGACAGATGTCTAGTATTTTGTCACGATCCGCCAAATCGCCAGCTGGAGACCCGCAATGGCTCACGATACCGACGGTTCCGACCTGATCCGCCTCGACCTCTATCCCATCAACCGGCCCGACGATCCGGCCGTGCGGGCGATGATCGCCAAAGCCAAGGCAGATATCGACCGCGACCAGGTTTGTCTGATCGACAACTTCATTACTGAGGACGCGCGTCAGGCCATGGTCGACGAAGCCACCGCAACCCTCCCGTCGGCCCATACCAACCGGTCACACCGCACCTGCTTCCTGAACCAGAAGCCGATGCCCGACCGGCCAGACGACCACCCCATGAACATGTTCTTTGACGCCAGCTATCGGATGATGGCCTACGATCTCTTCGACACTCAAGGCCCGCTCCACCGTTTCTATGGCTGGGAGCCGGTGCGCAAGGTGATTGCCGAGATTCTGGGGATTGAAAAACTCTATCTCAATGACGACCCGTACCAGCCGGCCAACGTGATCGTCTATCAGGACGGCGACCGCTCGACCTGGCATTTCGACCGGGGCAACGAGTTCACGGTCACCCTGATGTTGCAGGATGCAGAAGCCGGCGGCGAATTCGAGATCGCCCCGGAAATCTGGCCCCACGACGACGCCGACCCCGCCCCGCTGCGCAAGGTGATCACCGAAGAAGGCGGCGACCTTGTCCGCATGGTCCCACGTTCTCCCGCCAGCCTTGTCATCTTCCGCGGCCAACCGCAGCGTCCCACCGCGTCTCGGAAGTCAAAGGCGAGCGCCTGCGCATGATGGCCGTGATGGTCTACGAAGAAAAACCCGGTGTCGTGGGACGGCCTGAGGTGAACGAAACGGTCTATGGGCCCCGAGTGGCACAGGCTGCGGTGTAACTCAAACCTGCCCTCCCTTCCCGTCATGGCCCCACTTGATGGGGCCATCCATACCGCCGATGCTTCACCGTCTGCCTGATCGCAGAGGGAGCAATCCGTGCAACCCTGTTTCTCTACATTCTTGCCAACCAGAAACACGGCACGCTCTACGCTGGCTGCACCAGTGACATCAGTGCGCGCATCACCCAGCATCGCGCGCGCCCACCGGGGAGCTTTGTTGGCCGTTACAGCACCATCCGGCTCGTTCATGTCGAGTTCTACGAGCGGATGGCCGAAGCGATTCAGCGAGAGAAGCGAATCAAAAAAATGGGAAACGCGCCTGGAAAATCGAACTGATTGAGAAAGATAATCCCGATTGGACTGATCTCTACCTCACCATGCCCTGGTAGAGTTGACTGCCGCAGGTGCTGCCCGACAGGTCAACGGCATGGATGGCCCCATCAAGTGGGGCCATGACGGGTGTTGATTGGTGGTCAGATCATGTCACCATCGCAACCATGAAGCGGGTTTTCGTGTTTGTCCTGTTCATCGGCGTGGGTCATTTCAGCCAGTCTGACAATCCGCTATGATGAATATCTCAAGGACAACCCGGCACTAGGCGAGTGGTCTTACGATTGTCATAGCCCGGCCGACCGTCATTCAACTTTGATACATGTGGATGATCAGCGCTGCATATTTAGTGGGGCGACGATGTGCCAACGCGTCAGTTACGACGTGGTTGGAGACACCATTCGTGTCATCGGGCGCAACGGTACATTGATCGAAGAAGTCGTCGTTCTCGAAGGCTACGAATCACCAAACATCGACAATGGTACGACCGGAATGATCATGGTTGTTGTGCCAAGCGGCGGGTGGCCTTGTTGACGGTAAAGCACTGACCGATGTGGGCGAACAAACGGTCTATCAGTCCTGCCGATCAAGCGTGAACAACCTTTGTCCTGTGGGAAATCACGTGCCTCACCGGTCCCCAGCCAGCACTGCCCTGAGTCCTAGCCCGCCCCCCGTCCAAACCAGCGGAAACTCCGCGCGCGTCCATCACGTCGCCGGGTTTTCAGCGTGGACTTCGCGGAACGGCGGTGAGGTTTTGCCCGGGCGGACCGCGAATCTGGCGTCGTCGCCGATCCAGCGAGCGGAGACGGCGCGGCGGGGGGGTATTGAGCGAGCGGTTGGCCGGAGCGCCGTGGATGGTGAGGTAGTGGAAGCAGATGGCATCGCCGGGTTCGAGTTCGAAGCCGCGGATGTCATAGGCGTCGCGGTTGGCTTCGATGTCAGGCAGCTTCTCATAGGTATCGGCATCACCATAAAGCGGCTGGGTGTGTTAAAGCGTTCGGGGGTGAAGAACTGTTCCCAGCGGTGCGAGCCGGCAACGAACTCGACACTGGTTTCGCGCGCGATGGGATCGAGCGGAATCCAGATCGAGACGTTCTGGCGGCCATCGACACAGTAATAGGGCTGGTCGTGGTGCCAGGGTGTGGGGAATCTGGGCGCCGGCGTCCTTCACCAGAACATGCTCGTGGAACAGCCCGGCACGTCTTTGACTCCATCAGTTCGGCGGCCCAGCTCGGCGCAGCGCGAGTGTTTGAGGAAATCCTCGTATTCGGGAATGCGCTGCCAGTTGCAGTAGTCGCTGAGGAAACGACGGCCGGCGTCATCATGGTAGAGCTTTCCGTCCGGGCCGGGTTCATCCAGGTTCTGCTCGACGCCGCGCGTCAGGGCCGGAACCCAGTCGGCAAACAGGCCCCTTGATGAAGACGACACCGTCGTTCTGATAGGTATCAATGGATTCCTGGGTGACCAGGACCGGCCATGACTTTTGCTCCGTTTTGCAGGCCACCGACCTTCGCGCGCTGCTGCTCTGTCTTCAAGCCTTGTCTCTGCCCCGCGCTGGCTTATGGTTTCGCCCTTAAGGGGAAATCGAACATGGCTCAAAAACTGGAAGTCTGTCAATCAATCTGGGCGATGGAGCAACGCCGCCCGGACGGCTTTGAATGGTCGATGGAGGAGAAATTCCGCAAGGTCGCCGAAGCGGGGCTATGACGGTATGTCGATCGACATGGCTTCGCGCGACATTCCATCGGTCGAGGAAGCAAGACCGCTGTTCCGGGACTTCGGGCTGGAAAACATCCTGGTCGCCTTCCCCAGTTCGGTGGAGGAACTCAAGCCGGTTTATGAGATGGCCGGAGAGCTTTCCTCCCGCTTCGTGGCGATCAACGCCAAGGTCTTTCCGTTCACGCCCCAGGAAGGCGCTGACTTTGTGCGCGCCAGCCTGGAGCTGGCCGAAACCATGGGCGTTGAAGCCCATTTTGAGCTGCACCGGTTCACGCTGACCAACGACCTTTTCTATACCGCGCAGGTGATGGACCTGGTGCCGGAGATGGAGCTGGTCGCCGACCTTTCCCATGCCGTGGTCAGTCGCGAGATCGGCCTGCCGCTCGATGATCTGCACGCCGAGCTGTTCCACAAGGTCGTGGATCGCTCGGTGGGCCTGCAGGGCCGTGTGGCGAGCCGCGAACAGGCACAGATCTCGATCACCTGGCCACAGCATCAGGAGTGGGTCGAACTGTTTCACGGCTGGTGGGAGCGCGCCATGCGGGGCTGGCGCGCGCGCAAGCCCGATGGCGCCATCATGAACTTCCTGTGCGAACTGGGTCCGCCGCCCTATGGCATCACTGGCGAAGACGGTTACGAGCTGGTTGATCGCTGGGATCAGGCGCTGATCATCAAGGACTGGGCGCGGGCCAAGTGGGCCGAACTGGAGACGCAAGCTTGAGCATTCCGCTTCCGGTGCATGCGGTCCGTATCGGGCAATGTGTCAGCCACCATGCTGCGCGTGAGCCCCCTGCGTGAAGCTGGAGTGCATCATGACAAACGCCTGACCTATGGTGATCTCGAAACAGCCATGACGCGCTGGGCCAAGGCGCTTCTGGCTGCCGGCGTAGGGCATGGCGACCGGATTGCCATGCTGACACCGCCGTCGAGCGAATGGCTGACGGTGATGCTGGCGACCACGGAGATCGGAGCGATCTGGTGCGGCTATCACCCCCCGCTACAAGAGGCCGGAATTCAGGCATGTCACGGAACTGGCTGAACCAAGTGTGCTGATCGGCTTTCGTCACATTCACGAGCGTGACTATGCCGACGATCTTCTTGCCATGAAGGCTGAGGTTGGATCGGTCCGCAAGCTGGTTGTGCTGGATGCGCCGCTTGAGGGCGCAGTCATGGCATCGGACTTCCTGAATGCCGGAGACAAAATTTCCGATGACGAACTCGAAGCCGCACGCGCCAGGGTCGCCATCGACGATACTGCGGTTCTGATTTTCACGTCAGGCACCACGGGCCGTCCCAAGGCAAGCCATGGTCACAACATCGCGCCCTGCTGACCGGCGGTGCGGTCGAGAATGAACACTGGCCCATGGACCGCCCGCGTATTCTGCACATGATGCCGGTCAACCACATTGCCGGCGTGGGCATGACCGGCGTGTTCGGCATCTATGTCGGCGGCACGCAGGTCTTTCAGGACCGGTTTGAGGCCCGGTGATCTGCTGCGCCTGCTGGAAGAAGAGAAGATCGACCACCTGCTGGGATCGCCCGTGCAGTTCCACATGATGGCGAACCATCCCGATCTGGAAACCCGCGACCTTTCGAACCTGAAGTTCCTGACCTGGGGTGGCGGGCCCTATCGCCCGTGCCCCTTGTCGACCCGCTGAATAAACTGCCCGGCGAACCTGCGTACCAGCTTTGGCATGACCGAACTGGGACTTTACGTCACCTTCACTGAACACGACGCGCCTTTTGATGTGCTCTCACGCACCATCGGCAAACCCCATGAGGGTTTCGACATCCGGGTTGCTGATGACCAGGGCAAGGTCGCGGCTGTGGGAGAACAGGGCGAGTTGCAGGCGCGCGGCGACTGGCTGCTGGCCGGGTACTTCCGCGACCCCCGAGGCCACGGCGGAAGCCTATACAGCAGATGGCTGGTTCCGCACCGGTGATGTCGTGAAGGTGTGGAACGACGGCAACCTGGAGATCGTCGGGCGGACCAAGGAAATGTTCATTTCCGGCGGCTTCAACATCTATCCCCGCGAGATCGAACTGGCGATTGAGGAACACCCCCGATACCGGCATGGTCGCCGTGATGGGCGTGCCCGACGAAGCATTTGGTGAAGTCGGCCATGCCTTTGTCGAGCCCCAGGCCCGGACGGACCCTGGACGCTGCCATACTGAAAGACTGGTGCGGCGAACCGGCTCGCCAACTACAAGATTCCCAAGACCTTTGAGATTCGAGATGAATTGCCGCGTCTGCCCATCGGCAAGATCGACAAGCAGACGTTGAAGAAATCGCTACAGCACTAAGCGCAAACGGAGGAATACCATGACACATGCTCCCCAGCTGACAAAAGACATGGATCAGCTCAAGTCCGATCTGGCTGAACACGCTTTGCCAAGATGGAAGGCGCTCTGGACCCTGATACGACGGCAGCCATCCGCGAGCGGGTTCTGGAACAGGCAGCCGCCGAAAAGAAGGTCGGCTATGGCAACAACAACAGTGCTGTGGAACCCGACGATGACGTCAACCAGTGGGTTGCGTTCCTTCCCAACAAAGGCGCGGTCTGCCGGGCATTGAACAACAACCAGGCCTGTGTCGACACCGTGCGCTTCATCCTGGGCGACGACGCCATTCTCTCGGAGTTTTCTGCCCACATCACCTGGCCCCGGCAACAAGGAAATGGCCTTGCATATCGACCAGTGGTTCATGCCCCCAGGTCGTGATGCCCGGTGAGGACTATGCCCGCCCGTCCGATGTGAGCCGCGCGCATCAGCCCTGGGGCGATCCGGAACCGGCTGACCACCCGATCAACCCGCCGCGTGGTCTGCAACGTGATGTTTGCAATCACCGATTTCACACTCGAGAACGGCGCCACGCGGCTGGTCGCAGGAAGCCATCGTTCCGGCCATCACCCCCCGAACCCGACACCAAGTACGACGTGACCTACGCCGAGATCCCCTGCAGGAAGCTTTGTCGTTTGGGAAGGCCGAACCTGGCATGCTGCCAGCCTGAACACGGGCAACACGCCGCGCATTGGCATCACGACCTATTGGACCGCGCCCTTCATCCGCCAGCTCCTGAACTTCCCCTATGGCCTGCGGCCTGAGGTCAGCGCGGAGCTCAGCGATCATGAACGTGCGCTGATGGGCTTCAAGCCATGGAACACCTATGGCGCAACGGATGATTTCGGCGCCGAATGGGCGCGACCGGGCCTGAGACAACGGGCGTTCTGAAAGAATGACCTGATCTCAGCTCAGTCGAGCCAGTACGGGTTGGACCAGGCGCGGCGCCCTTCTTCGTCGATGACGGTGACGCGGAACCAGCTGTTTTCGAAGGGGTAGAGATCGAAGGCCGCGGTCTCGAGATCGTCACCCATTTCGCGCTTGGAGCGTGAACCCCTGCCCTGCAGCGAAATGAGCGAGGTGAGCAATGCACGGTGACCTTTTCGCCTTCGATGGCGATGTCGTGGATCTCTGGACCCATGCTGGAGAGTAGAGCGACCGGCCTTGAGGGAATCGAGCAGGGCGTCGGGGTCGTTTTCCTGCGCTTGCACCATGACCCAGCCGCCCAGCCAGTCGTGGGTGAGTTCATGGGCATCATCGACAGCATAACCGCTCATACGTTTGCCCTCGTTGAGCAGGACATCAAGAAACGGCCAGTCGTGACCACGGTCGACCTCGACTGCGCTGCCGTGATTGTAGATCTCGACCGCATGGGCAAAGGGAAGCTCGCGGGCATCGTCGTGGGTGAGGCCATACCAGGAGGGATGCACGATGCCGATGAAGGCGCCGGCTTCATAGGCACGCTTGGCAATCTGGGGGCCTGTCTCGCCTTCACGCAGCGGCTCGAAATCAAACGGCAGGCCGATGGATTTGATATGCCCAGATCTCACCCACACGAGTTTCGGGCGCATGGAGTTCTGCGCCGATGATGGTGGTAAAATCGTCCGTTCTGTATGGACGCGTATCGGTCACCGGGTAACCGTAGACCTCCATAAAGTGGTCGGTCATGACCAGGAAGTCATAGCCCTTCCCTCGATAGGCCTTGCAAACGTCTTCAGGCGCAAGACTGCCATCGGAGTTGGTGCTGTGGGTATGGATGTTCCCCTTGAAGAAGGAACCGGGACGGTTGAAATCGAGATTGTCCAAGATCGGCCTCGCGTGCAGGAGCAGCTTTCAGCCTGATCCTGGACGGCAATTGTGACAACATTAATCGCTCGGCCTAACGAAGTTTTCGGCGTGCTCAAACGCAACGGTCAACATGGCAGTCGTGACGGCCACACGATCTGTTGGCTTTGTGAACAGATACTCAAGGACGACGCCGGTGTGATCGAGCCCATCCACAACGATGAAGTTGCTGCCGGGAAGCACCGACGACCATGTGGGTACCATCCCGTCATTGGCGATACCTTCGTTGTTCAGCCAGTACCCGATGACAGCATGCTTGGAAGGCAGCGGAACCTCATCAACCCGTCCTGCGACAGAGAGAATGGGTATCTGCGCCACAATCTCTGCAATCTTCGTGGCATGTTCCTCCAGATAGGCCGCACGGGTGTCCAATCGGTGATCGTGCAGGGATTGGCCATCACCTCCGAAAAGTTCGAGCGTCACTTCCGACGGCCATCGAAGGAGGCCCTGCGAAGCCACACCATCGGCCACGGGTGAACCTGCAAACGGAGCCTGCAAGGCAATCCAGCAAATGATCTGTTTACGCGCCTGGGGCTCGGCCTTGATGAGGAATTCCAGCGCATCGAGCCCTCCCTTGGAGTGTGAAATCAGACATACCGGCCGGTCCTCTGCCTCGACTGCAGCACGAACCATGGCAGCGCCCTTTTCGACTGAAGCCTCACTTTCGATGTCAACGACTTCGACATCGAATCCGGCGTCACGCAGCGCACTGATCTGACCTCCGAAGTGCTCCACCAGGCCCAGAGATTGCGGCACCTCCAGGAAATCCGTCAGATAACCCGGGACAATAAGAAATCGCGTGTCATGGAGAGGCTTTCCGATTTCGGAAAGGCGCCCTGTGGCGGCTCCGGCATCAAGCACGCCATCCTCATAAAGAGCGAGGAACTCATCGGTCCGATCATGACCTGCATTGGGCAGGGGCAGCGACCTTGCTTTCTGTAAGGCAGCCTCGGCCTGCGACACGGCAAGGGTAACGCCGGTCGCTGCAACTGCGCCGGAGGCCAGCGCAACCGCGAGGACGGACAAGACAATGGTGCGCAGAGGCCGACGAATTTTGATCATGACATTCTCTTTAAATTAAACGTTGTTTATTTATTTGGTGTGCATGGCTCTAGATTCAAGGCATGCTCTGCCTTCCTAATTCAAAGAGGGCCCCATGTGGTTGACCAACGGACACTGGTTTGACGTTGATAGCGCGGCGTTCCGGACCGGAGATATCCGCGTTGCGGACGGACGCATCGCAGAGATCGGCGATGCGTCCGCCGGAAGCGAAACGCTCGACATGGAGGGGCGCTGGCTGATGCCAGGATTCATCGACAACCATGTGCACATCACGCTCGATACCCTCGACGGCGTCGGGCAACAACGTGTGGCGCGATGCCCTGCCCCGGCAGCATTGCCATTCATGCGGCATGGAATGCACGACGCCTTTTGATGTGCGGTATCACCACCGCACGCGATGTCGGTGGCTGGGATTATCACGAGATCGCCGTGCGCGAGGCCATCGACGCTGGCAAGATCGAGGGCGCACGCCTCTTCTGTTCCGGAAAGATCCTCTCGATGACATCCTCAAGCACGCCCTACTATCCCGGCATGTATGAAGAATGCGACGGCCCCGCCGAGATCAGGAAGGGCGCGCGCAAGCAACTGGCCATGGGCGCGAACCTCATCAAGATTCTGGCTTCGGGTGCGGTAAACTCGACCAAATACGAACGCGCCGACGCGATCCAGCTTCGTCCTGACGAAATCACAGCAGCCGTCGAAATCGCCGAAGACAACTACACCCATGTTGCCGCGCATGCACACGCCACAGAAGCGATCAAGAACGCCGTGCGCTGCGGTTGCCGCAGCATCGAACACGGCAGTTACGCCGATGACGAAGCCCTTGCGTTGATGGTTGAGCACGGCACCTATCTGGTCCCGACCTTCTGCACGGCCCACGCGTTCCTGAAGGACCCCAAGTTTGCCGACCAGGCCCTTCCCCACGTCAAGGAACGCTACAAATCACGCGAAGTCATGCGCCAGAAAAACGTGCGTGCCGCGCACAAGGCAGGCGTGAAGATGGCCATGGGCAGCGACGTGGGAACACCCGGCAATCACTGCGGTGAGAACATGCAGGAGCCCGTTCTTCTGGTGGAGAAATGCGGCCTCTCTCCGGCCGAAGCAATCCTCATCTCGACACGTAACGGCGCGGAGTTGCTGGGTCAGGAAGACAATCTGGGCACGATTGCCCAGGGCCGTATCGCCGACATCATTGCGGTGCCGCGCAATCCCCTGGACGACATCGCCACACTCCATGACGTCGACTTCGTGATGAAAGATGGCGTTGTGTTCCGCGACGATCGAGCCTGAACCTCAGCCCGCCAGGGCAGCATGGTGCCGGGCGACCGCTGACACGAAGGCACTGATCAGAGGATGGCTGCGACCGGTCAGCGCGGAACGTTCCGGCTGAAAGAGCGTGCCGAAGAAGAATGGATGGCCCTCAAGCTCAAAGGCGCGTGGGTCGCCTTCGTTATCGAAACCGACAAACCGCACGCCCGTATCCGACAACAACTCTTCGCACGCGGTGTTGAAGCCGTAACCGCAACGATAGCCCTCGGTCACGGTTGGCGCGGCAACCACATCACGCAGACGCGAACCCGGAAGCAGGTTGATCTCGCCGGTGGCTTCGACCAGCGAACAGGTCAACGGCGTCATGATCGCCAGTTCGGCATCGGGATTGGACTCGGCATGATCGGCCTCTGCGCGACCCGCTACGTTGCGGGCGATCTCGATCAGGGCATGCTGGAATCCGCCACAGGTTCCAAGGAACGGGCGGGCGCTCTCGCGGGCAAGACGGATGGCGTCGAGTGCACCATCCATGTTGGCATAGGCACTTGCGGGTACACACCAGACTCCATCGAAGCCTGAAAGCTGATCTGCAACATCGTCGCCAAGGCTGGCAGTCTCGACCCAGATGCCTTCGACCTCCGAACCCGTCTGAGCACAGGCGATCTCCAGAGCACCGGGAATGGCGCGGTGCGCCGGCACCTCCTCACTGTAGTCACCGACAAGCGCGATTCTGGCCGACCCGGTCATGCTGTCATTACCTCTGCGATCTGCTTGTGGAAGTGAACGGTGCCCTGATCCCAATAGGGTGCCAGCCGGCCGCCGTCATAGGCATCGCACAGGCGGCCCTCCTGGAGCCGGCGGCAGATGTCTTCATCTTCGCGATTGAGAAGGTCCCATTCGCGGTAAAGGTTGTCGCGTGTTTCCTTGAAGGCCGGATTGCCGACATCCTCCGGTACGAAATAGAACCACATGTGCATACGTGTTCGTCCTGCACCCAACGGTTCGAACTGAACGAACTGTGCGTTGGAGGGATAGACGTTGAGCGCGGTGTTGGGGAACATCACCGTATAGGCAGCTCGGTTCTGCCCTTCAGGGGTGATTCCAGGCACCAGTGACATGCCCAGGCCGGATTTGTCGCCCGCGCCACCGCGGCCGGCTTCCTCGAACCAGTATTCGTTCATCAGGTGGCGGCCCATGGTCAGCATGGACTTGCGGGCATCCTTGGTCATCGACTGATTGAGAGCCGGATGCACCAGAAACACATGGTAGAAATCACAATAGTTCTCGAACGCCAGCTTCCAGTTGCAATCGAACTCCCATGTTTCGTGATGCGCACAGGTCAGTTCGCCCAGACGGATGCCCGAGAACCATGCCTCGACCGGAGCAATATGGCCTTCAAACGATTCTGCTCCGCCATCAAGATTGACGAAGATCCAGTCGTGCCAAGTCTCGGTGCGAACTTCGAATAGCGAGACGTTATCGTCGCCCTGGGTGTCGTGACAGTCCGGCCTGTGGAAGTGCGGCCGTGACTTCAGCTTGCCGTCCAGTGCATAGGTCCAGGCGTGATAGGGACAACTCATCATGGCAAGGCCGTCAGCGCCTTCAGTGACCAGTCGCGCGCCACGATGCGGGCAGACATTGTGGAAGCCGCGAACGATGCCGTCACGTCCGCGCACCAGGATTACCGGCTGGCCCGCCACTGTGACAGGCCTGACATCACCGGCATCGGGAAGCTGGCTTGCACGCCCCGCAAAGACCCAGGTGCGCGCGAACAGGTACTTCTGCTCGAGTTCATAAAACGCTTCATCGACAAAGGCCGCATTCGGCAATCCGCGCGCCTGCTCCATTTCCAGGCCCATCTTTGCCAGGACATCATCGGTCAACACGGAGCGTATGCTCCGACCCATCGCGACATCAGGCATAGCGATCTCCTGTCATACTCGTCGGGAACCCGAGCCTAGTCGCAGAGATAGCAAGTTGAAATAGTGGCGCGCGAGTTTCACCTGCAATCAGAAGCCACACTTGACCTGTGTCAAGGTGTCCGTGGGCAAGCCCTATATGACCACACGGTGACAAAGGGAGCAGAACGATGACCACCAGCAATCGCGGGGCCAGCGCCCAAGGGCAGGCGCCATCAGCCACGCCGGCCAAAACCAGACCGGCCCGGCCGAAAAAGGCGTCATCAGCCACACATGAACTGGCAGAGATGCGGCAGAACCCCGAAGCCGTTGCCAGGATCTTTCGTGAGGGCGTTTATCCCTACAAGGACAAGATGCGCCGCAAGGCCTATGAACAACACAAGGCGGAACTGCAGGTCGAACTGCTGAAGGTACAACGCTGGGTCAGGGAAACCGGCGAGAGGGTCGTGGTCCTGTTCGAAGGACGCGATGCTGCCGGCAAGGGCGGTACGATCAAACGTTTCATGGAACACCTCAATCCCCGTGGCTCCCGGGTCGTCGCTCTGGAGAAACCGACCGAGCGTGAGCGCGGCCAATGGTACTTCCAGCGCTATGTCGAACACCTGCCGACATCGGGTGAAATGCTGATGATGGATCGATCCTGGTACAACCGTGCGGGTGTCGAGCGTGTCATGGGCTTCTGTTCTGGTGCCGAGTACCTGGAATTCATGCGCCAGTGTCCGGAATTCGAACGCATGCTGGTCAACAGCGGCATCCGCCTGTTCAAGTACTGGTTTTCGGTCACCCAGAAAGAACAGGCGCGGCGATTCAAGAGCCGCAAGGTCGACCCGCTGAAACAGTGGAAACTGTCGCCGGTGGATTTGGCCTCGCTCAACAAATGGCAGGACTATACCGAGGCCAAACAGGCCATGTTCTTCTATACTGACACGGCCGATGCGCCATGGACGGTGATCAAATCCGACGACAAGAAACGCGCGCGTCTGGGCTGCATGCAACACTTCCTGTCATCCCTGCCCTATCCCGACAAGGACACATCCATCGTGAAGGGGCCCGACCCCTTGATCGTCGGCTCGGCACGACGGGTCGTCTCACATGACGACCCGTTCTATGCCAACATCAACGGCGCCGCGAGCGAGACCCACAACGCGGACGGTTGATCAGCCGAAGGCGATCCTCGTGATGACGTTTTCATCGTCGTGGTAGATGTTCACGCGGTCTGGGTTGTAATCCATGGTGACTGCGGAGTTCGGTCCGATCACGCGGAATGGCCGATCCAGAAGCTCTGGACATGGCCCTTCATCGCCGTCGGCTTGGGCCGGACGGATGGCTGCAAGGCCCGCGCCGCCCAGGGCAAGCAGACCCATGAGATCACGGCGGGTCGTCGTTGAATCAGGCATCGCAAATTTCCTTCTGACATCGTTCAAGGTGGCGCTTCGTGCCACCGCCTGCCAGCCTGATACCCAGAGCAAGAGCAATCTGCAAATTGCCGCAACGTTGTGGAGTCGTCATGAGCGAGCCAGACTTTGTCACCGTCACACCCAATCTTGTCCCTGATGCCATCGCCCCCGACGGATCGGAAGTGCGTTTGATGGGCGCCGTCAAATCCGGAACCATGGCAAGCTTCACCCTCCCCGCCGGCGCGTGTTCAGCTCCGATTGAACACCGCACCGTCGAGGAACTCTGGGTCGTGGTCTCTGGCCGTGGCCAGATGTGGCGCAAACAGGGAGACCGCGAAGAGATTACCGACCTTGTGCCCGGCATCGGCCTGTCGATCCCGCTGGGCACGCATTTCCAGTTTCGCGCAGCACCTGATGCGGCCTTTGTCGCGGTGGGCGTCACGATGCCGCCATGGCCGGGGCACGACGAAGCCATTCCGGTTGAAGGCCCCTGGAAGGCCTGATCAGCCCAGGATATTGGTCGGAAAACCATCGATGCTTTTCTGGTTCTTGATAGACCAGTACTGACGCACCTTTTCCTCGCCCAACTTGGCGTAATGGGGGACCAGTTCCGTTTCACCGCGCTGACCCTGGTAGTCATAGAACGGCACGCCGCTGCCACGGATGATTCGACACGTTCGATCGCGATATCAATGATCTGGCGCGACCCGGCCATGGTGGGAAACAGACCGACCAGTTCATCCCAGCCCACATCGCGGGGATGCAACAGCTTTGCCGTACCATAGACCCGGACGATCATGGGTTTGCCCTCGAAGGCCATGAACATGAGGGTGATGCGGTTCAACGCCTGCAAATGTGCCGACGTTTCGTTGCCACTGCCGGTCAGATTGAGCCAGACAATACGCTCTGGCGAGAGAATGCGCAGGCTGTCGAGCCCCTTTGGCGAGGTGTTTACGCGCCCATCGGCTGCAGCCGTGGCAACAAAGAACATCTTCTGTTCCTGAATAAAGTCGGTGAAGCGCTGATCGAGTGCGGGGAGTGGGTTTGGCATGGCTTCCTCGTGGTGTTTGAGACAGATTGCCCCAACCCTACTGACAGCATGCTGTCAGTAGCCGCAGAGCATTCTTTCGCCCATGGAGACCTGTTGCCATGCGCCGCGCCGACCGACTGTTCGAACTGATCCAGATTCTGCGCCGTGCGCGCACCACGCTGACGGCAGCACAGCTTGCCGAAAGGCTGGAGGTCACGCCGCGCACGGTCTATCGCGACATGGCTGCCCTGATCGCCATGCGCGTCCCGGTCGAAGGAGCTGCCGGCGTCGGCTACATCATGCGGCCCGGCTATGACCTGCCACCGCTGATGTTCGACCATGAGGAAATCGAGGCCATTGTGGTCGGGCTGGAACTGCTGCGACGCACCAGCGACAAGGGCCTGCAGGCAGCCGCCAAACGTGTCACTGCCAAAATCGCAGACGTCCTGCCCGATCCGCGTGAAGCAGACATGGCGGATGGGCGGTTCGTGGTTTCGCGGTTTGGCGCTCCCGATCCTGGAGCTGCCGACATGGGCATGTTGCGCGCTGCCGTGCGCGGCGACCGGCAACTGGCCATCGACTACCGCGACGAAAAGGGCGATGCCAGCCACCGAACGGTCCTGCCACTGGCCGTCATTTACTACACCGAGGTAACGGTATTGGCGGCCTGGTGCGAACTGCGCCAGGGCTTCCGACATTTCCGAGCGGACCGGATCATCACTTGTCAGGAAACCGGTGAAACCTTCAGTGACCGTGCAGAAGACCTGCGCCGAGTCTGGAATGAACAGCTGATCATGCCCCACGATGCCGTACCGTGAAGAGGGATAAAACCTTCTAAACCAAAGTCCAATAGGGCCGGGTTTAAGCCTTTCGCCAATGGCCCCTTGAGCATCGGCGCATCAGGTCTCGAGCAAGCCGGACGATCTCCGTTCGGTGTCCCATCGAAAGGAACAGCTCTATGTTGAAGACCTCTGCAGCCATTGCCCTTGCCGCCGGCATCGCGTTTCCCGCCCTGGCAGCTACCGACACGAACGAATGGGTCGGACAATTGCTTGGAACCTCGCAGGCCGAGATTGCATCCGTGCTTGAGGAGCGCGGCATCGAGATCGTTGCCTTCGAAATTGAAGACGACGAGATCGAGATCAATATCGTTCAGGACGGACAGGAACTGGAACTCGAAATCGACCCGACGAGCGGCCTTGTGACAGAAGCCGAAATCGAGGATGACGACGACTAACTGCGAGCTTGGCGGGCGGGGAAGGAGAGCTGGTCTCCCCTTCCCTGCCATCGCATTCTAGTATCGCTGCTCAACTTAGGAGAACGACGTGCGGGACAAGCTTGGATTGTTATGGTCGCTTCTGGCTATTCAGACCCTATGCACGGCGTTTTTTCTGGCCGACGCGCTGGGCGACCTGTTGTTCCACACCGACGTCATACCCGAAGGATCCAGCGATGTATTCGAACTCATCGTCGTGCTGGTGCTGATCGGAAGCACTGGATTTACGGCACTACAGGTCCGCCGCGTGATGCAGCGCCACAAGCACATCGAAAGCCAGCTTCGTGCAGCATCGGGTGCCTTTTCCGAAATCGTCGACGAACACTTCAATGCCTGGGCCTTGAGCGAAGCAGAGCGAGATGTTGCGCTTCTTCTGATCAAGGGGCTCTCGATTGCCGAGATTGCCGCCCTGCGCGAGACCAAGGACGGCACCATCAAGGCGCAATCGAATGCGATTTACCGGAAGTCAGGCGTGGCCGGGCGCGCCCAGCTTGTCAGCCTCTTCATCGAAGAACTGATGGCCGACACCATCACGAGCGTCAGACAGGCTGACTGATTGTTCAGGCGGCGTGGTGCATGACCTCGTCGCGTGTGGCCTGAAGCAGATCGAGATCAAAGCCATAGAGCTTGGCCGCATTCCCACACAAAACGTGATGAGCAGCTTCAGGAGTCAGCGCATCGCGGATCTCCCGGATGGCACGGGCGCCATCGGGAAACACACCCTCGTCATGGGGGTAGTCATCGCCCCAAAGCAGGCAGTCGCTTCCCGTTAGCGGAACATTGTGAAGCCCCACGGG
Source organism: uncultured Alphaproteobacteria bacterium (assembly GCA_943787175.1). Classification (GTDB taxonomy): domain Bacteria; phylum Pseudomonadota; class Alphaproteobacteria; order SP197; family SP197; genus SP197. Next base: position 25,935 of record CALSLK010000018.1, read on the forward strand.
GTCATCGGTGATGGTGACGGCACATTGGCGATGAAAATATTCGCTGGGCTTGAGCTCCAGATTTTTCATGCCCAGATGTCGCTGCCGGTTCATCTGGTCCATGGCATGCAGAAGCCAGGCTAGCCAGCCGCATTCACTTTCGGTCACCACGACCTTGAGGTCGGGATGTCGCTCAAGCACACCCGAGCCGATCAGTTCGGCAAGCGGCGACATGCCTGCGGCCATGCCCATAACCGTGATGTTGATAAGTTCGGGACCGCCTTTCTCGACTTCATCGAGCTGGCGCAATTCCGCAATACGGTCATCCGACAGGTCGGCAACACTGACCATGTCACCGCGCAGCGCCAGATTACCGCTGAAGATATGGAAGTTGAGCGGAATGCCCGCCTCCTCAGCCAGGCTCCAAAGCGGTTCATAGAGCGGCAACCGATAAGGACGCCACGGCACGGTTCCGGGAAGGAACAGCGTGGAGAAACCCAGCTTGATGCAGCGCTCTGCTTCGGCGAGCGTCTCCCCGATCGTATCGATGGCCAGCATGGCAGCTGGTTTAAGCCGGTGATGATGGGGTGAGAACGTGTCCCAGGCGAAGTCGTTATAGGCCCTGGCCCAGGCGTGATTGAACTCGGGCGACGAGTTTCCCATGGAGACGCTCAGACCGATGTTGGGGAAAATCACCGCAGCATCGACCCCCTGGAGCGCCATATGCTTGAGACGGTAGTCGAGATCCGTGCCCTGGCTGGGATCACTGCGAAACTCCTTCATCAGATCAACCGGGCCGGGCTTCGCCCTTGGTGCGCGGAACAGGTCTTCACCGTCCAGCGACATCTTGAAGTTGCCGTCTGTGTTGATCTCGAGCTCAGGAAGCAACGGAAGGAACTCCTTGGGCATGTATGCCCGCATCGCTTCGGGCTCACCAACATGCGAGTCCGCTGAAATCACGACATCATGGAGAACCTTGGTCATGACAAACCCTCATCGTGCTTGATCTGCAAAATGATAGCACAACCGCTCAGGTCTCGCCATCCGCCTTGGTGAGGCGTGCGATCTCTTCCTCGGGAATGTCGTCGAAGCTGGCGTAGTTCATCTTGTAGAGGCGGCTGTAGAGGCCACCCAGCTTCATGAGTTCGTTGTGGTTGCCGGTTTCGATGACGACGCCGTCCTGCAGCACGATGATGCGATCAGCGCCACGGATCGTCGCCAGTCGGTGGGCAATGACCATGGCGGTCCGGCCTTCAAGCAAACGGGCCAGTGCCTGCTGGATCTTGAGTTCGGTGTAGCTGTCGACGTTGGCGGTGGCTTCATCGAGAATCAGGATGCGCGCATCGGCGACCAGGGCACGGGCGAAGCTGAGAAGCTGACGCTGGCCCAGTGACAGGGTTGCGGCACCCTGATCAAGTTCGGTGTCATAGCCATCAGGAAGATCAACGATAAAGTCATGCGCACCAACCGCCTTGGCAGCACCAATCACGTCGTGGCGCGTGGCACCTTCCTTGTTGTAGCGAATGTTCTCGAACACGGTTCCCGTGAACAGGAACGGCTCCTGCAACACCATGGCGACATGCTTGCCCAATGAGTTCTGGGTGACGTCGCGCACGTCATGGCCGCCGACCCGGATCGTGCCATCCCAGATGTCATAGAAACGGTGGGCGAGCGCCATGGCGCTGGTCTTGCCCGAACCGGTGGGGCCGACCACGGCAACAGTCTCCCCATTCTCGACGCGGAAGCTGACATCTTTGAGAACCGGCTGGTCCTTCACGTAGCCGAAGGTGACGTGATCGAATTCGACCGAGCCGTCGCTGCCATCGAGATCGACTGCTCCAGGCTTGTCCTGAATGTCGACCGTGACATCCATGACTTCGAAGATGCGATGCCCTGCCGCCATGGCGCGCTGCATGATGCTGTATTGGATGGTGAGTGAGCGGATCGGATCAAAGAAGCGCTGCACATAAAACAGAAACGCCACCATCACGCCGATATCAAGCGTGCTGTCGAGCACCAGACCGCCGCCCACAACAACGACAATCGCCATGGCAAGGCCGGTCAGCGTGTCGACAATGGGGATCATGATGTTGGTGAACTTCGAAGCCGCCAGATGGGCATCCAGGTTGTCGGCTGCCTTCTCATGGAACAGGTCGAAATTCACATCCTCGCGGCCAAGCTCCTGGACGGCGCGGATGCCGTGCACATTCTCGGCGAGCGCCGCATTGGCCGACGAATTGGTTTCACGCGCCCGTAGAAACGCCTTTCTGGCAAGCGGCAACCAGACGATCCGCACGATCAGCAGGATCGGCACGACCGACAGAGTCAGGGCACCAAGGCGTACATCCAGGCTGAGCAGGACCACGACGATGCCCAGCAGCAGGACAAGATCGCCAATGGCAAAGATCGAAGATTCCAAAAACTCCTGGAGCGCATAGACATCACCCTGCAGCCGCGACATGAGACGCCCGACTTCCGTGCGATCCATGAAGGAGAGCGACACGACCTGGAGATGGGCATACATCGCGCGGCGCAGATCAAACAGAAGATGGCCTGCCAGGCGCCCGACGATGGATTCCTGCACCTGGTTGGCGATGTAGTTCATCGTGATAATGCCGAAGAACACGATGACCGCACTGTGCAGCAGGGCGCGTGCATCGGGCCCATTGGCCACGGCATCATCAATTGCCCAGCGAATGACCAGCGGGATCGCCAGCTGCGTGAAGGTAAAGACCAGAACACCGGCAACCGCCAGCAGGATGCGGCGTTTGTAGGGCTTCATGTATTCCCAGAAACGCGCGATCACCCAACGGTCGAACACCTTGCCGAAGAGTTCCTCGTCATAGGATATCTGGGAGCCGACAACGGCCAGGGGAGCGGGTTTGTCAGACGTATCGGTCATGCGCCCTCCTCCGCGTCGTCACTTGATTGCAGGTCGTAAAGCGCGCGGTAGCGACCGCCCAGGGCCAGCAGTTCGTCATGACTTCCGCGCTCGACGATCTGACCATCATCCAGGAAGACGATCTCGTCTGCATGCATCAGCGAACTCAGCCGGTGGGCAATGATCACTACGGCACGCTCCTTGACGATCTCCTGGATCGCACCGCGGATACGCTGTTCGGTCGCCGCATCGACGGCAGCGGTGGAGTCATCGAAGATCAGCACGGTGCTGTCGACCAGAACGCCACGAGCAATTGAAAGGCGCTGGCGCTGGCCACCCGAAAGCGAAACGCCGCGCTCACCCACCAGGGTGCCGTATCCGGTGGGCAGCTTCTTGATGTAGTTGTGCAACTGGGCAGCGGCAGCCGAACGCTCGATCCCACTGCGTCCAGCCCAGGGATCGCCATAGGCAACGTTGTGATCGACGCTGGCGGTAAACAGGAACGGCTGCTGCTGCACGATGCTGACTTCATGGCGCAGGCTTTCGAGCGTGACATCGCGCACGTCCTGACCATCAATGGTGATGCGCCCCGAAGTAATGTCGTAGTAACGCGCGATGAGCTGGGCAATCGTGCTTTTGCCGCTGCCCGGCGGACCGACAATGCCGACCGTCTTGCCCGGCCTGATCTCCAGATTGATGCCCGTCAGCGTGCGGTGATCACGCGCGACGGCGGGATAGGCAAAATCGACGTTTTCGAAACGCACGACACCTTCTGTAATCTCAAGCGGTTTGGCATCAGGCGCATCCGCAATGCTGGGTTCAAGATCAAGCACGTTGAAAAGCCGGCCGCCGCAGGTTGAGGCGCGGGCAATGGAATTGATCATCCAGCCGATCTGGCGCACCGGCATTTGCAGGATCGTCATGAAGGCCAGACACTCGGCAAGCTGGCCCAGCGTAATCTCGCCATCCATCGCCTTTTCACCGCCGACCCAGAGCACCAGGCCCATGGAGCAAAAGTAGACGAAAGTCATCGACGTCGTGCTTTTCACAAACAGCGCAATGCGGCGATGCGACATGGCAAGGGCGCGCGCCGAAATCACGTCATAACGCACAAGCTCGAAGGCCTGTGAGGCAAAGGCCCTCACAACGCGAATGCCGCCCAGGTTTTCTTCCATCACCTTGGTCAGCGATGAGAGTTCTTCCTGCAGGGCCAGCCAGGTATCACGCAGCTTCAGGCGCGCGATCGAGGCCGTGAGCCCCACGATGGGTGCAAAGCTGAGAGAGAGCAGACCCAGCACGACATCGATCTGCAGCAGCGTAATCGCGCCGCCGGTAAGCAGTGTCATGAGCAGGATGAACCGCAGGATGCCGGTATCGACCCAGAGACGCACGCCTTCGATATCAAGGATACCGCGTGTCATCAGATCGCCGGAATGCACCTTGTCGTGCCATGAAAGACTCAGGCGCTGCAGCTGGCGGTAATAGGCCATGCGCAGGTCATAGCCGATGATCTGGCCTACAGCCTCGCCCTGATAGTTCTGCATCATGGTGCAGAAGCCCCGCAACGTACTGGCTCCGATCAGCAGGAGTGCCGTGGTGAGCAACGCTTCTTCCGCCGAAGCCCTGGAAGCCACTTCGCCTGCAGCACCCAGAAGGCCCTGGGCCTCGTCCACCGCCTGACCCAGAAACTGGGGAACGAAGATCTGGAAGATGCCGGCCAGAAGGGTTGCGGTAATGGCCACCGCCATGCGCCAGCGGTTCTGGAACGCCATCTCGCTGATGCGCCACAGCACGCCGGTATCGACCTTGGAAACGTCGATTTTGTAGCGACCGTCGAAGTTGAGATCGAGGCGCTTGTTATCCTTAGTGTCAATAGAATGCATTCCAACGGTCCTAACGAACACCTGCCATCTCAATCATATGACGCAAATCGGCACCTTAGCCCACAGCGTAGCAACAAAACCCTAGCGGATGCCCCACAAACAAATCGCTATAGGCTCATCGGACAGCAATTTCGAAAGGAACGAATACCATCCACAACGGCAACTATTGACATCAGTTTTGTCTGCTGCACAATCTCTGGGTGAGTTTCTCAACCCGAAGAAACCTTTGATGTATAGGTAAATCAATGTCGAAAGCAGGCAACGATTTTTTAGATAAGTTGATCGATTCATTAGATATATCAGATGAAGAAAAAGCGATAAAAAAGAAAAAGTTAATTGAAAATATTGAAATACCAGTAAAATTTGCTGGTATAGGCCAAGCTGGTGTTGGGAAAACTGGGCTTCTTCGTTCCATTTTCCGAATTGATGGCACAGACCGTTCTGTAATTAGCAATCTAAAAACTGGATCATACAAAGCAACAACAAAGGATTTCTATTCATTTATTATCAAGAATGAGTTTGACCTAAAAATACAATTTACCGACAGGCCGGGTCTTGGGGAAGACATGCGTCTTGAAGAAAAATATATAGATATGTGGTGCGATGAAATAACTAGAAATGACATTTTATACTGGGTTATTGATGGTCCTAACAGAGACATCGCACACATTCAAACAACAATGAAGACGATCCTAGATTGAACCAAATTTCATGATCGAATTGTTATTGTCATCAACAAGGTTGACCAATTCGCTCTATCCGAAGAAGCGCGTGCAGCGGGCAACGCATCATGGGACGAAGATTTAAACATCCCAACCGATGAGCTTGAAGAAATAATATCCCTTCGATCTGATGATATAATTGAAAAATTGGCAAGGTACGCCAACGTGAGCAAAGACCGTATTGTTGCGTGCTCAGCTCTAAAACGATGGAATCACGGGAAAATCTTGGATCTTCTTGTTGCATCATTACCGGAAGAGCTACGCTATAAAGTCTCAGCCAACAGGGATGTGAAAGACTTTACCGAACTAATCACTGAGAAAGGTTGGAAAGAGATACAGCGACTTACTGGGGAATGAGAAAATGTCGGTAGATAGAGAGGAACTCGCAAGAAAGGCCCGCAGTGCAATTTACGCTGCCTCTGAGGCAGAACTGGAAAGAGCGAAGAAGGATAGAAACTTTGCTGAGAGATGGTTACAAGGCGCAATTGGATTTATCGCAAATCTACTAACAATACTTGGCTCTATATTTTCTTGCCTTGTATCAACAACAATTGTGAATCATTACGGATATGATGACAAGTCCGATATTATGATTGGCTCGAGATATTTTCGTGATAATTATTTTATAAAAAACTATAACTATGAAAAATTGTCGACGCTATTCACTTACCATTCTTTAGCAGGTCAGATAATTTTTTGGATTTCACGATACGGCAATACAGAGAAAAATTTTCGCAAAGTTCACGATGACATCGTCGCAATTGTTGAACTCGTCAGCAATGACGAATTTTGTGAAGCTGAAGCATGTCTAAAGGACTCAATATTGCAATATAGGCCTCACGACTTTTTCTAAAATACCTCAACATTAAGATTATGCGATATAACATCCGAGTAAGTCGAAATTTTTCTGAAACTGTAGTGATCAGAGAACTCCTTCTGAGCGTTTATTTCCTGACTGTAAATCTGCGATCCATGCACCAAAAAGCACCTGTGTACGCATTATGAAGTTCTGTTTGCACAATCCTCAAATTAGTGAATAAATGATCTGGGAAATTCATTTCTGCCGGGAACGCCTTGATGGCCATAAGCCTTGCGCCCCATGACCGGGTTCATGATGACCAGACAGATTCAGGCGTGGGCCAGGAACTGCGTGCCCTGCGCAAGGCGCGCGGGCTGACGATCACCGAGCTGGCGCTGGCCCTGGGGCGCTCTGCGGGCTGGCTGTCACAGGTTGAGCGTGGCCATAGCGAACCAGCCATCCGTGATCTGCGCCGCGCCGCACAGTTTTTCGGCCTGCCCATCGGATTTTTCTTTCATAACGACGACGCCCCTGCCGAGGAACGCGGCTGGATCGTGCGTGCTTCTGCGCGCCGCCCCCTTGGCACCGGTGAAGACGGTCTAATTGAGGAGTTGCTCTCTCCCGACCTGACCGGTGGTTATGAAGTCGTGCGTTCGGTCTTTGCTGCCGGCGCTGCGCTGCCGGAACCTGTGAAGCGGGAAACCGAAGAGGCCGGTTATGTCATCAGTGGCGCGCTGGATCTCGAGCTCGCGGGCTCATGGTTCTGCCTGGAAGCAGGCGACAGTTTTCGTTTCAAGGAAGAGCCCTATCGCTGGCGTAACGCCGGGGCGGTAGAGGCTGTTGTTATCTGGATCATTTCGCCGCCGGTCTACTGACGCGGCAGCACAGGAGGGAATATTATGGCTGATCTACCAAGCACAGCACGTGTCGTGATCATTGGCGGCGGCGCGGTTGGCGCATCCTGCCTATACCACCTGGCCAAGGCCGGCTGGACCGACTGCGTGCTGCTTGAGAAAAACGAGCTTACTTCGGGCTCGACCTGGCATGCCGCAGGCAATGTTCCGACCTTCTCGGCAAGCTGGTCGGTCATGAACATGCAGCGTTATTCGACCGAGCTTTATCGCGGGCTGGCCGATGCCGTCGATTACCCGATGAACTATCACGTCACCGGCTCGATCCGGCTGGCCCATAGCGCCAACCGCATGATGGAATTCGAGCGCGTGGTCAGCATGGGCCGCTATCAGGGCATGGACGTGAAGATGTGCACGCCCGATGAACTGAAGGAACTTTACCCGTTCCTGGAAACCCATGACCTCGAAGGTGGCATGTATGACCCCTATGACGGGGATATCGACCCGGCGCAGCTGACCCAGGCCCTGGCCAAGGGTTCGCGGGACATGGGCGCCAAGATCATTCGTTTCTGCCCCGTCACGGGTGTACGCCGTGCTGACGGCGAATGGGCTGTCGAAACCGAACAGGGCGAGATCCGCTGCCAGTATGTCGTGAATGCCGCAGGTTACCGAGCGGGAGAAATCGGCGCGATGTTCGGGCGTGACGTGCCGTGTGTTTCAATGTCGCATCAATACATGCTGACCGAACAGATCCCCGAACTTGAGGCCTACAACACTGAGACCGGCAAGAAGCTGCCGCTACTGCGTGATGTCGACAGCAGCTATTACCTGCGCCAGGAAAAGTTCGGCCTGAATCTCGGCCCCTATGAACGCAACTGCAAGGCACATTGGGTAAGCGAAGACGACCCCATGCCTGATGACTTCTCGTTCCAGCTCTACCCTGACGATCTCGAACGCCTGGAATGGTACATTGAGGACGCCATGGCCCGTGTGCCGCTGCTGGCGACCGGCGGTGTGAGCCGCGTGATCAACGGGCCAATCCCCTATGCGCCCGATGGCAACCCGCTGATTGGCCCCATGCCCGGTGTGCCTGATGCCTTTGAAGCCTGCGTCTTCACCTTCGGCATCGCCCAGGGTGGCGGTGCAGGCAAGGTGCTGGCTGAGTGGGTCACAGAAGGTGCGACCGAATGGGACATGTGGTCCTGCGACCCGCGCCGCTTCACCGACTATGCCGACCGGGACCACGCGATCGCCAAGGCCAAGGAGATCTATGGCCATGAATACGCGATGCACTTCCCCTATCACGCCTGGCCTGCCGGTCGTGACAAGCGCTTGTCGCCCGTGCACGAGACGGTCAAGGCCATGGGTGGCCAGATGGGCGCCTATGGCGGTTGGGAACGCGCCAACTGGTTTGCTGGGGATGGCGATGACACTTCGGAAGAATCCACCCAGACCTGGACGCGCGAAGGGCCCTGGTTCCAGCGCATCAAGGAGGAGTGCCTTGCGGTGCGCGATTCCGTCGGCGTGCTTGATCTCGCCGGATTCTCCTGGTTCCACCTGAAAGGTGAAGGTGCCAAGGACTGGCTGCGCGGCATGATCACCGGCGGCATTCCCAAGATCGGACGTTTGGGACTTGGCTACTTTGCCGATGACGCCGGGCGCATCATTACCGAGCTCTCGATCCTGCGTCTGGACGAAGACGAGATGTATCTGATCAGTGCAGGTGCAGCACAATGGCATGACCGCGACTGGCTGGAGCGCCACATTCCTGAGGGTTCGGATATCACGCTCACCAACCAGACCGGCGAGCGCTGCTGCCAGATCGTTTCCGGGCCCAATTCACGCGCCCTGTTCGCAGAAATCAGCGATGCCGATGTCACCATGCCCTGGCTGACGTTCCAGGATGCGACGATTGCCGGTGCCAAGGTTTTTCTGATCCGCGTTTCCTATGCCGGCGCCCTGGGTTGGGAGATTCACAGCCAGAGTGCCGATACACCCAAGGTCTATGCGGCCCTGCTTGAGGCCGGCAAGAACCACGGCCTCAAACCCTTTGGCATGTTTGCGCTCAACAGCCTGCGTCTGGAAAAAGGCTATCGCGCCTGGAAGGGTGACCTCTCGACCGACTACACGGTTCTCCAGGGTGGTCTCGACCGCTTCGTGAAGTGGGACAAGGAAGAATTCAAGGGCAAGGCAGCGTTGGAGAACGAACGTCAGCAGGGCGTGACCAAACGTTTCGCAACCATGATCGTCGACGCCGGTGATTATGACGCGCCCTATATGTCGATCGTCTGGAACGGTGACGAGATGGTTGGCGAGACGACCTCGGGTGGCTGGGGCCACCGCATCGACAAGTCGATTGCACTTGCCATGGTGCGCTCCGACCTCGTCGAAGCGGGCACGAAGCTGGAGGTCGAGATCTACGGCAAACGTTACCCCGCCACCGTGCAGCCGGATCAGCCGCTGTTCGATCCCGAAAACACCGCGATCCGAGGTTAAGACCATGGCCGATCTTCCGAACAAGGCACGCGCCGTCATCATTGGCGGTGGTGTCTCGGGCTGCTCCGTTGCCTATCACCTGGCCAAGCTGGGCTGGACCGATGTCATCCTGCTGGAACGCCGGCAACTGACGTGCGGCACGACCTGGCACGCCGCAGGGCTGGTGGGCCAGTTGCGCCCCAGCCAGAACATGACGCGCCTGGCAAAATATTCAGCCGAGCTCTACACCAAGCTGGAAGAAGAGACCGGTATTGCCACAGGCATGAAGCAGAACGGTTCCATCACCGTTGCCCTGACCGAAGAACGCAAGGAAGAGATCTACCGCACGGCCTCACTGGCCCGCGCCTTTGGGGTTGATGTCAGTGAAGTCACGGCCGAAGACGTCACGAAGATGTATCCCCATCTCAACGTGTCCGACATGGTGGGCGCCGTACACCTGCCGCTCGATGGCCAATGCGACCCGGCCAACATTGCCCAGGCCCTGGCCAAGGGTGCGCGCCAGAATGGTGCAAAGATCGTTGAGAATGTAAAGGTTACGGCGGTACATCAGGACAAGGGCCGGGTGACCGGCGTTTCCTGGGAACAGGACGGCGAAAGCGGCACGATTGATGCCGATCTCGTGGTCAATTGTGCGGGCATGTGGGCCCGCGAACTGGGCGCCATGTCAGGCGTGAATATCCCGTTGCACGCCTGCGAGCATTTCTACATCGTCACCGAACCCATCGAGGGGCTAAAACAGGTGCCGGTGCTGCGCGTCCCCGACGAATGGGCCTATTACAAGGAAGATGCCGGCAAGATGATGGTCGGCGCGTTCGAGCCAAAGGCCAAACCCTGGGGCATGGACGGCATTGCCGAAGACTTCTGTTTCGATCAGTTGCCCGAAGATATCGAGCATTTCGAGCCGGTCCTGGAAAAGGCGGTCAACCGCATGCCGATGCTGGCAGAGGCCGGCATCCACACCTTCTTCAACGGGCCCGAGAGCTTTACCCCCGATGACGCCTATTACCTGGGTGAAGCACCGGAGCTGCAGGGTTATTTCATGGCCTGCGGCTACAACTCCATCGGCATCGTCTCATCAGGCGGCGCCGGCATGGCGCTGGCCCAGTGGATCAACGACGGCGAAGCACCGTTCGACCTCTGGGACGTTGATATCCGCCGTGTGCAGCCGTTCCAGAAGAGCCGGTTCTACCTCAAGGAGCGCGTGAGCGAGTCCCTTGGCCTGCTTTATGCCGATCACTTCCCCTATCTCCAGCCGGTCACGGCACGCGGTGTGCGCCGCTCACCCATCCATGAGCAGCTCAAGGCACGCGGTGCCTGCTTTGGCGAGACCGCAGGCTGGGAACGAGCCAACTGGTTCGCGCCCGAGGGCGTGACACCGGAATACAAGTATTCCTGGAAACGCCAGAACTGGTTCGAATACGCCAAAGCCGAGCACCTTGCCGTGCGCAACGATATCGGCCTGTTCGACATGACCTCCTTCGGCAAGATCCGCGTGGAAGGCCGTGATGCCGTCAAGGTGCTGAACCGTATCTGCGGCAACGAGATCGACGTCGAGGTCGGTGGACTCGTCTATACGCAGTTCCTGAACCACAAAGGCGGTATCGAGTGCGATTGCACCGTGACGCGCCTGTCAGAGACCGCGTTCCTGATCGTGACGCCCGGCGCCACGCTGATGCGCGACATGGCCTGGCTCAACCGCCACACGCCTGAGGACGCCAACGTGGTGTTCACCGATGTGACGGCAGGCGAAGTCGTGTTCTGCCTGATGGGCCCCAAGGCACGCAATGTGCTCAATGCCTGTTCACCGAACGACTATTCCAACGAGAACCACCCCTTTGGTGCCATGCGCGAGGTCGAGATCGGCTATGGCATCGCGCGCGCCCATCGCGTGAGTTACGTGGGCGAACTGGGCTGGGAAATCTACGTTTCCTCGGACATGGCCGCCCACGTCTTCGAGACGCTGGAAGAAGCCGGTGCCGACCACGGCCTGAAGCTCGCTGGTATGCATGTGCTCGACTCGTGTCGCATCGAAAAGGCATTCCGTCATTTCGGGCATGACATTACCGATGAGGATCACGTTCTTGAAGCCGGTCTTGGTTTTGCCGTGCGCCTGCAGAAACCCGACTTCATCGGTCGCGATGCAGTGCTGCGCAAGAAGGAAGAAGGCCTCAAGCGCCGCATGGTTCAGTTCAAGCTGAATGATGCCGAACCCCTGCTCTATCACAATGAGCCGGTCGTGCGGGACGGCAAGATCGTGAGCTTCCTGACCTCCGGCAACTACGGTCATCATCTGGGTGCCGCCATCGGCCTGGGCTACGTGCCCATCGAAGCCGGCGAAAGCAGTGAACAGATATTGAACTCCTCCTGGGAGATTGAGATTGCGGGGACACGCGTCTCAGCAGAAGCTTCCATCCGACCAATGTATGATCCCAAATCCGAACGGGTTCGTATGTAGGTTTCCTGAGTGCCACGGTCTTTTTGAAGGATTAACGATCATGACCGACGCCACCGTTGTAGACGACACCGCCCCCCGCAACCGACGTGGCAGCGGAGGACGTGCGGCACGCAAGGCGGCGCGAGCGGCGCCACTGCCAGAGAGCATGCGCCCGGTGCGCGCAGGCATGGAAGGCGGCACGTTCAAACCGCTCAACGATGCCGGTATGAAATCAATCCACGAGACCGCCATGCGCGCGCTTGAGGAAATTGGCCTGGGTGATGCCCCACCCACGGGCGTGGAGACGCTGACCAAGGCAGGTGCCGTGCAAGGTGATGACGGCCGCATCCGTTTCTCACCCAGCCTGGTCGAAGACATGCTTGCCGTTGCGGGCCGCGAGATCACGCTGGTTGGTCAGGACCCGATGTATGACATCCATCCCGGTGGCCATCGCGTGCATTACGGCACGGCAGGGGCTGCGGTGTTCGTCTATGATCCCATCGCGCGCGAGAATCGCGAGCCCACCGTGCAGGATCTGTATGATTCCGCGCGCATCACCGACACGCTCGACAACATACACTTCTTCCAGCGCACGTTGACGCCGCGAGACACAGTCGACCCAACCGACATGGATCTCAACACGCTATATGCCTGCGTGTCGGGCACGACCAAACATGTCGGCACATCCTTCACATCGGTTGATCGGGCCAAGAAGGGCCTGGAGATGCTGCACATGGTGGCAGGCTCCGAGTCTGCTTGGCGAGAGCGACCGTTCGTTTCCAATTCCAACTGTTTTGTCGTGCCGCCGATGAAGTTCGCGACCGAGAGTTGCGAGGTGATGGAAACCCTGATCGATGGCGGCATGCCGATCCTGCTGCTTTCGGCCGGTCAGGCCGGCGCAACAGCCCCTGCCCCCTTGGCTGGTGCCGTGGTGCAGGCTGTCGCTGAATGCCTGGCTGGTGTCGTCTACGTCAACGCCATCAAGCCCGGACATCCGGCAATCTTTGGCACCTGGCCTTTTGTGTCAGACCTTCGCACCGGCGCCATGTCCGGTGGTTCGCCCGAACAGGGCCTGCTGACGGCGGCCTGTGGCCAGATGGCGCGGTACTACGACCTGCCCGGTGGCTCAGCCTGTGCCATGTCGGATTCCAAGGAAATGGATATGCAGGCTGGTTATGAGCGTGGCATGGCCAACGTGATGGCAGGCATGTCGGGCCTTAACATGATTTATGAAAGTGTCGGCATGCACGCTTCGCTGCTGTCGCACTGCCTGGATTCCCTGGTGATCGACAACGACGTCATCGGTGCCTGCCTGCGCTGCGTGCGTGGCATTGAAGTCAACGACGACACCATGGCGCTCGAGACCATGCGGGAAGTCTGCATCGGCGGCCCCGGCCATTACCTGGGTTCCGACCAGACCCTGCGTCTGATGCAGACCGAATACGTCTATCCACGCCTGGGCGACCGCACCAGCCCCAAGGAATGGCTGGAAGTTGGCAAGCCCGACCTGATCGAAAAGGCCATCGCCAGAAAAAATGAAATCCTGGCCGAACACTTCCCCGGCCACATCTCCGACGAAGTCGATGCCCAGATCCGCGAGAAATTCGACATCTTCATTCCCCGCGAAGGCATGAAACCTGCGGCATAGGAATTCCAGCTACCGTGTCATCCCGGCCGAGAGAGTGAAACGAACGCGCACCGGGATCTCGTTCCGCACGTTGCTTTTGAAACGCGTCATGACGAGTTCCCGGATAACCGCGTTGCGGTTTCCGGGATGACACTTAAGGATTGGGGCGGGCACCTTCACAAATGCTCTTGCCTGCCTCATAGGCGGTCTCCAGGTGCCCCTCGTGTTCACCCTTCTCGAACGCGGAATCCAGAAGGAAGTGAATGTTGATGGGGTCGACACCACAATAACCCAGGACGCCGACGCGCCAGATGTGGTCGAGGCGCTCCAGGCAACCCCAGTTGGCTTCCATTTCCGGTGAAGCACCAACCGGCACCAACACGGTGCAGGGGCGTGGCTTCAAGAGGCTACCGTTGGGGTCATGTTTCCAGTCATAGGCCCAACCGGCCGACCACACACGGTCAAGCCAGCCTTTCATCATGGCGGGCATGGAGAACCACCAGATCGGGAAGATCAGGCAGAGCGCATCCGCATTTTCTACACGAGCCTGCTCTGCCTGAATCTCCGGGACCATGGGCACGTCGTTGAACTGTTCCAGGTCGCGTGCCGTCATGACCGGATCAAAGCCCTCGGCATGGAGGTCAGCATGTTCGAACGTGTGCCCTGCTGAAGCCACCCCTTCCTCGAACCGTCGCGCCAGGGCGTGGGTGAAGGAGTCGGGCTTGGGATGGCAGACGACATTGAGGACGTGCAAGGGCTCAGGCTCCGCGTTTGACGAACGGCACGGTCGTGACCTCGGCCCGTGTCATGCCGTTGGGGTGTGTGACTTCGACGATATCACCAATCCCGATCGCCTTGTCGAGGACGGCGATGCCGATGTCCTGGCCGAGTTCAAAGGAATGAATGGCCCAACGGACTTCACCGGTGAGGCCTAGAACCGGGCCCGCGCCACAACCAAGAACGCTTGAGACCTGCTTCAGGTCTTGCGGTCGACCAGATCAAGGTCTGCGCGCATATCGACCGTCATATCAGCAGTGCTCTCGTCCAGTTCGATGCCGGTGGCATCGGCCACCTTCACGATGGCATTGTAGGAACCAATGGTTGCAGCGGTATCGGCAAGGCCGGCATCGCCCAGTGCAGCACGCACAGCCTCGCGACAGGCATCGAGATTTGCGAAGTCCCGCAATACCACCGCATCGGTCAGCGCGAGCAGCTCCGCCCCATTGGGCATGCCGGTTGCTGCGCCTTTTCCTTCAAGCGTTGCAACCAGGTCCACAGCAACGTCCAGTTCACCTGCACCCGCACGGAGCGCTCCCAGATGGCTGGCAGTTCAGTAATGGCACCCGTTCAGTGAAGCCGCGCGGGCTGCAATCATTTCGATCTGCATCGGCGTGATTGCGCGCCCCGCCTCCTGCTCTGCTCTCTGCGGCAGCTCGCGTTCGTAAAAGTAGAGTTCAGTATCAAGATCGAAGAACCCCATAACCTCATCGGGCACAAGGCTCATCGCTTTCTGGACGTTGTAATCACCGTATTTCGAGAAGAAATCTGGTTCCTGCGGCGTGCGATCATCAGCTGACAAGGTGGGTAACCACCCCAGCCCCATGCGCGCGCCGGGAGGGCGATGGCGTGTCGGCTCTCCAGCAACAGGGTCCGGAAGAGCGCGTTGCTGATGTCCCATGCTGAGGTCGACGGCATCAAGCGCAGAAATGGTCGAAACGACACCCACCAGTTCGACGTAGTGGGTATCTTCAAGCCCCTGCTCAAGCAGCCCCTTGAGCCAGCCTGACGACAGCCGCCCGGCATCGGTGCGAATGCGATGGATGGCTTCAACGACGACATCATCCAAGACGCACAGACTGTCATGGCGACCTTCGACATGATTTGGCGACAGGGCTTCTTTCCGCGCACCGCACAGGCCGCAGGCATCGGCCTGGCGTGTTTCGGCGGCAATCGCCAGACGTTCGGCACCCGTCCACCAGGTGCCGGGTCGCGCCAGACGTTGCCAGGCCCGCTCCATCGCCGCAGAGAGTCCTTTGCGAGTGCCATCGGAAATACGTTCTTCGGTCATGATTGTCCTCCGCCACACGCTCTAGAGATGGGTGAAACCCTGCTTCTTTTCCTCACCCATCGACGGGTGCCGAGCATGTTTCTCCATGAGTTCGACGCATTCCCGCAGATCGACCAGCAGGGCACGTGCGAGATCCCGCGAGAACCCGTGACGCACGACAATGCGTTGCACGGCGGTGTCTTGCAGACCACGCGGCAGCGTATAGGACGGCACCTGCCAACCGCGATTGCGCATGCGTTCGCTGAGATCAAACAGACTGTGACCGTTGATGGTATTGCCGTCTTTTACCCGCCAGGACAGAACGGGAATGTCACTGCCGTCATGGATGATCTCGAACGGGCCCAGCGCGCCGATCTCGCGTGAGAGATAGAGCGCCACGTTCTGACATGCCTGCTGGATCTTGGCGTAGCCCTGCTTACCCAGCCTCAGGAAGTTGTAATACTGGCAACACACCTGCCCGCCGGGGCGTGAGAAGTTGATCGCGAAATCAGGCATGTCGCCGCCCAGATAGTTCACGTTGAAGATGAGGTCATCCGGCAGGTATTCGGCACTGCGCCAGGCTGCCCAGCCCACGCCAAGGGGCGCAAGACCATACTTGTGGCCCGACGTATTGATGGAAACCACACGGTCCAGGCGGAAGTCCCATTCCAGCTCCGGCTGGATGAAGGGCGCGACCATGGCACCACTGGCGCCATCGACATGGATGGGAATGTCCAGACCGGTTTCTGCCTGGTGCTTGTCGAGCGCGTCGGCGATTTCCTTCACCGGCTCATACTGGCCCGTGAAGGTGGAACCCAGAATGGCAACGACACCAATGGTGTTTTCATCGACCAGTTTCAGCACTTCCTCGGCATTGATGATGTAGCGCCCTTCGGCCATGGGCACGAGGCGCTCCTCCACATCCCAGTAACGCGCGAACTTGTGCCAGCAGACCTGAACGTTCACGCCCATGATGATGTTGGGTTTCTCGGCATTCTTGCCTGCAGCCTTGCGGGCATTGCGCCAGCGCCACTTCATGGCCATGCCGGCAAGCTGACAGGCCTCACTGGAGCCCACAGTAGAGGTCCCAACGGCCTGGTCGGCATCAGGTGCGTTCCAGAGATCAGCGATCATGTGAACACAACGCCGCTCGATCTCGGCGGTCTGGGGGTATTCGTCCCGGTCGACCATGTTCTTGTCGAACGTCTCATTCATCAGGCGCCGGACCTCGTCCTCCATCCATGTGCCGCAGAAGGTCGCCATGTTAAGTCTGGAATTGCCATCCAGCATCAACTCGTCACTGATGATCTGATAGGCGTGCTTGGCTTCCATCTGGTGTTCGGGCACGCGCAGTTTGGGCGCGGTGACGTCCAGATCGTTGGAAGCAAAAACGTCGTCAAAATGATCGCTGTGTTCGGCCTTATGAAGAGGCATGGTGGCTCCCGTTGGTGTGCTGCCCGGGAAGCCTACGTGCTTGAACCAGGCTATGCCACCGTTCGACCGTAGAAGCCCAGACGTTCGTCATCGTTGAACATCACGCCGGGCCGTTCGTAATAGGAAAAGACCGCGATGAGTCGGTTGCGCTCACCCTGGGTTGGGGAGACGCCGTGCAGCGTGTTCTTGCCCTTGAAGATATTGAGCGTGCCGGGGCTGAGCCTCAGGGCTTTCTGCTCTGGATCATCACCGGCAAGCAGACGCGCTACGCCATCAAGATTGGGATCATCATCGGAACGCAGGTCGGTGCGGTACTCGAACTCACCGCCCGCCAGGGGCGACTGGATCAGGAGCGTGGTGGTGAATTCCGAACGGTCGAAATGCCAGCCCAGTCCTTCGCCATCGCTGTAGGACATGACGTTGACGCGCGCCAGAGGGTCATCCATCAGGAAAAGTTGTGGCTTCTCCATGACACGAGCCAGAAAATCGGCAAGCGGCTGCTATTCGTAGATTGCGTGAATGATGCTGTCAGGCATTTGGTCATCACACAGCGTGTGGCTTGATGTAACCGCCGTTGCCAGGGCGGGATGATCGTCCGGCACACCGGGAATGGATTTCAGAAAATAGACGTTGTGCGCGCGTGACTGGTGAAACGAAACGCTCTGTGTCAGAGGCGTCAGTTCTTCCGCCGCACGGGCAATCACTTGCGCACGCACGAACCCATCCAGATTGAACATGCCATCGCGCGCCAGCGTTGCCTTGCAACGTTCGACCAGTTCGACACAGGCATCGCTATCAGGACGGTCAATGGGAAACCGGTCCAGGTCGAGCAGGTTTGGGATCTCATGACCCATCAGCGTTCTCCAATCCTTCTGCCGCACTGGCAATGGCTTCCTGTACCGCTTCATCATCGCCAACCTGATTGGCGAGCAACAGGATCAGCCGGGCGCGGAACCGTTCCGCATCGGCGGGGCTGAGCACTTCCTGGGCATCGATGAGTGCCTGATAGACATCATCGGTGCGGTTGAGATTGGGCGTTGTCTTCAATCCGGCCATATCATGTCCCTCCCAGCGCGTGGCGTTGAGCAGTCCGGATGGCATCAGCGTCGAAGCTGGCAAACCGTGCCGCGACATGCTGGTCCGGGCGCATGAGGTAAATGCCGCTGCCATAGCGCTGTTCTGCCATGCCATGCGTATCCTGGAAGTCGCGACCGATCTTGAAGACATGCATGCCCGGATCTTCGTGCGCTGCGCCATCCTGATTCATGTCGAGCAGGCAGAAATGGCCACCGAAGTGATCGAGCAGCCAGGTATCACGGCCCTCTACCGTGATGGGCGCATCCATGGCGGGAGAGCCCGGCGGGAGGCCATCTGACGCATCTGCGTCACAGGCCGTGCTCAGAGGAGAGTTTTCATAGATATCAGGTACCGAGAGGCGTCCGCTGTTGACGAAGGCGCGGGCGAACGGATGGTGTTCTGCAAGGTCCAGCACAGCTTCGCGGAAGAGTGCCATCGTGGCGTTCTTGGGCGCCATGAAGTCGGTCGCGCGGGTCGAGTTCATGATGTTCTCGTCAGCCGCCGGAATGCGTTCGGCATCATAACTTTCAACCAGCGAGTCCGGGGCGCTGCCATTGAGCACAGCAACGAGTTTCCAGGCGAGGTTGTCGATATCCTGAATACCGCCGTTGCCGCCGCGCGCGCCAAAGGGCGAAACCGTGTGGGCGGCATCGCCGACGAACAGAACTCGGTCATGGCGAAATTTCTCAAGCCGGCGGCACTGGAACGTATAGAGGCTGCCCCAGTCGATCGTGAATTTTGCGTCCTGGCCCAGCATGGCGTGGAGACGCGGCAAGATGTTCTCTTCCTTCATTTCCTCTTCACGGTCCGCATCGGGACCCAGTTGGAGATCGATGCGCCAGACGCTGTCAGGCTGCTTGTGCAGCAGGGCCGAACCGCCGCCATGGAAACTGGGATCGAACCAGAAGCGCCGTTCCGTGGGCATGTCGCTCTGCATGACGACATCGGTGATGAGGAAATGGTCGTTGAAGGTCTCGCCCACAAAGGGGAGGTCCAGGGCATGGCGTACCGCGCTTTTCACACCGTCAGCAGCAATCAGCCAGTCGCACGTGATGTCATAGGGGCCGTCAGGCGTTTCGATGGTGAGCGCAACATGATCGTCATGCTGGGCAACGCTGGTGACCTTGTTCAACCATCGTGCTTCGCCCACACCAAGCTCGTTGAAGCGATCAACCAGATAACTTTCGACGTAGTACTGCTGGAGATTGATGAAAGCCGGGCGCTTGTGGCCAGGCTCGGGCTGCAGGTCGAAGGCATAAAGCAGATGATCGCCGCGCAGGACCTTACCCTTGTTCCAGGTAATCCCCTTTTCAACGCACCGGTCGCCGATACCCAGGCGATCGAAGATTTCCAGCGAGCGCTTGGCGACACAGATGGAGCGTGAACCCGTGCTGACCTGGTTGTTGTCATCCACCACCACGACCGGCACGCCGTGGAGCGCCATATCAACGGCAAAAGCCAGACCGACAAGGCCACCACCCACCACCACCACGGGATGATGCACAGGCGTTGACGCATCCTGATCGGAGGAGCGCCTGTAAGGGTAGGTTTCGTAGGCGAAGCTCTTGGCCAAGTAGCGTTATCCCTGCAGCGTTTTCCACATTTCGATATCGCGCTCTGCGGTCCAGACCCGCGGATCACGGATACCCTGGGCTTCATCGAACGCCCGGCTGACATCAAACGGCATGCAGTGTTCGTAGATCACCCAGTCACCATATTTCGGCGTCATCGCAGCATGACTGTCTTTGAACACCTGATTGAGGTCGTGGCCTTCAGCAACGCCCTGTTTGGCAGCGTTCAGGAGATCGGTGATGAACGCGCGCGTATCTGAAAGGCCATCTCGCACCTGTTCAGGGGTCATCAGTGCATCGCCCCTGCCCGGGACAATCGATGCGGGCTCGAGTGCTTCAAGTGCATCCAGGGTTGCGGGCCAGTCGGTCAGATAGGCATCACCGGTATAGGGCGTCGCGCCGTATTCCACGAGATCACCACTAAAGAGAACCTTGTCACCGGGCAGCCAGACGACGGTATCGCCTTTGGTATGGCCACGACCCAGATGCGCAATGCGCACTTCAAGGTCGCCCATCCAGAGCGTCATGGAATTCTCGAACACCATGGTTGGCCAGGTCAGACCAGGCACTGATTCAACACCCTGGAACAGGCGCGGGAACCGCTGAATTTCTGAATCCATGTCCTGCTGTCCGCGCTCGACAATCAGGTCCCAGGTGCCCTGGCTTGATATGATGTGATCAGCGCCATAGGCCGAGGCGCCCAGAACACGCACAGCATGATAATGGGTCAGCACGACATACTTGATCGGCTTGTCGGTGACTTCACGCACGCGATCGATGACGTCTTGCGCCATGGCTGGCGTTGCCTGGGTATCGATCACCATGACCCCGTCATCGCCAATGACGATGCCGGAATTGGGGTCGCCCTCAGCGGTATAAGCATAGGCGTGATCAGACAGTTTCGAGAAACTTACCTGCTTGACCTCAAGGTCGCCCTGGCTCGCAAACTTCGTTTCATTCATGGCATGTCTCCCTGCCTTTGGGGGTATCAGCCAGCGTTTCGCCGCGCAACGCCAATTTCCCAACGCATGTTCCAGGCAACGTCACTGCCGGGATAGGTTTTCTGCAAAGCGCGAACTTCCGGCCGATCCATGAAGACGAAGCAGCCATCGCGCCACAGCACCGCATCATCGAACGTGATGGTGGTATCAAACAGGTTGATGGCGATATCGCCGGGCTCGGGACCGCAGGCATGGAAATGGGTATAGCGCGGCGAGCCGAAGGCAGCGGTGCCCCAGCGTTCCGTGTCAGTTTGCGGGTCGAACGTACAATGGGTCAGCGGGTTGATGCCGGCGTGCCAGGAATTGATGGCAAAGGGGTCGCCACCGGTCATGGCGCCGACCCTCTCGAAATGTGCCGATATCCGTGCCGCTTCGGCAGGTTCGCCTTCAAAGCTCACAATTTGACCGTTCTCGACCATTGCCATGACCGGGCTGCGCGGCATGAGCACGCTGTCTTCATAAATGTTGGTCGATGACGATGTGAGCTGATGGGCCAGAGCGATCTGCCCCGACATCCCTGAAGCGTCGACCGGCGGAAAGATGACAATCGGGAACGGCTTGACCGCGAACGCTTCAAGCCCGCCCTCTTCCGGCGAAAGCCGGGTCTTTCCCGAGAGATCAGTGCCATCGGGGCATTGAATACGAAAGGTCGCCGATTGCTCGATCTGCTCGACAAGCAGGTCATGAACATCCTGGAAAAATCGATGATCAACACCGGTAAAAGGATCATCAAGAAGATCAGGTTCCAGCACATAACAGGCGTACATCGAACGCGCGCCTTCGATTCCCAGAAACCGTATCTGGTCGGCCATACGGGCGAAAAACACGGTGTGATCAGCCGCAACGATGGCATTGGCCAGATCAGATGAGATATCCGAGGCCGTGTTGGTCACCGGTGCGATCACAACGCGCACATCTATGCCACGTTCGCCCGCAACTTCGGCAACCTGATCACAAAGAACGCGGTCAAAATGGGCCTCTGGGCCTTCCTCACCGACAATCAGAAGCGTCTGGCCGGGGCGTACGTTCAGACAATGTTCGAGAAGGTTGGTCGCACCGATCGGTGCGTTTTGCAGCGCAGTTCTGTTCATGACGGAAATCTATCATGACGTAGCCACGGAAAGCCAAGGGCCGAACGCGCGTGTAAACGACATCTCTGGCTGCAACCAAAAGTGTTTGTTAGAATAGCCTCGATGTCTGCGCGCTTTGTTGGTGTAACAACGTTGAGACCTGTCGTTTGAGCAATCAACAATCAGCTTCAGGCAAGCGCACATCGCTGATTCCGGTTGCCGTGCCAATCGTGAAGAGCGTTCAGGCCTGGTTTTTTCTTTCCTGCATTGCAACCGCAACGCTGGTTCTGGTCATGTTCGTCGTGACCAAGGATCTTCTTGATCGATCTGCCGTAAACGAGGCGCTGAACGCAAAACTTGACCGGGTTGCGGCCAATCATTCGATCCTGCTCGTCGACCCGGTCAGCAACAACAATGTCCGCCAGGTCGAGCTGCTTCTGGCTTCAGCCATGAGCGACCCCGACATCGTGCACATTGCCGTCACCGACGACCGGGGCAACGACATCGCCCGGCTGGGGCGCACCAATGCCGGAACAGGCACGATGATCGCAGAACGTCCTCTGCGCGTGAGCGATCTGAGCGGAATCACGAACGTTGGGACCCTGACCGTTGAGATGACCAACGTCCACCGGATCACGGAGGCGCGTCGGCTTCTGGTGATCACCACCGGATTTGGAATTGTGCTACTGGCATTCCTGCTGAGTGTCAGTTTCTTCATTCACGGGCGGTTCATCGGACGACCGATTCGCGAGATGATCGACGTCATTGATCGCACAGAACGCGGTGTCGGTGATGCCCGGGTGGCATGGAAAAGCCATGATGACATCGGCGCTGTTGCGGCGGCATTCAACAGCATGCGTGACCGGCAGGAGGCCTTTGAACACGCCCTGGAGGAGGCCCACACCAATTTGGAGCGACGCGTTCAGCAAAGAACCAGAGATCTGGCCGAGGCACGCGACGCAGCC
Source organism: uncultured Alphaproteobacteria bacterium (assembly GCA_943787175.1). Classification (GTDB taxonomy): domain Bacteria; phylum Pseudomonadota; class Alphaproteobacteria; order SP197; family SP197; genus SP197. The sequence continues at coordinate 48,772 of CALSLK010000018.1, forward strand.
GAAGCCGCGAACATGGCAAAGAGCGGTTTCCTGGCCAGCATGTCCCACGAGCTGCGCACGCCGCTGAATGCCATCATTGGCTTCAGCCAGCTTCTGGAAATGCCGCACCTCGAGGACAATCCCGAAAAACGCCGCGAGTATGTCAGCGATATCCTGAGCAGCAGCGAACATCTGCTGGCGTTGATCAATGACCTCCTTGATCTCTCAAAGATCGAGGCCGGACGCTCTGAACTGTTCGAAACCAAAGTCGTCGTGAGCGAACTGTTGGAGTCGGTCGTCGACATGGTCCGCCCCCTGGCCCACAGCGCGGGCATCACCATCAGTCTGACGCACAACAAGGAGGACCTTCTGCTGGTTGCCGACGCACAGAAGGTTCGTCAAATCCTGCTCAATGTGCTTTCCAACGCCATCAAATTCACACCCGAAGGTGGCAGCATTTCAGCTTCGGTCACACGCAATCGAAGCCGCGGACTCAACCTTGTCATTGCAGATACAGGCATCGGCATTGCACCTGAAGACATGGATCGGGTTATGGAACCGTTCGAGCAGGTTGCCGGTCTACAGGAAGCAAATCCGTCAGGCACCGGTCTGGGGTTGCCACTTGCCCGTGGTCTCGTCGAGCTTCACGGCGGAACGTTCAAACTGATCAGCAAACCAGGCAAGGGAACGCGCGTTATCGTGTCGTTCCCCCCCAGCCGCGTGCAACAGAGCCCCAAATCACGGGCTTAAGGCTTCGCCGTGGCCGTATGGCCAAACCTCGTTACGAGGCGCTACATCGAAAGTGGCAGTCTTCCGGGATCAATCGGGCTGATCTCGCGCCATATCTGATCGGCAATCATGATGTTCTCGTAAGTGTCCTGTAACCAGACGTGTCGGGTTCCAGGGTCAAGCTGGAGATACAGCCTGCCATCGACAATCTCGAACGCCGTGGGGTCGATGTCGTACTTCATGCCCAAACGCACACCATACGAGCAATACCCCCCATAGGCTGGAACATACGCTTCGGGCTCCTGTTGGAATCGCGTCAGGTTCTCGGCAGAGGCAAACTGATACAGAGCCCCTCCATGTTCCGCCTGATAGGCCGGATCGCCCATGACCGGAATGCCATCAAGAAAATAGGCAACGGGATCATGGCCCTTGATCGCGACATCGCTGGAAAGCGTGTTGATCTCGACCTCGGTAGCAGTGTCCGCATCTTCGATGCCATACCCGATGGCCAGGCCTGAGGATGCTGCCAGGAGAAGGCTGAGACCGCCGATCAGCCACGTACGCCGGGAAATCCCAGAAGTCTTCTTTTCCATACCATCAGCCCACGCAATTCAATGAAACGGTCACATGGCAGATCAGCCATCACCAGCTGCGTCATGTTCAAACCAACAAAGCAAATTCTGATGAGCCCGGCCAGCATGCGTCACACTATCGTGAAAAACAGAATTGCCCCAGCATCGAACGACCGCATCGAACAATCCGCAACGTTGCTGTCAGCCGCTGCACGGGATATGAATGCGGCATGTTACAGCACACCGCCTGAACACGGTAACAGTTGCCGTGAGCCCCACCGCCGGACTCAAAGGTTCGGCGAAGGTGCGTGTGCCTTTCTCAAAGGTGATCGAAAGACTGGCTGGACCATTGGGTCATCAGCCCTTTCGTTTGACCGTTGCCCAGCATAAGGCCAGCGCACAATCGCAACCCAATGCGTTCTGGATCCTGTGTCATGTCCTACTCCAAGATTCTCCCCAGCGCCTGGCTTCATGAGTCCCGTGCCATCCTGCATCTGGCGGTACCGCTCGCCCTGACCCAAATTGCCCACATGGCCATCGTCACGACCGATGTCGTCATGATGGGCCGGATCGGCACGGACGCCCTGGCGGCCGGCACACTTTCCAGCCACTTCTATTGGGTCTTTGTTGCCTTCGCGATGGGCACACTGACCGGCGCAACGCCCATCATGGCGCAACATTTGGGAGCACGCCGGTTCCGAAAGATACGCCCCGTTGTACGCAATGCGGCCTGGCTGTGCCTGTTGCTGGCCATTACAGTTGGAACAGCCGCCTGGTTTTCCGGCACAATCCTGACCAGGCTGGGACAGGAAGAACAGATCGCCGCAAACGGACAATCCTACCTGCGCCACATGGTTTGGGGATTGCTGCCGGGGTTGTGGCTTGTCGTCCTGAGCGAGTTCCTGGTCGCTCATGCCCGACCACGCGCCGTGCTCTTCGTGACAATCCTGGGTATCGCGCTCAACGCCCTGCTCGATTACGCACTCATGTTCGGCAATCTGGGCGCGCCGGAGTTGGGGCTGGACGGCGCCGGCGTGGCAAGTGCGCTGGTGAACGTCTTCATGTTTCTGGCGCTTCTGTTCTACGTGTTGCGGGACAAGCGGTTGTGCCGATATCGGCTTCTGGGTCGGTTCTGGAAAACTGACTGGGCAGCGATGCGTGAAATCGCGCGCGTCGGCCTTCCCATTGCTGTCACCGAGGTTGCGGAAATGGGCATGTTCGTGACGACATCGCTGATGATGGGCCTGCTGGGCGTTGAGGCCCTGGCCGCTCACGGGGTGACGGCGCAGTGTTATGCCGTGATCTTCATGATTCCCGTTGGCCTTGCCCAGGCAGGAGCTGTTCGGGTTGGCAGGGCGGTGGGTGCCGGCGAAACAAAAGGCGCTGCACTGTCTGGCTGGACGGCCGTAGCCATGGCCGGCATCTTTACCCTGATTCCGGTTACCGCATTCTGGTTCGCCGGTCGGTTCATCGCATCACTCATTCTGGATGCATCGAACCCCGGCAATGCCGATACCCTTGCCCTGGCAAGTTCGCTGCTCGCGGTCGCGTCATTCTTCATGCTTGCCGACTCAATCCAAATTACGGCCCGGGGCGCATTGCAGGGCATGAAGGATACCGCGATCCCAATGGTGATTGCCCTGGCAACCAGCTGGGGCCTGGGATTGCCGGCAGCTCTGATCCTTGGGTTTGAACTGCATCAGGGAGGTCAAGGTATCTGGGCCGGGCTTGCCATTGCCATGACGGCAGCATCCCTGTTGCTCGTGTGGCGCTTCAGGAACCAGACTCGTTCACTGGTCGCTCTAAATGGAGCCCGATCAATGTAGGCCTGGTAGTTCACGCCAGACCCATGGCATGCAATGTTGGACGGGCTAAGTCACTAGGAAAGAAGCGCCAACGTGCCTGCATCAACTGTTAAGAAAGCCACGAAAGTCATAGGCTGGCGGGAGGAAGTAGGCCTGCCCGAGCTGGGACTTCCGATCGTGCGCGCCAAAATCGATACCGGCGCGCGAACCTCGGCCCTTCACGCAACAAACGTTGAACGGTTCGAGCAAAACGGGGCTATCTGGGTCAGCTTTTGCGTGCCCGATCCTGACGGAGCACAAGGGCATGTTTGTCAGGCAGCGCTGATTGAAGAGCGATCCATCAAGAACACCAGCGGCATTTCCGAGCTGCGACCGATCATCTCGACCAAACTCATGCTGGCGCGTCGTCATTGGCACATAGAACTGTCGCTCGCCGACCGCTTCAACATGGGGTTCGACCTTATCCTTGGCCGAACCGCAATTCGCGGACATCGCATTCTGGTAAACCCGGGACGTTCAAATCT